>NZ_FQUE01000021.1 GCF_900128995.1 Loktanella atrilutea | reverse complement strand
TCGAGGCCGAAGCCAACTACTATGCGCAGCGTGCCGCGCTCGATATGGTCGCATAAAGTGAAGCAAACGGTCTCCGGCAAACCCGGCGCGGTTCAGTTTGTGCTTTGAGCCAGCCTTCATGCTGGGCGCGATTGCGTCCTAAAAAGGAGGAGTCATCATAGCGGGATGCCCAATCACGGAATGCCAGATGACTTTCATGCATGTCTCTGTAATCCCCCCGTTTTTAACGGGACGAGGTCGTAGAACTTACGCAGCCATTTTCAGTTTCATTGCCGGCGTGATGCCGCCAATGCCCATGTTCGGGCGATCGTTGTTGTAAGTCCAGAGCCACTGGGTGGCGAAATGCTGGGCCTCCTCGATGCTGTTGATGATGTATTGGTCCAGCCATTCGTGCCGGACGGTGCGGTTGTAGCGCTCGATGTAGGCGTTCTGTTGCGGTTGACCTGGCTGGATGTGGGCCAAGGCGATGCCCTGCTCTTCGGCCCATTCCAGCAGCGCATGACTGATGTATTCCGGGCCGTTGTCCACGCGGATGGTCTTGGGCTTCCCGCGCCATTCGATGATGTTGTTCAGGCTGCGGATGACCCGCTCTGCCGGCAGGGAGAAATCCACCTCGATGCCCAAACCTTCCCGGTTGAAGTCGTCCAGCACGTTCAGGAGCCGGAACGCGCGACCGTCCTCAAGCCGATCCGCCATGAAGTCCATCGACCATGTCACATTCGGGCATTCTGGCACGGCCAGAGCGTCCGGCACGTCCCGCTTCAACCTTTTGCGCGGCTTGATCCGCAAGTTCAGCTCCAACGCGCAGTAGATCCGGTAGACGCGCTTGTGATTCCACGGGTGCCCCTTCACGTTGCGCAGGTGCAGAAAACACAGCCCGAAGCCCCACGTCTTGCGCGCGTCTGTCAGGCCGACCAGCAGATCGGCGATCAGTTCGTTCTCATCGCTGAGCACGCGGTGAACGAGAAGCGCGTCCGTCGGCTCATGCGCCTGATGGGACTGATGCCGATTTATCAGAAGCCCAACACCAGCAAGCCGGCGAAGGGGCACAAGACCTATCCCTACCTCTTGCGCGGGCTGCGTGTGGAGCGACCCAACCAGGTCTGGTGTGTGGACATCACCTATCTGCCGATGCGCCGCGGTTTCCTCTATCTGGTAGCGATCATGGACTGGCATACGCCCCGCTTGCATGCCGCCTATGACACGCTGGTTGGAGAAGGCCGGTGGCTGCCGCCTCAGGGGCTCGGCACCTTCCCGATCCGCTTTCCGTCACGAGAGAGTGCCGGAGATGATGGTTGGCACGTGGACATGAGCTTCGGGACCGAGAACCCCGACTTCATGGAATGGCGGGCGAACGTCATGAGCAGTGACAGGGCGCTTCTGATGCTGTTTCTGTTCTCGGACGTCGGATCCGGTGGCGCTCCCACCCGGATACGGAAGGGGTCGCATGCCACCATTGCCAGAGAACTGCTACCCCACGGCAAAGCCGGTGCTACCCTCAAGCAGCTCTCGGCTGGAGGCTACACCTCCACGCAGGACTGCGAGATCGCTCTCGCGACCGGAGAGGCTGGAACGGTCTACCTTTGCCATCCTTTCGTGGTTCACGCGGCGCAGTCGCATTGTGGGACCGAGCCGCGATTCATGGCGCAGCCGCCGCTGCTGCCCCGCACGGAGTTTGACCCGAAACAGCCACCGTCGGCGGTCCAAGTTGCCATACGCAGGGCCTGCAACCTGGCGATATGATGCAAAAGGGTTGCGGGATCGCCGTTTGATCCCGGGACTTCACATCAAATGTCGTAGATGCACTCGGACCGGGCCTTCACTTCAGCCAGTGGCAAGGTCCGGTGAGCGGACATAGCAATGCGATGCTATGCTATGGTAAGACAGGACTGATCTGTTTTTGTCGATCGGAAAGAACGGGCTGGCCTGAGACCGTTGCGAACAACCAATGCCTTAGCATGCTCCTAATTCTGGAGCAAGTCGCATAATCGTTACACCATCATGGCAAGCCGACGCCTGTCACAGACAGGGAAAATATCATGACGACCAGACAATTGCCTCTCGTTTCGATCTTTGCGTTGATCGCTGGATCAGCGTCAGCGCAGGACATGACCTTTAACCGGATCGCCAGCTTTCCCGTCGCCGCGAACGGTGATGTTAAGGAGACGTCGGCCGAGATCATCGACGCGACGGAAGACGGCATGAAACTGATCTATTCCGACAGCCTCGCGGGCGTTATCGGTGCGATCGACCTGACCGACCCGGCCAGCCCCGCACCGGCGGGTGAATTGGCCATGGAAGGTGAGCCGACATCGGTCGGCATCATGGGCAACATCGCGTTCGTCGGCGTCAACACCTCCGAGAGCTATGCCCAGCCGTCCGGTCGTCTTGCCATCGTCGATGTCGCATCGCTGAGCGAAACCGCAAGCTGCGATCTGGGCGGACAGCCCGACTCCGTTGCCGTCGCCCCCGACGGCACCTTCGTCGTCGTCGCGATCGAAAACGAGCGTGACGAGGATTTTGGCGACGGTCGCGTGGGACAGTTGCCAGCTGGCTGGCTTTCCATTGTGCCGGTCATGGACGGTGCCGCTGACTGCAATGGGATCACCAAGGTCGAGATGACCGGCTTGGCCGATATCGCACCGGAGGACCCGGAGCCCGAGTTCGTCGATATCAACGACGCAGGCGAAATCGTCATGACGATGCAGGAAAACAACTGGCTGGTCGTCGTGTCAAAGACCGGCGAGCTGCTGTCCAGCTTCTCGGCCGGGACTGTCACCATCGACGGTATCGACGCGACCGAGGATGACGCGCTGTTGTTCACAGATACGCTGACCGACGTTCCCCGTGAACCCGATTCCGTCAACTGGATCGACGCCGACCACTTCGCCACCGCCAACGAAGGTGACATGGACGGTGGCAGCCGTGGCTGGACGATCTGGAACAAGGACGGCACGGTCATCTATGATTCCGGGAACACGTTCGAACATGCGCTGATCGAGATCGGCCACTATCCCGAGGGCCGGTCCGAAAACAAGGGCGTGGAGCCCGAGTCGATCGAGTTCGGCACCTTCGACGGCACACCGATGGCGTTTGTCGGCTCCGAACGCGGGTCGGCCGTAGGCGTTTATGACTTGACTGACCCGGCAAACCCGGCGCTGATGCAGATCCTTCCGTCCGGTATCGGGCCCGAAGGCTTCAAGGTGATCCCGTCCCGCAACTTGCTGGTCTCCGCCAACGAGACCGACCTGGGCGTGGACGGTGCGGCGCGGTCGCACGTCATGGTTTATGAATACGCCGAAGGCAGCGCCAACTACCCGATGCTGACCTCTGCCGGGGCCGATACGCTAATCGGCTGGGGCGCCCTGTCGGGCCTGACCTCGGATGACGACGGCATGCTGTACGCGGTGAATGACAGCTTCTACGCCGGCAGCCCGATGATCTTTACCATCGACGCATCGTCCGAACCGGCCCGCATCACCGCCGCCACACCTGTCACGCAGGACGGTGCTGCTCCCGCCGGGATCGACCTCGAGGGGATCACGACCGATGGGGCTGGCGGGTTCTGGCTGGCCAACGAAGGCCACGCCGAGAAGGAGCGCCCGCAGCGGTTGTGGCATGTCGGGGCCGATGGCGTGGTCGTGGACACCGTCGATCTGCCCGCGGATTTGGTCGCAGGCGCCACGACCAATGGCCTCGAAGGCATCACACTGGCCGAGGATGGCACCTTGTGGATGGCCGTGCAACGCGCCTGGGCCGACGACGCCGATGGCACTGTCAAACTGCTGAACTATGCGCCGGAGACCGAGACGTGGACTGCTGTTGCCTACCCTCTTGAAACGGCAGAGGCCGGCTGGGTGGGCCTGAGCGAGATCGTGGACCACGACGGCTACCTCTACCTGATCGAACGCGACAACCAGATCGGGGACGCGGCAAGGATCAAGCTGATCACGCGCGTCGCGCTGGACGGCCTGACACCCGCACCAGTGGGCGGCGCGCTGCCCGTCGTCGCGAAGGAGATCGTGCGCGACCTGATCCCCGACCTTACCGCGACCGGCGGATATGCAGTAGACAAGGTCGAGGGTCTAGCATTCGGCGCAGACGGCACCGCTTATGTCGTCACCGACAATGACGGTGTGGACGACAGTTCCGGCGAAACGCTGTTCCTGCGGCTGAAACTCTGACCGAGCCACCGTGCGCAACACGAAGAGGCTCGGCGCGCAGGCGTCGGGCCTTGGCATGTCGACGCCGCAGTAGCCACCGTGACGTCGATGTTGCCTCGCCCTGTTCGTATCACCCCGTCCTCAAACGACCACCAAAACCATTACAGGTTAATCGACAGAGTGAAATTTTACCAATTCAACGGTTGAGGCTACATCGTAACAGATGATCTGCGCATCATCCGAGGAAACAAGCCGACAATCGCCGCATAGCAGAAAACCGGTCAGACAGACTCGGAGCCGACATGCGGCGGTGCAGCGCCTCGAGCGTCTGGCAACCCTCGACTGCCGTCGCTTCCGGCCCAAATCCGCCGTTCGCCGACCGGTTCATCGCTGCGGTGCGGCTTCACTCAAGCAGACCTTCGCGCTTTGAGCAGCGTCTGCTATACTTAAATAATGCTATGTGGACAGGGCGATTATCCGCGCTCGTCAAGTTCCACTGTCGTGAATTCGGCTCCCTAAAATGCAGGGCTCGGTATCGCGCAGATTTGTGATCAGTTCAATTTCGCCGAAAATAAAGAGACTTTCAGTAAATTCATTTTCTAGAGATAAACCTGTAGCCGAATTGCATCGACATGTCGCAGGTTTCGACCAGGACCAAGACTTCACGGTCTTCATTTTTGGATACCAACGTCGAAAACCGGGAAATAGTAGTGGGTTGACTTTGTTAGAATCACGGACTGCCTCAATGCTTTAAATCACGTAGAGGCAGTCGGCACTTCAATCACTTTCCGACATAATCGGAACTTCAACACCGGTCGCGATATGCGTCCGCGTCGCCTGAATCGAGCTGTAGGTCCAAAAAATTCGCAAAAGATGCGTATCTGATGGGTTGATGAAACGATGGGAGACGCCCGCGGGTAGCCAGGTTACGTCACCCTCGGAGGCTTGATGACCTACACCGTCAATTTCCACCGTTGCATTGCCGGCAACGATCAGCACGCTCTCCTCGCAGTTATGAAAATGCAAAGGGATTGCTGCGGAGGGTGGTATGTCCGTAAAGCCGTTCAAGAATGCAGTTGCCCCGATTTGGGGCGTCACCATTTGTATCGTCGACGCCCCACCCTGCCGGCTGATGCGGGGTCTGTCGGCAGGGTGCACGATGGCACCCTTCGCCAATCCATTCATCACACGTTCTCCTTGGGCGAGAAAGATTCTGTCACCGCAGCCAGGTCGCGCAAATTTGCGAGAACTGCAGTTGGTAGGGAAATGCCGGTCTCGCGTGCCTGACGCAGTCTCTTCAATTCCCGCTCGCCGGGCAATTGGACCAAGACGGCCGGGTCGGAGGGCTGGGTTTCATGCAGGATCGTTCCGAAATCCTCCATCCGTTCCCCCAGCTCTGCTGCTGGCATCAAACGACTGGTGTCGATCAAAATGAAGCTGTGACCAAGATTCTGCGCTGCTTCTGGTTCGCTGGACCAGCTTTTTACGTGGGTCAGGTAGGCGGCGTTGGACAGCATCCCCGTCATCAGATCAACGCACAGCGAGAGGCCATAACCCTTGTAGCCGCCCATCGGCAGTAGAAAGCCCTTGAGCGCCGCGGTCGGATCCGTCGTCGGGCGGCCATCGGCGTCGGTGCCCCAGCCTTCGGGGATCGGTTGTCCTGCGGTTTCAGCGTCACGGATTTTACCGCGCGCAACGACGGACATCGCCATATCAAGGATGACCGGGTGCCCGGCCGGATTGGGGAAGCCAAACCCCAGCGGGTTGTTCCCAAGCTTCGCCTCCGCCCCGCCGGTCGGCGCAATGGTGGTGCTTGCGTTCGACGCGATGAAACTTGCGAACCCCGCTTCCGCCGCGAGCAGCGCATAGGGCGCGATCGGACCGAAATGGTTCGAGTGGCGCACGAAGACAGCCCCGATCCCGGCGTCTCTGGCCATGTCCATCGCTTCTGTCAGTGCCGCCATGCCGATCGCTGGCCCAAGCCCATTGTCGCCATCGAGCGTCGCCAAAGCGGGTGCCACGCGGGTCGCGACGATCGCGGCATCGGGCTTGATCCCGCCAATGCGCAGACGAGACCCATATTGTGCGACCCGCGATGCGCCGTGGGTGGTAATGCCCATCATTTCAGCCAGGACGAGCACCTTGGCCGCATCGGCCGCGGCGGCCTCAGCGACACCAAAACCGCACAAGGCGAGGGTTGCGAGACGGTGCAACTCCGACTCGGATATGGTAGTTTTTTCAATATCTTGCATGGATTTTCCTTAGGGTTTCGGTTACTGTCCAGCGATGATCCTCACCACTGACAAAAGGGATGAATTTCGATGACAAGGCTCGCTTTCGTGCCGCCAGGCTGCACCGATTGCCATACGCATATCGCGCTCAGCCGTTACCCGATGACGAGCCCGCGCGCCTACACGCCCGCCGACGCGTCGGCGCAGGACATGCGTGCTATGATGGACCGAACCGGCATCGACCGGATCGTTGTGGTGCAGATGAGCGTTTTCGGCACCGACAACAGCTGCATGATGGATGGTGTCGCGGAGCTTGGATCCTGCGCCCGCGCTGTCGTCCAGCTGGATGGCGACACATCTGCCGCGGAGCTCGATGAGCTGCATCGCCGCGGAGCGCGGGGCATTCGCGTCAATCTGAATACAACTGGCTTGAATTCGCCGGATCAGGCGCGAGAGCGTCTTTCCATCGCAGAGCGCCTCTGCGCGCGCAATGGCTGGCATCTGCAACTGTTCACGTCGGCGGATGTCATTGCAGCCTTGGCAGAGGATCTGCGCAATCTGACCGTGCCGATCGTCTTTGATCACTTTGGACTTCTTCCGGTGCTGGCACGGGATGGCGCCGCGGAACACGCAATCTGCGATCTGCTCGGCCGGGGGACGGGATGGGTCAAGGTCTCTGGCACTTACCGTCTGGATCATCCCGCGGAGACCGTCGCGATCGCGGCCCTTGCGCGCGATCTTCATGCGGAGAATCCGGCAAACGTCGTCTGGGGGTCCGATTGGCCGCATGCACCGCATCATGCCAATGTCGCGCAAGAGAACCCGGCGCCGCAGCCCTATCGCGACATCGATCCGAGCGACATGCTGGCGACGATCGGCGCATGGTTCGATGCGCCGGCGGTCCGCCAGGCTATTCTCGTCGACAACCCGGCCCGGCTCTATGGTTTCTAAGGAAAGGGACGCGCGACCCCTTCCTGTTTTTTCGGTCCGGAGGCAGGTCATGCATCCGGACCGTGAGCCGGAGTGCATCAGTTGACGCCACCGATTTCACGCAGACGCGCCATGGCGGCCTCGCCGACGACATCATCGCCAAACTCTTTCCAGACCGGCTTCATCGCCTCGGCCCATGCAGCGCGCTGCTCCGGCGTCAATTCGTTGACGGGTTTACCGGCATCGATGACTTCCTGATAACCAGCCGCATTTTCCTTGGCGGCGTTCTCGAAGTTCCAAGCCGTTGCAACGTCGAGCGCTTCCTGCACCGCTGCGCGGTCAGACTCAGACATGCCGTCCCACCAGGTTTTGTTGGCCCCAACGATGTAGAAAGAATACTGGTAGCCAAACTTGGTCATCTGATCGATGATCTCGACCAAGCCTGCACCCGACAGCGCGTTCGCAGTAGGTTCTACTGCATCGATCACGCCCTGCTGCAAGGCCGTCGGCACCTCAGACCATGACATTGCGATCACGTTGGCACCCACCGCGTTCATGGCCGCGATGTCGGACGGCACCGATTGCACGCGAACCTTCACGCCAGCCATATCCTCTGGCAGCAGGATCGCCTTGTCGCCCTTGTAGGACAGCTCTCGCGGACCGTTCATCCAGACCGCGACCGGCACGATGTTCTTGGCCTCGAAGTCGGGCAGGAACGCGGCGCGCACGGTCTCGTCCTGCATCGCTTCTTGGACCTGCTCTGGGGTCGAAAGCAGGAATGGCAGCGTCAGCGCGGATACGCCCGGGGCCATCGTGGCGTAGATGCCTGAAGTGGGCGCGATCAAGGTGGCGGAGCCAAGCTGAAGCCCCTGAATCTGGGTTTTCTGGTCGAAAAGCGAGCCGGAGTGATGGACTTCGACAGTGGTGCCGTCACCCAGACGCTTGGTGATTTCCGCCGCCAAAAGATCGAAGGTCTGGCCTTTGACGCCGACGGCGTTGTTGTCATTCGACAGGATGATATCTGCCGCCTGCACGGCAGGCGCGGTCAGTGCCAGAAGTGCGGCGATTGCGATATGTTTCATGTTGGTTCCTCCCAAGGGTTTCAGTTGAAGATCAGGTCAGGCAGCCAGAGCGAAAGCTCCGGGACGAAAGTGACGAGCAGCAGGACGCAGATGGTCACGACCATCCAGGGCAGCGCGCCGTAGAAGGCCTCCAGCACGGGTTGACCGGACACGCCGGAGGCAACGAAAAGATTGAGACCGACAGGCGGTGTGACGAGACCAAGCTCGATATTGACGATCACGATGATCCCGAAATGGACCGGATCCACGCCGACGGCCACGGCAGCTGGGAACAGGACCGGCACGAACATGAGGATTGTCGGCACGCCTTCAAGAAAGAAGCCGACAATCAGGAACATCAGGTTCACCATCAACAGGAACTGCCAGGGTTCCAGGCCAAGGCTCATGATCCAGCCGGTTACTGCAGCGGGAATGCCGAGCTTGGTGATGAAGAAGGCAAAGAGAAGTGCGTTCGTCGTGATGAAGAAGATCATGCCGACTGACGGGGCGGTGCTCACGATACAATTTATGGCGTCGCGGGCCGTCAACTCCCGGTAGACAAACATGCCGATCAGCAATGCCAGAAGCGTCGCCATGACTGCCGCTTCGGTTGGGGTAAAGATCGCTCCCCCCTGATACGACAGGATACCGAGATCGAACTTGGGCAGGCCATAGATGCCGACCAGGATCACCAGCGGCAGCATGAGCGCAGGCAGGGCGGCCCAGATCGGCGCCCGACGCTCTCCCCATGCCAGCCGGGGCCTGCGCGGAACATCGGCCTTGCGCGCCAGGAACCAGGCCATCACCATCATGCCTGCGCCGTAGATAAGGCCTGGCACCACACCCGCCATGAAAAGACGCGTGACAGATGATTCAGTAACGAACCCGTAGATGATCAAAGGAATGGAGGGCGGGATCAAAATGCCGATCGATCCCGCGGTTACCAGCGCACCCAAGGCATAACGGGGGGTGTATCCGTCCTTGACCAAGGTCGGATACATGATCCGCCCAACGCCGGCGACGGTCGCCGGGCTGGACCCGGAAATGGCAGCGAAGAAGATGCAAGATAGCACAGTCGTGACACCGAGACCTCCGGTCCAGTGCCCCACAAAAGCATTGGCCAGATCAATCAGTCGACGCACCAGGCCCCCGGTTTCCATCAGAGCCGATGCAAAGAAGAAGAAGGGGATCGCCATCAGGGTGAAGTGGTCAAGGTTTGCGAAAACCTTCTGTCCGATGATTGCTGCGGGGATCGGGTCGAGCATCAACGAGGTTGCGACGACCGCGCCACCGAGTGCCACTGCGACCGGCGCACCGATAACGATCAGGAAGAAGAACAGAACAACGAGGACAAGAGCAGTCATGCGACACCATCCCCATGCGGCGCAACGTCATGCCCCAGCCAGGTTGCGCGAATGCGGAGCAGGTAGCGGATGCAGAACAGGACAAGAATTGAAGGCATGATCGAGTAGACAAGCCAGTCCTTCAGCCCGGTCTCCGGACTCGCGGTATCCATCGCCCTGGTGAAGTTCACATACAGAAAGCCGCACCAGACGTAGAAGGCGCACAGCGCCAGCGACGCTGCATGCGCGATCAGGTCCAGCACTCGCGCGGTGGCCGCAGGCACGATCATCTTGATCACGTCGACCCGCACATGCATGTCGTCGCGTACCGCGCGACTACCGGCCATCAGGATCGCGGTCACCGTCGCCAACACGAAATAGGCCTCGTTCCATTCGAAGCCGGTGTTGAAGACATAGCGCAGGACGACTTGCATCGTGCCAAGACCAATGCCGATCACCGCAAGGGTGGCAATGATTACGGTTTCGATCGCGGCAAGCCCGCGATCAACCCTGTCACACAAGCGGGCGAAAGGACTCATGACGTGACCGCCGCTGCGACAGCCTCTGCAAAAGCGTGGGTCCCTGACCTACCGCCAAGATCTCCTGTCCGCTTTTCGGGTTGCAGCAGCACCGTCTCCAGTGCTTCGTCGACAGCCTTGCCGGCCGCTCGAATATTCTGGTCGCCGCGTTTCGCACCTAGCCAGTCGAGCAGCATCGCGGCGGAGCCGATCAGCGACGAGGGATTGGCCTTGTCCTGCCCGGCGATATCCGGCGCGGAGCCGTGCTGTGCCTGCGCCATTGCGAAATCGTGGCCTGCGTTGAGAGAAGCGGCCAATCCCAGGCTTCCGGCAATCTCTGACGCCAAGTCCGACAGGATATCGCCAAACATATTGGTCGTGCAGATGACGTCGAACTCTCCTGGATCGCGCACGAGATGCGCGCACATCGCATCAACCAGGCGCTCGTCATAGGCGATCTGCGGGTAGTCCTTTGCCACAAGCCGCACGCATTCCAAGAACAGCCCGTCCGACACCCGCATCACATTGGCCTTGTGCACAGCAGTCAGCTTTCCCGGTCCGGTGCCCGCCAGTCTGCGTGCCTCGGCCTCGGCAAATCCTGCGCGGGCGATGTTCATACTGGCTTCGCGGGTGATTTTGCGAAACGCCATCGCGACGTCGGCTGTTGGCATCATTTCACCAGCGCCCTGAAACATGTTGCGGTCGGCATAGAAGCCTTCGGTGTTTTCGCGCACGACGACGAGATTCAGCGGCACACCCGTGCGCGGGGCAATGCCGGCGCGACTGCGTGCGGGTCGGATGTTGGCGTAGAGGTCAAGCCGCTTGCGCAACTCCCCTGAAGGATTGAGGCCGCCTTCTGCGCGTGGTGGATAGGTGTTGTGAGACACCGGGCCGAGGATGATCCCGTCGCAAGCACGGGCCGTATCAAGTGCGCTGTCGGGAAATGTCGTGCCCGAGGCCTCGAGCGCGTCGAAGCCGATCGCAATCTCCACCCAAGAGATGCCAAGGCCGAATGCCTGATCGGCAGCCTTCAGGACCGTTTGCGTTGCCGCGGTAATTTCAGGGCCAATGCCATCTCCGGGCATCATGGCAAGTTTCAGGGTCAAACTGTCTCTCCTTCCAGTGCGTCGCACTGCTTGTGCAGCGACGCCAACATGTGTGGGATCATGCCGCCAGCATTCAGCAGGTCGGCCTCGGCATCCGTGTCGCAGGCCAACCACCCCTTGGCGCGAGATACCGGCTCGCCCTTGCGCAGCAATGTCAGGTCGATTGCTGCGCTTGGTGAAAACCGCGTTGGCCAATCTATCAGGATACGATCTCCGGGCTGGGGCATCAGCACATGCGGGGCCCATTCCGGTGGCGTTTCGACCGGCGCCAGCCCCATACCGATCAGGTTGCTGCGATGGATCCGTTCGAAAGAGCGCGCCAGAATTGCCTGAACACCAAGCAGCCCCGGTGCCTTTGCCGCCCAGTCTCGCGATGAGCCTTGTCCATAGCGTTCGCCTGCAAGGATGACCGAAGGCACGCCCGCGACTTCAAACAACGGCATCACCCCGTCGCCCAGATCGGTGTGCCCCGGCGGCGCGTCCTCGCACAGCAGATTGACGAGAGTGCGGGCGGTGAACGCACCGCGGGCCATGACCTCATAGTTGCCGCGATACGCCGCGAAGACGTTGCGCCCGGCGGTCCCGGCCGCTGAAAGCCAATCCGCGGCCTGACCGGCGGGGATGGCACCAGCCGGGGAGATATGGTCTGTCGTCACATCGTCGCCATATGCGGCGAGCAGTGCCAAATTTTTGCGCCGGGCTGCAACGCCCTGTGCAAAAGGTGGCGGCCGAAGATAAGTCGATGCGGGAGTGAAGGGATACAAAGGGCCTACGGGGGCGGGGAGCGCATCCCATTCTTGCCCGCCCTGCGCCGTAGCATAAGCGCAGCGCGTATTGTCCGGATCGGCCGCGAGGGACATTGCTGCGGCGACATCGGCTGGGCTGGGCCAGATATCCGCCAGGAACGCCGGCTGTCCGGCCTTGTCTGTGCCGAGAGGCACCCGGTTCACGTCAACCAGGCGTCCTGCAAAGGCGAAAGCCACGACAAGCGGTGGGGAGACGAGGTAACTGTCGAGCACCTCTGGATGAACGCGACCTGGGAAATTTCGATTACCTGAAAGGATGCCGACGCGAGGCATGTCAGGATCCTCCGCGATTGCGCGGGCCATGTCCTTGGAGAGGGGGCCGGAGTTACCGATGCAGGTCGTGCATCCGATCCCCACCACATCAAAGCCAGATGCTGCGAGGCCAGCCGACAACCCGGCCCGGTCCAGCGCATTGATCATTGCGGCAGAGCCGGGCGCGAAGGACGTCTTGACCCAATCGGGGACTCGCAAGCCCTTGGTCGCACCGGTCTCTGCTATCAGTGCGGCCGTGACCAGCATTTCGAGATCCGCGGTGTTGGTGCAGCTCGTGATGGCGGCGAGCGCCACTTTTGCGCCCACGTTCGGCGCCTGCGCGAGGGCCGCGATAGGCTGGCGGTCCTGCGGCCGACGCGGGCCGGCGGCAGTGGGTGCAAGTGCGCTCATGTCGATCGTCAGACTGCGATTGCACCCCGGTGACCAATCATGACGGTGCCATATGCCAATTGCTTTCGCGAGCATTTCGACGCGGGCCACCTGCGTCTCAGTCCGTCCCGTCTCAGTCAGATAGCGAAGCGTCGCCGCATCGATCGGAAAAAACCCCGTTGTCGCGCCATACTCAGGTGCCATGTTCGCGATGGCGGCCCGCGCACCAACACTCAGTCGCTCCAAGCCAGGGCCATGAAACTCTACAAACGCGCCAACTACGCCCATGTCGCGCAGCTCTGCCGTAACATGCAGAGCCAGATCGGTTGCAAAGACTCCGTCGCGCAGCTGACCCGTCAACCGCACCGCGACAACCTCGGGCAAACGCAGCGGCATGGGGTGCCCCAGCATGATCCCCTCTGCCTCCAGCCCACCGATGCCCCATCCCAGAACACCCAGTGCGCCGATCATGGGAGTGTGACTGTCGGTGCCCAGCATGGTGTCCGGCACCAGTGTGCTGCCATGAACGTCCGCAACAGTCGCCAGGTGTTCGATATTGAGCGTGTGCAGGATACCCGAGCCGGGGGCAAAGACACGCAAACGGTCAAAAGCCTCATCAGCCCATTTCAGAAAGGCGTAGCGTTCCGCGTTGCGGGCAATCTCGGCCGCGCGGTTCCGCAGCATCGCATCTGGTGAGCCGTAATGATCCACGCCTATGGAGTGGTCGATGGACACCGCCACTGGCACTACCGTGTCGACCAAAGCAGGGTTGCCACCTGAACGTGCCACCTCCTGCCGCATCATAGCTAAATCGATCAAGGCCGGCACAGCCGTCGTGTCGTGCATCAGCAGGCGGCGCGGTCTGAACTCCACCTGCGCCTGCCCCGGCCCGTCCTCGGGCCACGATAGAATGGCTGCGACATCCGCGCTGCGCTCTGCGCGATGCGCGTTCTCCAGTAAAATCCTGAATGTGTAAGGTAAGGATGCCACCGCCTGTCCATAGCGGACACGCAGATCGACGCAGGTCATATGCTGCGGATCTCCATCAGATGTCTGGCGCTTTGACATGCGGCTCCCCCCTCATGTTGGCTTCACGGTAACCAGCGCGCAGGGATGCCGCAATGAAATAATTGCATTTTAATAGACCAAAGTGCAGAAAAGGAAGGCTAAGCGGTGCAACATGTTGCATTTGAAGAGCAATTTATGCACAATTTGGCCACCCAAGCCATGGAGTGACCTTGAGCAACCTGAAACGCCCCTTGGAGTCCCTGCCGACCCAGATTTCCGCACAAATCATGACCCACATCCGCGAGGAGGGCCTTGTTGAGGGTGCGCATATGTCGGCCCAATCCCTGGCGGATAGGTTTGGTGTATCCCGCTCTCCCGTGCAGAAGGCGCTGGCCCAGCTCGTGGCCGACAAGGTGGTGCGTCACGAACCCAAACGCGGCTTTTTTGTCACCGGAGAGGGTCTGACGATCGCAAGCCGCAGTGATTCCAATGATCCACTGGCGGAAACGTATCTGCAGATTGCGGATGACCGGCTACGTGGCGAACTGCCCGATGTCGTGTCGGAAGCCGCCCTGCGGGAGCGTTACGATCTGACACAGGCCGATCTGCGGAGCCTCTTGTTACGGATGCAGATGGAGGGCTGGCTGCACAAGCGTCGCGGCTACGGTTGGATGTTCCATGAAATGCTGACGACACCCGACGGATTGGAACAGACTTACCGCCTCCGGGCGGCCTTGGAGCCCGCCATTCTGCTGGAGCCTGGATTCCGGCTGGATCCTAAGGTCTTGAACCAGCTGATCGAGGTGGAGAAGCGAATGCTCGATGGTGAAATCGATACCGCAAGCATCGAGTCACTCTATGCCCGCGGTGTGAATTTTCACGAGGCTTTGGCGGAAGCCAGCGGCAACCCTTTCATGCTTGATAGTTTGCGACGGGTGAACCAGGTACGGCGTCTACTGGCTTACCGGTCGATGGTAGATCGTAGCCGCTACTATGGTCAGGCACGGGAACATCTTGAAATTTTGGACCTGATTTCACGGGGAAGTATGGTGGAGGCCTCAGTTGCAATGCGCCATCATCTCGGTAGTGTTATGGTCAGCTTGCAACGTATTGAACCACTGCTGCGGTAATTAAGGTCTTTGCATTTATTAAACAGGATTAGGCAATTTTAAACCGCGTGATTTCCTGAAGCGCATTTTTTGCAAATACACCTGCGCGTTGGTCCGTGAATCAGAATCGACAGGTTGCACACCGTGCCGCAGTTGCCGCCTGACCATTAAGGCCGCTTCCGATCCGTTGCCGACCTTGGGACTTGATGACCACGCAGTGGCGCAGCTTCACCAAGGCAGTCTTTAGTGCCTCGCGCAGCATTCTCTGTCAAAAAAGGTCCGCTTAGCGGAGATACTGTTGGAAAACTCAAATTTCCTTCAGACATTGATCCACATCAACTCTGACGTCCTGCTTCGGGTGTATCGCTCGGAACACGCATACAGGAGATCAGAATGTTTAGCAGGATACTCGTCTGCTTTGACGGATCGGAGCATGCCGCCGCAGCTTTGCGGATCGCCGCGGACCTTGCCAATAGGTATCACGCCGCCATGGTGATCGCGCACGTCCCCGAGATCCGCAACGATGCGATCGCCGTCGGATCCGACGTGATCTTCGTCCCCACGGACGAGGCCGAGGTTCGCGCGCGTGCCGCTGAAGTGCTGGTACAGGGTGCCGCCATCGCGTTAGAGGCCGGCCACGCTGCGGCAGCGACGAAGGTGCTGCGCGGCAGTGCGGCAGAGGCCATTCTGACTTACGCTAAGGACGACGGCATCGATCTGATTGTCGCCGGACGCCGGGGGTTGGGCACGCTGCGCGGTCTTCTGGTCGGCAGCGTGTCGCAAAAGCTGACCTCGCATGCCGCATGCCCCGTCTTGACGGTGCAGTGACCTTGGCAATCGCACGGCGAAGATTACTATCAGGTGCCTCGTGATCCCGAGCGTATGCGTCGCGAAGGGCGATCGGGATGCGCCGTCGTGACACCGGACCTCGCATCTGACGACCGGACTGCGGTGATCACGCTCACGAAGACCGGCGACAGCTTGGCGCTCGTGGGCGCATTGACTATCGAAGCGGTGGAAAAACTGGTGCGGGCCTTTTCGTCCGTGCAAATGGGGTCTGGCGGCACGGTCGACATCGGTGGCCTTACCGTCATGGATACCGCCGGTGCCTGGTGGGTCATCACCCGGCAGACGGCGGGTGCGCAGACCAACATCCTGAATGCGACACCGGCGCAGACCCAGTTGATCGAAACTGTGCGGCAAAACATGACCCCGACAGGCGTCATTCCGCCACTGCCGCACGGCATTGTCGCAAGTGTCGCAACCTTTGGCGCGCGTGTCGCGACGGCAGCGCAGACGGCAAAGGAGCTTTTGTCGTTTCTGGGTTAGGTGGTGGCCACCCTTGGCGGTCT
This sequence comes from Loktanella atrilutea, assembly GCF_900128995.1. Classification (GTDB taxonomy): domain Bacteria; phylum Pseudomonadota; class Alphaproteobacteria; order Rhodobacterales; family Rhodobacteraceae; genus Loktanella; species Loktanella atrilutea. The sequence continues at coordinate 11,058 of NZ_FQUE01000021.1, read as the reverse complement.
TGTCCTGCGGCCAAGACTTCTGCGGCTGACGTCGCTGGTGCATCAATGCCAGCAGGTTGGCCTGAACGCCGTCCCCATCGTTGCGCTGATGGTCTTCCTGATCAGCGTGGTGTGAACAGGCATGCAAAATTGACCCCGTAGTGGGGTGATCGGCGTCCAAAAATGACCCCCTTACACTGATGGTAATGATGCTCCCGATGTCATCGGGGAGCACAGTGTGGGATGTTGGTCGTGGAGACGATAGCGAAGATCCGGCAGGCGTATTTTCAGGACAAAAAGTCGATCAAGCAGATCTGCCGGGAGCTGCGGGTATCGCGGAACACGGTGCGCAAGGTGATCCGGTCCGGTGCGACGGAGCTCACTTATGAGCGAACCATTCAGCCGTTGCCGAAGATCGGGCCTTGGAAAGGCATGCTCGACGAGATGCTGGCGGTGAACGCACGGAAGCCCAAGCGCGAGCGACTGACCCGCATCCGCATCTTCGAGGAACTCCGGGCCCGAGGATATGATGGGGGCTATGATGCCGTCCGGCGATACGCAGCGACGTGGTCCAAGGAGGAAGAGGAGGCATCTGCCGCCGCCTATGTGCCGCTGAGCTTCGATCCGGGAGAGGCCTACCAGTTCGACTGGAGCCACGAGATCGTAGTGATCGATGGCGCGACGACCACGGTGAAGGTGGCGCACGTCCGCCTCTGCCACAGCCGGATGCTGTTCGTGCGGGCCTATCCGCGCGAGACGCAAGAGATGGTGTTTGATGCGCACGACAAGGCCTTTGCCTTCTTCGATGGAGCCTGCGCGCGGGGCATCTACGACAACATGAAGACCGCAGTAGACACGATCTTCGTCGGCCGCGACCGCGCCTACAACCGGCGGTTCCAGCAGATGTGCGGGCATTACCTCGTCGATCCTGTCGCCTGCACCCCGGCATCCGGCTGGGAGAAGGGACAGGTCGAGAACCAGGTCGGCGTTATTCTGCGGCGGTTCTTCGTGCCGCGACCGAAGTTCAAAAGCTATGCCGAACTCAATCCTTGGCTTGAAGACCGGTGCGTTGCCCGGGCTAAGTCCAACCCGCACCCCGAGCTCCAGGATCGGACAACTTGGGAGGTGTTCGAGCAAGAACGCGCCAGCCTGGTGCCGTATGTCGGCCCCTTCAACGGCTTCCACGCGCTGCCTGCCTCGGTGTCCAAGTCCGGGGCTCCGCCCGTTCAGGGCTGAATTGGTCCGCTGGATCAATTCCGGGACGCCCTTCACCCTGCCTCGTTCGGTTCGACAAGAACCGCTACTCCGTGGATGGCCGCGCCGTCGGTCGACCTGTCGAGATCCGTGCTTATGCCGAGCGAGTCGAGTTCTGGCAGGACGGCAAGATTGTGGGGCAGCACGACAGAGCCTTCGGGCGCGACAAGGCCATCTACGACCCGCTGCACTACATCCCTGTTCTGGCTCGCAAACCGGGCGCGCTCAGGAATGGCGCGCCCTTTAAGGACTGGGACCTGCCGCCAGCGATCAGGCGTGTGCAGCGCAAGCTTGGCAAGGTGCCGAACGGTGACCGGCAGATGGTCCAGATCCTCAGCATGATCCCGATCGATGGGCTGGATGCGGTGGATTCTGCCTGCGCCGAAGCCTTGAACGAAGGGGTTCCCGCGGCCTCGGTCGTTATCAACATCCTGGCCCGATATCGCGAGCCGACCCCGTCACTGACCATCGATACGCCGGCCGCATTGCGACTGACCTGCGAGCCCGTCGCCGATTGCAAACGCTACGACAGCCTCAGGAGACCCAACCATGGAACGATCACAGGTGCTGGACGCGATGAGCCAGCTGAAGCTCTACGGCATGAAGGCCGCCTACGATGAGATCATCACCACGGCGGTGAAGCGTCAGCACGAACCGCAACAGATTGTCGGCGACCTGTTGAATGCCGAGATCAGCGAGAAGCAGGCGCGCTCGATCAAATACCAGATGACGATTGCCAAGCTGCCGCTGGCGAAAGAGGTCGACGAGTTCAGCTTTGAAGAAACGCCGGTCAACGAGACGCTGGTGCGCGATCTGGCCTCTGGAGAGTTCCTTGAGCATCAACGCAACGTCGTGCTTATCGGCGGCACTGGGACCGGCAAATCCCATCTCGCCGTGAGCATCGCCAGGGCCTGCATCCGCCGCGGCAAGCGCGGCCGCTTCTTCAACGTCGTCGACCTTGTGAACAAACTCGACGCCGAAGCCCGCGTTGATCGCCAAGGGCGCACTGCGGATCTTCTGTGCCGCCTCGACTTCCTGATCCTCGACGAGCTCGGCTATCTCCCCTTCGCACAGACCGGCGGCCAGTTGCTGTTCCACCTCGTCAGTCGCCTCTACGAGCGCACATCGATCATCGTGACGACCAACCTCGATTTCGGTGAATGGCCGTCGGTCTTCGGAGACGCCAAGATGACGACAGCGCTACTCGATCGACTTACCCACCACTGCGACATCGTCGAAACCGGCAACGAGAGCTGGCGCTTCAAGACCCGCGAATAACCAAAACCCCGCTGGCCCGATACGGCTGCGCTGCATGAGGGCTACACCGCATCGGACCAGCTACCCGTGCGCTCAAAGGGGGTCATTTTTGGATGCCGATAGGGGTCAAGATTGCGTGCCGATTGACAAGCGTGGTCCTTGCCTTTCGGGGGTCAGCACAACTGCACCAGTTCGGGGCCGAGATCTTCGTCGTCTACCTGATCTCGATCTCTGTCCTGCGCGAACTGGGCATCCTGCTGACGGCAATCATCGTGGCGGGCCGGTCGGGGTCCGCCTTTACCGCTGCCATGGGCACCATGAAGATGCGTGGGAAATCGACGCCCTGCGCACCCTCGGCCTCAATTCGGTCGCTGTGCTTGTCGTGCCGCGCGTGCTGGCGCTGATGCTTATGCTGCCCGCGCTGGGGTTCATCGCGGACCTCTCGGGGCTGATCGGTGGGGCGGCGATGTCGTGGATCGACCTTGGCGTCCCCCCCGCCGTATTCAAATCGCGCCTGCTGTTAGATACCGACGTTTGGCATTTTGGCGTCGGCATGATCAAGGCGCCGTTCTTTGCCCTGATCATCGGCTGCTACGAAGGCCTGCGCGTCGGCGGAGATGCGGAATCGCTGGGCCAGCGGACCTCGACCTCCGTCGTGCTGTCGATCTTCATGGTGATCGTGATAAACGCGCTGTTTTTCATCTTCTTTGCGACGGTAGGGATCTGATGCCAGACCCGGTCGCAGACCCCATCATCCGCGTGCGCGACCTTGTCACCCGGTTCGGCACCCATACGGTCCACGATGGCCTGAGCCTTGATGTCAGACGCGGAGAGATCATCGGCATCGTCGGCGGGTCGGGCACCGGCAAGTCGGTGCTGCTGCACGCCATCGTAGGACTGCTGGTCCCCGCCGCAGGCACGATTGAGGTCTTCGGCCAAAGCGTGCGCGACACCGACGACAGCCGTTGGGGTGTGATGTTTTAGGACGGCGCGCTGTTTTCGTCCCTAACCGTGCGCCAGAACGTCGAGGCGCCGATCCGAAATCGCCCTCTGACGTGAACCATACGATCGGGAACGGGTGTCGATACGTGACAGACGGTCTATCTTCAGCGCCATGTGCAACCTCTACTCCAACACGATGGCCAAGGAGGCGATGCGGCAGCTTTTCGCAGTCGATGCGGCGCATGACGCGCTCGGCAATGCCGAGCCCCTGAGCGCTATCTTCCCGAAGGGTATGGCACCAATTGTCGGCGTGAACGACGATGGCGCCCGCTGGCTCCGAACGGCGCATTGGGGCTTCGTCATGCCGCAAGTGTCGAAGAGGACCGGCAAGCCGATCCAGCCAAAGGCGGTGAACAACGCGCGGGATGACAAGCTGCGTATGTCGGGTTTTTGGCGGAACAGCTTCGAGGAACGACGCTGTCTCATCCCAGCGACAAGCTTCTGCGAAGCGAAGGGCCGCAACCCGGCGACCTACGTCTGGTTTGGCGTGACGGGGGATGGCGCGCGGCCGCCCTTTGCTTTGGCGGGCGTCTGGCGCGCCTATACCGGCAATTATGGCGGCGGCGAGCTGCGCGAGATGATGACCAGCTCCATGGTTACCTCGACACCGAACGAACTGGTGCGAGAAACTCATCCGGACCGGATGCCGGTGATCCTCGATCCCGCGGACTACGAACAGTGGCTGATGGGCACGCCCGACGAGGCCTTCGCCTTGCTCAAGCCATTTCCGTCGGAGCGGATGGTGATCCATCAAAGCGGCGAGGATATGAAATCCGACCGCGGCGGATTGAGGACTGCGGAATAGCGACCGGTCGGTCGGACCATCACCCAGAAAAAATTATAACTCCTCCACCAGCGTGCGGAGACTGAAGCAGTCAAACCAATGCTGGCGTTCGCGACGCGGATAGGGTGATGTCGGTTCATGGCCCTTCGCTCGGGGAGGGCGTGACCTGCGTGCCAACGCGGGGATGTCCGAGGCAGACCCTTTTCGATCGGGACGATCGACGACATCCGAAGCAAGGAGCATCATTATGTCAAAAGGCGACAAGCAACGCGGCAGCAAGGAAGCCAAGAAACCGAAGAAGGAAGCGGTCAAGGTTCTGGCCACTGCCGACTTCAACAAGGGCAAGACCCCGCTGAACATCAGCGACAAGAAGAAAAAATAACCGGCCGCGTCATCGGGCGAATTGTAATGTTCTTCTGCGACCGCCCGGTGCCATATCGTATGACGCAAACGTCCCCAGGACGCTGTGACACGATCACTCTGTTGGGTTTGCGACAAGGTGGATACTGGCAGGTGCTCCGCCTACTTGTTGCCGTCGATCCATTTTGACATCAGGCCCTTGTGGCGAAAGCACTCGTCCGGTACGGCCCGGCGCTTGATCCGGCCAAGCCTCTCGGCAAAGGCCGACGGTTGCCGGTCTGGACATGATCGCTTGGCAGACGGCATCATAAAAGATGACACCGTCAGCTGGAGATTTCCTCCATGGCATCCATTGTCACGCTTCAGGAACGTGAAGCGCGCACTGCCGCTGCCCGGATGGACGCAGACCGCATCGTCATCGCCCTGCAGGTCTATGCCCAACAGAACGGCGGCCGTTTCATCGCCTACGGCAGCGCGGCGCGGAGGGAAATGCGTCATGACAGCGACATCGATATCCTCATCGAATTCCCTGTCGAGACGATCTCCGCCGCGAGGAACTTTGCGGAAGACCTGTGCTTTACCGCGCACCTGCCCGCTGACATCTTCCCGATCACGACGCACAGCGCTGCATTCTTGGATCGCGTGATGCCTGATGCGCTGATCTTGTCGTAAGCACTGTGCCTCGGCATCCCGGCCGCGATGTAAAAAGTGCAGCGATCGGCCCATTGCCGACCTTCGGACCGGGTGAGTTTGCCGCAGCGCAGCTTCACGGAAGCAGTCTTTCGTGCCTCGCGCAGCATTTTCTGGCGGCGAAGGTCCGCCTTGCGGTGATACTGTTGAAAAACTCGCCTGTTCGTCACGAAACATGGGATCACCAGAATTTCTTCTCTCGAAAACCCGCCTTTCCGAAAGAGTGTGGAAAATGACTTGTGTCGAGAACGATGTTCGAATTTTCAGAGTCAATTTATTCTCGAGGGAGTTTTTAAATAGTATCGGCCGGAAGTGGCGAGTATTGGCGCGCCGCAGAGATCACAGGACTTATCAGCGCGAGAGGAATGCCCTGGCCCCGCACACAACGTCTGGGCCTTCGCCCCATGGCGTTGCATTTTAACCGTGCGTGGCATAATTCCGTGCCACCCGGCTCAAAGGCGCGCTCGATGTTCGATACCTGTACATGGCTGAATCCACCCCGGAACTGGGCGGTCAAGGATGACGTGCTGGAGGTGACGACCGACGCGGGCAGCGATTTCTGGCGCAACACGCATTACGGCTTCGTGCGCGACAGCGGGCATTTCCTGGAGCATGCGGTGCGGGGCGATTTTACCGCCACGCTGCGGGTGCGGGGCGATTACACGGCTCTTTACGATCAAGCGGGGATCATGGTGCGGGTGGACGCGGACACCTGGATCAAGGCCGGGATCGAGATGTCGGACGGCGACGCTTGCCTCGGCAGCGTGCTGACCGTGGGGCAATCTGACTGGGCGACGTCGGCCTACGGCGGGCCTGCGGGCGACCTCTACCTTCGGGTGACGGTGGCCAAGGGCGTCCTCCGGCTGCAGAGCTCTGCTGACGGGCAGCGCTGGCCCCTGCTACGGCTGTGCCCGTTTCCGGTGGCGGCAACCTATCTGGTGGGCCCGATGTGCTGCACGCCAGAACGGGCCGGACTGACGGTAAGGTTTTCCGACTTCCACGTTGGCTCACCGCTGGGCAAGGACTTGCATGACCTGACATGAGGACGGATGCGCATTTCGGCGTGTTAACGTCAAAACGTTGCGCTGACGCCAATGTTAGGTGTAGAATTTCGCCCCTGCAGCAATTCGAAATCGGTGTTTCCGGCCCATTGCCGACCTTGGGACTGGGCGACCACGCGGCGGCGCAGCATCACCGAAGCGGTCGTTCGCACGTTGCGCAGCATTTGCTAGGGGCTAAGCTCCGCTGAGCGGACGAAGCTGACTCTGCATTCAGGCGTAATCATGTTCGATTGACCCTTTCAGCTTGGCATTCGCTTATTCGACTGACGTGAGTTTCGCGCCATTCAGATCTGTCAGCGACACATCAGGATACAGGACCCCTCTCAATGATAGTCAACGCCGGATCCTGCCTGTCCCAATCGAGGGCACGGCACCCGTAGGTGACGAATGACGGTTGGAATATCGTCGGATCGTCCAGGCTTCCGGGGAGGACCGCGGTGATATCTGGACTCGCTGCGAAGGTCACATGGGTTGGCGTCCCGCAGGTCGGGCAAAAGCCATGGGACTTCTCGTGCCCGCTGTCGCCGGCAATGCGCCAGATTCTCGCGTCTCCCGTGATGCTGACAGCGCCGCGCCCTGCAAAAACGATGTAGGACGCATGTCCCGTGCCGCTGCGTTTCTGGCAATGCAAGCATTGGCAATGAAGTTCGGCGACAGGCGTGCCTGTGGCCTGATACCGGACGGTGCCGCACGCGCATCCGCCAGCGTAGGTTTTGTCGGTCATAGATACCCTCCTCCAATATGATGAACGTCCTCACAAACCGAGCCCGTCGCCGGTTTCGAGATAGGATTTCAGGCTCGAGAGGACATGCGGCCAGCCCTTGCTGATGCCGACCAGCATGCCGCTGCCCGGCTGCAATTCGTCATGGGTCACGGTCAGCTTCACAAGATCGTTCTGTTGCTCGATGTCGAAAGTGACGCGGCTGTATTGATCCGGGTCGCTCTGCTGCGACTCGTTTGCCCAGTTGATTACAAGGCGACGGGGCGGATCGCTTTCGAGGACGGTCCCGACAAGCTCGACGGTCCGCGCGTCGTTGGCGCGGACGTGCTGCCAGGCAGAGCCTGGCTGCCAATCCACCGAGACGTTCTCATGCCCCCAGTAGCGGCGGGTGATGTCAGGTGTAGTGATCGCATCGAAAACCTTGTGGGGCGTTGTCCGAATGAAGGTGACGTAGATGAAGCTGGCTGATTTGTCGGTCATTCGTCGTTCCTTTCAAGTTGTTCCTTCAGGTCATGGAGAAGGCCTAAGCGCGCGGTCTCGAACTTGCGAACCCACCGCTCGTAGACATCGTGCAGCGGGACCGGGTTGATGAAGTGTAGCTTCTCGCGACCGCGCCGCGTGGTGCTGATCAGGTTTGCGCCTTCCAGTAAGGCGAGGTGCTGCGTCACGGACTGGCGGGTCATGTCCATCGCCGTGCAAAGCTGTCCGAGTGTCTGACCGTTTGCGTCACACAGGCTGTCGAGCAACGACCTGCGCGTTGGGTCCGCCAGCGCCTTAAAGACCTTGTTATCATCCATCGGAACTCCTGCTTTAGTCGCCCTTAAATATGCAGGTATTTGACTGCATGTCAAGATAAGCAGTAGAACACCTGCGTATTGACGGCGCTCTTGATCCAGCTGACCGCCGGTCGGTAGACCGAACAATCGGGGCTTAAGGCAGGCCTACGCTCCACCTCGAAGTCAGGCCTGCGAGCAATCCAGCCTCGGTTCAATGACAATCGTCATGTAAGCTGGATACCGAGCCAAACGCATCCCACCGGTCGCAGTATCCTTCGATTGCCGAACCTGTATCTCGGCGTCTGTCCGATCCGTAGTTGTGTTTCGGCGTGCAAAACTGACCCCCTTGGCCGGGTAATCGGCGTTAAATTTTGACCCCCTTTCAGGTTTCATCTGACCATCCGTTGCGAGGCAGCGGATGGGAGGGGGAGTTGAAGTGAGTGGATACGATAGCGCGGGTGCGTCGGGCGTTTCATGTGCAGGGCTGGTCGATGAAGCATTGTCCGGGACCTGCATGTGTCGCGCAACACGGTGCGCAAGATCCTGCGGTCAGTCCAAGTCGCTATCCGAAAGGCCTGCTGTCTGACGAAATAGAAAAGGTTCCGTGACCGAGGTCCATTTCAGATCCTCGGCACGAATGTCATGAAAGGGCTCGTAGCGGACATGCGGCAGCGCGGCGCGCCAGATAGTTGACGGCAAAAGACACACCGTCGCTTCCGGCCCATAGCCGCCGTTCAGCCACTTCCAAGCTGACGTCCACTTCAAGCACTCCACCACGTCCGATACGAAACCGCCTTGCTGATCCCAGGATCTGCGGTCCTTACCTGTCGGCAGTGACAATATTGGCTCCGTCGATCTGCTCCACACCTGCAGGCAGGAGAAGCTGTTCCAGCCAGTCGATAGCATGGCCCCGCTCGGAGCAGTAAGCGACGAACGCCCGCTGCTTCGCTCTAGTAAACGCGACGAAGAATGAATTTAGCTCTTCGCCACGCTCCGGCGACAGGCTCCACCATGTCTTGGCATCGAGACCAAAAAAGATCATGGTGTGGAATTCGAGGCCCTTGCTTTTATGGATTGTCATGAGCGGGACCTGGTCCTTGCCTTCGAAGTAATCAAGAACGCCACTCCAGTCCGCTGCGATCTCGACGCATTCCCGCAAAAGAACCTGAAAGCCGTTGCGCACTCGCTGAAAATCGACGTCGCGTCGATATTCAGGGTAGCTCTGACGCAGACGCTCGATCCCGGCGAAGTCCAGAGCTTGCGTGAACAACCGGTCGGCCACTGCCGGATCCGGTGGCTCATCACGCATCGTCTGTCGAAGGTTCCGAGAAAACATTCCGATATCGCGCTGCAAGCGCTCTTGCCCGGCCTCATCTTCGGGACGGGGGGCAGGTCACTCGGCATCAAGCCACTCGGACGCTTTGTGCGCACAACCGACAGCCAGAACGATTCCCGGATCTTCCCTAACCTCTACCGCAAAAATATTCCCTATCATCCGGACCGGGTATGGGGTGCGGACTTCACCTACATTCGGTTGTCGACCGGTTTCTACGTCTTGGCTGCTATTTTGGATGCCTGCAGCCGCAAGGTCATCGGATATGCGCTATCTCACCGTCTCGATATGCCTTTGGCGCTTGCGGCCTTCCACGCGGCGGTCGCGGAGAGGGCTCCACACTTAGGGTGCACCAATAACATGACAAACCTGCTCATTGAGTTTGGCCGGCGGGTGGGCTTACATCGTTCGAGAGAGCGAGCACGCTTCGACTCAGTTTGCGCGCCTGAGCACCGGAATTTGACTGGAAGTGATCTGAATGACTGTTTCTTCAAAAACCGTGTCGATTGCCCGCAAACCAGAGTTCATCGCAAAGGCGAAACATCTAAGTATTGTCAATAGTTCGAAATCAACGTGGGCGGTCGTTCGGCAGTGGTTGGTCATTTCGATGGCTGCATCCGCGGCGATCTGGTCTAGTCACTGGCTGGTTTACGCAATTGCAATAGTTGCGATCGCGACAAGACAGCATGCACTTGGCGTTCTCATGCACGATGCCTCTCATTACCGTCTTTTTAAGAGACGGCGGACGAATGAAATCGTTGGAAATGTCGCGTGCGGACTGCCAGTAGGATATATTGTTTCAAGGTATCGCGCCGACCACACGCTACACCATCGCGATCCAAATTCGGAGAACGATCCAAATTGGTTGGTCTTCCAATCTAACCCTCGCCATTGGAACTGGCCTAAACGACCCTTGAATGCGATGATCGTCTTTCTACAGGACATTGTTGGCGCAAATAGCCTTAAGTACGCGCAAGAGTTTGCGAACTGGACACCCGCGCAGAATCATTTTGGAAATGTCGACAAACCGGCTCCGCTGACATGGGAAGAAAGACTTACAGTATATTTTTTTCTGGCGTCGCTGGTTTTTGCGCTTTGGTTCACCAATGGCTGGCTCAATTTCTTGATATTGTGGATTTTGCCTTATGTCACGATCTCCCTGCTGCTTGTGCGCATCCGCACAATCGCAGAACATCATTCTCTCCCAGAAGGATCTGGTGTTGATGCAACGAGGCATATTGACCCTAGCCTTCTGGAATCTTTATGTATCTCGCCCCTCAATGTTAACTGCCATCTCGTTCATCATATCTTCCCGTCGATACCGCACTATAACCTTCCGGAAATGACCGACGCTCTGTTTGCCGACCCAGCTTTCGCAGCTGTTGCCCACCGGAGCCGTGGGTATCTGAGCCGGAACGGAGTTATTCGAGGTGAGCTGCTGACATTATAAATTCACCAGTGGTATCTCAAAGGACGTTGCGAAAGGTTCGGCTATTTCAGTTTCATGCAGTTTGCATAGCTCCGAGTTTCTTAGACGCCCTCGTGCTACAATTTCTGCTGCCGCTCGTAATCGGTGGGCGACAGCATTCCGTTTTGCGCGTGCTTACGCTTTAAGTTGTAGAAAATCTCGATGTAGTCGAACACATCCTGCCTAGTCTCTTCGCGTGTTCGGAAGGTCCGCCGCCTGATCTGCTCACGTTTCAGCAGGTTGAAAAAGCTCTCTGCAACCGCGTTGTCATGGCAATTTTGACCTGCCCCCCTCGGGTCCCTCGTTCATAACGAGAGTCTGCGGGTTTGAGATTGGTAGTCGGATCGGTCGTTTTGGGCAAGCGCGCCGGGCG
>NZ_FQUE01000024.1 GCF_900128995.1 Loktanella atrilutea | reverse complement strand
ATCCGCTATCGCTCTCGGCGTCCCCCGGACACGGTCCTGCGCGGTCGGTTGCGCGATCTGGCCAACGCGCGTCGGCGGTTCGGTGACCAACGCCTCTCCGTCTGCGCAAACACCAAGACGATCATGCGGCACAAGGTCGAGGCGCGCGTCCTGGCGCGGCTCCGCGCCGGGCTGATCCATTCGGACCTGGCGGAGCATTTCGCGGAGGAGGTGCTCCGTGCGATGGCCGAGGCTGCCGCCACTACCGGCCCCGATCGTGACGCCCTCGCTGCCCAGATCGCCAAGGCCGATCTGGCGATCGATCGCCTGCTGAACCTGCTCGAGCAGGCCAACGACAGCGCGTCGCTGCTGGCACGCCTTAAGGACCGGGAAGCCGACCGGAGTCGCCTGCAACAGGCCCTCGCCGCCGCACAGCATGATGCACCGACGCCGACGTTGCCGACGGCGGCAGAGCTCGTCGCAGGCTATGCCGCCCAGGTCGCCCGGCTCGAGAGCCTGCTGACCGGCGCGGGTGCCGTGATCGAAGCGAATGCGGTGCTGCGGGCGATGCTGGGGACGGTGGCCCTGTCACCCGACCCCGATGCCCCGGACGGGCTGCGGATGGAGATCCGCAGCTCGGCGGCGCGGTGTTTTCTGAATGAGGGCGGGGGCTTGAATGCAAAAGGCCTCCCGAGGGAGGCCATTTTGATTTGCAGTAAGATGTCGGTGGTTGCGGGAGGGCGCAGCCACCAATGTCGAACGATACTGAGTTGCCTAGCCTGCTAGAGCGGCATACACCTCTACGTTAACCAGAACCTCCTCGGGGGACACTTCCGGCCCAAAGCAGACGCTCGAGTAGTTCCCTGTGGCCGCAGTGCGGCTTCTCCATTGCGGACATTGGCGAAGTCGCATGATGTCCCTATGCTGGGCGACATATCCATTTATGTACCAGCGCGTATGGAGCGGCGGTGGTGTAAGATTAAAGCCGATTGTTGGAATTGAAAGCTTCAAACGGCCGCACTGAGTGCAAATGCGAATTGCAAGGATGGTGATTAAGTGACGGTTTATCTTAGTAATCGTAGTGATGAAGCGTTGGACACACTTATCAGGCGCAGCGAGGCCGCCCCAAAGCTAACTCCGCAACAGCAGGAAAACCTAATCGCTGCCAAGCAAATTCTTGCGGAACGGAGTGCCGCCAAGGTAAAGGCGCACTTCCATATCCCTAGTGCTATCGCCTTCCTAACGTCGGTGGCGGAGGAAAAGCGACTTTGCAGCTATAAAGAATTGGCGTTGGCATGTATAAACGATCCTAAAGCCGAATGGTCCACCTACTACCGTAAAATTGGCGGTCATAACGGACTGATGCAGTCAATTATTCGCCATTGTGCAGCCAACGGGCTGCCCCAACTCCCCTCTCTGGTGGTGCGACAAAATGAGGTCAAGTTGGGCCCTGATGTGCCACCAGACCGCGAAGGTGAAGCTGAATACGGTTTCAAAAGAGGAATGGTGGATGAAGGTTTGGCGAAGCATGGAGTCGATACTGACGTCTTAGTATTGGAACATCGCCAAGCTTGTTTTGCATGGCCTGAAGGGTAGCGAGCGCGGCTCTCGGTCCAAAGCTGCCGGATGTATGGATCAGCGTCGCTGCGATGCAGCTTTCTCAAAGCGGACGTCCGACCTACAGTTAGGATGAGAGTGTATTTTCTAGTTGGATCAACATGACAGAATACAGGGTTCTTAGTAGCGCGGATGCAACCAAGCGTGACGTGGATATCTTCGTTGAACTGGTTCGGTCAGGTGGTGCCGTCGATGAATACTTCATTCGACTAGGAGTAAATCGCCCTGGCGCGAAAATCATATTTGCTGAGTCTGATGGACGGGCGATTGGCGTGGCAGCTTTGAAGATACCTTCTGACAAATATCGGTCTGGTCTTGAAAGCCGCATCAAGGCAGGGCACCCGCTAGCGCACGAAGATTATCCGTATGAGTTGGGTTATGTTTCTGTGTTGCCTGATCATGGGAAACGCGGCATCGGAAGAAAGCTTGTCGACAACGTGTTGGAACTCGCTGAGGGAAAAGGCGTTTTTGCCACTACAAGTAACCCTGCGATGAAGAACGGAATTTTACAACAAGTCGGATTTTTGCAAGTTGGAAACGTTTGGATAAATGATAGAAACGAAACGCTTTATCTCCTAGTTCGATGCGCGCAGAAGAAGTGATCATTTCCCTATCTGCGGCCCTTAGGGGGCCTGAGGCTGCGTATACGACGCTGCAGTGCAGCTTCTAAAAGTAGTCGTTCGCTGATAGACGCCTTTGGACCGCCGCCAAGTCATTTAAAACTGGCGATGACAAGCTCGTCATCCCCATCCACCTGACAAGTGCGCTTGAGAAAAAACTCCCATTCGGATGTTAGTATCGCAGTAAGCGTTTCCTGCCTCCCACCTTCCGGCTTTCATCCTGATCGGTTCTTTGGACCTTGGTGATTGTTGGAATACATTGTCTCCATGGAGACTACATTGGAGGTTCTCCCGGTTGGCGGTCGAGGCCTTCGGAACCGGGAGTGGCCTGATGAGATGAAGGTCCGGATCGTGGCGGAGACGCTAACGATAGGTATTACGGTGAATGCTGTCGCGTGGCGTCCGCCGCCCGCACAAAGCCCTTGGCGGCCAACCACCGACAGTGATCTACTCACTGCAAATCGAAGCAGCGCAACCCGATCAGCAGGAGCAAATCAGAGCTTAAGAAGCGCCAGATCCTGTCTAAGGAATGGGAAGCACCTCAAAGGTCATAACGCAGCCTTGTCGAAAAATGCCTCCAGTCGCCTGACAAGCTCTGGCTCACCCAACGAGGCCAAGCACGTAATCTCGTTGTCGATCCTGATTCTCCGCACCGCTCGGCGAGTCACATCCTCCATTCGGCTCGCACCAATCCGGGCCGCAGTCGCTAGCCATGCTTCCGCAATTGCGCAAGCGAGCGTGGGGTCGGCCCCGATCGACGGCCTTTCGACAATCTGAACCACCGCATCCTCCGACAGCGCCTCGACGAGTTGCCACCGTTGCGGCGCTCCTGCGCCCCGATCCAGCGAACGTGCTCGGAGCCAGAGCCGCTGGAAGGTGTTGCGCAGACCACCATGGAAGCGATCAGCGTGGCCGTCCTCGAAGCGCCAGAGCACCACCTCCGGGGCGATACAACATGCAACGAATGCCCAGACATCATCCCGCAACGCCTCACCGCCGCTGATGATGGGAGCCTCCACCAGCCACTGCGCACATTCTGCATCGAACGAGGCCCTGCCGGCGGCTCGACCCTCGTTCGGAAATCCGAAGCGTTTGGCAAGGGCAACGATTTGCTCTTGAAGTACTTTCAGATCGGCCGCGTCGGCTCGCGATCCGCCACTGGACGCATATGAGACCGAAGTGCCGGCCGCCTCCATTCGCTCGCTGATGGAGCCTGTTCGCAGCAAGTCTGGCAGGCTAATCAGTCGCCGAACGCCGTGATTGTCGAGGCGGGGCATGAGGCGGAACTCACTCATTGCCGAGCTCTCCTGCAAAGAGGCTTCCGATCGCGAGTTCGAAGCGTGAGGGGTCATGCTGTGCCAGCGTCCGCACAGCCTCCGCCGACTGACCAGGGAACGCCTGCTCCACCCATGCCTCGATAACAGCTGAAACCGAGGAAGGACTGGCCTCCGTTTGGTCCAGCGGAAAATGGTCAAGATCGATGGCCGACCTGACCATCTGGGTGGTTACCGAGCACATTAGCATCCTCAGTGTGACCTCGTCCGCTTGCTGCACGGCTTCAACAAAGGCCGGCCTGTCCAGGTTGATCAGCAGTCGGACCGACGTCGCGAAGTCATGGTGGAGGGTCTGCGGTGACCAGTCGAGGTACCAGAGTGCATCACCATGGCCGGTCGGGAACACAGTCGCAAAGCTCATGGCTTCCATCGGGAAGCGCGCACCCAGCGGTTCCACCGCGGCGCGGAATTCGTCTCGCCAAAGTCTTGCACCTGTCGTGACTGGTGAGACCCGGCGACGAACTGTACCCGACGAAAGAAGGATGATTTCGGTCGTGAGCACGAAGAGCTCTGAGACCTCGCGACCTTCGATTGCTAGCGCCAGTACAATGGCCTCGCGACCGGCTTGGATCACTTCCCGGGTAACAATTCTTCTCGCGCGCTGGAGGCGGCGGCCACCGGTGCCGAAAGTGACGACGCAGAGGAGCTTGATCTCGTCGGCCCTAAGCCCGGTGTCAGCGGCTACCCCTTCCACATCGACCTCGAAATGACGAACTGCCTCGAGGTTGGTCGAGTAGTCAAAGTGATCGAGGTGGCCGTCCGCGAAGACGCAGGGTTCGCCGTCACGCGTGACGAGCCAAGGCCCGGCGCTGATCCGGTCGGGGCCGGGACGAAGGAAGGGATAGGCAATTGCCGTCATGACGGTGCCTGCTCAGCTGCCGCCACTCGCACTCCGGCCGCTGCAACATCAGGCACGATGACCCGCGCACGAAAGCTGCCGCTCTCGTCCGGCGTTGCAACCAGCTCAGGCGATGTGGTCAGCTGATTGCCGTCCTGATCTTCCCAGCATATGAACGTGACTACGACGTCACCCTCGTCCGGACCTGCCAAGACACCATCAATCACAGGAGCAGGTATGGCGGTAAGGCGGATTGCCCGCTCCGTATTGTTGTCCACGTCGATCTCGAAGAGCGCTTCGGCCCCGGTAGCGCCTTCCTGCAATGCTACGAAACGTGGCTCGCTGACCCGCCAGCTAGGGCCTCCGCCGCGACCACCACCGCCTTGGCCATTTCCGCGGCCGCGCGACCCGCCGCCACCGCCGCCCGTACCTCCGATTGTGGGCATGCAGCTGCCGAGAAGGTCGGCCGCCTTGGCAAGCGGTGGCTGCTCGGATGCTCCGGACGTGGAGGACGAAGCCGGATATGCGTATGATGCCGCGAGGTACTTCAGCCTTGCCAGCGCAACCCGCACGAAGGTCTTTGCCCAGCTCTTCGGCATCTTGTCCGGGATCCAGTCGTCGTGGGCAGGTGGCTCAGCGTCGGCGAAAGCTTGCTCAACCACGGGATCGTCGTCACAGATGAAGACCCCGGCCCATTCGACGGTGTCACTTGGCAGGTGGGTGCCCTCGATGTACTTCACGACAAGTTCAACCGGACGCATTAGGGCTATGTGCGCACTGGTGGCCGGAATGATGCTGTCAGCGGGGTCGCCGAGAAACTGCCGAGGCCTCTTGAAGCCGCGTCTGATGGAGCAGAGGCCGAGGTGCTGGATGGGCCGCTCGGAAGCGATCCTGGTCAGGTTTGGCCCTCCAGCCTTCACGGTGCGATAGGCCTCAACGAACAGGTCAAGTGGCGGGAAATCTTCGGCTGCCGGAAGCGGCAACAGCTCTCCGTTGAGTTCGACCTCGATGGCCATGGCCCTTTGGCCATCGGCGCCGATGAGCATCTTTGGCCAGAGGTACCAGAGAAGCGCTTCCTGGATTTCGGCCACAACCGCCTCGATCGGGCGGTCCTCGAGATCGGGGTCGAGCACGACCAGCGTTGTTCCCGTGGCGTCGGCTCCCCGATCAGGAAGCCCGAGCGCCTTCCGCAGCCGAACGGCGCTGCGACCAGTAACCGGATCGACCACGTCCGCGTCGTCGGCATCGGCCACGCCCCACCAGTGGCGACCGGTCAGCCGGCCATGGCGCTTGCTGTCGTGGGCATCGCCCAAGTGGCATCCAATGAAGCGGTGAACGATCCGCGCGGAAGGAGTCAGCGAGACCGAGTCAACGAGGACCGTGGCACATCGACTAAGCTGATAGAGCGAACTCTTCCCATAACCATAAGTGCCGCCACCGCCCGCCATGTCACGACGTGCACCCATGTTGCGCACGAAATTCACGAAGTCGTTGTGCTCCCCTGGCTTCGGCAGCACGTTCGCCCGAGATGGACCGCCGAGGCCACGGGTCCTCCAGTCGGAAATCTCCATGACGACCGGATGCTTCGAGGAGAGGTAGGCAAGCAGTGGGTCTGCGGACTCCTTGGACGGAGGGAGCTTGGCGAGAACCTCATCGCGGAGAATGGCAGCCTCCTCGGACCGCAGCTCCCGCAAGCCAATCCTGTAGCCGACGCCGGACTCGACGAGCCGTGCATCCCAGCTGTTCTGGACCGTCTCCCTCACCACCGTCTCCAGCAGGGACAGCGCAGGTGTGCCCAGAAGCTTCTTCATGCCATCGGCAGCCATGCCACCTGCAGCCGCGAAGCATTCCGCATGAAGACTCAGAGGCTTAGACATGACACTATCTCCTGAAGCGCATTGTCGGCCTCGGCGGGCCTGACTCGAAACTCCGACGCAAAATCGAGATTCACCCGGTAGCGGAAGTGGCTGACCCCGACCGGCAGTTCTCCCTCCGCAAACGAGGCGGGAGTGAGCCGCGGAAAGCCGTCGGTCACCGAATAGAGCTCCTGCGAGAACAAGGAGAACCTGAACGAGGACCACTCATCGGCCTGGGCCTGGTCATATCCAAGCAGGGCGAGCCGATCGGCCACGCCGGCAGGATCGCTTGCGATCGTGCACGCATGCGTCGCCTCACCCACAACCGAAAGAGGCCCAGCCCCGTCATACTCGAGCGCGCAGTGCGCTAGCAGCAGATGTCCACCGGGGGGCGCTGCCAGCTGGTCAATTGCAGATACCTCCACGATCCGGGACTGGGCACGAAGCGAAGTCTTGACCTCGATCGCCCGAGCACCGCCACGGAAGTCGTGGCGGCCGCCAGCGGGCCCGGTCCAGAGTTGCCAGGCGTCGGGTTCAACGAGAAGTAGCCGGTTCAGGATGATGAGCTCGCCAATCAGCCCGAGTGCTGTTTCGATCGAAGGACGTTCGCGGTTAGCGCCTGAGAGAAGGTTGCGAAAGTCGGTGATTGCATCCTCGAGCGCGTTCGCCGGCGCGGCGCCCCCCCTCAGGCGCCGAACGACTTCATCGACCAGCTTCTCGAAAACGGCCTCGAGACGCTCGCCGCGGCAGGCGACATCGATGAACCGGACCGGCAGTCCCTGCAACAGAAGCACGCTGTCCCTGAGTTCAAGACCGTGCGTATCGTGGACCATCGGGAACCGCTCACCGGCTGCGAGCGGAACAAGAAGCCGCGCTTCACGCTCAGCTCCTATCGCGAGGCGGGCCGGGCCAGCGCCAGCCGAGGCGTCAAGCACCAGGGAGGGCACGCCCAGATCACTCGCCTGCGCACCTGACTCCTGCCGCAGGCGTTCCCAGCCGATGCCCGCACGGGTTCCGTCCGTCATTTCGCAGCCTGTCCGGCATCGCCGTCGATGTCTGCCTGAACGTCCTCCTCGTCGCCGTCGTCCTGGTTGATCGGGACGCGAACATAGCTTGTCTTCGCGCCCCGCTCTGGCAGAACGAGGCCAATTCCCAGCATGTCGCGCACCGCTCCAAGGGGTTCGCGCAGCTTCTCAGACCTGGGTACCGACGCCTCATCGATTGCGTAAAGGAGCAGCAGTGGAATCCGGTCACCGATCAGCGCCTGACGGAATTCCTTAACGCTGTCCCAAGACCTGTCATCGGGCGAACCGGTGACGTCCATAAGCACGTCGTCCCGTGACATCAGAGCCTTGATGTCGGCGAGACCGTCGCGTGTCAGTCCCTTGAGGCGTGCCCGGTTGACGAGGCCGACATTGCCGAAGGCACCTAGCGGCTCAACGGAGCGGCGGGTTCCGCCTGTTTCGACGATCGCGATGTTCCAGGTTTCGTACGGCTGATCGGCCCGACTCGCCTCGAGCCGGATGTATTCCAACAGCTTGCCCGAAATCAGATCGCGCTGGTCACTTTTGTAGGTCTCCAGAAACTTCATGACCAGATCGAAGGATACGCCTTCGATCAGACGACCGCGCCGCGCAGGCTTGATACCTTGGCTCGCTGCCGCATCGACCAACTCGGCCGCAGCCTCCCAGTTGTGCCGAAGAAAGTCCTTGTCACGCTGCGGGAAGCGTATGGTCTGGATGTGCTCTCCCGAGAAGCTCACGTCGCAAGCCTTGGCTGCATACATCTTCTTGGCAGCGGTGATGGCCAAACCAGGGATGCGTCGCACCCGGATCGAGAAATCCGCCGGTGTCACCTCGCGTTTGCGGTACTGCTGAATGTCGGACCGGATCTCGGCCTCGACCGTCGCCAGATCGCGGAACGATGTCCGCAGGTCGTCGGTCATCCAGATCCGCGGGAGGTCCTCGTAACCGGGCCGATATCCGAACCATCGGCCCATTTGAAGGAGGGTGTCGTACTGGTTCGATGAGCGCACAAAGTAGCTGACGACCAACCCCTCGATGGTGAGTCCACGCGCAAGCACCGAGCCGCCGACCACGATGTACTTCTTCGGCCCCGACGCGTAGTCGAGCCGCGTCTCGCTGTCGCTGTTCTCGACCACGATCGCGATGTCTTCGAGGACCTTTTCGAGTTCAGGCCTCAGCGCGCTGAATGATGTCGGCGCAAGGCCGAAGCGGCCCGCATCGACCTTGGCCACCTCTTCGAGCCAGAGCTTCTCAAGTCTATCGAACGTCTTCTCATCGCCCTTCGAGATTTTTTTGACGAGCCCGTTCTGCCAAGCCGCGATCTTGTCGGCAAGCGCGTGATGTGGGTGCGTGTAGACCGTCGTGTGCACCAGCATTGAACTGTGCTGGCGCGAGTACCCTCGTACATAGCGAGCGGCGGTTGCAAGCACGAAGTAGGAAAGCGCCTTGTCGAGCGATTTCGGGATGCCAGGCTCGAAGGTGAACCGGTCCTTCGCTGACGGTGGTCGAACGAGGGCTACCTCGGGGTCATCAACCTTACGGATCATGTCGAGTCCGGACTCCTCCGGTTTCTCGTCATCGGCATCGATCGGGTCGCGCCCGAACAGGCTCTCCGGACCGAAATAACCTTCGGGCTTTGGCAGGCTCGTGATGAAGTCCTCGGGATATAGGTCGTCCAGTCCGCCGGTCGGCTTCTCCGGGTTGATCAGCACGTTTGCAAAGGGCGTCGCCGTGTATCCGACGTATTGAACCTTTGGCAATGCAGCAAGAATCTTCCGGATGAGCGCGTTAATCGCTGTCATGTTGTACTGACTGCCGGTCGCGTTGACTCCAGCCTGATCGCATTCGTCATCTACAATAAGCACAGGCATGCGCGCGCGGTGCGTTGGCGGCGTCTTCTCGATCGTACCGAGAAGCGCTTCAAGTGGCGCTACATTCTTCTTTACAGCAGCGATCTGCACCGGATCCATAATCGAAAACCACTTACTCGCTGGCTTCCGGAAGTCGGAGTCGCTTGTGGTGTGGCTGTGCCACCCGTACTTGTTGCGCTCGACCAGATCGGACTCGATGCGATCCTGAGTCTGCGTGCGCAGCGAATTCGTCATGCCTGTCAGGATGATCACGAAGCGGTACCCGGCATCGACCGCCTTGGCGATGACCGCTTCCATGTTGGCAGTCTTCCCGCTCTGCACATAGCCGACCACCAATCCTCGGCCCCGGAACTCGCTCTGAGCGGGATTCTCGAGAAGCGAAACCACCTCCGTCGATGTTGCGTCGATGCTCGCAACAGTCTCTTTCGACCAGCCCTTGCGAGACAGCAGGAAGGCCTCGAGCTTCGGCCAGTGCAGATCGCCTGCGCGCGGACCATCATACCAGTGCGGCCGTCGCGGCTTGCGAAGCGAAAAGTTACCAAGATACTCGATCTTCCGCTCGAACGCGGCTTCAAGCTCTCTGACAGCCGCCTTCCAGTTCGCCTCGTGCTGCGGGTCGAGCGGGCCAAGAAGCCGCTCGAAGGACGCGCGGGCCTCGTTGGCCGCGGTTTCGAGATCCAGCCCGGCAGCCTGCTCCTTCCGGATGTTGCTGACCCATGCCTCGACCTGACCCGCCACGGGCGGGGGCAACGGCGCCGCGTCGGCTTCGCCAATCAGCGTCGCAACGGAAACGCCGTAGTTCTGGGCCAGTGCCTTCAGCACGTCTATGCCCGGGTTCTTCGCTAAGCCGCGTTCGAGGTCAGACAGGTAGGCCTTGGACGACCCGACCTTTTCGGCGACCTGCTGGAGCGATTGGCCCGATTGGACGCGCAGGTCCTTCAGAAGGGATGAGAGCGACATGGGTTCTCCGCGATGATCTGGAAGGGAACGCGGTCGCAGTCGGAGAGACATTTTCACAGACTCGCCGTGGACTGGGCCCAACGATACTACTGCTCGGTATTTGCCTCGCCCCTACGCTCTATCCAGATAGGTTACACACAGCGCCGTATGCTGGCACGGACAATATATCTCATTTCAGCGAACGACTGTCAATCGTTCGCTAAAACGAACGCTCACGTTCGCTAGGTGCCTCCTTTCGAAGCATGGCGTTCACAATTGCTGCGATCTGACGTGCTAAGAACGGCGGCACAGCGTTTCCGACCTGGACATACTGCTGCGTTCGGTTGCCGAGAAACAGGTAATCGTCAGGAAATGTCTGCAGCCGCGCGGCTTCGCGAACCGTCAGGCTCCGGCATTGGATCGGATCAGGGTGAATGAAGTAATGGCCATCCTTAGAGATGTGGCTGGTTACCGTGGTTGAGGCCTCGTCCGCCAGCTGAACCCTGAAGCGGTCATTGAAGACACCGCTGTGCCAGTTTCGGTGATTGGGACTGAGCACCAGAGGGAAATCGGCGGCCTTCGGGCTGCAGCCACGGACGGCTCCATACACTGCAGCAAACAGGTAGCGGCCCAGATCCGACGCCATGTGCCCGCGCGTCTTGTGCTGAGCGATCGCGAGAAGTTCCGGTCGCTCGATCCACTGCAGAAACTCATCGCTCGAAATCCCATAGTCATCTGGCAACCGTGACGAGGCACGAACTGTAGGCGAATTTTCCCTCACTTGCCCTGAAACGGCCAAGAACGCTGCACGGAGCGCCCGGTCGTCCTTCCCCCTGAAAATGCCAGCCAGCATGTTCGCAGCGCCAAGGACTTCTTCCCGCCAAGCGGATGCGTCGTCGAGTCCGCGGCTGATGCCGCTCCGCAAGGCGGGCATTTTTCCGATGACTTCGCGGACGGTCCGCATGCTGCCCGACACAGCGATCTGGGCATCGCTAGCCCGTTCAGCGAGGTCCGACCGGATGCCGACTATGATCACCCTGTGGCGACGCTGCGGAACTCCAAATGCCTCGGCGCGCACGATGAAATCCGAAGGCCGCGCCGCCGCCTGCAGGCTGGCCTTGCCATCCTCTACCCGGACCGCACGAAGTTCGTAGTGATGGGCATGCCCGGTGCCGAGCGACGATAGATCCTCCATTAGCATCTCGAAGACAAGCCGGCTCTCGACGGTGGACGAAAGCATGCCCTTGACGTTTTCCATAACGAAGACGGCCGGGCGAAGCTTGTCGAGTACCCGGATGTACTCACGAAAGAGGTAGTGCCGCGCATCCTCCTCCGGGACGTAGCCGACCTTGCCTCTAGAACGGACGCGCCCCACCAAGGAATAGGCCTGACATGGCGGGCCACCGATCAGGATCGTGTCGTCGTACTTTGCTTTCAGCGTTGCGATAGCGTCATCTATGGCGGTCGCCGCAGCCCCGGTGCCGAGCTCAAGCGCGCGGGCTTCCTCGATCGCATGCTGCCACGCCTCGGCATCGACGGCTGACCAGTCCGGTTCGGATGCTAGCCCGGCATGGAAATCGACAAACTCTTTCGGCAACACGCCATGACGTGCACGGTGCTCGCGCAGAAAGGCACGCAGCGTCAGGGTCCGATGGGCCGACGCCTCTTTCTCGACCGAAATGCCGATCCGGAACGGCGTATGGCCGTCCTCGACGAAGGAAGCGAACCCTTCGCCAAGTCCGCCCGGGCCGGCAAACAGATCGACAATGCCGAAAGTGGAAGGCAAATCAGGCTCCTGACGCATTTCATTCAGCCGGTGTATACCAGGTGCACGGACGAAGACCAGGACGGATATGACCGATATCGTGGATCAGCAGACCCGTTCCCGGATGATGTCGGGAATCAGGGGAAAGAACACCAAACCCGAGCTGGCTCTTAGGCGCGCATTACATGCGCGCGGTTTCCGCTTCCGGCTTCACTCCGGCAAGGTTCACGGTCGACCGGACCTTGTCCTTGCGAAGCACCACGCCCTAGTCTTCGTGCACGGCTGCTTCTGGCACCGACACGAGGGGTGCCGCTATACGACCGTACCGGCAACCCGGCCGGAGTTCTGGCGGGCGAAGTTCGACGCGAATACCGCTAGAGACAGTGCCCTTCACACAAGGCTCCTCGAAGACGGGTGGCGTGTGGCGACGGTATGGGAGTGCGCCCTCAGGAGGCCGGAACAGGTGGAAGCCTCGACGGAAAGCTTGTCGATCTGGCTGCGAACAGAAGAACTTCAGATCGAGATTGGCGACGACAACGCACGTCGATCCTGAGCGGAAGAGCCGTTTCCTTTTCGGGGCCATGAAACCAACACTGTAGTGATCGAGCGGCCTTGCTGGCCGCGCTGCGCTATCCGCAGGCGCGCGCCTAGTTGCGCATGACAGCGTGGTCGCTCAACATGTCCGCGAACGCCGATCTGACATTTGCCGCACGCAGATGTGACCGCAACCGAAGTGGACGAATGCATACACTGTTTTTTTTCATATCTGCCACGTTCGAAGGGGGAGTGTTCACCTCGGAGGCGATTGCCGCTCCGTCTAAAGCAAACCGCCGTGCTGCCGCTGCTGAGGAAACATGACGCCTGAAGAGAGAGAGATCATCCGAGAATTCTACGCCGCGCTTTTGCTGGAGGAGGAAAGTGTCAATCGCGACCTCGCCTCGGATCGGATCGGCATGGCTTTTCGCACAGCAATCAATGAGCTTGACTGGTATGTCTGGAATTACCGGCAACAAAAGGAGCTGACAACAGAGCAGGCCGAAAACTATATAATTATTTCACAGGGTGTAGCGCGGCTGATTCGGCTATCACTTCAGATGCATGGCGGCTTTCCGGTACCTGCCCTGACCTTCAGACGGCAGAACGGACCGTACCGGGAAGTTCTGTTACTCGTCAGCCATCTCGGGATTATTCAGCATGGGCGCCGTATGGCGGATGCAGCATTTGCGGGAATTTGCAAGGTCACTCGCAGCGCCGAAGGACGCTACGAATTTATTCTGCCGGCAGAAATCGCCAATCACGGAGCGGTTGAGGACGACGTCAACGATCACTTTGCCAAGGAATATGCTCGTATCCGGAATGAGTTCATGCAACAGGCGGAAGGTCGCAATCTGCAGAGGGTCGTCAACGAGCTGCATGACGAGAACGTGTTTATCTCCCTCGAGCACTTTATAGGATATGATGCGGACCCGTTCCTCGATGAACACTACTTTCAGATCGCTTGGAGTGATCTGAGGAGTGAGCCTGGGTTTGATTCCTTCAATGAGCTGCGTGAATTCGGTGGAATCACATATCTGAAATACACACTTGCAGCCGCTTTTATTATTTCGCTGTGCCGGAAGCATGAAGTCTTCTGCCAGCGCATGGTGAAAAAATATCCAGAAATCCGGATGGAGGATATTCTGACAATATCCGCGGACCGGGCCGAACTGATAACGTCCTTACGCGAGGCCTTGAACCTTTTCGGTCGCAAATTCCTCCACTACACGACCACCACAGAGGACGAAGCGGAGCAGATCTATGAAATAATCGCCATCACTCCGCGCAATGCCGATTTGCTCGACGGAGCTTTTCCCGCGCTGCCCTGCATAATCGAGTTCGCCAATGGCGGTATCGTAAAATGCCTAGCCGGCAGGTATCGTCAGATGGAGTTTCTGCTTGGCGCCCTGAGACGCGCCTATCCCCGGGAATACGATGCACATCAGCAGCTGAGGGAAGGCTCATTTCAAACTGCCGTGGAAAAACTCTTGGGGTCGTCATTCCCCAATCTGGAAATGCGTCGGAATATAAGACTTCGAAAAGAGGGTAGAGAACTTACTGATGTTGATCTGGCTGCTATCGATCTGCAGCACGGCCACCTGCTGCTTATTCAGTTGAAGTTTCAGGACGCTACGCATGGCGATTTTCGGGTGGAGGCATCTCGCATGGGACGGTTCCGCGACGAATCAGTCCGCTGGCTTGATACGGTGTTCCTATGGCTGAGCTCAACTGATGAGCAGACTCTCAGATCAACGTTCCGCGTTCCTCGGGGGATGCGCATAAACCGTATCCGGAAACTGATACTGGCGCGGCATCATGCATGGTCGCTTCGATCCGTCCGCCTCGACGATGATACTGTTTTCGCCTCATGGAGCCAGCTCATCAATGCCGTGATGCTGATGGAACAGCGCCAAGGGGATTTTCGCACACTGAACGGTCTGCATGCGATTCTCCGCACCTACATTGTAGATGCGCCGGATCGCTATCATAGTATCGAAGATCCTGTGGAATACATTCTCGAGAGCCTGAAATTCGCTGTTATTCAGACCGATCCCGCTGAGCTTTCCTCGTCGGCTACTTCGAACGGCGCATCATGAAGCGGGCATGGTCACTGCTGACTATCTCAGGTGTCCGGCAGTACGGTGGTAATAGCGGATATGATGATGTCCCTCAAGCTGTCTACCGGTACGACAGCAACGTCGCCAATCATCGACAAGTTGAGCCAGGCGACATCGTTTTTATACGCTCGCGCTCAGAAGTGCTCGGCATAGCCGAGATAGAGCGTATTCGTGAAGGAACCGACCAGAAGGAACGGCTGCGCTGTCCACGTTGCCATGTAACGAACATCAAGCGTCGACTGACGCAATTGCCTCCGTGGAGATGCAAGAACGGGCACTTCTTCAAAGAGCCAATTAACGAACCTGTCTCAGTGACAACCTATGAGGCACACTATGGGGGTTCATTCAGGCGTGTAAATTCCGATCTGACGATCGCGCGTCTGCATGAGGCGGTTCTCCGCCCGAGCGATCAGATGTCAATTAAGGAGCTCGATCTTGCCCGTCTCGAACTTTTTCTGGGTCAGGACATTGCCATCGACGCTCTTATGAAGCGCTTTGTCGCGGAGCTCTCTGTGCCTTATCAGGAAGGTCCGGGGACGCCACCTGAAATTCCCGCGTCCAGAATTGAGGAACGAAGGCGTGTTCTTCGGGAGATTAGCCTGCGCCGTGGGCAGTTGCAATTCCGTGAAAGACTCATCCAACGGTACGGCCAGCGCTGCCAGATAAGCGGATATGATTTTGCACCTGCGGTCGAAGCTGCCCATATTCGGCCATATGCGGCGTGTCAGGACAACGGCATAGGAAACGGACTGCTGCTTCGCAGCGATCTTCACACACTCTTCGATCTCGGTTTTATCGGAATCGATCCTGTTACACAGCGCGTCTCTTTCAATCCGGCCTGCCTCTGCGCCGGCTACGCAGCCTATGACGGCGCTTTGCTTTTAATCAACGGCACCAGCGGACCTAATGTTGGGGCTCTTGCGGAGCGTTGGGAATTTTATCTGGCTATGCAAAATAAGAGCCCAGTTGGGAAGATTTGAGACTGAAGGCCGCCTGTCTCCTGTCAGCCCCATTTCAGTCGTTTGTTTACATCGCAACCAACGGCAGCTTCCCGCCCGTCCGGGCCTTGATGAAGCCCTCTTGTCAATGAACCTACCAGACGTCATATTGCAGGTGTAGCCACAACGGCTACGCTGCGTTTCTAGGAGAATACTGGCGCTTGCCAGGGCACTTGGAAGCAATGAACTGGTCCCTTGGGGCCCTGTGAGTTGTGTCTGTGCCGTCCTAAGCAGTCCCCCTCTCAGTTCATTGTCTTCGCGGTTTCATCTCTTGGAGCCTTGCCATGACAAGTCCTGCCACCTTGACCGCCACACAGGCGGCCACCCCCTCCCCCTGCATCATCCTTACCGACCTCGTGCGCTTGCTGGCGCGTGAGGCTGCGCGCGTCGACTTTGCAACGGGTTGCACGCCCGCGACGCGGGAGCAGTGAGATGACCAAGCTCCCCTTCCCCGCAAATGCCACCTATCTCAGCGTTGCTCAAGTCGGTGCGCTTATGGGCGTTTGCGCCAAGACCGTGCTGCGTCGGATCGCCAGTGGCGAACTGCCCGCGACCAAGTTCGGTCGGGACTGGCGCATCGCCCGGTCGGACCTCCGGGCATATCTTGCGGCACGCGGCAATCAAGTTGCGGCTCATGTCCTCTAGTGTTCTCAAAACGCCCCGTTTTCCCATCTCTCGGGAGAACGGGCCTACCAATTTTGGATATAAATTCGAGGCGGCGATGCCCCGAATGTCCGCAATTGGGCCGAGCTTTCCCGAACCTTCCCAAGTTGTCCCCCTCCCCCATTTTTTGAAGGACTGAACCTATGCCGTTCGAGCAATCCCCTACATCCCTCGCAGACGTCATCATCAAACTGGAGGCGCTGCCTAATCTTCCCGATACCCGCCGCCGCGATTTAATTTCCGCGATCAACCGCATCTCCAAATTCGTGAACCGCGTTCCGGCTGACTTGCCGACAGACGCCCCCGCCCTCCGTAGCATCCTCGCCAACATTCATCCTGTCCAAGCTGGCATTTCGGCAAAGTCTTTGATCAACGTCAAAGCTAATCTTGCGAAGGCGCTCTCGGTGACGCGCGTGTTCCCGCGTGGCCTTCCGGCGACCGCCCGCACCGCAAACTGGGCAGCATTCTTCGAACATGCAGGAGCCAAACATCAGGAATGGGCGCTGGCACGTTTCGCCGCCTATTGCTGCAGCCGCCGCCTTGAGCCTGAAGATGTGTGCGACGCGGTGATGTCAGCATTTCAAGCGTATCTGGATCAGCGGCACCTCGGTAAGGACCCCGCCAAGATCTGCAAGGCAATGACGCAGACCTGGAACGGGATTGTCGAGCAGAACAACCTGACTTTAGCTAAGCTCACGCCCGCCCCGAA
The DNA here is from genome assembly GCF_900128995.1 of Loktanella atrilutea. Classification (GTDB taxonomy): domain Bacteria; phylum Pseudomonadota; class Alphaproteobacteria; order Rhodobacterales; family Rhodobacteraceae; genus Loktanella; species Loktanella atrilutea. Next base: position 2,576 of record NZ_FQUE01000024.1, on the reverse strand, counting down.
CCCGCAATACCGCTGCCGCCCGCTGACGGACTATCCCCTGACCCTTCAAGTGGAGATTACCAAATATCTGAAGCGGCGCACCATCACTGATCCGTTCAGCAAGCACCGGTCCCTCAAGCCTCTGCGCCCGACTTCGGTGCGCAACGCCGAAGCCCATATTCGGCAATTTCTCGATGCCCTCGTCTACAGCGGTTTTGATCCCGCGGAATTCAGCTCCCTGTCCGTCATCGTGACGCCCAAAATGATGAAGGCTGGCTTGGCGGCGCACATGCAACGGCGTGGTGCGACTGATGTGTCGGGCAGCACTCAAAATATCGCGGCAACGCTGACAGTCATCGCGCGGCACCATCTGAAGCTCGGCAAGAAGAAGCTCGAAAAAGTCGTGGATATTAAAGTGAAGGCGTCTGTGCCACTGACCGGCATGTGCCCGAAGAACGCGAGGCGGCTGATGCAATTCGATGACGAGATGAATATCGCGCGCATTGTCTCGCTGCCGCGCATCCTGATGCAGCGGGCAATAGCCGATCCTGCGCGGCGCAGCAGCGCACTTCTGGCAATGCACGCAGCAGCGATGACTATACTGCTGTCCTGCCCGATGCGCGTGAAGAACCTTTCAAGCCTCGATCTCAACCTTCATCTGGTTCCGCATCGCAACGGGACGCATACCACCTACGGCTTTCGGATTGAGGGCATCGATGTCAAAAACCGCGAGCCCATCGAGTTTAGTTTGAACAACGGCAATTCTACCCTGCTTCACCGCTACATCACGACGTTTCGCGGGGCGCTGTCTGCTGTCCGTGGCACAGCCCTGTTTCCGAAAGAAAGCGACGGCCTGCCACGGACCCCGGATAACTTCAGCAGTGATCTCATGGCCTGCATTTACCGTGAGACCGGCATCGAGATGAACGCACATCTGTTCCGCCATTTCGGGGCCAAGATTTTTCTCGACGCCCATCCCGGACAATACGAGACCGTGCGGCGTTTGCTGAAGCACAAGAACCTCAAGACGACCCTCAAGTTTTATGCCGAACTGAACAGTCAGCACGCCCATGACATGTTCAGCGCAATCCTCGTTAAATTTGGAGGCTTCGATGACTGATCACATTCCTTTTGTTTTGAAGCTCGATGATTGGCCTAAGGTTGATCAGTCGGCATGGAGCGATCTGTTCCTGTCGGGAGGCCCGTTCGATAATGTAGGACCCTGCGCCAAATGGTCGGACGGGAGCCGCAAGAAGCGCAGCCAGAGTTACGGTCAATGGCTATCGTTCCTTCTACGGACAGACGAGACCGCTCTTGAGAAAACACCGGCCCGACGGATCAAGAAGGCAAGGGTCAGAGCCTTCGTGGCAGAGTGCGAGATGCGACTTGCGCCGCGCACGGTGCAAAGCCTTGTAACGGACATCTACGTCCTCGCGAAATCCATAGCGCCGAAGAAGGACTGGAAATGGCTGGACACGGTCGTCAAGCACCTTGCCCAAAATGCCAACCGTCACAGTCTGCCAGCCCCCCACCCGATCATGGGGCCGGAGATTCTGCGGTGGAGTATTCGTTTCATGGAGGAGACGGCGCTCGACAACCGGTTTTCGGCAAAGAAGCAGGCGATCCGATACCGGCAAGCCCTGATGATCGGTTTTTTGGCAAACTGCCCTGTCCGCCGCCGTACGTTGTTGGCAATGAACGTGGGCATCCACGTACTGCCAACCACGGATGGCTTCACCTTGCAGTTTGGCGCTGCCGACACGAAGGATCGCAAGGCGCGGTGCTTCCGTTTACCTGTCGTGCTTATCGAACCGATGCGGGCATACCTCGAACACTACCGGCCCATTCTGCTGGATGAAGGCAAGTCGGCGGCCCTTTGGATCAACCAGTACGGAAACGGCATTACGAAGGACGGATTGTCTCGGGAGTTGCCTAAGATAACGAAACGATACCTGGGCGTCGCGCTGCGCCCGCATGCCTTCCGGCATATCGCCGCGACGAGCATTGCCGAACTCGACCCCAACCACGCGAACATTATTCGCGACATCTTGGGTCATACGACCTTAGACACTGCGTATAAGCACTATAATCGCGCGACGGGGATTTCGAGCTGCAACGCGTTGCAGTCGCTAGTGGAGGATATTAGTCAAAGTGTACCCATGATTAAGAGGGCTAAAGCTTAGCTAAAACGGCATGACTGGAGTTGAGCCGACGTTCGCTGCAATACAAAGAAATTGGTAAAGTTGGGTTGGGCCGGACCTTCGCCGGCACTGGCTTCGAGGTCCAGTGAGCCGACTTACCCACTGTTCCATGCCGTCTAGCTGAACACCGTTTCGGTCAAGCCGCTAGACAAACGGTCGTATTCCAAGTTCTCAGCAAACTTCGTCCGCTTACTATTTTCGATCAGCAACACAGCTTCATCTGCCATCATGCCTTGTGGTAGCTACCTAACAGGAGGGCACTTATACTCTAGAGAATTAGGCATACTCACTCCATGCCCGGTGACCTGCCCCCCTCGGGTCCCTCGTTCATAACGAGAGTCTGCGGGTTTGAGATTGGTAGTCGGATCGGTCGTTTTGGGCAAGCGCGCCGGGCGC
>NZ_FQUE01000017.1 GCF_900128995.1 Loktanella atrilutea | reverse complement strand
CAGGATTGCAGAACGCCGGATCGAACACGTAGTGGTTTGCCATCGCAAGGAAGCGCATGTTGACCTGCCGGTCCTTCCCGCGGCCGACGCGGTCAACCGCGGTGCGCATGTTATCGTAGATGCCACGCTCCGGGACGCCGCCCAAGACCCGGAACCCATGCCAGTGGGCATCGAACAGCATCTCGTGCGTTTGCAGCAGATAGGCCCTGACCAGAAAGGCCCGGCTGTGCGACAGCTTGATGTGGGCAACTTGCAGCTTCGTCCGCTCGCCACCCAAGACCGCAATCCTCGCTCCAGTCGAACTGGAATGCCTCGCCCGGACGAAACGACAGGGGCACGAAGGTGCCGCGCCCTGTCGTTCGCTGATCCCGCTGCCGATCGGCCCGCCAGTCACGGGCAAAAGCCGCAACCCGCCAGTCACGGGCAAAAGCCGCAACGCGATTGTAGGACCCGTCAAATCCGAGAACCACCAGATCCGCATGCATCTGCTTCAGCGTCCGCCGCTGTTTGCGCGACTTGACGGCCTCCGTCTTCAGCCAGCCAGCCAACTTCTCAGCGAAGGGATCGAGCTTGCTATGCCGTTCCGGCGTAGCGAACTGCGGCTCGATCGTGCCTGCGTTCAGATACTTCTTGATCGTGTTGCGCGACATGCCCGTGCGACGCGCGATCTCGCGCAGGGGCAACTTCTCGCGCAAAGCCATACGTCGGATGATGTTCAAAAGTCCCATGTGTATTACTCCAATGTCCCCCGCTACGCATGCCGCTGGGGGAAGGGTCACATGGGTCAATTCTCAATGGAAATTACGCCGCTACCCGGGTCACTTCTGGGTGGAAATCAACAAGGACCTTCTGCATGTGCTGAATATGGGCTGCGGCGTATTCGACCAGTCTTTCGCGCTGCCGCATGTAGGCCTGCAGGGTGGCGATCTCGGCCTCGGGACGGAAACTGCCGCGCAATAGGCCATAGGAATGAAGCTGTCGCAGCCATCCGGCGTCGCTGACGTCGGTCTTCCGGCCTGGCACATTTTTGGCGTAGCGCGCGTTCACCGGGATCACGTTGAACCCGTGCTGCTCGAGAATCTCGAAGGCCGGGATCCAGTAGACCCCGGTGGATGCCATCGCCACGCTGGTCACGCCGCAGGATCGGAACCAGACGGCCAGATCGTTCAGGTCATGCGTGAAGGTGCCGAACGCGCGCACGGGCATAGCCGTGCTGTCAGGGTTCACCGCCGCCATGTGCATCTTCGATCCGATATCGATCGCGGCCGCGCTGGGATTGACCATCTTTAGGTCCGGGTGGCCACCGGTAGACTCCTTTGCCATGATCTATCCTCCGTTGGGGCGTGGGTCGTGCAAGTCCGTCATCATCCTAATTGGGATCGCCGTCGATACGGTGTCACCACTCTCAAGTGCGCATCAGTCCATGTGCCACGTTTTTTAACGGGGTCTGACCCTCCAATAAGCCATCGGCAACTGCCATTCGGACGCAGCATAGCACAGGCTGTTACTACCCCGCACAGGCGGGCTGCGACCCAGGACGGTTTTTTAAGATGTCGCGCTCCTCCGTCACCCGTGCCAGTTCCCGCTTCAGACGCCGGATCTCTGCATCACTCGATGCATCGCCCGAGACGACGTTTGCGAACTTCTTCTTCCACACGTAGAGCGAATACGCGTTGACGCCGAGGCGATCGGAAACCTCCCTGACCGGGTAACCCCGTTCGATGATCTGCGCGACCGCGTCCCGCTTGAATTTGTCACTGTAAGTGTTGCTGCTCATCATGGCCTCCTTGCTTAAGATTTAGCTAAGAAGGCGTCCACGATAAACGGGGCTATTCATGGACCACCACACAGAAGCTGAAAGCTAATCCGCGAATTACGACTTTCGTTCGCTTTCTGCTGCGGCTGTCGCTGAATAAGCTACTTCAGTTGTGGAAGAACATGCTGCCGGGAGACATGAGTCCGATCGGCCCCCGTTTGATGATGCTCAGCCAGACTAATTTTGTGGCAGGGGCCTCTAGCTTCTTGGCCAGTGTGGTTTCTCGACACAGATTAGGTTCGGAACGTGTCCATCGTGACAGACTTGCGCATCCTGATTGCCACGTTCATTATTATGTTTCGTGGAACGAGATACTGAGTTCACGCCACTCACCGGAATATTTAATGCATTTTCAGCCCTCGAGTTGTAAGATGGCCGTAAGCTGAATCAGCATCCTTTTCAAATCAGGCAATGCATTGACCATAACCTTTTCGACCCGACCAGCCATGGCTGTCATGATCCTGTCTGCCACGCTAATGCTGACAGGCTGCAAAACTAGCGAAGAAAGGGCGGAAGACTACTATAAGTCCGGTCTGGCACTGCTGGCGGCTGGCGATGAGTCACGCGCCATGATTGAATTTCGCAACGTCTTCAATCTTGATGGTTTTCATTTCGAGGCGCGTCAGACTTATGCAAATCTGTTGCTCAAGCAAGGGGATGTGCGGCAAGCTTACAGTCAATTCTTGCGCCTCATCGAGCAATATCCCGACACGCTGGTGGTACGTCAGCAACTAGCAGAAATCGCGATTGATCGGGGTGACTGGGCTGAGGCGGAACGTCATGGGCAGGCAGCTATCGACCTAGGCCCGGATGATCCCAGGTCTCAAGCGATTGCTATCGTGCTGGCCTATCGCAAGGCCATGGTGGATGGCGACGCGGTTACTGCCAACGCGGTTGCGGAGAATGCGCGTACACTGCTGGCCACCCAGCGGGCAGCTGGCGTGACTCAAGGTAACGCGAGCCTGATCCGGGTCGACTTGGACAACTTGATTAATGGCGACCGTACCGAGGAGGCAATCGCCGCAGTGAACGCGGCCTTAGCCTCTGACCCGTTGAGCCTGAATCTGCAGATGATTAAGCTGCAGTTGCTAAGTCAAGGCACCGACATGGCCGCGGTTGGTGAGCAGCTGAAACAGATGTCAACGCTGTTTCCCGACAATGTAGACGTACGTCAGAATCTAGTTCGTTGGTATGTCAGCCAGAACGATAATGACGGTGCTATCGCATATTTGCGCAATCTAGCAGGCCCTATAGACAGCAGGGAAACTGATGGCCATCTGACAGTCGTGGAATTCCTGCGCGCCACGCAAGGTCCGGATGCGGCCCGCGTGGAACTGACTGCCCTGCGCGACGCGAATATGGGAACGGAAGCCGGTCGTCTATATGCCGGAGCCCTAGCCGCGCTAGACTTCAAGACGGGTGCGACTGAGTCTGGAATCGCGCAGATGCGTGAAGCCCTGGATGGTGCTCCGGAGAGCGAGAAGATGCGGCAGCTACAGGTCGAGCTGGCAAAAATGCTGGACCAGACCGGAAACCGTGACGATGCGGACACCCTCGTGACCACGATCCTAGCGGCGGATTCCAGCAACGTCGAGGCGCTGAAGCTGCAGGCGGGCTGGATGATTTCTGACGACAAGACTGGTGATGCTATCGTCGCCCTGCGTCGGGCGCTGGATCAGAACCCACAGGACTCACAGACCCTGACATTGATGGCGCAGGCCCACCAGCGCGACGGTGACATGGCCCTTGCGGGGGAACGTCTTGCAGCGGCGGTACAGGTGTCTAATGCGGCCCCGGCCGAATCTCTGTTTTACGCCGACTTTCTGGTCAGCCGCGATCAGGTAACGGCAGCGATCAGCGTGCTCGAGGACGCCCGGCGGCAGGCGCCCGACAACATCGATGTACTGACCAGCCTTGCCGATCTCTACATAAAGAACCGTGATTTTGCCTTGGCACAGCGCACCATCGACGATCTGCGCCAGATTGACAGTCCCGCTGCGCAGACCGCGGCGCCACTGCTGCAGGCGGCCATCTTGCAGGGGCAGAATCGCACAGCCGACAGTCTTGCAATTCTCGAAACGCAGGTCACTCCAGACACCGTCTCATCCGACTCAGCCAGTGTCCGCGCCGTCGTTCTAATCCTGCAGACCCAGATTCGCGCCGGCAAGATCGCCGAGGCGCGCAACTACCTCGACGGTCTGTTGGCAGCCTCTCCCGACGATGCCAATTTGGCCATGATCGACGCCAGCCTGTCTTCGCTCGAAGGCGACATCGCTGCGGCCGAAAAGAAGTATCGCGCCTTGGTCGCCCGCTTCCCGCAAAGCGAGCTGCCGGCGCAGTTCCTTGTCGGGCTCATGATGGCTGACGGCCAGATAGAAGACGCGGCACAGGTCATCGAGGCGGCCCTGCCCGTTGTCGACAACCCGTCCACGCTGCTGCTGATCAAGGCGGGGATTCTGGAGAAGGCCGACAGGATCGACGAAGCCATCGCCGTTTACGAAGATCTTTACGCCCGGAACAGCGATAACATCATCATCGCCAACAACCTAGCTAGCATGATCGCCAGCTACCGCGACGACGACGAGAGCCTGACGCGGGCCGCCACCATCTCCCGGCGCCTGCGGGACACGACCGAGCCTGCCTTTGCGGATACCTATGGTTGGATCACCTTCAAGCGCGGCAACGTCGACGATGCCCTGCCCTATTTGGAACTTGCAGCCAATGGTCTGCCAGACGATGCGCTGGTGCAGGTGCATCTGGGCTTGGCCTATGCCGCCAAGGGCCAGACCAAACAGGCCCGGACTGTGCTAACCCGCGCCGTCGAGCTGTCGGCAGGTCGCACCCTGCCCCAGTTCCAGACGGCCAGGGATACGCTTGCCGGCTTAGCCAACGCTGCCCCGCAGAATCCCTGACGGCGGCACGAGCACTTGAGAATGTTGCAAGTCTGGCACTACTGCTGGGCTCGTCGCGTGCATAAACGGACCAGACCATTTTTCCGTTGGTCCTCATAAGGCATGCGCTTAGACAGACTTGAAGCTTTATAAGCTGCCCATCCCGGGAGATATCGAGATGACCGACATGACAAAGCCGTCCCACACCGACCCGCGCTGCCTGCTGGCCTTGATGATCGGGCTGTGCCTGACCTTGGTTACGGTCTTTGGTGCAGGCCCCCTTGCCGCGCAGCAGACCTATGGTCTGCGCGCCGGGGACACGCTGCGGGTCGAGGTGCTGGAGGACCCCAGTCTGAACCGCAACGTACTGGTCGCCCCCGACGGGCGCATCAGCTTCCCCCAAGCCGGCACCCTCAGCGTCTCAGGCCGCACAATTGATGCGGTGCAGGGCGATCTGGTCGGGCGGCTGGCACCCAGCTTTGCCGCACCTCCGACGGTGTTCGTGTCGCTCGAGAAGCTGGCCGAGCGTGAGGTGCGCCCCATTGTGCAAGCTCCGCCGGCCCCCCCGGCCGAGGACCCGGTCATTTCCGTCTATATAGTGGGCGAAGCCAACAAGCTGGGCAAGATCGACGTCGCCCCCGGCACCACCGTTTTGCAGATGTTCGCCATCATGGGCGGGTTCACCAAGTTCGCGGCGACCAAGCGCGTGCAACTGCGTCGCGCCGATGCCCGCGGCATCGAGCAGGTCTATACCCTGAACTATCCGGCAATCGAGGCCGGCGTGATCTCGGCCGGGCGGTCCACGCTGGCGGACGGCGATGTTATCGTCGTGCCGCAGCGCCACCTGTTCGAATGAACCCTGTCGGGGCTTCCGGGTCGCGAGGCAAGGTACCCCTAGACAGTCCGACGTTGAAGACAAGGATGATTGCGTGACATCTCTCCGCCCTGCCTGTGTTGTGGCGATATGCGCCGCGGCCGTCCCGACGGTGATGACCGGTCAAACCTATGAGACGGGCGGCATCCAGTTGACCTTCGGTGCAGCCTTGGGCGTCGAGGCGACGGACAACGTCGAATTTACGGACACCGGACCGAAGGCGCGCGTGACGCCCTATGCGGGGCTGACCTTCGGTCTGTTGACGGCCACGCCCGCATCATCCTTTGCGATCGACGCTGCCGCCGACGTACGGCGCGCCGCGGCGGGCACCGATGTCACCATCGCATCGCCGCGTCTGTCTACTAGCTATGACCGCAGCAGCGCAAATGCGACCTTGAATCTGTCGGCCAGCGTCCAAAGCAACGATTTGTCGCAGCAGGATGTAGCCGTTTTCGATCCCTTCACGGGCCTAACCGGTTTCATTACCGGCGATGCGACCCGGCGCGCCACGACCGTATCAGGCAGTCTGACCTGGGGTCAGACCACGCGTGCGACTTACGGGATCGGGGCGACCTACGTCGACAACATATATACCGGCGGCACCGCCACGGGGCTGGACGGCACTGGGCTGGAGGATAATAGCCGGCTAACGTTGGACGGCACAGCGTCCTTCGATCTAACCAAGGCCGCGCAGTTGCGGACCAGCTTGCGCTACAGCATCTTCGAAACCCCCCAAGCCGCCGACCGGAGCGAGACCCTGACCCTCAGCACCGGGATCAGCATCGACCGCCCCCTTGGTCCACTTACGGCGGGCGTCGCTATCACCGATCTGAATGAGGGGCAGGAATACAGCCTGTCCTTCGGGCGTAGCCTGGCTCTGCCTGCGGGGGCCGTGTCAGGAAATGTCGGCGTGACCCGCACCTTTGACGACCAGATCCTGCTGACCGCCCAACTCGGCGCCCGTCGCGAGCTGCCAAACGGCAGCCTGAGCTTCGATCTGTCGCGACAGGTGTCGTCTCTGAACGAACAGGATACGTCGCAGGTGACGACGCAGGTGTCCGGCAGCTACGATCGGGCGCTGACGCCCCTGACCTCGCTGCAGATCGGCTTCGATCTGGCGCAGGCCAAGGATGTCGGGTCCGATGCCACATCGCTCAGCGCCGGCCTTCAGGCGAGTGTAAGCCGCGCACTGACCGAGGACTGGGCCGCGCAGGCGGGCTATCGCTATCGCAGTGTTGACGACACGCCCGGCGACACTGCGCAGTCCAACACAGTCTTCGTGGAACTGCGTCGGACTTTTGTGACGCGCTACTGACGCCCCATCTTGGCGTAAATCCGGTCGTATGCGGCCAGCAGCTGCGGTTCCGTATGAGTCCATGACAGGTCGTTCAGCACCCGCTTGCGCCCCATGGCTCCCATGCGTGCCCGACCGTTGGGATCGTCCATCAGCTGCGCTATCTTTTTGGCGAAATCGATGGGATCGTTGGCGCAGGCATAAAGCCCCGCATTGCCCGCGGACACGCGACCTTCGGTAAGGTCGAACTGCACCACCGGCTTCTCTAGGGTCATGTATTCCATGACCTTATTCATGGTTGAGATGTCGTTCATCGCGTTTTTAGGATCCGGCGACACACCGATGTCAATCACGTTCAGTGCCGCCAGCAGATCTTCGCCATAAAGCGCGCCGGTAAAGGTGAAGTGATCCTCGAGCGCGTGGGCCGCCACGTCGCGCTGTACCTCTTCCAGATGCGGACCGAAGCCCACGATCAGGAAATGCACATCCGTCCGGCCCAGTTTGCGGATCAGGTGATCGGCGGCCAAGACCAGCAGGTCCATGCCTTCCTGTTGACCGATCACGCCGACATATCCCATGACGGTCCCTGCCCCCTTGCGCATGTCGGGATTGCCGGGACCGGGAATAAAATTCTCAATTCGGGGGGCGGATCGGACGACGAAGACGTCGTCGGGGTCCATCTGGCCGCGCCGGATTGCAATGTCGCGGAAGCTGCCGTTGGTGGCCATCGACACGCTGGCGGTGGCAAAGGTCAGACGTTCCCAGATTAGCATGACGCGATACAGCAAGCCCTTTTTGCCGAACTTTGCCTCGAAGAGCTCGGGGCAAACATCGTGATGATCGAACATGTAGCGCACGCCCCACAGGCGATACCATAACGCTAGTAGAAAGATCAGGTCTGGTGGGTTGCAGCCCTGGATCACGTCGAAAGGGCGGCGTTTCCACACGACACCTGCCAGCCGGAACCAGTGTCGAATTGCGTGGCCATATTCTCGAGCATAGGCCACTGCACCGGAATGCGCCTCCGGCGGCTCGGTGTGGCGGTGGATGTGCACGCCTTCTATCACCTCATGGCGCGCGGTCCAGCCGCGCCCCATTGGGCAGATGACGGAAACGTCGTAGCCGGCCTGCTTCAGCGTGGTGGCTTCCAGCCAGACACGACGGTCCAACGGAACGGGCAGGTTTTCAACGACGATCAGAATGTGGCGCTTGGTACGGTCGGTCATGCAGATCCAGGACAGCTAAAAGGTCTTCTGATCCGATGCTTATCCGGATGACAAGACAAAACTGCGACGAAGGTAAGGCACTTCCTCCTCTGCCCTGCCTTTAGGCAGACGACTTACCGTATTCGCGCTGCAGCAGGCTGACCGCGTATTCCAGCGTTTCGCCTAGACCCCAGCCATTGGCATCGGCGACGGCGCAGAAATCTTCGATCGTGTCCGGCCGGGCCTTGAGGTTGAACTGAGCGTTGCGCCCGGTGCGGCGCCTGCGGACCGGCTTCGCTCCCCCTGCCCCGCCGGCGGTATCGGCGGGTAATGACGCGACCTCGCGGCTGCGGAACCCTAGGTCCTCGGCCGCCTTGCGGCTGGCCTGCGCCTCGGGCGGGGTCCGAGCCGGTGCGCCCACGGCCCATTCGGTCGGATTGAAATCGTCCAAATCATTGACAAAGCCCAGGGCGGCGCGCTTGCGTTCCATCACGCGGCCCCCCGCTGTTGCAGACTGGCCTTCAGTTGCGTTAGCACCTCGGCAGTAAAGGCCTGCGCATTCTTGTGGGCGTTTTCCAGATTGGACACCTGCGCCGTGGGCAAATCACGTAGCAGCCCACCATAGTCGAAGATATCGCGGTAAGCCGCACGTTCGACGATAGGCGTGGCGAAGACGGGGATGCCAGCCTCGGCCAGTTGCTGGCGCACGTTCTTGTAGGATCGGGACGCAACGGCGGCGCTGGTCCGAGTCATCAGCACACCGTGCGCAATGGGCCGGCGCGCCATGCGTTCTTGGTTGCGGATTAGGCGGATTGTTTTGGCGGCACCCTTGGCGTCCATCGATCCGCCCTGGGTCGGGATCACGACAAGGTCTGACATTCCAATAGCATTAGCAACCATCAGGCTGGCGGTGCCTTCTAGGTCAATAATGACAAATTGCGTGCGCGCCGCGGCGGTGTCGATCTGCTCGACGATGCCGTCTTCGGTCACGTCGGTGATGATGCGAATGTTGTCGGGCTTGCCCGGCAGCGCCGCCCATTGAGAAATCCAGCGTTCGGGGTCTGCGTCAATGATGACGATGTCGGCCTTGCGGGCCGCGAGTTCGGACGCCAGCAGCAATGCGGCGGTCGTTTTGCCGGCCCCGCCCTTGGGGTTAGCGAAGGTGATGACGGGCACAGTCTATCCTTTCCGAGGCACATATTGATCATATGGCGGCTGGCAGACCACCATATATTGCTAACAAGATGTGCTGTGTGTGTAAACTGGTAGCGACCAGATAGCTTTCCGATAGATCGCTGTACGCTTCCGGATTTCTATCGGAGAGCGATCGACCGAGATAGGGCAAAGCAGTGTCATATGTTCTGTGCTAGCTTAGTGATATCCTCAAGATATGATATTTAGCTGTAAGCTATCCAATATTATGTAGATATCTAATAGCTTGCAGCTATCTAATAGCTTGCGGCTATCTAATAGCTTTCAGCTATCCGATATTTAGTAGTTAACCGATAGCTGTGGTTCATAATTTCTGTATTAAAGGTCGGAAATCCGTCCGGGTGAACTGTGTTCTTGTGTCAGGGGATAAGGAACGGATCAGTCAGTATCCTCTGCGTTCGCATCGCGACCAGCAGGGTGATGACGAAACTGACGGCTCTGCCGATGATATAGAGCGCCATCAAACCGGCAGGCTGACGCCACACCACAGGCCGATCAGAATGAAGGCGACGACTCCGGTCACACCTCCCAACATGCTTGCGATGATCATATCGACTCCTTCCGATGTTAGATGCGCGGAACGGTCGAATCAGAAGGCCACGCAAGTGCGGCTGAAATAAGCCGAGACAGGGGGAGCTGTGGGAAGACTGCCGCAAAGTTTATCTATCTGTAAGGCCAGATCATTGCTGCGAAGGCACCGGTCAGGAAACCGCCCGTGTGGGCCTGCCAGGCGACACTGGTGCCGGTGGCAACCCGACTGACGAGATCCGACGCGATCAGGATTACTGCGATCACGACCAGACGCAAAAGACGCTGGGCCAGACGTGTGTGGCGCGTGTCCGACCAGAACAGTCGACTGTCCACGCCGTAGACTCCCAGCAGACCGAACAGCGCCCCCGATGCGCCGACCATGGCCGTATGCGGGCTCCCCAGAATGTCGAAGATCATGGCCGCGCCGACCCCCGCCATGACGAAGAACAAGGCGGCGTCGCCGGCCGACCGGGTTCCCGTTACCAGACGCCAGAGCCAGAGCAGCCCGATCATGTTCACCACCAGATGCGACAGGCCGGTGTGCAGAAACATGTAGGTCATGAACATCGTAAAGGACTGCCCCGGAAAGCGGCTTAGCCTGCTGTTGACCAGATCAGACTGGAACGATCCCAGGCTGAACGCCATTTCGCGCAGTCTCGCAGGCCCCACCATACCGTGGTCGTTTAGCTGAAAGACCAGCTCTGGCAGGATGCAGAGCGTCAACAGGACCCAGACCGGTGCGGTCAAGGCCCGCACCGGGGCAGGGGAGGGGGGTATCGTCATGGCACCCGTTGTGGCCCCACCGAGGCCACGGTGACAAGATGCTATTCGGGAATGAACCGGGGCAGCCGGGGCAGCAGGTCCGCCATGAAACCTTGCAGACGGGCATCGGCGGCCGCCTCGTCTTCGCCTGCGGCGATCGGCGTGACAAAGCGAACCAGCGCGCCGTCCGTGCGCCCTCTGGTCAGGCTGTCGTAGACCACGTCGATCTTGGCCATGTAGTCGTTGGTCATCCGCGTGCCGCGCTGTTCGAACCAGTAATAGACCAGCTGCCGCGTCAGGCCCTTTTCGATCACGGCGCGGTTCACCTCAAAGGTGCCGTAGACCGTGTCCGGGAAGGACACCGGCGACTGGTCGATCGAAAAGATCTCCCACCCGCCGACGGGGAGGCAGACCTCTGGCGAATGGATGCCGGCCCCTTCGGTCTGCTTGTCATAGTAGGCCGAGAAGAAATTCACGTAGGTATCTGGTGCAGCCGGGTTGGTATAGACCGCGTTGATGTAGTCCGACGCCTTCAGCACCAGTTCCACGTCGGGCTCCAGCGGGATGATGTAGGAATTCCAGCCCGCAACTTCGCGCGGGAACATGGAAAAGCGGTCGCGGTCGGGCATGACCCGGTCCGGCGGCGGCGTCAAGATGAACAGGGCCGAGACCGTGAGCGTGATTACGATCGCCGCGATCACGCCGCGGGACGGGGCCATGGACAGGATGCGCCCAGCTTGTGCGCCCAACCCGTCGAAGTCCATGTCGATGGTGTCGCGCAGGCCCAGTGGGCTGGGGGTCAGGCGTTGCAGCAGCACGGCCGTCAGGAACAGAATCGCGATACAGGCACCGAAGATCACCCAGCCTTCGAAGAAGTGTAGGAAGCCTTCAGCCTGGCCGATGCCGTAGCTGTTGACCAGCACGCCGATCATGCCGATCCGGAACGAGTTCATGAAGATGGTCAGTGGCGCTGCCATCAGGAACATAACGACCTTGTGCCAGAACGGCCCGCGATACAGGATCGCAAACAGATAGCTGAACGACAGGATCGGGAACAGATAACGCAGGCCCGAACAGGCCTCGGCCACCTGCAGCTTGTAGATGCCGAGGTCGATGACATTGCCTTCGAGGAAGACGGGGATGCCCGCCATCTGGATAAACCAGACGCCAAGTTCCGACGAGACGAGCTGCAGGAAGATCGTCAGTTTCCAGTAGATGAACTGGGGCAGTGGCAGCATGAAGACCAGATGTAGCACCGGGAGTTGATGGGTGCGCCCGCGCGCCCAGCCAAAGCCTGTCAGCACGACCCCACCGACCCAGACGATAAAGGCATAGGCCACGATGTCCGGGATCTGGACCAGATTGCCGAAAATGCCCAAAACAAGACCCAGTACAATCACTATGATGCCCGGTATCCGGTTGACGGGACCCGCAACGGGTTGTTGTGGGCCGTGCCGCAATTCACGCAGGAATAAATAAAGCGAGATCAGCGGAATCAGCGGACCATGGCTGTATTCCGGCGTCATCCAGGCCGCCACCAGCAACTGGAAGCCGAGCCAGAAAACAGGTAGTGCAAAAGCCAGAAGGGCGACAAACAGCAGCAGGCCGATCGGATTGAAAGACTGTGCCCTTGTCAGGGCAAGCCGGCGCATACTGTCAGTATCAGACATCGGGTGGAACAGTCTCCTGGATGCAATGGATGCACGTCTGAGGTTGGTATACCTACATTGCGGCTTCTTTTAGCAATATAGGTGGCAAGTATCTAGGCAGCGAACTCATAAAACTCGATCCATAGCTTGACGGACGCGAGTTTGATCATCGACAAGAAGTTGCGTGATGTCTTCTCATATCGGGTTGCGATGCGGCGGAAGGAGGCTTTGAGCCTGCCGAAGAACCGCTCGATCTTGTTGCGTTCTTTGTAGAGGACGGGGTCGAATTCGGCGGGTCTTTTTCGATTGGCTTTGGGCGGGATCACGGCGATGGCACCTTGTTCCCAGATCATGTCTCTGATCCAGTCGGCGTCATAGGCTTTGTCTGCGAGCACATATTGGCCAGGCTGCAGGTTGTCCAAAAGTTGCTTGCAGGGCGGGGTGTCATGGGCTTGCCCGAGCGTTAACTCGTACCGGATCGGCAACCCATTTTGGTTTGTAACCGCATGAATCTTCGTGCTTAATCCGCCCCGAGAGCGACCTAAACAGCGGCGAGGGTCTTTTTTTAACGTGGTTGATGCGTGGTGCGCGCGGATCGATGTGCCGTCCACCATGACGGTGTCCACGTTGTGAACTTCGGCGATCGCCTCCATGATCCGGTCCCAATGGCCAGCATAGCCCCACCGGTTGAAGCGGTTGTCGACCGTGGTCGGCGGGCCGTATTCGCTCGGCAAATCCGCCCAGGGAATGCCCGTGCGCAGGACGTAAAAGATACCGTTGATAACGCGCCGATCATCCACGCGCTTTTTGCCGCGAATTTTTGTCGGGCAGGACGACCTTAATAAACTCCTACTCCAAATCGCTCATATCCGACCGCGCCATTGCCCTGCTCCCAACTGGTGGCTTTCAGGAAATAAATCACAAGATCATGTGTTTGATAAGTATTTTATGGGTGTGCTGCCTAATAGCATTTGTGTGTCGGCTCGAATGTGATTGCCTTACTGTCGACAGGTCGCAGTAAGGGGTTCAACCCTTACGAGACGTCTTGAAGAGGCGGCTATCCCCCGCGACCGGCGTGGCGGTCACGCGAGAGCGAGATCTTAACCGGGTCAGAATGGCCGCTTTGGCATGCATGGCCGGAGATTCGATCAGGTGCCAGGAAAGCATGGACAGTAGCAGGGTCGGCGGCAGCGAATACATGACGTTCTCGAACGCGCTCTGCGGACCGAAAGCCCATACTGCAGCCCCCTGCAAGGGAAAGGCGTAGATGTATATCCCGTAGGAATAGTCGCCCAACCGGTTATAGGCGCGTATCGCCCCGCCCGGAACATATGCTACCCAGAACGTAGAATAGCCGATCGCTAAGGCGACGGCGGCCGGATAGGCAACACTGTCCTGCAACAGCCAAGCCAGACCGATTGTGAGCGCCACACCGACCGGCGACAAAGGCAGCCTGTCGCGCCAGATGTAGAAGGCGACTCCTATCGCGAATGGCATCGACAGCCCCAGAAGACCCCTGACCAAGGGGTGCAGTGTGGGTGCAGCAAGCGCTACCCATCCCCACACCAGCACATAGAAGCCTAATGTCAGCGCAGCCTTCTGCCGAGTCTGCCAGAGCCCCAGCACCCCGGCTAAAAATACCGCAGCGTAACACATCACCTCATGGCGAAGAGTCCAGATCGACCCGACGACAGAGGGAAAGGGCTGATCGACAAAGACACCCGGCAGGACGTAAACCAGAGGGAACAGAAGAACATCCCGAATGACGAAGGCATAAGGGGCGGATTGAGCAAGGTAGTCACCGACCGGCAGGCTGGTTACTACAGGTCCCAACAAAAACGCCACCAGAAGCAGATTGACCACGAGCCCCGGAAACAGGCGCAACCCCCGTGCCAGAACGAAGCTCATGCGTGAAGAGCTGCGTTCAAAACTTGCGGTGATGAGGAATCCGGAAATCACGAAAAACAACATGACCGACAGCGATCCAAGCGAATAATCGGTTGCGGCCGTCAGTGGTTCGATTGCATCCGGACCCGCAGTAAGAGGCACCGCATGTGATACCAAAACTGCCGTGGCGGCCAGCATGCGGATCAAGTTCAGATTGTTGTCCCGCCCTTTGGCGCGCATTCCCAGATATATCATCCCGCACCCTTTCTTACCGCAGCCTTCCTGACCGTGGTATGTCCTGACCGTGGCATAACGATCAAGCAAGACAAATTCGCAAAATCGCCCACTTGCCGCAAGATGACAGGGCAGCCACGTACGAACCGATGGTAAGGTTCATGACTCCAAAGCAGGGCATCCATCAACACCGCAGGCTCGAGACCCGCCGCGACCCGTTCTTGCCCTAGGCTCTCATGTATCAACGTTGTGATCGTTTGCAATGTAAGCGTCCGGTCTGACTGCGTTACCGGCGGGTTTTCCACGGCAAGAGGTCATCGACGCGGGTAATCTTGTAGTCTGGAATGCGGGCAAGCGTATCGGCGAGCCAGGCTTGCGGATCGACGTCATTCAGCTTTGCGGTCTCGATCAGGGTATAGGCGATGGCGGCGGCACGGCCTCCAGCTTGAGAGCCCACGAACAGATAGTTCTTCCGCCCGATCGATGAGGACTCCGTGAACGCAATCTCCAATTCAGAATCCATCTCGCCCTTACAGGCAAGAGCCACCGTTCACGCCTTCAGTTCCAAACGTGATTCCCCTGTGCCCCGGGGTTCTCTAATCGCCCTCGTCAAGTGCTGACCTTTTTGCGGTTCATCATGCGTGCCGGGCTCTTGGGTTCTCTCCGCGGTCGTCGCTGAGGACGCCGCATGTTTGCGTTCAGGTTCGGATGAATCGAAGTGGTGTGCGCGGTCCGTGTGCCGCATGCCCTGGAGCGATCTCACCCTCGCTGCGCGTCCCGGCGGGACGCATTCCGTCATGCTGAAGATCAGCGACATATTCTTATCGTTGGCTGCGTTACGCCATCGCTGCCTCCCTGAAAGGCGTATTCGTGCGCCTCATCGCATCCGGCGTCACTGCGAGTTTCCGCGCCAATGCGACCTTTGCTTTCCTTGGTGCAAAGTATGAAGTTGGCGCAAAGGTAGCTCCACTCTCCTTCGTTTGGTCGTTTTTTGGACATCGAAGTGATCAAATCCACCTCCAAACCACCCAGGGAGTGGTGTCATGGAGTGCTGACTACGCCTCCTGAAGACATTTTCATAACCAAGATACAAAATGGAGCTGAATTATGTCTAACGCGAAGATCGTCGTTCACAACTCTCATGAATTGTCCGCTGCAATCAACACGCTTTCTAGCAGAGAAGGTGGCACGATTCAAGTCGTGAACGCTGGCGAAGTATATTCACTTTCAAAATATCGTGCTGGAACAGACATCGGACAAATCTCGATCGTTGCTGCAGATCCCGAAGATCCACCTATCTTCTCACAGGTAAAGCTTGTTCAGGCGAAAAATATTGTCTTTTCAGGAATGAATTTCAATAGTGTGGACTCCACTTTGGTGGGGAAGGACCTTCAAATCCTGCAATGCAATGACATCAAGTTCGAAAATAACACTTTCGTTAATTCATCCCATGGCTTTTACACAGGTGAGGATGACAATACGGAATTGGGAGGATCACTTGGCCTTGTGCGGGACAGCATGGGCATTGTTTTCTCAGAAAACAACGTTTCAAAATATTATCAAGGCCTTGCTATTATTGACAGCATCGGATCAGTCATAGCTGATAACAGGTTCTCGCAGATGACTGGGGACGGCCTCCGCCTGTCAGGAATCCAAGATACACTGATTGAAGGCAACATTTTCACTGATTTCAATGGCTCGACCCAAGACATTAATCATTCCGATATGATTCAGGTTTGGTCAGCACCATACAATAAGATGAATACCGAGAATCTAACAATTAGGGGAAACTTTTTTAACAGTTCTGATGGTGTAGCCACACAGACAATTTTCATAAAAAATGAAACATATACTGAAACTGGCGCAAAATATGAAAATATCACAGTTGAAAATAACACAATTTATAACGGCCATATCCATGGCGTTGCAATTTATGATGCCGTTGGTGTTGTTGTCGCCAACAATACCATGCTGTGGAACCCAGATGCCACGATGCAATCGACCCCGACGAGTGCCCCTGTCACATCCGCACCAGCAATCCAACTGTATGAAGTGGAAGGTGGAACAATCACTGGCAACATCGTAGGCCGTATCTATGCTCCAGGAAATATCATTTCGGATAATGCCATATTGGAATTTTATAACGCGGCCGCAGATAATTATGTTGGAAATAACTTCGTAAATGCCATAAATTCCGGCACCATTGATATACGTGACATGCGATTGCTGATCGACAGCCCTTGGAATGGTCAGTTCGGATCTTCGGATACGCAGTCGGCGCATGTTTCCGGCGAGATCACAGCGGTGATCTGGCAACAACACGAAAGTGGAACGGCTGGACGCGTCTCCTACGACGCATCGCAATCCCTTGGCCCAGATGGTGTGTTATCGGATGCGGCGACTGAATATTCATGGGCATTTTCCGATGGAACGGTGCTGCATGGCATGAAGGTCACTCACAACTTTCGGGATGTTGGGACACAAAGCGTAACGCTGACCATTGCCACTTATCTCGGGGAGGACAGCGTGACCCGCACTACCCAGATCGCGGCAGACTTGCTTGTCGCCATTGATTTCGATGGGAACGTCAGTGACTCTAGCAGTTATGCGTCGACTCTGACCGAGGTTGGCATCCATCAACACATTGCGGGAGTCAGCGGTGAGGGATTGTACCTGAATGGGTCAAATAAACTGCAAATCGATCGTGAAAATGCACAGATTCAGAACATGTCCAGCTTCACGGTGAATATGTCCCTAAAGCGTGATACCGGCGGCGATGGAGGGACCTTTTTGCATATGCACAAGACATTGCGGGCCGAAATTGCCGACGATGGTGCGGTGCACTTCACCCTGACCACCACGGATGGGACATTTACCGCCAAAACCGCATCAGGACTGATGAGCGATGACAACTGGCACGATCTCTCCTTCACATTTGGCGAGAGCAGGGGTGGGTTACGGATATATGTCGATGACATACTGGCCGCAGAAACCTCAGCCACAGGGATCGTAACGCCGTCTGCCGTGACTTACGACCTTGTCATAGGCAATTCCTGGGGTGCCAGCCTGCAAGGTACGATCGACAACTTCGCTCTGAACCGGTCTATTCAAACGGATGCCGACTTGGCAGATGAAGAAAGTGCACCGTCGCAGCATACCACGAGTATCGGTCCAGCCCAGCCAACTGCTTTCGATTATGTGCTGGAGGACACGCACCCGCTTTTGAAGATCGACTTTGATGGTGGCATCATCGACAGCAGCGACTGGCAATCAAAACTTCGCGTCATCGAAAGCGCTGGGGGTGCCGATATCACCGGCGTCACGGGTCAGGCGTTCGTTCTGGACGGGCAGAGCAAGGTCTACGTAGATCGTGGGAATGACCAGCTGTTGAAGCTCGACAGTTTTACCGTCGGGCTTTCCCTTGCCCGCACCGAGGGAGGCGACGAGGGTACATTCTTGCACATTCACAAGGCGCTCAATGTCAGTATCACCGATACCGGTGCACTGAAGGTCAACATGAAAACTGTCGACGGTTCATTCGTGGCGGTCAGCGCACCCGGGCTGGTCTCTGACAGCGACTGGCACCGGATTGCCGTGGTCTATGACGGCAGTACGGGTGGTGAGGGCCTACAGGTTTATCTGGACGGCCAACTCGCGGGCCACGCCAATGCCCACGGAAAAATGGCGTCGACAGGCACCTATCATCTGGTGGTTGGCAATACCTGGGTCGACAGCCTCGAAGGCAAGGTCGACGATATTGTCGTCGACAGCAAAACCTTTGATGCCAATGACATCTCTCATGACTACATGAAAATGATGGCCGCATTGTTTACAGGCGAGAAGGCAGGGGTGCCCCTTTTCACCGGGGGCGACGACGCAAACCAGCCGCTTGCACAGAACCTGCAGCTTTGTCTGGCATCAGACGGAAATTCGGATGTGGATCTGGGCGAACCACATTTCACGAGCATGACGCAGTTTGGTAACACCGCATTGTTGTCGATGACGTTGCCGAATGACATGATTTTCGACTTCTGAAGCGCCGGGGGTGGCAAGGCATGTTGTGCAGAGCAATGACCATGTCTTAGAGCAGTTGTAACCAATTGGCTCAAAGGTGGCGGCGTTATGCTTCTCAGGATTTCATGTCTCGACTCTCTGACCGCCACCGCCTGTGATGTCACGATTATCGGAGGAGGTCCGTTGGGGCTGAATATGGCGTTTGCTCTGGCGGACCGAAATCTGCGGGTCCTGGTTCTGGAAAGTGGCGATATGGCCGAGACGGCTGAGAATCGCGATCTGTCCGCCGATGAGTTGCTGACGCCCGACACGCATTATGCACCCGAAATCACCGTGACGCGCCGTCTGGGGGGCGCGTCCAATCTGTGGGGCGGGCGCTGCGTGCCTTGCGATCCGATCGATTTTCAGGCGCGACCCTGGCTGGATCTGCCGGCTTGGCCGGTGACCAAGGCAGATCTGGACCCCTATCTGGGTCCGGCCTGTGCCGCGCTGGGGGCCGGAGAGCCGGTGTTTTCCGATCCTGTGCCCAGTCTGACACTTTGCGACGATGCATTCGACACCGACCGGCTGGAACGCTGGAGCGATACGCCCCGCGCCCAGGTCCTGCACCGCGACCGGCTGGAAACCGATCCCCGCGTCATGATCGCGACGGGAGTCAGCGTGACAGGGATGGATCACAATGCGGCGGGCAAGGTCACGGCGCTGCGCGTTTGGATGAACAAGGCCACGGGTCATGTGCCTGTGCGGCAGGTGGTGCTGGCGGCGGGGGGCAATGCTTCGACACGGCTGCTGCTGAACGTGCAGGCCGAGACCCCGGCACTGTTCGGTGGGCCGGACGGGCCGCTGGGACGATATTACATGGGGCATGTGAACGGGCAGATCGCCGATATCATCATGACTGACGAGGCCCTGCACGACGCGCTGGATTTCTATGTCGACGGGCATGGCTCCTACGTGCGTCGCCGTATCACACCGACGGATGCGACGCAAAAGGCCCACAGGCTGGCCAATGTTGCGTTCTGGCCGGTGGTGCCTGAAATTGCGCAGGCCGCACACCGGTCCGGGCCGCTGTCCTCGGTGTTTCTGGGCCTAGGTCTGCCCGGCCTCGGATCCCGCCTGATCGCGGCCCCGATCCGGCTCAAGCATATGGGGCCGAAACCTTGGCGGCGTGGGCCGCATCTGCGTAACCTAATGCGCGATCCTATCAAAACGGCTACCTTCGTGCCCTGGTTCCTGTGGCACCGCCGCTATGCGAGGCACCGGATTCCTGGGTTCTTTCTGAAAAATCCCGGCCGCCGCTACGGACTAGAGTTCCATTCTGAGCATCTGCCCTCGCCCGACAGCCGCATGACCCTGTCAAAGGCCCGCGATCACACCGGGCTGCGCCGCCTGCGTATCGACTTCCGCTTTGCGACCCGCGACGTGGAAAGCGTTCTGAAAGCCCACATCGCCCTTGAGCGCTGGCTGGAGGAGACGGGTCTGGCCCGGCTGGAATACCGCTTTGCCCCCGCCGACCGGGCCGCCGGCGTGCTGTTCGAGGCGCGCCATGGCAATCATCAGGAAGGCACGGTCCGCATGGCCCATACCCCGCAAGAGGGTGTTGTGGATGGCTGGGGCACCTGTTTCGACCTGACCAACCTGCATGTGGTGTCGACGGCGATCTTGCCGACCTCGTCTCAAGCGAACCCCACACTGACCGCGCTGCAACTGGGTCTACGACTGGCCGACCGGCTGGTGCAGAACAGCGTATCTGTCGCACACCGGGAGGCCGCCGATGCGTGAGGTGACGCTGGCCGGACTGGGCGCGACCACCAGCTGTCTGGGATTCGGCTGCGCCTCGCTCGGCTCGCGCGTGTCGGAGGCCCTATCGGTCCGGGCGCTGGCACGTGCCCACGCCCATGGCGTGCGCTGGTTCGACGTGGCCCCCGCCTATGGCGCCGGTGCCGCAGAGCCCATTCTGGGTGCCTTCCTACAGGGGCGGCGCGCCGATGTGCAGATCTGTACCAAGGTTGGTCTGCTGCCTCCGGCGCAAAGCGCGCCGGTGCATCTGGTACGATCGCTGCTGCGTCCGGCTGTGGCGCTGGCCCGACCGCTGCGCGCCGCGATCCGTTGGTCGGGCACCACCGCGAACCTCCGGGTGCCGCTGACGCCGGATCTGCTGCGCAACTCACTTGACCGCAGCCTCAACAGGCTGCGCACCGACTACGTCGATGTGTATGCGCTGCACAACGCGGACCCGGATGATCTGAAGCGTGACGATATCCTGCGCACGTTTGAGGATCTGCTGGCCAGCGGCAAGGTCCGGACTGTGGGTGTCGCGGCGGATGCGGCGGCGGCACGGGCGGCGCTGGCCTGCGGCACGCCATTCGGCCTCGTGCAGTTTGCCCAGCCGCAGGGAGCTGATGATCTGGCCGCCGTCGTTCGGGCGGCAGGGGTCGGTTGCGTGACGCATACGGTCTTCGGTGTGGCCGGGCAGCTTGCTAGGCTGACGGCGCGGCTGAAAGCGAATGATGCGCTGCAAGCGCGATTGGTCGATGCCGGATATGGGGGCACCCCCGAAGAAGCGGCGGCCGCCTTGCTGATGGCCCGCGCACTGGCCTGCAATCCGGCTGGCGTGGTGCTGGCCTCAATGGCCTCAGAGCGGAGCCTGCTGCGCAATCTGGCCTTTGCCAACTCCCCGCCCGATCCGGCGGCCATAGCGCTGTGCAACGCCATTGGACTTTGAAACAGGCCTCCGGTAGGCGATCCACCGGGTCGAGCCCGGATTCGTCATCAAAGGATCCGGTCAGACCGGCCCCGCCAGACAGGAAGACGTAGTGACATTAATCAGCGATACGGCACGCGGCGCGGAGGCTGATCTGACGGTCATCGTAGTCAGTTACAACACCCGCGCGCTGACCCTCACCTGTCTCGAGACACTCTATGCCAATACGGCGCATACGCGGTTTCGTACCGTGGTCTGGGACAACGCTTCCAGCGATGGGTCCCCCGAAGCAGTAGCGGCCCGCTTTCCCCAAGTTCAGGTAATTGCATCCCCGGACAATCTGGGCTTTGCAAGAGCCAACAACGTAGTGGCGGCGCAGGTCACCACCGACTGGCTGCTGCTGCTGAACCCCGACACCGAAGTGCACGCCGGAGCGGTCGATAATCTGCTGGCGTTCTCCAAGGCGCATCCAGGTGCGGGGATCACCGGCGGGCGAACGGTGTTCCCGGACGGATCGCTGAACATCGCGTCGTGCTGGAAACAGATCACGCCTTGGTCGGCCTTCTGCATGGCGGTCGGGCTGACGGCGGCGTTCCGCAAATCGGCCCTGTTCAACCCAGAGGCCATGGGCAGCTGGCAGCGCGACAGCGTGCGCGAGGTCGATATCGTCGTGGGCTGTTTCCTCATGGCCCCCCGCGCGCTCTGGCAGGAGCTTGGGGGGTTCGATCTGAAGTATTTCATGTATGGGGAGGAGGCGGACCTGTGCCTGCGGGCCAAGGCCCGTGGCTATCAGCCGATGATCACGCCGGACGCGCAGATCATGCATCTGGTCGGCGCGTCCTCGGGCCGGGTGGCCGACAAGGTAGTGATGGTGGCCCGATCGCGCGTCACGCTGATCCGCGATCACTGGCCGCAGGTGCTGGTGCCGCTGGGGCTGGCGATGATGTGGCTGTGGGGGGCGCTGCGGGTAGCCGCGGCGCGCGCCCTTGCGCTGAGCGGGCGGGCGCGGCATCGCGAGACAGCCACGAAATGGCGCGGCATCTGGGCGCGGCGCGGCGACTGGCTGAAGGGATATGGGACATGACGCAGCGCACCGGGGCAAGGGGGGCGAGCCACAAGGCCCGCCTGAGCAAGGGCCAGAAACTGCTGCGCCTGCTGGGATCGGTGCTGGACCCGCGGGCCTGGGCGCATGTGGTGAAGATCGTCAACTACTACAACTATTCTCATGTGCAGCCTCTGCGGGCGATCACCCTGGGACCTGGGGCCAACATCAGCCCCAACGTCGCCTTCGCCAACCCCGAGCGGATCACCATCGGCGCGCGGGTCCGGCTGGGAGTGCGCTGCGTGCTCTGGGCCGGGCCGGGGACGGGGCGGATCGTGATCGGGGACGACGTGATGTTCGGCCCCGAGGTGATGCTGACCGCGTCGAGCTATCGCTATAACGATGGACACCCGGTAACCAATCAGGCCATGGATGAGGCGGATATCGTGATCGGCAACGACGTCTGGATCGGCACGCGGGCGGTGCTGTTGCCCGGCGCGCGGATCGGGGACGGGGCTATCATCGGGGCCCATGCGGTGGTGCGCGGAGAGATCCCGGCGATGGCGATTGCCGTCGGCAGCCCGGCGCGCGTGGTCTCGCAACGGCAGATCGGCACTCTGTAAAGCGCCGCACGGGGCGTATGGAAAAGAGTCATAAACCGTATGACTCATGTCGGCGGGAGGGCGGCGGAGTGCAAGACGGGTCCATCCTTGAGAAAAGACCCCGTCTCAGGGTTTGTGGGCCAGACCACCCGGGTCGTCAGTCCCCGGTGGTTCGACCCCAGATCGCCCCCCCAAGGGGCCAGACCTGTCAGCGCCGCACCGCCCCCCACCAGCATGTGATCCAGCGGGACGCCCAGCGGGCCGGCGGCGGCGGGCCAGGTGGCGACCGGGCGGTGCGGCAGGCGTAGGCCGGTCGCCGCGATGATGCGCTGCATCGGGTGGCTCCAGGGGGCGGTATTGAAATCGCCCATCACCAGCAGCGGGCCGGCCGCCTTGCGGCTTTGATCCATCAGGTGCCACAGGTCGACGTCGTAGAAGCCATAGTACCACGGCTTCGTCAGATGGGCGGCGACTACGGTCAGCGGCGCACGCCCGTCCGGGGCCAGCTGAAAGGCGGCGATCCGTCCGGGCCGCGTGGCCGCGATCATGCCGGCAGAGTCAGGGCCGAAGGGCAGGCGCGACAGGACCAGCGTGCTGCAGACCTTGTCCGTGCATCCCAGCCGGTAGGGATAGCGGTCTGCAAGGCGCGGCAAAGCGGGCAGGAACGGCGCGGCCTCGGCCAGCACCACTAAATCGGCCCCGCTGGACAGGATCGCATCGGCAATCTGCGCGGCGGGGGTCGTGTTTTCAGCAAAGAGGTTGAACCAGATCACGGTCAGACCTTCGGCGGCGGTATCACCGGCAGGGGCCGAGAGGCTGACGTAGTCCCGGGCCAGCGTGCCGCCCGCAGCGAGCGCCAGCACAGCCAGCACCATCGCCAGCTGCCACACCCCCAGCAGGGCCAGCCCCAGTGCCAGCAAGAGGCCGCCCCCCAGAAGCTGCGGCGCGAGGCTGTCGCACATCCGCCCGAAAGTGCCGAGGAAGCCGCTGTCGGGCCAGTAGGACGCCGTGGCGCCGGTCAGCAGGCAGAGGACGGCGATCAGGCCCAGCATCCCCGCAAGCGCGGCCCGGCGCGGATCAAGCCTGCGGTGCGGTGCTGTGGAAGCCGGTGTCATGCGCCGGGTGCGCCCTTTGGCGAGAGGGTCTTGACCCCGACCGGGATGTCCAGAAGAACGCCGTTATGCCCTTGCGTTGCCATGTCCTGAATACACTCCGCAGATCGGTCAGCCGCGTGTCTGCACGGGCGCGCACCTGCGTCATAGCGGGTCCGGATCGGGCGGGCCAGTCTGAGTGAGCCGGACAGGCATCGCGGTCTGCCCGGAGGTCTGGTCTGTGGGATAAAACGAAAACTAGCAACTGTATTGTCCGGCGCTGATGGGCTAAGTTTCGCACTTTTGCATTTTTTGCGATTTGTGGGGTAGGTAATACGGGGCTTTTCCCAATCGTTTATTTTGACCCGGCTGTCGCAGCGTTGCTTAGGGTGCGGTCCGGTCGTTCGCAGCCCACGTCCGGGCGCAGAACCTGCACCATGTTCAGGCGTTTTGCTGCTGCACGAGGCAAGGAGGGCGGCTTTCGGGCCGGTGGTCTTTCCCGCGCGGCGCACCGCCGCGAAGTGCCTTGTCGCCAGAGCGCGTTTTTGCTAAGTAGGCGCAGAATAAAAGCCCCGGGACAAGGGGCGGTTACGGCCATTTCAGAAGACTAATCGCGCCGCTTCGGTATGTATTGAGGATTATCCGTGACAGTTCTGGTTCCGCCTTCTTCAGGCGCTTTGCGTCAGGGGATGCAGGGGGCCGGGACCCAGCTGTCAGCTCCCTTGCTGATCCTCTTCATGATCACGCTGCTGACCCCCATCGCTTTCGAGATCGCAGGGGTGCGGTTGTCGCCGAACCGGATCTTCCTGCTGATCGTCATCTTTCCCTATGCGGCCCGCATCATCTCGGGCCAGATTGGGCGCTTTACGGCGGTCGATCTGCTGTTTGTGCTGCACGGGGTCTGGATCTTCATAGCCCTGATCGCCGTGCATGGCACCAACCGCATTCCCTTTGCGGCGATCACCGCGGTCGAGCTGATCGGCGGCTACTTCGTGGGGCGGGTCCTGATCCGGGATATTACCGGATACCGGCTATTGTTCCGGATCATGATGATCGCGCTCATCGTCCTGCTGCCCTTTGCGCTTGTCGAGGCCGTCACCGGCAAGCTGATCATTCCCGACCTGTTGCGGCCGGTGTTCCAGACGCCCTTCCGGGGCGACAGCGCCTATGGGCGGATGGGGCTGGAGCGGGTCTATGTGGTCTTCGACCATCCGATCCTCTGGGGACTGTTCTGTTCGCTGACGCTGGCCAATTTCATCAAGATGGCGCGTGGCAACCTGCTGAAGATCGGCTTTGGCGCGTCCCTGTCGATCTTCACCACGATGCTGTCGCTGTCCTCGGCACCGCTGATGGCCTGCGGGCTGCAGCTGAGCATGCTGGCCTGGGGCTGGATCATGAGGGGACGCTGGAAGCTGCTGCTGATCCTGACGGTGGTCGGCTATGTGGTGATCGACCTGCTGTCCAACCGCACCCCGGTGACGATCCTGATCGACACGCTGACCTTCAACCCCGGGACCGGATACACTCGGATCGCCATCTTCGACGCGGGATGGGCGGCGGTGAAGGGAAGTCCGTTCTTCGGGATCGGCTTCAACGACTGGCCACGGCCGTTCTGGGTGACCGCCTCGGTGGATAATTTCTGGCTGCTGACGGCCATGCGTTACGGGTTCGTCGGTGTAAGCTTTCTGGTACTGGCGCTGCTGTCGCATTTCGTGCTGATGGCGCGGGCCCGGATCACCGATCCCCAGGCGCTGGCGATCCGCATCGGCCATGCCATCGCCTTGGCCGGCATCAGCTTTACCATGGTGACAGTCCACGTCTGGGGCACGATGTCGGTCTTCGTGATGTTCTACATCGGTGCCGGGGCATGGATGTATGCCTATGCGCCGCAGGACGGACATGACGACATCACCGCACAGACTGAAGTGGCCGCCTCCGGGCCACTCTATTCGCGCTTTGCGCCGCGCCCGGCGCGCGCCGGTTCCACACAGAGATCCCAGACCCTGTCTCGGCGACAGGGCGAAACAACCGAGCAGGGCCGCGTATGAACATCCCCAAGGTCAGCGTCGTGATCCCCTGCCACAACCGCGAGGACACGGTCGCCGAGGCGGTGCAGAGCGTGCTGGATCAGGATTTCACTGACTTCGAGCTGGTGGCGGTCGATGATGCCTCGGACGACCGCACGCTGGAGGTGCTGCGCGGCATCGCTGATCCGCGCCTGAGCATCGGCATCAATCCTGGCCCGCGCGGGCCCTCGGCGGCGCGCAACCACGGTGTGGCCCTGACGCAGGCGCCCTGGATCGCGTTTCAGGACAGCGATGATATCTGGATGCCGGACAAGCTGCGCCGCCAGATGGCGCGGCTGGAGGGCAGCGATTTCGTGGCTGCCTATTGCGGCATGCTGGTCAAGGCGGATGCCCGCCCAGACACCCAGATGCAGGCCCGGTTTCCGGGTCCGGACATCCACCCGCTGGAGGGCGATATCCTGCCCAGCCTGACCAAAGGCAGCTATATCTCGACCCAGATGCTGGTCGTGCGGCGCGATGTGTTCGCGACGGTAGGCGGGTTCGACGCGGACCTGACCGCCCTTGTGGACTGGGATCTGATGCTGCGGGTGGCCCAGCAGGGGCCGGTCGCCTTTGTCGATGCGGATCTGGTGGTGCAGCGGATGTCGGACAATTCGATCACCCGGTCCAGCCGCAAGCGGCTGGCGGCGCAGGAATACGTGCTGGCGAAACATGCCACACTTCTGGCGCGCTATCCGGTGGCCTTGGCGCGGCACCATCACCGGCTGGCCGGCGGCTATCGCATGTTCAGGGACTGGCCTGCGGCCGCGCGACACGCCGCACTGGCCCTGCGCGCCACGCCCGGCAATCCGCGTTATCTTGCCTATGCCGCTTATTTGCGCGGCCGGGCGCTATTCTCATGAAAGTATTCAGGACCATGTTGCATAGAATACCGGCCGGACTGGCCCTTGGACTTGCGCTCTGGCTGATGGCCACCGCCGCGTCGGCGCGGGATTTCTATGTCGTCCCTGAGGATCAGGGCAACGCTGACACCGCGACCGGCGCACCGGACAGCCCGTTTCCGACTGTCTGGAAGGCGATACGCAGCGGGCTCGTGTCGGGGGGCGACCGGGTCATCCTGCGTGACGGCACACATGGCACGATCAAGATCGTCAACGCCGCCTTCGACCCGCCGGTGCAGATCATCGCCGAGACACCGGGCAAGGCCCATGCCGACGGGATCATCGTGCAGGGCGGGCACGGACTGCGCTTCAGCGGGCTGTCGGTCTGGCCGCAGGTGCCAAACACCCGGCCCCGCAATATCGTCAGCACTGACAAGACCGCGGCCGACGTGGGCTTTGACGCCATGGACATCCGGGGCGCTCCGGATGCGCCGGACCGCTACATGAGCTGGAGCCTTGACGAATGGATGACCGACTGGCGCGCCAACGGCGTGCGTCTGGACGGGCCGGACAATACGATCAACAATAGCCGCGTCACCGGGGTGGCCTTCGGCATTACCACGACCGGGGACCGCGCACGGGTGACGGGCAACCGGATCGAGGGGTTCAGCGGCGACGGCATGCGCGGTCTGGGCGACGGATCGGTCTTTACTGGCAACCGGGTCGAGAACAGCTTCAAGGTAGATGACAACCACGACGACGGATTCCAGTCTTGGGCCACGAAACCGGATGGTGACGGGCGCAAGACGGTCCGCGATATGGTGATCGAGAACAACACGATCATCGAGTGGACCGGCTCAGCCAATCATCCGCTGCACGGCAAGCTGCAGGGGATCGGGCTGTTCGACGGAATCTACCGGAACTTCACGATCCGCAACAATCTGATCATCATCAACGCCTACCACGGCATAGCGCTTTATGCCGGGGCGGACAGCGTGATCGCCAACAACACGGTGGTCAATGTCAGCGGCGGGTCGGCGGATTATCCCTGGATCCTGCTGCGCGACAACCGCAACGGCTGGGAGGCAGGGGAAACGCAGGTTTTTAACAATGTCGCCATGTCCTACAAGTCTATTGCTAACCCGCTGCAGCGCAATGCGGTGGCGCAGTTTCCCGCACAGTATTTCAGGGATGCGGCGCGGCTGGATTTTAGGCCAAAAGCCGGCGGTCCGCTTATTGATTCAGGCCGCGCGGAGGGTGCCCCCACGACCGACATGACCGGCCGGCCCCGCAATGGACGGCCCGATCTGGGTGCCTTCGAGATGGAATGACGGCGGGATGACCGATGCGGCCCTGCAACGCATGACAAGAGGATTGCATGATCAAGAGCCTGAACAAGCTGCGCTGGCTGCGGCGCATTCTGGTTGGGGCCCGGCGCGGCTATCTGCGTCGGGTCTGGAACATCGACATCCATCCGACGGCAGACATGTCCCTGTCGGCCAAGTTCGATCTGACCAATCCGCGCGGCATCCATATCGGGGCCTATTCCTATATCGCCTTTAACGCTCGCATTCTGACCCATGACATGACCCGCAACATCCGCCGCGACACCTATGTCGGTGAGAACTGCTTTATCGGCGGGCAGTCCCTGATTCTGCCTGGGGTGAAGATCGGCAACGGCTGCGTTGTGGGGGCCGGGTCAGTGGTGACCAAATCGATGCCGGACAACTGCATCGTCGCGGGAAACCCTGCTGTTATCCTGCACCGAGATGTCGCAGTCCTGAGCTATGGCCGGATCGATCCGGCCTGGAGCCGGGCGCGCGCCGCTGAGGCGGCGATGGCAGAGGCCGCCGCCGGGACCGACGGTGAGAAGACCGAAGCCGAATGACCCCTTTAAGGCTGGCGATCACTCTCTCGCTGATCGCGGCGTTGGCCGGCGGCATCCTGCTGTGGTCCGGATCGTCTTCGGATCATCCTGCCATAGTGACTGCCGACCCTTTTGCGGATCCGCCCCGGTCGCCCCGGATCGTGGCCCTGGGCACCAGCCTGACGGCGAACTACGACTGGCCTGTGGCCTTGGGTGAAGCGCTGTCGGCCTGCTTGGACGCGCCGACAGCGCTGGACGTCGTGGCCGGGCCGGGGCAGGCCTCGGACTGGGGGCTGGATCAGGTCCAGCGGGTGATTGCACAGCGCCCGGACGTCGTGCTGATCGAATTCACCGTCAACGATGCGGACCTGCGCCGCGGTCTGTCGCCGCGCGACAGCCGCAGCCGCCACATCGCCATCGTCGCGGCTCTTCACGCGGACTTGCCGCAGACCCGCATCCTGCTGATCGGTACCAATCCCACCTTTGGCCTGCGCGGTCTGCTGCGGTGGCGCATGGGGGCCTATCTGGAGAATTATGCCACGCTGGCCCGGTCGGACCCGCGCGTGGGATTTGTCGATCTGGCCCCGCAGTGGCGGGACATGATGCAGACGCAGGATCGCTCTGCGGTCATGGCGGACGGCGTGCACCCTGTTGCGAAGGCCGCCCGGCAGGTAATGGTGCCACCCTTAGCCCGGACCTTGGCCGCGCTTTGGGATCGCCCGTGCCCTGCGTGACCGGGGGCTGTGCGGCGCGCTTTAGGCGTTTACAGCTCTCGCCCAACAGTGCAATCCGGCGGGATTGACGCGTTTCAGGATGACCGACATGATCCCCGTTGACCCAGATCAGGCCGATCCCCGCGACCGGTTCTTTGACGTCAGTGCCCTGGGCCGGGGGCTAGAAGGGCAGACCGGGCGGTCGGCAGTCACGGTCATGCTGTTCGCCGTGGCCAAGATTGCCGTGGCGCTGGGATCGACCGCCATGCTGGCGCGTCTGGTGCCGCCGGCCCAGCAGGGGATCGTCGCCATGGCCATGCCGGCGGTGCTGATCGCATCGGGCCTGTCCGAATTCGGCCTGGCACAGGCCGTGGTGCAGCGTCCCCATGTGACCCACCGTCTGGCCTCGACCCTGCTGTGGACCAACGTGGCGCTGGGGCTGAGCCTTGCCATCATCGTGGCCCTGCTAGGCGTGCCCGCCGCCCGGTTCTATGACACCCCGGAGACGACGGCTGTATTCATCGGCATGTCGCCTTACATTTTCTTTTCGGTGCTGACGGCGCAATATGTGGCTGTCCTACGGCGTCAGATGCGGATTCGCCAGATCGAGGTCGGCAGTCTTGGCGCAACCTTCGCGGCCTCGGGGATCGCCATTCTGGCGGCGATGGCGGGGGCCGGGTACTGGGCGCTGGCGATCCAGCTGGTGCTGGCCGAGTTCCTGAACCTGATCTACCTGTTGGTAGTGTCGCGCTGGCTGCCGTCGAGCCCGCTAAGCTGCCGCTTTGGCGAGGCGCGGGCGGCGCTGAACTTCGGCGGATTCCTGGCCGGAGAGCGGCTGCTGGGGGAATTCGCCCGTAACATGCAGGTCATCGTTATCGGGCGGATGTTTACCCAGATCGACGCGGCGCTGTTCTTCCGCTCGCAGACCATCGCGCAGATGCCGCTGCGGCGGATCGCATCGCCCTTGTCCGGGGCCTTTATCCCCGCGCTGAGCCGGTTGCAGGGCGATCCGGCGGCCTTTCGGGCGATGTACGTGCGGCAGATCAGCCGGGCGAACCTGATTATGGTGCCGATCGGCCTGATCTTCTGTTCCTGTGCGGATGTGCTGGTACGCGTCATGCTGGGATCGGACTGGACCGCGGCGGCGCCGATCCTGGCCTGGCTTGGCCTGCTGCCGCTGACCGCCCTGACGCTGAGCAGCTTCAGCTGGGTCATGGTCGCTTGCGGGCAAAGCAAGGCCCTGTTCAAG
Organism: Loktanella atrilutea; assembly: GCF_900128995.1. Classification (GTDB taxonomy): domain Bacteria; phylum Pseudomonadota; class Alphaproteobacteria; order Rhodobacterales; family Rhodobacteraceae; genus Loktanella; species Loktanella atrilutea. The sequence goes on along the minus strand of NZ_FQUE01000017.1, from coordinate 7,668 downwards.
TTCCGAATCTTCGGCACCTCGCTGTTGATCCTGGCGCTGTTCATCGGTAGCCGACTGGGGGTGGTCGGTTTGGTCGCGGCCTATGTAGTGACGCTGGCCTTCGTGCAGGGACCGATCCTAGCGGCGCTGGTGTTGCGCTGCACACCACTGACACTGGCCTCACTGCGTAGTGCGCTACTGGGCGAGGCGCTGTTCGCGACCTTATCGCTAGCGCTGCTGATGGCCGTGCGCCGGATGCTAACGCTGGATTATGCACTGCAGGAGGCGCTTGTGGTCGTGGCGGTTCTGGCCCTGCTTTATGCCCTGCGGCTGATGAGCGACGCGGGGCTGCGAGACGATGTGGCAAAGGTGCTGCAAATCCTCCGCCGCTGATCCTGCCGCCCGCGTCGTCCGTCGCAGCGGCGGACGCAGACACCGCGCGGTGCCGTCAGCGCTTGTTCAGACCCTTTTCATATCGTCGGGCCTGTCTGCAGTGACGCCCTTGGACCCCGCCTGCCGTTGTCCGTCAGGGGCAGCGCCAGACCCCGACGGAGCCGCCGGGGCTTTAGACCCCATGATCGCGGTGTGAACTGACTAGGCCGGTAGCCGCTCCCGCGGCATTCTCCGTTTGAGGGTTGCACAGGATTGGCTGGTGCCGAGCCTCAAGAATGGGCGAGAGACCAGATGCATGATAGTACGTTTATTGGGCTGGATGTCCACAAGGCGACAATCTCGGTCGCAGTCGCACAAGATGGGCGTGGTGGTGAGGTCCGCCACTGGCGGACGGTTCCGCACCAGCCGATCACATCCGAAAGCTGGTGGAGAAGTTCAGCGCTGGCGGACGTCGTCTGCATTTCTGCTATGAGGCTGGGCCATGCGGCTATGGCCTGCATCGCCAGCTTGTCGAGTTGAGGCATGACTGCATCGTGGTCGCCCCCTCACTCATTCCCGTAAAGGCGGGCGACCGGGTGAAGACGGACGGCCGCGATGCGATGATGCTGGCGAAACTGCACCGTGCAGGCGAATTGACGGCAGTGTGGGTACCGCTTTCATCAGCATGGAGGAGAAGGTGAAGCATTTTGTGGGACTCGATGTGTCTATAAAGGAAACGGCCATCTGCATTATGGACGATGCCGGGCAACGTGTTTGGGAAGGCAGCGTGCCCAGTTCGGCCGATGCCATTGCAGCGATCATTCTTGAGAAGGCATCTGATCTCATTAGCGCCGGTATAGAGACTGGGCCTCAAGCTGTCTGGCTTTGGCATGCCTTGCGCGACAGAGGGATCGCGGCCGACTGCATTCACGCCCGGCGTGCCGCTGCCTTGAAGTTGCAAGCCAACAAAAAGGATCGCAACGATGCCTTCGGGCTCGCCCGACTGGTGCACAGTGGGTGGTATGAACCAGTGGCGATCAAGTCCTTTGACCGTTGCCGCATGCGTGGCGTTCTGACGGAGCGGGAGCGCATCGTTCGAATGTGCACGATGATGATCAACCAGATCAGAGGCTTGGCCAAGACTTTCGGGTTACAGCTATCGGCGAGCAAAGGGGAGGTCTTCGAGCAGTCAGTGCATCGCGCATTGCCGGACGATGCCGTTTTGCGCAATCAGTTCGAAGGCCCTCTGTCGGTGCTGTCCGGGCTCAAGGGCCAGCGCCGGCATTTGATTGGCAACTTGCACGCTTCGCACGATAAGACGCGGCCTGCCGGATCGTCTCAAGTGCCCAGGTGTCGGCAGTCTTATGGCGATCGCCTTAGTGACGGCAGTGGACGACCCAACTCGGTTCCGGTCAGCCTGCGACGTCGGTGCCTATCTTGGGCTGACGCCCAAGCGCTATCAGTCGGGCGCAGTCGACATTGGCGGGCGGATCTCAAAGACAGGAGATCGCTTGACCCGCAAGATTCTGTTCGCGGCGGCCACAGTGATCCTGTATCGCGCGTCACCATCCATTGCGTTGAAGCAGTGGGGTTTGAGACTGAGTGCGCGATCAGGGAAGTGGAAGGCCCGCGTCGCCATGGCGCGCAAGCTGGCCATCACGCTTCTGACCATGTGGAAAACCAACACGATGTTCGAGAACAGGAGCTTCGCCACATAATTTTGAGACAACCGAACGTCAAACACGTTCCGGGTCTGGCCAAAGTCATCTCGAGACGCGCTTTGCTGCATGCCGCGAGATTGGCGATGACAGCGTGAATCACATGGAGAGACTTTCAAGCATGGCGCCATTGTGAGGCAGATCTGAATATCTGACCTCGAAGACACGCAATGGGAACACCATGAGATAGAAGGTATCCGTCCGGTCTTGCAGCGGTTGCCGCCTATTTCGGCATCCAGTTCCAAGGTGCGAGTTCACCGATAAGGTTGATCTTGTGATCGGCGATCCGTTCGAGAACCCAAGTGAGCCAGGCTTCGGGATTGACGTTGTTCATGCGGGGTCTCAACGAGCTTGTAAGCGACAGCCGCGGCCTTGCCGCCACCTTCCGAGCCCATGAAGAGGTAGTTTTTCCGTCCGAGAGTCAGGGGCCTGATTGACCGCTCGCAGATGTTGTTAGCGGGCATGCTGGATAGTGTCCCGGGGCGTTCTCTAATCGCCCTCGTCAAGTGCTGACCTTTTTGCGGTTCATCATACGTGCCGGGCTCTTGGGTTCTCTCCGCGGTCGTCGCTGAGGACGCCGCATGTTTGCGTTTAGGGTCGGGTGGATCGAAGTGGTGTGCGCGGTCTGTTGCCGCACGCCCGGGAGCGATCTTACCCTCGCTGTGCGTCCCGGAAGGACGCACTCCGTCGTGCTGAAGATCAGCGACGTATTCGTATCTTTGGCTGCGTTACGCCATCTTTGCCTCCCTGAAAGGCGTATTCGTGCGCCACATCGCATGCAGCGTCAGAACCGCTTCTTCTTACCCTTCTTACCCGCCATGGAGTGCCTCAAAATGTCCACTATCCGTGGTGGACACTATCAGCCTCGGTTTCCGCCCGTCAGAGCAGCCACAGCGGACAGATACGATAGAAGACCCGAAAATTGCCTTGAACGATTAGACAACAAGGTGGGTGATTTCTTTGCCTATGACGGCGAGACGACGAACCCGGCGCGGGCTGGCAACTGGTCCGTGCGCGATGGCGTCAGTGCGCTGGGGAACACGACCCTGCAGGACGAGAGCCGGAGCAATGCAGACGTGGCGGCCTATCCGATGTGGTGACTCGGGGACATCCTGCCTACCGGATTGACGGCCGGTACGGGTGACACGCCGCTGGTGGTCAGTTCCGTAAATGACCGGTCCGCAGGTGCCGGGACCGGCAGCGGCGATTACAACCTGTGGGCACGACGGATCTGGCAGTTATCCCGGCGGGGCTAACCCTTTGGCCGGTCGATCTGAAAGGGCACGCTCTTGCCGCAGGCGGAGGAGCACTGGCCGGCGCGTTGCAGTTCGGTTGATAGATTTCGCGCCGTGCGGCCCCGTGCGGCCTGACCGTCAGCGCGGGGTCTGCACCGTCAGCGCTTCCAGAGCCTGACCTTGGTTTCGAGCCCCAGAATCTCCGCGATCAGCCGGTGCGACCGGGTGCCGGGATGGTCGCGGTAGCCTTGCGCCCGGGCAAAGGCCAAGGCGCGGCGGCCCAGTTCCGTCTCGCCAGCCTTGAAGGCGGCGCGGGCGACGAAGTAAATTTCTTGGCAGATCAGCGGGATCGCCGGGGCGAAGGAGGTGCCACGCACCTTATCCACCAGCCCTGCATTGGCGCGGAACCGGCTGTCGAGCGCGCGCAGCGACTGGTTGCTTGTGATCGAGTTGGGGTTAATTCGGGCGTGGATCGCGGCCCCGGTATCATTCTTCCAGATCAGGGGTCGGGACAGCAGGGCGCGCAAGGTGAATTCGAGATCCTGCGCCCGCGCAAGGCTTTCGTCCCAGCCGCCCACCTCGGTCACGAAACTTGTGCGCCACAAGATGCCCGGCGGGTTGACGTAATCACCGCTCATCCAGCCGATAAAGAAGGTCTCTGGCGCGATGAGACCAGTGTAGCGGTGGCGCAGGTTACGGTGGCCGTCGTCGTATTCCAGATGCATGTCCGACAGCACCATGTCCGCGCCCTTAGCCTGTGCCAGTCCGGCGGCGGCGGCCAGTATCCCGCCTTCGAAATAATCGTCGGCGTCCAGAAACACCACGTAATCCGCACCCCGTTCGACCGCGATGGCGTGGCCGGCGTTGCGGGCGTGGCAGGCGCCGCGGTTGGGGCCGGTCAGCAGGGTCACGCGGTCACCGAAGGCCCGCACCGCAGCGACAGAGCCATCGGTGGAGCCGTCGTCGACAACGATGACCTGCGTGCCCGGATGGTCCTGATCAAGGACCGAATCGATCGTCCTAGCAATCCAAGGGGCGGCGTTGAAGCAGGGGATGACGACGGCCAGACGGGAAGACATGCTCTTGTTTCTTTCGATTCAGATCGGCGCGGACAAGACCCTTTTTCGCCATCTGACGACAATTGGCAAGCAAGCCCGGGCCGCCCGGACCGGAACACGGCAAGAGAGATGACGACCGGACCGAGATCGACATGTGCAACTGCAGCATCATCCTGTATCACGGCCCCGGCAGATTGGAGCTCCAGAACCATGAAGATCCGAGACACGCAAACGGCCCGAAACCGCCTGAAGCAGAAAGTCAGCGTCTTTCTCTACGGGTTGTTCGAGGGGGTCGAAAAGACAGCCACCACGCATCGGATGGCGTATCTGAAGACTCGGTTTCAAAGTATTGGGACTTTTGTCCGGATCGATCCCACCGTGCGCATCGAAGGCCCGAAAGGGCTGAGTATTGCCAATAACGTCCATATCGGGCGCGATTGCCATCTGCGGGCCGATGGTGGTCTGTGGATCGGCGAGAACACCCATATTTCCAGAAATGTCACGATTTACAGCTCAGACCACCGGTTCCGGGATGCAGAGGCTCTGCCCTATGACAATAGCCGGGCATGGAAGCCGGTCGCCATCCACGCGAATGTCTGGATCGGCATTAATGTCTGCATCCTGCCCGGGGTCACCATCGGCGAGGGCGCGATCATCGCCATGGGATCGGTCATCGCCAAGGATGTGCCACCCTTTGCGATCGTCGGCCCGCAGCCGTTCCGCATGCTGGGCGAGCGGGACTCGGAGCACTATCGCGAGATCCAGGCGGAACGCCATTTTGGAGGTCAGGATGGCAGGCTGCTGCCGCTATCGACCGTTTCAGGCTATCGGCCCTCGGGGCGGTCCGCCCCCCCCGACATCTGTTTCGTGGCGAGCACAGGCAGATCGGGGAGCACGACGATATCCGATGTCCTGAGCGCCGACGCGACCATCGTTGCCCGGCATGAACCCCGGTTGCAGCTTGTGAAATTGTCCACGGACTATCTGCATGGTGAGATCTCCGAGTCAGAGATTACAGAACGGCTGGGAGAGATGATCCTTGACCGGTCGCATTTCGACGCGTGCAAGACATACCTTGAATCGGACCAGAAATATTTCAATCTGATCGGCCCCCTGTGCCGGATTCTGCCCGAGGCGAAATTCATCTGGCTGGTCCGGTCGGGTATCGATGTCGTGGCGTCGGGCATGGGGCGAAGCTGGTTTGCAGACCCCTCCCACAAGAACTGGGATGTGGTGCACTGGTACTTTCATACCTACAGGCCGCGTGGCGACCTTGCCGGTGCGATGTCACCCGAGGAATGGCAAGCGGCGGGTCCGTTCGAACGCAATTGCTGGTACTGGGATTTCGTCAACCGCAGGATCAGGGCAGATCTCGCGGATCTGCCCAAGACCCGCAAGATGTTCATGCGCCTTGAGGACATGTCGGACCGGCTGAGCGACCTTCAGACCTTTCTTGGCACCGGACACAGCGCGCTCAAATCGAAGGAGAGCAATACCGCCCTTCATGCCAAACATCACGTCGCGCATTGGACGGAGCAGGAACGCGCCATCTTTTCCCGCCGTTGCGGCCCATTGATGGCCGAGCTCTATCCCGAGGCTCACTGGTAACTTGCGCTTAATATTGGCTGTGGCTGTGCACGCCCGTCCGAGTCAGCCGGAATCAATTCGCTCTGGATGGTGGGCTCCATGATCTCGAAACGGGCAAATTGCACTAATGCACGAATCACCCCAGAGCGACTCTATCTCATCTATTGATGCCCCTGTTGGTGCAAGTGATTTTTGAACGGCGCGAGCGTGTGATCAGGTGCGGCCATGTATCAAGCCTCTTTGTGCGGCGCTGATATGACCGCCGGCCGGTATGGCGATGCGCGGACCAGAAGCATATCAACAAACCGAGCCCCGCAAAGGCCATGTCACTGGACCTTCGACGTGAACTCCTATCATAGATATTCGACACCCGGTCCTGACATGCCAAGAAGAGATGCTTCACGATGCCCGACCCGCATGACACTCCGCCCGGCACAGGTGCGCGGGCGCCCCGGGCGGCGATCATCATACCGCACTTCAACGATGTCACCCGCCTGACGAAATGTCTGGCTGCCCTGGCGCCACAGCTTCCGGCTGGCGGTGTGGTGGAAGTGGTGGTGGTCGACAACGGCTCCCGCGAACGGCTTGATCCCGCCCGCGACGTCCGCCCGGACGTTCGCTTTCTGACGGAGCCGCGCAGAGGCGCTGCCGCAGCCCGCAATACCGGGGTAGGTGCCACCACGGCACCCAACCTGTTTTTCATCGATGCGGATTGTGTGCCTGGGCCGGACTGGCTGCGGACGGCGCTAGCCCTGTGTGGGTCCGATGGCATCATCGGCGGCCGCGTCGATCTGTTCGATGAAACGCCGCCGCCGCGATCAGGTGCCGAAGCCTTTGAGACAGTGTTCGCTTTTCCACAAAAGACGTACATCACGCGCAAGAATTTCTCGGTCACCGCCAATCTGCTGACCACCCGGGTCGTATTTGATGATACCGGGCCTTTCGATGGCACGATGGTCGAGGATTCCGACTGGTGTCAGCGTGCTGTCGCCCGCGGCTGGCCGATTGCTTATCACCCCGAACTGGCCGTCGCCCATCCCACCCGCAACGACTGGGCGGCGCTGCGGCGCAAATGGCGGCGCACCACGGCGGAAAATTATTTCGCTGGCGGCACAGGTGCGGCGGCGCGGGTCCGCTGGGGGTTCCGGGCGCTAGCGGTGCTGGCCTCGGCCCCCGTGCATGTGCCGCGCGTCCTGCGACATCCGGCGCTTGCAAAGGGCGAACGGATAAGCTGCGTGATCGTTCTGCTGAAATTGCGGGTGTTGCGGGCTTATTGGATGCTGCGACAGGCGCTGCTGGGAGAGAGGCCCCTGAACAGCTGACATGGGGGTCGCAATTCGAGGCGCAGGCGTGTACCCAAAGGCGCGCGGGATGGATGACGGTTTACCAGCAAAAGAGTATAGAGTTGGCGTGACGGGTTCCTTGAGACGACCGGCGACACAGGGATGGCGTAAAGATGATTGAGACGACAGATATCGCGGGCGTCTTGACACTGATTCCGCGCCGGTTTTCCGACAATCGCGGGTCGTTTCAGGAGACCTACAACCGTCACACGTTGGCGGGTCTTGGGATCGATACGGTCTTCGTGCAGGACAACCAGAGCTGGAGCCGCGAGGCCGGTACGGTGCGCGGCCTGCATTTCCAGGCGCCACCCCATGCACAGGCCAAGATTGTGCGGGTGCTGGTGGGTGAGATCTTCGATGTGGCGGTGGACATCCG
>NZ_FQUE01000014.1 GCF_900128995.1 Loktanella atrilutea | reverse complement strand
CAGGATTGCAGAACGCCGGATCGAACACGTAGTGGTTTGCCATCGCAAGGAAGCGCATGTTGACCTGCCGGTCCTTCCCGCGGCCGACGCGGTCACGGGCAAAAGCCGCAACGCGATTGTAGGACCCGTCAAATCCGAGAACCACCAGATCCGCATGCATCTGCTTCAGCGTCCGCCGCTGTTTGCGCGACTTGCCGGCCTCCGTCTTCAGCCAGCCAGCCAACTTCTCAGCAAAGGGATCGAGCTTGCTATGCCGTTCCGGCGTCGCGAACTGCGGCTCGATCGTGCCTGCGTTCAGATACTTCTTGATCGTGTTACGCGACATGCCCGTGCGACGCGCGATCTCGCGCAGGGGCAACTTCTCGCGCAAAGCCATACGTCGGATGATGTTCAAAAGTCCCATGTGTATCACTCCAATGTCCCCCGCTGCGCATGCCGCTAGAGGAAGGGTCACATGGGTCAATTCTCAATGGAAATTATGCCGCTACCCGGGTCACTTCTGGGTGGAAATCAACAGCCATGCCGAGAAATGACGGTAACGACCGAAACTCCGGCACGACTGATGCGAGATTTCACAAACGTTCGGGTGTGACGTGCAGTCCGAAATGACGGATGATCTCATTGCGGTCAGCAGCCCCGCAATCAGTCACTCGAAAAAGGCGACGTGGTCGCAGTCATGCCGCGGTGTTGCCGCAACCGTATCACATTGGCAATAGGGTGCTGAAGCGGAAGGCGGTGAACGCGAATTGTGCGACGACGGCACCGCCCAGGACCGCTATGGCAGCCGCCCACATCGCAACCCCGCTGAGACGGTCCAGAACCTCTACCGTGTCAGGCGGCGTTCCAAAATACATGGTCCCCATGATGCGCGCATAATAGAACAATGACGCCGCGGTATTCGCCGCGGCAAGCAAGGCCAACCACAGGTAGCCGCCCTGCATCGTTGTCAGAAACAGCGTCAGCTTGCCCAGAAATCCGACGGTCGGCGGGATACCGACCAGCGACAGGAATGCCAGGACAAGCGCTGCGGCCGCGATGGGTTGTCGCCGCGCTAACCCTGCATAGTCCGCGATCGCAGTGCGCCCACGCAGGTGCGCCACGACGGCGAAGGCCGCCAGATTGCCGATGGCGTAGCTGGCGACGAAGGCCAGCACCGCCATCAGCGCATCGGGGCTGAGGCCGAGCACCGTGACTGCCATCAGCAGGTATCCGGCCTGTGCGACCGAGGACCAGCCGATCATGCGACGCACGTCGTCTTGCCAGAGTGCGGCGAGGTTGCCGACCGTCATGGTCAAAGCCGCCATGACGGCGAGCAGAGGCCGCAGTCCCAACGCGTCGGGCGGGACAAGTTGCACCAGCCGGGCCATCGCGATCGCGGCCCCGATCTTTGGCACGACGGTCAGAAAACCGGCAGATGGGACGGGCGCGCCTTCGGCGACATCGGGCAACCACGCCTGCGCAGGCACGGCCCCCAATTTGAAAGCCACGCCGACGAGCGTCAGCGCGAAGCCCACGAACAAGAGGGGCGATGGTGCAACACCCGCCGCGAAGGTCGCCGAGAGTGCGGTGTAGCCGCTGTCGCCCAGCAGGCCCAGCACCAGCGCGACGCCCGTCACCAGCAATGCGTTCGCCAGGGCCCCCATCAGAAAGTATTTCATGCCCGCCTCGACCGACAGGGCCCAGTCGCGGTGCCACGCGGCCAGTGTGTAGCCGGTGACCGACGACAGCAGCACCGCGATCACCAGTTGCAGCATATCGCCGGCCCCGGCCATGGCCATGGCACCCAAAGCGGACAGCAGCAGGATGGTGTAATACTCGCCGTGGCGGGGGTCCGTGCGAAACCAGCCGGGCGACAGCAGGATGCAGAACGCGGTTGCGAACAGGATCATCAGCCGCGCCCAGATGCTGGCCCCGTCGATGGCCCAGGTGCCGGAAAAGGTAAACCGCGTCTCACCAATTTGCAGCACCAGCAGGGTGGCTGCGACAAGAATACCTGCCAGAGCGATCAAGGCCGCACCCGCCTGCCACCTGCGTGGCGCAAAGGCCGCAAACAGCAGGGCCAGCACCGCGGCGACGATGATCGCAATCTCTGGGGACAAGTCGCCGATTGGCATCACGATCCTCCGACGATCGCACGGGTTGCACTGCCGATCAGATCCAGCAGCCAGCGCGGATAGATGCCGATCAGCACGACGAGGAACAGCAGGACCGACAGGATTGCCCCCTCGCGGCGGCTGAGGTCGGGAAAGCCTTTCCGCGCGGTCGGCAGATCGCCGAAAAAGACCTGCTGCAAGAGCCGCAGGAACAGCGCGGCCGTGATCAGAATACCGAGAAGGCCGATGGCCGCGATCACGGGGAACACGGCAAAGGCGCCGACGAAGATCTGCACCTCGGCCACGAAACCCGCCAGTCCCGGCAGGCCAAGGCTTGCGAAGGCCGCAATGACGGCGGCGACGGTCAGTTTCGGCGCAACGCCCGCCAACCCGCCAAAGGCGTCAAGATCGTAGGTCTGGCTGCGCGCCCAGAACCCGCCTGCGATCAGAAACAAGGCTCCGGTAATCAGGCCATGGGCCACCATTTCGACCACGGCACCGGTCAGGGCAAGGGACCGCGCATTCTCTGCGCCGGCCAGCATGGCCCCGGCGGCGGCGATCCCCAGCACGGTATAGCCCATGTGATTGACCGAGGTGTAGGCGATGCGGCGCTTCAGGTTGGTCTGTCCCAGGGCCACGACGGCCCCCCACAGGATTGAGGCCAGCGCGAACAGCGCGATGGGGAAGGCATAGGCGGCAAAGCTTTCGCGCAGCATCTGCAATGGGATACGGACCATGCCGTAGGTCCCCATCTTCAGTAACACGCCGGCAAGGATCGCCGACACCGGGCCCGGGGCCATGACGTGCGCCGGCGGCAACCAGGTGTGCACCGGAAAGAGCGGGGTTTTGACGGCAAAGCCCACCATGAAGCCCAGCAGGATCAGCCCGCCGCGCAGGTCCATGCCCGCCAGTGGCTGCGCCGCGATCAGCGTGCGCATGTCGAACGTGATCGGGTCGACCGACAGGACCAGCCCGATGATCGCCAGCAGGATCGCGAGCGATCCGGCCAGTGTGTAGATGAAGAACTTCAACGCTGCCCGCTCTGCGCCGTCGTGGCCCCATCGCCCGATGAGGAAGAACATGCCGACAAGGCTCAGATCGAAGAAGACGTAGAACAGCAGAAGGTCCAGCACGAGGAACAGGCCCAGCGACACGGATTCCAGAAACAGGAACCACGCGTAATAGGCGATAGGCCGGTCCGGGTGTTCCATCGGCCAGGCAATGCAGGCAATGAACAGCACGCCGCTCATCAGTGACAGGGCCAGTGACATGCCGTCCACGCCCACGCGCCACGCAACACCCAGTGACGGGATCCACGGCACCTCGGCCACGGATTGAAATGCCGGTGCCTCTTCTCCGATTCTGAATAGCGCCCAAACGATGATCAGGCAGGCAAAGGACAGGACCGATGCGCCGATGGACAGCCACCGGGCCTTTTCATGTCCAAGGCCCGGTGAAAGGACCAGCGCCAGTGCCCCCAGCATCGGGATCAGGATGGCGAGTGTCAGCATGTCAGGCTCCTGCAGCGAGTATGGCGACGACGGCAAAGATGCCGCAGACGATGTAGGCGTAGTAGTGATGTGACAGGCCGGATTGCAGGCGTCGTGCCTCACGCCCCAGCATGCCGGTGATACCGGCCGTGCCCTCGGGTATGCCGTCCGACAGCGCTTCTCCGAAACGGTCGGCGACCCGGGCTAGCCAGTCGCCAAAGGCGGCGGTGGCGCGGACGCCCTTGTCGACGACCTGGTTGTCCATGGCCGCAATCGCCATTGAACCGCGTCGGGCCAGCGCGGCAACGCTACGGGGTCCGGCATCCAGTATGTCGTCGTCAAAACGTGCCGCAGCGCGCGCCAGCGCATCGAACGGCAGCACCACGCCCCGTGTGATCAGCGTCGGCAGGCCGAGCCAATCCGACGCGGCCGCCGCAGCGCCGGTGCGGCCAAGGGCGGGGTTGTGGCGCACGACGTAGATGCCGGAGGCGACCCCCACAGCCACGCAGATCAGCGAGAGGACGAGGCCCAGCGTGCTGCCTTCGGGCAGGGTGAACCCGGTTGCTGCCGCCAGCGCGTCGGACAGGGGCGACACCCACAGCAGACCTGTCGCCAGCGTCAGGGCGCCAAGTCCGGCAATACCCGCGGTTTCCGCCCAACCCGGTGCCGCGATGTCGCGGTCGTCTTCACTGCGACGGCCAAACGCCAGCAGCACGAACCGGGTCGCATAGGCGGCACTAAGGGCACCGCCGATCATGACGCCGATCGAGAGCCAGAAGTCTGCGTGTTCTGCGGCCTTGACGATTTCTTCCTTGCTCCAGCCGCCGCCGGTCAGTGGCAGGCCCGCCAGACCGGCTGCGGCGATGACCGCAAGCCCCGCAATCAGCGGCATGATCCGCCCCAGCCGCATCCGGTCCAGCCGGTAGCTGCCTGTCGCATCGCCAGCTGCGCCGGCGACAAGAAACAGCGGGGCCTTGAAGGTCGCATGAACGATCAGGTGAAGCGCCGCCACACCGGGGTAGCCCGCACCGATAGCGACAAACATGAATCCCATCTGGGCAGAGGTCGAAGCCGCCAGAAGGCGCTTGGCGTGGTTTTGCAGGACGCCGGTGACGCCGCCTGCCAAAGCCGTCGTCAGGCCGATCGCGATGGTCGTTGCCTGCCACCCCGGGACAACCGACAGGGACGGATGCAGGAGCGCAATGATGTAGGCCCCGGCCGCCACCAGCGTTGCCGCGTGCAGCAGGGCGGATACAGAGCTTGGCCCGGCCATCGCGCGAAACAGCCAGGGCGCGAACGGCACCTGTCCCGCCTTCGATGCGGCGGACAGCAAAATCCCGTAGGCGACGATGAACGACAATGGCCCTGACAGCGTCGCGATCCCGGCATAATCAAACGATCCGGTCCCTGCGAACAGGGCTATGGCGGCGGCGAAAAGGCCCAGATCGCCAAACCGGGTGACGACAAAGGCGTAAAGACCAGACCGAGGGTTTTCGATGGCGCGCCACTTGTGCGCGATCAGCGCCCAAGAACAGGCACCGATCAATTCCCATCCGATCAACAACGTCAAAAGATCGCCCGCGACGACGACCAGCTGCATCCCGCCGGTGAACAGGATCATCAGTCCGGTCAGACGTCCGATACCCTGCGGCGACTCGTGCTGGGTCGCATGAAACACCACCGCGAGCGCCACCGTCGGCACCATCAGCGCGATGGCGGCCGACAGCGGCGTGAGTTCGGCGGACAGACGGATCGCATCGCTCCAGATCAGTGTCGCGGTCCAGCCCTGTGCGGCGGCCAGCAGCGTCAGACACAGCGTCGCGCCCAAGACCATGACAGCAACCGTGCCCAGCCAGCGCCGCGACCGGTCGCCCATCGCTGCGATCACAGCGCCGGTGACGATCGGTAAAAGGGGGATCAGCCAAAGCATCAGTTCTTCAACGTCTTGATGGATTCGATGACGTCCGCCTGCCGCTTGCGGTAGACCGCCACGACCAGCGCAAAGCCAATGGCCAGTTCGACCGCCATCACGGCCATGATCAGGATCGCCAGCAACTGCCCCTTTGGCAAACCGCCAAGGCTATAGGCCCAGAATCCGACGGTCGCCAGAAGGGTCCCGTTCAGCATCAGCTCCAGCCCCATCATCAGCATGACAAAGGATTTCTGAGACAGCGCGCCGAACAGGCCAATGCCGAACAATGCCGCGGCGACAATCAGAATGGCCGTCAGGGTCATGTCAGTGGCCCTTTCCGTGATCGTCATGGGCCTGCATCGCGGGCTTTTTCTGCATGCTCATGCCGTGGCCGGCGTGGCCACCATGACCCTTGCCGTCTTCGGCCGTGCGACCCGCCGGGGGACCGCCTGCGGTCAGGCCGGGCGGGACGGACCCTTGCCCGGCCGACCCGAAGCGTCCACTCGCGCTCGACAGCACGACGGCACCGACCATCGTTGCCAGAAGGGTCACGCCCGCCGTCTCAAAAATCAGCATGGAGTTGCCCAGAAGTTCGAACCCCAGATCGCGCAGCGTGTCGCCGCCCGGCGGCAACGGGTTATCGGGCAGCGGTGTCGTCAGGATGGCGACGGTCAGGCCCACGAAGGCGGCGATCCCGGCCCCGATGGAGAAGCGATACTGGTGGACCATCTGCATCGGGTTCAGGCCGGCGGGGTTCATCATGAACATGACCATGAACAGGCCCATGACCATCATCTCGACCGCCATCATGAAGACGGTGGCGACGCCAATATAATCCGCTGACATCAGCAGCGCGATGCCACCCACAGCGATAAAGGACACCATCAGCGCAAACGTCGCGCGGATCATGGAATCGACCCGAAAGACGCGCCAACCGCTCCAGATCGCGAGTGCGGAGAGGGCGTAGAACAAGATATCCTTTGTCATAGCGCCACCAGTCCTGCCCAGATCAGGTCAGCGAACGACAGCGGCAACAGGATCATCCAGATCAGGCTCATCATGCGGGACACGGGCATGCGCGCTGCCAGATGCGACAGGCCGATCACGAGGGTCATGACGAGAAGGGTCTTCAAAGCGATCCAGAGCGGCCCCGGCAGTACCGGCCCCAGGTAGCCGCCCAGAAAGACGGTCGCCGCCATGGCCGAAAACTCCGTCAGCATCGCCAGCCGCGCGATCTGCCAGCCCAGGCGGTCCGGTCCAGACGCCTCGACAGAGGTTCCGCCCGCCAGATCGGCGCTGTCCGCATAGTCGAACGGGCCGCGCAGGGTCAGCGACAGGCCAAGCAGCAGGAACAGCGGCAGGCCCAGCGGCTGGCGGATCAGGTTCCAGACATCGGCTTGCGACGTTACGATGTCGCGCAGGTCCAGCGACTGGGCGGGCAGGGCGGCGGCGATCAGGACGAACATGCTGAGCAGCATGATCGGCAGGCCAATCGCGACATAACGGTAGGCCCCGATCATCGCCAGCGGCGCATTCGGGGACCAGCCATGCAGAAAGACGACGACAACGACCAGTGCTTCGCACGCGCCCCACAGGACAACGCTGGTCGGGAGGGCGATCAGCGCCGTGTCGGGTCCCAACGGCACCAGCGCGAGCCCGGTCAGGGCCAGCGCCATGTATCCGGCAATGGACAATAGCGCGTTCATCCGGTCAGGGGCCTCAGTGGTCAGCCGCTGTTGTGTCAGCCACAGGGCTGCCGTCCGGAGCGGTCCGTCCGCGCGATCGGCACCCTGTCCCGAGATCCAGCCGCGACACGCGGTATCAAGAGCAACCGCCAGCCAAACGCTGGTGCACAGGAAAACGAGCATGCCAAGCACCGTCAGCAGCGTCATGACATATGCCCCGCGTGCATCTCACTTTCGGATTCGCCCTGCGTCTCGTCCTGATCACCCGTGTCGCTGTTTTTGCAGATATCGCGCAATGTGGCGGGATCGAGGCTGCACAACACCAGCATGGCCGCATGCCATTCCAGACCGACTAATAAATGTTCAAGCGTCGTGTCGCCCGCATCCTGCGAGGCAGCATCCGGCGCTGCCCCGGTCATGCGATCGAACCGGGTCCGCACGTCCGATCCGTCAGGCAATCGACCCAGCCCGGATGGGATCGCAAACCGCGCACCGGACAGCTGGATCAACCGCCGCAGGACGGGATCGTCGGCACGGTCGCCCAATGATCTGGTGGCGAGTGCTGGCAAACCGAGCAGGTTTAACAGCGTGGCAAGCGGTGACCCGTCATGGTCGAACGGCGGATGCGTCACCACGACCTTCTGGATCACATCGCCCTGCAGCGTCAGTGTCAGGACCAGACCGGGCGGAAAGAACGGCAGGAACGGTCCGAAAGCAGCTGTGTAACTGTCCAGCGCCAACCTGTCGCGGATGTCGTCGTCGGTCATGGCCATCGGCCGACCGTAAGGTGTGCCACCCATCATGCCCTTGCCGCCTTGCCCGTGAGGGCCGACACCGCGCCATTCCGAAGGGGGCGCGTCAGGCAGGATATCGGGCGCGGAGGCACGCTTGCCTTCCAGCACCGCGGCGAAAACGTCTGCCACCGCCCGGCCGATGTCATCATCAGCGTCGACTGCAATGGCGTCCGGCAACGAGGGGATGGGAGGGGACTGCCACAAAAGCGTCGCTCTGGGATGCGGCAGCTGGTCGTGCAGACGATGCAGATAGGGAATGAGAGCGTCAGGCATCTGGCCAGCTACAAGCAGAATGCTGGCGGCGCGTGGCGTATCAACGACTGACAGACCGGGGTGCCGAGAGAGCGTCAATGCCGCGGCTGGGGCACCGTCCCCCATCGCGATGAACACAGGCACCCGTGCGCCCGCCGCGAGGCGCGTGATCCACGTCATTCCCATTTGAAAATGCCTTCACGCCATCCATAAAGGATACCCACGGACAGGATCGCAAGAAACATGCCCATCTCGGCCAAGGCCTTGCCGCCTTCTGCGACATAGATGACAGCCCACGGATACATGAACATCATTTCCATCTCGAAGGCGACGAAAAGCAGGGTCATGGTGTAATAGCGGGCGTGGAAACGCTGCCATGCATGGGTTTGCGGGTCGCCACCGCCCAATACCGGGCGCTGCTGTGGTGCCGTGGACGGGCCGGCAAAATCAGACCAGCCGGCCGCGCGAAGACCGACGACAAACACGAGCGTTAAGGCAAAAATTCCGGCAAGAGTTAAAATTGTTTCCATGGAAATGCGAAGAGCCCTCCCTTGGGGTCGTCGGACATGATGTGCCATGTGGGTTCTAGCACAACTTCTAAATCAACGGACCTCCCGCGCAGGAGGGTTCCGTCCTAATAGGATTGTTTTAATTTTCCTACATAGTTGAAGCAGTTTTTCCTGCATATGCCGCGCTCATAACGTTGACGTTTTTCAGAAGTGCTAGGTTTTCCGAACCGATATCGATTCCATGCAGCCGATTTGGCAACGCGGGCTCGCAAAGCAGCCCTGCGAGGTTGCACGATACCAAGCAGAACGTCTTGGTCATCTCGCACACAGCGCGCTTGGCGTTCCGAGCGCGGCAGGGCTGCTCTATCCCGTTACGCGACGGCTTCTATCTGCGATGATTGCAGCAGCGGCGATAAGCCTCTCCTCCGTCGCGGTCATCGCCGACGCGTTGCGGCTGCGCCGAGTGGAACTGTAGCGCATGATAATCCCGACAGACGTGCTGCCACCACGCTCCCTGCAATCATGTGACAGCAATCACAGAACCGCGAGTTGAGGCCGGCGGCCTTAAAAGCAACTTGCCTTCCCCTGCAGGAAGGTAGGTAGCGGAAAACATCGATAAAATCTGTTTTCAGACCAGTCACATCGGAGTTCTCCCCATGCGCGACCAGTACGCCTTTGACCGTCGTCAATTTCTGACTCTCGCCGGGTCCACCACGCTCGCTGCAGGTCTTGGCTTCAGCCCGGCAGCGCGGGCTGCGACGCCCCGTCAATCCTTGACGGTCGGCACGCGCACCATCGAGGTGAACGGCAAGGCTGCGACCGTCTTCGGAATCACGGATACCAATGGACGATCCGGTTTGATCCTTGACGCGGCGGGCGGGTTCAACGTGTCGTTGACCAACGCGACCGACGTGGCCACGATCATGCACTGGCACGGGCTGACGCCCCCGTTCGGCATGGACGGCAACCCGCTGTCCCAGCAGCCCATCGCACCCGGTGCGTCCATGGCTTACAGCTTCGATCTACCGCGCGGCGGGACCAACTGGATGCATTCGCACTTTGGCCTGCAAGAGACGCAACTTATGGCCGCCTCCCTTATTGTCCGCGAAGGCGAGCCGCAGATGCAGGAGGTCGTCGTCCTGCTGCACGATTTCTCATTCACGCCTCCAGAAGAGATCCTTGCGACCCTGAAAGGGAAAGGCACCGCAGTCGTCGGATCCGGTACGGCAGCGATGGACATGGGTACCGCCGGCAGCGGGAGCGCGATGCCGGGGATGGCCATGGGCGGCATGGCGGGGATGGACCATTCCGGCATGACCATGAACGGGAACGATGGTGCCACGGCAACGCCGGGGATGAACATGGGTGGCATGGCGATGGGTGCCATGGACAACATGGACATGGACCTGAACGATATCACCTTCGATGCCTATCTCGCCAATGACCGCACGCTGACCGATCCTGAAATCGTCGGTGTCGACAAGGGCGATACTGTCCTGCTGCGGATCATCAACGGGGCGGCATCGACAAACTTCTGGATCGACCTTGGCCAGATCGAGGGTACGGTCAAAGCCGTCGATGGCATGCCCGTCCAACCCCTGCGCGGCAGCCGGTTCGGCCTCGCCATTGCGCAACGCATCGATATCGAGGTCACGATGCCGACCGACGGTGCCGCCGTTCCTGTGCTGGCGCAGCGCGAAGGGGACATCGCCCGCACGGGGATCGTGCTGGCACCGTCCGGTGCGACAGTCACGAAGATCGCCGCGGCCGCCGATACAAAATCCGCCCCCGTCCTTTTGGAACTGGAACGTCAGCTTGTGGCCGCATCGCCGCTTTCGGCCAAACCTGTGACGCTGCAGATCATGGCGATGCTGACGGGTGACATGCAGACTTATGTCTGGGGAATCGACGGGCGGACCTTCGACAACCGTCAACCGCTGGAGGTCTCTCTGGGCGACCGCGTCGAGATCACGATGCACAACATGACCATGATGTCGCATCCCATGCACTTGCACGGACACCACTTTCAGGTCGTCGGCATCGACGGGCAGAAAATATCCGGCGCGATGCGGGACACGGTTCTGGTCCCGGCGATGGGGATGGTCACGATCCAGTTCGACGCTGACAACCCCGGTGAATGGCCGTTGCACTGCCACAACCTTTACCACATGGCGGCGGGCATGATGACGACGGTGAAATACATCTAGAACGCGCAGCGCAGGGGGTGCACCCATCTCAGGCCATATGTGCTACGCCTTGCAGGCCGGGCCTCGATGCATTGAAGGTCGAGCCTGACTCCGGTCGTCGTGCTTGATCCGTGTCCTGCATCGCATTGCGCGTGTGAAACCTGCCTCCCACGCGAGAGACAAGGCACAAGATGAACAACACGTATAAGGCAATCATCGCGGTTTTTGTGCTTGGCAGTTTCGGCTTCTACTGGGCCGCCCGACAGGCTTTACCCGAAGATATGCCTGCGTCCATGCAACCTGCTGCGCCGAGCGCGCTGGCCAGCAATGCGCCGATCGTCGACGTTGCAGTTCCGGCCGAACTCTCGGCCGACGCCCGGATGGGGCAGCGTGGGTTCGAGGCGAAATGCGCATCGTGTCACGGCACACATGCTGCAGGGCAGACTGGCGTGGCGCCACCGCTGGTCCACAAGATCTACGAGCCCAACCACCATTCTGACGTGGCATTCGTACTGGCGGCAAAAAATGGCGTACGGGCGCATCATTGGCGGTTTGGAAACATGCCCCCAGTCGATGGCCTGACCAACGCCGATGTCATGTTGATCGCGCGCTACATTCGCGAACTTCAAAAAGAAAATGGTATCTTCTGATATCACACGTAGACGCTGCGTTCAGTCTGAAGGGCGTCACCGGAACGTCCACATCTGTCGTTCTTCCGGTGACGATAGGTATGGACAACTGTCCAAAACGCGGCTCACTTTCTTGAACGAAGACGATGCAGGGATCTACGTCCGTCTTTTTTGAGTATGGCCGTCAGTTGGCAGGATCGCTGCGCTCAACTCCTCGAGGCTGGTCTGCATGCGACCGCGTTGGTCTGCCGGGTAGGCCTCAACGGGCGGCAGCCCACCATTCAGATAAAACAGAACCAGATCACGCGCGATGGGGGCTGCAGCAAGCGAGCCGCCACCACCGTGCTCCACGAGGACAGATACCGCGATGCGGGGTTGCGCTGCCGGCGCAAAAGCGGTGAACAGCGCATGGTCCCGGCGATTCCATGGAAGGTCCGCCTGACTGCGCACGCCTGCGGCCCGTTCCGCCGCCGTGATGCTGAACACCTGACTGGACCCGGTTTTACCTGCCATGGTCTGCCCTTCGGCCACAATCCGCGATGATCTTGCCGTGCCACGTGCTGCATTGACGACATCCGTCATGCCCGCGTGGACAAGTGCAAGGGCCGCAGGAGACAGTCCCATGTCCTCGAAATTCTGGGTGTCGCCTGCCATCTGAGGTTTGAACAAGCGGGGCTCGACGTTCTTTCCCGACGCAACCCGTGCCGCCATGATGGCAAGTTGCATCGGTGTTGCCAGCACGAAGCCCTGACCGATGGACGCGTTGATTGTATCGCCGATCAGCCATTCCGTCCCGTAGCGTTCCAACTTCCAGTCCCGGGAGGGGTTCAGACCCGATGCAATGCCCGAGAGGGGTAGGTCGGGCCGCTGACCGAGACCCAGTCGTGCGCTCATGGCGTGCAGATTGTCGATCCCCACCCGTCTCGCCATCTCGTAGAAGAACACATCGCAGGACTCGCGCAGGGCACCGCGCAAACTAATGTGGCCATGCCCGCCGCGCTTCCAGCAGTGAAACCGCCGACCGCCGATTTCGACAAACCCGGGGCAATAGACGGTCTCTTCGGGACCGACCTCGGCACCCTCCAATGCTGCAAGTGCCAAAGACATCTTCAGCACGGAACCTGGCGGATAGGCCCCCTGAACGACCTTGTCCGACAGAGGCCTGTAAGGATCGTCGCGCAGCGCATTGTAATCCTTCGACGAGATGCCATCGACGAAGAGATTCGGATCGAATGTCGGGGCCGAAGCACAGGCCAGCAGGTCACCGTTCTGCACGTCGATGACCACCGCTGCCGCACTTTGGCCAGCCAGTCGTGCAAGCGCGAAGTTCTGAAGATGATGATCGATCGTCAGCTGCAGGTCCGCGCCCGGCACAGGTGGCACCCGGTCCAGGCTCTGCATGACACGGCCCGCAGCGTTGACCTCGACCGACAGGCGACCCGCTTTGCCGCGCAGGGACGCCTCCTGCGCCTTTTCGATACTGATCTTGCCAATATGAAACCCGGGCATGGCGAGGAGGGCATTGTTGCCGTCGTTGTCTGCGACGTCCTGCGCATTGGCACGACCAACATAGCCAATGAGATGGGCAAAATCGGTCCCGAAGGGATACACCCGCTGAAGCACAACGTCTGCCGAAATGCCCGGCAAAGCAGGAGCATTCAGCGAGATCTGTGACAGTTCATCCCAGGTAATGTCCCTGGCAACCGTGATCGGTACGAAACTGCTGCGATCCGCCATCTCGTCCAGAATCTGTTTCAGGTCATCGTCGGAAAGTCCCAAAATCGTCTGCACGTCCGCCAGGACCTTTTGGGGATCGCCGGCCCGCTCGCGTACGATGGTTACCTGATAGGTCGGCCGGTTATCAGCCAGCACGGCACCGAACCGATCCAGAATGCGCCCACGGGGCGGTGCCACAAGTTGCATGCTGATCCGGTTTTCCTCGGCCATCATGCGATACGTGTCTGCCTCATCGATCTGCATCCTGTGCATCCGCAAACCGAGCGCGCCTGCGACCGTCAGTTGGGCCCCTCCCAAGATCATACTGCGGCGCGTCAGCCGGGGATGTGCCTTCGGGTCTGTTTGCGGTTTGGTCATGGCACGACCCATCCTGTGGCGAGGGCCGTGCGCCGGGCTGCGATGTTGCGACAGATACCGACGGCCAGAAGGATCAACCCGGCCAGAGCGACGTAAGGTCGGACAGGATCGAAATATGCCAGCAACATGGGACCGCCGAAGATCAGCATGAGGATCTTGTTGCAGACAGGGCAGGCGATGCCGATGAAGGACAGGACGCCCCCGATCCCGGCCCTGCGTGCGCCACAGGCCGTAAAGCGCACTGCAAAGAATACCCCTGTCAGAACAGCCAACAGAAGCACCGCTGGAAATTCCCAGGCAGCAACGGATGTCATCCGGACGAACCAGGGGTTGGACCAAACTGCGGTGATCGTGCCGACACTCGCGAAGGTGATCAGCCCCCATACCAAACCGGTCCATGGGCGATAATGATATTCCACGTCAGTTTCCTCCGCTTTTCATACCGGCCATTCCTTCCATACCCGCCATGCCGCCCATCGTTGGATCGGTTACAGGCGTCGGCAGTCCAACGCTCGTCTGACCCGCCGGAGTGAGGAGATAAGTCGCGATCGCTTCCCGGTCGCGACCGGTCAGCATTCCAGTGCCTTGCGCAATCGCTTCGGCCATACTGCCGCCCAGGACGTCTCCGTCTGGCATAATCCCTGTCCGCAGGGCGTAGGCCATGTTTGCAACGGTCCAGCCCCGCGTCAACAGGGCCTCCGTCCTGATGGATGGGGCCTTGTTCCCGCCAGGCAAGTTGGCATTGCCAGCGAGGCTCTCACTGGTGTCCAGTCCACCGAACAGTCCGCGGGCTGTGTGGCAGGCTGCACAATGCGAAGCACCGTTCACCAGCTGTTGTCCGCGGTTCCAGGCATCCGACTGCGCCATGACCGGTGTCATTTCGGACGGTGTCATGTACCGGGCCCGCCATAGCTGGAGACCCCATCTGAGGTTGAACGGAAAGTTCAGATCATGGCGCGCCGCGGCGACAGGGACGGGGGGGACCGTGCGGAACGCCGTCCAGAGATCCGCAATGTCCTGATCGGTAAAGCGGTTGTAGAACTCGTAAGTAAACGCAGGATAGTAGGCCTTGCCATCGGGTCTGACGCCCTGTCGCACGGCGACAGCAAACTGGTCGAGCGTCCAGTTTCCGATGCCATGGACCGGGTCCGGCGTCAGGTTCGGCGGGACGAAGCGACCGAACGGCGTGTCCAGCGGTGCCCCGCCGGCCAGCGCGGCTCCGCCTTTCTGAACGTCCGTGTGACATGCGACGCAGCCAGCGGATCGCGCGAGATAGGCCCCGCGCTGTGCGTCGCCTTCCATCATGCCAAGGGTGACAGGTTCCACGATGGTCCAGCGAGATACGGTAAAGATGCCCGCACTTGCAAGGACTCCTCCCAGGACCAGCGGCACGACAAGCCATCGCATCTCAGCTGCCCCGCCGAAATTTGCTATGGCAGGCGGCACATGTCTGGCTGACCATTTCAAAGGCGGCCGGTGCTGCCATAGCGGTATAATCGAGGACGCCATTGTCGCGCTCCTCCGGCAGGACTGTTGCGCTTGCGCGCGCGTCAGCCGTCGGTTCGACACCCATCAGTTGCGCCACTGTCAGTTCCTGCGATGGTAGCGCGTCGGTATCGGCCATGCCGGACATGTCGGCCATGCCGTCCATTGTCCCCATGTCGTGAAGCGGGCTTGCCGGTCGTGGCGCTGTCAGCCCATTGGGAACGGCCATCGCCAATCCGAAGGCCTGACTCGCGAGCAAATCGGCCAGATCGGAAAAGTCATTCCACCGCTCCCATAGCGCCGGCACTGCGTAGGATGTCGCGGGAATGGCCTCTTCTGGGAATAGCTTGACCATGTTACCGCCCGCGTGTGCCATGATCGTCGCGGCACCCTTCTGAGCCGCGGCGACATCATAGGGAGCCTCCCCGCGCATCATCGGCGCAAGCTCACCCATGACCTTCTTCATGGCGGACATGCCGTTCATGCGCTCAAGCACGACGCCTGTGGCACCATTATGGGCAAACGCGGCGGCACCCAGCGACGATGCAATGATCGCGCCGATCGTTGTCGATCGTTTCATATCTGTCTTCTTCTCGAATGTGGCGATGTGGCGAAGCGGTCCCGGTCAGGGACATGGCTTCAGACGCGCGGTGGCGGCACATCGGACCCGCGGCCCAGCTGATCGGCCGCAGTTGAAATCGCTGGCCTCGCATGCAGTGCTGCGGCGGGCGTGGGTCTGGGCGGAATGGCGGTTGTGACTCCGATGGCCAATCCACAGGCCATCAGGGTATGACACCCCGTTGCAGCGGAATGGCTGGGTGTCGCCACCGTCACGGACTGTACAACAGCGTGCGGGCGAACGTGGCTCTCGGACGCGGATCGTACATGTCCACCGTCCAGGACAAACAGCGCGATGAGAAGTGACATGAGACAAGACGCCACCCGTAAGGGGCGTCCACGCGGACATCGCGAGAAAAGACCGCTCATCAGCAGCTTGCAAGTGTCAGTCACCCAGGCCCTTTGCCAGCCGAACGCATTGCCGCTGCGGAAGCGCGCCGGCGTCGTCGTGGTCTGCGTTGGGTAAAAACTGGTCAAGTCGCCTGCACGCCGTGTTTGAACAGTTATTATTGCCACGACTTGGAACAGGTTCCAGCGCTGGAGGGTCAAACGCTTTCTGATGCGGTCCTCCGCCAAAGTACCACTCTGGATCCTCAATGTGCACCTTGCTCACTGAGGTCTTCTGCATCTGGCACACTTGCGAGCAGCTGATCTCCTTGATGCTTGCGAATATTGGGCGTCCGGTCAGTTTGCTATTGCTGGACCGTCCATCGTCATGTGACGGTCGCATCGCAAGGCCGGTCCGTTTCTACTCCGATCAAGGCTTTGAACAGAGAGACCGTGACGGTTCCCAGAAATGCAGTTCGCCCCACGACAAAGGCCGGCGTGCCGATGAAGTGAAAGAGACTTGCAACAGCCTTGCTCTTGAGGAGCTGATCGGTGGTGCGGGATGATTGCATATCCGATTGGAACGCTTCGATATCGAGCCCAATGCCGGACGCGACCTGAGACACATAGGCCAGATCCGTGACCGCAGGCGTGCGGATCAACCGGGCGTACATCTCGCTATAGGCACCTTGCCTCTGCGCTGCCAGCACAGCCCGGCTGGCAATGATCGACGCATCGCCGAGGATCGGCAGTTCATGACGGACGATATAAAAGCGATCGGGCATATCCCGTTCGATCTCTGACAACCGCGCATCCATGACGCGGCAGTTGGGACATCTGAAGTCCGAAAAGACGGCGACAGGAACGCGGCCCGGAACAGGATCGCCGTAGAGAGCATCACAAGGGTGGTCGCGAACGTCCTGAGCGAGAACGCGCGCCGCGGCCGACACGTCGTCTGCCGGGAGAAGTCCAGCGAACATTGGCTGGTTTGTCGTGATGGTGCCGGCGGCCGCCAGTTCCCGGAACGGCGGCAGGTCGTCGAGGTCTCGCAAGTCGAGAGACGGCGTGCGCAAGGACAGCAAGTGCGGCGCCCCTTTCACCCAGGCGCCTACAGCCAGTGCGCCACCTGCCAATAGAGCGCGTCGTTTCCAGACACTCATGACTGACGTCGTCCCGGCGCCGCCGCTTCGTCGTTTTTTAACGCTCTCGGCTCGGACATGCTCATGCAAGCAACAGGATGAGCATGACAATCGACATCGCCACCATGCCGAGGTTTTCTGTCAACGACACGAAGCCCAGAGGCACATTGCTGTCTCCGCCAACACAGGCGCATTTCAGTTCGCGCTTATCGATGTAGACTGCTTTGAAGACGCTCACCGCGCCTATGCTGCCAATCAACAGCGCCAGCGGGGCCGACAGCCATGTCGCGACCATCGCCGTCATCAGGATGCCAGCCCCGGTCTCGATGAAGGGGTAGATGTAGCCGTACCGCACCCAGCGCTTGGCCAGCAGGTCGTAGTTCAGGAACATGGTCGAGAAGCTCTCTATGTCCTTCAGCTTTTGCAGGCCCAGCAGGATCATCGACAGCGACACGAACCAGCCCAGCGTCTGCCAGTTCAGCAGCGTCTGAAACGCATACCAAGTGAAGGCCACCGCCGTCAGCGCCGCGACCGAGAACAACGCGATGACCGGGGTATATGACAATCCGGCGTCGTCCGGGTCGACCTTGCCGAAATGGACCTGCAGATCGTCATGCCCGCCGATCCGCTGACCGTCGATGAAGATCTGCGGCGTCGTCTTGACGTCGTGCTCCGACTTGAAGGCCTCGGTCTCTTCCTGGGTCTTCAGGTGATGATCCTCGACGGTGTAACCTTGCCGTTCCAGCAGGTCCTTGGACTTCAGGCCGTAGGGGCATGTATGCTCTGGCATGACCATCCGATAAAGGACGGCCGTTTTGGCGTCCGCACTGTTGTCTTTGGGCATGGGGCAGTTTCCTTATCTTGTGTGATGCCGTTCAGGACGCACAGGCCCAGTAACCATCGTAACCGACGGTCAAAGGTTGCCCGGTGGTCAGATCGAACAGCAGGGTGGCTTCGTCCTCAGCGGCATTGGGCGTAACCGTCACCCGCAGACCCTCCGTTTGGGCTGCAACGCCAGCATCTCCCGGGGCGCCATCAGCCGTCAGCATGACCAGCTGGCCGGACACCTTCGTCACCGATGCGCCGTCGGCGGCAACGGCGAACACCGGGTCCGCATCGACGCCACGGCGGAAGTTGCAAACCGCTCCGGCGGGCAGGGCGCGGGTGATCTCGTCTTCGCTCAGCGGTGCGAGATCGACAGAGGCGATGACGGCGGACGACAACGCATCGGTCAGCGGAGCCACCTCAGCCTGAGCATCGGCTTCGCCCAACGGAAACGTCGTCTGTTCGCCGTTGGCTTCGATATCGGCGATCATCCAGCGCATTTCCGCGATCTCGCGGTCCTGAGCCTCGACGATCTCATCGGCCAGCTTGCGCACGCGGGGGTCTGTAATGTTAGCGCGCGACGACGTCAGGATTGCGATGGAGTGGTGCGGGATCATCGCCTTCATCCACGCGACGTCACCGATCGTCTCTTGCGACCGCACCAGCCAGAGCGCCAGCGCAAACACGACCGCCGATCCGCCGAAGATTGCCATATTGACCGTGCGGTTCTTGTACATGCCCAGCATGAACGCGAGCATGATGATCGCCATGATCGCACCCATGTAGAGCGCCATCCACATGCGGGTCTGCGAATAATAGACATGCTCGAGGGAATAGGAGTTCAGATACATCAGTCCGAACATGACCACAGTGGAGGTGGCGATCATCGCGAAGAAACGGACATAATGCATGGGGTATCCTTCTTGAGTACGGCTTTGCAGGTGCAACCAAGTTCCGGCGCTGGAATGTTCCCATAATATTAGTATTTTTAATGCAGCACCCCGAGATCCGAGGCGGACCTGGGCAAACCGTCACCTTTGCTGAAAGGCATCAGGTCGGGATGAAAGCGAGTTCAGCGAACCGTGGGCACCTGAAATCCGGCGATGCCATGGCCATCCTCAATCCATCCGGGCAGAATTAAGAGGGAATGCCGTGACGATGAACATCTGCATCTGCAACACCTGCGCGCTGGCTGCATCTGTGACGGGGTCCAGGCTGCGGCTGATGGCGGCCATCGGTGCTGCAGGTCTGAACGACACCGTGAGCGTGTCGACGGCCGCCTGCCTCGGCGCGTGTCAGACCCCGTCGTCTGTGGCACTCCAGGGTCAGGGTCGCGCCACGTACCTGTTCTCGGGTGTGTCCTTCGATACGGATATCGAAGATCTGATCGCGACGTGCCGTACGTATCTGGAGGCTCCGGACGGGTGGATCGAGGACGCGCGGCCGTGTGGCAGACTGCGGTCCTGCCTGCGGGCCCGCATCCCCGTCATGCCTGCGAAGGAGAGCTGACTCCTCGGTCGTTCAGGCCGGTCCAGCTTGTTCGCGCCGCCAGACGGCACCCGCGACCATTCCCAAGACGATCCAGGTCAGCAATCCGACGCCAAGCGATCGCGCGGTGAAGAGTGCCGCCAGTTCCATTGGGGCGCGGCCCGTCAGGACATCCGGTAAGCGCGGACTGACCAGATGAGGACCCACCAGCAGCAGGGCAGCAACGGCCCATTGGCCAGGCGTCTTGCCGTACGCCAGGATCCAGACAGCCCCCGCGGCTGACAGCACCAATATCACCCACCAGATCTGACGCATGGCAAGATCAGTCTCCGTCGCCCCCGGTAATTGTGCAGGCAGCGAAAACGCCGGAGCGAGGATGACGACGGCAAAACCGGCGATTCCCCACAGAAGACCGGACCGCGCATCGATCCGGTCGCCTGCCTGCCCGCGAAAC
This sequence comes from Loktanella atrilutea, assembly GCF_900128995.1. Taxonomy (GTDB): domain Bacteria; phylum Pseudomonadota; class Alphaproteobacteria; order Rhodobacterales; family Rhodobacteraceae; genus Loktanella; species Loktanella atrilutea. Next base: position 32,115 of record NZ_FQUE01000014.1, on the reverse strand, counting down.
GCCATCAGTGAGACGAGGATCAGGCCATAGCCGCAGTAAAGCAAAACCATGACCATGATTGTCAGCGCATTGCGCATCGTCAGAAATGCGGCTGGCCCTTGTGCGGATCCAGTTTCGAATGCTTCGGCCGAGAGAAGAATGTCCTGAACGAAGACAAGATGAAGAACGCCGGCTGTCACGCCAGCGGCAGCGCCGGTCAGCAGCGCGGTCGTCAGAATGGGACGCAGCATATCAGTGGCAGGGAAAGCCGGTCGCGTGGCGCGCATCGTGGGCCGCGTCGTGAATGGCACCGGCCGAGGCAAAGCCAACGGATGCGATCAAAGCCAGGCCGATCGCCAGGGCCATGAAAATTGCGCTTGTGCCGCTTGCATCGCGCACCTGCGATTGAACAAGGGTTTTCATAGGTCATTCTCCTTGCCGTCACACCCGACGGTCGGTTTGCATTGTGCCTGGCAGGTCTCCTGGCTCGCGGGTCGTGACGATCTGCAGGCCTTCCCCACATCATGGGATGTGAGTGGACAAATCGGCAGTCGCTCACCGCTTACAGTCGCGGGGGCGGCTCTGGCATCGGATCTCCATACCGGATCGATCCTGACCAGATTCCCTGTTCGGTTCCTGCACTTTGTGCGTATGGAACACCAAGCAGCATCACTAGACCGAGCCTGAACCGAAAATGCAATATCCGTTAAGCGGCACCGCTCCGGTCAGGATGGGCCGGGATTGCGGTGCGGCTGGCGGGGCGATGACGGGTGCCGCCACCGGGATCAGCGCCACATTGTAGCCAAAGGCCCAGAACAGGATCTGGCGGATACTGCGCATCGTCGCACGATTGACGGACATGACATGCACCGCTTCCGTCGCCAGATCGACCGCGGCCGCCGTGACGCTGTGCACCGCCGACGTGACGCCCGGTTCCGCCACAAGAGCGCGCTGAACCTGCCCCAGGGCGCACAAGACGTGCCGGTGACGGACAATGTGATCGGGGACATATCGGACATGACAAGTGCCTCACGCTCTGGTTCAGCGCCTTTCGTAAGGGTTCCAGTCGGGGGAAGGTAAAGAGTGCATTCCCACAGAATTGCATTTGACCTTCCAGCGGAGGAAGGCCCCATATGTCTACAACAGCATAGGAGACTGCGATGACCACATATTCCATTCCTGCCATGAGCTGCGGCCACTGCAAGGCAACCGTTGAGAAAACGGTCCTGGCTCTCGACCCCGCCGCGACCCTGTCGTTCGATATGCCGGCCCGCACGGTCGTCATCGACAGCGGGCGCGACGACGCACTGCTGCGTGCGGCCCTGAAAGACGCCGGTTATCCGGCGTCAACGGTGTGACCCAAGCCGTCACGCCGAAGTTGGTCTCATTTTGACGACTGCGCCGCGCACCGGCGCAGTCGTGTTTTTTGTGTAAAGGGTTTTTGCCATGACACGCGGCTCTCTGGTTTTTCTCATCGCGGGCCTCTCGCTCGGCCTGACCGGCAGTCCGGGTGCCGCGCAGGTCTTTTCCTCGCTGGCCGAAATCGACGTGCCCAGCACCGGTGTCGTCGAGGAGCCGTCTCTTGTGACGCTGGCCGACGGTCGCGTTCTGATGTCCTGGACCGAAGTCTCCGGTGACACCTTCGCCAAAGTCGAAACCGCGATATATGACGGTGCAACCTGGTCGGCCCCTGTCACGGTCGCTGAAGGCGATGACCTCTTTATCAGCTACGCGGACTTTTCCTCTGCGGTGGGCCTGCCGGACGGCCGTATCGCCATCAGCTGGCTCCGGATGAACGGGGACTCGTACTATGATTACGACATCAACATTGCGATGTCGGATGATGACGGCAAGACGTGGGACTCCCCCATCGTGCCCCACCGGGATGGCCTGAGCCGCCAACACGGTTTCGTCACGCTGCTGCCCGATGCAAATGACGGTCTGCTTGCTATGTGGCTCGACGGGCGGGAATACGAGACCGGCGATACGTTCGGCAGCGATGGCGCGGATGCCGGTGCCATGCAACTGCGGGCGACGACTTTAGAGGCCGACCGGACCCTTTCTGACGAGCTGCTGCTGGATGACCGGACCTGCACCTGTTGCCAGACGAGTGCGGCCATAACTACAGATGGCACAGTGCTTCTGGCTTACCGTGACCGGACCGTGGACGAGGTTAGGGACATTTCGGTGGTGCGGCGCGTGGACGGGACATGGACCGATCCCCAGCCCGTCAGCGGCGATGGCTGGGAAATCGACGGATGCCCGGTGAACGGCCCCGCCATCGCAGCCCGTGGCGATCATGCGGCCTTGGTCTGGTTCACCGGCGCCGGCGGCGTGCCAGCGGTCAAGATGGCCTTCTCGGATGATCGGGGGGCCAGCTTTGGTCCGGCAATACAGATTGATCTGGGCGGACCCGCGGGCCGGGTCGACCTGCTGCAACTTGAGGACGGATCGGCACTTGTCAGTTGGGTCGAATGGACGGCGGCCGGAGAAGTGCTGCTGACTTGCCGAGCGACCGCGGCGGACGGCTGCGGAGACCCGGTCGCCATCGCGGTCAATCGCACGGGGAACGCGATGGGTTTTCCCCGCATGACGCTGGCAGGGGACGACGTCTACATCGCCTGGACCGCACCGTCCGTCGATGCAGCGGGCCGACCGGATGATGGGACCGCCATTCATGTCGCGCGCGGAACGGTCGACCTGTCTGAATGACCTGACCCGATGAGATCGAGGCCGTCGAATGTGCAAAAGTCTGGCCCCTTCTGCCCCGCTTGGAGAGGGTGCGACCGCACACGTGGCCGTAGCCTGCGACACCGACAGTCGGTTTGATCTTGCCGTGAACAAATAAGGTAAGCGTCGTTCGCCTGTCGGACGATCTTCCCGATCTCTACTAAAACGTGAACGATTAAAGAATATTGCGGGATTTTAGCCGGAGAGACCCGCTGGCGTAGGTGTTTCGATGCATCAGACCATCGGCAAAATGCTGCAGTGCGACGCCAAATGTCAAAGTAGCAATTGACGGGTGCCAGATCCAAATTTACGTAGGCTTTCATGACAACTCTCGACACCCTTCTGAAACTCCTGCGCTGTGCCATGGTGATTGCCGTGGCCGCGGTTCTGGCGTTCGGCGCGTTGGCGGGGCCGTTGTCAGCGCAGCAGCAGCAGCAGCACGACCATGAAACGACGATGTCATCTGATGAGATCGCCGAGCATGAAGTGCACGAAGCCCGTGCGGCATGCCCTGCCAATCATGGCTCCGATATGCACGGCAACGAGGATGGCAATTGTTGCGTTCAGGCCTGCGCGACGATTCTGGGCGGTCCATCACGCATCAATGGCCCCACGGGTCGTTTGACTTCGATCGATCCGTTCTATCTCGCGATGGTACCGCGTCACGCTGCTATCAGCTTCATCCGTCCGCCCTCTCTGACATTCTGATCGCGGCCCGCAGGCGGGCCTGACTTCAGATATCGGTCCCTCGAACGAGAGGGACCGCATTCAGCAGAGCAGGATACTTCGTGACATTCAGATTACTATTCGTCGGGGCCTTGCCCCTGACGCTGGCAGCGTGCATGCCGCCGCCGACACCCTTGCCAGACACGGCCTATATTGCCGCGCCTGCGACGGCCACGGTGGCTGCCCGGCAGACCGGGTACGTCAACCCTATCCAGAATTATACCGTCCGCCCCGTTATGGATCCTGCCGACTGGCGCGAGTCCAACTCATCACAGGCGGATCTGTGATGCGGGTGCTCAAGATGACGGTCATCGCATTCCCTCTGGCCCTCGGGGCCTGTGCCACGACACTCCCACCCGGGATCACGGCACCTGACGCCGGATTTTCCCTTGTTGCGGACAAGACCCGGGCCGCGACGGGTCGTAAGTCCGTCTGGTTGCAGACCAGCGCCCAGTCGCAACAGGTTGCGAAGGAGATCCACGCTCTGACGCATCGCAAGACGATCACGGCCGATACGGCGGTGCAGGTTGCCTTGCTGAACAATCGCGGCCTGCAGGCGTCCTATGCCGCCGTGGGCCTGTCGGCGGCCGACATCTGGCAGGAGTCGACACCGGAGAATCCGATTGTCTCTGTTGGCCTGCTCGGAATCGGCGCACCGGAACTTGGACTGTTCAGGGCTCTGGAATCCCTTGCCAGGGTCAATCTCCTCGATGCGCCAACCCGAAAGCGCCGCGTTGCCGTGGCGCAGGCCGATTTCCAGCGTGCCCAGATGCAGGCCGTCGTTGACACGCTAACACTGGCGGCGGAAACGCGTACCGCCTGGATCGATGCCGTTGCCGCGTTCGAGACGGTGACGTTTCTCAATCAAGCGTCGCAGGCGGCTGACGCGTCGTCTGAACTGGCGCAGCAGTTGGGTCAGACCGGTGCCTTGAACCGCGCGGGTCAGGCGCGTGAGCAGGTCTTTGACGCGGAAATTGCCGCCCAGACGGCGGAAGCCCGTCTGGACGCATCCGTGGCCAAGGAGCAGCTGACACGCCTGATGGGATTGTGGGGCACAGAAGTGGACTATTTTGTCCCCGATGCCTTGCCACAACTTCCGGGGAATCTTCGTGGTACCGGCGCCATTGAGGCGCAGGCCTTGCAGAACCGCGTCGATCTGGAAGTGGCACGGCTGAGCCTTGCGGCGACGGCACAGGCTTACGGGCTGACGGACGCGACCCGCGTCCTGACGGATCTTGAGGTGATTGCCGGTGCGGAGCTGGAACGCGAAGTGGGCGAAGACGGCGATGTAGAGACAAAGATCCTGCCGCAAGCCGAGCTGGAGTTTCAGATCCCGATCTACGACAGCGGCAAGGCCCGCATGCGTAAGGCGGAACTGTCTTATCTGCAGGCGGCGAACAGTCTGGCAGAAATAGCCGTTGCGGTGCGCTCGGAGGCGCGGGTTGCCGAGACCAGGTATCGCGGCACCTACGCCATCGCGAAGCAGTACCGCGACGTCGTCCTGCCGCTGCGCAGGATCATCGATGAGGAATCCCTTCTGGCCAACAACGGCATGATCACCAGCACATTCGAACTGCTTGTCGATGTCCGCGAAGGACTGGCCAGCAAGCTCAATGCGGCCGAGGCCAAACACCAGTTCTGGCTCGCCGCAGCCGGCCTTGACGCAGCCATTTACGGTGGCGGTGGCGGGGCAGGGGGCGGCGATGCCGGCGGCGTCGAACTGGCCGCCGGTGGCGGGGCCGGACACTAACCCTGAAATCTCACAAAAGGAAAAAGACAGATGATGAACAGACGTCAACTTTTGGGAACCGGAGTGGCAGGGGCAACCTTGGTATCGACCAAGGCGTGGTCCCAGACCGACAACCGCAGCCTGCCAGAGGCGGCCCTGACAGATGCGGCGGGAACGCAGCCGCCTGTCGCGCCCTCCTCCGGTCCCGACTACAACCCGGTCGTCACGCTGAACGGCTGGACGCTGCCGCACCGGATGAAGGACGGGGTCAAGGAATTCCACCTTGTTGCCGAACCTGTCGAACGGGAACTGACCGAAGGTACCACGGCCTACCTGTGGGGCTACAACGGCACATCCATCGGCCCGACAATCGAAGCGGTCGAGGGCGACCGGGTCCGGATCTTTGTCACCAACCGCCTGCCGGAGCACACGACCGTCCACTGGCACGGGCTGATCCTGCCGTCCGGCATGGACGGCGTACAGGGACTGAGCCACCCGGGAATTCCGCCGGGCAAGACCTTTGCCTATGAGTTCGATCTGATCAAATCGGGCACGTTCATGTACCATCCGCACGCCGACGAAATGGTGCAGATGGCCATGGGCATGATGGGTATGTTTATTGTCCACCCAAAAGATCCCACGTTCCGTCGTGTCGAGCGCGATTTCCTGATCATGCTGAACGCCTTCGACATCGATCCGGGCACCTACATTCCGCGCATCATGGAGATGACCGACTTCAACCTGTGGACCTGGAACAGCCGTATTTTTCCGGGCATCGATCCACTGGTCGTGAACAAGGGCGATGACGTGCGCGTGCGTGTTGGGAACCTGACAATGACCAATCACCCGATCCACATGCACGGCTACGACTTCAAAGTCTCCTGCACTGACGGTGGCTGGGTGAACCCCGACGTGGCGTGGTCCGAGGTGTCGATCGACATCCCCGTGGGTGCCATGCGTGCGTTCGATTTCAAAGCCGAACACGAGGGCGACTGGGCAATCCATTGTCACAAGTCGCACCACACGATGAACGCCATGGGCCACGACGTCCCGACGTTCATCGGGGCCGACAAGACCAACGTGACGCAGAAAATCCGGCGCGTGCAGCCGGAATACATGCCGATGGGGACCGCCGGCATGGCCGACATGGGCGAGATGGAGATGCCGATCCCCAAGAATACTGCACCGATGATGTCCGGTTGGGGCAAGTACGGCCCCATCGAGATGGGGGGTATGTTTTCCGTCGTAAAGGTCCGCCCCGGCATCGCGTCAGACGATTATGCGGACCCCGGTTGGTATGACAACCCGCCGGGCACACAAGCCGCCGAATGGACCGGCGAGATACCGGAACCCATGCAGGTTGCGGATGCCACGACCCGATATACCGATCCGCCGGTATCGCGCGGCTGACCGGGCCCGCGATCACACACGGCAGATCATTCAGAGATCCGGGCCCGAAAGGCCCGGACAGGCGGCTAAAAGACCGCTAAACCCCGCGACCCCGACACACACTGGAGAAACCATGAGCAGACTGACTATTCTTTCGACAATCACACTCTTGCTAGCGGCACCCGCCTTTGCGTCCGGCAGCCACGAAGGTGGCCACGGCGACGAGATGGCCGTCGGTAAACCCGGCGATACAAGCCACATCGACCGCACGGTCGAAGTGACGATGACCGAAACGGACGACGGCCAGATGCTGTACGCGCCGCGCGACGTGTCGTTCACAAAAGGTGAAACTGTCAAATTCGTCATCACCAATGCGGGCGAACAGGAGCATGAATTCGTACTCGATACGCCCGAAAAAAATCAGGAACATAAGGTCCTGATGGAAGAGTTTCCTGAAATGGAACACGCTGATCCGAACGCGATCCGACTAGCTCCGGGCGCGTCTGGAGAGGTCATCTGGACTTTCGCCAACGCAGGCACATTCGAATATGCCTGCCTGATCCTGGGCCACTACGAATCCGGCATGTTCAGCCCGGTCGTCGTCAACTGAACACTCGCAACACCCAAATCTCACACAAGGAAAACAACATGAAAAAGATCATTCTCTCGGCCCTTGCCGCAGCAACACTTGTCATCGGCACCTCGACCGCCCTGTTCGCGCAGGACGCGGCCTTTACCAAAGGGTCCGTCAAGGCGCTGGACGCCGAAGCGGGCAAAGTCACCATCGTTCACGAAGAACTGGTCAACCTTGGCATGCCCGCCATGACGATGGTGTTCCGCGCCGATAAAGACATGATGGCCAAGTTGTCCGAAGGTCAGGACATCGAGTTCGTCGCCGACCGCGTCGAAGGCAAACTGACGGTTGTCGAGCTGAAAGACTGAACTACTGCATAAAAATTGAGCCCCGCTTTGCAGAGCGGGGCTCAATTCATCTATTTTCCTGCACGGAGTCCTCAGCGTCTCACCACATCGGGCTCCGGCAATACTCACATGAAAGTCGACTTACCATGAAAACGATCTTTACGTCTACTCTCACGGCCGCGGCACTGATCGCCGGTCTGTCCGGTGCCGCCAACGCCGAAAGCAGCCATGACGGGTCCCATATCCCAGTCTCAGGCGTCGTGGCCGAGCACACGCATCAGATCAGAGCGGGTGATCTGTTCCCCCACAAGGAACTGGTTCGCAAGAACCTGGCGCCGGATGACGTCATTGAAGTGACCAATATCCACACAACCGGCATCGTTGACGCTCCAAGTCGCAACGACTGAACGTCGTTGACGGAAGAGTGTGGGGCGTCTGCGTACCGTGGGCGCCCTCTCTTCCGGAGGTTGAAATCTACTCCAGTCTGAAGAGACACGGCGGGACCCATTTGTCCGAAACGGCAGCACCATAATGCCGCACGACAAGAAAAGAGGCAGGCGTGACCAGTTACCACCAGATCGTGCACGATGTGGCCGTCGTGTTCGGATTTCAATATGATGACAGCGCCCCGGACTGGATTCATCCGTTCATCCACCTGATCCTCGTCCTGGCCCCGGCGCTGCTCAGCGTCGTCCTGATCTATTTCTTGATCCTGTCAGTCGTGCGGATCTGGCGACGTCGCGGAACGACCGGGCCGTTACGCCAACATGTCCGCGGGCTCGATTCAAGTTTGGTCGCCACCGTGCTGCGCTACTCGAGACTCCAGCAGGCTGCGATGATTGGCCTGAGCTTGCTGTCCATGCCCATTCTCTATGTCACGCTGGAGTTGCCGAAAAAGATCGTCAACAACGCCCTCAACTCCAGTAACTTCCCCGCAAACTTCATGGGCCTGTCGCTGAATCAGGTCGAATTCCTGTTGATGCTCTGCGGGCTATACCTTGTTGCCATCGTCCTGAACGGGGCCAACAAATACGTTCTGAACGTCTTCAAAGGGTTCGTGGCCGAACGCGTATTGCGCCGGTTGCGACTTCTGATTTACCGGCAATGGCGGAGCGACCCGACAACCGCGCGACAAAGCGAGATCATCCCAATCCTGGCGCAGGAAGTCGAACCGATCGGTGGCTTTGCAGCCGATGTTCTGGCGCTCCCCATTCTCCAGGGTGGGACAATGGCAACGATCCTGCTCTTTATGTTCGTTCAGGATCCGCTTCTCGGAGCCGCCGCACTGACGATCCTGCCGCTGCAGTTGATCCTTCTGCCGAAACTCCAAAGGCGCGTGAACGCTCTGTCGCGGACCAGGATCAAGGAAGTGCGCTGTCTTGGACGCACCCTAGGCGATCAGCTTTTGTCCGATATGAAGGGCAAGGGCGACATCTCACGCATTGCGGCAAGCCTGCGGGATCTGGAACGCATCCGCCGGCGCATCTTCAGGCTCAAGTTTTTCATCAAGGCGCTGAACAACTTTCTGACGTCACTGACACCGTTTCTCTTCTATTCCCTTGGCGGCTACTTCGTGATCGAGGGGCGTATCAGCCTCGGCGCCCTCGTCGCCGTACTCGCGGCACACAAAGACTTTTCTGCACCTCTGAAGGAGCTATTTGCGTACTATCAGGCGCTCGAGGACACTAGGATTCGCTACGCAGAAATCATGGATTTCTTCACGCCCCGATCATCGATCACGGCACTTCAGAACGTCAAAGCAGCACCATACCGGATTGAAGCCAATGCGTCCGCCGCGTGACGTCGGTTCGATCACGCGAAAGATACGTCTGGCGAATTCCGCGCGTTCTCGTCATCGGCCAATGCCTGAACGGCCCGGGGTTACAGCTTCGCAGTTCAGACGCTGCACAAGGCGCACATGATCGACAAAACCGAAGTGTTGTCACGATTGTACCGCAGCACAGGGTCGCAGATACTCCGGTTAACATCGGTGCAGCGCGAAACCCTGATGAGGTTACAGCACGAAATAACGGGAGCAGAAAACAATGCTGACGGCCATGTTGATAAGCGCAGCTCTCATACTTTTAACGCTGACGGTTCACTACGTGGTCCTTCGGAAGGTGAGCGCGAAATTGTTCCAGTGGGGATGCCCCTGCTATCGCGGGCTCACGCTGGCAGTCGTTTGCATCACTGTGGCGCACATATTCGAGGCCGGTGCCTTTGCGGTCGGGTTCTGGTTCGCAGACAAAATCAGCCACATCGGTTCTTTCGATACCGATCAGCCGATGTCGTGGATGGACTATTTTTACTTCTCTTTGGTAAACTTCACCACGCTGGGACGTGGCGATATTACACCTTTGGGACATCTGAGGTTCATCGGTGGCATTGAAGCTTTCGTCGGGTTTCTGATGATCACCGCGTCAGGCAGCTACGTGCTTCAGGTCATGTCAGGAAACCCGCCTCGCGTCGGCGTCAAAAATCGTCCCTGAAAACCGAACCGATACCCGGACTTTGTTGTCAGGTGCAGTTCCGGCCGCGCACCGCAGCTCATCCCCCGCGGCTTCGCGTACTGGCTTGGGCACAGTTGCCGCGCACAATGGCCAGTCCCTCAGGTCGCAAGGAGGGCCGTCGAGAGATAAATAACCGACTGCGATTGCGATCAGGATTGATCTTTTCCCGACATGTCATTGTGAATTGCCGTGGCCGCGATGGCGGCCTGACCCATCGCATGCGCGATCTGATCGAGCCCGTCGGTTATATCACCGATCGCATATAACCCGTCGATACTGGTTTTCCGTTGGACATCAGTCACAATGCACCCATCCTCAGCGATTGTCGCGCCCAGTGTTTCCGCGAGCTTGGAACAAGCGGATGTGCCAAGAGCGACGTAGAGCGTGTCAAAATGCGCGATGGTGCTGTCTTCCAGCGTGACGATGACCTCCGATTCCGACAGCGACATGCTGCTCATCGGTGAATCCGGAACATGAATTTTGTCCGCCGCATGAGGACGATTTCCAGTCGGCCGAATGAGTGTGACCGTGGATGAATAATCACGGATGAAGCGGGCCTCTGCGAGACCGTGTGTGCCACTTCCCAGAACCGCGACGCGTTTATCGCGGACCTCGTACGCATCGCAGACCGGGCAATAACGGATCAATCCTCTGGCCACGCCGCGATCATGAACGGTGTCGGGCAGGGGTGGCCTGTGGTTCACAACGCCCGCTGCAAATATGACATATCGTGCGGTCTCACGCCCCCGGTCGGTCGTGACGCAAAAGCCATCATCCTGCCTTTCGACGGCTTCAACGGTACAGGTCTCGATGACAGCACCGTAACGCTCGGCATGCGATTGCATCCGGTCCAGTAGGTCGGGCCCGGAAATGCCGTCCGGAAAAGGTGCAAAGTTATGCGTCTTCGGGATCACTCTGGCCCGGCCCTCGCGCGCATCAAAAACCGTGACGCTGCGCAGAAATCGCGCGAGGTAAAGTGCGGCGGTCAGACCCGCCGGACCGCCACCAACGATAACGCAATCTTTCATGTCCCGTTTTCCCTTTTGTATGCGGCTCATAGGAGCCAGACCCCACCACGCGGATGGACGTGTTGCGGCGATGTCGAGATCAGATGCAGCCCCCATCCATCTTTCGTCCGGAGCTGACCTCTAAATCGCGTTCGATATCCGCGGCATTTTCCCTGTCCCACGAGTATAATTCTGCCGGTTGCTCTGTCGTCTGAGGCGTGACCTCGCTCGCTTTCTCGAGTCTCCATCCCTTGACGATGCCATATACCGCCGGAATGACGATCAGGGTTAGTAGCGTCGATGAAACCATTCCCCCAATCATCGGCACGGCAATACGCTGCATGATTTCCGATCCGGTGCCATGAGCCCAGAGGATCGGCATCAGGCCCGCCATGATTGCGACCACAGTCATCATCTTAGGGCGAACACGGTCCACCGCGCCGACCATGATCGCGGCGTAAAGCTCGTCACGGGTCAGATCACGACCACCTTTGCGAACGCGGGCCTCATTGAGTGCATGATCGAGGTAGATCAGCATGATGACCCCGGTTTCCGCCGCGACACCCGCCAGTGCGATGAACCCAACGGCCACGGCGACCGACATGTTGAAACCCATGAACCACATCAGCCAGATACCACCCACAAGGGCGAAGGGCAGTGACAGCATCACGATCAGGGTTTCGGTCAAACGGCGGAAGTTCAGGTAGAGGAGCAGGAAGATCAACCCCAGTGTCAGCGGTACGACCGTCGCCAGTCGCGCCTTGGCCCGCTCAAGGTACTCGAACTGACCGCTCCAGCCCAGTGAATACCCCGGTGGAAGCGTCACGGACGCCGCAACCGCCGCCTGCGCCTCGGCCACGTAACCACCCAGATCACGGCCTGCGATGTCCACGAAAATATAGACCGCCAACTGGCCGTTTTCCGTGCGGATCGAGGTGGCGCCGCGTGTGCGTTCGATCTTTGCCACATCGCCCAAGGGCACCGTGCCGCCGCCCGGCAATGCGACCTGCACTTCGCGTCCGATGGCGGCCGGATCCGATCGCAGTGCCGCCGGATATCGGACGGCGACGTCATAGCGCTCCCGTCCCTCGACGGTCTGCGTGATCGCTTTGGCGCCAAGCGCCATGCCAATCACATCCTGGACGTCCTGAACCGACAGGCCATAACGCCCAAGAGCCGCGCGGTCCGGCGTGATGTCGAGATAGTAGCCTCCGATCACGCGTTCGGCGTAGGCGCTGGTCGTACCCGGGACTGTGCGCACGACGGCCTCGACCTCACGGGCGACCTTTTCCATCTCCGTCAGGCTGGTGCCAAACACCTTGATACCGACAGGTGTACGGATGCCTGTCGACAGCATGTCGATCCGGGCGCGGATCGGCATGGTCCAGGCGTTGGAGACGCCGGGAAACTGCAGTGCGGCATCCATCTCCTGCCGCAGGCTTTCGGTCGTCACACCGGGGCGCCATTCCGCCTCAGGGCGGAGCTGGATGATCGTCTCGAACATCTCCGTCGGTGCGGGATCGGTGGCCGTCAGGGCGCGGCCCGCCTTGCCGAAGACGGACAAGACTTCCGGGAAGGACTTGATGATGCGGTCCTGGGTCTGCATCAGTTCAGCCGCCTTTGTCACCGACAGTCCCGGCAACGTGGTCGGCATGTACATCAAGGTGCCCTCGTTGAGGACCGGCATGAATTCCGACCCCAGTTGCCGCGCGGGCCAGATCGTGACGGCCAGTGCCGCAAGCGCCACGATGATCGTCAGCGTCTTGGCCTTCAGCACGGCACAGATGATCGGGCGGTAGACGGCAATCAGCGCCCGGTTCACCGGGTTTTGGTGTTCTGGTATGATCCGCCCCCGTACGAAGACCACCATGAGTGCAGGCACCAGCGTGACCGACAGGAACGCTGCTGCCGCCATGGAAAATGTCTTGGTATAGGCCAACGGTCCGAACATGCGTCCCTCCTGGCCCTCCAGCGCAAAGATCGGCAGGAACGATACGGTGATGATCAGCAGGCTGAAGAACAGCGCCGGGCCGACTTCCGTCGCGGCCCTGATCAGGACTTCAATGCGTGGCGTGTCGGGATCTGCACGTTCCAGATGTTTGTGCGCGTTCTCGATCATTACGATGGCGGCGTCGATCATGGCTCCAATGGCGATGGCGATACCGCCAAGGCTCATGATATTCGCCCCGATTCCCAGAAACTTCATCGCCGTGAAGGCCATGAGCAGCCCAACAGGCAACATGATGATGGCAACCAGCGCGGAGCGGACGTGCAGCAGGAATAGGATCGTCACCCCCGCCACCACCAAGCTTTCTTCCAGCAAGGTACTCTTGAGCGTTTCGATCGCCGAGAGGATCAATTCGGATCGGTCGTACACGGGGACGATCTCAACACCCTCCGGCAGGCTTTGGGCCACAGTTTCCAGTTCAGCCTTGGCATTGTCGATCACATCGAGCGCATTCGCACCCACCCGCTGTAAGACAATGCCGCTTGCGACCTCTCCGTCGCCGTTCAGTTCGGCGATGCCGCGGCGTTCGTTGGGCACGATTTCGACGCGGGCCACATCCTTCAGGCTGATCGGCACCCCCGCGACGCTTCGCAAGGTGATATTACCGATATCCTCTGTCCCAGCCAAATATCCCCGTCCGCGCACCATGAACTCGAATTCGGACAACTCCACCGTCCGACCGCCTGTGTCCATGTTGCTGGAGGCGATAGCGCTACCGATATCAGACAGGGTCACACCCTGTGCGCGCATCCGCACCGGATCGACCGTCACAGAGTACTGCTTGACGAAACCACCGACGCTGGCCACCTCTGACACGCCGTCAGCCCGGCTGGCACCGTAGCGGACGACCCAGTCCTGCAACGACCGCAACTCCGCCAGTGACAGGACTTTCCCTGTGATCGCATACTGGTAAACCCATCCTACCCCGGTGGCGTCGGGCCCCAGGGCGGGTGTCACCCCGTCAGGGAGGCGGGCAGCGGCGGCGTTGAGGTATTCCAACACCCTGCTGCGCGCCCAGTAAGGATCCACACCATCCTCGAAGATGATGTAGACAAAGGAAATGCCAAAGAACGAAAACCCCCGCACGACGCGGGACCGCGGCACCGTGAGCATGGCCGACGTCAGCGGATAGGTGACCTGATCTTCGACCACCTGCGGGGCCTGCCCCGGATAATCCGTCAGAACGATGACCTGTACATCGGACAGGTCTGGAATGGCGTCGATGGGCAGGGACCGGAGCGACCAGACGCCGGCGGCCACGATCAGTGCCGTGGCAAAGAACACGAGGACCAGATTGCGGGCCGACCAGGCGATGATGCGGCCGATCATTGGTCCGCCTCCGGTGCGGTCAATGCCGCGAGCGCCGCATTCAGATTGCTTTCCGCGTCGATCAGAAACGTCGAGGTGGTCACGACGCGGTCACCGGCCGCGATGCCGTCCTGGACCTCGATCATCCCGGCGTCCTGCCGGCCCACGACGACATCCTGCGGAGCAAACTTGCCATCGCCAAGATCGCGTATCACCACTTGTCTGTCACCGGTGTCGATCACCGCCGTTTCCGGCACCTGCACCACGGGCGTCCCGTCACCGCTCGCCAGCGCCACATCGGCAAACATGTTCACCAACAGCCGTCCGTCAGGGTTGGCCAGATCGATACGGACCCGCGCCGTCCGGGTCTGCATATCCACCTGTGGGTAGATCTCGCCGACGACGCCGACAAAAGTCTCGCCCGGCAGGCCCGGAAAGGTGATCGTTGCCGCATCGCCGCGGACCAGCCCCATCACCGCACGTTCAGGAACATCGGCCATGATCCAGACCATGGATGTATCGGCAATCCGAAACAGCGTCTCGCCCGCGCCGGACATCATACCTTCGACAGCCATCCTTTCCAACACGACGCCAGATCGCGGAGCCGTCAGAGGCATGCTCACCGGTGCGCGCCGGTCTGCCGCAATCTTGTCAATCACGATAGCTGGCACCCCCAGGTTGGCCAGTCGCTGGCGGCTGCCGTCGGCGCGTGCCTCTCCGTTACGCAGGTCCGATACGTAAAGCGCCGCAGCGGCCGCAACGTCGGGCGAATAGAGCGTCGCCAGCGGTGCGCCCGCGACGACATGCGATCCAGTCGTCACATCCTCCACGGTTTCGATGAAGGCATCGGCGCGCAACGCGATGACACTGACTGTGCGATCATCCAGCGCTACGATACCCGGGGCGCGGATGGTCGTAGCCATGGGGGCGAGCACCGCAAGCGTCGTGCGCACACCGGTACGCTGCAGTTTTCCCGGTGAGACGGTGACCGTTCCGGTGTCGCTGGCCTCATCGGCGAAGACGGGAAGATAGTCCATGCCCATCGAGTCCAGTTTCGGCACGGGTGACGTGTCGGGCAGACCCATGGGATGCCGATAGTAAAGGACGGTGCGCTCGCCGTCGTCCGCCGCAACCGTTTCGGCCGCGGCCGGGTCGAACGACACATCCTCGCTGGCGAAAACCGGTATAAAGGACCGGCCATCGGGCGTCGTTGCAGGTGTGGCAGACCAGTCCGCCACACCATCCGGGTGTCGGTAATAGATGACAGGACCTGTTGCCTCCGGGGCCGCGGCAGTCATCGCTTCGGCTTTTGTTCCCGCCACGGCTGCGATCTGTGTCCTTACTCCGTCCGCAAGTGTCGCCGGTGTCCAGCCTTTGTCGCCGGCCGCAAGACCGGCCCACCCCGCGGCTCCGCCGACGGCGCCAATCAGCACGACTTTTCCAAGGACGCTCATGGCTGCACCTCGATCACGATCTGCACCTGCACTGTTTCCGCTTCGCCCTGCACCTTGGCCGCAACCGAAAACTGCCAGTTGCCGTCCATCGTCAGATCGGCAGAAAAGCGATAGTGACCCGGCTCTTCGGTCGGCACTGCCACCACCGGGGTTGTCATCGTCTCCATCCCGTCCGGCTCCATATCCAGACGAGTGGCAAAGATGACGGCACCTTCGATGGGCATATCGGTGCGTCTGTCGGTCAGGCGCAGATCGAGGAGCGCACCGCTGCCGAACGGGTAGGTCGTCTCGACAAGAACGAGGCTGTAATCGGATGCGGCAGCCTGTGCCATCGGCACGGACAACGGGGTTGCAACCACAAGGGCCGCAAGGATGCGCAAGATGAAATGGGGCATGAAAGGCCTGTATTGACGGGCAGCAGTGACACACTTTTGCATCGCGACCGGAACTGGTCATGACGATACGAAAAAGCGCAGGTTCAGGGTGCCTGAAGCACCCGTCCCATCAAATCTTTGGCGGTTTACGCAAGCCTTCCATGGCATACTGCTGGCGATCGTTCTGCCTCACCGCCCGAAAGCTGGCAGGCTCTGACAACAGATAACTTTGCGAAAGCGCGAGGGTCGGCTCCGCAACGTATGGCATGGCACGACACTGTATCGAGGAGACGCAGATCGCGTTGCACTCCGGCATGTCCGGGCAGTCGTCAGGGCAGCAGTCTTCCTGCATCGCCATCATATGAGACGAACTGTCAGCTGAAATCGACGCCTGATTGGACTGCGCCAAGCCCAGACCGATCATCAGTACCAACAGGAAAAGGCGCAGATTTTGCCACATGAAGCATCCTATGGGGGAAACCCTGCGATGCGACAAGACACGTTGTGCTGAACTCAGATGCAGCACACCCAGACCTAGGCGGCGTTTTGGATCAGTGGGGTGCCAAGGCCGCTTTCATCGTGCGGGGGCGCGGGCATGCGGCCGGTGTCCAGATGACGACGCCAGTCAAGCTGACCTTCAAGGTTAGTGTCGTGACAAGTGGCGCAGTTCTTCTCCTAGACGGCTTTTCCCTGTACGATCCAGTCTGCGATAGGCTGCGCAGACTGCATCTCATCATCCGACGTCACCCCGTCGTTCTGGGTCTGTGCCAGAGCTGCGATCCCGTAAGTGCTATGGCCGTGCGTGTCGCCACTGATCAAAGGGCCGGCTTCATGCAGGCCGCCGCAGATATTTGATCAATGCCATTACGCTCAGGACCAACACCGCCCCTACCACGAGCATAAGGACGCCGCACCCTGCCATCATCAAGCCGGTCATTGGACCATTCATCATATCAGTCATTTAAAACTCACTCATTTGAATCGACAGAAACGCCGTCGGCGTTGAATGCGTAGATATTCAGGATCCGCTTTTGCCCGTCATGCCTTACGGCAGGAAGGGGTAGATTTTAACCCCGGTATGACTGATGCCATGAGCACAGCGCAGACAGTGTGAGACCACGTCGCCCGCGCATAACTTGCTGGCCACCAAGCGCCGACCTGATGTTTTCATCATAGATATTGACCGACAGTTTCTGTCAGATTAACGATGTTAAAACGTTGAAGGAGAGTTCCATGACTATTCCCCGTCCTGTCAAGCCGCGCCAATGGGGTGCGCTGATGCTGACCACGGTTGCGTTGACCCATGCGACGGCACTGCCCGCACAAACTGCTGTACCGTCTGTGACGACCACTCCCGGTATCGAAGGTGGTGAAGGGGGCGAAGGAGGAGAAAGCGGTGCCGCGCAGTCCACGACCGACGCGCAGAGCAACCTGAACACGCTGGCAAAGGTCGACGGCTACTTGCGGGCCGGAGTAGAAGTGTACCGCCAAGGCCATGTCGACAAGGCTGCATCTCTTGTAGCAGAGGCCCGCAAAAAGATCTCCGACGACTTGGGCGCGGACAGTGATACCGATGTAATGACGCCCACCGACGGTCTGACCAAAGCCATCACTGACGCGGAACCTGTGGCCGATGTCGAAGCCGCTTATGCCACTGCGCAGACCGCGATCGCTGAGGCGATGGCGCATCATGCCGTCAGCGCTAAGGGTCAGTTGACCGCTGTCTATGAACTGCTGACCGCCGCAGCGGAAGAATACGATGACAGCGTGACAGACGGCAAGATCGTCAACCCGATCGCATGGGAAGAGGCGCATGGCTTCACCCTTGTCGCCGCTGACATTGCCCGGCGCTTGGCCGACGGCGGGGTGACCCCGGCGGCTGAAACCGCGCTCGCCGCGATCCAGCCCGCGCTTGACGCTTTCGTCTATGTCGACGCCGCACCGCAACTGCTGGACGCTGCGCTTCTGCCCGCCGCCGCCGCACAGGTCGAATTCGCCGCCCTGACGGTGAAGTAAGCTATGTTCCTGACCATCCCTGATCTTCTGACGGCGGCAGAGGTTGCGGCGATCCAGCAAGCGGCCCGCTCAATGCCCTTTGGCGACGGGCGGGCCACCGCGGGGCGCTATGCGCAAGCGGTCAAAGCCAACGACCAAGCGAGCCCTTCACCCGCCTTGGATGCCTTGAACGAAAAGGTCAGCGGTGCGCTAACTAGGCATTCAGTCTTTGCCAGCGCTGTACGGCCCCGGGTCATGACCCGGCTGATCCTGTCGCGCTATGGCCAAGGCCAGACCTACGGCAGTCATGTCGACGATGCGCTGATGCAGGGCCTGCGGACCGACGTGTCCTTTACCTTGTTCTTGTCGGACCCCGACACCTACGATGGCGGCGAACTGGTTGTTCAAGACACTTTGGAGGATCGGGCGATCCGCCTGACACCGGGCGGCCTTGTGATTTATCCCTCGAGCTCGCTGCACCGGGTTGCCCCGGTCACACGCGGCACGCGCCTTGCGGTGGTCGGCTGGGCGCAAAGCTGGGTCAGATCGGCAGAACAGCGCGAGATTCTGTTCGATCTGGACCGCAGCATAGTCGCGCTCGACGCGGGCGAGCTGCGCGAGACCCTGCTGAAAACCAGGTCCAATCTGTTGCGGATGTGGGCCGCATATTGACTTATCGCTGCCGGGACCGTCAATTCGGGCTACTCACAAAGGTGTTAGTTCCGTAAAATTTGCGTTTAATGGACAAATACTAGGCCAGTCCGACAACGTCCCTACAACGGGTAACTGGACAACTTGATTTTTGGATGAGTTTGCGGACAGATGGATCTGGAGGGGCTGATTATAGCGCCCTCAAGCCCAACGGATTGTCATGTCGCTCATTGGATACGCCCGGGTCTCGACCGCTGAACAAGATCTTGCCCTTCAGCTCGACGCTTTGAATGCCGCCGGGGCTTCCCGCATCTTCGAGGACCGCGGTATCTCCGGTGCCAAGACTGAGCGACCGGGGCTTACCGCCGCACTTTCGTTTCTGCGAGAAGGCGACACAATGGTTGTCTGGAAACTTGATCGTCTAGGTCGGTCGATGACACATCTGCTGCAAACCGTTGCAGAACTTGAAGGTCGCGGTGTTGGCTTCAAGTCGCTAACGGAAAATATTGACACCACCACGCCGACTGGACGTCTCGTTTTTCACATCTTCGGGGCGCTTGGCCAGTTTGAGCGCGATCTGATCCGCGAAAGAACGAATGCTGGGCTAGCTGCCGCAGCTGCGAGAGGGCGCAAAGGTGGTAGGCCTATCGCAGTCACAACCGACAAAATTCTTCGCGCCCGCGAGCTCATGGCGTCAGGTCTAAACGTGCGCGAGGCGGCCGCACGCATAAAGATCAGTAAGTCCGCACTCTATGCAGCCTTGAAAAAAGACGCGATGTAAATTGTCTACAGCCACACAATGGGCGGGGCAGGGGAGGGTCACAACCAAACGCAATGCGTTAAAGTGAGACGTGGTACAAATTGACATATAGTAACACATATGTCACCAGTACTTCTTATGAACGAACTCGTTATCTACGTCACCGAAGCGGGTAAGGCGCCGTTCGCCGATTGGTCGACCGACTGGACACGGCCGCCGCCTTGAAGGTTAAAATAGCCTTGGCACGGATCGAGACTGGAAACCTCGGAGACGTGAAGCCTGTCGGAGAAGGTGTATCGGAGCGGCGCATCACCTTTGGCCGAGGGTATCGGGTCTACTTTGGACAGGATGGAGATAAGCTTGTAATCCTGCAGTGCGGCGGCACCAAGCGGCGCCAACCACAAGACATTAAGCAGGCGAAGGCCATTGGGACGACTACAAATCCCGAAAATCAAAAGGAGACTGACATGGCACTCACCAGAAGTTTCAAAGAGACGATCAGGGCCCGCGCCGATCGGGACCCTGTGTTTCGCGTGGGGTTGTTTAAGGAAGCTATCGAAGCGCTGCTGAGTAATGATCTGGAAACCGGCAAGCTGCTGCTGCGGGACTACGTAAACGCGACCGTTGGCTTCAACGCCCTGGCTCAAGACATGCAGATGGATCCGAAGAGCCTGATGCGCATGCTGAGCACCAAGGGCAATCCTCGGGCGGACAATCTGCTGGCAATGGTGGCGCGTCTCAAGCAACGTGAGGGCGTAACGTTTACAGTAACCCAAGGAAGCGGTTTTCACGCCTGATCAGCATTGCAAAATATCGCCTTAATAGCATCTAACTATTCAACAATCTCGTGGCCTGCGCAGGTAGAAAACCCGCAAGGCCGACACTGCTGCGACAGTTATGACTTCCGGCAAACCAAGGAACAACAGTCATGAACGCTGTCGAAATCGAGCAAGCTATTTCTGAACTTGCGGACCAGCCCTTCGACGCTGAAGAGTTTCCTTATGCCTTCCTATTGGCGTTCGGAAACAAGGACACGACCATCAAGCGCCTGCGCACCGGCGCGTCGAATAAGTCAGACATGGGCGGCGTTCTTCAAACCAACAACATTCACCTTGCGACCTGCACCGTAGGAAAAGTTGCCGCGACGCTGGACGCTCTCAAGTCCAGTCCCACCACCACCCGGGCCAAGGCGAAATTCATCCTCGCCACCGATGGCATCGACTTGGAGGCCGAGGACATTACCACCGGCGAAACCATTGCCTGCAACTATACGGATTTCCCCGATCACTTCGGCTTTTTCCTGCCGCTCGCGGGCATTTCGACCGTCAAGCAGATCCGTGAAAGCGCCTTCGATATCCGCGCGACGAGCCGTCTCAACCGGCTCTATGTCGAGCTGATCAAGGACAATCCCGTTTGGGGAAAGGCGGACAAAAGCCAGGACATGAACCACTTCATGGCGCGGCTGATTTTCTGCTTCTTTGCAGAAGACACCGATATTTTTGCCAGCGATCACCTCTTTACCGCGACGGTCGACAAGATGTCGAACCGTGACGGGTCCAACACGCACGAAGTCATTGGCGAAATCTTCCGCGCAATGAACACACCCCTCGCAAAAAGAGGTGAGACTACGTTGCCTCGTTGGGCTGATGCTTTCCCCTATGTGAACGGCGGTCTCTTCTCCGGAAACACTGATGCACCGCAGTTCTCCAAAATTGCACAGCGCTACTTGTCGCATATCGGGGGCCTCGACTGGACTCAGATTAACCCAGACATTTTCGGCTCAATGATCCAGGCCGTCGCTGATGATGAAGAACGTTCCGCCTTAGGCATGCACTACACGTCGGTGCCAAACATCCTAAAGGTGCTGAACCCGCTATTCCTCGACGAATTGACAACTGAACTTGCGGCGGCAGGAGACAACTCGCGGAAATTGGCCAATCTGCGAGCACGTATGGCCAAGGTTCGCGTCTTTGATCCCGCCTGTGGATCGGGCAACTTCCTTGTCATCGCCTACAAAGAAATGCGCGCGATAGAGGCAGAGGTGAACCGCCGCCGAGGTGAGGCCGACCGTCGCACCGACATACCGTTAACGAATTACCGGGGGATCGAACTTCGGAGTTTCTCAGCAGAGATCGCACGCTTGGCGCTGATCATCGCGGAATACCAATGCGACGTCACCTACCGCGGCCAGAAGGAGGCTCTGGCCGAATTCCTGCCGTTAGATGCGCATAACTGGATCACGTGTGGCAACGCTCTGCGGCTTGACTGGCTGTCGGTTTGCCCCCCTACGGGGACAGGCGTGAAGTTTCAGGCAGATGACCTCTTCATGTCGCCACTGGATCAAGCTCAGATTGACTTCGCGAACGAGGGCGGTGAAACATATATCTGCGGAAACCCACCGTATCTTGGTAACAAACTGCAATCATCGGAACAAAAGGAAGATCTTAAAGCAGTTTTTGAAGGTCGGATAGATGGATGGAAATCGCTTGATTATGTAGCTGCGTGGTTCATGAAGGCTGCTGATTACGGTACCCGAACGAAAGCAGTTTCCGCTTTTGTAACAACCAACTCCCTCTGCCAGGGTCAGCAGGTTCCGATACTTTGGCCCGCAATCTTTAGTGCCGGACAACAAATCATATTTGCTTATACTTCATTCAAGTGGGCAAATCTTGCCAGCTACAATGCGGGCGTAATCGTGATTGTTGTCGGCATTTCAAACACAAGCTCAGGGCTGAAACGTCTATATTCGCCCGACTCCAAAGGCGCGGTACTTGAAAAAACTTGCACCAATATCAACCCTTACCTTGTCGATGGGCCAAATTTGGTAGTGCAAAGTCGACGTGAACCACCCAAAGACGCCGCTAATATGTTATTTGGCAATATGCCGCGCGATGGTGGCAATCTGATTGTGTCACACGAGCAGAGAACAGAAGATGGCAAAACGGATCCAATCTTTCAGTCATATTTGAGGCCGTTCGTTGGGTCCGAAGACTTTATTCAGGGAAAAATACGTTACTGTTTATGGATAGAAAAAGACCAATATTCAACATCATTAGAATCTCCCCTGATCGCGCGGCGCTTGAAAGAGGTGACCCATATGCGCTCAGAGAGTAAAGCCAGCTCTACTCGCGACTTTGCAAAAACTCCATATCGGTTTGTACAAATACAGGGAAGTGCTAACAAATACACATTTATTATTCCTCGGGTTAGTTCCGAACGTCGTTATTACTTGCCTGTTGGCTTGCTAAATAAAAGTTCCGTTATAGCCGATAGCGCTTTTGCTATTTATGATGCACCACTTTGGAATATGGCGCTGATCGCTTCACGCCTTCACTTAGTCTGGATTGCAGCCGTTTGCGGAAAGTTGAAAACTGATTACCGTTACTCAAACACCTTAGGCTGGAACACATTTCCTCTACCGATACTCACTGAGAAAAATAAAGCTGACTTAAGCGAAGCGGCAAATCGAATTATATTGACTAGGGAGCATTATTATCCGGCTACAATCGGAGAAATATATGATCCATCCAACTTCGAAACAAAGTTTCCCCTGGTTCAGAAAGCACACAGCCAAAATGATGAAATCCTCGAACGTATTTATATCGGAAGGAAATTTAAAAATGATACCGAACGTCTCGAAATATTATTTAGTCTATACGCTGACGTAAATAGAGGCAACCATCTTTTTAATAATGCCTCTTCGGGTGGAAAGGCAAAAACATGAGCAAAATTAATTTTATCGCACAGCCCGCCGCGCGAACTACGCTTGACGCCATTGAGGAAATTTCAAGAATAAGTTCGCCAACTAAACTTGATGTAGCAGCTGCCTATATAACATCCAGTGGGACCCGGGATCTTTTGAAATGTCTTGATGCGACGCTCGGGAAGGATTGGAGTAAAGTAAAGAAACGATGGATTACGTCATTTGATTATTGCCGTACGCAGCCAGTCGCTCTAGAAACATTATTGTCATTACCTGCATCGTTAGTACGAGTATATGATGCGCATTTCTGCCTCGCGCACGATGGAATGCCGCAGGTACCTTTCCATCCTAAAACTTTCCTCTTTAGGGGTGCAGACATAGATTATGCCCTTGCTGGCTCCGGTAATTTGTCTCGATCTGGATTGTCCAAAGGGGTGGAGGTGGGTCTTACACTTGCAGTCAGCCGTGATAAACCAGTGGAGAAGACTTCTGCGACTTCTATAAATGCTTTAAACCAATGGTTCAAAGCCACCTGGGATGATGCTGTGCCATTGGATGCAGCACTATTGAAAAAATACGTTAAGCTTTTTGAAAGTGTGCCGAACCTCGCACAGCCTTCCGCGACTGAAGATGACCTTGCTAGAGGCGAAATTACTAAAGGTGCTCTCACCAGTAAAGATCTGCAAAAGCTTAGAGTTTGCACTCATTTCTGGGTTGAAGCGGGAAACATCACTAGGAACCGCGGCCTCCACTTGCCTGGCAATCAACTTATGATGAAACGTCTTTCTCGTGTGTTCTTTGGGTACGATCCGACTGCCTTACAAGAAAATACTGTAATAGGAAGCGTAGATATATCCTACAGCGGAGGTCCATTCGCCTCATATACACTATCATACAGTGATAACAAAATGGATAAATTAAACCTTCCCATGCCGGGCACTATCGGCCCCGCCGCATATGACACACAGTTTTTACTATTTAAAGAGGTCAGCGCTCATATGTTTGATCTTACAATTGGCACTAAAACAGATCAGTTAAAGTGGCTGAAGAAAAGCAAAGCTATCGGTGCAAATTTCAAAATGACGAGTGGTCGAGAATGGGGGGTATTCTGATGGAAACTCAATCAGAAAGCAGCCAACCGAGACAGGCAATCCCATCCGTCTCCGTCACTTACGCCACGACTGGCAGAGACCAAGCGCCCAATGAGATGGGCATGCGAGCGATGCAGGAGCGCGCTTACGAGAAGCGTGGTGAACAGTATTTGCTGATCAAATCGCCTCCGGCTTCGGGAAAGTCTCGGGCGCTTATGTTCATAGCGTTGGACAAGCTCCAAAATCAGGGCGTGGAGCAGGCGATCGTGGTGGTGCCGGAAAAATCTATTGGATCGAGCTTTAACGATGAGCCCTTGAGCAAGTTCGGATTCTGGGCCGATTGGGTGGTCCAGCCACACTGGAACCTGTGTAATGCGCCCGGCGGTGATGATGGCAAGGTTGGAGCAGTTGGCAAATTTCTTTCTAGTGCTGACAAGGTTCTGGTCTGTACCCATGCCAGCTTTCGCTTCGCCGTAGACAAGTTCGGGATTGAAGCCTTCGACGGCCGGCTGATTGCGGTTGACGAGTTTCACCACGTCAGCGCTAACCCCGAAAATAAGCTGGGGGCACACCTGGGCGCACTGGTCGCCCGCGACAAAGTACATGTGGTCGCCATGACCGGATCGTATTTCCGCGGCGATGCCGCTGCGGTCCTGTCGCCAGAGGATGAGGCGAAGTTCGACACTGTCACCTACACCTACTACGAACAGCTGAACGGCTACAAATATCTGAAGACCCTCGACATCGGATATTTCTTCTACTCTGGCTCCTACGCGGACGACATCCTGAAAGTCCTCGATCCGAACGAAAAGACGATCCTCCACATACCCAATGTGAACTCCCGTGAAAGCACCAAGGACAAGCATCGCGAGGTCGAACATATCATTGACGCCTTAGGCGACTGGCAGGGGGCAGACCCGGTGACGGGCTTTCAGCTTGTCAAAACGCCAGAAGGGCGGGTGTTAAGGATTGCCGATCTGGTCGACGATGAAGCTGCTAAACGAGACAGAGTATCTGCTGCGTTGAAGGATCCGGCGCAGAAGAATAACCGCAACCATGTGGACATCATCATCGCACTTGGCATGGCAAAAGAGGGATTTGACTGGATCTGGTGTGAACATGCCTTGACGGTTGGTTACCGTGCCAGCCTGACCGAGATTGTGCAGATTATCGGCCGGGCGACCCGCGACGCGGTAGGCAAGACCACTGCGCGGTTTACCAATCTGATTGCCGAACCCGATGCGTCTGCGGAAAATGTCACCGAGGCAGTCAACGACACGCTCAAAGCGATTGCGGCTAGCTTGCTCATGGAGCAGGTACTGGCCCCGCGGTTCAATTTCACACCCAAAAGCCCAAAGAGCGGGCCGGTCGAAGGGTTTGACTACGGCGAAGATGGCTATGACCCCACCAAAACAAATGTTGGGTTCAACGAGACAAGCGGCCAGTTCCAGATCGAGATCAAAGGACTGGTGGAACCGAAAAGCAAAGAAGCCAAGCGCATTTGCCAAGAGGATCTGAATGAGGTGATTACCGCCTTCGTCCAGGATAAGACCACCATCGAACGCGGCCTGTTCGATGAAGAGCTTGTGCCGGAAGAGCTGACGCAAGTGCGGATGGGAAAGATCGTCGCCGCAAAGTTCCCCGAACTTGCGGCCGAGGATCAAGAGGCGATACGCCAGCATGCGGTGGCCGCTTTGAACCTTACCCAAAAAGCGAAAGAGATTGCAGTTACCAGCAAGGATGATTCCCAAGCGAGCGGGAACACCGCCCTGATCGACGGGGTGCGAAAATTTGCGATGGACGTGCGCGAGCTCGATATTGATCTGATTGATCGGATCAACCCTTTCGGCGAAGCCTACGCGATCCTGGCCAAGAGCATGAGCGAAGAAAGCCTGAAGCAGGTCGCTGTCATCATCTCTGCCAAGAAGGTCCAGCTCTCCCCCGAAGAGGCGCGCGACCTTGCCCGTCGCGCCGTCAAGTTTCAGCAAGAGCGGGGCAGGTTGCCTTCGATCTTGTCACCGGACCCATGGGAAAAGAAAATGGCTGAAGGCGTGGCATATCTCGTCCGCATGAAGCAGGAGGCCGCCAATGTCTAAGGGATTCACAGACGACGACGACGCCCTACTTGCAGAGCTTGGTGTTGAGGTCGAGGTCAAGAAGAACGTCAGCCGTACACCACGCGAAGAACGCATCATTGCTGGGTTTGAAGAGATATTGAGTTTCACCGAAGAACATGGCCGGGCACCGCAGCATGGTGAAGACCGCGATATCTTCGAAAGGCTTTATGCTGTGCGGCTGGATCGGATCCGCGACATACAGAATTGCCGCGAACTGGTTGCGCCGCTGGACAATCAGGGCCTCCTGGCCAACGTCCCAAAAACTAAGGCCATGGAAACAGATGATCTTGACGACGACGCCCTGCTCAACGCGCTGGGGATCGAAGTCGCTGCACTACCGATCACCGAACTGAAACACGTGCGCTCGACGGCCGAAAAGAAAGCTGCCGATGAAATCGCAAACCGAGACAGATGTGAAGATTTTGCGACCTTTAAGCCGCTCTTTGAGCAGGTCCAAAAGGAGCTGGCTTCCGGATTGAGGGAGACACGTCCGTTCGAGATGAAGGCTGAAATCGAAAAAGGACGGTTCTTCATCGTGAGTGGCCAGAAAGCCTATGTCGCCGATAAAGGTGAGACGATCATCACCGATCAAGGCCGCACAGACGCCCGGCTGCGTGTGATCTTCGACAACGGCACAGAGAGCAGCATGCTCATGCGCTCACTTCAGCGCGCGCTGAATAAGGACGAAGCCGGACGGAGGATCACCGATCCCACGGCGGGACCATTGTTTTCAGACCAGACCATCGACGGCGATGAGGCAAGTGGTACAATCTACGTCCTGCGGAGTAAATCCGATCACCCGCTGGTAGCAGAGAACCGCAACCTGGTTCACAAGATCGGCGTGACTAACATGAGCGTGGAGAAACGGATCGCCGGCGCACAGCTTCAGCCGACATTTCTCATGGCAAATGTAGAGATCATCGCGACCTATGAGCTGTACAACATCAATCGGACCAAACTCGAAAATCTGATCCACCGAATCTTTGAACCTGCGCGGCTCGATGTTGAAATCATGGATCGTTTTGGGCGACCTGTGATGCCGCGAGAATGGTTTTTGGTACCCTTATTAGTGATCAACGACGCTGTTGAGAAGATCAAAGACGGGACAATTTCAAATTACACCTACGATCCGCAACAAGCCAAATTAATTCACATAAGGTAGTCAAATTTAGGCCTTTGCAAACTTTCGATCAGTTTGGCCGCACTCGCCAAAGCGGTAATTCCAGCACCACGACCCACACGGTCGTGTCGTAAAAGCTATATGAAATGTGAGCGTAGCTCATCAATTTTCGGAGACTTTGCCCGTGTCGATAGAGATTGTAGATCTAACCCTGGACGAGGTCGTTCAACATTTAGCAGCCGGTAATGCTCTGCAGGTTTCTGATGGTGTCGATTTTTCCCTTCCCATGCAAGACAGCCGTAACTTGCTTGTGTTCTACGATCAGAATCGGAAGGCCTATTGGAACCCCGAAAAGGATACCAGTATCCTAGATGGAGAAATTGATCGCTTACTAGAAGCGCTTGATAGACCCGCCCACGCAATCGCTCCGGCGACGCGACCGACGGGCCAACAACAACGCTGGAAGTTAGTCGGGATTACAGCACACCGTTTCCGCGGACTACATCGCCATTGCGATGACAGGGGCGGCGACCCAAAGCCCTTTACGCTTGAATTGTCTCAGCAGGCCAATTTGTTTCGGGGTTTCAACGGCGCGGGTAAGACCTCAATGATCAGCGCTATTTGCTGGTGTTTGACGGGATATGGCCATCGTTCACAGGGACTCCCCTCGCCATTGCATGTCCCAATCACTGTCCAGATCAAAAACGGAAATTCGAGCGCTGAGCCCAACGCAACATTTGAGCTACCGCCAATCGTGCCGATCCCCACAGAAAAAGAACTACTCGCCGTCGATGGGCTGCCCCGGGTCGATACTTGGGTGCGATTAAAGTTTCGGTCCCTAGTCAACAACAGCGAAGTCGAGGTCGAGCGCCGTCTTGAGCGAGACGGCAAAAAGAACTTCAAGACCACAGCTGTTGGACTCGCCAAACTTGGACTGCCGGAACTGGCGCTGCAGGTTGGTACCCTGATGCCGGGGGTTGCTGCGGCGACCCGGTTTGATGACAAGACGACTTTATCGCAGGCAATATCGACTTTGACTGGCTTGCGGCCATTAGCCCACTTCGGGAGCCGCAGCATCCGCCTCCACGATCGCCTGACTGGAAAGTATCCTAAGCTTGCAACCGAGGAGAAAGAGCGATGCGAGGGCGATGCCGCCAAGCAGGTGACTACGTTATGGGATCTTTTAAAGGAAGGCGAAGGACTGCCGGATCTGTCTTGCGTCTCCGCCCCCAAAGAGACCGCCCCCGATAATTGGAAGGACGGTCTAAAGCAAGCCGAGGATCTTCTACGGGCGGCCGAAGATCAAGCTGCTGCTGATGCCCGACTAGTTCTAGGTAAACTGCCGCAGCTCACAAACGATAGCGAGATCAGACGCTTCGACGGGGCTATTAAGGCTGCGGAGAGTTGCTTTGGCAACGCCGCGTTGAAGGGACTGCCGTCAATGCAGCTCGCGCATAGGCTTGGCGAGATGAGCGATGACGACCTAAGCAACGCTGAGACTGTGATGCGGGACATCGAGCAGGAGGCCGCGACTCTCGTCGAGCATCTTTCGCATGCAGAACGTGCTGATCGCGTTCGTCTGTATGGCTTGGTGGCGAAGTGGCACGATACAGCTCATCCGGGCCATGCTTTCACGGCCTGCCCAGTTTGCGAGCGCGACCTCCTTAAACCCGGGGCAATCCCCATTGACGCCATGCTAGACAAATCGGTGGCTCAGGCGCTGGAAGAAGCCCGCAAAGCCGATACCACGATGCTGAAAACGGCGGCGGAGTGGGAGCGCGACATGAAGAAGGGCCTGCGTGATCAATTGCCCGAGATGCTCCGCCGGTTCGTTGATGACGACGTCCC
The DNA here is from genome assembly GCF_900128995.1 of Loktanella atrilutea. GTDB lineage: Bacteria > Pseudomonadota > Alphaproteobacteria > Rhodobacterales > Rhodobacteraceae > Loktanella > Loktanella atrilutea. Next base: position 2,695 of record NZ_FQUE01000014.1, on the reverse strand, counting down.
TGACGATCTGGCCTCGGTTTACGGGGCAGCCTTGTCGAAGGAAGTCTTCCAGCTTGCCGAGTTTCCGGAGCTACTGAAGCCAATGGCCAAGGGGGTCGCTGCCCTTTGCACCTCGGCTTGGAGAGATGCTCCCGATCGCGAACCATTACCTGGAGTCAATCTGCCTGTTGAGATTCCTGACGAAGAGAAGCTGCGCGCTGCGATACGACGCATTCGACGAGCGATCTCGCTTTCAAGATATCGCGCCACCAATGCCGATTTTGTGAGAAGCGCTGTTGTAAAAGTTCTGCGCGCCGAATTGAATGAAATCGCAGTTCCGGCCAACGACAGGAGTATCCAAGGACAATTGAGTGTCCTTAAGGCTTACCTCGATGCAGCCACTGTCTTTGCTGGTATTCGCCGGCAACTGAGTCAAATCCAAGAAACCTGTGAGCGGTGGGCCAAGGCCCGGACACGACTTGAGAAGTTAGCGCGGGCGGCCGAAGCCGTCGAACCATTTAAGGACTTTCCAGATCTTGTTCACAACCAAGTCGCCGGGCTGATTTCGAACCTCCAAGAGAAGGCGACGTTGTGGTCGCAGCGCATGTATCGGGCACATTTTGTCCAAGCACCGGAATATGCCGGGCTGGACTCCGCCAAGAGTGACGGTTTCACGTTCTTGGCAGCTCAAGGAAAGCATTTGGTGGAGGCACATCACGTTATGAATGCCTCGGCACTTCGCGCCTTCCTCTCTGCATTTGTACTGGCTCTTTGGCAACAAGTCTGGTCCAGATCTGGCGGCATTTCGACCTTTTTGATGGATGACCCCCAGGACCTACTAGATCCCGGTAATGTCGCGAACTTAGCTGCCACAGTGCCATCGTTGATGGCCGAAGGCATTAATCCATTGATCGTCAGCAACGATTTTGGTTTCATTCCGACCGTCGAGGCGTTTGTAGCTGCAGACAAGCGAGCGGCTGGTTTGGCACGGACTGAAACGTGGGAATTCTCTGCCATCTCGACATCAAAATGCACAGTAAGTCTTGCTCCGGTTGCGGACGAGGTGCGAGGTCGGTGCGAAAAATGGCAGAACACCGACCCAAACGACACGGGTCTTGCCCGAGAGTTTGTCCATCCAGTGCGGGTGCGCACAGAGATTAAGCTATGGGACTTGCTCGCTTCTGATCCAGCAGTCCTCCATGACCCGACGATGGGTGATCTGCTTGGTAAAATTGCGAACGCCTGCAATCGTGGTGAAAAACCGTTTAACGAAGAGCCATTTCGACGGCTGTTAGAACTGCAGCCGCTGAAGCCTGGGGCTCCCTATCGAGATGTCATCAACAAAGCACACCACGGGCGCGCTGATCAGATTACGCCAGCCGAGGCCGAAATTGTCAATCTAGGCTATAATGATGTATTCTCTGCGATTGATGCCTGTTGGCTCGCTTACGCAAGATTCATGGGAAGGTTGCCGCCAGAGGAAGCTGTCGCTGAAGCTCAGATGGCTGTCCCCGCTCTTACTCTCGTGCCGCTGCGAACTGACACGATACCAGTCGTTGGCAGACTGGCCGCACGTGCTGCCGGAGCTCCGCTTACCAACATCGATCAAGCAGAGGACCATCTAGACCTGTTATCGCTTGGTGACATTTCACTGTTCGCTTTGAGGGCACCTACACTGGGAATGATAGCTTTTCCTGGTCAAACACTAATAGTGTCAGCGACAGCGGAGGTGAAAAATGGCGATCTAGCGATTGTTCGCACTCATAGCAAAACCTATGCAAGGAGAATTGGACTTGATAAGTCAGATCGCTCGCGGATCGCCCTGGAGTCGATGCCATCGACAAACCCCCGCGTCCCGCAGACCCACTTTATTCAGCGTAGCAGCGCAAACCTTAGCAAGGTGATTGGCGTGCTATTCGATGAAAGCAAGGCCACGAAATCGCAGGACGAGGCAATTGAGACTGATTGTTCGCCGATCCTCAGACAGGTCGTCGCTGCGGCTCGCGTCGTGGGCGACAGTGCTTTCCCTGTGGCGCTGGACGCGGGGCATATCCTCTTGGGTCCCGCGCCCAACCTTGCGCTACTCGATGGGCGTATCCTAGCGATTGTCACCAAGGCCGACGAGTTTTCTGGGGAGTATTTCGCCTATCTCAAGCGACTAGGAAAACCGATGCCAGGGTCTGAAACCATCTACTATCTTGAAAACGTTGGTCAGGCTGGCGAAGGAGAGTTTATACAGTTTCCGGTACGCGGCCAGCCGCTCAGTCCAAGGATACCAATCGTCGAACAAACTTGGAAAGTTCTCGGCACTCTTTTCTAGCTGACCGTGGAACCACCATTTCGTCAACTCGTAGGCGGCAGTCTATTATAGATAAGTTAACCCGTACAATGCTGCGGTTGCGAAACTAGCTGACCGATAGACTTGAACATATATTACATAATTTCCCTTATGCGATAAGTCAGCATTACTGACGTACGGGGTAGATTTTGCTCACGATAGAGCCCCTACGTCGCATATAATGAGCGCTATGTTGTGCAAATCATTCTGCGCATTGCGCGGTCTATTTTTGCGCTTAAAGGAGGCCTTCGCGCTCCGCCTTCTTGCGTGCCAGCTTGCGCTGCTGAACCGCGCCGGGTTTGCCAGAGACTTGAAACCTGAGAAGGATGAGAGTCATGGAAAAGAGCAAGATGGCCAACCGCTATTCACCGGAGGTTC
>NZ_FQUE01000022.1 GCF_900128995.1 Loktanella atrilutea | reverse complement strand
GAACCTCCGGTGAATAGCGGTTGGCCATCTTGCTCTTTTCCATGACTCTCATCCTTCTCAGGTTTCAAGTCTCTGGCAAACCCGGCGCGGTTCAGGGGGTGTCCGCAAAGCGTGTTGGTCCGCTATGCGGACAAAGCCGTCAGTGGTCGCGTGCAAGTCCTGCGGCGGAGAACTCTGCCACCCCTTGGTCTGTCGCATTGGTGAAAGCGGCTATGGTCGTCGGATCAGGAAGATCGGGAAAATGATAGACGGCATTCACGCTGAAGGGTCCGGCGCCGGTGTGGCCGATGGCGCGTCCCAGACCTCCCATGGCACCCGACATGAGACCGAGCGCATATCCACATTCGGTCCAGGGACGCCCGGGAATCGCACCGCCCAAGGATCTTCTGACCAGCATGTCGTTTAGCGTCTCCGAGCCAAGCAGATTGCCGGCGAAGAGAGCGTGAAGCAGACGTGCCGCGTCCGGGGCCGACCCGATCAGGCACCCGTGATAGACCCATCGCGGATCATACCTCGCGCCATCGTCCCAATGCAGCGCCGCCGACTGGTCGAGGGTGTCCCAGAACTCTACGCTCGCCAGACCAAGGGGGTTGCAGATCAGGTCGTGAATGACGTCTCCCAGAGGCTTGCCCGTCGCCCCCTCGATCAGGTCGCGGACAAAGAGATAACCGATGTTGGAATAGGACCACCCTTCGCCCGGGGGAAAATGCATGTCCTGAGCAAGGGTCGCATCAAGCAGTTTTTGGCGGGGCCAAGGCTGATCTCCCCGTGCCACTGCGGCATGATACTTCTTCAGCGACCCATAGTCGGGCAGACCGGAACTGTGGCTGAGGAGGTGGCGTAACGTGAAGGGATGTTCCTTGTATAGCGCATCCAGGTCCAGAAGGTGCTCTTCAACAAGCTTGAGCGCGCAGATCGCGATCGCGGTCTTCGAAAAGCTCCAGTAGGGAAACAACGTGCCCTCCGGGCTATTGCCGCCACTGCGCCCTGACACCGTCATCCACACTGTAAATCTGCTCAGCCTTTCCATATGTTTTGCATAGGTGACCGTCGAATATTGGTAAATATGAGATCGAACCGGACCTTTGCGGCGCAGTGCAAGAACGGCCGCCCTACCAATCAACAAAAGCAGTCCATGTCGGCTTCGGCGACGCGTTCCAGGACAAGGACCGCGAAGCTACCCGACGAGGTTTGGCTTGTCAGTGCTGTTGAGCACTCGGGTGCATTGACTTGGCCGATACACAGCCGATCTTGATTTTGTTCTCTATTTGTTCTACATCTGAGCTTCAGTTATCGTTGGAGTTCTGTCATGGAAGCATCAGCCTTTGTCCTGCCCGCTACCCCGCGCCAGCTTGCCTACGCGCGGTCACTTGCAGATCGTAACCGCACCCTCCTGCCATGGGACGTCCAGCAGGATCGCCGCACGCTTAGCGCCTGGATCGAAAAGCAGACCCTACTGGCACCTGTCGCGGACCATGACCCCCGGCCGAGCTCGAAGCAGGTCGCTTTTGCGGAGAAGCTCGCACGGATCAAGCGGCGTGCCGTGCCGGACGAATGCTTCCGCGACAAAGGCCTGATGTCGAAGTGGATTGACGGCAACAAGTGACGCGCGACGGTAGGGCATGAAAGCCCACCACGAAGCTCATGATGGTTAGTTATATCGCACACAAAGCTGCATGCGCATTTCCCGCCGCCGGCAACCTCGGCAGGTGGACGCTTCTCCGCTCATCCGCGTAGCAATGGCGGTTTCTTGGAACATCGCCAGTGACCACGGGGTTCATCTCCCAATGAAGCAATAACGAAAGCGAGCAATATCATGGACCATTCCAAGCATATTCCACTGCGGTCGGACGAGCTGACGGAAGCCAACCTGGACGGTGCCACTGTCTACGGACCCGATGACAGCAAGATCGGGAGCGTCGCGCACCTCCACGGCGCCGGTGCCAACGCCCAAGTGATCGTGGACGTCGGCGGCTTTCTGGGGATCGGCGCAAAGCCGGTCGCACTGGACGTCTCCAGCCTGAACTTCATGCGTGACGAGAGCGGCGATGTGCATGCGACCTCGACGATGACGAAGGATCAGCTCAAGGATCTCCCCGAGCATCATCACTGAGTGTAACCGCAGCAGCGCAAGACGGATCAAGGGGCGGCACGGCATCGTGCCGCCCCTTGTTCATCTGGCAGCTTTCATCGGCAATTCGATCTCAAGTGGCAGGCTTCTGCCGGACAAGGTGTCCATTTTCATCCAGACCGACACCGAGGCCACGTCGCCGGCGGTCCTCGAAAAAAGCTTCCGCTTCCTTCGTCGGATGTGACGTCGCCTCTTCGAGGTATGAGAGAAAAACGGCGGACTCGAGGGCGGTGAGGTTTTCCGGAAGCGTTGTCTGGAGCCGCTTGACGTCGAACTCCGGAGATTCATCTACGGCCTGGCCGAGCCAGATCCAGTAGGCAATCTGCTCTGCAAGAGACCGGCCACTGCGTTTCGCGGCCGCGCGCGCTTGCGACAGTCGGACAGCGTCGATGTCGAAGGTTTCGGGCATGGCCGTTGTTTCCGCGTTTCTTGCTTGCCAGCGTAGACAAACCGCACGACCACGGGCAATACCAGTTCTCCCTTTCATGCCGCGGTGGCCACCTCAGAGAAGGCTTTCCAGACAACCCACTACCCCATTCAAGTTCGGAGATGATCCATGACGGCTGATGTGACGACCACGACCGTATCGCTGGGATCTCGCGGACTGCCCGGTCAGATTGACCTTGCAACAGAGATCTTTGCCATTGGTGACGTGCATGGCCAGGCAGCTGTGCTGCACGGTGTCCTGCGCGGGATCGGCGGCCAGCCAAAAGCGCCCGGCACGGAGCGCATCCTGATCTTCCTCGGTGACCTGATCGACCGCGGTCCCGACAGCATCGGCACCGTCAGCACGGCACTGGCAGCGGGCCCCACGATCGGGGCCGACCGCGTAGTGATGCTGCCTGGCAATCACGAGCTCGAGCTGGTCGACGTGCTGGACGGTGGCGACCCGGCGCTATGGCTACAGAACGGCGGGCGCACCGTGATGGATGAGGTCGATATCGATTGGCGGTCGCGTCCCTGGGATGAAGAGCTTGCCGACCTCAGGACGGCATTTCCGGCGGATTGGATCGCCGGGATCAGGTCAGCACCTTCTCATCTCACGATCGGCGACCTTATCTTCGTCCATGCGGGTATTGACCCTCACGCCAACCGCGCGACTTTCCTCGCGCGTGACAAGCCACGCGATGACCTGCACTGGGCCACGATCCGGAATGAGTTCCTGACCTGGACCGGGGGCTGGGACCGGGACGGTGACGGCGCTCCCATGCATGGTGCTACCGTCATCGTTCATGGGCACACGCCGGCTATTCGCACGTCACTGCACGAAACGCAGGCGGAGCTGTCGCAGATGGACGGGATCGACGGCTACAGCACGATCTGCGTCGACGCCGGTGCGGCGTCGCGTCCGCAGATCGGCTGGGCGCGCTTCTGGGTGGAAGACGGCCGCGGCATGGTGGAGATCAGCGCCACGTTCGCGGGCGACATTTCTTGACCTAAGATAGTTTGACGCTGTCCAATTAAATCCGCATGGTTGAGATGTTCTGTAGGGCCGCCTCATTATTTAAGAAGATTATCATACCAAAATGTGCGAGTAGCAAAACGGATTGCTGCTCCCAAGCGAAGCCGACATTTTCCGTCTGGAAATTGCAGGCGGATCTGGCAAGGTGACGGGCATGAAAAGCCTTTTTTGCCTTGCACCCGCAATTCTCGTCATGTCCACTCCGCTCGAAGCCTGTGAATTGACGGCATCCTTCTTTTCCGCGACAGATGCCAACGATCTCATTGCTTGCATGGATGATACCTTCATTCATCAGCGCGACGATGATCTGTCCAGCGTGCTTCATTTGGCAATAGCCGCCAGCGTCGATCCAAGTGTGATAGATGCCATCCATGCTGCGGCTGGCACCTACTGGCCCGACCTGGTGGAGCAGCAGACAGCCAAGGGGGCAACGGCTCTTCATATTGCGGCCCAAAACTCCGACGACCCCCGCCTGATCACAAGGTTGCTGGGCTACGGTGCGGATGCAAACGCGCTGATGGATGCGAAGAATGCCAAGCTCTGGGGTGATCGCGGCACCAGTGCGCTTCATCTCGCTGCACTCCGACCGAATGGCGCAGCCTTTGTGACGGCGCTCCTGGCGGGGGGGGCTGACCCGACTTGGAAACAACGAGAGTCAGAAGCGCAGCCGATCTACACCGCGGCGAAGGTTGCCGAGACACCCGACACCCTGGCCGCGCTGGTGGCCTTCGGGTCAGGCGACCATGCAATCAATGATCCGGATGCGGCTGGCAATACTCCCTTGATGGCCGCGGTTGCCAATGACCGACCCCAAGAAGTAATCCGTTTTCTGCTTCACCATGGCGCGGATGCCAATGAGGCGAACGAAGACGGCACAACGGCCCTGCAGTTCGCGACCTCCTACGCCAGCGATCCCGCTGTCGTCTCATTGATCTTTGATGCAAGTGAAGACCCATGCGTCGCGGACGAAAGTGGTAGGACAGCCCAGCAGCTACTCATGCTGGAAGCATCCCCACTGCGACACGACAAGGCGCTCACCAGGCGCTTTCATGAAACCTGCATAGAAGCGGTAAAGTGAAGCGCATGGTGTGGCGTCTTGTCAGGTTCCTGACGCGGACGACACTGCGGATTGGGGTGCTGGTTGCCGTTGTCGTCCTGTCCCTGTCGTTAAATGTCGCGGTCCTGGCGGTGGATTCCGTGCGCGATGCAATTGCTGGAAGCCTTAAACAACTTGCCGGGTCGTTTGACGGGCCTGGACCCAAAACTTCAACTTCGACACCCCGACCGACACAGGCTGACCGCGTGAACGAGCTTGAACTTGAAAATGATGATCTCAAACGACGGAACGCAGACCTGAACAACGACAATCGTTACCTACGGCGGACGCGCGACACGATCAGAACCGATCTCGCAAATGAGCGCGCTTTACGCGAGGCGATCACGGAAAAAGGGACTGACATCACGCGGCGGATGACGCAGCGCACATCACGCAGCATTACGGCGAACTTCGGAAGCATGGCCGCCGAGGCGGTGCCCTACGTCGGGATCGCTGCCATCGTGGGTGTTACCTTTTACGAGGTCCGCGATGCCTGCTTGACGATGAGCGACATGCGCGAGCTCAGCGACATGTTTGGAACACCGTCGAGTAACGAAAACCGTTATTGCGGCTTCACCCTACAGGAGTTCAAGGATCAGGTTTTTAATACCAGTTCCAAAGTGGATTGTTCCAATCTGGATATGCCTTCGGAGATGGTCGAAGAATGCGGAAAACCTCCGGCTATCCAAAGAGAACTGCCGGAGGATGAACCTGGTGATGCGTTGCTTCGACCTCAAAAACCCTGATGCGCACCTCTGCAGGCGAAATTTTAATGTAGGTTACGTGGGTTCTACAGCCGCCCAGTGCGAGCTGATAGGGAGTGCCGCGCCCCGCGCGGCAATCTCCTCGAACCGCACTGGCTTGAAGTCCCAGAGGTCCACCCCGACGTTTACGCAGTTCCGATGGCCCGGCCAGTTGTCATGGACGTGGCCGAACATCATGACGGCGTCACGGCGGGCATGGTTCCAGGTCAGCATCGGGTAGTGGCAAAGCGTGTGGCTCTGGTTCTTCGGCCCGTCCCGCACCTCGGCCAGCGGCGTCACCGTGTCCCAAGGCAAGGAGAGGACCAGTTCCTTGTCGTGATTGCCGGTGACCAAGTGTTTGCGTCGGCCGGGCAGTAAACCGAAAAGGTTGTCGAGCCAGTCACGGCTCTTGGCACGCGGGCCCACGACCAGATCGCCGAGGATCCACAGATCGTCCTCGGCGCCGACGCAGGCCTGTAAATTGTCCAGCAGACTTTGCTCCATGTGCGCGGTGCTGCGGAACGGGCGATTGCACAACCTGATGATGTTCTCATGCCCGAAGTGAGGGTCGGCCGTATACCAGTTGACCATGCGCTGTTCCTGTTCGTGAAAGGGATCACGCAGGTGGCGATGGGTCTCATAGGGTGATGTCAGGTCACGCGCGCAGGCCAAAGCCACCAGCGATGCGGGTGTCTATAAGCGTGGGCGTATGACGTATGCGCAGGACATGTCGAAGCCTACCGCCAACAGTGCCGTCGCAGCAATCTCGATTTTCATTGTTTGCCGCGAACACTCGACGCCGCATGCGTCAGAGGATCATGGTCTGTCCATTTGCCAAAGGCTGCAGACCCTTAAAACTTGGATGCGCAGTGTGCCAGTTCTGCCCATGAACCGGCACGATATGACGGGGCGCGATTGCTGCCGCGAAAGCCTCGAGATCGGCTGCGGAAGCATGGCCGCTGGTGTGCATGTGATGCACCGTCACTCCGCTCTCTTTTGCCCAGACGTGCGCCAAGCCATCCTCGGCAAGATACCCTCGCCACATGGACCAGACGAAGGCGTCGTCTGGTCCGAGCAAGACGCCCTTGTTTCGGTAGTCGCGCACAAGGCCGTCGCGCAGCATGATGACATGCCGCGAACCGTTCAATGCCTTGGCAGACAGCCCGCCGTTTGCCATGCGTGCGACAAAGTCTCCACGATCGGCGGCGATATAGTGGTTGCGCAGACCACGCGTGACGACAACCTTCAGCTTGTCCCACCCCGGTCGAGGTAAGCGGGTGCCCTCGGCGATCGCTTCCAGCACTTCGGCCGTGTAGAGGTCAATCACAAGCGTGCGGCCACTTCTTTTCGCCGCACGATAAAGCGTGACGGTTCGGTCGACGTTCTGGGCGGACCAGGCGGTAAAAAGGCGCCCCGGTGTCGCGGCCATGAGGTCGGCGACATCATTTTCCAGCGAGGCCTCGGTCATTACCGGCTTGTCGATGCCCAGGTTGGTCCCCTCCATGATCAAGACGTCGATGGCGCGCGGTGGTGACGCCATGATCTGTTCGACAAGAGCTCCCTTTCGCCCGTGACGACGGAAGTCACCGGAGTAAAGGATGCGCTGATCGTCAGCCTCGATCAGCAACATTGAGGCGTCAAAGGCGGAATGGTCGGTCAGGATTGGTGTCACGCGGAAGGGCCCGACCGCAAAGGCCTGTCCTTGGGTCCAGGTCAGGAACGGCCGCGCCAAGGGCTGGCGTGCAAAACGACAAGTAATCTCGATCAGCCGCGCAGAGGCCGCGCCAGCCCATAGCGGCCAACCGCCAGGCAGATCATGGATCAGGCCCCAGTGATCTTGGTGGGCATGGCAAATCAGCACCGTGGCGGGCCGGGTCAGATCGAGGGTCAAGGGTAACAGTCCCGTAGCGTCTGACGGCGCATCCAGCGGTCGTCCCGCATCCAAGACCAGCCGCGCGCCGGACGTATGGATCACTTCGATGCACGTCCCGCCAATCTCGTCGGCACCGCGGTGAAGGATCAGTTCCATGCTCAGGAACGCACGACAGGCAGGATCAGATCTGCATCAGAGCGAACACAATGCATCGGAATATCCACGATCTTCGGCAGATGCTCCTCATCGAAACGTTTATCGCCCTTACGCATGTCGATCAGCAGCCGGACCTGGGTGTCGATCCTCTTCAGCAGGGAGGGCGTATCCGCGATGTCGATAATCGCTTGATGAAGCGGCGGAACGTCAATGCCTTCGTCTACTGCCACTTGGCGAAGGGCGACGATGATTTTGCAGGTTTCCCGATAGGCGGCCAGCACGTCCGCGCTGACCTCTGGCTGGGCGAACCAGTCAGCGTAGGTTGTCATCTGCGCCCTGATGTGTGGTGTTTCGCCGGTCGTGCGCATCCTGCTGTCGCTGGGCAGTTTTGCCTCCCAGAACACCACCTGCCAACCATCCGCGACCTCTTTGAGCGCGACGAGGTCGATACGCAGGGCAACCTTTTGCGCGATACCGGTCGCAGGGTTGATCACATTCAGGCTGGGCAAACCCATTTCGATGTCGATAACGGTGCCATTGGCAGCACAGACATCCTCGACGAACAGCTTTTCGATCCCATGATACGCGTGGCTTCTGGCCATCCACGATGCCGCGTCTGCGTGGTCAGCGCCGAGCTTCGTGTAGGACTGGGCGTTCGGAGCCTTGTCGGCCAGGTATTTCTGGTGGGTCTCGGCCGAAAGGCCCCTGCCCATGGTCACGCGCGCGATCGACTGACCGCCACAGTAGAAATTCGCATATCCGTTGCGGACGGCAAGTCGCAGTCCCATGGGCCGCGGACCGCTCAGTTTGCGGGTCTTGCCGGACGCTGCCCAGTCCACCATCGGCGCGGCATGGTCAGCAGGATACCAGTGCCGCAACAGGTCGATCATCCATGGCGTCGTCGTCAGATCCGTCGATTTCAGGATCTTGGTGTTCAGTTTGCGTTCGAATTTCGTCATGTTCGGTCCTCGTGGAAATTGTTTTGGCGGTATCAGTCTGGTTTGGTCAGCAAGGTATAACTCTGTATCGGGCGGTTCCTGACCTGCACGCGCCGCGCTTTGCCTTTTGCATCGAGCAGCGGTTCAGCGCGCACAGCGGCCTTGATCTGCCAGCCAAGGTTCATGTTCAGCGATGCCTTGGCAGAAGATCCGCGCGCTAAGGCTGGTCCGCCGACTGCTTGTTCGTAGTCCGCCAGAAAGGTTGGGTCGTCGAAGAGGGCATTGAGCACGTTCAGGGTGAAGTGTTTGTCAAAGGCACCTGCAGCATCCAATTCCAAAGCTTTCGCGACAGCCCGCGTCATAAGGCTATCGGTCAACAGGATCCGATTTCGTTCTTCCTCAGGAATGAGGTCGGATTGCGCCACGTGCCGACGCACCAACCTTTGAATATACGCGGGCACCTCCACGCCTTCAGAGCGTGCGAGTTCATCCAGCACCGCCACCAAAGACGTCTCGAGCCGTAGTGCAACTGTCGTCGAATCGCTCATACATCACCTCACATGCAAACATATACGGGCATCGCGCACCGGCGGTCAACCACAAGTTTACAAATGTGGTTAAACTGACGAAGCCGAGACGGTTGGTCAGACCATTGGCGGAGATGCCGCCGCGGGCATGACCGGCGCTGCATCTGTATAAAGGTTCGGGAATAGCCGCTCGCGGTAGTCCAGGGGGAACGCGATGCGTACCGCACCTTTCGGTGTCGCGGACTTCAGAAAGCCACCACCGATCAGATCGCCAAGGTCGCTCCTCGCGGAGCGTTCCGAGGCGCCCGTTACGAAACGCGCATCTCCCCGCGCCATCTCTCCATGGCGAAGCACATGCGAGACCATTTGCGGAAGGCGGTCCTTCCCCGGATATCGATCCGCGATCAGCCGGGTGTAGCGTTGCTGCAAGGTGGTCAGGTCGAACATGGCCTCGGTGAAGCGGATCTGGTCCAGCATTACGGTGAGGAACCATCCGGTGAAAGATTTCAGTGTGCTGAGCGACAGATTTCCGCGACCGTCACGGTCGCCTCGGCGCGGCTGATCGGCAGCGTCCATACGCTCCTTGTATTCGGCCGGATCCTGCAGCCCCCCTGGCCAGTCCGCGACTGATCGACCAATGGCCATGTCCGCCAATCCCTGCGGTTTGGCACATGGCGTGAAACATGAGCCGGCTCACACGGCCAGTGCCGTCGAGAAACGGGTAGATGTAGTTCAGGCGATGATGGGCTGCCGGGATGGATAGGATCCGGCCTGTCGGACCACGGGTCAGGCCACGGTAGCGGAGGGCGAAGTGGTCCATGCACGCCGGGATCCGGGCCGCCAACGGTGGCAGATGGCGCCCGACCGACACTTCCTCGCCTTCAGCACGAAAGGCACCGGGAAGAATTTCCTTACGCTGCCCATCGTGCTCCGTGAAGAGCAGCTCCTCCGGCATCGCATCGTTGAAGCGGCGATGCAGATCTTGAATGAAAGTGACAGAGGTCGGCTCCGGTAGATCTTCTCGGGCAGCGGTCTCGTTAATCCAGGCCTCGACGCGCACATGCGCCGCAGCTTCCTCCGCGAGGGGTCGGTTCTCCACGTCATCCAGCCGACCGGCCAAGGCCGCCTCAATATCGCGGGGGCGCGTGCTGTGGCCCTCGATCAGGTTCGAATAGTAGGCGTTCATGATCCTGATCATCGCGCGAAGCTCCGCCGCGCTGTCAGGGTGAAGTCTTCGGCCGAGGGCCTCGGCCGAAGAGCGTATCTCGAGGATCAGATCGGTTAACGCGACCGGGACCGCTTCCTCGATGCCGCAGGGCTCGATGCGTGCCGGTGTTTCGAGGATCATCTTAAAAAATCTTTCTTCTTAAGGCAAAGCAGGTAACTGAATTATCGTCACCCCTGTCTATCCTCACAATATGTCCGGCCTGCACACCGAAGTTGCTACTTGGCAGTGCGGCTCCCAGTTGTCGTATAGCTTGGCTACCTCGTGGAAGTTTGCAATGGTGCGGTTATGAATCTCATCCGCTCCAAAAAACGTGTCGCAGACCACGGCGAAGTCTTCACGCCTGCATGGCTGGTGGAGGCGATGCTTGAACTGGTGAAGGGCGAAACGGAGCGCATTGACGCACGGTTTTTGGAACCCGCTTGTGGTAGCGGCAACTTCCTTGTGCCTGTCCTAAAACGCAAACTTGCGGCGGTGCAGGTCAAATTCGGGCGATCCGACTTTGACAGGCGGCAATATGCGCTGCTGGCGCTGATGTGCAGCTACGGGATCGAACTGCTGGAAGACAACATCACCGAATGTCGGGCCAATCTGCTGGAGGTAATGGCGGACTACCTGTCGCTGACCCCCGCCGACGATCTGTATCGCGCAGCTTTTCATGTGTTGTCCGCCAACCTCGTGCATGGCGATGCGCTGACTATGAAAACGGCGGTGGGCGATCCGATCACCTTCGCGGAATGGGGCTATATTGGCAAAGGCAAATTCCAGCGGCGCGATTTCCGGCTGGATGTGCTGACCGGGGCAGCATCGTTCAGCGCCGAGGGGTCGCTGTTCGCCGGTCTGGGCAACCATGAAATTTTCAGGCCGACCAAGACCTATTCCCCGATGACCATCCCCGAACTGGCAAGACAATCCGGCTCTGCTCCCGAGGTCGCTGCATGAGCGTGGCCCCCTTCACCTTGCGGGGGCGCAACCCTGATGTGCTGTCTTGCATCGCCAATCTATCCAACGACGAAGTGTTCACCCCGCCGGAGTTTGCGAACCGGATGCTGGACACGCTGGCAGAGGCTTGGGCGGCGGATCATGACGGGGCAAGCCTCTGGGTCAACCCGGATGTGACCTTTCTGGACCCCTGCACCAAATCGGGCGTGTTCCTGCGCGAGATCGCCAAGCGGTTGATCGACGGGCTGGAGGGGCACATTCCCGACCGGCAGGCGCGGCTGGATCATATCCTGACGCGGCAGGTGTTCGGGATCGGGATCACGGAACTGACGGCCATGCTGGCGCGGCGATCGCTCTATTGCTCGAAACACGCGAACGGCAAGCATTCGATCACGCGGGGGTTCAACTCGAAATCTGGCAATGTTTGGTTCGAGCGGGTCGAACATACGTGGGAAAAGCCGGACGAAAAGAATAAGGGCAAGTGCGTGTTCTGCGGTGCAAGCAGTTCAATTCTGGATCGTGGCGATGATCGCGAGAGCCATGCCTATACATTCATTCACACTGACAACATACAAGCGCGTGCTTCCGCGCTGTTTGGGGGCAACATGCACTTCGACGTAATCATCGGCAATCCGCCCTACCAATTGGATGATGGCGGCCACGGGACCAGCGCCGCGCCGATCTACCACAAATTCGTTGAACAGGCGAAGGCGCTCGATCCACGCTATTTGACAATGGTGATCCCTTCGCGCTGGTTCGCGGGCGGAAAGGGGCTGGACGAGTTCCGACAATCCATGCTGTCAGACAATCGGCTGCGCTCGATCACCGATTACCTGAGCGCCGCGGATGTTTTCCCCGGCGTCGGCCTCAAGGGCGGTGTCTGCTATTTCCTGTGGGACCGAGATCACCCTGGGGCGTGCCAAATCTTGACAAACTTCAAGGACTGGCCAGTGTCCGAAGCCACTCGCCCGCTTTTGGAAACCGGCGCGGAAATCTTCATTCGGTTCAATGAGGGCGTCTCGATCCTGAAAAAGGTGATGGGCGTTGAGACGGGGCAGGCTGACAATTTATCGCTGTCCGAGGATCGAAGATTTGAGACGCTGGTTAGCTCTCGAAAGCCTTTTGGCTTTACAACAAATTTCAAGGGCCGAAAGACAAAGAAGGTAAATGACCTTTTGATCTACCAGAACGGCGGAACGGGATTTGTTTCGCGGGAACAGGTCGAAGGGGGCGTGCATCTTATCGACAAGTGGAAGCTCTTTGCAGGTTATGCCGCGCCCGGCACTGGAAATCGGGATACATACCCGCACAGAATTATCAGCACGCCGTTTATCGCTGGTCCGGGCACAGTGTCGTCGGAAACCTATCTTTCAATGGGGCCGTTCGACACCGAAGCACAAGCCAAGAGTGCATTGAGTTACATTTCCTGTCGTCTCACTCGGTTCATGGTTCTCTTGCATAAGTCGTCGCAGCACGTCACGCGCAAAGTTTACACTTTTGTTCCCAAACAGACTTGGGATCGCCAGTGGACCGATCAGGTGCTGTATGAAAAATACGGCCTGACCGAGGACGAGATAGCCTTTGTCGAAAAGATCGTGCGCCCCATGGACATGGACCTGTTCGACAATCCGGCAGAGCTTTGATGCCCAAGACCATCGACGACATTCTCGAAGCCAAGCCCAAGGCCCGCCCCCGCATCTATGCCTATAGGATTGACGATGCGGCCCATGCGGGCCTGCTCAAGGTTGGCCAGACCACGCGCGAGGTAAAGGCGCGGGTGAACGAACAGCTTGGCACGGCGGCCATCGCCAACTTCAAGATCGTGCTGGATGACCCTGCCGAACGCGACGATGGCAGGACCATCACCGATCATGAGGTGCGGGCGCGCCTTCGGGCCAAGGGATTTGACAACCCCGAAAAGGAATGGGTGCGCTGCACCTTGGCCGATGTGCAGACCGTGCTGACCGAGTTGCGCACCGGCCAAAAGCTGACCGGCACACATCACCAGACCTTTCCCATGCGCCGCGAGCAGGCAGAGGCCGTCGATCAGACCCACGCTTATTTCGCCTCTCGCTGGGCCGAGGATGACAAGGCCGTGCCGCGTTTCCTGTGGAACGCCAAGATGCGCTACGGCAAGACCTTTACCACCTATCAGCTGGCTCGGCGGATGGGGGCCAAGCGCATCCTGGTGCTGACCTTCAAGCCCGCCGTCGAAGACGCTTGGCGGACCGATCTGGAAAGCCACGCGGATTTCAATGGCTGGCAATATCTGTCCCGCAGTTCCGGTGTGGACCGCAGCCAGATTGATGAAAGCAGGCCCGTGGTCTTTTTCGGGTCGTTCCAAGACATGCTGGGCAAGGACAAGCTGGGCAACGTCAAAGCCCGCAACGAATGGGTTCACGCCTTCAACTGGGATTTGGTCGTCTTTGACGAATACCATTTCGGCGCGTGGCGCGAGAGCGCGAAAGAGCTTTTCGAGGGCGAGGAAGAAAGTATCGAGCGCGAGGAAAGCTTACTGGACGACCCCAAGCGCCTGACCGACCGGGTTGCCGATCTGCAAGAGCCTCTGGACCCCGAAACCGAGTTTCTGCCCATCACCACGCGGGCCTATCTCTATCTGTCGGGCACCCCGTTCAAGGCGCTGGCAACAGGTGAGTTCATCGAAGAGCAGATTTTCAACTGGACCTATACTGACGAGCAACGCGCCAAGGCCGAATTCGCCGAGAAGAACATCGGCCAGTGGAACCCCTACGGATCGCTGCCCCAGATGCGGCTGTTGACTTATCAGATGCCCGACGAGTTGCTGGCCATCGCCAGCGCGGGGGAATTCGACGAGTTCGATCTGAACGAGTTTTTCGCCGCGACCGGCACTGGCGCGGACGCCGAGTTCAAGCACAAAGCCGAGTTGCAGACGTGGCTGGACATCATCCGTGGCCAACACGCGGCCCGAACGCTCGACAGCCTGAAAACCGGATCGCGCCCGCCATTCCCCTATTCTGATGTTCGCCTGCTGCCGTATCTCCAGCACTCGTTCTGGTTCCTGCCAAACGTCGCGGCCTGTCATGCCATGGCAAAGTTACTGGAGGAGCGGCAGAACGTTTTCTGGCATGACTACAAGGTGATCGTGGCGGCTGGGGCGTCTGCCGGAATGGGGCTTGAGGCGCTTCGCCCGGTTCGTGCGGCCATCGGCAGCGGCTATGACACAAAATCCATCACCCTGTCCTGCGGGAAGCTGACCACGGGTGTGACGGTCAAGCAGTGGTCGTCGATCCTGATGCTGCGCAACCTGAAATCGCCGGAAACCTATTTTCAGGCGGCGTTCCGGGTGCAGTCGCCATGGTCGATCCAGAACCCCAACGGCGATGACCCGAACGCAGAGGAAGTGCTCAAGCCCGTATGCTTCGTCTTTGATTTCGCGCCAACCCGTGCCCTGCGGCAGTTGTCGGAATACGGGATCGGCCTGTCACCCAATAGTTCCAACCCGGAACACGCCGTCCGTGACCTTGTGTCGTTCCTGCCGGTGCTTGCCTATGACGGAGCAATCATGACGACGCTCGATGCCGGGCAAGTCCTGGACTACGCTATGTCAGGCACCGCCGCGACATTACTTGCTCGTAAATGGGAAAGCGCCCTGCTGGTGAACGTGGACAACGACACGCTGCGCCGGATCATGGACAACCCCGAGGCTATGGCGGCTGTCGAGCGGATCGAAGGCTGGCGGGCGCTTGGCGACAACGTGATCGAGACGATCATCAACAAGAGCGAAAAGGTCAAAGAGCTAAAGACCAAGGCAAAGTCTGGCGATCTGTCGTCCAAGGAGAAGAAAGATCTTTCCGCCGAAGAAAAAGATTTCAAATCCAGACGTAAGCTGGTGCAAGAAAAACTTGTCAAATTCGCTACACGGATACCGGCTTTCATGTATTTGACTGATTTCAGAGAAAACACTCTGCAAGATGTCATTACACGGTTGGAGCCTGACTTATTCCTCAGCGTGACTGGCTTGACTGTGGCGGATTTTCATCTCTTGGTGCGGCTAAAAGTTTTTAATACGGAGCACATGAATCAAGCTGTCTTCGCCTTTAGGCGATACGAAGACGCTTCCCTTTCCTACAGTGGTATCGACAGCCATCCCAACTTGTCACGTGTTGGCCTTTTCGACACCGTTGTTGAGGTCAGGACAGAGTAACCATTCCTGCGCCAAAAACATCCGAAGCATTTTTTCGGCATCCCCTGTTTCGCAGCCCATTTGATATTTACGGCCGGCACGTCAGTCTCATTGCTTGTCAAACTGATTCAGCCTGCCCGGTTGAATGTCGCTGACGGCAAAAAATCAGGGTGCCACCTTTTCATTTCACTTCTCTTGCGTCACCGCCTGAGCCTGCTGCCATTCGTGGTAGTTCAGACTTGCGCCTTTGACCTTCCACTCCAAGCGCCCGTTACTGTTGCGATCAAGCACGACTGCCGCTGCAGCAGAAGGGCTGGAGAACGACCAAGGCTTGACGAAGCGTAGCTTGCCCGAACTTGACGGTCCATCGTGAGGCACCAACACACCATCGGTGATCAATTTCTCTTTGAGTCCGCCATAGCTCTGCTGGACGTATCCAGTGCCGGTCAACGCCTCGGAGCCTTCGAGCACGACGAACTCGCCATCCTCCTCGACCGCCATGGCCGCGACCCCGCTCTTGTGGCGGATCTCGAATTGCACCTCGTTCGAAATGGTAGGCGAGGACGAGCTGGCCTGGGTGCTGACCGCCTTTGGCTGCGGCTTCAACATGTCCAGCCCAATGACCGGCAGGATGATCCGAAGGTTGGCCAAGAACTGTTCCATGTTCGCCACGTCGGCCTCTGGCAGGCGGCGGCGCTGGAAGTCCGGCTGGGTGCCATTGTCGAGTGTTACCCGCCCCGCTTGTGCGGTCACTTGGATAAGCCGCGCCTCAAGGTATTCGGCGTGACCCTTTGAGAGGTCATCGTCGCTCGTCGTGACTGTAATAGCCGTTTCCCAAAAATCGCGCTTTACGCCGCTCTGCTTGATCCGTTCGGCGACAGAGTTGCCTGATCCGATATAGACCCGTGTCATTCCAGGCGTGACCGGATCCGGACCGGAGAGAATATATACGCCAGTGCGGTCAACCTCGTCCCGAGCGGTGAGGTCGCCAAATGCGGAGGCACCTGAGACGAAGAGCAACCCTGTCCAACCATGGATGGTCGCCTTGCGTAGCCCGGTGGGTTTTCCATCAACCAGGAAAAGCTGAATAGTGCGCCCAAAAACATCGCCAACCGTCATGGCTGTTCCATCCTGCACGAATTGGCATGTTGAGCTTCGTCGACTCGCAACCATGGTCGCCCATGCTGGATACGCTTTCCCGGGAGACGTTCGGACGCTTGCTTCTCGTCTGGACTGCAGCCTTCGACAAACAAGCCAAGCCTCCAGATCTCATCAATTGTGAGTTTATTTTCTCCGGTATTCATACACGCCCCCAATCCCCGTAGGTTACATTGCTGCCTCAGCAAGAGCAGGTCCACCATCGCATTACACAACCGAACGCGTGCTAGGCAGTATTCCGAGCTGATCGGCGCAGGACGAGCTACCAAGTTGCCCAATTCTTCAATACCTTGGTTGCGCAGGCAGGGGCACCGTGCGTAGAAACAGCTGGCGGTGTTCTCAGGTATTTGGTGATGAGATGATCCTCGCATCATCCACGATTTCTCGCCATTGCAAAAGCGTTGTCTGATTGTCGCACAGCCAGCGCCGTAGCTCCCGTGCCACGGCAATACCATCTTCGATTGCCTCAACCTGATCCTCGAAACTACCCTGATTGTCGATAGGTTCAGTCGCTATTGACAGCTTGAGACCAGGATTGGGGCGAACCTTGGTCGGTTTATCCGCCGAGAACTCTGCTCCGAGCTCCAAGCTGTCATGTTCCAAGCGGTCGCGGATCTCGTTGAGTGCAAAGCCCCAGCCGCCGAATGTGACCGCAACGTAGTTTGCCCGGCGATTTGAACCGCGCCCAAGCTCGTGTGCGAAACGGCGCGGCCGAATGTCCTGCGTCAAAGTTTGGAAAGATGCCTTTTCATTAAAGATCATGGAAGTGCTCTCTCGAGGGTTTGCAGGCTTCAGCATGCTCGGTCCTGGCAGTATTTCCGGTGCGAGTTTCGCCATAAGAATCACATAACGGGCATTAAAGTCCCCTACCGTAGAATCTGGAATTGCGGTGTAGCCGCGCCGATACTTGTGAATCGCCTGCTCAAGAATGTCGCCTCGAAACCGGTGACGCAGGACCAGATCACTTCCAGCCACTGTCTCCATCTCTCGGAAAAAGCCACAGAGTGACTCATAGCTGACTGTCGCGTCGAATTTGCCGGTAAACTCGGAATGCTTGGCGGCATAGGCTTCTGGACACACGATGATCATGGCCGCCATGCGGTAGTCGGATGCCAGCGCATGCAATTCGTCCCGGTAACTCTCGGCTTGGTCCGGCTGTTCAGTTGCGTCCAACTTATTCTCGATGAGTATGGCCGACCTCGCTCCATCGACATGTTGCATCTCGACAAAAATGTCGATCTCTCGCCGTGATCGTGTCCGGCGCTTGCTGTGCTTAACGTCCCAACGCACGATAGGGGTTGTGATGCCCACTGACCTCGCCATCCAGCTGGTGAAATCGAGTGATGAGAACAATTCTTCGACCAGCAGGAGGTCGACATCGCGCTCTGTGGCGTGGCTGAGGGTAGGAATGAACTCGTCGGACATCATGACGCTATTTTCATATGTGAATTTGGCATCGGGGACGACGCCAGTTTAAAGCCGGTCTTTCTCATTCCAGAACCGCAGACAGATGTAAGGTCATCTCGAATTTTGATGGTGCTACCGCGGCCGGCGTGTGGGTGGTCAGTCACACTCTCTCGGCCATGGCGTTCGATCTCGGAAGTGCAGGCCCTTCGCTTATCATTATCTGTCAGCGCGACTACCGCCATTCGATCACTACAGGTATTATCTGGGACGCGAATTGTCTCAGGCAAGGCTCACCCCCGCTTGCTTGAGAAATTCGGTCCAAAGGTTTTCCGCCGCCTGGTGCGGCGTAATTCGGTCTTTTTCGTGACCGCGCATGAAATTCATCGTGGCCGTCAAGAACATCTCATACTCATCGTTCTCGACGTTAAACCCCCCGTTGGATGTGTTGTCCCCAGCGTCCTCTTCGAAGACATATGAGATATGTCCGAAAGCATACCGTCCCGTCGAACATCGAACGGTAATGTTTGCGGTCGAGCCTTGGATCCGGCTCCTGTTCACCACCGTGCAGGAGAACTTTTTATCAGACCTCGCGGCAAAGCGACCACGAAGTTCCTCCAAGGCATCCAGTTCAGCTACCGCCTCTTGAAAATAGCCGCGAATTTCATCGAATGCCTGGTCACGGAAGTCGTTGCGGTCAATTTCATCAAATTGTTTTTGGACCCGATACTTCCGTGGCTGCGCGTTGGAACGAACTGCTTCGACGGTTTCAATCCTTGCCAATGACGGAACTCTTTCCGAATCATCAAGGATGCGCGCAACTTCTTCTACAATGTTCAGGAATGCGGTGTTTTCATTGGTCCAATTACTGATTGGCTTTCCGTCCTTTGGCAGCGCCTTAAGTGTCTTAAATGCACTCGACTTCCAGTAGCAGTCTTCCACGATAATCGGTATCACCCGAACCGTCCCTTCTTCGTGGCGCTCCATTGCTCGGGTCATCTCAGTATCCATGCAATAGTCCGAGCTCAGGAAGTCAGGACTGACCATCAGAAAGACGATATCACAGGCCTCCAGCTCGTTCGAAATTTCTCCGTCGATTTCGCCGCCAGCGCGAATCTCTCGATCATACCAAGTCTCGATACGTCCAGCCCGACGAAGGGGCGATAGGTGAGCTTTTAGCCTTTCCAGTGTGCCTTCATCGCGGTGGGAATAGGAAACGAAAATTCGCATGATGATACCCGTTCGATGTTTGTTCTAAACTTACTGACTGCTATGGTGGGGGTCAATCTTGGCAGGTGAATCGAGGTCACTGTTTGTGATGGCCAATGGACCGAGATCCTACCCTGCACGATGAAGATATTGGTCAACATATCCAACAACCAGGACTTCTTGACGTGCGTGTCAATCGGCAACCCGTTCTGACGGCACGACAGCGTCTTCACCTCCGTCATGCTCGCCGGCAGACACCTCTCTCATAAGGTCCGATAGGGGGTGCGTGAAGACCCCCTACTGTCATGCCGGTCTGGGGTTCGGATCTGTCTGAATCGAGATGGTGACATCGTCACCCAAGCGGACGCGGCGGGGGAGTCAGCCCTCCTTCATGCTCTCGCGATCTACGCTGAAAGAGCGTGGCGTTGCATCTCGCCATCCATCACAATGTTCAATTCTTGTCTGTCCGGGCCCCTTGAAAACGTCGCAAGACACATTTTTCGCTATAAAAACAATGTCTTGACTCTCATCCTGAAGATTCTTCAAAGTTCGTCGATTCTTCCGCTTTGAATTTTCGGAGTTTGCGGGGACTCTTGGCGGAAGCGCTGCTGCCCAGTCTGGGTGACAGAGCAAAGAAAAGGCGCACCCAAAGGCGCGCCATGATGAGTTGGGGCTCTTATCGCCCGATACACCTGCCACGGTAGAGGCCGAAAACGGTCCAGGCAAGGAAGATCGGAGCCCCTGGTTGATGAAATGAAGAGCTCGGAACTCCGTTGGTTTCGAGAACGGAGAAGATATGTCGTTACACAGGGCTTGGGATCCCACACCGGAGCAGTTGCCCCGGCGGGATGCGCTGGAGCTGGGCACGATTCCCGGCGTTCTGCCCGTCGTCGCCGCGCGTAATCCGACGGGCCGCAGCAGCGTGTCCCATAAGATTACGGCCACCTTCGCGACCCCGATGGATGGCTATAAGCGACGACTCTATCATTTCGAGAGCAGTCTGGAGTATGCCGTCGCACTTGAGGCACTGCTGTCGGGCGAATGCCACGGCCTTGAGATCCAGCTGCCGCCCGTCCGCTATTTGTGGCGGGGGCGGTGGAAGAACCATCATTTTGACCTGCGCATCACACGGACCGACGGGCATAGGATCGCGGTTTTCGTCCGTAATGATGCCAGTTTGGCGCGTATTTCTACCCAAGCAGAAATCGCGGCAATCTTTTCGCACATCCCGGCAGGCTTCTGCGATCAAGCCGTCGTTGTCGGCAGTTCGCATTACTCCCGGGTCCTGCAGGAAAACTTGCGCCGTATGTGGGAGGCGATCCAAATGCCGGACGGCGAAGCGGACGAGGTCGTGCTTCAGGTTGCGCGAGAAGCGCGCTACTGGGACGTGGAAGGTCTTATCAATCAGTGCGGCATACCCCGGGCCCGCGCTTGGCGTGCTACGTTGAGGCTGATCGCTGCGCGGCGGCTTGCGACAGACTGGCACGCGATGATCGATTACCCATGCCGGATCAAGTGCGCGGCATGAGCCGACGTTCAATATACAACGTGCAGGTCGGCTACGACCTGATCATCGATGCGCGCACATGGCGTGTCGAGGGGCTCTCGGACGAGGGCTTCGATGTGAAATGCCTGCAGGACGGAACCTACACCTGTCTGGCACCGGACTATGTCGACGGCATCATTGCCGATGGAACCTGTTCCGTCATCACTCCGGTGATGGCACAGGGCAGAAAGCAGCTTCTTGCCTTTACGGGCGGTTACGACCGGCTCCCGCAACTCCCTCCTAAAGAGCAGGCCGCAATCCGCGCCAGGCTTGGGCTGATCAAGGCAATGGAGAGCCTTGAACATGATGGTCACAAGCTGACCCAGCGCCTTTTGGATAAGCCAGAAATTTCGCGCCTCCTGAGGCGGACCGCGATCGAATTGACGGGTGATAAGAAACTTTTTCTGTCGGTCGATGGCAGCGGTAACCCTTTCGAAATTGCGATCCCGAAAGGGAGGACGCTTCAGAAATATCGCAGCCTGCTGACCCGATACAACTGCAACCCCGTCGTATTGATGAGCCGGGATCATATGAAAGGACCGAGGGGCGACATGGCACGAAAAATATGCGAGGCCGGCGAACGCTTTATCAGGGCGGTCGTAAATTGCTTCCTTCATACCTCTCAGCCGAAAGCTGCGGTCGTATACCGCAGCGTTGCCGGCGGTTTTGACATTACCGAAGAGGACGTCGTCGCCGGGTTTAAATTACCGTCGCTGACCACCGTCAGAACCCGCATCCGCGAAATGAGTTCGGTCGCCGTAGCCGTCGGGCGCCTCGGACAGCGTGAGGCCGCGAACCGGTTCAAGTCAGGGACGACAGCGATCCGGTCCGTGAGTTTCGGCGAGTATGTCGAGACCGATCAATGCTACCTGTCCATTTTCGTTGATGAGACTGGCACCCGCAGGTCTGAATTCTGGAAGGAAGAGGATCAGCAGAAGTTCCCGAACTCCGGGATCGGCGAGCCGCGTAAAGGCGAGCGTCAGGTCTGTCGCTATTGGTTGAGCCTTGTGATCGACGTCGCGACACGGATGCTTCTCGGATGGCAACTCTCTGAGACCGCGACAGGCGAGGCCACGATGTATGCGCTTCGCATGGCAATGCGGAGCAAGGAACGTGAGAAGCTGCTATTTGGCTGTCAGAATGATCCGGCGCCGGCGGTCGGGTTCACCGAGCTGCGATCCGACAATGGAACGGCCGTGCGCAATCAGGCCGTTCTCGGTGGCTTGGCCGGACTTGGCGCCATGACACGGATCGTCAGAGCCTACGCTGGTGGAGACAAGCCCTACGTCGAACGGTTGTTCGGAACCCTCGATATCCAGCTGCTGAACTGTCTTTCTGGTTACGCCGGATCAAAGCCCAATGCCCTGCCGGGTGCCGACCCGATGAAAGATGCATCGCTTTCCCGCGATAATCTCTACGAGATCGTCACCAAGTTTTCATCGACGACTATCCGTCGCGCCCCCATCGCGGCACTGGCATGAACGGCGCAACACCGCTTCAGAAAATGGAGCAGGCCATCGAAAAGTATGGTGTCGTGCCGCCGCCGAGCGCCGAGCTGCGCCGCCTGCACCTCGGTGAGACGCGAAATGTATCGGTCACACCCGAAGGGGTCCAATTCCTCAGCATTCCCTTCAATTCACGCGCCTTGCAGGCATGGTCGCACACCGCCACTTCCAAGAAGGTGACCGTCTATCTGGATCCTGACAATCTCAAGCAGGTGACCGTGGAGCCGATCGGAACATCCGAAGTCCTCACGGCCGACCTTTCCATGACCAACCTGCGGGATAGCAACCTGCCGAATGCCTTGCGGCTCTTGCGGGAAGCATCGCTTCTTGATCCTGAGATCGGCACGGTTACCGACGATGGCGTCAAGACGGTGATCGATCGGGAAACACGACAGATGTCACTGTCCGACCGGGCACGTGTGGACAGAAATGCAGATCGCATCATGGCCTACGAACGCTACGCGTCGGATCTCGAGAATGTTGACGTGCGACCCTCTGGCAATGGCTTTGGTTTCGAACGCACAGGGTCGATCATGGACGTCATGACCAGCGGAGTGACTGCCGCGAATGCCCGGCCGGCTTTGCCGGCAACCAAAACCACGCCTCCCTCAACGTCCGATTTCTCCGCTGTCGAAGCGGAGTAGCCGGATGATGGGGACAACGGCCCTCTGCTGCCTGCCCGTCCCACTGATACCCCCGCACCCCCACTTGAACCCGAATTCGGACGCCTTAAGGAAAGTAAGTTCTGATGTCCTTTGTCATTGATGAGATCGTCGCATCCCGGGAGACGCTGTCCTGGCGCACCTTTCCTCTGTCACGCGCGGTCGAGCTGAAAACCAATATCGCGCGTATCTTCAGTCAGCACCTTGGCGACCTGAGGCAGGAGATCAGCTTCGAGTCCCAGTGTCTGGTCGTGACCGGTGAGCCCGGGTCTGGCAAGACCAAGGAGGTGAAGCATCAGATTGCACAGTTCAACGATGCGGGCATCCTTCTTCCTGACGGAAAACCGGCCAAGATTGTCAGCTGCCTTCTGGACGCCAAGGGCGGGTGGAAGGACCTCGGGAGCACGACCCTGCGTGCTCTCGGTTATCCCATCGAAAACCTCGCCCGGCACACCCAGGCCAGCATCACTGCGAAGATTGTCGATCACGCCAAGCGCTGTGGCGTCGTCGGCATTCACTTTGACGAGGCGCAACACATCCTTCGTAGCAAGAATGTCGTGAACCGCCACGTGATCCTTGACTCCTTCAAGACCTTGATGAAGTCGCAGGATTGGCCGCTGATGCTCATCCTCACCGGCATTCCGGAACTCATGGGATACATCCAGGAGGAACCCCAACTTCACCGCCTCGCGACCCACCAGATCTTCCCCGATCTTGATGTGCCTGACGATCTGAACGTCATCAATGACATCGTTCAGAGCGCCGCTATCCAGAACGGATTGGATGTGAGCGACGACGTCATGACCCGCGATCTCTACACCCGCTTGGCCACTTCGGGCGCGTTCAGGTGGGGTCTGGTCATCGGCTTGGTTGTTGGTGCATGCGAAGCTGCAAGAGCTCGGCGGTCTCGGATCTTGGAACGGAGTGACTTTGCAGAAGCATGGCGCGCCAAGGTCGCATCGCAAGCCGGCGTGAATCCTTTCACACATGAGGCCTATGATCTCATGCTCAGGCGTGAGCAGCCCTTCCGGCTGTTCAGCCCCGGCTGATTACCACCAGCACGACATCGCTGCATGTTGTCAGGCTCGCACCACACGGTGCGGGCCTTTTTTGTCTCGGATCGATAGCCGTGAGTTCCCGGCCGCCAAAATCGAGCATTCTTGCGCACGCTTTTGCTTTTCTGCGCACGCTTTTCGTTTCGGCCGCTATTCGGCGCACAGATAAGCTGCTGTAACCACAACGAGAAATTTGCCTCCCGAATCAGACGAGATTCGGTTTTGCGCACGCTTCTCCTGAGTCTGACACAATGGGCCATATGAGTGCGTAAAACGATCACTTTACGTGCGCACCCATGTCAAGAGAACTTTCACAAAACGGGTAATTATCGTTCCATCATATACGTAACCAACTGATATCAAATAGTTTTAATTGGCTGCCCCAATGAGCAAAAGTGGTGACTATATCGGGCAAGAAGTCCTAATCTGGGTTCTTGCTAGCCAGACTTGACCAGCGTTTCGTCCTCAGCCGTCGCCGGTGCCTCGCACAAGACTCCATCCGAATGGATGCTTGAGCTGCTGACCTGCCCCCCGCAATATCCCTCAGCCTGATGTAGAGTTTGCTCAACCGTGAAGGAGCAGACGAATGAGAAAGAGCCGTTTCACCGAGGCGCA
>NZ_FQUE01000004.1 GCF_900128995.1 Loktanella atrilutea | reverse complement strand
CGAAACCCTAAGAGCGCGATATACAGACGTCTGATCCATCGAACCGAACCAAACCGCCCACATATCTCTTCAGATATAACAATTTCAAACAGCGTAGAGGCCAAAAGAAACAAGATGCGCCAAAAAAGCGCGCCCCACTCAAACCTCAAAGAATTTTCCCAACTTCCAGATCCACCGGACCTTTCCGCGTCGCCGCCGGTGCATCTCTGCGCCGCCGGTGAGGGGCTATTTACGGAGAGCGGTCGCGGTCCGCAACCCTCAATCGCAAAAAATCTGCATCCGGCGCGAAAAAAGTTCGGAACCGCCTTTTGCGCAGGCGCCGTTGACCCCGACCAAGGGGGCGCCACATGATCCCCCGGCGAGGGAGCCCGCGATGCGACTGATCCTGACCCTGTGCGTGCTGCTCGGCCTGCTGTCCTGCGGGCCGCGGGCTGCCCCCCTGCCCCCGGCCCCGCCGGGCGCCCTGCGGATCGCGACGCAGAATGTCCACTACATCCTGCTGAACAAGCCCACCGGCCCCTGGTCCGTCGCCGACTGGGAGGACCGCAGGGACGCCCTCGACGCGGCCTTCAAGGCCATCGCCCCCGACATCATCGCCTTTCAGGAGATGGAGAGCTTTCGCCGCGGCGACGACGGCAGCGTGAACCTCGCGCGCGAATGGCTGCTGGCGCGCAATCCCGGCTATGCGGCGGGGGCCAGCGGCGACTGGCGCAGCTTCCCCTCGACCCAGCCGATCTTTTACCGCACCGACCGGTTCACGCTGATCGATCAGGGCTGGTTCTTCTTTTCCGACACGCCGGACGTGATCTATTCACGGACCTTCGATGGATCCTACCCCGCCTTCGCCAGCACCGTCCGACTGCGCGACCGGGACGGCAGGGTCCTGACGGTCGTCAACCTCCACTTCGAATACAAGAGCGGGTCCAACCGGCTCGCCTCGGCGCAGCTGGTGGCCGACCGCATGGCCCCGCTGATCGCGGCGGGCGAGCGGGTGATCCTGACCGGCGACCTCAACGCCCTGCGCGGGTCGCGCACGGCGGGCATCCTGAAGGCCGCAGGCTTTAGCTTCCTGCCTGTCGCGGGGTCGACCTATCACCTGAACCGCGGCTTGAACCTGTTCGGCGCCATCGACCATATCGCCGTCGCCGGGCCGGTCGCGGCCCTTGGCCCGCCCCACGTCCAGCGCCGCCGGTTCGACGGGCGCTGGCCGTCCGATCACTACGCCGTGGTGGCCGATGTCGGCCTGAACTGACCCGCGCACACGAATGTGCGTGACGGACCAGCGGGACGCGCTATCTTGCCTTCTATCTTTTCCATGACATCGCACGAGGGACTCCGATGACCACATTCACAGTGAACGGTGAGGAACGCACCGTCGACGTGCCCGGCGACACCCCGCTGCTGTGGGTGCTGCGGGATGAACTGAAACTGACCGGGACCAAGTTCGGCTGCGGCGTCGCCCAGTGCGGCGCCTGCACCGTGATGCTGGACGGCACCACCCGCCGGTCCTGCGTGACGCCCGTGTCGACGCTGGAAGGGGCCGACATCCGCACCATCGAGGGCCTGGACACGCCGGAGGCGCAGGCCGTGCAGGCCGCCTGGACCGCGATCGACGTGCCCCAGTGCGGCTGGTGCCAGTCCGGGCAGGTCGTCAGCGCCGCGGCCCTGCTCTACGAGATCCCGAACCCGACGGACGAGGATATCGACCGGGCCATGGCCGGGAACATCTGCCGCTGCGCGTCCTACGTGCGCATCCGGCAGGCGATCAAGGACGCAGCCAAGACGTTGGAGGGATAGGCCATGACCATCACGCAGAACCGCCGCAGCTTCCTTGCATCATCGCTGGGCCTCGTCGTCGCCGTATCGCTGCCGCTGCGCAGCCGCGCCCAGTCGGGCGCCGCGCTGGCCTTCCAGCCCGACGGCACCGATCCGACCTTCGCCCCCAACGCCTTCATCCGCGTGGCAGAGGATGACACCGTCACCGTCATCATCAAGCACATCGAGATGGGTCAGGGCCCGATGACCGGCCTGTCAACGCTGGTGGCAGAGGAGATGGACGCCGACTGGTCCCAGATGCGGGCCGAAAACGCGCCCGCCGACGACGAGAAGTACAAGAACCTCCTGTTCGGCCTGCAGGCCACCGGCGGCTCCACCGCCATGGCGAACAGCTACACCCAGATGCGCAAGGCCGGCGCCGCCGCCCGCGCGATGCTGGTGCAGGCCGCGGCCGAGGCGTGGGGCGTCGATGCCTCCACCATCACCATCGCCAACGGCGTGCTGACCTCGGGCGACAAGACCTCCACCTTCGGCCCGCTGGCCGCCAAGGCCGCCCAGCTGACCCCGCCAGAGGATCCGCCCGTCAAGGATCCCAAGGATTTCGTCCTCATCGGCAAGGATCGTCCCAAGCTCGACAGCCACGCCAAGTCGACCGGTCAGGCCGTCTTCACGATGGACATGGACCTCCCCGACATGGAATACGTCGTGATCCGTCACGCCCCCATGCTCGGCGGCACCGTCGCCAGCTTCTACGACACCGAGGCGATGAAGGTCCCCGGCGTCACCGCCGTCCGCCAGATCCCGCAGGGCGTCGCGGTCTATGCGACATCGACCTACGCCGCCCTCGCGGGTCGCAGTGCGCTCAGCGTCGAATGGGACGACAGCGCCGCCGAAACCCGGTCCTCCGCGCAGATGATGGACGACCTCGTGAACCTCGCCGCGACGGGAGAGATGAAGGTCGCAGAGGAAGCCGGCGACATCGACGGCACCCTGACCGACGCCGCCCAGGTGATCGAGACGGAGTTCCGCTTCCCCTACCTCGCCCACGCGCCGATGGAACCGCTGGACGCCGTGATTCAGGTCAAGGACGGATCGGCCGAGACCTGGGGCGGCTACCAGTTCCCCGGTTTCGACAAGCAGGCGGTGGCCGGAAACCTCGGCATCGACCCGTCCAATGTGAAACTGAACGTCATGCTGGCCGGCGGCTCTTTCGGTCGTCGCGCCCAGCCCACCGCCCAGATCGGGAACGAGATCGGGGCCATCGCCAAGGCCGCGGGCCGTGATGGTGCATGGAAACTGATCTGGACCCGCGAAGACGACCTCGCCGGTGGCTACTACCGCCCGATGACCGTCCACAAGATGCGCGGCGCGCTCGATGCGGAAGGCAACATCCTCGGCTGGCACGACGTCGTCGTGAACCAGTCCATCATGGCCGGTGGCCCGATGGAGCAGATGATGGAAGACGGCAAGGACCCGACCTCCTACGAAGGCTCGACCAAGATGCCCTACGACCTCGCCAACCTGCGGGTGAACTGGGTCCGCGCCGAAAGCGCGGTGCCGGTCCTGTGGTGGCGGTCCGTGGGCCACACCCACACCGGCTATGCGACAGAGGTCTTCCTCGACCAGCTGCTCGAAGCCGGCGGCAAGGACCCGGTGCAAGGCCGCCTCGATCTGCTGAAATCCGACATGACCCGCGACCGGGCCGTGCTGGAAAAGGTGGCCGAAATGGCCGGCTGGGATGGGCAGAAGGTGAAGGGCAACAAGGGCTACGGCGTCGCCCTGCACGAATCCTTCAACACCTACGTCGCCCAAATTGCGGAGGTCGAGGATCGCGACGGCTTCCCGCATGTGACGAAGGTCTGGTGCGCCGTCGATTGCGGCGTCGCCGTGAACCCCAACGTGATCCGCGCCCAGATGGAAGGTGGCATCGGCTACGGCCTCGGCTCCGTTCTCTTCAACGCGCTGACGCTGGGCGAAGGCGGCCATGTGGTCGAACAGAACTTCGACGACTACCGCATGATCCGCATCAACGAGATGCCCAGCGTGGAGGTCGAGATCATCGAAAGCAGCATGGACCCCACCGGCGTCGGCGAACCCGGCCTGCCGCCCGTCGGTCCGGCCGTCGCCAACGCATGGCGCGCCCTGACCGGCACCAACGTCACCTCCCTTCCCTTCAAGACCACGGCCGGAGCGTAATCGATGAAGACCTTGACCAAGATGACCGTGGCCGCCCTTCTCTGGGCGGGCGCGGCCGATGCCGAAACCGTCAACGGCCTGCGGACCGTGGATGAATTCGGCGCCATCGCCGACGACACCGAACGCTCCGTCGCGCTCTTCAAAGAGATGTTCGTCGTGATCGAAAGCCCGCGCTGCCTGAACTGCCACCCGGTCGGCGACGTGCCGGCACAGGGCGACGACATGCACCCGCACCAGCCCCCCGTCGTGCGCGGCGACGGCGGCATGGGCGCGCCCGGCATGCGCTGTTCCACCTGCCACGGGGCAGAGAACGTCGCCTTCACCACCGGGCAGGGCTCCATCCCCGGCCACAACCCGTGGAACCTCGCCCCGATCGAGATGGGCTGGATCGGCAAATCCGCGGCAGAGATCTGCGAACAGCTGAAGGACCCGGAACGTAACGGCAACCGCACCCTCGCCGACCTGCACGAGCACAACGCCCACGACGGTCTCGTCGGCTGGGGCTGGGAACCGGGCGAGGGCCGCACCCCCGCCCCCGGCACGCAAGAGGTCTTCGGCGAGCTGACGCAGGCCTGGATCGACACCGGCGCCGCCTGCCCCACGATGTGACGGACGCGGGCCCCTTACGACCGGGGCCCGCACCACCCACCGGGGACAGCCCGCATGACACCCGATGACCTGTCGAACCTCTATGCCCGCTACATCGCCTGCCTGAATGCCCGGGACTGGGACCGGCTGGGCGATCACGTCCACGCAGATGTCGCCTACAACGGCACCCGGATCGGCCTCTCAGGCTATCGCGCGATGCTCGCAGCCGACGTGCAGGCGATTCCCGATCTACGCTTTCGGATCCTGCAGACCGTGGCCCAGCCGCCGACCATCGCCGCGCGCCTGCATTTCGACTGCACGCCCGTGGGACTGCTGTTCGACCTGCCCGTCATGGGCCGCCGCGTCACCTTCGACGAGAATGTCTTCTATACCTATGCGGACGACCGGATCGTCGCGGTCCAGTCGATCATCGACAAGGCCGCCATCGCGGCGCAGGTCTGCACCGCATCCGGGCCCTGAACGTGCCCTACCGCTGGTAGCTGCTGGCCCGGTTTCCGTTCATGATCGTCCCGTTCTCGACAAGGCGAAAGCCGCTGTCCGGCGTGGCATCCCGCCCGACGTAATCCAGCACGACGCTCGCCAGCGCGATCAGCGTCACCGGGATCATCAGGATGCTCGATTTCATCCGGTACCACGGCACATCGGCTTCGGGGGTCTCGTGGGTGATGCTCATGCTCTCGTCCTGCTCGATCGGGCGCCCGTTGATCGCACGCTCCATTGCCGACCACCCTAGCAGAAACCCCGTCGAAAGACACCCGCAGCGGGGACGGACAGGGCGGTCTCACGCCGACGTGTTGCCGCACCGCCCCGCCACTACATCTTGTGGAACTTGGCCCCCGGCGACAGGTCCGGTGCCGCCCCGACCAGTCCCGCTCCCACCAGTTCCACAAGCTGTGCAAAGACGTTGCGCGCGGCGATCGGCCACAGCGCCGGGGCCACGTCCGTATAGATCGCGGCCGTCAGCGCCTCCACGTCCCGCGGCACGTCCAGCGCCGCCAGCACCTGCGCCCGCCGCTCCATCCGGTGCGCGATCAGCCAGTCGATTCGCGCAGCCGGGTCCGTGACCGGCGCGCCATGCCCCGGATAAAGCACCGCCGCCCCCTCTGCCCTGACCTTCGCGCAGGAGGCAAGGAAATCGCTGATGTCCCCGTCGGGCGGCGACACCAGCGAGGTCGCCCAGCCCATCACCAGATCGCCGCTGAACACCGCGTCCCCCCAACGCAGGCAGATGTGGTTGCCCATGTGCCCCGGCGTATGCAACACCCGCAGATCCCCGGCCGGCGTCGCGATGACGTCGCCGTCCGCGACCAGCCGGTCCGGGGCAAAGGCCAGATCCACCCCCTCGCCCCCGCCGTCGTAGCCGCCCGCCACCAGCGCCCGCATCACGTCGCTCCGCCCCGCCAGCGCATTGCCGTAGGCCCAGACCTCTGCCCCGGTCTGCCGCGCCAGCCGCGCCGCCAGCGGCGAATGGTCCAGATGGCTGTGGGTCACGACGACATGGCTCACCGCCTCGCCCTCCAGCGCAAGCAGCAGCGCCGCAAGATGCGCCGGATCGTCCGGCCCGGGGTCGATCACCGTCACCTGCCCCCGCCCCAGCAGATAGGTATTCGTGCCGCGCCAGGTCATCGGCGACGGGTTCGGCGCCAGCACCCGCCGCAGCCCCGGCGCGATCGCCTCCGCCACACCCGCCCGCGGGTCGAAGTCGTCATCCATCACTTTGCCAATCCTAAGCCCTGTCGCTACGATCATGCACATGTTCTTCCAATGGCTCAAACGCTACATGCCGCGCGGCCTCTACACGCGTGCGCTGATCATCCTGATCCTCCCGGTGCTGAGCGTGCAGCTGCTGGTCTCGGTGCTGTTCATCCAGCGCCATTTCGAAGGCGTGACCCGCCAGATGTCCGACGCCGTCACCATCGACCTGCGCTATCTGCGCGACCTTGCCGACGGGGCCCCGGACCGCGCCGCCGCCATCGCCCGCGTCGATGCCGTGGCCGCGCCGCTGGAACTCGACGTCGACTGGCCCCCGACGATCCCCGACGTCGGCGACGACCGCGACTGGACCGACTTCACCGGCGACACCGTCGCCGCCCGACTGCGCGACGGCGTGCCGCAGATCGGCGCGATCTCGATGGCCGACCGTCGCCGCGTCGCGGTCTGGATCACCACCCGGCAGGGCCCCCTGCAGGTCGAGATCGCGCGCCGCCGCCTCTCGGCTTCCAATCCGCATCAGTTGCTGGTCATCATGGTGATCCTCGGCGCCGTGCTGACCGCGATCTCCTACATCTTCCTGCGCAACCAGCTGCGCCCGATCACCCGCATGGCCCGCGCCGCCGCCGACTATGGCCGTGGCCGGATCACGGCCTACAGCCCCGGCGGTGCGACAGAGGTGCGGGCCGCCGGCATGGCCTTCCTCGACATGCGCAACCGGCTGGAACGGCAGATCCAGCAGCGCACGATGATGCTCTCCGGCGTCAGCCACGACCTGCGCACGCCGCTGACCCGCCTGCGCCTCGGCCTGTCCCTGCTGGACGAAGAGGATGCCGGCCCCCTCGTGCGCGACGTGGACGAGATGCAGCGCCTGCTCGACAGCTTCCTCGACTTCGTCCGCTCGGACGCGGGCGACGCGCTCACGGACACCGACCCGGCAGAGATCCTGCGCGACCTCGCGGCGGACTACACCCGCATCGGCCTGCCCGTGTACCTCGATGCGATGCCCGCCGGACGGTCCACCCTGCCCCTGCGCCCCGCCGCGATCCGGCGGGCGCTCGACAACCTCGTCGGCAACGCCCTGCGCTACGGCGCGCAGGCCCGCGTCGGCGTCCATGTCACCGACCGCGCCGTGCGCTACGTGGTCGAGGACGACGGCCCCGGCATCCCCGCCGACCGGAGAGAGGAAGCCGTCCGCCCCTTCACGCGCCTCGATCCCGCCCGCAATCAGGACCGCGGGTCCGGCGTGGGGCTGGGCCTCGCCATCGTGGCCGACATCGCCCGCAGCCACGGCGGCGTCCTGCGGCTGACCGACAGCGAGGATCTGGGCGGGCTGAAGGCCGAACTGGTTCTGGCCCGCTGATCTAGGGCACCGATTTTTCTAGAAAAATCGAACCCTTCCCGATTTTTCTAGAAAAATCGGAGTGCTGCTGTCTGTCACGTCACCCATCGACAGCGATGGAACCGCAAGACCCGTCCGAACGAGGCCAGGTTTTTTCGGAACGGGTCACAATTCCCGTGCGCGGAAACCTGAAAAACCGCGACGACACATGCGTGCAGGACCGCAATAATCGTCCGTCGCATGATCCCCACCTGCATGACAGGCGATCGTGGCGGCATGGTGAAACAGGCGTGTCGCCCGCACGGCGCGGATGCGGACGGACCGTCAGATATCGAAAAACACCGTTTCCTGCGGGCCCTGGATATGCACGTCGAACCGGTAACTGCCGTCCTCCTGCCGCGCCGCCAGCAGCGTGCGCACCCGGCCCTGATGCTCCAGCCGGGTCAGGATCGGGTCCTCGGCATTGGCCTTGGCCTCGTCGTCGAAATAGATCCGCGTCTGCAGTCCGATGTTGATGCCCCGCGCCACGATCCAGACGCTGATGTGGGGCGCCTGCCAGCGTC
Organism: Loktanella atrilutea; assembly: GCF_900128995.1. GTDB lineage: Bacteria > Pseudomonadota > Alphaproteobacteria > Rhodobacterales > Rhodobacteraceae > Loktanella > Loktanella atrilutea. The sequence goes on along the minus strand of NZ_FQUE01000004.1, from coordinate 307,939 downwards.
CGTCGGTCCAGCGCACGCGGCCGGGCTTCACCGTCTCGAACCGGAACGCGCCGGTCTCCATGTCGCCCGGACTGCGCCCGAAGCCGGTGAAGTTGGGATCGGCCTCCGCATCATGGCCCGGAAACCGGCCCTGCGAATCCGCCTGCCAGATCTCGACCAGCGCGTCCTTCAGCACCATGCCCATGCCGTCATGCACCGCGCCGGTGATGACGATCTCCTCGCCCTGCACCGGGCCGGTCTTCATCCGCGCGCCCAGATCTTCGGCCCAGACCCCGCCGATGCCGCAGAAATTCGGCGTGCAGCCGATGTGGACATAGGGGCCGGCGGTCTGGCTCGGGCTTTCCTTCAGCACGTTCAGCGGTTGCACCATGGTCAAAGCCCCTCCGGCCGGGTTTCGAACGCGGTCTGACGGCGGCCGCGCAGGACGATGTCGAACTTGTAGGCCAGCGCATCCATCGGCACCGTCCGCGCCTTGTCAAGCGGCGCGATCAGCGCCTTGACCGCGTCTGGATTCTGGATCGAGCCCACGATGGGGCACAGCGAGATCAGCGGATCGCCCTCGAAATACATCTGGGTGATCAGTCGCTGGGCAAAGCTGTGGCCGAAGACACTGAAATGGATATGCGCCGGCCGCCAGTCGTTCATCCCGTTGGGCCAGGGATAGGCCCCCGGCATGATCGTGCGGAACTCGTAGAAGCCATCCGCATCGGTGATGACACGCCCGCAGCCGCCGAAGTTCGGATCGAGGGCGGCGACATAGCCCTCCTTCCTGTGGCGATAGCGACCGCCCGCGTTGGCCTGCCAGACCTCGACCAGGGCACCGCCGACGCCGCGGCCAAATTCGTCCTGCACCCGGCCGTGCACCACGATGCGCGGGCCGATGGCGCTCTCGCCGGTGAAGTTGTGGATCAGGTCGTTGTCCTGCGGCCCGATGATGCCGTGACCGAAGGTCGGCCCGGTGATCTCGCTCGCCGTGGTGGGAAAGGACAGCAGCGCCGCCTGCGGCGCGCGTTTCACGCTGGTCTTGTAGGGCGGGTGATAGGGGGCCGGATGCCAGTCGCGATCCCGCGCGACGAAGCCGCCCTTGCCCGTCGAATGCTCCGTCATGGTGGCCCCCCTGCCGCGCGTGTCCCGTCGCGTGGGAAAATGCAGTGCGGTCCGGCACAATGCAAGGCCGAACCCGGCAGCGCTCCCGCAGGCACCGCGCGCGCAGGCAACGGAAAGCTAACCCCTTGTCCGAAAAAACGATTCTTTTACATAATATGTATCGCATGCGAAACATTTGCTTTTTGCAATGTATTTCGATGCCCCCGGTGGGCGCGCACGCCGCGCCGCGCTGAATGTGCGGCACAGCGCCGGTCCGCTCAATTCGGTATTGAAGTTCGGCGGACTTCCGCGTTTGAGAGGCGCAATCACGCGAAGGGCAGCCCAGATGACGATCGATTACCTTGTGACCCACTCCGGGGGCTTTCATGCCGACGAACTGCTGTCGAGCGTCATCCTCACCCGTCTGCACCCCGCGGCCCGCATCCAGCGCAGCCGGGACATCGCGTGGATCACCCCGGGGCCGGACCGCATCGTCTACGATGTCGGCGGCGGTTTCGACCCGGACCGGAACCTCTTCGACCACCACCAGCGCGACGCGCCGCTGCGCGACGACGGTCAGCCCTTCAGCTCTTTCGGGCTGATCTGGCGCCAGTTCGGACGTGACTACCTCGCGGCCCTCGACGTCCCCGCGGCAGAGATCGAGACGATCCACGCAAAGTTCGACGCGGGCGTCGTGCTCCCTATCGATCAGCTCGACAACGGCGCCATCGCGCCCTCCGTCGCGGGCCCCCTGTCCAGCCTGACGCTGCCGGCGATCCTCGAAAGCCTCCGGCCCGTCTTCGACAAGGGCGGGCCAGAGGCAGAGATGGAGGGCTTCCACGCGGCCCTCGGCATCGCCCGCGCCTTCGTCGAAGCCCGCATCGCCCGCAGCGCCGCCAGCCTGCGCGCGGACGGCATGGTCATGGCGGCGATCGCGGCCGCGGGTGACGGCCGGATCCTCGAACTGCCGATGGGCATGCCCTTCCGTCCTGCCGTGGTGCGCGCGGGGGCCGACCGGCTGCTCTTCGTCATCACGCCCCGCGGCGAGGGCGACTGGACCCTCGGCGGCATCCAGACCCACGCCGACGGCTTCGACCTGCGTGCCGACCTGCCCGCCGCATGGGCCGGGCTGACCGGTGCCGCGCTTGAACAGGCCAGCGGCATCCCCGGCGCCAAGTTCTGCCACAACGGCCGCTTCATCGCCGCCGCCTCCTCCTACACCGCGATCCGCGCCATGGCAGAGGCCGCCGTGCGCGAAGCGGAGGCATCGGGCCTCTAGGCCATCCAGACCCCCCCGACTGACACGGGTGACCGCACAAATCATCCGTCTCGTCGCACCGCCACCCGTGTGAACGGATCGCCGGGCATCGGCGGAACGACGGTGACCCAAGACCGATCATGTCGAGTATATCTGTGCTGAATTCGCTTCTTGACGCTACGGCCCGCCACATATTCGCCTCATTCCACAACCAATGGTCGTACACCTGTAAAGACAGCGCGTCAGCGCGGAAGGGGTCCTATCTTGCCGAAGGCTTATACTTTTGAAGCGCTTGGCCTTCTGCATCATGGTGTCGACGATAGCATTCTTAACATCGTCAAACTGGCAGGCAGGGTTCTGGATGCGCAGAATTCTCACCTTTCCGTACTTGAAGTAGAAGAAGGGCGACAGTTGATCGCCGCATCGGCGGGATCTCTTTTCGACCCGATGGACCACTGTGAAATCCGTCTGGACGATTCGATCTGTCAGCACGTCCTCGCGACCCGCGAAACGGTCGCGATTTCCGACCTGCAAACGGATCCGCGAACCCGGGACATCGGCCTACTGAAAGGCCGCAATCTGCGGTCCTATATCGGCAGCCCAATTCACACGACGACAGGCCGGGTCATCGGGTCCCTCTGTTGCATGACGACCGAACCAAGGGTGTGGTCCGCGCGCGACATCGACGTGCTGGAAAAGCTGGCCCGCTGCGTCGACGATGTGGTCAAGGCGCGCACTTTGGCGCTGGAGGAATCCAGGACTCGTGCGCAGCTGGAAAACCTCGTGGTCAGTCGCAGCAGCTACATCGCGCACATCAGCCATGAGATCAGGACGCCACTGACCGGAATCATCGCGTCGATCAAGATGCTGAACCAGACGAAGACCGAAGAGCAGTCCGCGCGCCTGAAAGCCATCCTGACCCGGTCGGCGGACAAGCTCATGGATTTCGTGGGCGACGTCCTAGATGTGGGCAGGATCGACGCGGGTTTCGAACGGGTCGTGTCAGAGGACACCTGTCTCGTCGATCTCGTCGATCAGGCAGTGGCCGAATTTTCCGACCTTGCGGCATCGAAGTCCGTCGCGCTGAAGGTTGATAACCAGCTCGGACGAAACAGCTATCTGGTCGACCCGCGGGCGCTGACGACCATCCTGCAGAATCTGGTGGGCAATGCGGTCAAGTTCACCGGGTCCGGATATGTCAGCGTACGGCTGGCGCAGGACTCCTACGGCCAGATCGTGATCGCGGTGCGCGATACCGGGATCGGCATCGCGCCGGTCGATCACGCCCGCATCTTCGAGGAGTTCGAGCAGGCGGATCCCGGCACCGCCCGCAGTTACGGCGGCACCGGGCTTGGCATGACGATCGTCAAGCGGACCGTCGAACGGCTGGACGGCACGATCGCCGTCAGCAGCCGCAAGGGCGAAGGCGCGACGTTTACGGTCTCACTGCCCCTGCAGATCGGCAAAGCCAACTCGCAGGCCGCGTAGCAGCGGTCATGGGCCGTCGTTGCGACAGGGCTCACCTATCTGGATGTCGGCGTGCCGTAGCAGGTGAGGCGTGAGTGCACCGGGTCCCGATCTTGCGATCCGGGCCTCGGACGCGCCATGCACCGGTGCGGCACAAACAGGGTCGGACAGATGAATGTATGTCGCGATGTGTGCCGCCCCTCTTGCGCCCCGTCAGGCCCTATGCCAAAAGCCCTTATCCGTAAGGATCGAGGCGAGTTGGCGGAGAGGTTACGCAGCGGATTGCAAATCCGTGTAGACCGGTTCGATTCCGGTACTCGCCTCCACAGTCTCCTCCCCCATGACCGGCCGGTATCGTCCCGGCGCCTCCTTGAAACCGCAATCATGGCATTCCGCCTTGAATGTTCCGGGTCCGTTCGCGAAAATCGGACGGATGGCGCGCGGCGAAGCGCGGGGCGCGACGGGGACTGTCATGCCGGTGCGCCAGACTGCACGGCAGGCAGAGCCCCTGACGGTGGCGCTGACCGATCCGCGATTTGAGAGGAGACATTCATGCCGTTCCGTTTCATCCATACCTCCGACCTGCATCTTGGCACCCGGTTCGCGCACATTCCCGAACCCGCCGACGGCAGCATCCGTGGCCGCCTGAGAGAGGCGCGGCACGGTGCGATCGGGCGGATCGCGGCGGCGGCGCGGGATCATGGGGCAACCGACGTGCTGGTCGCCGGCGATACCTTCGACACGCCCACCCCGTCGCCGGGCGTCGTGCGGCAGGCGCTGGCCGCGATGGCGGAGGACCGGACGATCCGCTGGTGGCTGCTGCCCGGCAATCACGACAACCTGCGCGAGGGCGAGCCGCTGTGGGACATGATCCGCCACGACGCCCCCGACAACGTGACAGGCATTGCCGCCTACAACGCGATCGCCTTGTCGCCCGTGGCGACACTGCTGCCCTGCCCGGTGGTCTGGCGATCCTCCGGCGTCGATCCGACGGAGCCGCTGACCACCATGCCGTCGGAGGAGGGCACCCTGCGGATCGGGCTGGCGCATGGCGGCGTCACCGACTTTACCGACGCGGGGGCCAACATTCCGCCCGACCGCGACCGCAGTGCGCGGCTGGATTACCTTGCACTGGGCGACTGGCATGGCCGCGTGGCGATCGGGCCGCGGGTGCAGTATTCCGGCAGTCCCGAACAGGACCGGTTCAAGCACGGCCAGCGCGGCGTCTGCCTTGCGGTGACGCTGGACGGTCCCGGCGCCGCCCCGGTGGTGGAGGAGATCGCGACCGGCGCTTTCCTCTGGCAGGAGCTGACGCTGGACATGACACCCGGAACCGAGGCCGGCCCGACGCTGGCGGACCTGCTGCCCGCTGCGGGACGGCGCGATCTGTTGCTGCGGGTTCACGCCACGGGCCGGGCGGGCCTGCCGGCGCAGGTGGCGCTGCGCCGGGCCGCCGACCGGGCGGGGCCGGACTTCGCACATTTCGAGCTGCAGACCGCGGCCTTGCGGACGCAATACGACGTGGCCGACCTTGACGAGATCGACCGCGGCGGCGCGCTGCGTCTGGCCGCCGACAGCCTGAAGGACGCGGCAGAGGACGCGGCCCTGCCGCAGGAGGCGCGCGACGTGGCGGCGGACGCGCTGGCCCGGCTCTATGCCATCGTGAAGGAGGACGAGTTATGAGGCTGCGCGCGATCACCCTCAACAACGTGCGACGTTTCACCGTGCCCACCGGCGTTGACGGCATCGGCGACGGCCTGAACGTCCTGAGCGAGCCGAACGAACACGGCAAGTCGACGCTTTTCGACGCGATCCACGCCGTGTTTTTCAAAGCGCACGGTGCGAACGACAAGGAGATCAAGGCGCTGAAGCCCCATGCGGGCGGCGCGCCGGAGGTGACGGTCGAGGTCGAGACGCCCGAGGGGCGCTTCGTCATTGCAAAGCGCTGGACCTCTCGCGCGAGCGCCACGGTGCATCGCGGCGACACGCTGGTGGCGCAGGCCGACGCGGCGGAGGCGTGGATCGCGGCACTGGTCGGCGGCGGCTCTGGCGGGCCATCGGGGCTGCTGTGGGTACGGCAGGGCCTGACCGGGCTGGCGGACGGATCGGCCAGGGAAAACAGCGCGGCGCTGGAGGCGCGGCGCGATCTCATGTCCTCGGTGTCGGAAGAGGTCGAGGCGATGACCGGCGGGCGGCGCATGGATGCGGCGCTGGCCCGCTGCAAGGAGGAACTGGCGCGGCTTGCGACCGGTACCGGGCAGAAGAAGGCGGGCGGGCCGTGGCGGACGGCCTCTGACGAGGTGGACCGGCTGCGGGCGCAACAGAGCGAGCTGAGCGCCACGGCCACGGCGTTGCACACGGCGCTGGACGACCGCAAGCAGAAGCGGCGGGCGCTGGCAGAGGTCGAGGACGCGGAGGCCGCAGCCAGCCGCCGCGCGCGGCTGGAGGCCGCGACGCAGGCGCACCGCACCGCCGAACGCCATGCCGAGCAGGTCGAGGCCGCGGCGCGCCGCGTCACCGCCGCGCGGCTGGCGATGACCGCCGCCCTGTCGCGGCGCGATGCGCTGCAGCGGGCGCTGTCGGAACGCGACGCGGCCGATGGACAAAGCAGGGCGGCGGCGACGGCCCGCGCGCAGGCCAAGGCGGCGCTCGACGTGGCGCGCGAGGGGCTGGAAGGGGCAGAGGCAGCGCTGGACCGGACCCGGGCCACGCTGACGGCGGCGGAGGCGGCGCAACTGCGCGTCGCGCGGCAGCGTGCCGCGCGTGACGGCGCCGCCCGCCGGGCGGAGCTGTCGCAGCGCATCGCCGAGGCCGAGGCCGCGCGCGACGTGATCGAGGCGCAGGCCGCCGCCGCGCAGACCGGACCGGACCGGCCGGCGCTGCAGACCCTCGACCGGCTGGCGACGGCGCTGGCGACCGCCCGCGCCACCCGCGACGCGATGGCGATGCAGGTCGTCGTCACCTACGACGCCGCGCCCCACGACCGGGTGCGGATGGATGGCGTTTCGCTGGACGATGGCACCGCCTATCCGGTGCCGCGGGGGGCCGTGCTGTCGGTCGCGGGTCTGGGCCGGATCGCGGTCAGGCCCGGCGCCGGTGCCGCCGAGGGCGATGGCGTGGAACAGGCAGAACGGGCGCTGGCCCATGCACTGGCCGCCCACGACCTGCCCGACGTCGCCGCGGCCCATCGCGCGGCAGAGGCGCGGGCGCAGGCCGCCGGACTGGTCGATCAGGCCCGGGCCAAACTGGACGCGCTGGCCCCCCAAGGCATCGACCGCCTGCGGGAAGCGCTGGCGGCCATCCCCCTGCCCGCCGCGGCGGAAGAGGTGCTTGACCCGTCGGAGGTGGAGGTCGCCCTGCAACAGGCGCGCGCGGCGGGATCGGCGGCGCAGGAGGCGCAGCGCGCCGCGGCGGAGGCCCTGTCGCGGGCCCGCGAGGCCATGGCGAAGGCCGAGGCGGAGGCGGTTGCCGCGGGGGACCGGCTGGACCGGGCGACGGCCGGGCTGGCGGGCTTCGGCGACGCGACGCTGCCGCAGCTGACCGCGGAGGTGACGGAGGCGAACGCGGCGCTGGATGCGGCCGAGGCGCTGCATGCGGAGCAGGGCCGGCAGGCGCCGGACCTTGCCGCCGCCACCGCTGCACTGGCCCGGGCCCGGTCGGTGGAGGACGCCGCCGGGGCCGAGATCGCACGCCTGCGGCCGGAGATCGCGCGGCTGGACGAACGCATCGCCAGCGGGTCCGGCGACGCGGTGGAGGAGCGGCTGGCGGAGACCGGACAGGCGCTGACCGCCGCCGAGGCGGTGCTGGCCCGCTATACCCACGAGGTCGCGGTGCTGCAGCGGCTGGAGGCGGCGCTGACCGCGGCGCGCGTCGCCGCGCGCGAGAAATACTTTGCCCCCGTCGCGGCAGAGCTGAAGCCGCTGCTGCACCTGCTGTGGCCGGAGGCGGAGCTGACGTGGACGCAGGACACGCTGCTGCCCGAATCGCTGATCCGCAACGGGCAGACCGAACCGCTGGATATCCTGTCGGGCGGCACGCAGGAGCAGATCGCCCTGCTGGTGCGGCTGGCCTTTGCGCGGATGCTGGCGCGGGACGGGCGGCACGCGCCGGTGCTGCTGGACGACGCGCTGGTGTTTACGGACGATGACCGGATCGAACGCATGTTCGACGCGCTGCACCGGCAGGCGGGCGACCTGCAGATCATCGTGCTGAGCTGCCGCCAGCGGGCGTTTCGCGATCTGGGCGGGCAACGTCTGCGGCTGGCGCCGCAGGGTGCGGGTCGGGACATCGACGCGGCGTGACGCGCGGGGCCGGTCCCCTGACATGACACAGGCGGCCCGGTCGGGCCGCCTGCAAGGTGCAGATATCCCCGGCGCGGACGGCCGGGGGCGGCGGATCAGTTCATGCCGTAGTCGGCGGGCAGCTTGTCGAAGACTTCCGTGTTCAGGCGCTCGATCATCGCGTCGCGGTCGCCGCCGGTCTCCTCGACGATGCCGGACCACTTGTCGATCAGGCCCTGCAGCGTGTCGACCTTGGCCTGCGCGTCGGTCACGCCATAGGCGCTTTCGGCGTTGCTGACGATGATCGGCAGGTCTTCGGCCACGAAGGCGTCCTTGTCGGCGTTCATCGCGGCGGTGGGTTCGATCACCTCCACCCCGTGTTCATCGACCTGCGCCAGCGCCTCTGTATCCGCCTCGGTGTAGGCGATCGTCGCGTCGACGGCGACCTGTGCCGCCTGATCCTTGATCAACTGGCGCTGTTCGTCGGTCAGCCCGGCCCACCAGTCGCGGTTCGTCGTCATCAGGGACAGCGAATGGTAGGTGCCGAGGTTCAGCGTGGTCACGAACTTGGCCGCGTCCCACAGCTGATAGGACTGCAGCGCACCGGGGGCCTGAATGGCGACGTCGAGCGCGCCCTTGTCCAGCCCCTCGAACATTTCGGAGCTGGGGACGTTGACCTCGATCGCGCCGACCTTCTGCGCCCAACGCGACCACAGGCTGCCCGGCACGCGGACCTTCTTGCCCGACAGGTCGGCGGTTTCGCGGATCGGCACGTTCGAGATGATCGTGTAGGGCGCGGTGGAATAGGTGCCGAGGTAGATGACGTTCTGCGCCTTGTATTCGTCAAGACACTCCGGGCAGTCCAGCAGGTTGTATTCGATGGCCGCCCCCATGGCGGCGAGGTTGTTCGGCGTGGCCAGGCCCATGTCGGCCACCAGCTGCGCGTTGGGGAATTCCGCGGGGAAATAGGTCATCGCCAGCATGCCCATGTCGGCGATGCCGTCGCCGATGCCCGCCAGTGCGGGGGTGGCACCCAGCAGCGCGCCGCCTTCGAACTGCTGCACGTTGAATCCGTTTTCGGTCAGCTTGGCGATGAAGGGGGCGTAGCCCACGGCGACCGGATGCTTGGGCCCGGTCCACTGGCTGATGGTCATGTCCTGCGCCTGCACGGCCGTGCCAAGGACGATGGCTGCGGCCACGATGCTCGTGAATTTCATGTCTGTCTCCTCCCAGAGTTTTGGCGATGACCGCCACGCGAATTTGCGAAACACAGTTTCATTTTGGGCGGGGGCGGTGTTCAATGTCCAGAAGAATTAATCAAGTGGTGGAGACGAGACGTGGATTTCAGCCTATCGGACGACCAGCGGGCGCTGCAGGAGAGCGCGCGCAGCTTTGCCCGGCGCGAATTGCCGAAGGTGGCGCAGCACTGCGAGGCAACGAATACGCCCGTGCCCCACGACATGCTGCAGGCCTATGCGGAGATGGGGTTTCTGGGGATCAACACGCCCGAATCGTTCGGCGGCCTTGGCCTGACGCACCTCGATGCGCTGATCGTGCTGGAGGAGTTCGCCAAGATTTCCAGCGCGGTGGCGTTCCCGGTCTTCGAAGCCTCTGTCGGGCCGGTGCGGATCGTGCAGAAGCACGGACCGCAGGCACTGGCCGACCGTGTTGTGCGCGCGTCGGTCGAGGGGCGGGTGCTGGTCGCGATTTCCATGTCGGAGCCGGACGCCGGCACCGCGCTGACCGACCTGCGCACCCGCGCGGTGGTGGAGGGCGATACGGTCACGCTGAACGGCACGAAGCGGTGGTGTTCCGGGGCGGGCCATTCGGGGGCCTATGTCGTGTTCTGCCGGATGTCCGACGCGCCGGGCGCGCGCGGCATCGGCGCCGTCTTCGTGGAAAAGGACACCCCCGGCTTTACCTTCGGCGAGCCCGAGACGCTGATGGGCTTCCGCGGGATTCCGTCCGCCGACATGCACTTCGACGACGTGCGCCTGCCGGCGGACAACGTGCTGGTGCCCGCCGGCGGCTTTGGCGACCTGATGGGGGCCTTCAATCTTGAACGCTGCGGCAATGCGACGATGTCGCTGGGGCTGGCGGCGGGCGCGCTGGATCAGGCGCTGGACTACACCGGAGAGCGGCAGGCCTTCGGCAAGCCGCTGGTCGACTTTCAGGCGGTGCAGATGAAGCTGGCGGACATGCAGTTGCGGTGCGAGGCGGCACGCCTGCTGATCCACCGCGCTGTGGCGGGCGTCGACGGCTTTCCGTCGGTCATGGACGCGAGCCTTGCCAAATGCTTTGCCAACGAAATGGTGCGCGAGGTCGCGGGCCACGGGGTGCAGGTGATGGGCGGCTACGGCTATCACAGCGCCTATGGCATGGAGCAGCGGTTCCGCGACGCCTGGGGCTGGGGCATCGCCGGCGGTGCCATCGACATCCAGAAGATCAACATCGCGGCGACGCTGGTGGGCCGCCGGTTCGACCAACGCCGCTAGGCGCCCTTGAACACCGGGTCGCGCTTGTCGAAGAACGCGGCCCGCCCTTCGGCGTGGTCGGCGGAGGCCATGAGGAAGCCCTGCAGGTCCGCCTCCAGCGCCAGGGCGCGGTCGAAGTCGGCCATCTGGGCAAAGGCCGATTTCGTGGCGGCCAGCGGCAACGGCGCCTGATCGGCGAAGGCCGCGGCGATCTGCATGGCCCGGTCCAGCGCCTGCCCCGGATCGCAGAGGTGGTCGACAAGGCCGTCCGGCGCCGCCTCTGCCTTGACCACGGTGTTCTGCAGCAGGAACCGCTTGGCCCGCGCCGGGCCGATCCGGTTCGGCAGCGCCCAGAGCAGGCCGACATCGGCCATCAGCCCAACCTTGCCGAAGACCGCGCCGAAGGTCGCGGTGGAGCTGACCACGTTCACGTCCGCCAACGCCGCCAGCGACAGGCCCGCGCCGAAGGCCGCCCCCTCGACCGCGGCGACGACCGGCACCGGACCGGCGGCCAGCAGGCGCACCAGCCGGGCGGTGATCATCATCCGGGTGCGGGCATAGATCGGATCGCCGGATTTCATCGACTTCAGGTCGCCGCCGGCGCAGAAGTGATCCCCCTGCCCCACCAGCACGACGGCCCGCACCTCGCGGTCCAGCATGACGGGGTCGAGCGCCTCGACCATTTGCGCCCGCATGTCGGGCGACAGGGCGTTGCGCCGGTCCGGATCGTTCAGGGTCACGACGACGGTGCGGCCGTCCCGTTCGGTTTCAATCAGCATCGGTTACAGCCCCGGCAGCCAGAGGATGATCTGCGGAAACGCGATGAGCGCCGCGATCAGGAAGACGTCCATCACCACGAACCACGCGATCCCGGTGAAGATCTTGTGGATCGGCACGAGGTCGCCCACGATCCCCTTCACCACGAAGACGTTGAGGCCGACAGGCGGGGTGATGAACCCGATCTCGAGGAACTTGGCCATCAGCACGCCGAACCAGATCAGGTTGATGTCGCGCGCTTCCAGCACCGGCAGCAGGATCGGAATGGTCAGCAGCATGATCCCGATGGGATCGAGCAGCATGCCCAGCAGGATCAGGATGACGCTGATGATCAGGATCACCTGAAGCTGCGAATACTCCGGATTGCCGATCCAGTCCGCGATGATCTGCGTCGTCCCCGCCAGCGCGAAGAACCGGGTCAGCAGCTGCGCGCCGATGGCGATCAGAAAGATCGACGCGGTGGTGCGCAGGGTTTCCCCGATCGCCTCTTTCAGCACGGGCCACGACAGGGCGCGCTTGACCAGACCGATCAGGAAGGCCAGCGCGGCACCGACGGACCCGGCCTCTGTCGGGGTGAATACGCCGCTGAACAGGCCGCCGAAGACGCCGACGACCAGCACGATGACGGGCCATGTGTCGCCGAAGGCGGCAAAGCGCTGGCCCCATGTCACCTCCTCGTGGACGCGGGGCGCCAGCGACGGTTTCAGCCAGCAGCGCACCACGACCATGACGGAATAGAGGATCGCCGTCAGGATGCCGGGGATCAGCGCCCCGATGAACAGGGCCGCGATGCTCTGTTCCACGAAGATGCCGTAGATGATCAGCAGGATCGACGGCGGGATCATCGAACCGATGGTGCCGGCCGCGGCGACGGTCCCGGTGGCGAGGCCCTTGTCGTAGCCGGCCTTCAGCATCTCGGGCACGGCGATGCGGCCCATGGCGGCGGTACACGCCAGCGACGATCCCGTGACGGCGGCAAAGAGCGCCGAGCCCTGGATCGAGGCGACCGACAACCCCCCCGGCATCCACGACAGCCAAAGCCGCGCCAGCCGGAACAGCCCCGTCGTCAGCCCCGCGTGATAGCACAGGTAGCCCATGAACAGGAACATCGGGATGCTCGACAACGTCCAGTGGGCGGTGAAGTCGTAGGGGATCGACGACAGCATCCCGATCGCCGGACGCTCGCCCATGATGATGAAGATGCCCCCGACCGAGACGCTGGCCAGCGCCACGCCCACGGGGACCCGCAGAAAGATCATCGCCAGCAGGACGAAGATGCCGATGAAGCCCACGGCCTCGCGTGACAGGTCCATCATACGTTGGTTCCTCCGACCGGATCGGCGGGGCCGCTCGGCATGTCGTCGATCCGGTCGAGGTCGGGGCGGCCCAGCAGCAGCAGGGTGCGCCCGATGCGGACCACCACCAGCGCCAGCGCCAGCGCCGTGCCCACCGGCAGCAGGAACCGCGAAGGCCAGATCGGCACCGCGTAGCTGCCCATGATGAACTCGCCCACCGCGTATTTCTTCAGCGCCACGGCCCAGCTGCTGGTGGTCAGCAGGTAAAGGAGGGCGGCGAACAGCACGTAGCTGACGAGATCCAGCAGACGCCGGGCGATCCGCGGCAAAAGGCCATAGATCAGCTCGACATGGATGTTGCCGTTCATCCGCTCGACCGCGGCGAAGGGCAGGAAGACGACGGCGACCATGTAGTAGTTCGACACCATCTCCAGCGTCATCGGCACCGGGCGGTGGAACACGAACTTGCCCACGACATCGACGGTGACATGCACCATCATCAGCATCAGCGCGATGCCCGCCACGATCATCAGCGCGGCGCTGATCCCGTCGATCAGCCGCAGCAGCACACCGTCGAGGCGGCCCAGCGCCTCCGGCTTGCGGATATCCGTCATCTGTCACCCCTCCCAAGGCCCTGCCGCGCGAAACAGGCTTCACGATCCCGACGCGATCTGCAAAAATGAAATTCAGTTTCGCAGATGATCCGACCTTACGGTCGCACCCGCTGCGGGTCAATCGGGGAGATGACGATGACGATGGCGACACGGCCGGGGGCGGCCCTTTCGGGACTGAAGGTGATCGACTGCACGCGGGTGCTGGGCGGCCCGTTCTGCAGCCAGTGGCTGGGCGACCACGGGGCGGAGGTCATCAAGATCGAGCCGCCGCAGGGCGACGAGACCCGCGGCTGGGGCCCGCCGTTCAAGGACGGCGCGTCGAGCTATTTCATCGGCGTGAACCGGTCGAAGCGCGGCATCGCCCTCGACCTCGCGCAGGAAGACGGCCGCGCAGTCCTGCACCGCCTGCTGGCCGAGGCCGACGTGCTGATCGAGAACTTCAAGACCGGCACGCTGGAAAAGTGGGGGATCGGCTACGACACCCTGTCGCAACGCTATCCCCGCCTGATCCATGCGCGCCTGTCGGGCTTCGGCGCCGACGGGCCGCTGGGCGGGTTGCCGGGCTATGACGCCATCGTGCAGGCGCAGGCGGGCCTGATGAGCGTGAACGGCGCCCGCGGCGACGGCCCCCTGCGCATGGGCGTGCCGCTGGTCGACATCGCCACGGGCATGAGCCTCGCCTTCGGCATCATGGCCGCCGCCTTCGAGCGGCAGACCTCCGGCCGCGGCCAGTTCGTCGAGGCGAGCCTCTACGACGTGGCCTGCAGCCTGCTGTTCCCCCATTCCGCCAACTACTTCCTGTCCGGCACCGTCGCGGGCCGGTCCGGCAACCAGCACGCCAACGTGGTGCCCTACGACATGTTCGACTGCGGCGCGGACAAGATCTTCATCGGCTGCGGCAACGACGGGCAGTGGCGCAAGCTCTGCGCCATCCTCGGCGATCCCGGCTTCGCGGCCGATCCCACCTATGCCACCAACGCCGACCGGCTCGCCAATATCGACGCCATGCGCGCACGCCTCGTGGCGCTGCTCGCGCCCCACGATGCCCATGCGATCACCCGGCAGCTGATGGAGGCGGGGGTGCCGGCGGGCCGCGTGAACACCGTGGCCGACGTCTTTACCGCCGCCCATACCCTGCACCGGGACATGCTGGTCGAGATCGGCGACTATCGCGGTGCCGGCAACCCGGTCAAGCTGTCGCGCACCCCCGCCCGGTTCGACCGGACGCCGCCCCGTTTCGGACAGGACACCCACGCCGTACTCACGGAACACGGCTACACCGACGCACAGATCGACGCGATGCTCGCCGCCGGCGCCGCCGCGGCCGCGACCTGAGCCGGTCCTCGCTTTTTCCCAAATACTCCCCCGCGGGAGGCGTCCCCAGACCCGCCACCCGCGGACCCGCACCCGTGAAGCGCGATCCCCTTCATCTGACCCGATAGACTCTTCCGCGGAAGGCGTGCCGCCCCCTTACCCCGCGCCGAGGATTACCGCGTCGAGCGCGACGCCGCCGCTGTCATGCAGCACGAAGGGATTGATGTCGCAGGTCTCCAGATCCTCTGCGTGGGCGGCGGCAAAGCGCGACAGGGCGACCAGCGCCTGCGCCAGTGCCGCCCGGTCGCCGCCGGGGCGGCCGCGCACGCCGTCCAGCACCGCCTGCCCCTTCAGTTCGCCGATCATCCGCTGCGCCTCCGCCAGATCGAAGGGGGCGGCACGGAAGGTCACGTCGCGCAGCACCTCGGCAAAGATGCCGCCAAGGCCGCACATCACCACGGGCCCGAAGACCGGGTCGCGCTGGATGCCAAGGATCATCTCGACTCCGGCGGGGGCCATGGGGGCGACCAGCAGGCCGTCGATGTCGGCGTCCGGGTGGGCCGCGCGGGCGCGCGACAGGATGCCGTCGGCCGCCATGGCGACCGCTTCCGCGTCACCGAGGTTCAGGGCGACGCCGCCGATCTCTGTCTTGTGGGTGATCTGCGCCGAGACGACCTTGAGCACCACCGGATATCCCATCCCCTCCGCCGCCGCGACGGCGGCGGTGGCGTCGGGGGCCAGCGCCTCGGGCAGGACCGGCAGGCCCGCGGCAGAGAGCACCGCCTTGGCCGCGTGTTCGCTCAGGGCGCCGGGCGGCAGGCGGTCGGCTGCGGCGGGGACGTCAGCGGTCAGGGGCGGTCGGGCGAAGGCGGCACCGAAATCCGACAGGGCGGCGAGGGCCGCGACGGCGCGGCTGGGGTCCTCGAAGACGATGAAGCCCGCGGACTCGTAATCCGCCACCACGGCGGGCGGGGCGATGATCGACAGGGCGATCAGCGCCTCTGGATGGTCCTGCAGCGATCCGGCGAGGGCATCGCGCAGGGGGCCGGACAGGCTGGGCGATCCGGCGAGCGAGGTGAAGAAGGCGACGATGCTGTCGTAACCGCCCTGCCCCAGCATCAGGTCCATGTTGGTGCGGATCAAAGGCAGGTCGTTGAAGACCTGCGCCGTCACGTCTACCGGGTTGACCGGCGTGGCGAAGGGCAATGCGGCGCGCAGCGCGTCCTGTGCCGCCTGCGGCATCGGCGGCACCGCCATCCCGTGATCGGCGGCGGCATCGGCCATCAGCACACCGGCGCCGCCGGAGATCGTGACGATCCCCAGCCGCCTGCCCGTGGGATAGATCCGGGGTCGCGTCGCCACGGCGATGTCGATCAGGTCGTCGGTCGTGCGGGCGCGAAAGGCGCCGTGCTGGCGCAGGATCGCGTCGAAGACGGCGTCCTCTCCGGCCAGCGAAGCGGTGTGGGACGCGGCCGCCGCGGCACCGATCTCTGACCGGCCGACCTTCATGATGGCGACGGGCTTGCGGTTCTGCCGCGCCGCCTCCAGTGCCTCGCGGAATGCAGGACCGTCGCGGACGCCTTCGGCGTAGGCCAGGATGCAGCCCGTGGCCTCGTCGTGGGCCAGCGCGTGGATGCCTTCGGCGACCGAGATGTCGCTTTCGTTGCCGGTCGTCAGCATCCGCCCCACCCCCATGCCGCGCAACCGGTTGAGATAGGCGATGTGGCTGCCGTAGGCGCCCGACTGGCAGACGACGCCGACGTGACCGCCATCGGGCAGACCCCGGTCGAGGGTCGCGGTGAAGGTCGGAAAGAAGCCGTGCGCGGCGTCGAAGAGCCCGAGGCAGTTCGGCCCGAGGATGCGCAGGCCGGCGGGGCGCGCGATGTCCAGCAGGCGCGCTTGCGCGGCCATGTCGCCCACCTCGGCAAAGCCCGAACTGAAGATCAGGCAGCAGCGCACGCCCTTGGCGGCGCAGTCGCGCACCGCATGTTCGACCCGCGCCGCGGGCACCGCGATCAGGACGAAATCGACCGGGCCGGGGATGTCCGCGAGGCTGGCGTAGGCGGGCAGGCCCTGCACGGTCTCTCGCGTCGGATTGACCGGATAGATCGGGCCGGCGAACCGTTCGCGGGTATAGGCCAGCGGCCGCCCCCCGATCCGCGTCGGATCGTCGGAGGCGCCGATGATGGCGAAACTTTCCGGCTGGAACACGTCGCGGATGAAGCGGGGGGCGTCGAAGGTCACAGGGTCGCCTCCGATCCCAGGATCGCGGTCACCTGGCTGGACAGCACGCCGCCGTTGCCGTGCGCCAGCGCGAGGTCGACGCCGTCGAGCTGCAGCCCCGGCGCGGTGCCGCGGATCTGGTGCGCCGCCTCGATGATGGTGAAGATGCCTAGCATGCCGGGATGGGTGCAGGACAGCCCGCCGCCGTAGGTGTTCACCGGCAGCGACCCGCCCGGCGCGATCCGCCCGTCCGCGACGAAGGCACCGCCCTCGCCCTTGGCGCAATAGCCCAGATCCTCCAGGAACAGGATGATGTTGATGGTGAAGGCGTCGTAGAGTTGCAGGACGTCGATGTCCGACGGGGTCACTCCCGCCATGGCAAAGGCGCGCTTGCCGCTTTCGCGGGCCGCGGTGACGGTGAAGTCAGGCATCTGGCTGATCTGCCGGTGCGTCGATTCCGCCGCCGCCCCCAGCACGTAGACCGGCTTTTGCGCGTGGTCCTTCGCCCGGTCGGCGCGGGTCAGCACCAGCGCGCCGCCGCCGTCGGTGACGAGGCAGCAGTCGAGCTTGCCCAAGGGATCGCTGATCATCCGCGCCGCCAGCACGTCGTCCCGCGTGATCGGGTCGCGGGTGAAGGCCTGCGGATTGTGGCTGGCCCAGGCGCGGGCGGCGACGGCGACGTCGGCCAGTTGCTCTCGCGTGGTGCCGTATTGATGCATGTGCCGCTGCGCCGCCATGGCGTAGCCCGAGACCGGATAACGCGGCTTGTAGGGCGCCTCGTAGGGCGGCAGGCGCGAGGCGGTGACCAGACGGCCCGAGGCGGTGCGCTGATTGCTGCCGTAGCAGACCAGCGCCACGTCGCAGAGGCCCGCGTCGAGGGCGGCGGTCGCGCTCGCCAGATAGTTCACGAAGGACGATCCCCCCGTCAGCGTGCCGTCGACGTGGCGGGGTCGGATGCCAAGGTATTCGGCGGCCATCAGGACCGGCATCGAATCCTCCATCATGGCGCAGAACAGGCCGTCCACGTCCTTCATCTTCAGCCCGGCGTCGGCCAGCGCCGCCTGCGCCGATTGCGCCATGATGTCCCAGCTGTTGGAACCGGGTGCCTCGCCCAGACCGGCGACGCCAAGGCCCACGATGGCCGACTTGCCGCGCAACGCGTGATCCATGCTCAACCCTCCGCCCGGCGACACAGCACGGCGGGGGCGCCGTCGATCTGACCCACGTAGGCGGTGACGGGCATGCCGACGCGCACCTCATGCGGGTCGCCGTCGACGCGGGTCATCATCCGCACGCCTTCGGCCAGTTCCACCATCGCGACGTTGTAGTCGCCGCCCTTTTCGGGACGGTTGCGAACGGTGGTGAAGGTATAGACCTCTCCCGCGCCGGACGCGGCGATCCAGTGTAGGTCGGTGCCGTGGCAGGCGGGGCAGAGGACGCGGGGAAAGAAGATGTGCGTGCCGCAGGTGGCGCAGCGCTGCAGGCGGATCTCTCCGGCGGCAAGGCCCTCGCGGAAGTGGGTGTCGGGGGTCATGTCTTCTCCTTGGGCCAGTGGGGGGCGCGCAGATCGCGCTTGAGGACCTTGCCGATCTCGCTGCGCGGCAGGGCGTCGGTGACGATCACGCGGCTGATGCGCTGGGTCTTGCCGAGGCGGGCGTTGGCATGGGTGCGCAGCGCCTCTGGGTCCGCCTCTGCACGCAGGGTAACGTAGGCGAGCGGCGTTTCGCCCCATTCGGGGCTGGGCACGGCGATCACCGCGGCCTCTGCCACCGCCGGGTGGGTCAGCAGGGCGTTTTCCAGATCGACGGCGAAGATATTGAAGCCGCCGGAGTTGATCATGTCCTTGGTGCGGTCCATGACGTGCAGGAAGCCGTCCGCGTCGACGCGCCCCATGTCGCCGGATCGCATCCAGTGCACGCCGTCGGGGTCGGTCCACAGCGCCTTGCGCGTCAGCTCCGGCGCGTTGCAGTAGCCGGTCATCATGGTGACGGAGCGGCCGACGATCTCTCCCACCTCGCCCTGCGGCAGGGGGGTGTCGTCGGGGCCGAGGGTCATCAGGTTGCCGCCCGCCACCACCTGCCCCACGGTATCGAGCCGGTCGGGATGGGCGGTCAGGTCCATCAGGCAGCCGACGCCGCCCTCGGTCATGCCGTAGATGTTGACCATGCGCCCCGGAAACCGCGCCAACAGGTCGCGCGACAGGTCCGGCGTCAGGGGCGCGCTGGTGGACAGCTTGGTGACGAAATGGCTCAGGTCCGTGGCGTCGAAATCCGGGTGAGCTAGCAGGCGGCGCCATTGCACGGGGACGCACATGGCGTGGGTGATGCGATGCCGCGCGGCCAGTGCCAGCCAGCCGCCCGCATCGAACTTTGGCATCAGGACGGCGGTGCCGCCCGCCGCCAGCATGGGCAGCAGGGCCGCCAGCGTGGTGTTGGAATAGACCGGGGTCGAGACCAGCAGCCGCATCGCAGCGTCGAAGCCGAAACCCGCCATCCGCGCCCGCTGCCGCCCGCGAAAGCGGTGGTCGTGCATGATGCCCTTGGGCGCGCCGGTGGTGCCGGAGCTGTAGATGATGTCGAAGCCGTCGGTCGGCGCGATGACGGGCAGCGGGCCGGTGGCATCGGCGCTGTCGCGCAGCAGGTCGTCCAGCGGCTGCGCCGTCAGATCGCCCAGCGCCGCCTGCCCGGCGGCGTCGGCGAAGATCAGGCGCGCATCGCAGTTCGCGACCAGCCCCGCCACGATCTGCGGCGTGGCCGAAATCATCAGCGGCGCAAAGGTGCCCCCCGCCGCCAGCGTGCCGAGGTAGAGCGTCAGATGCTGCGGCGTGACGCCGCCGAGGCTGGCCACGACGTCGTTGTGACGCAGGCCGAGGCGGATCAGGTGCGCCGCCACACGGTCCATCGCCGCGGCCAGTCCGCCCCATGTCGTGACGGCCTCGCCCGTCACGATGGCAGGATGGTCCGGCCGGGCGGCGCCGTGCTGCCGGATCAGGCCGGGCAGATCGACGGGATCGGGACCGGGCACGTCGACCGGCACGATACGGGGCATGTCCATGTTCACGCCGACCCCTCCCAGATCTGTGAAACAATCGTTCGCATAGCGGAACCATGCCGCCCGCGAGCCGGGGCGTCAAGCGGTCCCTCGCTTGACAGGCCGCGTCGGCTGCCCTTAGCTGTCCGCACAGCGGAACATCATTCCGCAGACAGGGAGGTTTCGATGAGCGATGCGGTGACACTGGAGAAGGTCGGCAGGACCGGGCTGATCGCCTTCGACAACCCGCCGGTGAACGCGGCCTCCCACGCGCTGCGGCAGGGGTTTCAGGACTGTCTGGAACGGGCGGCGGCGGATGACGGGATCGACGTGATCGCGCTTTACGGCAAGGGGCGCAGTTTCGTTGCCGGGGCGGATATCCGCGAATTCGGCAAGACGCCGGAGGCGCCGATTCTGCCCACGATCATCAACCGGATGGAGGAGATCGCGACACCGGTGATCGCCGTCATCCATGGCGTCGCCCTCGGCGGCGGGCTGGAGATCGCCCTGGGCGCGCAGGCCCGCGTCGGCGTCGGACGGGTGCGCGTCGGCTTGCCGGAGGTGACGCTGGGCATCCTGCCGGGCGCCGGCGGCACCCAGCGCGCGCCCCGGCTGGCAGGCCTGCCTGCGGCCATCGAGATGATCACGACGGGCCGCCATATCCAAGGGCCAGAGGCGCTGGAGATGGGCCTGCTGGACCGCCTGACCGAGGGCGATCCGCGCGAGGTTGCGCTGGCGATGGCCGAGGAGGTGCGCAACGGCACCCTGCCCGTCCGCACCGTGGGCGAGATCGCGGTCACGGTCGACCCGGAGCTGATCGCGCGGGCGAAGGCCGAGGTGCAGGCGAAGGCGCCGCACCTCTATTCCCCTCTGAAATGCGTGGAGGCGATCGCCGCCTGCGACAAGCCGATCCGGGAGGGCATGGACATCGAGCGGGCATTGTTCCGCAACTGCCTCGGCAGCCCGCAGCGCGCGGGGCTGATCCACGCCTTCTTTGCCGAGCGGGCGGTGGCCAAGATCCCCGAGCGGGACGCCACACCGCGCAAGGTGGAGCGGGTCGGCATCATCGGCGGCGGCACCATGGGCAGCGGAATCGCGACCGCCTGCCTGATGGCGGGGCTGTCCGTGCGCCTGAACGAGCGCGACGCAGCAGCGCTGGAGCGGGGGCGGCAGACGATCCTGTCGAACCTCGACGGGGCGGTGAAGCGCGGCAAGATGAAGCCGGAGGCGCGGGCGGAGGCCGAGGCACGGCTCGCCGCCTCCACCGTGCTTGCGGATTTCGCGGACGTCGATCTGGTGATCGAGGCGGCCTTCGAGGACATGGGGGTGAAGATCGACCTCTTCACGCAGCTTGACGCGATCTGCAAGGCAGGGGCGGTGCTGGCGACGAACACCTCTTACCTCGACATCGACCGGATCGCGGCGGCGACGGGGCGACCGCAGGACGTGATCGGGCTGCACTTCTTCTCTCCCGCCCATATCATGAAGCTGCTGGAGGTCGTGGTGGCCGACAGGACGGCGCCCGAGGTCGTGGCGACGGGGTTCGCGCTGGCGGCGAAGCTCAAAAAGGTCGCGGTGCGCGCGGGGGTCTGCGACGGTTTCATCGGCAACCGCATCCTGACCCATTACCGCAAGGCCGCCGACTACCTCGTGCTGGACGGGGCCAGCCCCGAGCAGATCGACGATGCGCTGGAAGGCTTCGGCTGGGCGATGGGGCCGTTCCGGGCGAACGACCTGTCGGGTCTCGACATCGGTTACGCCACCCGCAAGCGCCGCGCGCCGGACCGGCCGAAGGCGGAACGCTACAGCGAGGTGCCCGACCGCATCGCCGAGGCGGGCTGGCTGGGGCGCAAGAGCGGGATGGGCTACTACGACCACGGCACGAAGCCCGCCCCCGCCAACCCCGGCGTGGCCGGGATCATCGACACGGTGCGGGCCGAGCATGGCGTCACGCCGCGCACCTTTACCGACGCCGAGATCGTCGACCGCTACATGACCGCGATGATCGTCGAGGCGACGCGGGTGATCGAGGATGGCATCGCGCAGCGGCCCATCGACATCGATGCGACGTTCCTCTTCGGCTACGGCTTTCCGCGCTGGCGCGGCGGGCCGATGCACTATGCCGATACGCTGGGCGCGCGCAGGCTGGTGGAGCGGATCGAGACCTACGCGCAGGACGATCCGCACTACTGGCAGGTGCCGCCGCTGCTGCGGCGCATGGCTGACGAGGGCACGACCTTTGCCGATCTGAACGGCGAGGGCTGAGCGATGGACCTGAGCTTTACCCCCGAGGAGGAGGCGTTCCGGGCCGAGGTCCGCGCCTTCATGGCCGACGACCTGTCGCCCGAAACGGCGGCCAAGGTGCGCGAGGGGCGCACCCTGAGCAAGCGGGATATGGAGGATTACCACGCCGCCCTGTACGCGCGCGGCTGGCTGGCGCCGTCTTGGCCCGCCGCCTATGGCGGGGCGGGCTGGACGCCGGTGCAGAAGCACATCTTCGACGAGGAGGCGGCCCGCGCCTCTGCCCCGCGGCTCGTGCCCTTCGGGATCGCGATGCTGGCGCCGGTGCTGTTCAAGTTCGGCACGCAAGAGCAGCGCGATTACTACCTGCCGCGCATCCTCGACGGGACGGACTGGTGGTGCCAGGGGTATTCCGAGCCCGGGGCGGGGTCCGATCTGGCGGGGCTGAAAACGCGGGCGGTGCGGGACGGCGACCATTATATCGTCAACGGACAGAAGACATGGACGACGCTGGGCCAGCACGCGGACTGGATCTTCTGCCTCGTGCGGACGAAGGCCGATGGCAAGCCGCAGGAGGGCATCAGTTTCCTGCTGATCGACATGAAGACGCCGGGGGTCGAGGTGCGCCCGATCCGTCTGATCGAAGGCGGGCACGAGGTGAACGAGGTCTTTCTGACCGACGTGCGGGTGCCGGTCGGGAACCTCGTGGGCGGGGAGAATCAGGGCTGGACGATCGCGAAATATCTGCTGACGCACGAGCGCAATAACATTGCGGGCGTGGGATTTTCGACGCAGGCGTTCGAGAGCCTGCTGACCCATGCCCGCCACCCCCGCCGGTCCGGGCGGCGTCTGATCGACGATCCGCTGTTCGCCGCGCGGCTGGCGCGGATCGAGGTCGATCTGGAGGCGATGAAGATCACCAACCTGCGGCTGGTGGTGGCCGGACAGAGCGCCGGTGCGCCGGGCGTGGAAAGCTCGATCCTCAAGATCAAGGGGGTGGAGGTGCGGCAGGCGCTGAACGACCTCGCCCGCCGGGCGCTGGGGCCGGCGGCGGCGCCCTTCCCGTCCGAGGATCTTGACGGCAACGCGGCCATCGTGCCCGCCGATCAGGCGGGCAATGCGGCGGAATACTTCAACAACCGCAAGATGTCGATCTACGGCGGGTCCAACGAAATCCAGAAGAACATTCTGGCCAAGGCGATGCTGGGGCTTTGAGATGAATTTTGAACAGACCGAGGAACGCCGGATGCTGGCGGACAGCCTGTCGCGCCTGCTGGCCGACCGCTGCGACCCCGCGCTGCGCATGAAGGTCGCCTATGCAGCGCCTTATCACAGCCCGGAGCTGTGGGCCGCGCTGGTCGAGATGGGGGCGCTGCACGCGCTGGTGGACGAGGATCACGGCGGCTTTGGCGGCGCGGGCTTCGACATCGCCACGGTGTTCGAGGCGCTGGGTGCCGCCCTGTGCCCCGAGCCGGTGCTGCCCGCGCTGCTGGCGGCGCGGCTGCTGGTGGCGGCGGGCGCCGATGCGGGGCCGCTGCTGGCGGGCGACCTGCGCTATGCCGTGGGTCTGTTCGAGATGGACGGCACCGCGCTGGACGAGATCGAGACGACGGCCGACGGCGGCCGGCTGACCGGGCGCAAGAGCGTCGTCTATGGCGGTCCGGGGGCGGACCGCTTCCTGATCGTGGCCCGCGACGGCGCGCGGCTGAGCCTGCACGAGGTCGCGGCCAGCGACGCGCAGGTGCTGCCCTATGCGATGATCGACGGCGGCGGCGCGGCCGAGGTGATCCTTGACGCGGCACCGGCGCGGCTGCTGATGGCGGATGCGGGTGCTGCGGTGCAGGACGCGCTCGATGCCGGGGCGCTGGCCCTGTCCGCCGAGGCGCTGGGCGGGATGGAGACCGCGCTGGCGCTGACCGTCGATTACCTGAAGCAGCGGCGGCAGTTCGGGCGACCCATCGGCAGCAATCAGGCGTTGCAGCACCGGACGGTGGAATTGGTGACGGAGATTGCGCAGGCGCGGTCCATCGTGATCCTCGCCGCCAGCCGCATGGGCACGGCGGACCAGTCGCGCAGCGTGTCGATGTGCAAGCACCTGTGCGGGCGCGTGGCGCAGCGGGTGGCCGAGGAGGCGATCCAGATGCATGGCGGCATCGCCATGACGTGGGAGGCGCCGGTGTCGCACTACGCCAAGCGGCTGGTGATGATCGACGCGCAGCTGGGCGACGCGGACCACCACCTGCACCGCGTGATGGCGGGGCTTCAGGCGGTCTGACCCTTGCGGTAGCGGAAGGTGCCGGTGGCGGTGGCGACCAGCACGCCGGTTTCGTCCCGCACGGTGCCTTCGGCGAAATAGGTGGACTTGCCGCCCCCGGTGCGCCGCCCCTCGCCGATCAGGGTCCGGCCCGCGGGGCGGGACAGGAAGTTGGTCGTCAGCGACAGGGTCATCACCATCTGCCTTGCGTTCGCGTCGCCGGTGAACGACCCCGCATAGCCCAGCACGGTATCCAGCAGCACGGCATAAAGGCCGCCGTGCGGGATGCCGTAGCGGTTCATCAGCTCGTCCCGCAGGGGCAATTCGAACCGGGCGTAACCCTCTGACCAGTCGACCATGCGAAAGCCGATCAGGCGTTGCATGGGATAGGGGTCCTCGATCAGGTCGGGGCGGGCGGTATCGGTCATCGGTCGGCTTTCTTGGGGAAATCGGACAGGCCGCGGGCGGCGGCGACAAGCTTCGGGCCGTAGACGTCGCGCAATTCCGTCTCTGACGCGAGGAAGGTCGGCGCGCCGATGTTCATGGCATAGAGCCGGTCACCGTTCAGCGACCAGATCGGCACCGCGATCCCGTTGATCTGTTCGCGCCACGCGCCGAAGGAGGTGACGAAGCCCTGTGCCGCGTATTCCGCACAGGCGGACTTCAACCCGGCGCAGATCGCGGGCATGTCCTCGCGCCCCTCCTCTGCTGCGTCGCGCAGCAGGCGGTCGTGGTCGGCCTCTGACATCGCGACGAGGGCGGCGCGGCCGATGGCGGAGCGGAACAGCGGCAGCCGCGCGCCGACGGTCATCGACAGGGCGATGTTCTGTGTGGTGCGCTGGACGGCCGTATAGACCATCGTCAGCCGGTGCCGTTCCCCCAGCGCCACGTTGACGTTCAGGTTCGGCCCGCCCTGCGCCAGATCGCGCATCACCGCGCGGGCGCGGTCCGCCAGATCGACGCCCGCCAGCACGCCGTAGCCAAGCTGCAGCACGCCAGCGCCCAGCCGGTAGAAGCCCGTGCTGTCGGAATGCACGAGGTATCCCAGCTGGCACAGCGTATAGGTCAGCCGCGTCACCGTGGGCTTCGGCAGGCCGGTGCGCTGGGCGATGTCGGTGTTGGACAGGCTCTGTTCATGCGGACGAAAGCAGCGCAGCACATCCAGCCCGCGGGCGAGGGCGGTCACGAAGTTGCGGTCTGAGTCGTCGTCGGTCGCGGTCATCGGGTTTCCTTCGCGCCGGCTGCCGGGCTTGGCAGCCATCAGCCGGCGTCCAGATAGCGACGATTGAGCCAGCGCGCAATCAATGCGGGCTTGTCCTGCTCCCGGATCTCGACCGTGACGTCCCAGGCGACGGTGATCTCGTTCGGCTGCCGTTCGTCGAGCGATGCGAGGGTGAAGCGGGCGCGGATGTCGCTGTTGACCGGCACGGGTGACACGAACCGAAGGCGATCGAACCCGTAATTGACGCTCATCCGCATATTGGCGAGGCGCGGCTGCGCTTCGAGCGCCATGGTGCCGAGCAGTGCGACGGTCAGGAAGCCATGCGCGATCGTGCCGCCGAAGGGGGTGGCGGCGGCGCGGTCGGGATCGGTGTGGATGAACTGGGTATCGCCGCTGATGACGGCGAAGACGTCGATCAGCGCCTGATCGATCCGATGCCAGCCGGAGACGCCGACCTCGGTCCCGACGAGGGATTGCAACTGCGAAAGGGTCAGATCCGGTTGCGTCATGGGCGCTCCTGCTTCGCTGTGCAGAATAGAGTTTCGCAAACGAAGCGCAACCCGCCATGGTTGATCTACATCGTGCAGCCGACCTGCCACGGCACGAATTCGTTGTCGCCGAGGCCCAGCGCCTCTGACTTTGTGACCTGACCGGAGGCCGCGGCACGGATCAGATCGAAGATCTGCTGCCCCTTGGCGGCGATGCTGACCCCGCTGGTCACGATGTCGCCGGTGGTCATGTCCATGTCGTCCGGCATCTGGGCGAACAGCGCGTCGGAGGTGGCGAGCTTGATCGTCGGTGCGGGTTTCGACCCGAAGGCAGACCCGCGGCCGGTGGTGAAGACGACAAGCTGGGCGCCGCCCGCGATCTGGCCCGTGGCCGACACGGGGTCGTAGCCGGGGGTATCCATGAAGACGAAGCCGGGCTCCGTCACCTGTTCGGCGTAGTCGTAGACCGCCGTCAGCGGTGTCGCACCGCCCTTGGCCGCGGCGCCGAGGGACTTTTCGAGGATCGTCGTGATCCCGCCCTGCTTGTTGCCGGGGCTGGGATTGTTGTCCATGCTGCCGCCGTTCATGGCGGTATAGTTTTCCCACCAGCGGATCTGGCCGATCAGCTTTTCGCCCACCTGCGGAGTGGCGGCACGGCGAAGCAGCAGTTGTTCCGCGCCATAGATCTCTGGCGTTTCGGCAAGGATCGCGGTGGCGCCCTGTGCGACCAGAAGGTCGGAGGCGACGCCGAGCGCGGGGTTCGCGGTGATCGAGGAAAACCCGTCGGACCCGCCGCATTGCAGGGCGATGCGCAGGGTGCTCATCGGTTGCGGGGTGCGGGTGGCGGCGGCGACCTGCGGCAGGATCGCGGTGACGTGCGCCTTGATCGCGTCGATGGTGGCGCGGGTGCCGCCGGTGCCCTGAATGGTCAGCGCGTGGAACCTGTCGGTGCCGGCCTCGCCGAAATGGGACTGCATCCGTGCGATCTGCATCGCTTCGCACCCCAGACCGACGAAGACGGTAGCGCCGACGTTGGGATGGGTGGCGTGCCCCCACAGGACGCGGTCGAGGATCGCGAAGCCCGGCCCGTCCTGATCCATTCCGCAGCCGGTGCCGTGGGCCAGCGCCACGATGCCGTCGATGGTGGGATGATCGCAAAGGATGCCGGAGGCCTCGATCTCGCTCGCCGCCTTGCGGATCACGGTGGCGGAACAGTTTACGGTGGCGACCAGCGCGATGTAGTTGCGGGTGCCGACGCGGCCGTCGGCACGCAGGTAGCCCTGAAACGTCAGCGGGTCGGTCCGGGGGATCGCGGCGCGGGCGGCGGCAAGGTCGACGCCCACGGCATAGTCCTGATCGTGGGCCGAGAAGGCGCAGTTGTGGGTGTGGACGTGATCGCCGGCGGCGATGTCGGTCGTGGCGGTGCCGATGATCTGACCGAACTTCAGCACCGGCTGACCCGTGGTCATCGCCTGCCGCGCGATCTTGTGGCCGGGGGCCACGGGTTTCGCCAGCGGCGTGCCGAGGCCCAAGGGATCGCTGCCCGCCGGCGCACGCTCTGTCAGGACGGCGACGCTGTCGGCGGGGTGCAGGATCAGCGGCTCAGGCATCCGGGTGCCCGTGCGACAGGGCGCGGAACACGCCGCGCAGTTCCGCCAACCCGCGCAGGCGACCGATCAGTGGGTAGCCGGGGATCAGGCTGCGGTCGAGGTCGGACAGGATGTGATGCCCGTGGTCGGGGCGGAAGGGAATCGCGTGGTCGGCGCGGCCCGCGCGCCCGCGGCGGGATTCCTCGTCGATCAGGACCTTGCACAGCGCCACCATGTCGGTGTCGCCGTCCAGATGCGCCGCCTCCTCGAACGACCCGTCCGGGTCCTTGGCCACGTTGCGCAGGTGGGCGAAGTGGATGCGGTCGGCGAAGCGCGCGGCGATGGCGGGCACGTCGTTCGCGGGGTTCGCGCCGAGAGACCCGGAGCAGAGCGTCAGCCCGTTGGCGGGGGCGTCCACCGCGCCCATGATCCAGGCGATATCCTCCATGTCCGACACGATGCGCGGCAGGCCCAGGATGTCGCGCGGCGGGTCGTCCGGGTGGACGCAGAACCGCATGCCGAGGTCGGTGGCGGTCGGAATGATCTCTTCCAGGAACCGCTTGTAGTGGGCGCGGAGCGTGGCGCGGTCGATGCCGTCGTAGGTCTGCAGCGCGCGGCGCAGGCCGGGAACGTCGTAGCGGTCGAAGGCGCCGGGCAGACCCGCCATGATCGACGCCAGCAACGCGTCGCGGTCGGATTCGCTGGCCTGCTGATACCATGCGGCAGCCTTGTTCAGCACTTCGGGGCTGTAGTCGGCCTCCGCCTCCCTCCGGCCCAGCATGTGAATTTCGAAGGCGGCCATGCGGACGGCCTCGAACCGCAGGCAGGTGCCGCCGCCCTTGACGGGTGCCGCAAGGTCCGTGCGGGTCCAGTCCAGCAGCGGCATGAAGTTGTAGCAGATCGTGGTGACGCCCTGCGCGGCGAGGTTCGCCATCGACTGGCGGTAGTTGCCGAAGAGCGCGGTCAGATTGCCCTCGCCCCGCTTGATGTTCTCGTGGATCGGCAGGCTTTCGACCACGACCCAGTCGAAGCCCGCGTCGGTCACGCGGGCCTTGCGGGCGGCGATGGTATCCTCGGGCCAGACCTCGCCGTAGGGGATCTCGTGCAGGGCGGTGACGATGCCGCGCGCGCCGGTCTGGGCGACCTCGGGCAGCGTGATCGCGTCAAGGTCGCCGTACCAGCGCCAGCTCTCGATCATGACGTCACCTCCGCCGCTGCGGCACGGGCGCTTTTGGACCACAGCAGACTGGCGGCCTCCGTCACCGGGGCGGCCAGATGGGCGGCAAGGTCGGCGGGGAAGATCTGTTCCAGCGACAGCAGGGCGGTGACCGTGCCGGGCGCGGCATCGGTCGCGGTGTCGCGCAGCAGGTCGGCCAGGGGGTCGCGCACGTCGATGGTGCCTCCGGTTTCGTCGGTGCCGGCCACATAGCGCATCCAGCCGGCGACGGCGAGGCAGAGTGCGGGGCTCTCGCGTCCTGCCGCGATGTTCTCGCGCAGGGTGCCGAGCAGGCGCTGCGGCAGCTTCTGGCTGCCGTCCATTGCGATCTGCCATGTCCGGTGGCGGATGGCGGGGTTGGCGTAGCGGTCGAAGAGCGCGTCGGCGTAGTCCGGCAGGCTGATGCCCGGCGGCGCGGCGACGGCGGGCATGATCTCCTCCCAGCACTGGCGGACGTAAGCGGCGAAGACGGGGTCGGCGACGGTGTCGGAGATGGTTTCATGCCCCGCGAGGTAGCCGAGGTAGGCCAGCGCCGAATGGGTGCCGTTCAGCATCCGCAGCTTCATGTCCTCGAAGGCGGTCACGTCGTCCACCATCTGCGCCCCGGCGGCGACGAGGTCGGGGCGCGCGCCATCCACGAAGTCGTCCTGCACCGCCCACTGGCGGAAGGGTTCGTGCATGACGGGGGCCGTGTCATGGCGGCCAGTCAGGCGTTCGACCTGTGCGATATCGTCGTCGGTCGTGGCGGGGGTGATGCGGTCGACCATGGTGGCGGGAAAGCGTCCCTCGGCGGCGATCCAGTCGGCCAGCGCGGGGTCGATCCGGCGGGCGAGGTCGAGGACCACGCCGCGCACCAGCGCGCCGTTGTGGGGAAGGTTGTCGCAGGTCAGCACGGTGAAGGGCGGTAGCCCCGCCTCGTGCCGCCGCTGCAACGCGCGGACGAGGAAGCCGGGGGCGGAACGGGGCAGATCGTGGGTCAGGTCGTGTTGGATGTCGGCATGATCGAAGTTCAGCGCGCCGGTCGCCGGATTGTGGCAATAGCCCTTCTCGGTCACGGTCAGCGACACGATCTTCACGCCCGGATCGGCCATGGCGGACAGCACAGCTTCCGGGTCCTCGGGCGCTACCAGCACGTCGTTCAGCACGTCGATGACGCGGGTCTGCGGGCCATCCGGCGCCAGCGTGACGGACATGTAGGCCCAGTCCTGCGGCTTCAGCGCATCGCGGGTGTCGGGGCTGCGCAGGCTGACGCCGACGATTCCCCAGTCGCCGCCCGACGCCTGCATCGCGTCGGTGACGTAGACGCAGCCGAAGGCGCGGTAGAAGGCGCCGAGACCGAGGTGGACGATCCCCGTGCCGGGGCGCGGGCCATCGGGGCGGGTCAGGCGATCAGCGGGCAAGCCAGCCTCCATCGACGTTGAGGATTGCGCCATGAACGTAAGCGCTTGCGGGGGTGCAGAGGTAGACGGCGGCACCGGCGATGTCCTCCGCCCGGCCCCAGCGGCCCGCCGGGATGCGGTCAAGGATCGCGGCGTTGCGGTCCGCGTCGGCGCGCAGGGCTTCGGTATTGTTGGTCTCGATATAGCCCGGCGCCACGGCGTTCACGTTGATGCCCTTGGCGGCCCATTCGTTCGCCAGCAGCTTCGTCAGCCCCGCGACACCGTGTTTCGACGCGGTATAGCTGGGCACGCGGATGCCGCCCTGAAACGACAGAAGCGAGGCGATGTTGACCACCCGCCCCTGCCCGCCCCGCGCCAGCACCGCCTTGGCGAAGGCCTGGGTGGTGAAGAACAGCGCCTTGAGGTTCACGTCCATCACGGCGTCCCAGTCACCTTCCGTGAAGTCCACCGCGTCGTTGCGGCGGATGATGCCGGCGTTGTTGATCAGGATGTCGACGGGGGTGTCGAACAGCCCCTGCCCCGCCATCGGATCGGCGAAGTCGACGAGAACCGACGACGCGGTCCCGCCGTCCTTTTCGATCATCGCAACCGTCTCGTCGCAGGACCGGCGCCCGGCGCAGACGACCGTGGCCCCCGCCTGCGCCAGACCGACGGCGATCGCCTGACCGATGCCGGTGTTGGCACCTGTGACCAGCGCAGTCTTGCCTGCCAGAGAGAACATGCTCACCGCAGCGCCTCCATCGGGATCATGTCCATGTCGGAGAAATCGACGTTGTCGCCCGCCATGGCCCAGCAGAAGGTATAGGACCCGGTGCCGGCCCCTGCATGGACCGACCAGGGGGGCGAGATCACCGCTTCCTCGTTCGCCATGACGATGTGGCGGGTCTGGGTGGGCTCGCCCATGATGTGAAAGACCCGGCGATCGGCGGGCATGTCGAAGTAGAGGTAGGCCTCCATCCGGCGGTCGTGGGTGTGGGCGGGCATGGTGTTCCAGACAGAGCCTTCGGCGAACTGGGTGTAGCCCATCAGCAGCTGGCAGGAGTCCGCGACCTCGGGGTGCAGGAACTGCAGGATCACGCGCTCGTTCGCAGTCTCGGCCGATCCCATCTCGACCCGGCGGGCATCGGAGAGCTTGATGAGCCGCGTCGGACAGGTGCGGTGTGCGGGGGCGGAGAGGATGTAGAAGCGGCCGGCGCCGGCGAAGTCGACGGGGCCTGCGCCCATGCCGATATAGATCACCTCGCCCTTTTCCAGCGTATGCGCCTCGCCGCCGACGGTGACGGTGCCGGTATCGCCGACGTTCAGCACCGCCATCTCGCGGCGTTCGAGGAAGGTGGCGGTGCCCGTCTCCTCTACCCGGTCCAGCGTCAGGGCGCCCTGTCCCGGCACGGCGGAGCCGAGGATGAGGCGGTCGTAGTGGCTGTAGATCAGCTTGATCTGGCCGTCGGCGAACAACCCGTCCACGTGGAAATGGTCGCGCAGCTGATCGGTATCCAGCGTTTTTGCGGTCGCGGGGTCGATGGCATAGCGGGTCTGTGTGGTCAGCATCGGGTCTTCTTTCAGGTCAGAGGAAATCGTCACGCCGGGGCGTGAAGGTGTCGATCAGGGTGCCGGCCTCGTGGCAGGTGCAGCCGTGGGTCACGTTGCCGGGGATGATGAGGCTGTCGCCGGGGCCGAGGTCGTAGTCCTTGCCATCCATGTGGAAGGTGAAGCGCCCCGCCTCGACATAGGTCGCCTGAACGTGGCGGTGGTCGTGCAGGCGGCCCTCGGCGCCCGTCTCGAACCGGAAGGCGACGGTCATCATGTCGGGCGATTCTGCCAGCACCTGACGGGTGACGCCGGGGTCGGCGGGGACGATCGGATGGGGCATCGGAACCTCCTTAACGGAACAGGGACGGCAGCCAGAGCGACAGGCCGGGGATGTAGGTGACAAGCATCAGCGTGGCGAAGGCGGCACTGTAGAACGGCCAGATCGTGCGGACGGCCTGCCAGATCGGGATCCGCCCCACGGCGCAGCCGACGAAGAGCACGGCACCCACCGGCGGTGTGCAGAGGCCGATGCCGAGGTTCAGGATCAGAATCACGCCGAAGTGGACCGGATCGACGCCGAAGGCCTGCGCCACCGGCAGGAAGATCGGCGTGGTGATGACGATCAGCGGCGACATGTCCATGAAGGTGCCGAGGATCAGCAGCACGACGTTCAGCAAAAGCAGGATCACGATCGGGTTGTCCGAGAAGTCCTGCAGGGCCGCGACCATGGCGGTCGGCACCTTGAGGTAGGCCAGCAGCCAGCCGAAGGACGCGGCGCAGCCGATGACCAGCAGCACCATCGCGGTGGTGCGCACTGCGGCCATCGTCGCCTCGACGAAGTCGCGGAACGACAGGGTGCGGTAGACGAAGAAGGTGACCAGCAGGGCGTAGACGACCGCGATGTTGGAGGATTCGGAGGCGGTGAAGATGCCCGATCGCACGCCGCCGAAGATGATCGCGACGAGGATCAGGCCCGGCACCGCCCCGGCGAAGATGGCGCCGACGGCCCGCAGGCCGGGGAAGGTTTCGGTCGGGTAGCCGCGCTTGACCGCGACATAGTAGGCGGTGATCATCAGCGACAGGGCCAGCAGCAGGCCGGGGATGATGCCGGCGGTGAAGAGGTCGGCAATCGAGATGCGTCCGCCCGCGCTGATCGAGTAGATGATCATGTTGTGCGACGGCGGCAGCAGCAGGGCGATGATCGACCCCACGACGGTCAGGTTCACGGCGTAGTCGACGTCGTAGCCCCGCGCCTTCATCTGCGGGACCATCAGGCCGCCGACGGCAGAAGCGTCGGCCGCGGCAGACCCCGACACGCCGCCGAACATGACCGAGGCCAGAACGTTGACCTGCCCCAGTCCGCCCCGCAGGTGGCCGACCATGGCGCCCGCCAGCGCCACGAGGCGGCGGGCGATGTCGCCGCGCACCATCAGGTCGCCGGCGTAGATGAAGAAGGGGATCGCCATCAGCGCGAAGACCGACACGCCGGAGTTCAGACGCTGGAACACCACCACCGGCGGCAGCCCGAGGTAGAGGACGGTCGCGAAGCTGGACACGCCGAGGCAGAAGGCGACCGGCGTGCCGATCAGCAGCAGCACCACGAAGGTGCCGAAGAGGACGTACAGTTCCATTTATGCAGCCTCTGCGTCGTCGACGTCGTCGCCGAACCGTGCGGTGGGCAGGCCGGCCAGACGGCGGGCGATGCGCTCGATCGAAAACAGGATGATGAGCACGCCGCCGATCACGACGGGAATGAAGCTCCACGCGTCGGAGATGCCCAGCGACGGCATCGTGTTGCTCGCGGCCTTGTAGGCGAGCGACGATCCGTACCACATCATGCCGGCGCCGAAGGCGGCGACGACGAGGTCCGAGATCGAGTAGAGGACCAGCTTGCCACGTTCCGGCAGGACGTAGAGCAGGACGTCGAAGGACAGGTGATAGCCCTCGCGGATGCCGACGGCGGCGCCGAGGAAGATGAACCAGCCCATGATCATGACCGAGGCGGGTTCCGTCCAGATGATGCTGTCGTTCAGGACGTAGCGCCAGAAGACCTGCGCCGCGATGAACACGGTCATCAGCACGAGGCCGACCCCCGCGGCCCAGAGCGCCAGCCGCGCAATGGCTCCGGTGGCCTGCGCCACCTGCAACATGATACGTTCCAAGACCTGTCCCCTGCCCCCGTGATGACCGCCGCCCGGGTGATCCGGGCGGCGGCGGTCTCGCTTATTCCGTGGCCTGGATGTCGGCGACCATCTGCTTGAGCTTGTCGGACGTGACGTACTTGTCATAGACCGGCTTCATCGCGTCGATGAACGGCTGCTTGTCGATGTCCGTCACGATCTCCGCCCCGGCGGCGCGGACCTTCTCCTCGGACTCCTTCTCGCTGGCGGCCCAGAGGTCGCGCATCACGGGCACGACTTCCTTGGCGGCCTGACGCACGATCTCCTGATCCTCGGGGCTCAGCTTCTCGAAGGAGGATTTCGACATCACCAGCACTTCCGGCACAATCAGGTGCTCGTCCATCGTGTAGTACTTGGCGACCTCGAAGTGACCCGAAGAGTCGTAGGACGGCCAGTTGTTCTCTGCCCCGTCGATGACGCCGGTCTGGATCGAGGAATAGACCTCGCCATAGGGCATCGGCGTCGCGTTGGCGCCCAGCGCGTCGACCATGTCCACGAACATGTCGGACTGCATCACGCGGAATTTCATGCCCTTCAGGTCGTCCATGGATTTGACAGGCTTTTCCGAGTTGTAGAAGCTGCGCGAGCCGCCGTCGAAGAAGGCGAGGCCGACGAGGTCATGGTCGGAGAAGGCGTCGAGGATCTGCTGTCCGACGGGGCCGTCCATGACCTTGTGCATGTGGTCGACGGACCGGAAGATATAGGGCAGCGAGGGGACCTGCGTTTCCTCGATGATGTTGTTGAACGGCCCGAGCGAGACGCGGTTCATGTCGATGACGCCGAACTGGGTCTGTTCGATGGTGTCCTTTTCCTCGCCCAGCTGGGCCGAGGCGAAGACCTCGATGCAGACGCGGCCGTCGGTGCGCTCTTCCACCAGCTTGCCCATTTCCTGCACGGCGACCACGGTGGGGTAGCCTTCGGGATGGGTGTCGGACGACCGCAGGGTCGTGTCGCAGGCGGTGGCGGCGGTGGCCATCGCGGCGCTGCCCAGCAGGGCCGCGAAAAGTGATGTCTTCAGTGTCATTGGATTTCCTCCCTGGAAATTGTCGTGGTCAAAGACGGTAGGCCTGTTTTGCAAGCCCATAGGCGAGGTCGCGGGCGACCCCTGGTGCCTCGTCCGCGTCCAGCCGCCCGGAGGCGATGAGCGTGGCGAGGAAGGCGCAGTCGACACGGCGGGCGACGTCGTGCCGCGCCGGGATCGAGCAGAAGGCACGGGTGTCGTCGTTGAACCCGACCGTGTTGTAGAAGCCCGCGGTTTCGGTCGCCATCTGGCGGAACCGCAGCATCCCCTCGGGGCTGTCGTGGAACCACCATGGCGGGCCGAGGCGCAGGCAGGGATAGACGCCGGCCAGCGGGGCCAGTTCGCGGGCGTAGGTGCTTTCGTCCAGCGTGAACAGGATCACCGTCAGGTCGGCGCGGTGGCCGACCGCATCCAGCAGCGGCTTCAGCGCGTGGACGTAATCGGTACGGGTCGGGATGTCATAGCCCTTGTCGCGCCCGAACCGGTCCAGCGTCGTGCCCGAATGGTTGCGGAACGATCCGGGGTGGATCTGCAGCACGAGCCCGTCGTCGAGGCTCATCCGCGCCATTTCCGTCAGCATGTGGCCGCGGAAGGCATCGGCCTCGTCTTCCGTGCAGGTGCCCTGCAGGGCCTTGTCGAACAGGCGGGCGGCGACGTCCTGCGGCAGATCCTCCGTCCGCGCGGTGGCGTGACCGTGATCGGATGATGTGGCGCCGAAGGACTTGAAGTAATCGCGCCGGTTGCGGTGCGCGGCGAGGTAGCCGGTCCAGGTGGTGGCATCCTCGCCCACGATCTCTCCCAGCTTCGCGACATTCTCTGCGAAGCCCGCGAATTCCGGGTCGACGACGGCATCGGGGCGGTAGGCGGTGACGACCTTGCCCTGCCAACCCGAGTCGCGGATCATCCGGTGCCATTTCAGATCGTCGATCGCTGAATCGGTGGTCGAGATCGCCTCGATATTGAACCGCTCGAACAGGGCGCGGGGGCGGAAGGCGTCGGTCTTCAGCTGTCCGTCGATCCGGTCATAGATCGCATCGGCATTGTCCGCCGACAGGCGTTCGGTGATGCCGAAGACGTCCTGAAAGGCGTGGTCGAGCCACATGCGAGAGGGCGTGCCGCGGAACAGGTGATAATTCCCGGCAAAGAGACGCCAGATCCTGCGGGGATCGCCCTCGATCGGGCCGCCGTCGGCGCGCGGCACGCCAAGGTCTTCCAGCGGAATCCCCTGACTGTGCAGCATGCGAAAGACGTAGTGGTCCGGCGTCACGAAAAGCTGGGCCGGATCGGGAAACGCCGCGTTTTCCGCGAACCAGCGGGGGTCCGTATGGCCATGCGGGCTGATGATCGGCAGATCGCGGACACCGTCGTAAAGATCGCGTGCGATGGCCCGCAGTCCCGCATCGGTGCCCAGAAGCCGGTCGTCGTCCAGTATCGCCATCAGTGTCGTCCCCCCGTGACGATTCCATCCGCCACAGCGTTACGCTATCAACTAGAAAACTAATATGCTAGTTTTTTATTTGGCGCTCTGCTAGCCTGCAGGTAGAAGCACCGCAGACAGCCGGGGGAGGGATCGGGATGACATTCGTACAACAGGTCTCTGGCGCGTCGCTGTCGCTGCCGGCGCTGGAGGATGCGCCGCGTCCGTCTGTGACCGATCAGGTCTTCGACCTGCTTCAGCGGCATATCCTCTCGCTCGACCTGCCGCCGGGCAGCAAGATGTCAGAGGTCGAGGTGGCGCAGCAGATGGGGGTGTCGCGCCAGCCGGTGCGCGATGCCTTCTACCGGCTGTCGAAGCTGGGATTCCTGAACATCCGTCCGCAGCGCGCGACGACGGTCAGCCTGATTTCCGAAGCCGCCGTGCTGCGGGCCAAGTTCATCCGCACGGCGCTTGAGGCCGAGACCTTTGCACGCGCCTGCGAGACGCTGACGGCCCCGGACCTTGCGGCGCTGGGGCAGCTGATCGAACAGCAGGCCGATGCGGTCGCCCGCGACGCGCGCAGCGATTTCCACGCCCTCGACGACCGGTTCCACCGCGAGATCTGCGAACGTTCCGGCGTGGGGTTCGCCTGGGACCTGATCCACGAAAGCAAGGCGCACATGGACCGGGTGCGGATGCTTTCGCTGAGCACCGCGTCCCAGAAGATGGCCCTGCAGGAGCATATCCGCATCCTCGACGCGATCACCCGGCGCGACAGCGATGCGGCGATCGCCCTGCTGCGCCAGCACCTGAGCCGGATCAGGGGGCTGATCGACCAGATCAAGGCCGAGAATCACAGCTGGTTCATGGATGACGCGCCATGAACGGCGGGATCCTCAGCATCGGCGAGTGCATGGTGGAACTGGCCCCCCTGCCCGGCGAAGGCGATTACCGCATGGGCTATGCCGGGGACACGCTGAACTCGGCGTGGTACCTGCGCCGGCTGCTGCCCGCAGCGATGCCGGTCAGCTATTTCACCGCCGTCGGCACCGATGCGGTGTCGGACCGGATGGTCGACTTTCTGGCGCAGGCGGGGATCGGAACGGACCATGTGCAGCGCCGCGCGGACCGGACCGTCGGCCTTTACCTGATCCAGCTGGACCGGGGCGAGCGCAGCTTCAGCTATTGGCGGGGGCAAAGCGCGGCCCGCACGCTGGCTGCCGACGGGGACCGGCTGGATGCGGCGCTGCGGGACATGGGCACGGCCTACTTTTCAGGGATCACGCTGGCGATCCTGCCGGAAGATGGCCGCGCCCGGCTGCTGGACCGGCTGGCGGCGTTCCGGGCACGCGGCGGGCAGGTCGTCTTCGACCCGAACCTGCGACCGCGGCTGTGGCAGGACACCGCGACGATGACGCGGGCCGTGATGCAGGCCGCGGCCGTCAGCGACACCGTGCTGCCATCGCACGAGGACGAGGCGGAATGGTTCGGCGATGCCGATCCCGCCGCCACCGCCACGCGCTATGCCCATGCCGGCGCGGCGGAGGTCGTGATCAAGAACGGCCCCGGGCCGATGCTGGCTTTGTCCAACGGCGACAGCATCACCGTCGACCCGGTGAAGGTGGCAGAGGTCGTGGACACCACGGCGGCGGGCGACAGTTTCAATGCAGGTTATCTTGCGGCGCGGACGGCAGGCGCCGCTGTCGCGGATGCGATGCGCCTTGGCGCCACGCTGGCGGCAGAGGTGATCGGCACCCGCGGCGCGCTGATGACGCCGACGACCGCACTGCCGCCGAACGGATAGCCGGCCTTGCAGTTTGCCGGCTGCCGGTCGATCCTGCCCCGACCCGGGCCGGCCCACGGCGTTCCGCGTCCCGGCGTTGTCGGGGCATGGCGAAAACGATTCACGACGCGCTGCACCTCGGGCCGGGGCTGACGATGATCGCGACCGCGACCGGCGGCGTGGCGGCGTCCCGACCGGGCGCGACGGAAACGAAAGGACCAAGGATGACCACCACACTGTTCGACCTGACCGGAAAGCGGGCGCTGATTACAGGATCGTCGCAGGGCATCGGGGCCGCGCTGGCGCGCGGGCTGGCCGACGCCGGCGCCGCCGTGATCCTGAACGGGCGCACGCAGGCCACGCTGGACACCGCCGCCGCGGCCCTGCGCGACACCGGGGCCACGGTCGATACGCTGGCCTTCGACGTGACGGACCACGCCGCGGTGCGGGCCGCCGTCGACGGCTTCGAGGCGGCGAACGGTCCCATCGACATTCTGATCAACAATGCCGGCATGCAGCACCGCGCCCCGCTGGAAGAATTCCCCGCCGAGGCCTTCGAGCGGCTGCTGCAGACCAACGTCGCCTCGGTCTTTCATGTGGGTCAGGCGGTGGCGCGGCACATGATTTCCCGCGGCGCGGGCAAGATCGTCAATATCGCCAGCGTGCAGACCGCCCTCGCCCGGCCCGGCATCGCACCCTATACGGCGACCAAGGGCGCCGTGGCGAACCTGACCAAGGGCATGGCGACGGACTGGGCGCGTTACGGGTTGCAGTGCAACGCCATCGCGCCGGGCTATTTCGAGACGCCGCTGAACCGCGCGCTTCTAGACGATCCCGCGTTCAACGAATGGCTGTCGAAGCGCACGCCCGCGGGACGCTGGGGGCAGGTCGAGGAACTGGTGGGCGCCGCCATCTTCCTGTCGTCGGCGGCATCGTCCTTCGTCAACGGCACGACGGTCTACGTCGACGGCGGCATCACCGTTTCCCTCTGACCTCGACGCAATCGGTTCTGGTCAGCGCTGCCGCGCGGCCTTAACCTGTGACGAGGTTTCAACGGGATCGTGTTTCATGTCACAGGCGCAGGGGGGCGGCGGGGCCTTCAACATCATGATCGTGGGTCAGGGCGGCCGCCTCCAGCACGAAGCGCTGCTGTTCATGGCGTCCCTGCGCGAGATGTCGCCGGGGTTCACCGGCCGGGTCATCGTCGCCGAACCGCAGCCCGGGCCGCTTTGGGACAATGACCCGCGGATGGATGCGGCGTTCCACGCGGCCCTGACCGCATCAGGGGCGGAGGTCCGCCCCTTCACCTCCACCGCCTTCGGCAGCGCCTATCCCTACGGCAACAAGATCGAGGGGCTGACGGTGCTGCCGGCGGGCGAGCCCTTCGTCTTCTTCGACACGGACACGCTGGTCACGGGCGAGCTGTCGGCAGTGCCCTTCGACTTCGACCGGCCCGCCGCCTCGATGAAGCGCGAGGGGACGTGGCCCGTCGAGGAGCTTTACTGGCCGGGCTATACCGCGGTCTGGCGGGCGCTTTACGACCGGTTCGGGCTGGATTTCGAAAGCAGCCTCGATGTGTCGCACCCGGACGAATACTGGCAGCGCTACCTCTACTTCAATGCAGGCTGGTTCTTCGGCGCCGACCCCGTGGCGTTCCACCGGCTGTTCCTCGACTACGCCCTGTCCGTGCGCGACGACACACCGGATGCGCTGGTGATCCAGCCGCTCGACCCCTGGCTTGACCAGGTGGTGCTGCCGCTGGTGATACACGCCCTGGGGGGCGGCCGGCCGGGGCCGGAACTGGTGGGCCTCGACGGCGATGTGACCTGCCACTACCGGATGCTGCCACTGTTCTACGCCCGCGAAAGCGACCGCGCGGTGGAGGTGCTGGAGGCGGTCGCGGCCCCCAACCGGATCAAGAAGCACCTGAAGGGGCACGATGCCTTCAAGCGGATGATCTATCAGGGGCGCGGGCAGAAGGTGCGCGCGATGTTCGACCGCAACGCACTGCCGCCGAAGGAGAGCCAGATCCGCAACCAGATCAAGGCGGCGGGGTTCTGGACCCGGTGAGGCGTCGGACCGGGGGCCAGCCCCCGGACCCCCGAGGTATTTTCGACGAGAAGAAGGGGGGACCGCGCCCTAGCTGGCGAAGATCGCCGCGTTGTCGGCGAAGCCCTTGATCTCGATCGGGTTGCCGGAGGGGTCGCGGAAGAACATCGTCCACTGCTCGCCCGGCTCTCCCTTGAAGCGGACGGAGGGGGCGAGGATGAAATCGGTCTGGCGTTCCTCCAGCCGACCGGCGAGGACCGTCCAGTCCGCGAGCGGGAGGACGACGCCGAAGTGGGGCATCGGCACCATGTGGTCGCCCACCTTTCCGGTGGGGGCGTTGGCGAAGGGTTCGCCCAGATGCAGCGAAAGCTGGTGGCCGAAGAAGTCGAAATCGACCCAGGTGTCGGTGGACCGGCCCTCGGTCGCGCCCAGCGCCCCGGTGTAGAATTCCCGCGCGACGTCGAGGTCGGTCACGTGATAGGCGAAGTGGAAGGGATGCGGCATCGGTCGGTCTCCGGTGGACAGGGCTGTGGCAGGGGGAACCTGCCGCCAACCGCCCGGTTGGTCAACGGCTGACAGAGACGGAAGGTGCAAGATGTTGTCGGACATGCTGTTTCAGGACTGGTTTGGCCTTGCCCGCACGGCGATCGTCGGGGTTCTGGCCTACCCTGCCCTGCTGGTGATGCTGCGCCTGTCGGGCAAGCGCACGCTGGCCAAGCTGAACGCCTTCGACCTGATCGTAACGGTGGCGCTGGGTTCGACCCTCGCGTCGATCCTGCTGTCGGAGAGCGTGGCGCTGGCCGAAGGGCTGCTGGCGCTGGCGGTCCTGATCGGGCTGCAGTGGATCGTGGCCTGGTCGTCGGTCCGGTCGGCGACCGTCGCGCGCATGGTGCGGTCCGACGCCACGCTGCTGGTGCGGGAAGGGGCGCTGTGCCACGGCGCCATGCGGCGCGAACGGATCACCGAGACCGAGGTCCTGACCGTGATCCGGCAAAGCGCGGCCTCGGCACTCGAGAACACCAGCGCCGTCATCATGGAAACCGACGGGTCCTTCAGCGTCATCGCGCGCGCGCAGGACGGCACGCCGGGAGCCTATGCGCAGGCGGGACTCGCACGCAAGACCGATTGAGCCGATTGCCGGGTGGCAACGGGATCGCTAGGGTTCGGGTCCAAAAGGGAGAGAGGACCCAAGCCATGCCCAGCGACCAGACCACGCCCAAATACGGTTTCGACACCCTGCAGATCCACGCAGGCGCGCGGCCAGACCCCGCGACCGGCGCGCGGCAGGTGCCAATCTACCAAACCACGGCCTATGTGTTCCGCGACGCGGATCACGCGGCGGCGCTCTTCAATTTGCAGGAGGTCGGCTACATCTATTCCCGCCTGACCAACCCCACGGTCGCGGCGCTGCAGGAACGCATCGCTACGCTGGAGGGCGGCGCGGGGGCAGTCTGCTGTTCGTCGGGCCACGCGGCCCAGATCATGGCGCTGTTCCC
The DNA here is from genome assembly GCF_900128995.1 of Loktanella atrilutea. Taxonomy (GTDB): domain Bacteria; phylum Pseudomonadota; class Alphaproteobacteria; order Rhodobacterales; family Rhodobacteraceae; genus Loktanella; species Loktanella atrilutea. The sequence goes on along the minus strand of NZ_FQUE01000004.1, from coordinate 266,235 downwards.
GCTGATGCGGCCGGGCAAGAACATCGTGGCCTCGACCCGGCTTTACGGCGGGACGGTCACGCAGTTCACCCAGACGATCAAGCGCTTCGGCTGGTCCGCGACCTTCGTCGACTTCGACGATCTGGACGCGGTGAAGGCCGCCATCGACGACGATACCCAGGCGATCTTCGGCGAGGCCATCGCCAACCCCGGCGGCTATATCATGGACGTGCGCGCGATTGCCGACATCGCCGACGCGGCGGGCATCCCGCTGATCATCGACAACACGACGGCGACCCCCTACCTCTGCCGCCCCATTGAACATGGCGCCACGCTGGTCGTCCATTCGACCACGAAATACCTGACCGGGAACGGCACCGTCACCGGCGGCTGCATCGTCAATTCGGGCAAGTTCGACTGGACCGCGTCCGGCCGGTTCCCGTCGCTGAGCGAGCCCGAGCCCGCCTACCACGGGCTGAAGTTCGCGGAGACCTTCGGCCCGCTGGCCTATACCTTCCACAGCATCGCCGTCGGGCTGCGCGATCTTGGCATGACGATGAACCCCCAGGGCGCGCATTACACGCTGATGGGGATCGAGACGCTGTCCCTGCGGATGGCGCGCCACGTCGAGAATGCGGTGAAGATCGCGAAGTGGCTGGAGGCGGACGATCGCATCGACTTCGTCACCTATGCGGGTCTGGAAAGCAGCACGTATTACGAGCGGGGGAAACAGGTCTGCCCGAAGGGCGCCGGCGGGCTGTTCACCTTTGCCGTCAAGGGTGGCTATGCCGCCTGCATCAAGCTGATCGACAGCCTCGAGATCTTCAGCCATGTCGCGAACCTTGGCGACACGCGAAGCCTGATCATCCACCCGGCGTCCACCACCCACCGGCAGCTGCAGGAAAACCAGCAGCGCGCGGCGGGGGCGGCGCCCGAGATCGTGCGCGTCAGCATCGGGATCGAGGATGCCGACGACCTGATCGCGGATCTGGATCAGGCGCTGGCCAAGGCCGTCGCCTGACGGGCTGCGGGGTGCGTCAGGAACGCGCCCCGCGCACCGCGATCAGTCGGCCAGGCCGTAGGTGATCGTCACGTTGGCGTCGATGGTGATCTGGCCGGCGGCGACGGGCACCTTTTCGGCGCTGTCCATCGCCATGCGCATCAACGGCTGCGGCGGGGTGCCGATGTTGCCGCCTTCGGTCAGCATCGTGATCGGTCCCAGCGTCACCGCGGCGGCCTGCGCGTAAAGCTGCGCCTTGTCCATCGCATCGGCGACCGCCGCGCGGCGGGCCTCGTCCAGTGCGGGCTTGCGGTCCTTCAGATCGAAGCTGAGGCCGTTCATCTGGTTGGCCCCGTCCTGCACGACGGCGTCGAGGGTCTGCCCCAGCGTCGCAAGGTCCATGACGTTCACGTTGACGTCGGTGACGGCGGTGTAGCCCGTCACGCGCGCCGACTGCGTCGCCTCGTCATAGGTCTGCTGCACGTCGACCCGCAGGGCGCTGGTCTGCACGTCCTTTGCATCGATGCCCGCCGCGGTCAGGCTGGCCAGCACCTTTTCCATGTCCGCGCTCATCGCGCGCACGGCGTCCGCCGCCGTCTCGGCCTGCGCCAGCACGCCAAGCGAGATGCGGGCCATGTCGGGGGCCACGGAGACTTCGCCGGTTCCACTGACGGTCAGGGCGGCGTCGGTTTCCGTGTCCTGTGCCGCGACGGGGGCCGCAAGGGCGCACAGAAGCAGGGCTGCTGGTATCTGGGGTCTCATGGTGTGGATCTTTCGGGTAAGTTGAAAACAGGCGAGCACACGCCACCGGGATTGCGAACGCCTTGGCCCCCGCAGGAATCTGCGCTAGCCTCCTGCAACGGGAAACGGTCGGTTTCCCCCGTTTCGCAGGGACAGATGGCCATTCGATGATACCCAATTTCGCGCTCTCGCTCTCTTTCGACGGTATCGCCTTGCTGCACCGGGTGCCAGACGGATGGGACCTCGTGGGCGAGGTCCCGCTGGACAGCGGCGACCTGAAGACGGCACTGGCCGACCTGCGCCGCAAGGCGCTGCGGATCGTGCCGGAGGGGCTGCGGACCAAGCTGGTGATCCCCGGCGACCAGATCCGGTTCATGTCGCTGGACACAGATCAGGCGACCCGGTCGGATGTCGAGGCCGCGCTGGAGGGCAAGACCCCCTATGCGCTGAACGAGCTTGTCATCGACTTCACCCGCCACGGCGGCCGGACCCATGTCGCCGCGGTCGCGCGCGAGACGCTGGAGGAGGCCGAGAGCTTTGCCCGGGACCACGGGTTCGATCCGGTGGCCTGCGTCGCGGTGCCCGAGGACGGCACCTTCGGGACGGAGATCTTTCTGGCGGCGCTGGGCGGATCGGGTGCCGTGCGCGACGACCGGCCCGTGCGCCGGACCGGTGCCGTGGGCGATGCAGCAGAAGACGTTGCGGCTGCCGATGAAAACGGGACGGCACCCCCGGTGAAGGCCGAGGAGCCGTCGGGGTCCGACGTGTTGCGGGCGATCCAGACGACGGGCAGCGGGGCGGCAGCCGCCGTGACGTCGCAGGATGAAGCGAAAGCCGACTATACGGCGCGTGACCGGGCGAATGCCGACGCGCCGGGACCGGCCGACGCCATGATCGACGAGAGAGGACCTGCGGACGCCGAGGCCGACCCTGTAAGGGCGCCGATCTTCGCCTCGCGCAGCAAGGGCGCGGCGCCGGCCCTGAACGGTGCGACGAAGGGCGTTTCGTCCGCCGCCATGGCCGGTGCCGCCGTGCCGGGGGCGTCGACGCCTTCGGACCTGCGAAAGGGCGCGCCGGGTCCGCGGTTCACGCCTGACATCGCCGCCTCGCGGGGGAGCGTCGCGGATGCCGCGTCGCCATCATCGGCAAAGGCGGCACCGGCGGTGACGGGGTCCGACGCGCGGCCGCGGATCGCACCGGACGTCCCGTCGCGGACCTCTGCCGCGGCGGGCGTCGGCCTGCCCGGCGGGCAGCCCATTCCGGCGCCCGCAACCGAACCGCTGTTCACCCGCCGCAAGGAACCGCCGCCACCGCTCGTTGGCAAGGGGCGTGCGGCATCCGACGTGGCCTTGCGGGCGAACGGGCACAGCGATGCGCCCGTGTCCGCGCTGACCGCGGCGGCGCGTCCGCCAGAGGCACCGGTGCAGCCGGTCGCGGCCCCGGTCGCCCGCGCGCCGGAGGTGGCCCCGATGGTCGCACCGGAACGGCAGGGGCGCGTCGCGTCCCGCAGCGCCGATCCGGCACCGGCCCCCGCCCGCAGTCCCCGCGGCCGACCCCGCTATCTGGGGCTGATCCTGACCGCGATCCTGCTGATCGTGCTGCTGCTGATCGGTCTTTGGGCCGCCACCCTGCCGCCGGGCGGAATCGCCGGCTGGTTCGGTGGCGCTTCGGACGAGGCGGAGGTTGCCGTGGCGGAGGCGGAGGGTCCCGCTGCGACGGAGAGCGCCCCCGCCACGACCGAAACCCCGACCGCGACCGCCGCGGCGGTCGTGACGCCCGCCGCGGTGATGATCCAGCCCACCGTGACGGAGGCCGCGGCCGCCCCCGCGCCCCGCGCCCCCGCCGGGCGCGTGCTGACGCCGGACGAGGCGAACCGCATCTACGCCGCGACCGGCGTCTATCAGCGCGCCCCGCGCATCGCCGTCACCCCCCGCAGCGCGACGCTGGAAGGCGTCGGGCCGGTCGCCACCGTCGCGGCGGCACCGGTCGTGCCGCAGCCGCTGATGCCGACGCTGGCCGCGGCGGAACCGGACGCCCTGATCGCGGCACAGCCGGCGCCGCCGGGCCCGGACGAGACCTTCGCGCGCGACGCGCGCGGCAACATCCTTGCCACGGCGGAGGGCACCCTGACGCCGCAAGGGGCCGTGGTCTTTGCCGGTGCGCCGGACTTGCGGCCCAGGCTGCGACCCGGCACGCCGGTGCCCAGCCCCGCCGCCGCCGCCACACCGCCGGTGGCACCGGTCGCGCGGCCGGAGGGGCTGGTGCCCGCGGAAGAGGCCGCCACCGCCGCACCGCCGCTGCGGCCGGTCCTGCGTCCGCAGTCCGCAGCCGCGGCCACCCGCGCCGCGGCCGAACCCGCCGCCGAAGCGCCATTGCCGCCCTATACCGGGACGCGCCCGAAATTGCGTCCCGCCGCGCTCGTGCCGGAGGCCGCCGTGGCGATCGCGGCCTACACGGGCACCCGCCCGGTGCTGCGCCCCGCCGGCATCGCGCCGCCCGCCCCCGAGGAAGAGGCCGAAGCCGGCGAAGTCGTCGAAGAGGTCGCGCCGGAGCCGGTGGCCGACATCTCTGCCGTGGCCGCCGCCATCGCCGCCGCGGCGCCGCGGTCGACCTTCCAGAACCGCACGGCACTGGCGGTCAGCGTGATTCCGCGGCCCGCGCCGCGCCCCCGCAACTTTGCCCAGGTCGTCGCACGGACGCGGACCGTCGCGCCGCCGCCCGCCGCAGCCGCACCCAGCCGCGCCGCCGCGATCGCCCCGAAGCCCGCGGCGCCCGTGGCGCCGACCATCGTGGCGCCCAGCGGCAATGTGCCCGGCGGAGTCGCCCGGGCCGCGACCGTCGACAATGCCATGAACATGCGGCAGATGAACCTCGTCGGCGTCTACGGCAAACCGAACGCCCGCCGCGCCCTCGTGCGGCTCGGCAATGGCCGCTACGTGAAGGTCGAGGTCGGCAGCCGCCTTGACGGCGGTCAGGTGACGGCGATCGGGGACACGGCGCTGAACTTCGTCAAGCGCGGCAAGACCTACGCCCTGACCCTGCCCGGCTGATCCGTCCGGGCCACGGCCCTGCCCGGTCATGTCGGTTCGGAAACCATCCGTGATCGCCGCGCCATTGCGTAATGATCGCTGCATTGCGATAGAGTGGCGATGGAACCGTTTCTGCTGCAGGCCACGATCTATCTGGGCGCCGCCGTCATCGCGGTGCCCTTTGCCGCGCGTCTGGGGCTGGGGTCGGTGCTGGGCTACCTTGCCGCGGGCATCGTCATCGGTCCGCTGACGGGACTCGTCGGGACAGAGGCAAAGGACATCCAGCATTTCGCCGAATTCGGCGTCGTGATGATGCTGTTCCTGATCGGGCTGGAGCTTGAACCGCGCGCCCTGTGGGACATGCGCGACCGGCTGATCGGGCTGGGCGGTCTGCAGATCGTGCTGACCACCGCCATCGTGACCGGGGCCTGCATGGCATTGGGCTATACGCTGCAGACCGCGCTTGCGATCGGCCTCATCATGGCGCTGTCGTCCACCGCCATCGTGCTCCAGACCCTGTCCGAGAAGGGGTTGATGCAGACCAACGGCGGGCGGTCGATCTTCTCTGTCCTGCTGACGCAGGACATCGCGGTGATCCCCATGCTGGCGCTTCTGCCGCTGCTGGCCGTCTCGACCAACCGGCTGACCATCGCCCCCGACGGATCGCTGCAACGGGCCAGTGCCGACGATGGCCATGCGGCGCTGTCGCTGGTGGACGGGCTTCCGGGCTGGGGGGTCACGCTGGTCACCATCGGGGCGGTCGCCGCGGTGGTGCTGGCCGGGATCTACCTGACGCGGCCCGTGTTCCGCTACATCCATCAGGCCAAGCTGCGCGAGATGTATACCGCCCTCGCCCTGCTGATGGTGGTCGCCATCGCCGTGCTGATGGGTATGGTCGGCCTTTCCCCCGCCCTCGGCACCTTTCTTGCGGGCGTGGTGCTGGCAAACTCCGAATTCCGGCACGAGTTGGAAAGCGACCTCGAACCGTTCAAGGGGCTCTTGCTGGGCCTTTTCTTCATTACCGTGGGTGCCGGCATCAATTTCACCCTGCTGGCGGCGCAGCCGGTGCGGGTCGCGTCCTACGTCCTTGGCATCATCGCGATCAAGGGCGCGGTGCTTTACGCCCTGTCGTGGCTGTTCCAGATGAAGGGCAAGGATCGCTGGCTCTTCACCCTCGGCCTTGCGCAGGCGGGGGAGTTCGGCTTCGTCCTGATCTCCTTCTCGTCCCAGCAGGCGGTGCTGTCGCCGGGTCTGTCGGAAATGCTGCTGCTGGTCATCGCCCTGTCGATGCTGGTCACGCCGCTGCTGTTCATCGGCTACGACTGGCTGACCCGTCGCATGGACGAGGACGAGGACCACGAGCACGACGAGGTCGACGAACAGGGCGCCGTCATCATCGCGGGCATCGGCCGCTTCGGCCAGATGGCGAACCGGCTGATCCAGTCGGCGGGCTTTTCCACCGTGGTGATCGACAACGACCTGTCCGCCGTGCAGATGATGCGCCGCTTCGGCTATCGCGGGTTCTTCGGCGATCCGACCCGGCCCGACCTGCTGGCCGCCGCCGGGATCGACGACGCGCGCGTGATGATGGTGGCGCTCGACGACAAGGACACGGCGACGCGGCTGGTCGCCTACGTCCGCAAGGTGCGGCCCGACATCCACATCATCGCCCGTGCCCGCGACCGGGTGCATGTCTACGAACTCTACGCCGCCGGGGCCGACGACATCGTGCGAGAGATGTTCGACAGCTCCTTGCGCGCCGGGCGCTACGCGCTGGAAAACCTCGGTCTGACGGACTTCGAGGCGGCGGAGGCCGAGACGATGTTCTACCATTCCGACCGGGACATGGTGCGTGAACTGGCGGAGCTGTGGAAGCCCGGCGTCGCCGTGGCCGACAATCCCGCCTATGTCGCGCGGGCGCGGCAGCTCGACAACGATCTCGAGACCGCCCTCGCCTCGCGCGTCCAGAACCGCGAGGAGGAGGAGGCGGCGCGCCTGCTGCCGCGGCGGCCCGGCGACACCTCCAACAACAGCCGCTAGGCGGTGCTGACCGCCGCCTCGGCGAAGGTCATCATGCCGGAGTGGCAGTTCACCGCCGCCTGCACGACGCCGATCGCCAGCGCCGCACCGGAGCCTTCGCCCAGACGCAGGCCGAGCGACAGCAGCGGCGCCTTGTCCAGCTGCGCCAGCAGCCGCGCGTGGGCGCCCTCGGCGCTCTGGTGGCCGGCGACGGCGTGATCCAGCGCCCCCGGCACTGCCTGTGCCAGCACGGCGGCGGCGGCGCAGCAGATGAAACCGTCGAGGATCATCGGAATGCCCGCGACCCGCGCCCGTGCCATGGCGCCGGCCATGCCTGCGATTTCCCGCCCGCCGAGGCAGCGCAGCACCTGCAGCGGATCAGTCGTGGGGTGCAGCGCCACGCCGCGCGTCACCGCGTCGGTCTTGCGGGCAAGGCCCGTGTCGTCGACACCGGTGCCGCGCCCGGTCCAGTCGGCGGCGGCGCCACCGTAAAGGGCCATGGCAATCGCCGCGGCAACCGTGGTGTTGCCGATCCCCATCTCTCCGACCACCAGCAGGTCGGTGTCGGACGCGACCGCGTCCCAGCCGGCGCGCAGGGCGGCCACGACCTCGTCCTCGGTCATCGCGGGACCGGTCGTGAAGTCGGCGGTCGGCCGGTCGAGGTCCAGCGGCACCACGTCGAGGCGCGCGCCGAAGGTCTGCGCCAGCTGGTTGATCGCGGCCCCGCCGGCCTGAAAGTTGCCGACCATCTGCGCCGTCACCTCTGGCGGAAAGAGAGAGACGCCCTGCGCGCAGATCCCGTGGTTGCCGGCGAAGATGACGATCTGCGGTGCCTTGATGCGGGGCCGGTCGGTGCCCTGCCAGCCCGCGACCCAGATCGCCAGATCCTCCAGCCGGCCCAGCGCACCGGGGGGCTTCGTCAGCTGGCCGTTGCGGGCGGTGGCGGCAGAGCCGGCCGCCGCATCCGGGCCGGAGGCGGCGGCCAGTGTGTCACGGAACTCGGTCAGGCTGGTGAAGGGCGCGGTCATCGTGGTCCTCGTTGCGGTTCTGTCGCGTCATGTCTAACCATGGGGTGCGAAATGGAAACCCCTGCCAAGGACCGCACGGCCCATGCCCAAGGACGACGCCCTCGCGGCGCCCACCGACCTGCTTGCGGCACTGGGGCTGCTAACGCGGCTGCCGGTGCGGGTCGATACGGACCGCGCCGTCGCCCGCGGCGCGGGTGCCGCCTGGGCCTGGCCGCTGGTGGGGCTTTGCGTCAACGGGTTGGCGGCGATCGTTGCGGGTCTGATGCTGTGGATCGGGCTGCCGCCCGCCATCGCAGCGCTGATGCTGATCGCGACCCAGATCGTCGTGACGGGTGCGATGCACGAGGACGGGCTGGCCGACAGTGCCGACGGTCTTTGGGGCGGCTGGGACCGGGCCCGTCGCCTTGCCATCATGAAGGACAGCCAGATCGGCACCTACGGTGTGCTGGCCCTCGGCCTCTCGCTTCTGCTGCGCTGGCAGCTCTGGACGCTGCTATTGGTGGCTGGCGCACCGCTCTGGACGGTGGCCGTCGCGACCGGGGTCCTCAGCCGGGTGCCGATGGTCGCCCTCTCCCACGCCCTGCCGCCCGCCCGCGATGGCGGTCTGGGGCGGAGCGTCGGCCGCCCCGGTCGCGGCACCCTCGCTCTGGGGGGCGTGTTGTCCGCCTGCATCGCCATCGTCTGCCTTGGCCTGACGGCCGTGCCGGTCTTTGTGACGATCACCCTTGCCACGACCCTCTGGGCCCTGATCGCCCGGGCGCGCATCGGTGGCCAGACCGGCGATATCCTTGGCGCCGCGCAGCAGATCGCGGACGTCACCGCGCTTATGACGCTCGCCGCGCTGGCCTGAGGGCGCGGAGGCGACCCGGCGCGCCGCATCAGCGCGGGCTTCTGGCCGCGGCGGCGCCGGATCGCCCGGTTTCCGTCTGCATCCACATCCGGTTCTGCGGCAGGGCCGCAGGCGGTCGAGGCAGAAAGTGCCCTATCCCCCGCAGCGCAACGCGGCCGACAGGGCGTCCGGCCCCATCGGCCCCAGATCGCGCATGACGGCGCGGTCGCCCGCGATCCGCATCGCCACGACGCGGGACCATCCGGCATCGGCGGTCACCGCCTCGGTCCTGCCGTCGCAGGTGCGGATGCCGCCGGTGATGGTCCTGTCGCCGATCCGGTGGTTGGTCAGGCCGGGGACGCGGTAGGCCTCGGTCAGACTGGCACCGTCGAACCGCCAGATCCGCAGGACGCGGTCAAGGTGCGGGCGGTCGATGTAGGCGACCTCGATCCGGCCGTCGCCGTCAAGGTCGCCGGCCCCCACGGGCGCCAGCCAACGGTGTGTCCGGCCGATGTAGGGCGTGGCAGCCAGCAGGGTCAGCGCATCGTCGCGCAGACCGTAAAGCGCCAGTTGCGCCCCTTCCGTCAGGCTGCTGCGCACGACGATGACCTCGTCGCGGCCGTCGCCGTCCAGATCGGCAAGGCGCGGCGCGGTATCCTCGAAGACGTGACCGGCACCGGCGGCGACTGTGACGACCGGGCAATCCCTGCCCTGCACCTGCACGGTCAGCATCGCCGCCTCGACCGCATCGCCGAGGATGCCGTGATCGTAGATCGTCGTCGCACCGGCGAACCATGCGGCCGCCAGATCGGCCCCGCCGCGCACCAGACTGGCGGGAAAGTCGAAGGGCCGTGGCGTGTCGCAGGCCGCAACGGGGGCCGCCAGGCAGGCCAGCAGACCCGCGGCGACCCCGGTGCGCATCAGATCTGCTTTTCGGGCATCTGCACGCGCAGACCGTCCAGATCGTCGCTGACCTTCAGCTGGCAGGTCAGGCGCGACCGTGCCGGATCGGGCTTGTAGGCAAAGTCCAGCATGTCTTCTTCCATCGCGTCCTTGGCCGGCAGGCGGTCCACCCATGACGGATCGACGTAGACGTGGCAGGTCGAACAGGCGCAGGCACCGCCGCAATCGGCCTCGATCCCCGGGATGCCGTTGTCACGCGCGCCCTCCATGACCGTCATGCCGGTCTTGACCTCGACGACGTGCTCCTTGCCGCCATGCTCCACGTAGGTGATCTTGGCCATCCGATGTTCCTTTGTGCCTTCGCGTTTCGCATGTTCTAAAGACAATGGTTGCGACCTGCCAGTCACATTTCCCGGCTGCCGGGGCGTGCGGCACCGCGTCGGCCTATCGCCGTCCCCCCGCAGCCGCTAAGCCTTGCACCGAAGGAGTTCCGATGCGCCACCTGATCCATGTCCTGCCACTGGCCCTCGTCGCCTGCACGGGCGCGCCGCCGCGGGACGCGGTGGCCCCGGCAGAGATCGTCGTGTCGCTGGGCGAGATCGAGACCGATGTCACGGGCCGCTGCTTTGCCACGACCGCCGGCCCGACCCGGACCGAAATCGTCGACGAACTGATCGAGGTCGTCCCGGAGGTGCGTGCCGCCGACGGCAGCGTCGCCAGCCCGCCCGTCTATCGCACCGTATCGCGGCCCAGAACCGTGTCCACCGGCCCCGGCCAGCGGTTCGAGACGGTCTGCCCGCCGGTCTATACGGTGCCCTTCGTATCCAGCCTGCAACGGGCGCTGCTGATCCGCCGGGCCTACGACGGGCCGATCACCGGGCAGTACGACGACGCGACGAGCCTTGCGGTGCAGATGTTCCAGCGCCCGGATGGCATCGACAGCCCGCTGCTGGGGGTGGATGCGGCCCGGTCGCTGGGCATCGTCGCGGTGCCGCGCAGCTGACACGACGACGCCCTCCCATGCGGGGAGGGCGTCGTTAAGTTCGGCGTCGCGCCTGACGGAATCAGTTCTGATCGGTGCCGTCGTCCGGCTCTGCCGGGCCCGTATCGTCCAGCGCCAGTGCAAGGAACCGCGGGTTGCCGTCGCGACGGACCAGCAACAGCAGAGATGTCTGCCCCGCTTCGGTCGCGTTGTCGATGCGGGCCTGAAGCTCTTCCGGCGTGGTCACGGGCTCCTGCCCCGCGTCGGTGATCAGGTCGCCTTCGGCCAGCCCCTTGGCGCCCGCGTCCGAGTCCGGATCGACGGCGGTGATGACAAGGCCCGCGCGATCGTCGAGGCCATACTGCTCTGCCAGATCGGGCGTGACCGGAGAGACGGTGAGGCCCAGCATGTCCTGCGTATTGTCCTCCGGCTCCGGCGCGGTGTCGGAGGCGGGGAAGGCCGTCGCCTCGTCCGTCTCGCGGCGGCCGAGGGTCACGTCGATCATCGTCTCCTTGCCGCCGCGCAGCACCCGCATCGGGATCGTGGCGCCGACGGCGGAGTTGCCGACCATGCGCACCAGTTCGCGGGTGTCGGTGACATCGGTCCCGTCATAGGACAGGATCACGTCGCCGGACAGCAGGCCCGCGTCCTCTGCCGGGCCGGGGGGCACGTCGGTGATCAGCGCGCCGCGCGCACCGTCGAGGCCGTCGATGGCGCTGACCATGTCGGGGGTCACGTCCTGAATGCGGACGCCCAGCCAGCCGCGGCGGGTTTCGCCGAATTCCTGCAACTGGTCGACGACGTTCGACACAACCGCCGCGGACATGGCGAAGCCGATGCCGATGGACCCGCCGTTGGGCGACAGGATCGCGGTGTTCACGCCGATCACCTCGCCGTCCATGTTGAACAGCGGCCCGCCCGAGTTGCCGCGGTTGATTGCGGCGTCGGTCTGGATGTAGTCGTCGTAGGTGCCCGACAGCGCCCGGTTGCGCGCCGACACGATGCCGGCAGAGACCGAGAAGCCCTGCCCCAGCGGGTTGCCCATCGCCAACACCCAGTCGCCGACGCGGGCGCCGGTGGCATTGCTGTCACCGAACTTCACGAACTGCAGCGGGTCGTCGTATTCGACCTTCAGCAGGGCGATATCGGTATTGGTATCGGTGCCGATCAGCGTCGCCGGCAGCTGTTCCGGCGGCTGGCCGTCGCCGGGAAAGAACTCGATCTCGATCTCGTCGGCGCCGTCGATGACGTGGTTGTTCGTCACGATGTAGCCGTCGGCCGAGATCACGAAGCCGGAGCCCAGCGCGCTGGACCGGCGCGGCTGGCCGCCGGGGCCGTTCTGCAGGTCGTTGAAGAAATCCTCGAACGGCGATCCGTCCGGCACGATGCCCTGCGGCCCCTCGCGTTGGGCGACGGTGGTCGAGGTGGTGATGTTCACGACCGAAGGGCTGACCTGCGCGGCCAGATCGGCAAAGGTCAGCGGACGGCCCGCGACGGCACCCGGCAGCGCCTGCGTGGTATCCGCGGTCGTGGTTTCCGGATTGACCTGCGCGAACCCCGGCAGGGCCTGCGCAAGGACGAGTGCTGTGGTCAGCGCCAGACCGGTCAGGACGGGGCGGGGATCGGCGCGGTGTTGGACTTTGGCCTGTGACCTCACGGGGCGGACTCCTTGGATGATGGACGCGACAGCGGTGCTTTGCATTGAACCTAGGCCGCAAAGCGTGCGTCGCAAAGTCTGAATGCGGACGCTGAACGGAACGTGACCTTTTGCCTCGAACGGCGCCGGATCGTCGTCCCGGGCGTGAAAAGGGCCGGTAAGATGACCGGCCCTTCGTCTTGCGGGCGACAGGCCCGCGATCAGTTGACCGGAGCGGCGGCGCCGGCGTCGGCGGGGGCCGGATCGGCCGCCGCCTCGGTCTCTGCCCCGGTCTCCGGCGTTGTGTCCGGCGATGTGGCGGCCGGTGCGGATGCAGGTGCCGGCTGCGCTTCGGCGGCAGGGGCGGCCGGCGTGGCCTCCCCGGCAGAGGCTTCAGGCTCCGACGTGGCCGGCGTCTGCGCGGTGCCCTCGGCGGGTGCGGCCGGTGCGGCGGCGGCGGTCTGGTTGGCGGTCTGGCCCTGATCGGACTGAAGGTAGTTGAAGAACTCCGAATCCGGGCTCAGCACCATGGACGACCGACCCTGCTGGGCGAAACGTTCGTAGGCGGTCATCGAGCGATAGAAGGCAAAGAACTCCGGGTCCGCACCGAAGGCATCGGCAAAGATCGCGTTGCGCTCTGCGTCCGCCTCACCGCGGGTGATGTCCGCCTGACGCTGCGCGTCCGACGTCAGTTCCACCACGGTCCGGTCGGCGGCGGCACGGGTGCGTTGCGCCGCCTCGTTGCCGCGCGCCACCTCGTCGGCGGCCTCGCGGTCACGTTCCGCGATCATCCGCTCGTAGGTGGCGTTCAGGTTTTCCGGCGGCAGGTCGGTGCGCTTCAGCCGCACATCGATGACTTCGAGCCCCAGTCCCCGCGCCTCTGCGATGGCGTTGTTGCGGATGCGCAGCATCAGTGCGGCACGGTCCGTCGACAGGATGTCGTTGGATGCCACGGTGCCCAGCACGTTGCGGGTCGTGTCCCGCAGGATGCCGTCCAGACGACGGGCGGCGACTTCCTCTCCGCCTGCGCCGACGGCCTGCCGGAACTGGCGCACATCGACGATGCGGTAGCGGGCGAATGCGTCGACGACCAGACGACGGTCATCCGACGGCGTGACTTCCAGCGGGTCGAGGTCGCGGGACAGGATCCGGTCGTCATAGCTGACGACGTTCTGGATGAAGGGGATCTTGAAGCCGAGGCCCGGGTCCTCCTTTACCTTCACGATCTGGCCGAATTGCAGGACCAGCGCCTTTTCCCGTTCATCGACGATGAAGACGGACGAAATGGCGATGACGAAGACGACCAGCAGGACCGGCAGCAGATAGATGGATTTCCGCATCAGTTCGTCCCTCCGGTCGTGGTCGCGGCGGCGGCGGGCGCGGCGCTTTGGGTGTTGCGCGGCGCGTTGGCGCCCAGTTCGTTGAGGGGCAGATAGGGCACGACGCCCTGACCGCTTCCGTTCTCGTCCAGCAGGATGATGTCGGTCTCTCCCAGCACCTTCTCCATGGTTTCCAGATAAAGCCGCTTACGCGTGACCTCCGGCGCCTTGGCGTATTCCGTCAGCACGGCAGAGAAGCGGCTCGCCTCACCGGCGGCCTCGTTCACGACCTGCGCCCGGTAGCCTTCGGCCTGTTCGATGGTCTGCGCGGCCTGACCGCGGGCCTCGGCCTCGACCCGGTTGGCGTAGGCGTCGGCGACGTTCTGCAGGCGGTCACGTTCCTGCTCGGCGTCCTGCACCTTGCGGAAGGACGCGATCACCGGCTCCGGCGGGTCGGCCTTGTCGAAGTTCACGCGCACGATGTTCACACCGGATTCGTAGCTGTCGAGGGTGCTCTGGATCTCGCTCTTCAGGCGTTCGGCAATCGCGCCGCGGTCGCGGTTGAGGATCGGGGCCAGCTGGCTTTGCGCGATGATCTCGCGCATCACGGATTCAGAGACCGCCTCGATCGTCTGTTCCGGATCGGCGAGGTTGAACAGGTATTTCTGCGGATCGGTGATGTTCCAGACCACCTGAAAGTCGATGTCGACGATGTTCTCGTCCCCGGTCAGCATCAGGCCCGCGTCCATGCCGGACCGGCTGGTGCCGATGTCGATCGACCGTTCGGAGGTGACGGGAATCACCTCTCGCGTGACGACGGGCCAGGGCGCGAAGTTCAGGCCGGGGCCGTTGGTGGACATGTAGTCGCCCAGCAGCAGCTCGACCGACTGTTCCTCGGGCTTGACGGTGTAGACAGAAGCCACGACCCAGGCCACGACGACGGCCAGCACGCCAAGGCCGATGGTGCCGCGCGTCAGGCGGGGTCCGCCGCCGCCGGTGCCGCCGGACCCGGTGCCACCGCCCCGTCCGCCCATCAGCACGCGCAGCTGTTCCCGGCCACGGTTCATCAACTCGTCGATTTCGGGAATCTGAGGCCCCTCGCCCGGTCGGCGGGGTGGCCGTGGTGGCGGTGTCTTGCCGCCGTTGCCGCCCCGGTTGTCGTCGCCGCCGCCCCCCCAGGGGCCCCCGTTGTTGCCTGCCATCGTGTGTCAGTCTTCCCTGGTGTTACGATCCTGTTCGGACCCGTTCATCTGCAGATCGGGCCACCGGCCCGGAAATTCAAGTTGTACGCGCCGGCTTGCGCATCGTCACAAGCTCTTCGGCCATGGTCGGATGCACGGCGCAGGTGCGATCGAAATCCTCTTTCGTGGCCCCCATCTTGATCGCGATGGCTGCCAGCTGGATCATCTCTCCCGCGTGGTCCGCGACGATGTGACACCCCAGAACCCTGCGCGTCTCGCAGCTGACGACCAGCTTCATCAGCACGCGCTGCGGCGCATCAAGGAAGGCGGTCTGCATCGGGCGGAAGGCGGTGGAATAGATCTCGACCGGCTCGCCCCGCGCGATGACCTCGTCCTCCGTCTCGCCCACGGTGCCGAGTTCCGGCTGGGTGAAGACGGCAGAGGCGATCAGTTCGTGGTCCACAGGCGTCGGGTTGCCTTTGAACACCGTCTCGACGAAGGCCATGCCCTCGCGGATCGCGACGGGCGTCAGCTGCACCCGGTCGGTCACGTCGCCGATGGCGTAGATCGAGGGCACGTTGGTCTGGCTGAATTCGTCGACGACGACCTCGCCCTTGCGGCCGAGGGTGACGCCTGCCTTGTCCAGCCCGAGGTTGCCGGTGTTCGGTGCGCGGCCCGTGGCGAAGAGGACGTGGTCGAAGACCTTTTCGTCGCCGTTCGTCGCCCGGGTCCAGACCGGCCCCGCGGCACGGCCGTCGGTGAAGCTCTTGGGATTGCCGGCCAGCGCGTTCTCCTCGCTCGCTGGCGCGCGCATCGTCGTGGTGGCACCGGCGGCGGCGTCGGAACCGGTCGGCGTCGGGCCACGCGGCGCGGCATCCGCGGGGCAGAGTTCGGTGATCGTGGTCCCGGTGTGCAGGTCGATGCCGCGGTGGCGCATGGATTCCGCCAGCAGGCCCCGCGCCTCGTCGTCGAAGCCCTTCAGGATCTGCGCGCCGCGATGATACATCGTCACATTCACGCCCAGCCCCGCCATGATGCAGGCGAATTCGCAGGCGATGTAGCCGCCGCCGATGATCAACAGCGTCCTGGGCAGTTTCTCCAGCAGGAACATGTCGTTGGACACGATGCCCAGATCGCAGTTCTCCATCTCGGGGCGGGTCGGGTGGCCGCCGGTGGCGATCAGGATGTGCTTGGCGGTGACCGTCTTCCCCTCGCCGAGATCGATCGTGTGCGGGTCCGTCAGGACGGCGCGGCAGTCGTGGATATCGACCGACGAGCCCTTCAGCAGGTTGCGATAGACGCCTTCCAGCCGGTCGAGTTCATCGTGCAGCTTGCCCCGGAAGCGGGTCCAGTCGAAGTCGCCCAGCGTCGCGTTCCAGCCGTAGCCCTGCGCCTCTTCCACCCGCTCGGCGTAGCCGGAGGCATAGACCATCAGCTTCTTGGGGACGCAGCCGCGGATGACGCAGGTGCCGCCCATCCGCGATTCCTCGGCGATGCCGACCTTTGCGCCGGTCTCGGCGGCCATGCGCGCGGCACGCACCCCGCCGGAGCCGCCGCCGATGACGAAAAGGTCGTAGTCGAATGACATGGAAAGGCCCCGTGATGTAAATTCCGCGGTCAGCCTAGACGCAACGCGCGGGAAAGGCCAACGCCCCCGTGCGCGAAAGTGTCAGGCCGGATCAGTTCGTCATGAACGGAATCGGCAGCCCCGCGACATCGGCCAGCAGGACGGCGTTCAGCGACAGCACGAGGGCCGCGGCGGCGATCGCCAGTCCGCGCAGCAGCGGACCGGTGGCGAAGTCGCCCATGACGCTGCGGCGCCCGGTGAAGATGATGAGCGCGATCATCGGGATTGGCAGGGCGATGGACAGCACGACCTGGCTGGCGACCAGCGCCTCTGTCACGTTGACCCCCATCGCCACCACGATGAAGGCGGGGGCCATGGTGACGATGCGCCGCACCAGCAACGGGATGTTCAGCCGGATGAAGCCCTGCATGATCATCTGTCCCGCCATAGTGCCGACGACCGACGACGAGACGCCGGAAGCGATCAGGCTGATCAGGAAAGCCGCGGCGGCAAAGCTGCCCAGCAACGGCGTCAGGGTGTGGTAGGCGGTCTCGATCTCGGCCACCTCGGGGTTGCCCGCATGAAAGGCGGACGCCGCCATCATCACCATCGCGATGTTGATCATGCCCGCCACCGCCAGCGCGACCACGACCTCGATGTTCGAAAACCGCAGCACCTTGGCGCGTTCCACGTCGTTGTGGATCTTGACCCGGTGCTGTGTCAGGCCGGAGTGGAGGTAGATCGCATGGGGCATGACCGTGGCCCCGATGATGCCGACGGCAATCGTCAGGGCCGCCATGTCGGGCATCTGCGGCAGCACGGCACCGCGCGCCGCCTCGCCCCAGGCGATGGGGGCGATCAGCAGCTCGGCCAGATAGCACAGACCGATCACGCCGACGAGGGTGCCGACCAGCAGTTCCATCGGACGAAAGCCGCGGTTTTCCACCAGCAGCAGGCCATAGGTCACGATGGCCGTGATCCCCATGCCGACCATCAGCGGCAGGTTGAACAGCAGCGCAAGGCCGATGGCGCCGCCCAGAAACTCTGCCAGATCGGTGGCCATGGCCGCGATTTCCGACACGATCCACATGAACAGCACGGTGGGGCGCGAGAATCCGTCGCGGCAATGCTCTGCCAGATTCTTGCCCGAGACGATGCCCAGCCGCGCCGACAGTGCCTGGAACAGCATGGCGACGAGGTTGGCCGTGACCACGACCCACAGCAGCGCATAGCCGTAGCCCGCCCCCGCCTGGATGTTGGTCGCGTAATTGCCGGGGTCCATGTAGGCGACCGAGGCGATGACCGCGGGCCCCGCGAACACAAGCCACGACCGCGGCCCCTTCAGCCGCCCCGCCAGCACATCGGCCATGCGCTGCGAGGTGCGGTCCGTGAGGGAGGTGCTGGGCGTGGACATGGCGGGACCGGACCTTGGAATGAGAATGGTTCGCAGCACCATATGCGCCGCGCCGGTGCCCGCGTCCAGTGTCCGGGTGGTTCGGCCGTCAGTCGTCCAGATCGGCGAAGAGGTTGTCGCCGTCGAGGAAGTCATAGCGCGTCTCGTCGGTCTCGCCCTTGTTGATGTCGTGGACCTCGACCCGGCCGTCGGCGTAGCCCGTGACCACGATATCGCAGATGTCGATGAACAGGCCGTTTTCCACCACGCCGGGGATCTGGTTCAGCACCAGCGCCAGTTGCCGGGCGTTGCCGATCCGGTTCAGGTGCAGGTCGAGGATGTGGTTGCCCTCGTCCGTGACGAAGGGCGACTGCCCGTTCATCCGCAGCGTCGCGTTCGATCCCATGACGTCGAGGCCGATCAGCGCCTCCTCGACCAGCACCTTCGAGGTCTGCCAGCCGAAGGGGATCACCTCGATCGGCAGCGGGAAGGCGCCCAGCGTCTCGACCTTCTTGGACACGTCGGCGATCACGACCATCCGGTCGCTGGCGGTGGCCACGATCTTTTCCTGCAGCAGCGCACCGCCGCCGCCCTTGATCAGGTTCAGTGCGCCGTCGTATTCGTCGGCGCCGTCGATCGTCAGGTCGAGCCATTTCGCCTCGTCGAGCGAGATCACCTCGATGCCGACGTCGCGCGCCAGTTCGGCCGTGCGGGTCGAGGTCGGCACGCCCTTGATCCGCAGGCCGTCGTCGCGCACCATCTCTCCCAGACAGCGCACCAGCCACGCGGCGGTCGATCCGGTGCCGAGGCCCAGCGTCATCCCGGTTTCCACGTAGTCGCAGGCGCGGCGGGCGGCCACGAACTTGGCCTTGTCGATGGGGGACAGGTCGGCGGGCATGGGCAGGCTCCTTTTCATCACGCAGGTGTTATAGGCCCCGCCCCCCCTGCAGGCGAGGGGGAAACGTGCCTGTCCCGGAACCGTCGCGTCGGGCGCCCGGAACCGGGCGCGACCGGCCGACGTTCCCTTACATCGCGCGAGAGGTTCTTTACATGTTGCAACAGGTTTCCCCGCTGGACCGCACGTCATACGGCACGCGGCCCGGCACGGTGCTTCGGGGTATCGGCACCGCAGTTCCCCCTCATGCCCTGCCGCAGTCCGAGGTCCTGGATCAGGCGCGACGGCTGCTTGCGCCGAAATATCCCTTCTTCGAGAAGATGGTGCCCGCCTTCGAGAACGCGGGCGTCGATACGCGCTATTCCGTGATGCCCCTGTCGTGGTTCGCCGCGGATCATGGCTGGGCCGACCGGTCCGCCGCCTACATGACCGGTGCCAGGGCGCTGTTCATCGCAGCGGCGACGGACGCCCTGCAGGCGGCCGGGATCGCGGCGGATCAGGTGGATACCATCGTCACCGTCTCCTCGACCGGGATCGCGACCCCGACGCTGGAGGCGCAGGCCCACCGCGAGATGGGGTTCCGCCGCGACGTCCGCCGCGTGCCGGTCTTCGGTCTGGGCTGCGCCGGCGGCGTGTCCGGACTGTCCATCGCGCGACGGCTCGCGGCGGCCGATCCGGGCAGCACCGTCCTGATGGTCACGGTCGAGACCTGTTCGCTGTCCTTCCGCACCGACCGCCTGCAGAAGGCCGACGTGATCGCGACCGTCCTCTTCGGTGACGGCGCCGCGGCGGCGGTCATCGGCAGCGGCACCGGCGACGGCGGAGAGGTCGTCCTGCACGAGGGACACGAGCACCTTTTTCCCGATACCCTGCCGATCATGGGCTGGGACGTGGACGACACGGGCCTTGGCGTCATCTTCGACCGGTCCATCCCCGGCTTCGTGGCAGAGGAATTCCGCCCGGCCGTCCTGTCGATGCTGGCCGAGGCCGGCATTCCGCTTGACCAGATCGACCGTTTCGTCTGTCACCCCGGCGGCACCAAGGTGGTGGAAGCGATCGAGGCGACGATGCAGCTGACCCCCGGCGCGCTGGACGCGGAACGCGCCACTTTGCGCGACTTCGGCAACATGTCCGCGCCGACGGCGCTCTTCGTGCTGAAACGGGTGCTGGCGGCAGGGCAGACGGGCCGGCTGGCGCTTTGCGCGCTGGGGCCGGGGTTCACCGCGTCGTTGCTGCCGATCACGGTGACCGCGTGACCACCGGAACGGCGCTGTTCCTGGGGTTCATCGTCCTGCAGCGGCTGGGCGAGCTTGTCATCGCCCGCCGCAACACCGCCCGCCTGCTGGCCCGCGGCGCGCGCGAGGTCGGGGCGGGGCATTATCCGGTCATGGTGGCCCTGCATACCGCCTGGGTGCTGGCGCTGCTCGTCTTCGGCTGGGACCGGCCGCTGCACATGGGTTGGCTGGCGCTTTACGCCGTGCTGCAGGTGTTCCGGGTCTGGATCCTCGGCACGCTCGGATCTCGCTGGACGACCCGGATCATCGTGCTGGATGAACCGCTCGTCGCACGCGGTCCGTTCCGGTTCATCCCGCATCCCAACTACACACTGGTGGTGGCAGAGATCATCGTGGCCCCCATGGTGCTGGGCCTGACTTGGGTGGCGCTGGTCTTCACTGTGCTGAACGCCGCGATGCTCTGGCACCGGATCGGGGTGGAGGATGGCGCCCTGCGGGGCAAGGGCCGGTTCGCCGATGGCCGTGCCCGCCCGTAACACGTCGCTTTCGGACTGACGCCGCCCCAAGGGACGGCTAGTGTCGCCGCATGGAATCCCTGCGCCTGCATTACGCCCCCGACAACGCCTCGCTCTGCGTGCGGCTGGCGCTGGAGTTCGGCGGCATCCCCTACACGACCGCCCTTGTGGACCGGGCGAACGCGGCACAGCGCCAGCCCGCCTATCTCGCGATCAACCCTGCCGGGCTGATCCCCGCGCTGGACACGCCGCACGGCCCGGTGTTCGAGACGGGGGCGATCCTGCTCTGGCTGGCGGACCGGACCCCCGGCCGCCTGTTTCCCGCCCCGGACGCGCCGGCGCGGGGTCAGGCGCTCAGCTGGCTGTTCTGGATGGCGAACACGCTGCACCCGACCCTGCGCAGCCTGTTCTATCCCGACCAGTACCTGCCCGCCGCCCCCGCCAGCCTGCGCCACGCCGCCCGGCACCGGATCGCCACACACCTCGACCTGCTGGAGGACGCATGGGTCCCCGACCACGTCCTGCAGATGTGCTACCTTGCCCCGATGCTGCGCTGGCCCGCGCTCTACGGCGGTCAGACCGACTGGTACGACCTCGGCCGCTGGCCGCGCCTGCATCTTTTCGCGCAGGTGTTCGAGGCGATGCCCGCCGCGCAGGCCGCCGCGCGGGCCGAAGGGCTGGGCCCGACACCCTTTTCCGCGCCGCACCCGGCCAATCCGCCCGAAGGACGCCCGATCTGATGTTCCTCTCCGTCTTCGACATGTTCAAGGTGGGGGTGGGCCCCTCGTCCTCCCACACCATCGGCCCGATGGTGGCCGCAGCGCGTTTCCTCGATCACCTGCGCGCGCAACCGTTTTCCGTGGCGGGCGTGCGTGCCTCGCTGCACGGGTCACTCGCCTTTACCGGCGTCGGCCATGCGACGGACCGTGCCGTGATCCTCGGCCTTGCCGGGATCCGGTCCGACGCCTACGACGCCGACGCGGCAGAGGCGGCGCTGGCGGCGGTGAACGCGACGCACTCGATCACGCCCGACGGCCTGCCCGTGCTGCGGTTCCACCCCAGGGACGACCTGATCTTCGACTACGGCCCCGCCCTGCCCGGCCACGCGAACGGCCTGATCTTCAAGGGCTTGGACGCCGAAGGCGATACGGTGACCCAGGTGACTTACTATTCCGTCGGCGGCGGCTTCGTGCTGACGGACGGCGAACTGGCTGCCGGAAAGGACACCGACGACGGACCGCCGGTGCCATGGCCGTTCCGGACTGCCGCGCAGATGGTGGACATGGCGGAAGGCGCGGGCAAGACCATCGCGCAACTGAAGCGCGAGAACGAGTTGAGCCGGCGCAGCGGCAAGGACCTCGACGCCGGGCTGCAGCGGATCTGGGCGGTGATGTCCGCCTGCATCGACCGCGGCCTGACGACGGAGGGCACCCTGCCCGGCGGGCTGAAGGTGCGCCGGCGGGCCAAGGGCATCCACGACGCCCTGCTGGCGGAACGCGGTCTGAACCAGCCCGCACCGCATACGATCAACGACTGGATGTCCGCCTATGCCATGGCGGTGAACGAGGAGAACGCCGCCGGCGGTCAGGTGGTCACGGCACCGACAAACGGCGCTGCGGGCGTGGTGCCGGCCACGATCCGCTACTGGCTGGATCACGTGCCGGGTGCGGCCGTGTCGCGGGTGCCGGACTTTCTGCTGACGGCGGCTGCGATCGGCGGCCTCATCAAGTTCAACGCCAGCATCTCTGGCGCCGAATGCGGCTGCCAGGCAGAGGTAGGCAGCGCCGCCGCCATGGCCGCCGCCGGCCTCTGCGCCGTGCTGGGCGGCAGCCCGGCGCAGATCGAGAACGCGGCCGAGATCGCGCTGGAGCATCATCTTGGCATGACCTGCGACCCGGTGCGCGGGCTGGTGCAGGTCCCCTGCATCGAACGCAACGGTCTGGGCTGCATCAAGGCGGTCAGCGCCGCCAGCCTTGCCCTGCGCGGCGATGGCGTACACCTCGTGCCGCTGGACGCGGCGATCGAGACCATGCGCCAGACCGGCGTCGACATGAGCGAGAAGTACAAGGAAACCTCCCTCGGCGGGCTGGCGGTCAATGTTCCGAACTGCTGACCCCCAGGCGCCGAATTTTCGTCGAAAATTCGGAACCCGCCCCGTGACGCCGGCCGCAATGATCCCGCCAGGTGGCAGCCCGTTGTCATGCCCGGGCGATCCCGTCGGCCAGAGGCCGCCGAATTTTCGCCGAAAATTCGGACACCGCCCGTGACCCGGGCCGATCGCATCCTGCCCGGGATCGTCCTGATGCTGGGGTTCTGCGCCACGGCACCGCTGATCGACGCGGCGTCCAAGCTGGCAGGTCAGAGCCTGCCGGTCGGACAGATCACCACGGCGCGCTTCGTCGTGCAGGCGGCGCTGATGGCGCCGGTCTGCCTGCTGCTGGGGCAGTCCGTCCGGTGGCCGGCGGGGGCGGGCCGGGCCCTCGCGGCCCGGGCGCTCTGCCTGATCGCCTCGACCTATTGCTTCGTCGCGGCACTGACGGTGATGCCCATGGCCGACGCGCTCGCCATCGCCTTCGTCGAGCCGTTCCTGCTGCTGATCCTCGGTCACCTGATCTTTGCCGACCCGGTCGGACCCCGCCGGATCGCCGCCTGCGTCGTGGGGTTCGCCGGATCGCTGCTCGTGATCCGGCCCAGCCTCGCGGCCTTCGGCCCGATGGCGCTGTTCCCCCTCGGCACGGCGCTGTCCTTCGCGCTTTACATGCTGGTGACGCGAAGCCTGTCGCGGCGGATGCACCCGGTCGCGATGCAGTTCCATACCTCCACCGTCGCGATGGCGCTGTGCCTGCCGGTGATGCTGCTCGCCGCCGGTCGCGACTGGCCCACCCTGTCGCCCGTCTGGCCGCAGGGCCTCGGCTGGGTCTGGCTCGCCGGGGTCGGGGCGGCGTCGGCGGTGGCGCATCTGATGATGACCTATGCCCTGCGCGCCGCCCCCGCGGCGACGCTGGCGCCGCTGCACTACCTCGAGATCGTCAGCGCCGTCGCCCTCGGCTATGCCGTCTTCGGCGACTTTCCCGACCTGCTGACATGGGCCGGGATCGCCGTCATCGTGGCCTCCGGCCTCTACATCATCGCGCGAGAGCGTCAGACGGCACGGCAGCCCGCGACGCTGGCGATCGCCGTGGGTCTAACGCCCCAGAACCTGTCGCCACGCGACGTGCAGAAGCCCGTCCCGTGACCGGCGACCGTCCCTTCGCGGGAATCCTGCTGATGCTGGGGTTCTGCGTTCTGGCGCCCTTGGGCGACGGCATGGCCAAGCTTCTGGGCACCGGCACCGGCCTGCTGATCCTGATGCTGTCGCGATTCGTCACGCAGGCTGCTTTCCTCGGGGTCGCGGCCCTGTGGCAGGGCGAGAGCCTGCGCGCGCCCCGCGGCACCCGCGGTCTGGTCGCCCTGCGCACCGTGCTGCACATCGGCGGCATGGGCCTGATGTTCGCGGCCCTGCGGGTGCTGCCGCTGGCCGACGCGCTGGCGATCGCCTTCGTCATGCCTTTCATCGCGCTGCTGCTGGGCTGGGCGCTGCTGGGCGAGGCGGTGGGGGCGCATCGCCTTGGCGCCTGCGCCGTGGGTTTCGTGGGCACACTGCTGGTCATCCAGCCGAATTTCGTCGCCGTCGGCGCCGCGGCCCTGCTGCCGCTGGGGGTCGCGGTCTGCTTCGCCGGCTTCATGCTGGTGACGCGCCACATCTCGCGCCGGGTGGGCGCGTTGCGGATGCAGGCGATCAGCGGCTGGCAGGCCAGCGTGCTGGTCGGCCTCGCCGTCCTGCTGGTCCCGGACCGCGGACTGACGGCCCTGCCCGCGTCCTCTGACCTTGCGATGCTGGCGGTGATGGGAATCATGGGCACGGTGGCGCAGCTGATGATGACCGCCAGCCTGCGGCTGGCCCCCGCCGCCACGCTCGCCCCGATGCAGTATCTGGAAATCCCCTTCGGCACCGCGATCGGCTGGGTGATGTTCCGCGACCTGCCGAACGGCCTTGCGGCCTTCGGCATCGTCGTCACCGTCGCCGCGGGGCTTTACGTCATCGTCCGAGAACGACGTCTGTCACGACCCCTGCGGCCTGTCGCGGCAGGGTCAGCAGGACCGGGCCTGCCACCTGCAGCCTGACCGGGTCCGACGCCACCGCGTTGGAACTGCTGACCAGCCCGTCCGGCGCCATCGCACGGTCGTTCAGATCCCAGCGCAGCCCCGCGCTGCTGACCCGCGCCGCGCCCAGCGGCAGCACGCCCAGACGGAGCCCCGCCGCCAGCGGCCACAGGCTTTCGCCCGCGGGCAGCAGGACGCAGACATCGTCCCGCGTGACCAGCACCACATGGCAGGCCCGCAACCGTGCCAGCACACCCAGCGTCGACAACGTGTGATCCAGCCGCCCGCCGAGGAATCCCGCCGCAAGGATCAGGGGCGCCCGGATGCGGGTCAGGCATTTCTCGAAATCCGTGGTATCCTGCTCTGCCACCGGATGCAGCACGGCGGCAAAGGCCGTGCGGGCGGCTTCGGTCAGCGAATCCATGTCGCCGATCACCGCGACGGGGGACCGTCCCGCCCGCAGCGCATGGTCCGCGCCGCCGTCGGCGGCCACGACCATTGGCGCAAGGCGCAGGCACATGTTAAGGTCGCCCGCGTCTATATCGGCACCGCCCAGAAGCGTGACAGGAGTCGCTGCGTGAACAATCGGCTGGATCATGGGGTATTGTCCTCTTTCGGGCGACATTCCTTGAAAGGGACACGAAATCAACCCGTCGCAACCGCCTGCCGGTGCCGCTTTGCGATCCAATTGCTGGTAAACAGGCTCTCACCTGGAGTGGCAGAAAGCGAGCGAAATCATGGTTGAGTCGAGCAAGATTCTCACCGTTTCCTATGGCACATTCTCGTGCACACTGGAGGGATTCGATGATTCCTTCTCGACGATGAAGGCGATCGCGGAATACTTCCGCGACCTGGCCGCGGGCGACCGCTATTTCGGGGCAGAGCCGCCGACGCCCGATGCAGAGATGCTGACCCGGATCGCAGAGCGCGAGATCTCGCGCCGGGTGGAGATGCGGTCGAGCACCACGGGAATCGTCCTGCGCGCCAGCGAACCGGACCCCGGGGCGTCGATGCCGCAGGTGGCCGACACGCCCGTTGCCGCACCGCAGCCGCAGGTGGAACCGGCACAGGCCGCGCCAGAGAAGGCGCCGGCGCCACAGGTCGCGGACCTTCTGCAGCCCGCGAATGCCGCCGCTGCCGCGGATATCGAAACCCTTACCCCAAAGGCGGAGGCGGATGAGACGCCAGTCGCCGTGCAGGACCCTGCGCCGGCGATGCCGCCCGCCCCGCGTCCGCCGCAGCAGCGTCCCGCCGTCGCCCGCGCCGCAGAGCTGGCCCGTGCTTCGGCAGAGGATGCGGATGTCGCCGATGACACCGCCGAGGTGGCCGCCGACACACGCCCTGACGTCACTGCCGCGCCACCGCGGACGGTGGTCCCCGCGCACCCCGATGCGGACAGCGTCGCGGCCAAGCTGCAGCGGATCCGCGCGGTGGTCGGCGGCGTGCCCCTCGCGACGCCCTCTGCCTATGCCGAGGATCAGGATGACGCCGGGGGCGACGGGATGGGCCTGTCGGCGCCGACGTCGCCCAAGGCCGAACCTACGCCGGGCGACACCGTGCAGAGCCGCGAAGGCACAGCCGACATCGACGTCGCGCCGGCCGCCACCGGAACGGACCCGGTCCCGCTGCCCGATGCCGGGGCCGACGACGCCCTCGACGCAGCAGACGGGAATGATGGGGACCCGTCCCGGGACAGGGTCGATGATGCGGCCGAACAGGACGCCGCGAAGGTCGAGACCGACGGCGACGCCGTGACGTCGGCCGAGGAGATCACCAATTCCGCCACGACCGACGAGGCGTCCGAAGACGCAGCGACCGACGCCACGGATGACACCGACGACCAGATCTCTGCCGTGCTGCGCAACCTGCGGCGGGCCGGGCTGCGCCAGACCCCGCGGGATCAGGCGGTAGCTGCACCCGTGGCGGCCGCGACACCCGACGACGGCGGCGATACGGCGCCGCGCGACGCCGATGCCGCCGCCAACCCCACGCCCGTCGTCGCGCCGGTCGTGCGGCCTGCCGCCCCCCGCGGCCGGATCCTGCGCGTCACCCGCCGCCCCCGCGATCCCGAGGCCGCGATCCCGCCACAGCCGTCCACGGCACCGGCGCCCGCCGCGGTCACACCCGCGACGCCGGCCCCGTCCCAAGCCGCCTTCCCCGAGGCCCCGGCAGACGACAACGCGCCCGCCACATCCGAGACCTCGGCCGCAGCGATCGTCCCGGACGCCCCCGCCGCGGACGAAACCCGGACCGATGACACCCCGTCGTCCAGCCACGAAGACGACTTCGCCGATTCCGTCGCGGCCCGCGATGGCGCCGAAGACCTGATGGACTTCGACCCCGACACCATCGAAAGCACCCTGTCGGAAGACGACGAGGCCGATCTGCAGCGCGAGCTCGCGGCCCTCGCCGCGGAGCAGGAGGCCGCGCAGGTCCTTCGCGCCGCCACGGCACCGGCCGAAACCGACGCCGACCACGCAGCGGCGCAGGACGACGCCCACCCGAAGGCGCGCCGCGACCCCCTGCCCGGCACCTCCGAGGCGGAAATGTCGCGCATCATGTCGCAGGCCGACGACGAACTCGCCGACCCCGAGGCGAGCCGCCGCCGCAACGCGATCGCCCACCTCAAGGCCGCCGTGGCCGCGACAGAGGCCGCGCGCCAGCTGGGCGAACCGAAGTCCGACCGCGCCACCACCGAAGACGTGTTCCGCGACGACCTGCAGAAGGTCGTGCAGCCCCGCCGTGCGTCCCGCCCCGAGGCCGCGACCGAGCGGTCGGAGCGTCCGCGTCCCGCGCCCTTGAAACTGGTGGCGAGCCAGCGCATCGACCTCGTCGATACCGCACCGGCGGAACCGGTGCAGCCGCGCCGCATCGCGACACCTGCCGCCGCGGCCACGACCGCGCATGATGTCGGCAACTTCGCCGAATTCGCCGCGCAGATGGGCGCGACCAGCCTGCAGGACTTGCTGGAAGCGGCGGCCGCCTACACGGCCTTCGTCGAAGGGTCGGAGGATTTCTCGCGCCCGCACATCATGCAGAAGGTCAAGCAGACCGTGGCCGAGGATTTCAGCCGCGAGGACGGCCTGCGGTCATTCGGCACGCTGCTGCGCCAGGGCCGCATCGAACGGGTGCGCAACGGCCGCTTCGCGGTGTCGGCCCGCACCCGTTTCCGGCCGGAGTCGATGGTCGCCGGCGGCTGACGTCGGCCGCTTCGGAACGAAGAAAGGCGGCGGGATCACTCCTGCCGCCTTTCGTCTTGTCCGACATACCGTTCAGTCGTCGCGGTCGTCCGGGTCCGCCTGACCGATCCCGCGAAAGATGCTGCGGAACGGCCAGGCCCAGAGGATGCCAAGCCCGACATAGATCGCCAGTTCCAGCCAGATCGACGGCCGGTCCAGCGTCGAGGTCACGGTGACCGCCACGATGATATAGGCCGGCAGACCGATCACGAGGATCACCAGCGCCCACCGCTTGCGGGCGCGGTAGCTGAGGTTGGCGAACCAGCCGTTCATCGCGCCGCGAAGGGATCGGTGACGAGGATCGTGTCCTCCCGCTCTGGCGAGGTCGAGACCAGCGCGACGGGGCAATCGATCAGTTCCTCGATCCGGCGGACGTACTTGATCGCCTGCGCGGGCAGGTCGTTCCACGATCGCGCGCCTTCGGTCGATTCGGACCAGCCGGGCATTTCCTCGTAGACCGGAGTGCAGCGGGCCTGCGCGTCGGCGGCGGTCGGCAGATAATCCAGCGTGGTCCCGTCAAGGTCGTAGCCGGTGCAGATCCGCAGCGTCTCGAACCCGTCCAGCACGTCCAGCTTGGTCAGCGCGATCCCCGACACGCCGGAGGTGGCGCAGGTCTGCCGCACCAGCGCCGCATCGAACCAGCCGCAGCGCCGCTTGCGGCCCGTGGTGGTGCCGAACTCGTGGCCGCGCTCGCCCAGCTTCTCGCCGTCGGCGTCCTTCAGTTCGGTCGGGAAAGGGCCTTCGCCGACGCGGGTGGTATAGGCCTTCACGATGCCCAGCACGAAGTCGATGGCGCCCGGTCCGACGCCCGTGCCCGTCGCCGCCTGCCCGGCGATCACGTTGGACGAGGTCACGAAGGGATAGGTGCCGAAGTCGATGTCCAGCAGCGCGCCCTGCGCCCCTTCGAACAGGATACGCTTGCCCTCTTTCCGGCGGTCGTTCAGCACCTTCCAGACCGGGGCCGCGTATTCCAGGATCGCCGGCGCGACGTCCCGCAGTTGTGCGAGCAGGGCGTCGCGGTCGATCGGTTCCAGCCCCAGCCCGCGGCGCAGGGCATCGTGGTGCACCAGCGCGCGGTCGACCCGCAGTTCCAGCGTGGCGTCGTCGGCGAGGTCGGCGACCCGGATCACCCGGCGCCCGACCTTGTCCTCGTAGCACGGCCCGATGCCGCGCCCGGTGGTGCCGATCTTGGCGACATCCGCCTGGTTTTCCCGCGCACGGTCAAGCTCGCCGTGGAACGGCAGGATCAGCGGCGTGTTTTCGGCGATCATCAGTGTCTCGGGCGTGATCTCGACGCCCTGCGCGCGGATCGTCTCGATCTCCTTCAGCAGGTGCCAGGGGTCCAGCACCACGCCGTTGCCGATCACGCTCAGCTTGCCGCCGCGCACCACGCCAGAGGGCAGCGCGTGCAGCTTGTAGACGGTGCCGTCGATGACCAACGTGTGACCGGCGTTGTGACCGCCCTGAAAGCGGGCGACGACGTCGGCCCGCTCGCTCAGCCAGTCGACGATCTTGCCTTTTCCCTCGTCGCCCCACTGGGCGCCGACGACGACAACGTTTGCCATGATACCAGGTCCTCTGCCGGAAATTCCGCTGACCGCTATATGCGTCCCGGCGGGGTCATGAAACCGAAAAACATGCGGCACGGCGAAGCGGAGCCACAAAGCCGCCCGCCCGGCGCCGGATCGCGCCATTCCGCCATTGACAGGCGGTCCCGGACGCGCCGTGCTTTGGGGTTGCGGCATGGGGTCCTTCGGCATAGACAGCGCCGAACCGCAGGCAACCCGCAGGCCCCTTCGTCATGCAATACGAAAACGTCGTCCTTGTCATCCACCTGATCCTCGCGCTGACGCTGATCGGGACCGTGCTGCTGCAGCGGTCAGAGGGCGGCGGTCTGGGCATGGGCGGCAGCGGCGGCGCCACCGGCAGCCGGCCCGCGCCGACGGCGATGGGCAAGGTGACATGGATCCTGGCCCTGTGCTTCATCGCGACCTCGATCGCGCTGACCATCATCGCGGCAGAAAATGCGGCCGGCGCCTCGGTCGTCGACCGGCTGCAGGATGCGCCCGTGTCGGAACCGGCCGCGCCCGCCACGCCGGGCCTCGGCAACGATCTCCTTCCGCCGCCGGCGAACGATGCGTCCCTGACGCCCGGCGCCACCGATGCCGCCCCCGCGGCGACGGCGCCCGCCGACGCAACCGTGCCGGCACCGGATGCCGCGGCACCCGACACGACACCTGACGCACCTGCCGCAGAGACGCCGGCGACGGAGGCACCCGCAGCCACCGCCCCAGCCAATACGGCCCCGACTGAAGCAGCCCCCGCCAATACGGCCCCCGCTGCGACAGCCCCGTCCGACACTGCCCCCGCCGATGCGGCGCCTGCCGATGCGGCCCCGGCTGCGGATGCGCCTGCCGCCGGCGATACCGCGCCGGCGCCGGCCGGAAACTGACGCCGCACCGCCCACTAGACGTTGCCGCGCCTGCGCGCGGCACATCATGATCTTGCGTCACGGGTTGCGCCGGGTGGCCTTTTCGGGCTATCCTCAAATCCCGTGATGATGCGATCCCAAGGGGTTCGCAGTCTGCAATTCTGACACCCACGGGGGCCCTTCCATGGCACGTTTCATTTTCATTACGGGCGGCGTCGTGTCGTCCCTGGGCAAGGGCCTCGCCTCCGCCGCCCTCGGCGCACTGCTGCAGGCCCGCGGCTACACGGTCCGCCTGCGCAAGCTCGACCCCTACCTGAACGTCGACCCCGGCACGATGTCCCCCTTCGAACATGGCGAGGTCTTCGTGACCGACGACGGCGCGGAAACCGACCTCGACCTCGGGCACTACGAACGCTTCACCGGGGTCGCGGCGCGGATGACCGATTCCATCTCCTCCGGCCGGGTCTATTCGACGGTGCTGGAAAAGGAACGGCGCGGCGACTACCTTGGCAAGACGATCCAGGTCATTCCCCACGTTACCAACGAAATTAAGGACTTCATCCGCATCGGCGAGGACGAGGTCGACTTCATGCTCTGCGAGATCGGCGGCACCGTCGGCGACATCGAGGGCCTGCCCTTCTTCGAGGCGATCCGCCAGTTCGCGCAGGACAAGCCCCGCGGCCAGTGCATCTTCATGCACCTCACGCTGCTGCCCTACCTCGCCGCGAGCGGAGAGCTGAAGACCAAGCCGACGCAGCACTCGGTCAAGGAGCTGCGCAGCATCGGCCTCGCCCCCGACATCCTCGTCTGCCGGTCCGAACACCCGATCCCGGAGCGTGAGCGGGAAAAGATCGGCCTCTTCTGCAACGTCCGCAAGGACGCCGTCATCGCCGCCTACGACCTCAAGTCGATCTACGAGGCGCCGCTGGCCTACCACGCGCAGGGCCTCGACCAGGCGGTGCTCGACGCCTTCAACATCTCGCCCGCGCCGGCGCCGAACCTTGCCGTCTGGCACGACGTGGCCGACCGCATCCACAACCCCGAGGGCGAGGTCAGCGTCGCCATCGTCGGCAAGTACACGCAGCTGGAAGACGCCTACAAATCCATCGCAGAGGCGCTGACCCACGGCGGCATGGCGAACCGGGTCAAGGTGCGGATCGACTGGGTCGACGCCGAACTCTTCGACCGCGAGGATGCCGCCCCCTACCTCGAAGGCTTCCACGCGATCCTCGTGCCCGGCGGCTTCGGCGAACGCGGCACCGAAGGCAAGATCAAGGCCGCGCAGTTCGCACGCGAAAAGGGCGTGCCCTACCTCGGCATCTGCCTCGGCATGCAGATGGCGGTGATCGAGGCTGCGCGCAACGTCGCGGGCCTGACCACCGCCGGGTCGGAGGAATTCGACCACGAATCCGGCAGCCGCCGGTTCGAACCGGTGGTCTACCACCTGAAGGAATGGATCCGCGGCAACCAGACCGTCGCGCGCAAGGCCGACGACGCCAAGGGCGGCACCATGCGGCTGGGCTCCTACGACGCGGTCCTGCGCGAAGGATCCCGCGTGGCCGATGTCTACGGCACCACGGCGATCGAGGAACGCCACCGCCACCGCTACGAGGTCGACACCCGCTACCGCGAAAAGCTGGAAGCGACGGGCCTGTGCTTCACCGGCATGTCGCCCGACGGCAAGCTGCCGGAGATCGTCGAATGGGCCGACCACCCGTGGTTCATCGGTGTCCAGTTCCATCCGGAGCTGAAGTCGAAACCCTTCGCCCCCCACCCTCTCTTCGCCGACTTCGTCCGCGCCGCCGTGGAAAACAGCCGCCTGGTCTGACGTCCCCCCTTCTTCTCGTCGAAAATACCTCGGGGGTGCGGGGGCAGCGCCCCCGCGCATCGCCCCGATACCCCCTCGGCCTCTGAAATCAGCGCGCCCGCCCCCCGCCAGCCCCCTCTTGCCATGGTCGAGAATATCTCGGGGGTACGGGCGCGGCGCCCCCACGCATCTCCTTCCGCAACACCCGGACACGAAAAAGGCGCGTCCGCAGCCGGACGCGCCTGTCGCAGGGGACGGCGGGCGGGGCGCCTCGGCCCGTCAGGGCCGACAGCGCCGCACCGCCGTCGCTCAGAAGCTGAAGCGCCGCGTCAGCACCAGCCCGGCAGAGGTCATCGAATCCTTGCCCTGCCGCACGATCGGGCTGTCCTCGGCGTCGTTCACGAACCGGTCGTAGCGCACCAGCGCCTTCATCGACCAGTCGGGGGTGAAGTCGTAGACGGCAGAGGCCTCGACCCCCTGACCCAGCAGTCCGCCCTTGGCGTCGTAGCCGGCCGCTGGCGTGAACTGCCCGACGCGCGACCCCAGCGCCTTCGCCCGGGCGGCCTCGGCCGCGGTCACGCCGAAATACTGCTGCGCGAATTCGTCGTCGGCGAAGGACAGGCGCGGACCGACCCGCAGCTCCAGCCGGTCGGAGGGGCGGAAGATCGCATCGGCGCCGATGTCGCCGACGAGGGCAGAGTGCCCGGTCACGCCGTAACGCGCCACGGCAAAGAGGTAGTAGTTCTGCGCCGTGTAGGTGATGCCGCCGCCCAGTTCGATGGCGGCATCGATCGGGTCGGTGCCCGCCAGCTCGCGGTATTTCACGCCGTTGCGTTCGTTGATGAAGCCCAGCGATCCGGTAAAGCCTAACCCCATCGCGTCCACCCCGTTGGAGTCGCCGAAGTGCAGCGGCCCGATATTCAGCTCCTGGATGTCGAAGCTGCCGCCGATCCCGGTCTCGTAGTCGGAGGATCCGAAGTAGCCCGGCTGGATCTGCGGGCCGAGGCCGATGGAGAAGGTGTTCTGGGCTGCGGCCGCGACCGGCAGAAGTGCCGCGAGGACGACTGCGGGCAGCAGGCGGGAAAGGGTCATGGTGCTGGCTTTCAGGACTGGGATCAGGATTGCGGGGACACTAACAGCAAAGCCCCGACCGGCAAGGCTTCACGACGCTGCCAAAGCACGTTAGGGCAGAGTGATGCTATCATATCAACACGCCTATCACGCGGGCAACATGGCCGACGTCCACAAGCACGCCCTGCTGGCGTGGATGCTGGACTACATGACGCGCAAGCCCAAGCCGCTGTCGTATCTCGAAACCCACGCCGGCCGCGCGCTCTATGACCTGTCGGGACCGGAGGCCACCAAGACCGGCGAGGCGGCGCGCGGCATCGCGCTGGCCGCGGACTGGTTCGCGCCGGATCACCCCTTTGCCCGCGCGCTGGCGAGGGTCCGCGCGGATCACGGGCCGCAGGTCTATCCCGGCAGCCCCCTGATCGCGCAGACAACCCTGCGGTTCGAGGACGAGATCACGCTCGCCGAACTGCACCCGGCAGAGGCCGCGGCCCTGCGCACCGCCCTGCCCGGCGTGACCGTCAGCCAGACCGACGGTCTGGCCATGGCCCTGTCCCGCTGCCCGCCGGACCCGCGCCGCGGCCTGCTCCTCTGCGATCCCAGCTGGGAGGTGAAATCGGACTACGACGACGTGCCCGAGTTCCTGCGCAAGCTGCACCGCCGCTGGCCGGTGGGGGTTCTGGCGCTGTGGTACCCGGTCCTGACCGACGCCCGGCACAGGCCGATGCTGCGCGCCCTGCACCGCCAGTTTCCCGATGCGATCTCTCATACCGTGAACTTTCCGCCCGCGCGGCCCGGTCACGGCATGGTCGGCTCCGGCCTCTTCGTCGTCAATCCGCCCTACGGCTTCGTCGAAGAGGCAAAGGCCCTGTCACGGCTTTTTGCGCGGGTGGAACCCCAGACCTGACCGGCCGCCCTTTCCGCGCCCCCGCCCCGGCCCTATAACAAGCCCATGTTTGCAGATCTCCTTCGGCGCATGGCCGCCCCCGCCCCCGACCGGATGCCCGACGGCGACGCCCGTCTTGCGCTGGGTGCCCTGCTGGTCCGCCTCGCCCGCGCCGACGGCCGCTACGAACCGGTCGAGAAGGAACGGATCGAGGCCATCCTCTGCCGCCGCTACGGCCTGACCGACGCCTCCGACCTGCGCCTGCAGTGCGAGGACCTCGAATCGCAGGCGCCCGACACCGTCCGCTTTACCCGCGCGATCAAGGACGCGGTGGATTACGATCATCGCCTGTCCGTGATCGAGGCGATGTGGCAGATCGTGCTGGCCGACGGCAGCCGCGACGCGCAGGAGGACAGCATCATGCGCATGGTCGCCCCGATGCTGGGCGTCACCGATCAGGACAGCAACGCGATCCGCATCCGGATCGAGGGTCAGGCCTGACCGCGCACGGACCCCGTTGCAAATCCCCGCGTTCTGCGGCCTAATTCGGCCCCATGAACACAGCAAAGCCTCCCGTCATCGCGATCCGCAACCTGCACAAGGCCTACGGCTCGCTCGAGGTCCTCAAGGGCGTCGACATCACCGCCCCCGCGGGCCACGTCGTCTCGCTGATCGGATCGTCAGGGTCGGGCAAGTCGACCCTGCTCCGCTGCGCCAACCTGCTGGAGGACAGCCAGCAGGGCGACATCGTCTTCGACGGCGAACCGGTGAAGTGGAAGGGCGAGGGGCTGCACCGCCGCCCCGCGGACCATGCCCAGATGATCCGCATCCGCACGAACCTGTCGATGGTGTTCCAGCAGTTCAACCTCTGGGCGCACATGACGATCCTGCAGAACGTGATGGAGGCGCCCCTGACGGTGCTGAAACGCGACCGGGCAGAGGTCGCCGACGCCGCCCGCCGCTATCTCGACAAGGTGGGAATCGGTGACAAGGCCGATGCCTATCCTGCCCAATTATCAGGCGGTCAGCAACAAAGGGCGGCGATCGCCCGTGCGCTTTGCATGGAACCCAAGGCGCTCCTGTTCGACGAACCGACCTCCGCCCTCGACCCCGAGCTGGAGCAGGAGGTGGTGCGCGTCATCAAGGCGCTGGCAGAGGAAGGCCGCACCATGCTGATCGTGACCCACGACATGCGCATGGCCCATGACGTCAGCGACCACGTCGTGTTCCTGCATCAGGGCCTGATCGAGGAACAGGGCGCCCCTGCCGACATCTTCAGCAATCCGCAGACCGACCGGCTGCGCGGCTTCCTGTCGGCCAGCGTCCCCGCCTGACGCAACGTCAAACCGCCCCCTCTTGCCATCAGCCACTTTTCGCTTAACCCTTCGCCGATCAACGGGCCGCAACGCCGGCCCATCCAACGGGAGACGACACCGCATGAAACTGACACTCACCGCCGCAGCCCTGTCGCTGCTTGCCGGATCCGCCATGGCACAGGACGTGATCCGCCTCGGGACCGAAGGCGCCTACCCTCCGTACAACTTCATCAACGACGCAGGAGAGGTCGACGGGTTCGAGCGCGTGCTGGGCGACGAGCTGTGCAAGCGCGCCGAGCTGAACTGCACCTGGGTCACCAACGACTGGGACAGCATCATCCCGAACCTCGTGTCCGGCAACTACGACGTCATCATTGCCGGCATGTCGATCACGCCGGAGCGGGAAGAGGTCATCGCCTTCTCCGACCCCTATACCCAGCCCGATCCCAGCGCCTTCGTCGCGATGAACGGTGACGCCGACCTGTCGTCGGGCATCATCGCCGCCCAGACCGGCACGATTCAGGCGGGCTACGTCGCCGCCGACATGCCCGACGCGACCCTGCTGGAATTCGCCACGCCAGAGGAAGCCGTGTCCGCCGTCCGCAACGGCGAGGCCGACGCGGTGCTGGCCGACAAGGCCTACCTCGCCCCCATCGCAGAGGCGGAAGCCGACCTCGATTTCGCCGGTGACGACGTGCTGATCGGCGGCGGCATCGGTCTTGGCCTGCGTCAGAGCGATACCGAGCTGAAGGCTAAGTTCGACACTGCCATCCAGTCGATGAAGGACGACGGCAGCCTGAACACGCTGATCACCGACATGCTGCCCGGCTCCGCTCCGTTCTAGGACACATGCGCCGCGCGTCCCGGTGACGCGCGGCGCATCGCCTTCATCTGACAAGATAAACTCAAAAGACAGCAGTCAGGGATCCCGCCGATTTTCAGCTCCTGCGCAGACCCGGCCAGCCTGTCTGGCCTGCCGTGGCTCCTTTGCTACCTGACGACGGGCAAGCACATGGGGATCTACTGGTCCGTGGGGACCGTGCTGCTGCTGCTGGCAATCACGGCCCCGCTTGCGCTGCTGCTGGGCTTCGGCGCCGCCAATGCCGCCCGCAGCCGGGTGGCCCCCCTGCGCTGGTTCGGCAAGACCTACATGGCCGTCGTGCGCGGCGTGCCGGACATCGCCTTCTTCCTCTTCTTCGTCATCGCTCTCGATCAGGGTATCGAATACCTGCGGCAAAAGGTGCTCTGCCCCGGCTGGGACCAGCCGGTGCGGCAGGGCAACGACTTCGTCGTCTGCCCGCAGGCCAAGATGCCGCTCGGCAATGCCGCCCAATGGGTGCACGAAACCTACGGTTTCGGTCTTGCGGTGCTGACCTTCTCCATCGTCTTCGGCGCCTTTGCCGCCAACGTCCTGTTCGGCGCGATGCGCGCCGTCCCCCGCGGCCAGCTGGAAACGGCAGAGGCCTACGGCATGTCCCGCCGTCAGGTCACGCGCCGCATCCTCGTGCCGCAGATGTGGGTCTACGCCCTGCCCGGCCTGTCGAACCTGTGGATGGTGCTGATCAAGGCGACGCCGCTGCTGTTCCTGCTGGGGGTCGAGGATATCGTCTACTGGGCGCGGGAACTGGGCGGCACCAAGACGCCCAATTTCACCGACTACCCCCACGGCGACTGGCGCATGTGGTATTTCCTCGCCCTTCTGATCTTCTACCTCGCCCTCACCAAGGTGTCAGAGGTCGTCCTGTCGCGCATCATGTCGCGGCTGACCCGCGGGCAGGCCACCGCGGGCGGTGAAGCGCAACGCAAGGCCGCCGCATGAGCTGCGTGCAGACCATTGCGGACTACGGGCTGCGCAGCCTCGGCATCGGCGAACGCCTGCTGCCGCGTGCGGATTTCACCCTCTGCCAGCAGTTCACGCTGATCGGGTCCGGCATGATCTGGAACATCTACTTCGGTGTGCTGGCCCTGGCCGCCGGTTTCCTGCTGGCGACGGCGCTGGCCTTGGGCAAGACCTCGCGTCACACCCTGCTGCGCAAGCCCGCCGACTGGTTCATCTTCATCTTCCGCGGCTCGCCGCTCTTCATCCAGTTCTTCTTCGCCTACTTCCTGTTTCTCTCGCTCAAGGGCGCGGTCCCGGCCTTCGGCCTCTTCACCTCCGCCTGGGCGGGGGCGCTGGTGGTGCTGTTCTTCAACACCGCCGCCTATTCGGCAGAGATCTTCTACGGCGCGCTCCTCTCGATCCCCAAGGGCGACACGGAGGCGGCGGATGCCTACGGCCTGTCCGGCTGGTCGCGGTTCCGGCGGGTGATCTGGCCGACCATGCTGCGCCTCGCCTGGCCCGCCTATACGAACGAGGCGATCTTCCTCTTCCACGCCACGACGCTGGTCTTCTTCTCGGGCTTTCCGGCGCTGCAGCAACGGGGCGACGCGCTCTATTATGCCAGCTATTTCGCCGACAAGACCTTTAACCCCTTCATCCCCTACCCGATCCTCGCAGGCTACTTCATCCTGCTGACACTGACGGTCATCACGATCTTCGGGGCGATCAACGCCCGCCTGAACCGCCACCTGCCCTCCGATGCCCGCAAGAAGCTGCGGATCAGACCGCAGGTCATCCGCTAGCGGGCCGCGGCGACGGGTTGCCCCTGCCGCAAGCCCGTCCTAGGTTGCCGTCCATCAACAGCAGGTGACCCATGAAAATCGGAATTTTGCAGACCGGGCACGCGCCAGACGCGATGCGGCCTGATACGGGCGATTACGCGGATCTGTTCAAGACCCTCCTCGGCGACCACGGATTCGACTTCGTGACCTACAACGTGGTCGACATGGAATTCCCCGATGACGTCCACGCCGCCGACGGCTGGCTGCTGACCGGGTCCAAGCACGGTGCCTACGAGGATCACCCCTTCATCGCACCGCTGGAGACATTCATCCGCGATGCCTATGCCGCCGCCGTCCCCATGGTCGGCATCTGCTTCGGCCATCAGATCGTGGCACAGGCCCTTGGCGGCAAGGTCGAGAAGTTCGCCGCCGGCTGGGCCGTGGGTCGCCAGACCTACGACTGGCAGGGACAGACCATCGCCCTGAACGCCTGGCATCAGGATCAGGTCACGCAGGCCCCTGACGGCGCCACGGTCGTCGCGACCAACGATTTCTGCCGCAACGCCGCCCTCGTCTACGGCGACCGCGTGTTCACCGTGCAGGCCCATCCGGAATTCGAGAATGCCTTTACCCGGCGCCTTGGCGACGAACGGGGCGAAGGCGTCGTGCCGGACCCGCTGCTGGCCGCCGCCCGCGCGACAGAGCATGAACCGATCGACAACGCCCGCGTCGCCGACCAGAT
Source organism: Loktanella atrilutea (assembly GCF_900128995.1). Classification (GTDB taxonomy): domain Bacteria; phylum Pseudomonadota; class Alphaproteobacteria; order Rhodobacterales; family Rhodobacteraceae; genus Loktanella; species Loktanella atrilutea. The sequence continues at coordinate 227,748 of NZ_FQUE01000004.1, read as the reverse complement.
GGCCCGGTTCTTCAAGACACGGAGCATCGCATGAGCTGGGTCGACGAAATCCCCGAGGCCGCGCGCCTCTATCTTGAAAACAATCGTCTGGACGAGGTCGAATGCGTCATCGCCGACCTGCCCGGCATCGCCCGCGGCAAGGCCGTGCCGGCGGCCAAGTGGGACAAGCAGCCGCATTTCCACCTGCCGAATTCGATCTTCTTCCAGACCATCACCGGCGAGTGGGGCGAGGCGGCGGGGCCGGAAGGGTTCCTTGAACCCGACATGATCCTGCGGCCCGACCTGTCGACCGCCACCGCGGCACCCTGGACCAAGGACGGCACCCTTCAGGTCATCCATGACGCCTTCGACCAGAAGGGCCGCCCGATCGGATGCAGCCCGCGCAACGTGCTGCGGCGGGTCTGCGAGCTTTACAAGGCCGAAGGCTGGACGCCCGTGGTGGCGCCGGAGATGGAATTCTACCTCGTCGGCCGCAACATCGACCCCGCCAAGGCGATCGAACCCATGATGGGCCGCACCGGCCGCCCCGCCGCCGCGCGTCAGGCTTACTCCATGTCCGCCGTGGACGACTACGGCCCGGTCATCGACGACATCTACGAATACGCCGAAATCCAGGGGATCGAGATCGACGGCATCACCCAGGAAGGCGGCGCCGGCCAGCTGGAGATCAACCTGCGCCACGGCGACCCGGTGAAGCTCGCGGACGAGGTCTTCTTCTTCAAACGCCTGCTGCGCGAGGCTGCGCTGAAGCACGACTGCACCGCGACCTTCATGGCGAAACCGATCGAGGGCGAGCCGGGCAGCGCCATGCACGTCCACCATTCGGTGCTGGACGCCAAGGGGCGCAACATCTTCACTGGCCCCCAGGGCGGCGAGACCGACGACTTCTTCCACTTCATCGGCGGTCTGCAGGAACACATGCCATCCGTGATCGCCGTGATCGCGCCTTACGTGAACTCCTTCCGCCGCTACGTCCGCGACCACGCCGCCCCCATCAACCTCGAATGGGGCCGCGACAACCGCACCACCGGCATCCGCATCCCGATCAGCCCGCCAGAGGCGCGCCGGGTCGAGAACCGCCTCGCCGGCATGGACTGCAATCCCTACCTCTGCATCGCGGCGTCGCTGGCCTGCGGCTACCTCGGCATGAAGAACGAGATCTGGCCCGACAAGCGGTTCCGCGGCGACGCCTATACCTCCGAGGACGAGATCCCGCAGGGGCTCTATGCCGCGCTGGAACTCTTCGACGGGGCAAAGGACATCCACGCCGTGCTGGGCGAGGAATTCGCGCGTGTCTATTCCATCGTGAAACACGCGGAATACAACGAATTCCTGCAGGTCATCAGCCCATGGGAACGCGAACACCTTCTGCTCAATGTCTGATCGACCGGAACGGAACACACCGACGCCTCTCGGGTTCGTCCTCTGTCCGGGGGCGCTGGCCAAGGCGGTTCGGCGTATCCGGGCAGACCTGCAGCCCGTGACGGTGATCGAATGAACCCACTTTATCGCAACGACGCGCCGGGCCAGTATCCCGCAAGCTGGTACGCGGCCACCACCGACCTGCCGCCGCAGCGTCGCGACCTGCGCGGCCGGCACACTGCGGACGTCTGCATCGTGGGCGCGGGCTATACCGGGCTGACCGCGGCCCTGCGGCTGGCACGGGCCGGGCGAAAGGTCATCGTGCTCGACGCCCATCGCGCGGGCTTCGGCGCGTCGGGGCGCAACGGCGGTCAGGTCGGATCGGGCTACAACTGGCACCAGATCGATCTGGCGAAGAAGCTCGGCAATGGCCCTGCCCGCGCGCTCTGGGATGCGGCCGAGCAGGCAAAGGCCGACCTGCACGACCTGCTGGCAGCCCATGCGCCCGCGGCACGCTGGACCCCCGGCGTCGCCTTCGGCACCTACAAGGACAGCGAATGCCGCGCTCTCCATGCCGAGGCGAACTACCTGTCGCGCACCTACGGCTACGACAAGATCACGCCGCTGGACAAGGCGGGGCTGCGTGACGTCGTGCGCACGGATGTCTACGCGGGCGGCTGGCTCGACATGGGGGCCGCCCATATCCATCCCCTGCGCTATGCCGTCGGCCTTGCCGCGGCGGCAGAGGCGGCGGGCGTCGTCATCCACGAAGGGTCAGAGGTCCACCACGTCAGCGCCGGCACCCCGGTCAAGGTGCAGACCGGGCGCGGGCACGTGGTGGCGGACCATGTCATCCTCGCCGGCAACGGCTATCTGCCGGACCTCAACCGGAAGGTCGCGGCCAAGGTCATGCCGATCAACTCCTTCATCGGGGCCACCGAACCGCTCGGCGACCTCGCGGACGAGATCCTGAGCCGCGACGTCGCCGTCGCGGATTCGAAGTTCGTCGTGAACTATTACCGCCTGTCCGAAGACCGCCGCCTGCTGTTCGGCGGGCGCGAGAGCTATTCGCTGGGCTATCCCGACGACATCGGCGGCGCACTGCGGGCGCGCATGGTCTCTCTGTTTCCCAAGCTTGCGAAGGTGGAACTGACGCACGTCTGGGGCGGCACGCTCGGCATCACCATGACCCGCCTCCCCGCCCTGCAGCGCGTCGGGCCCGGCGTGCTGTCGGGTGCCGGATTTTCCGGCCACGGCGTCGCCCTGTCGGGCTTCGCCGGGCGTGTCATGGCAGAAGCGATCCTAGGCCAGACCGACCGCTTCGACGTGATGGCGAAGCTGCCGGTCCCGAACTTTCCCGGCGGCGCCCGGTTCAGGCCGCCGCTGCTGACGCTTGCCATGACGTGGTACGCGCTGCGTGACCGCCTCGGGGTCTGATCAGCCGCCCTCTGCCGCACGGCCCAGTGCCACGATCAGCGCCCCCAGCCCGGCCAGCGCGGCCCAGCCCAGCGCGCGGGGTCTGCGCCCCCGTCCCCAGGACGTGCGGGCCGCGATCAGCGCCTGAATGGTGTAGTAAAGCGCGAATGCGCGGCTGGCGTAGGCGATGATCTGGAACACGTCCAGCGTCCATGTCATCACCACGCCCGCCGCCACCAGCAGGGCGTAGCCCATCCGTGGCGTGATCCGGTCGCGAGAGACCTCTTTCAGCAGCCCTCCCGACCCGCTGGTGTCCGCCACCGCCGCACTGAACTGCGCCGCCAGCGCTGCGGCCACCAGCAGAAGCGGCAGAACCGGCGCGACCTCTGCCATCAGGTCGATGATCGCGGTTTCGGAAATGATGTAGTCCGAGGCCGGGAACAGCGGCACCAGCAGCACGATATAGACCATGTAGATCGCCGCCGCGACGGCCTGCGCCAGCTTCATCGACCGGATCCGCATCGCCGGGCTGTAGCTGTCGCCCAGAAAGCGAGAGGTTTCGAACCCCTGCACGGTCACGATCAGGCCGAAGGCCAGCGTGATCGCAGACCATGCAGTCAGCGTCGGCGGGTTGACGATCAGCGCGCCGGTGCGGACCGATCCGGCAAACGCCAGTGCAAGCCCCACCAGCAGGCCCGCGATGATCGCAAGCTTCACCCCGACAGAAACCTGTTCCATTCGCTCCAGCGCGGAAAACCCCTTGGTCCAGCCGACCACGAGGATCAGAAGATAGACCGCCGTCGTCACCCCCCGCGCCGCCAGCGGCGTGTCGAAGGGCGTCAGGCTGACACCGAAAGCACCGAACAGGTTCAGGTAATAGGCAACCGAGACGACATAGGCGAAGGCCAACACGACAGAGGCGACCTGATCCAGTCGCGGCGACGGGCGCGGGTCGGCGATGCTTTGCCGGATCGCGGCACCGAAGCACCACGCCACCGCGTTCAGCAACGCCATCACCGCGATCGCCCAGATGCCGTAGGACGCGCCCAGCAACGGTCCCAGCACAAGGAACCCACTGCCGATGATCGACGCGAGTGGCGTCGTCGTGGCCCGCCAGACCCGTGCCGCGGCGACGCGCGGCCACAGCAGCAGAAACGCCACCGCCACGACGGCGGCGACGACGGCGATGTTCAGGAACATGGGGGCGTGACCCTACTTGCCCAGCTTGGACAGCTTGTCCTGCATCTCGGCCAGTTGCGCCTTGATCGTCTCGAGGTCGTCGGCGGGCTTTGCCGCCGCTTCGTCCCGCGCGGCGCCGGGGATCATGCCGCCGGTCATCGCCTTGAAGAAGGCGGCCTGCTGCGTGCGCATGGCATCGAACCCCGGCATGTTCAGCAACGGGTTCGACTTGGTCATGTTCTCCATCGCCTTGCTTTGCCCGTCGCGCAGCATCTCGAAGCTGGCGGTCAGAAACTGCGGCACGACCGATGCGGCCTGGCTGGTATAGCTGCGCACGAGGTCTGTCAGCAGGTCGACCCCCAGCACGCTTTCGCCGCGGCTTTCGTGTTCCGCAATGATCTGCAGCAGGTATTGACGGGTCAGATCGTCCCCGGTCTTGAGGTCGACGATCTGCACCTCGCGCCCGGCGCGGATGAATTTCGCGATATCCTCCAGCGTGACGTAGTCGCTGGTTTCCGTGTTGTAGAGTCGTCGGCTGGCGTAACGCTTGATCAGCAGCGGTTTGTCGGTGGCGGCCACGGTATGCCCTCCAAAGCATGATGCAGTGCAGCGATGCTATGCCGCAAGTGCACCGCAAACAAGGAAAACCCTGCACGCAAAAGGCGCGCCCCCTTTCGGGGACGCGCCTTTGTCTTGCGTCGCACCGGTCGCTTACTTGGCGGCGGTGGTGGCTTTCTTCGCGGCGTTGGTCATCTCGTCCTGCGCCTTCTTCGCGGCGGCGGTCATGTCCTCGGACATGTCCTTGCCAGCGGCCATCATCAGTTCCAGCGTCTGGGTCTGGACCTTCTTGGCGATCTCGGCGAAGGCGGCCATGTGCTCGGCGGCGGATTCAGAGGTCGCGGTCACGAAGTCGGTCATCGACTTGGCGTAATCGGCGGGCTCGGACTTTGCCTTGGTCATGTCCTGCATCTTGGTCAGCGTGTCCTGCGCCCACTTGGCGGACAGTTGCGCGGATTCCTGAGCGGCGGACAGCGACACGGTCGAGAGCTTCTCGGCCAGCGTGGTCTGCGACTTGTAGGCGTCTTCCATCGACTTCGTGTCGACCGGGAACGAGCCCATCATGTCTTTGAAGACAGAGGTGAAATCTTGGGTCTTGGCCATGGTGTGATCCTTTGCAGTATGTGACGGCAGAGGGTTCGACCGTCTTTTTTCGACTGACCCCTATTTACATGCTGCACTGCAGCATTTCAACCCTTTTTCTGCACTGCAGCATAAAAATTTCACCCCAGAACAAAGCTTTGATTCCGCAATGCAATTTTAAGGCGTTTCGTTTCAGGGCCCCGTGACGTAACTTCCGGGCGCATCGCACAGCACGGGATACTGCGCCGTGCCGGGTGTCCGTGCCGCGATCATCTTGCCGGATTTGGGTGCCAGCCACGCCTCCCACATCGGCCACCAGCTGCCGTCGTGCCTGTCCGCCGCGGCCTTCCACGCATCGGGATCGAGTGACAGGTCCGCATGGGTCCAGTGGCCATATTTCTTCTTGGCCGGCGGATTGACGATCCCCGCGATATGCCCCGACCCCGACAGGATGAAGGTCTTGTCCTCGGACCCCATCTTCTGAACCCCGCGAAAGCTGCTCTTCCACGCCGCGATGTGATCCGTCTCGCAGGCGACGGCACAGATCGGCACCGTCACCTCCTTGATCTGCACGGTCGTGCCGGCGACGTCGAAACCGTCGGTGGCAAAGCGGTCCTGCTGGCACAGCCCGCGCAGGTACTGCTGCGCCATCTTGCCGGGCAGGTTCGTGGCGTCGCCGTTCCAGTACAGCAGATCGAACGCCGGCGGCGCCTTGCCCATCATGTAGCTTTTGATCGCCGGGCCATAGATCAGGTCGTTGGACCGCAGGAAACTGAAGGTGCGCGACATGTAATAGCTGTCGAGGATCCCCGTGACCGCGACCTCGCGCTCGATCCCGCCCACGAAATCCTCGTCAAGGAAGACACCCACCTCGCCCCGGTCGGAAAAGTCGGTCAGTGCCGTGAACAGCGTCGCGGCGTTCACCGAACTGTCGTCGCGCTGGTTCAGCAGCGCCAGCGTCAGCGACAGGGTCGTGCCCGCGATGCAATAGCCGACCGTATTGACCTGCGGCACCTCGCAGATCTCCTTCACCGCCTGGATGGCCCGCAGAAAGCCGTCCTCGATGTAATCGGTCATGGTCGTGTCGGCGTAGCTGGCGTCGGGATTGACCCATGACACCACGAACAGCGTATAGCCCTGCTCCACGATCCAGCGGATCAGCGAATTTTCGGCCTTCAGGTCGAGGATGTAGAACTTGTTGATCCATGGCGGAAAGATCAGCAGCGGCACCGCGTGGACCTTGTCCGTCGTCGGCGTGTACTGGATCAGTTCGAACATGTGGTTGCGGAACACGACCTTGCCCGGCGTCGTCGCCAGATTCTCGCCCACGGTAAAGGCATCCTTGTCCGCCAGCGTCACCACCAGATCGCCGTCATTCGCCTCGAGGTCGCGGACAAGGTTCTCCAGCCCCTTGACCAGCGACTCGCCGTCCGTCTCGACCGCAAGGCTCAGCGCCTCGGGGTTGGTGGCAAGGAAGTTCGTCGGGCTGAACAGGTCCACGATCTGCTGGCCGAAATAGCGCAGGCGCTTCTTTTCCGCCGGGTCAAGCGTGTCGACATCCTCGATCGCCTGCGTGATCGCCTCGGCGTTGATCATGTATTGCTGCTTGACGAAGTTGAAGAACGGGTTCGTCTTCCACAGCTCGTGGGAGAAGCGGCGATCCTCCGGCGTCTTGTCCTCCGGCGCCGCGATCCGCCCCTGCGCCAGCAGCGCCTGCGCCTCGATGAAATGGGTCACCGATTTCGACCAGAACGACAGCTGATGCTCGATCAGCTTGGCCGGGTTGTTGATCATCTCGGACCAGTAGGCACCGGCCGCCTTGGCATAAAGCTCGCTGCTCGGACCCTGCAGCGCCGGGGGCACCTGACGCCCCTTGGACAGCGCCGCGACCAGCCGGTGCGTCAGTTCGTCGACGCGTGAAAGGTTCTGTTGCAGATTGTCAAGATTTTTACGGTCCGTTTCCGTTCCGACCATATCATTGGTTGTCATAGCAATCCCCCCGCCCTACCTTCGCAGTCGCAGCATTCGTTGCGCGACCACTCAGGAGCCTTCCCCCATGAAGTATATGATGACCTACGACATGATGGAAAGCATGCGTAACACGAACCAGTGGCTCGGGTCGACCGCGCGCGCGATGGCTGCCTATCCCATGATGTCGATGACGGCGAACCCCTTCATGGAATGGCTGGGTGCGTGGGGCACCGTGACGGAACGCGCCTTTTCCCGCATGGTCGTGAAACCGGACTGGAACATTCCCGTCCAGACCGCTGCCGACGGCACCGACCACGTCGTCCATATCGAAAGCGTGCTGGAAAAGCCGTTCGGCAACCTGATCCACTTCAACGTCGGCGGCCGCGATCCGAAACCGCGCCGCGTGCTGCTGGTGGCGCCGATGTCCGGCCACTACGCCACGCTGGTCAAGAAGACCGTGATCTCGCTCCTGCCCGACTGCGAGGTCTATGTCACCGACTGGCACAACGCCCGCGACATTCCCGTCAGCGCCGGCAAGTTCGATATCGAGGATTCGACCCTCTACCTCGTCGACTTCATGAAGGAACTGGGCGCCGATCTGCACGTCATCGCGGTCTGCCAGCCGGCCCCGCTGACGCTCGCCGCCGTCGCCTATCTGGCAGAGGAAGACCCCTCGGCGCAGCCCCGGTCGATGACCCTGATCGGCGGTCCGATCGACCCGGACGCGAACCCGACCTCTGTCACCGATTTCGGCAATGCGGTCACGATGGGGCAGCTGGAAACCGCGATGATCCAGCGCGTCGGCTTCAAGTTCAAGGGCGTCGGCCGGCAGGTCTATCCCGGTCTGCTGCAGCTGTCGTCCTTCATCGCGATGAACAAGGACCTGCACGCCAAGGCGTTCCGCGACCAGATCATCTCGACCGCCAAGGGCGAGGCGTCGGACCACGACAAGCACAACGAGTTCTACGACGAATACCTCGCCGTCATGGATATGCCTGCGGAATTCTACCTGTCGACGGTGGAACGCGTGTTCAAGAACCGCGACATCGCCCGCAACGATTTCACCGTCGCCGGCAAGAAGGTCGACATCGGCAAGATCACGACCGTCGCCGTGAAGGTGGTCGAGGGCGAGAAGGACGACATCTCGGCCCCCGGCCAGTGCCTTGCCGCCCTCGCCCTGCTGACCGGCCTGCCGGACAGCAAGAAGGCCGCCCACCTTGAACCGGGGGCGGGTCACTACGGCATCTTCGCCGGTGGCAAGTGGCGCAAGAACATCCGCCCGCTGGTGCTGGATTTCATCGACGCCAATTCCGACGCACCGGCGGCAGAGGCAAAGGCCGCGCGCGCGCCCGCCGCCAAGACTGCCGCTGCGACCGCCAAGCCGAAGGCCGCCACCGCGAAGTCGAAGGCCGCCGCAAAACCCAAACCCGCAAAGTCGACCCCAGCGCCGAAAGCCGCCGCCAAGCCGGCAGAAGCCCCCAAGGCCGCGGCAAAATCCGCCGGGACACCCAAAGCCGCTGCTCAGCCGGCGCAAGCGCCGAAGGCCGATGCCAAACCTGCCGCGGCGGCCAAGGCAGTCGACGCACCGACCGAAGCGCCGACCACGGTCCCCGCCGGCGACTCCCCCGCCGCGGCCAAGGCCAAACCGGACCCGGTGGAAGAGATCGGCAAGGACAAGGCACAGTCGGCGCCCGGCAATGTCACCGCGATGGTCAGGAAGACCGGCACCGACAACGCCTGACGCCCACCCGGCCCACGGGGGCCGGGCCGCCTAACGCTGTGTCGCGGGCTGCTGCATGAAGGCGCGGACCAGTTCGACCGTCTGCTGCGGCTGCTCCAGCGGCGGCAGATGTCCCGCCCCGGCGATGACCTCCATCCGGGCATAGGGCACCATTTCCGCCATGAATGCGTGCCGGCGCACCGGCCAGATCGTGTCCTCGGCCCCGCAAAGCACCAATGTCGGCACCTTGATCTGCCGCAGGGTCGCCGACTGGTCCTTGCGCCGCTGCATCGCGCGCGCCTGCGCGACATAGGCGACCGGCCCGATCGCCCGCGCCATGGTCGCCAGCAGCTCCAGCACCGCCTTGCGCCGCGGCCCGTCCGCCAGACAGCCGGCGGGCATCTCCTGCGTCACGACATCGGCGAAGCGGCCCGCCCGCGCGGCGACGATCAGCGGCTCGCGCGCGGCCGCGGCCTCTGGCGTCTCGGCCTGAGAGGTGCAGTCCATCAGCGCGATCCGCGTGACACGGGCGGGCGCGCGGCGGATCACCTCCAGCGCCACGGTGCCGCCCATCGACAGTCCCAGCAGCGCGAACTTCGGCGGCGCCCAGTCAAGGATGCGGCTCGCCATCTCCTCGATCCGCTCGGCCCCGGTGGTCGGCATGATGCAGATCGGATGCTGCGGCGACAGCCCCGCCGTCAGCGGGCCAAAGACGCGGGCGTCGCACAGCATCGGTGGGATCAGCACCAGCGGTTCGCGCGTCATGTCCTCGTCCCGTTCCTTCGGTTTCGCCCTACATGGCAGGCCCGCCGGCGCGGTGCAACCGGGGCCGTCCGGACCTAGCGGTGCGTCGCCACCCCGCGGGCCAGCGGGCGGTAGACCAGCCAGATCCCCGCCATCCCCGCCAGAAAGATGCCAGCCGGCGCCAGCGTCAGCGCCGCCCGCAGCGCCGCCAGCGCCGGGCCGTCCTGCGCCACCACCCCGCTGGCAGAGGCGCGCCACCCCGCCGCCTGCAGGATCACCCCCAGCAGCAGCGGCGCCAGCGCATTCGCGACCTTCTGCCCGAACAGCCAGACCGCGCTGAACGCGCCCTCGACCGCCGTGCCCTGTCGTGCGCGGGTCACGTCCATCAGGTCTGGATACATCGCCCAGGGGATCTGCTGATAGGCGCCGTTCGCCACCCCGGCCAGCACGAACAGCCCCGCCATGGCGGTCACGCCGGTCGCAGGCAAACTGGCCCAGACGCCCGCCAGCACCACGACATAAAGCCCCAGGCCCCCCATCAGCGCAGTCACCTTGCCCCACCGGCCACAGGCGCGGACCCATGGAAACTGCGACGCCACCGACCCAAGGATGAAGGCCGCGAAGAGGGTCGGGAAGACCCCCAGCGCCCCCGCCACCCCCGACAGCGGACCGCCGTCATCGCCGATCAGGTAAAGCGCCGCCAGTTGCAGCCCCGCCCCGATCAGCGCGACGCCCAGCGTCAACACGCCGTAGAGCAGGACCAGCACCGCAAAGGCCCGGTTGCCCAGCACCAGCCGCAGGACGGCGCCGAAGCCGTCGGTCGCGGGCGTGGCGATCCGGGGCGCGCGGCGCACCGCCCAAAGCATCCCCCAGATCGTGACAACCACGACCGGCGCCACCACCAGCACCGCCCGCGCGTATCCCGCCCGGCTGTCCCCCGCCAGCGCCGGCACCAAGGCCCCCGCCGTCAGCAGGCCCAAAGAGGCAAAGGTCATGCGGAAGGCCATCATCACGGACCGTTCGCGCGGATCCTGCGTCATCTCTCCCGCCATGGCGCCGTAGGGGATCGCGACAAATGTGAACCCGACAGAAGCGGCGGCAAAGAACACCAGCACCCACAGGGCATTGGCCTGCCACGCCAAGCCCTCTGGCACCGCGAACATCACGACGATGGACAGGGCCAGCAGCGGCGCGCCCACGGCGATCCAGGGCGCCCGCCGCCCCCAGCGGCTTTGGCTGCGGTCCGACAGGTAGCCGACGATCGGATTCGTCACCACGTCAAAGGCCAGCACCGCAAAGGTCACCAGCCCAGCGACCCCCGGCGGCACGCCGAGGTAGGTCGCAAGATACGTGAAGACCAGCAACTGCTTGACCACGACAAAGACGTTCACGCCCATGTCGGCCAGCCCCCAGCCCGCCATCTGCCCCCGTGTCAGTGCCATGTCCCGGATTCCCGCCACCGCTGGCCGTCAGCCCCGCGGCCATCACGAAAGGATTGAAAAAACATCAACGATCAGCGCGCGTTACCCGCGGATAAGGTCCAGCACCTCTTCCACCGCCGTCACGATCAGATCAAGGCACTCCGGCATGGAAAACCGGTGATCCGCCCCCTTGACCAAGGTCAGCCGGATGTCCGGCCCGGTGGCATGATCCAGCAGCCGCAGCGCGACACCGACATCCACATCCGCATCCGCCGTCCCCTGCAGGCTGCGCACCGGGCAGCCCAGATGCAGCGGCGCGCGCAGCACCAGATGGTCGCGGCCGTCCATGATCAGCCGCCGCGTGATGACATAGGGATCGCCGTAGTCCGACGGCAGCGCCACCTGCCCCTCACGGTCCAGCATCGCCTTCTGCGCCACGTCAAAGCCGGCCCACATGCTGTCCTCGGTGAAATCCGGCGCCGCGGCGATGGTCACCAGCCCCGCGATCCGCTCCGGCATCGCCCGCGCGCACAGAAGCGAGATCCAGCCGCCCATGGACGAACCCACCAGCACCAGCGGGCCCGCGATCATTTCCAGCACCGCCTGCGCGTCGACGAACCAGTCGCCGATGGCGCCGTCCTCGAACCGCCCGCTGCTTTCCCCGTGCCCTGAATAGTCGAATCGGACAAAGGCGCGGCCCCGCGCCCTGGCCCATGCCTCCAGATGCACCGCCTTGGTGCCGCCCATGTCGGACTTGAAGCCGCCAAGGAAGACCACCGTCGGCCCCGTGCCCGCGGTCCTGTGATAGGCGATCCGCCGCCCCTGCCGGGTTTCCAGAACATCAGCCATCGCACCGCACCTTGTCCAATCCGGCGGCCAGCACCGCCGCCGCCCAGCACATCACGGCAGGGCGGGCGATGACAAGGGGCACGGACGCGGGTCGGACGCGGCGACGCCTCAGCCGCCGACGTAGGTTCCGGCGACGGGACGGTAAAAGACCTTCTGGTTGTGCAGGCGGCCCAGCAGGTTGTTCACCCGGCGGATTCGCTTGTCCAGATCGGCCACTCCGGCCGGGTCGGCGGTCACGGCGTCGATCCGGGCATCGCCAAGGGCCCGCACGGTTTCGCGCAAAGAGGATTCGATCAGGTCGATATCGGCGATAGTCAGTTCAAACGTGCGATTGAAATGCGGCATGGGAACCTCTGACGATGCGGGGACGGCTGTCCGGATGGGACCTGATCCACATCTACGTCGTCCCGCCCTTCAGTCAAGCATCCCGTCACGCGACCCGCCGCCCCTTGACCCCCCGCGGGCCGCACGGCATGGATACCGCACACATATCCCGCAACCGGGCGTTCCGTGGGCGCCAAAACGACGAGGAGCCTTGCATGGCCCAGATCTCCCTGACCTTCCCCGATGGCAACGCGCGCCAGTACGACGCCGGCATCACCGCCGCCGATGTCGCCGCCGACATCTCCAGCAGCCTGCGCAAGAAGGCGATCAGCGCCACCGTCAACGGCCAGCACTGGGATCTGCAGTGGCCCATCGACGCCGATGCCTCCATCGCGATCAACACGATGAAGGACGCCGCGCCGGCCCTCGAACTCGTGCGCCACGACCTTGCGCACATCATGGCCCGCGCCGTGCAGGAGATCTGGCCCGACACGCAGGTCACGATCGGGCCGGTGATCAAGGACGGCTGGTACTACGACTTCGACCGCAAGGAGCCCTTCACGCCCGAGGACCTCGGCGCCATCGAGAAGAAGATGAAGGAGATCATCAACGCCCGCGACGACGTCCGGACGGAGATCTGGGACCGCGCCCGCGCGATCCAGCACTACAGGGACCGCAACGAGCCCTACAAGGTCGAGCTGATCGAGAGCATCCCCGGCGACGAGCCGCTGCGCATGTACTGGCATGGCGACTGGCAGGACCTCTGCCGCGGTCCGCACCTGCAGAACACGGGTCAGGTGCCCGCCGACGGCTTCAAGCTGATGTCCATCGCCGGCGCCTACTGGCGCGGCGACAGCGACCGCGCGATGCTGCAACGCATCTACGGCACGGCCTTCACCAACAAGGAAGACCTCAAGGCCCACCTGCACATGCTGGAGGAAGCCGCCAAGCGCGACCACCGCAAGCTGGGCCGCGAGATGGACCTCTACCACATGCAGGAGGAGGCGCCGGGTCAGGTCTTCTGGCACCCGAACGGCTGGACGATCTACACCACGCTGCAGGACTACATGCGCCGCAAGCAGCGCGCCGACGGCTATGTCGAGGTCAACACACCGCAGGTCGTGAACCGCGTGCTGTGGGAAAAATCCGGCCACTGGGACAACTATCAGGACCACATGTTCATCGTGGAGGTCGACGAGGATCACGCCCGCGATAAGACGGTCAACGCGCTGAAGCCGATGAACTGCCCCTGCCACGTCCAGATCTTCAACCAGGGCCTCAAGTCCTACCGCGACCTGCCCCTGCGCATGGCGGAATTCGGGTCGTGCAACCGTTACGAACCCTCGGGCGCCCTGCACGGCATCATGCGGGTGCGCGGCTTCACCCAGGACGACGCGCATATCTTCTGCACCGAAGACCAGATCGTCGCCGAGACCGAGAAGTTCATCAAGCTGCTCGCCTCGGTCTACGACGACCTCGGGTTCCACAACTGGACGATCAAGCTGTCGACCCGCCCCGAGAAACGCATCGGCTCTGACGAAAGCTGGGACCGGGTGGAAAAGGCGCTGGGCGATGCCTGCAACGCCGCCGGCTACGGCTTCGACATCCTGCCGGGCGAAGGGGCGTTCTACGGCCCCAAGCTGGAATTCACCCTGACCGACGCCATCGGGCGCGAATGGCAGTGCGGCACGCTGCAGGTGGATCCCAACCTGCCCGACCGGCTCGACGCGTCCTACGTGGCGCAGGACGGGGACAAGCATCGTCCCGTCATGCTGCACCGCGCCGTCTTGGGATCGTTCGAGCGGTTCATCGGCATCCTGATCGAGGAACACGCGGGCAAGCTGCCGTTCTGGCTGGCCCCGCGTCAGGTCGTCGTGGCGACCATCGTGTCGGACGCGGACGACTACGCAGCAGAGGTCGTGGCGGCGCTGAAGGCCAAGGGTATCCGGGCCGAGGCGGACACCCGCAACGAGAAGATCAACTACAAGGTCCGCGAACACTCCGTCGGCAAGGTGCCGGTCATTCTGGCTCTCGGTGGCCGCGAGGTGGAGGAGCGCACCGCCTCCGTCCGTCGTCTGGGCGAGCAGCAGACCAAGGTCATGGCGCTGGACGAGATCGTAGCGGCACTTGCGGCAGAGGCGACGGCGCCGGACCAGCGCTGAGCCTTCCCCGCGGGGAAGATCGGGCGGCCCTTCGGGCAGGGGCCGCCGACCATCGCCCGTTGCGTGAACCTTTCGTCAAAGGTGGGCCGCCTGCGCGTCTTCCTTCCAGCCGATGGTCCATGTGTCGCCGTTTTGGATCACCGGACGCTTCATCAGCGTCGGATACATCCGCAGCAAAGACTTGATCGGCATGGTCTTTTCGGTCTCGTCCATGTTCCGCCACGTGGTCGAGGACTTGTTGATCGCTGCCGTGTCGAACCTGTCCACGATGGTGTCGAGGTCGTCATCCCCGATGCCGTCGGCGCGGACGTCGATGACCTCCGGGTCCTTGCCCGCCTCCCGCAGGGCCTTGATGGCTTTCTTGCAGGTATCGCAGGTTTTCAAGCTGAAGATGCGCATGGGATTTCCCCTCGGGTAAACTGGTTTTAGCTTTCGCGAATTTTGATCCGCGATGGATTTGCCTTTTGCAAGGTGGTGCTCAAATCTGATCGGGAAAGGGCCAGTGCCCGCCACCGCATCTGACTTGGAGACCGCAATGCCGACCGGAAAAGTGAAATGGTTCAACACCGCCAAGGGCTTCGGCTTCATCGCCCCCGACGACGGCGGGCCAGACGTCTTCGTCCACATCTCGGCAGTGGAGCGCGCCGGCATGACCGGTTTGGCCGACGACCAGCCGATCGGGTATCAGATGGTCGAGGGGCGTGACGGGCGGAAGATGGCGGGGGAGTTGGAGAAGATTTGAGGCATTTTACAGAAGTGACAAAGCTTCTCAAATCTTAAGTCATGCTGGCTATTTCCTCATTCATCTGCTCTTCCATACCGAACGTGAAGTGCAATCAAATAATTCGCAAACGCGCTACACGAAATTAACATGAATCTAGCATCTTCCTGATTTACAGTACTATTCCCCATCAGCCGATGGCGAATACCAGAATCGTCAGACGTCCAGGCATAAATTTTCTCGAACCCATCACGTAGAGATTGATGAATTCCGTACTTTTCAGCTATAGCCTTTAGGGGCTTAGTAACGCCATTTGTCTTTCGTCCTGTTACATACGAAACGGCCGCTTCTACTGCGGAAATTGATTCCTTTATTGAGTTTCGGTAGTCTGGCGCAGTTGGGTGACTATACATTTGAGAAGCAGCACGGATATGCTCTGCCACGGCTAAAGATTCGTCGTTGCCTGCAGCGGCTGAAACCTCAAAAAGCTGATCTTCATTCGTTATCTGAACAAGAACTCCACTCGAAAATCGAAACGCCGACCTTTCCCTTGTAAAAACCTTATTTATCTGACTTTGATAATCTTCACTTGTGTACTGAGGGTTATCTGGCGACTTCGACGAGATATACTCAACAAATTGGTAAACCATATTAAAAGGCCATCCAAAAAATAGTTTTCGGATGTCAGCGAGAGCTTGGTCTGGGCTTTCAGAACGCGTGTCGATTGACGTACGTAAGAAATTAAACCAGATATCAAAACTTAGGACCTCAAACGATTCAGAATAAGCCACTTCGTAAAAAGCTACTGCAGCGATATTATCAAAATAATAAAGCTTTGTAACATCCCACAATGCTGATCTTAAGCTTGAGGGCATATCTCGCGCATCGAGATCTACCTTTGGAGGCTCAAAACCGAACCGTTCTGAAAAATTACTCACCCCAAAACCCCCTCGAACTCCCGCCACTCCCCCTTGCTCATCCCGGAGGTCTCCTGCGTGACCGTCTCGCCCGCCAGCATCCGCTTCAGGCAGTCCAGACCCTTGGCCGACAGCACCGCCCCGCCCAGACGGTAGTCGGCGAAGGCGCTGTAGGCGGCGGGGACCCAGTCCGCCACGATCTTGCAGATCGCGTCGGCGTAGACGCGGATCTCGTATTGCGCGTGGGCGTCGGCGCGCAGGCGCAGGAAGTGGAACAGGTTGTGCAGGTCCACCTTCCAGTACCACTGGGTATAGATGTTCGCGGGCAGGTTCATGCGGGCGAGCTCTCGGGCCAGTCCCTGCTTGGGTGCGCCGTCGGGGCCTTCCTCGCCGATCATCTCGGCGTAGTGGTCGTAGGTCTGCGCGGCGTCGCCCTTCAGGATCTCCAGCACGCGGGCAGATTCGTCGGGCGTCAGGCTGGCCCCCCTGCCCTGATTGTTGATGGTGCTTTGCGCCGCCAGCTGGGACGGGTCGGGGATGTAGAACTCGCGGTCGAGGATCGAGTAGCGGGCGGAGTATTCGTTGACGTTGGCGGTCCGGTGCCGGATCCACTGGCGCGCGACGAAGACCGGCAGCTTGACGTGCAGCTTGATCTCGCACATCTCGAACGGGGTGGAATGCCAGTGCCGCATCAGGTAGCGGATCAGCCCCTCGTCGTTCTGCACGGACTTGGTGCCGCGGCCATAGGACACGCGGGCGGCCTGACAGATCGCCGCGTCGTCGCCCATGTAGTCGATCAGCCGGACAAAGCCGTGATCCAGCACCGGATGGGCGGTATAAAGGTGCTTTTCCGCCCCCTCGGACACCGCGCGCAGGGTCTGGCGGGGATGGGCGCGCAGATCGTCGATCTCGGCCTGCTGGTCGGGGGTCACGGGCATGGGGCTGGTCCTTTGGTGTCGCGAGTCGGAGCCACCTTAGGCGGGGCGTGGCAAAACCTCCATAAGGCGGAACATTCCCGCGCGGGGCGGGCGGCGCGGATTGACTTGCGCCGGACGCGCCGGGACAGTGCAGGTCAGTTCAAGACGACGTCGAGAGAGGGCGATTCCATGATCCGTTCCATCTGCACGGTGGCCGCACTCGCCCTGCTTGCGGCCTGCGGCGACGGCCAGCCACTGTTCGACGTGCCCCCGCCGGAAACCGGCACCGGCACCACCGACCCGACCCCCGGCAGCAGCATCGTGCGGACAGAGGCATCAGCGGCGGACGGATCGGCGCTGGTCAGCGACGTGTCCTACAATCAGGCCGAGGACACCTTTACCGTGGACGGGATCGGGTTCGACGGCGCCAATGTCTACACCCGGCTTCCGGGCGAGATGGGCAAGTTGGGCCGGAACGACGACACGGACGTCTTTGCCGCTGCCGCCACCGTGACCGACCCGGTCAGCGGCCGCCCGGTCAGCCAGATCCCCGCCTACCGCGCGCTCTATCGGGAAAGCGCCGTCAAGGTCGACGGCGAACCGCGCACCAGCTACGCCGTGGTGCAGACCGGGGGCTATCTGGACTACGGCTATGGCGGCACGGTCTATCAGCGCAAGGGCGGCGTGGTGCTGCCCGACAGCGGTCAGGCGACCTTCAGCGGCGACTACGCCGGGGTGCGCGTCTTCGACAACCAGACCGGGCTGGAATACGTCACCGGCGACATGACCCTCGACATCGACTTCGACGATTTCAACGCGAACGATGCGGTGCGGGCGCGGCTGAGCAACCGCGTCGCCCTTCGGGAAAACGGCAAGCCGATCCCACTCGGCACCGGCGAAACCGATCTGAAACTGCCGACGGTGCTGATGTCGATCCAGGAGGGCGCGCCGTCGCTGGACGCCAACGGCGAGATCAGGGGCGAGCTGAAGTCCGTCGTCCGCAACGCCCAAGGCACGCTGGAGACCTACGAGACCGGAACCTTCAGCGGCATCGTGGCCGGCGACGCCACCACCACCCCGGGTGGAGAGATCGTGGGCATCGTGGTGCTGGAATCGGCCGATCCGCGGTTCGAGGGCGTGAACGTGCGCGAAACCGGTGGCGTGATCCTGAACCGATGATCCTCCGCCCCCTTCTTGTGGCCTGTCTGGCGCTGGCGCCCCTCGCCGGCACGGCACAGCAGCCGTCCGCCGCCGCCGCGACCCTCTCGCCGGACCAGATGCGCGGTCTGGCGCTGGACCTTCTGGACCGGGGTCAACCGGCAGAGGCGACGGGCCTGCTGGACGCCCTGCTGCAGCGCGATCCGGACGATGTCGCGGCGCTGATCCTCGGGGCGCGGGCCGCCTTCGACCGGGACGATCCCGCCGAAGCGCAGCGCCTTGCCGCCCGCGCCTACGGTCGCGCCCCCGACGATACCACCCGCTACGTCGCCGCGCGTCTGGCGGCCCGCGCCCAGGCGGCGCAAGGCCACGACACCCGCGCGCAGTTCTGGCTGCGCCGCGCGCGGCAATATGCGCCCGACGCGGCAGAGGCCGAATCCGTGGCGCAGGACTATGCCTTTCTGCGGGACCGCAATCCGCTGTCGGTCGATCTGTCCTTCGGCATCAGCCCGTCGAACAACATCAACAACGGCACGCAGTCCGACGAGGTCGTGATCGGCGGCATCGCCTTTCTGAACAACAACAGCGCCAAGCCGCTGGCGGGCATCCAGTACGACGCCGGCGCGACATTGACCTACCGCCTCGACGCCTCGGACCGGTCGGCGACCTTCGCCGAACTCGCGCTGCGCACGACGCAGTACACCCTCGCGGGATCGGCGCGGGATGCGCTGCAAGAGGATATCGACAGCGCCGCCGCCCGCGGCTTTGCCACCGACGATCTGCCGCGGAACGGGCACGACTTCGCCTATACCGCCGCGACGGTGACGCTGCTCAACCGGACGATCCACCGCGCGGGATGGCTGCCGACCACCTATTCAATGGGCCTCGGGACCAGCTGGTACGGCGGCAATCACTACCAGACCACGCTCGATCTCGGGGTCAGCCACGCCGTCGCCATGGGCCCCCGCGCGCGGCTGCAATTCAGCGGCGGCCTGCGCCAGGATTTTGCCGACGAACGCTCCGGCGCCTTCGGCACCCCGCCGCCGGCGCGGGCCTCCGTCCTGTCGCGCGACGCGCTGAGCTATACGGCCGGGCTGGGCTACGTCCGCATCCGCGACGACGGCGACCGGCTGAGCCTGTCGGTCTCGGACCGTGTCAGCCGGTCCGACGACACAGAACGCGACTACAACGCCCTGCAGATCGGCGTCGGCTATGATCTGGCGCAGCCGATCATGAACGTGGGCTTCGGCTTCGGCGTTCAGCTGGAACAGCGCCGGTTCGAAAATTCCTTCTTCGTCGACGGCATCCGGCGCGACTATACCGTCACCGCGCAGGTGACCGCCCTGCTGGAAAACGTGGAATACTACGGCTTTCAGCCGGCCGTCACCGTGGGGCTGGGGCGCACCTTTTCGGACTCGGCGCGGTTCGACACCCGGTACGGCACCGTCGGGCTCGACGTGCGGTCGGCGTTCTGACCCATGGGCTTGGCAGTCGCGGCCACAACGCTAGGTCCCGGACCAGACCCCTTCCAAGGAGCACGACAATGTCGCTGAAATACCTGCACACCATGGTCCGCGTAAAGGATCTGGAAAAGACGATGGCCTTCTTCAACCTGCTCGGCCTGCGTGAAATCCGCCGCAACGACAGCGAGGCCGGCCGCTTTTCCCTGATCTTCATGGCCGCCGAGGGCGACGAGGACTGCCCGGTGGAGCTGACCTACAACTGGGACGGCGACGATGGCCTGCCGTCGGACAGCCGCCATTTCGGGCACCTCGCCTATCGCACCGATGACATCTACGCCCTGTGCCAGCACCTGATGGACAACGGCGTCACGATCAACCGGCCGCCGCGCGACGGCAACATGGCCTTCGTGCGCTCGCCCGACAACATCTCGATCGAGCTTCTGCAGAAGGGCGAACCGCTGGCCAAGGCAGAACCCTGGGCCAGCATGGAAAACACCGGTCACTGGTAGGATGGGCATCCGGGCGGCCTGTCTGCTGGGCGGCGCGCTTCTGGCGCAGCCCGCGCAGGCCTGCCGCCTGGCCCTTGTCCTCGCGATCGACGTTTCCTCCTCGGTCGACGCGACCGAGGACACCCTGCAACGGCAGGGTCTTGCCAGCGCTCTGATCGCACCGGAGGTGATGGCCGCCTTCTTCGCCGCGGACGACCCCGTGGCGCTGAACGTGTTCGAATGGTCCGGCCGTTACAATCAGGCGCAGCTGGCCGGCTGGACACTGATCCGCAGTCCCGCCGATCTGACGGCCCTGTCGCAGCGCATCGCCACCAGCCAGCGCAGCCACAACGATTTTCCCACCGCCCTCGGCTACGCGCTCGGCTATGCGGCGGGGCAGTTGCAGGCGGCACCCGCCTGCCTGTTCCGGACGATCGACGTCGCCGGTGACGGCATCAACAACGAGGGTTTCGGCCCGGCGGAGGCCTATGCCGCCTTTCCCTTCGACGACGTGACGGTGAACGGTCTGGTCGTCAATGCCGCCGATTTCGAGGGCGAGGTCGGCCTGCTGTCGTTCTACCAGAACGAGGTGATCCGCGGCCCGGCCGCCTTCATCGAGATCGCGACCGGTTTCGAGGACTACGCCGCGTCCATGCGCCGCAAGCTGATCCGCGAGCTGGGCGCGCAACTGCTTGGCGGCACCCCGGTGCGCGTGCCGCAGGGGTGAGCCGTCTGCGTTTGATCCTCGGCCCGAACCTCTGCCGCGCCGGTCCGCCGGCGCAGGCCGCCTGCCGTCAGGCGCTGGCCCCGATCCTCGGCCCGGTCCTCTGCTTCACCGGTCCGCCGGTGCAGGCCGCTTGCCGTCAGGCGCGGGGTCTGATCCTCGGCCCGGTCCTCTGCCTCGCCAGTCCACCGGCGCAGGCCGCCTGCCGTCAGGCGCTGGCCCTGATCCTCGGCCCGGTCCTCTGCCTCGCCGGTCTGCCGGCGCAGGCCGCCTGCCGTCAGGCGCTGGCGCTGGGGCTCGACATCTCCGGCTCCGTCGATGCCGTGGAATACGGCCTGCAGCGAGAGGGACTGGCCCAGGCGCTGGGGGCAGCGGCGGTGCGCGACGCACTGTTGCAGCAGCCGGACGCCCCCGTCCGCCTGACGGTCTTCGAGTGGAGCGGACCCACCGCACGAACCGTCATCTTGCCCTGGACCGCGATCACCGACGCCGCGGCGCTGGATACCGCGCGCGCGCGGATCAGGACCGCGCCGCGCAGCCTGCAGGACCAGACGACGGCGCTGGGATCGGCCATGCTGGCCGGCTTCGCGATGCTGGAGGCGCAGCCGGATTGCTGGACCCGCACGCTGGACCTGTCCGGCGACGGCATCGCCAACACCGGCCCCCGTCCGCAGGACATCCCCGCCAGCCGGACACCGCCGGGCGTCACAGTCAATGGCCTGACCATCGGCACCGGGACGCCGCCGGGTGCCAATGACAGCACACACCCGCAAGGGACCGGATCAGGCGGCGGTGCCGCCCTTTCCGATGGCGCCGCGCTGGCGGCCTACTTCCGTGCCTTCGTGGTGCGTGGGCCCGGCGCCTTCGTCGAGCAGGCGATGGGCTTCGACGACTACGCCGCCGCAATGGAACGCAAGCTGCTGCGCGAGTTGAAGAGCCTCGCCCTGTCCGACGCGACCCCGGCGCGTCAGTAGATATAGCGGATCTGTTCCGTCCAGTAGCGTTCGATCCGGCGCAGGGAGCCGGTAATATCCTCGATCCCCTACTGGTCCACGACGCCGCGCGACAAGAGCCCCTCTGCATGGGTGGCGAACAGGTCCGACACGATCTGTCGAATGCCGCGCCCCTTCTGCGTCAGGCGCACGCGCACCGACCGGCGATCGATCTCTGATCGTTCGTGGTGCATGTATCCGCTGTCGACCAGCTTCTTGAGGTTGTAGCTGACGTTGCTGCCCTGATAGTAGCCGCGGGTCTTCAACTCTCCCGCCGTCACCTCGTTGTTGCCGACGTTGAACAGCAGCAAGGCCTGCACCGGGTTGATTTCCTGCACGCCCATCCGTTCGAATTCATCCTTGATGACGTCCAGCAGCAGACGGTGCAGCCGTTCGACCAGCAGCAGGCTGTCGAGATAGGTGGCCATGAAGGCCGTGTTCGCGGGTGACGACCCCGCGTCGACGGTGGGTTTCAGGTTGGCGTGCAAGGTCATTGCCGTCTCCATTTCGACTGTCTGGAATGGAGCATCGCGCAAATTGTCAAAAATTCGGTTAAGTTGCGTGCGGTCGTGTCAGGCCCGTCGCCCCGGCGGCGATGTCGGCCACGAGGGGCGCGAACCGGTCCGGCGCCACGCCCTGCCCGCTGACCCAGTGATAGATATCAAGGTCGCTCTCCTCCAGCAGGGCCTCGTAGGTGGCCAGCGCCGCGGCGTCGTAGTCCTGCAGCCGACGGCGGGCGAAATCCGACAGGATCAGGTCCATCTCCTTGATCCCGCGGCGCATCGACCGCATCACCAGACGCTTGCGCGCGATCTCGACGGGCTCGGTCATCGGGGATCCTTCAGGGACGCACGCAGACGCTTTTCAAGCCGTGCCAGCCGGTCGGCACTGGCGGCGATGGACAGGCGCAGCTCGCGCAGGTCGGCCAGCAGCGTCAGGGTATCGGCGTCGGGTGTCTCCTCCTCGGACGGCGGCGGCAGGCCGTCGCCACGTCCGGTCATCAGCCACGTCAGGCTGACCCCCAGCATCCCCGCCAGCATCTGCAGGCGGTTCGCGCGCGGTTCCTTCACGTCCTCTTCCCAGGCGGTCAGGGTTTCGACCTTGACGCCAAGCCGGGTCGCCAGACCGTCGACATCAAGGCCGGCGGCCTCTCTCGCTGCGGTCAGACGGTCGCCGAAGGTGGCGGCATCGTCGCTGTACCAGTCGGAATCGGGCATCGCATTCTCCTGATCGCTTGCGTGGGGGCGGTCCGGCATCCTATGACACAAACCAAAGCCCTTGGCCACCGGATGCCCCTCATGACCTTCCTCTCTGCGACCCTTGACCGCGTCAAACCCTCGCCCACCATCGCCGTCACCACCCGTGCCGCGGAATTGAAGGCGCAGGGCCGCGACATCATCGGCCTCGGTGCAGGAGAGCCGGATTTCGACACGCCGGACAACATCAAGGCGGCGGCCGTGCAGGCGATCCACGACGGCAAGACGAAATACACCGCGGTCGACGGCATCCCGGAGCTGAAGCAGGCGATCTGCGCCAAGTTCAAGCGCGACAACAACCTCGACTACAGCCCCGCGCAGGTCAGCGTCGGCACCGGCGGCAAGCAGGTGCTCTACAACGCCTTCATGGCGACGCTGAACCCGGGCGACGAGGTCATCATCCCCGCCCCCTACTGGGTCAGCTATCCCGACATGGTCCTTCTGGGCGGCGGCACCCCGGTCTTCGTCGAAGGCGCGCTGGAGCGCGGGTACAAGATCACCGCCGACCAGCTGGAAGCCGCGATCACCCCGCAGACGAAGTGGTTCCTGTTCAACTCTCCCAGCAACCCCACCGGCGCCGGCTACTCCTGGGACGAACTGGCCGCCCTGACCGAGGTGCTGCTGAAGCACCCCCACGTCTGGGTGATGACCGACGACATGTACGAACATCTGGCCTACGGCACCTTCACCTTCTGCACCCCGGCAGAGGTCGAACCGAGGCTCTATGACCGGACCCTGACCGTGAACGGTGTCAGCAAGGCCTACGCCATGACCGGTTGGCGGATCGGCTACGCCGCCGGGCCAGAAGCGCTGATCAAGGCGATGCGCAAGGTGCAGTCGCAGTCCACCTCGAACCCCTGCACCATCAGCCAGTGGGCCGCGGTTGAGGCGCTGAACGGCACGCAGGCCTTTTTGAAGCCCAACAACGACATGTTCGTTCGCCGCCGCGATCTGGTGGTCGACGCGTTGAACGACTGCCCCGGCATCCAGTGCCCCCGGCCAGAGGGCGCCTTCTACGTCTACCCCTCGATCAAGGATTGCATCGGCAGGACCAGCCACGGCGGCGCCCTGCTCAAGGATGACGAGGCCTTTGCCACCGCCCTGCTGGACGAAACCGGCGTCGCCGTGGTCTTCGGCGCCGCCTTCGGCCTGTCGCCGCACTTCCGGGTCAGCTACGCGACCTCGGACACCGCCCTGATCGAAGCCTGCGCGCGGATCAGGACCTTTTGCGAAGGTCTGCGGTAAGACGCCGCCGCCTTGCCCCGGGGCGACGGTTTGCTATCGTGCTGACGAAAGGGGACCGGACCCATGGGAAGTGACCTGCCAGACTACTACTTCCGCATCCGCGAAAACGGGGCCGCGGTGTTCCGTGTCGACACGGAAAACCGTCAGCGCCGGATCGAGATGGACCAGCTGGCGACCGTCAACGTGCGCAACGGAGAGGTCAAGCCGCAGGGCGACCGCGTCCTGACGGCCGAAGACATCGCCGCGATCCAGACATGGCTGGACGAACGTGTCGCGCTGCTGGCCCGGCGCGACATCGACGACATCCACCGGGCCGTGGATTATCTGAACATCACGACGCAATGGGTGCAGGCCAAGGCCACGGACCACCAGCTGGAGGATGTGACGGACGCGCTGCTGCTGGCGATGCACGACCTGCGCACGGTGCTGGTGCGCAAGAAGGCGGACCGGATGATGGCCGCCGACCGCAAGGACGGGTCCGAAGATCAGGCGTGACGCCGCCGCATCAGCTGTCGCACCACCCGGTAGACATAGGCCACGGCGATCGCGCCGAGGATCACGTTCGTGACCGGGTTGAGCCAGGCCTGCACCCGCTCGTACTGGGACTCGAGGATGTAGCCCGCCGCGATCAGCGCCACGTTCCAGATCGCACTGCCGGCGGTCGTGTAAAGCAGGAAACGCCACATCTCCATTTCCGTCAGGCCGGCGGGGACGGAAATCAGGGTCCGCACGCCGGGGATCATCCGACCGAAGAACGTGGCGCCCTTGTCGTGGCGGTGGAACCATTCGATCGACCGGGTGACATCCTCCTGGCTGAGGGTCAGCCAGATGCCGTAGCGTCCGATGAACCGCTGCAGGCGGTCACGTCCCAGCCTGCGCCCGACCTCGTACCACAGCCATGCGCCGAGGACCGACCCCAGCGTGCCCATGATGAAGATCGCGACGAGGGACAGTTCGCCCTGCGCCGCGCTGAACCCGGCAAGCGGCATCACCAGTTCCGACGGAATGGGCGGAAAGACGTTTTCCAGAAACATGACGATGCCCACGCCCAGCGCGCCCATCGTGTTGATCAGGTTGGTAATGAAATCGAACATGCCGAACCAACCCGCCGCGTCAGACGGCGGTTCCCTGCGGGACTGCATGTCTTTGCGTGCCGGTCCAGAACCGCAGCGTCAGGGCCACGGCGGCGAAGGACAGGCCGATCACCAGCCCCAGCCACAGCCCCTGCGGCCCCAGCCCAAGGGGGAAGGCCAGCACATAGCTGGCGGGGATCGCGATCACCCAGTAGCTGACGGCGGCGATCACCATCGGCACGGCGGTATCCTGCACGCCGCGCAGCAGTCCCAACGCCATGACCTGCGCCGCGTCGACCAACTGGAACAACGCCGCCAGCGCCAGAAGCTGCGTGCCCAGCGCAAGGATCTCGTCCCGGACGGGGGATGCGGTATCGATGAAGACGCCGATCAGCGGCCCCGGGAAGACGAGGAAGACGAAGATCGTGAAGGCCACGAAGCAGCCCGACATCGCCGTCGCCGCGATGCCGCCGCGCCGCAGGGCGACCATGTCGCGCCGCCCCACGGCCCGCCCGGCCCGCACCGTGGCCGACTGGCTCAGCGCGATATGCACCATGAAGGTCAGGCTTGCGAGCTGCAGCGCGATGCCATGGGCGGCGAGCGGGATCTCTCCGATCCAGCCCATCATGATGGCCGAGGCGGTGAAGAGACCGCTTTCTGCCAGCGAGGTCACGCCGATCGGCACGCCGAGGCGGAAGACCCGGCCCATGACCTGCGGATCGGGCCGCAGCGGATTGCGCAGCAACGCGTACTGCGGCAACCGGCGCAGGATATAGATCACCAGCACGACGACGGTGCCCGCCTGCATCGTGACCGACGCGATGGCGGCGCCGCGGATCCCCAGCTCCGGCGCGCCGAAGTTGCCGAAGATCAGGACGTAGTTCAGCGCGATGTTCAGGATCGCGGCCACTACCGTCGACCACAGGATCATCGCCGTCAGTTCCAGCGCCACGAGGAAGGCCTTCAGCACCATCACGATCAGGGCCGGGATCAATCCCAGCACGATGATCCAGAGGTAGTCCGCCCCCGCCGCCGCCACCGCCGGCGTCTGGCCGATCGCCAGCAGGATGGGTTCCGCCACGAAGAACGGCGTGGCCACAATCGCGCCGTAGAGGATCGACAGCCAGACCGCCATGCGCGTCGCGCGCCGCGCGGTCTTGATGTCGCCCGTCTCGGCCGCGGCGGCCACCAGCGGCGTCACCGCCTGCGCAAAGCCCGCGCCCACGATGAAGATCACGAAATAAAGGCTCGTCGCCAGCGTCGCCGCCGCCAGCGCCGTCACGTCGTACCAGCCCAGCATCAGCGTATCGGTGATGTGGATCGCGAACTGCGCGAGGTTCGACAGCATCAGGGGCACGCCCAGGGTCAGGACGGCCCGGAAGTGCTGGGCATAGGTCTGTGCGGGTTGGGTCATGGACAAGGCTTTATGCGCGAACCGGGTCCGGGTCCAGACGCGGCGCGCGTCAGGGGCGCCTCTCCGATTTTTCTAGAAAAATCGGCACGGGGCTCTGCCCCGCACCCCGAGGTATTTGCAACGAGAAGAAGGGGGATCAGCCCTTCAGCACGTCGCGCCAGCTGTGCCTGGGTGCGAAGCCCACCATGCGCTTGGCCTTGGTGTTGTCGTAGAAGGTCTCGGTCTCGCCCATCTCGCGGCGCTTTTCCACGCCCTCGTAAAAGCGCGCGATCACCTCGTCCGTCGTCAGGTTCACGCTCATGTCGTCGTTCGACACGTTGAAGACCTCGTAGCCCAGACCGTCCACGGCCAGGCAGCGTTCCACCATCTGCGCCAGATCGCGGGCGTCGATGTAGGCAAAGATGTTGCGGCGGCGCTTTTCCGGATGGGCCATGAAGTCAGGAAAGTTTTCCGCGTATTCCTGCGGCTCGATCACGTTGTTGATCCGCAAGCCATAGATGTCGGCGCCCGACCGGGCCTGAAAGCTGCGGGCCGTCGCCTCGTTGCAGACCTTGGACATGGCATAGCTGTCCTGCGGCACCATGGGGTGATCTTCGTCCACCGGGATGTAGTCCGGCTTCTTCTCGCCGTCGTGAAAGCAGATGCCGTAGGTCGTCTCGGAACTGGCGAAGACGATCTTGGGCACGCCCGCCTTCACCGCAGCGTCGATCACGTTGTAGGTCGACAGGGTATTGATGCGGAACGTCTCGTTGTCCGGCACGATCATGATGCGCGGGATCGCCGCGAAATGGACGACGGCGTCGTAACGCGGCACGCCGGTCCCCGGCTCCAGCTCGTCGAAGTCGGCATAGGCCTGCATGGCGCTGGCCACCTGCCCCGCGTCGGTCAGGTCGACCCGCAGGCTGCGCCCGTCGGCGGGGGCATCGAGGTCGACATTGGTCACGTCATGGCCAAGATCGCGCAGGTGCTGGACGGCATATCTGCCTGCCTTGCCGCTGCCGCCGGTGAAAAAGATGCGCATGGGTCTGGGTCCTTCAAAGTTCGCGGATCGGGGTGCCGGCCTGAAAGGCGCGGATCGCCTCGACCGTCTGGGTATAGAACAGGCGAAAGGTCGCCTCCGTCGTGTAGCCAAGATGGGGCGTCAGCAGCAACCGGCCTGATGCGATCAGGTCCGCATCCCGCAGGGGGTCGTCCTGCGGCAGCGGTTCGGTGTCGAAGACGTCCAGCCCCGCCATCGCCGGCCGGCCCGCGCGCAGCCCGTCCAGCAGGGCGCCCGTGTCCACCAGCGGCCCGCGCGAGGTATTGATGAAGACCTGCCCCTGCCGCGCGGCGTCGAAAGCCGCCTGCCCCACCAGCCCGCGCGTGTGGTCCGACAGGACCATGTGGACCGAGACGACATCCGCCCGCGCCATCAGGGCGGGCAGCGTCTCCATCCGGCCCACCCCCAGTGCGGCGCAGCGCGCGTCGGTCAGGTTGGGTGACCAGGCGACCACGCCCATGCCCAATGCCTTGCCGATCGTGACCATCTGCGCACCGATGTTGCCCAGCCCGATCAGGCCCAGCGTCAGCCCCGCGACGTCGCGGCCCAGACCCACCTGCCAGCCGGTGCCGTGCAGCGCCGCGACCTCCGGCAGCAGGCGGCGGTTCAGGGCCAGCATCATCAGCGTCGCCAGTTCCGATGTCGTGGTCTTGCGGCTTTCGGTCCCGCAGACGGTCACGCCCGCCGCCCGCGCGGCCTCCAGATCGATGCTGGCGTTGCGCGGTCCCGTGGTCACGACCAGCCGCAGGTTGGGCAACGCGGCGATCAACGCCGCGTCCAGCGGCGTGCGTTCGCGCATCAGGCACAACACCTCGAAGGGCTGCAGGCGCGCGCGCAGCGCATCGCCCGTGACCGTGTCGTCGAAGACCGTCACCGCGCCCAGCCCGTCCCAGTCGGCCAGCCGCAGCGCGGCGCGGGCGTAGTCGTCGAGTATGGCGATCTTCATTGTATCCCCTCCGTGGTTGCGGTCTACCTAGGCCGAGGACCCGCCCGTGACCAGCCGCGTCACATCCAAGTCTTGGAGGAGACACCCCGTGAACCGCATCCTGCCGGCCGCCCTGATGGCGCTGACCGCCCTGCCCGCCGTGGCACAGAACCGCATCGACGTGATCCGCCCCGACGCGCCGGAACTGGCCCCATACGGCGACTACACCGTCGGCGTGCAAAGCATGACCTTCACCAATCCCGATCAGGTCGACGTGGTGAACACCGCCGCCGAGGGCGAGATCGCCCGTTACGACCGCCCCCTGACGGTCGAAGTCTGGTATCCCGCCGCCGAAGGCACCACCCCCGGCGGCACCTATACCGCAATCCTGCGCGACGGCACGACCGAGGTGCCGCTGCAGGGTCAGGCCGTCCCCGACGCCGCCCCCCTGACGGGAGAGACCTTTCCGCTGGTCATCATCAGCCACGGCTATCCCGGCAACCGCTGGCTGATGTCGCCGCTGGCGGAAAACCTCGCGTCGAAGGGCTATGTCGTGGCCAGCATCGACCATACCGACAGCACCTACGACAACAAGGGCGCCTTCGGATCGACCCTCTACAACCGACCCTGGGACCAGAAGTTCGTCATCGACCAGATGGCGGCGCTGGACGGCGATCTGGGCGCGATGACCGACGCCGACAACGTGGCCGTCATCGGCTATTCCATGGGCGGTTACGGTGCGCTGATCCTCGCGGGGGCCGGCGTCACCGAATCCATCGTCGACGGGAAATACGGCCCGCCCCAGCGCTTGCTGGAACGCAACGTGATGGGCACCGACACCCATGCGCAACTGGCCGACGACCGCATCAAGGCCTTCGCCGCCTTCGCCCCCTGGGGCAACAATACCGGCTTCTGGAATGCCGAAGGCCTGGCCGGCATCACCAAGCCGCTGCTGCTGATCGCGGGATCGGTGGACGATGTGGCAGGCTATGACGCGATCCGCGGCATCTTTGACGGCACGGTGAACAGCGACCGCCACCTGCTGACCTACGTCGACGCCAACCACAACGCCGGCGCGCCGATGCCCGCGCCGCAGGAAGGCTATGCCATGAACGAGGAACTGGGCTTCGCCCCCTTCGAGCATTACGCCGACGCGGTCTGGGACAACGTGCGGATGAACAACATCGCGCAGCACTTTCTGACAGCCTGGGTCGATCAGAACCTGAAGGGCAAGGACATGTCGCAGTACTTCGACCTGACCCCCGATGCAGCGGACGGTGTCTGGGCGGCGGACGACGCGGGCGAGCCGACCGCGGAAAACACCTATTGGACCGGCTTTCCGAACCGCACCGCCGTCGGCCTGATGTTCGAATCGAAGGCCGCGGGCGAGTAATGCCTTGTCAGGATGTGTACCGGAGTATATATTTTGGTACACATCCACGGGGGTTCGCCATGACACGTCTGCACACCAACCACATCTGCACCATGACCGAACTGCGCGAGCCGCATAAGGTGCTGGAACGCTCCGGCGGCAAGCCCGTGGCGGTGATGAAGAACAGCAAGTGCGTCGCCTACCTCGTCCCCGAGGAAGCGACCCTCCAGGACGAACCGCGCTATGCGACGATGGAAGAGGTGATGGCGGCGATCGAGGCGACGAAGGAACAGGCCGCTCCGGTGCTTGAGTATTTGAAGGACAAGTGACCTTTCTTCTTCTCTCGGTTCAGCAGATCATCGATCTGCACGACGGCATCCTCAACCCCGGCGAACTGCAGGGCATGGCCAAGGACAAGTCACTCGACGGTGCCCTGTCCCGGGTCGAGAACCGGCTCGCCTATGGCATGATCGAGGACGCCTTCGCCCTCGCGGCCGCCCAGGCGATGGCCGTGGCGCAAGGGCATTGCTTCAACGACGGCAACAAGCGCACGGCCTACCGCACCCTGATCGTCAGCCTGTTCCTGAACGGCGTGACCCTGAACGTGGCCCCCACCGTCATCGGCGACCAGATCATCCGCCTCGCCCAGGGCCACCTGCCCGAGGACGATTTCACCGCATGGCTGCGCGGGCAGGTCTGAACCGATTGCCCCGGCCCGCCGGGCCTGCCACAATGGCGCAAACCAAATTAGAGCAGCCTGATGTCCGACCTCCTCTCCGGGGCCACCCCGAACAGCTATGACGCCTCCTCCATCCAGGTGCTGGAGGACATGGAACACGTCCGCCTCCGCCCCGGCATGTATATCGGCGGCAAGGACGACCGCGCCCTGCACCACATGGTGGCCGAGATCATCGACAACTCCATGGACGAGGCCGTCGCCGGTCACGCCACGTGGATCGAGGTCGAGCTGCACGGCAACGGCCACGTCACCGTCCGCGACAACGGGCGCGGCATCCCGATTGGGCCGCATCCCAAGGACCCCACGAAATCCGCGCTGGAAATCGTCTTCTGCACCCTGAACGCGGGTGGCAAGTTCTCCGGCGACAGCTACGCGACCTCCGGCGGCCTGCACGGCGTGGGCTCCTCGGTCGTGAACGCCCTGTCCGATCACCTGCGGGTCGAGGTCGCGCAGAACAAGGAACTCTTCGCGATGGAATTCTCGCGCGGGGTGCCGCAGGGCAAGCTCGAGAAGATCGGCGCCGCCCCCAACCGGCGCGGCACCTCCGTCACCTTCCACCCGGACGCCGAGATCTTCGGCGGCCTGCAGCTGAAGCCCGCGCGCCTCTTCAAGATGGCCCGGTCCAAGGCCTATCTCTTCTCCGGCGTCGAAATCCGCTGGAAGACGGAGATCGACGACGGCGAGACGCCGGCCACCGCCACCTTCAAGTTCCCCGGCGGCCTGTCCGACTACCTCAACGAGACGCTGGGCGGATCGACCACCTACGCCGACGCACCCTTCGCCGGGCAGGTCAGCTTCACCGAGAAGTTCGGCGTCCCCGGCAAGGTCGAATGGGCGATCAACTGGACCCCCGCCCGCGACGGCTTCATCCAGTCCTACTGCAACACCGTCCCCACGCCCGAAGGCGGCACCCACGAAACTGGTTTCTGGTCCGCGATCCTCAAGGGCATCAAGGCCTACGGCGAGCTCACGAACAACCGCAAGGCGGGCAACATCACGCGCGAGGATCTGACCGCCGGCGGCTGCGCACTGGTGTCGTGCTTCATCCGGGAACCGGAGTTCGTCGGCCAGACCAAGGACCGGCTGGCGACCGTGGACGCGCAGCGCATGGTGGACGCCGCCGTGCGCGACCACTTCGACAACTGGCTGGCGGCGGACACGAAATCCGCGGGCGCGATCCTCGACTTCCTGATCCTGCGGGCAGAGGAGCGCCTGCGCCGCAAGCAGGAGAAGGAAACCGCCCGCAAGACCGCCACCAAGAAGCTGCGCCTGCCCGGCAAGCTGACCGACTGCACCAACAAGGACCGCGCGGGCACGGAGCTCTTCATCGTCGAGGGCGACTCGGCCGGCGGCTCCGGCAAGGGCGCGCGGGACCGCAAGACGCAGGCGCTGCTGCCGCTCAAGGGCAAGATCCTGAACGTGCTCGGCGCCGCCTCCGGCAAACTGACGACCAATCAGGAGATCTCTGATCTATGCGAGGCGCTGGGCGTCGGCATGGGCACCCGCTTCAACCTCGACGACCTGCGCTACGACAAGATCATCATCATGACCGACGCCGACGTGGACGGCGCGCATATCGCGTCATTGCTGATGACCTTCTTCTTTACGCAGATGCGGCCCCTGATCGACGCGGGGCACCTCTACCTCGCCTGCCCGCCGCTCTATCGCCTGACGCAGGGGGCCAAGCGCGTCTACGTCTCCGACGACGCCGAAAAGGACCGCGTGCTGGCGCAGGGCCTTGGCGGCAAGGGCAAGATCGACCTGCAACGCTTCAAGGGTCTGGGCGAGATGGACGCCGCCGACCTGAAATCCACCACCATGGACCCCGCCACCCGCAAACTGATCCGCGTCACCGTGGCCGACGAGGAACCGGGCGAGACCGGCGACCTGGTGGAGCGCCTGATGGGCAAGAAACCGGAGCTGCGGTTCGCGTATATTCAGGAGAATGCGCGGTTCGTGGAGGAGTTGGATGTTTAAAGCGTGTTAGAAATCATTCGCACACCGGCGTTAATTCTTATTGCTATATTGTTTTGGTGTCTCTGGAGCCTTCCTTCACTGCTAAACAACAATCCACAGCTCTTCCAAGCCTACGGCGCGATCATAATTTGCTATGGCGTATATTTTTATGGCCGAAACAGACAGCTTAGGGAGAAGTTTCTACAAGATGCCAACTCAGCCGCAATTAATTCCGGAATAAATTACCTTCAAGCAAAAACTGATTTCCATGAGTCAGTGGCACACAACACTGCCAACATGCATACTCTATCATATCTTAAACTATTATCTTCGTTAGGTTTGCAAGATTCCAACGTGCCAGACATGGCAGTTGCCATAAACTCATTGGAAAATCAATCAGGCGACATTGAGGAACACAACAAACTCTACGATGAACTATTGGCGAAGGAAGCCGATTTTAAATTAAAAGTCGAACTGATAGAAAACAGCGGTAAGACTGAAGGAAGATTCGCCGAACTATTTGGACGGTTGGAAATCTGGTTCATTATAATCGGAACATTGCAGAGTAGTTTCGGAGGATATTTTTCAAATTACTTTAATGAAGTGGTGACTCCAAAAATCGAAAACATACTAAATTAGAATTTAAACGCCATAATTCCCAGTTATCGAAATGCGTTTCAGCTTTTTTCATAATGGTTGCCCTGCATAGCAGGAGAATTCTTTGAAAGTCATCTCCAACGCATCGGAAATAATGGGCTTGCCTGTCGCAGCCTGCGAAGATTTCTCCGCTAATCGACAATGGTGATCCGAAACTGGTAGCCGGGTCACCCTCACTCCACCCGCAACCCACCCACCGCCGCCACGATCCGGCTCTTCGTGTCGTCGCTGTCGCCCGACACCGCCAGCCCGATCAGCGCCCCGGGCTCACCTCCGAAGGCGCGGGCGTAGTCGGCGGCGAGGTCCACGCTCTCGGAATACGACCCCGTCCCGGCCTGCCGCAGCGGGATCGTGACCCCGGTGCCCGGCGTGCCGTAGGGCGAGGGCAGCACGGACCCCACTGCGTTGTTGCCGCCATAGGCATATTGCAGCACCCGCACGTCGGACCGGCCCAGCAGCGCCTTGATATCGGCGGAGGCGAGACCGGCGGCCGCCGCCTCCGGCACGAAGACGAAATAGACCGCGAGGTTGCGGTCGTCGCCGCCCTTGCGGCTCAGGTCCGTCGGCGGCACGCCCTCTGTCACGTTCCACGTCCACGACGCGCGGCGGGCGCCCCAGTCGCCCTGCGGCACCCGTCCCCAGGCGATGCTGACCGTCCCGTTCGACACCATCTGCAGGGTCTGACCAAAGCTGTAGTCGTTCGACCCGAACAGCTGCAGCCGCTGCTCCTTCCAGTCGGAAAAGCTGACGGGACCGGCCCCGGCGGTCGTGGCGCCAAGGGTCAGGGCGGCAAGGATCAGGGCGGCGGCGCGCGGGCGTCTCATGGGCGGTTCTCCTTCGGGTTGCCTGAAATCTAGGCCGATCCTGCGCCATTTCACCGCATGACACGCCGTTTCACGCCATTGTCAGGCCGCAACCGGCCAAGGGTCCGCTAGCCTGCGGTCCCATGCGATACCTGATCCCCGCCCTCGCCCTCTGGGCCTCCGCCGCCGCGGCACAGACGGAAACCTCTCTCGAACTGGTGCTGCTGGCGGATGCCAGCGGGTCCATCGACGCGGGCGAGCTGGCGTTCCAGCGGCAGGGCTACGCCGACGCGCTGCTGTCCGATGCCGTGCAAGGCGCCATCGCCGACACCCTGCACGGCCATATCGCCGTGACCTACGTCGAATGGGCCACCAATCAGGTGCAGGTGGTCGACTGGATGCTGATCGACGGGCGACCCGCGGCGCAGGCCTTCGCCGACGCCCTGACCATCGCCCCCCGCGCCGCCTTTGGCCGCAACGCCATCGGTGCCGCGTTGCTTGAGGGGCAGCGCCTGATCGAGGTGAACGACTTCGACGGCTTCCGCCATGTCATCGACTTTTCCGGCGACAGCATGGGCAATTCGTCCGGCCCGCCCATCGTCCCGTCGCGCGACCAGGTGCTGGCGCAGGGCACGGTCATCAACGCCCTGCCGATCCTGCGCCCCGACAGCCCGCGCCGGGCGGGCTACGATCTCGAACAGCTTTATGCCGACAACATCATCGGCGGGCCGGGCGCCTTCATGGTCACGGCAGAGGGGCGCGAGAGCTTCGCCGCCGCCGTGCAGCGCAAGCTGTTCCTCGAAATCGCGGGAGAGGTGCCGCCCCTACGGCTGGCGCTGAAGCAGCGCTAGGTAATTCGACAGCGCGAGGAGTTCGGCCGGCACCGGCACCGGGTTGCCGTCCTCCTCCGTCATCACCACGGGGCCGAGGTCGCCGTCGCCGAAATGCGGCATCGGATCGACGCCGCCGTGCTGACCCCGGTTGAAACCGTCGATCTGGCTCATCACCCGGTCCTGCGGAAAGGTGCCGCCGTTGCGGGCGCTGATCGTGGTCAGGTCGGCGGGCGCCTTCGGCAGCCCCGCCGCCATCGGCCCGTCGCCGCGCCCGCCCTTGCCGTGACAGCCGGCGCACTGCGCCATGAAGGCCGCCTCTCCGTCGATCTGCTTGCTTTCAGGGGCGCAGGCGGCCAGCGCAAGACCAAGGCCGAGGATGATGTAACGCATGAGGTGCCCGCCCGCTTGTGCGCGCCGGTTCTCCGGCGCATGTTGCCTGCGACGATGGGCGCAGGACGGCGTCTTGGCAAGTGAGGTTGGCGATGTCGTTGCAGGTGTGGATCATGTTGGCCACGGGATTCGGCATCCCGGTACTGGCCGCGATGAACGGCGCGCTGGGGCGCCACATCGGGTCGCCCGCGGTGGCGGCCTGCGTGCTGTTCGCCGTGGCCTTCGGCATCGCGCTGATCGCCGCGCTGGTGACGAACCCCGGTGCCGTGGCGAAGCTGCCCGGCGCACCGCGGCAATGGTTCATGGCGGGGTTCTTCGTCGCCTTCTACGTGCTGGCGATCACGTGGATCGGCCCGGACATGGGGATCGGGCGGGCGGTATTCTACGTCCTGCTGGGACAGCTGATCGCCGCCGCGGTGATCGACCACTTCGGCCTGTTCAACGCCCGCGTCGCCGTCCTGACGTGGAGCCGCGCGGCAGGCATCGCCCTGATGGTCGCGGGGATCTACGTGACCCAGCGGGTCTAGGCCGCGCCCGCCACCAGACGCCCGTCCACCAGCCGCACCGCCCGGTCCATCCGCGCGGCAAGGTCGAGGTTGTGCGTCGCGATCACCGCCGCAAGGCCGGTGCTGCGCACCAGCCCCATCAGCGCGTCGAACACCCGGTCCGATGTCGCGGGGTCGAGGTTGCCGGTCGGCTCGTCCGCCAGCAGCAGGACGGGATCGTTCGCCAGCGCGCGGCAGAAGGCGACGCGCTGCTGCTCGCCGCCCGACAGCTCCGCCGGGCGGTGGCTGGCGCGGTGGGCGACGCCCACGGTGTCGAGGAGTTGCATCGCGCGGGCCTTGGCATCCGCATCCGCCACGCCGTTCGCCATCTGCGGCAGGGTGATGTTCTCCAGCGCGGAAAACTCCGGCAGCAGGTGGTGGAACTGATAGATGAAGCCCACGTCGTTGCGCCGGATCGCGGTGCGCCTGCGGTCGCCCAGATCGGTCATGTCCTCGCCCCGGATCGCCACGGTGCCGGTGTCGGGCGTATCCAGCAGACCCGCGATGTGCAGCAGCGTGGACTTGCCCGCACCCGAAGGCGCGACGAGGGCCACGACCTCTCCCGGCTGGACGGTCAGGTCGACACCGTTCAGCACGCGCACCTCGTTCGGCTTGCCGTGGTTGTAGCCCTTGCGCAGGTCGCGCAGCGTCAGAATCGGATCACTCATAACGCAGCGCCTCTACCGGGTTCATGCGGGCCGCGCGGCGGGCCGGAAAGATGGTGACGATCCACGACAGCCCCAGCGACAGCACCACCGACGACAGCACGTCGCCCAGCTGCAGCTGCGCGGGCAGTGCGTAGATGCCCCGGATCTCGGGGTCCCAGACCCCGCCGCCCGCGACGTAGTTCACGAAAGAGAAGATCGGGTCGATGTAGAGCGCGAACAGGCAGCCAAGGATCAGCCCCAACACCGTCCCCACGGTCCCGATCCCCGCCCCGCAGATGAAGAAGATGCGCAGGATCGACCCTTCGGTCAGGCCCATGGTGCGCAGGATGCCGATGTCGCGACCCTTGTTCTTGACCAGCATGATCAGGCCGGAAATGATGTTCATGGACGCGATCAGCACGAGGATCGACAGCAGGACGAACATCACGTTGTCCTCGACCGTCAGCGCCCGCAGGAAGGCCCCCGCGCTGTCACGCCAGGACCACAGGTAGGCATAGTCGCCCGCGGCGGCGAGGATGCCGGGCATCACCTCCTCGACGCGGTCAGGGTCTGCGACCATGACCTCGATCTCGTCGGCGACGCCTTCGCGGTTGAAGAAGACCTGCGCCTCTTCCAGCGGCATGTAGACCCGCGTCTTGTCGATGTCGTAGCGCCCGGCGGTGAAGATGTATTCGACCGGATAGACGCTGACCCGCGGGCTGGTGCCCATCGCGGTGCGCACGCCGTTGGGGGAGATCAGCTTGATCCGGTCGCCCACGGTCACGCCCAGTTCGCGTGCCACACCCGACCCGATGGCGATGCCCTGCGCGAAATTGTCAAGGCTGCCGACCGCCTCCTCGGGATTGGCGATGCGGGGGACGGCGCGCAGGTCGGCCTCGGTGATACCGAAGACCTCGACCCCTGCGTTTTCCGTGCCGCGGTTCGCCATGACCTGCTGGCGCACAAGGGGTGCGGCGCGGGTGACGCCGGGCACCTTGGAAATGCGGTCGGTCAGGGCAGCGTAGTCGCTGATGATGCGGGTGAACTGGTCGGTGCCCTGAATGGGCGTCTGTTCATAGACCGTGACATGGGCATTGGCGCCAAGGATCGTATCCACGAACTCTGCCCGGAAACCGGACCGGATCGCCAGCGTCGCGATCAGCGCGAAGACCGCCAGCGTGATCCCGATCAGGCTGATCCATGTCATCGTCGACACCCCGCCCTCGGCCCGCTTGGCGCGGATGTAGCGCCAGGCGATCAGCCATTCGAAGCGGGCAAAGGGCGGCGTATGGGGCATTGCGGTGTCCGGTCCTTGGGTCGCGCGGACCATGATCGCAAATCGGGGCCAGCGTCAATGCAAGCGGGTGTGACCGGCGGCGGCCCTCAGGCCACCGCCGCCGCATCGCCCAGCGACCAGACCCCCTCGTCACAGGTGCGTCCGTCGCAGGTCACGACGACCTGCCCGTCCTGCCGCCGCACTGCGATCTGGTGGCTGCGCCCGGCGTGCCGCAGGGTGGCGGTGAACCCGTCCCACCCGTCCGGCAACGCGGGATCGACCGCCACCCGGTCACCGCCGACCAGCGTGATGCCAAGGATCCCCTCTACCGCCGCGCGATAAAGCCAGCTGGCCGATCCGGTATACCACGTCCAGCCGCCCCGCCCGGTGCGTGTTCCCGAGCCATAGACATCGGCGGCCACGACATAGGGCTCCACCCGGTAGCGTGCGACGGCAGCCGGCGTCTGCGTATGGCTGATCGGGTTGATCAGGTCGAACATCGCCAGCGCCTCCGTCCCGCGGCCGGACCGGCCCAACGCATGGACGACCCACGTCGCCGCGTGGGTGTATTGCCCGCCGTTCTCGCGCACGCCGGGGGGATAGCCCTTGATGTAGCCCGGCTCGCGGTCGGTGTCGGCGAACGGCGGGGTGAACAGGCGCAGCAGCCCGTCGTCCCGGTCGGCAAGGTGTGTCATCACCGAATCCAGCGCCTGTCGCGCCCGGTCGGGATCACCGGCGGCAGAGATCGCGGCCCACGACTGGGCAATGGAATCGATCCGGCACTCCGCACTGTCCTTCGACCCCAGCGGCGTGCCGTCGTCGTAATAGGCCCGGCGATACCATGCCCCGTCCCAGCCGGCACCTTCCAGCGCCGCCAGCAGGTTGACGCGATGGTCGCTCAACCTGGCCACGCGGGCGGTATCGCCCCGCGCCTCGGCCAGCGGCAGGAAGGCATCCAGCGTCGCCATCAGGAACCAGCCCAGCCAGACGCTCTCGCCCTGCCCGGCCTCGCCCACGCGGTTCATGCCGTCGTTCCAGTCGCCACCCAGCATCAGCGGCAGGCCGCGCGAGCCGGTGCGCGCGATCGCAAGGTCCAGCGCCAGAATGCAATGCTCGTAAAGCGGCGCCTGCCGGTCCGTCCGTTCCGGCGTGTAGAAGGCATCGTGCGCGCCCTCCGCCAGCGCGGCCCCCGCGACGAAGTGCAGGGGTTCGTCCAGCACCGCCCGGTCGCCGGTCATGGTGACGTAGCGCGCGGTGATATGGGCCAGCCAGACCACGTCGTCGGAAATCGTCGTCCGCACCCCCGCCCCGCTGCGCGGCAGCCACCAGTGCTGCACGTCGCCTTCGGGAAACTGGCGGCTGGCGGCGTTCAGGATCTGCGCCCGCGCCAGCCCCGGGTCCTGCAGGATCAGCGCCGATGTATCCTGCAACTGGTCGCGAAAGCCATAGGCACCCGAGGCCTGATAGAAGGCGCTGCGCGCCCGAATGCGGCAGGTCAGCGACTGATAGGGCAGCCATGTGTTGACCATCAGGTTCATCTGCGGATCGGGCGTGTCGATCTGCAGATGGCCAAGGAAGTCGGACCATTCCGTCCGCACCGCCTCCAGCGCCTGCGGCACCGCATCCGCGGCACGGGCGCGTTTCAGCACGTCGCCGATCTCTGCCTCCTCGGCATCGGCGAGGATGAAGGTCACCTGCCGCGCTTCACCGCGCGGCACCGTCACGGCGACCCGCGCCGCAAGGCAGGGATCGCCGCCCGTGCCGTCCGCCTGTGGCCAGGCGTGCAGCGCGGCAGGCCGCGCCGGATCGCCGTTGCGCCCAAGGTAGGCGCCGCGGGACACCGTCGTCGCCTGCAGCGGCAGGCTGGCAGTCAGCGCCGTGACGCGCCCGGTGATGGCGGTGCCATAGGCATTGCGCCCGACGACGGCGTTCAGCGCCGCATCGCGCCCCGCCCGGATCACCTGCGCGGTGCGGCCCCGGTTGTTGTCCAGCACCAGCTCGGCACAGGCGATCACGTTCAGCCGCAGGGGCTGCGCGCCCCGGTGCCGCAGGGTCAGCGCGGTCAGCCGCGCCGGTGCGTCCGGCACAAGCGTCATCACCGCCTCGGCCTCGATCCAGTCGGTCCAGACCCGGAAGGTCGACCGCCCCAGCCCGTGCCGCGCCTCGTGGATCGCATGGGGATCGTCAGACAGCGCCGCGAAGGGAGAGATCACGCGCCCGGTCGCGGGGTCGTGGATCAGGATCGCCTCGCCGGGGCGGTTGCTGACGGGATCGTTGCTCCACGGTGTGATCTGGTAATCGCGAGAGTTCACGGACCACGTGAAGGCGGCACCGCCGGCCGAGACGTGAAACCCGAAATCCTCGTGCGCAATGACGTTGATCCAGGGATGCGGCGTGCGTTCGCCGTGGCGCATCCGCACGACGTATTCCAGACCGTCGGCCGAGAATCCGCCGGTGCCGTTCCACATCGGCAGATCCTCTTGCGGGAAATCGGGGGTGCGGCGGTGCAGCGGCGGCAGATGCGCCGGCAGGGCGATGGCGGGCGGCGGCACGCCCTCGCCCGGCACCAGCAACCGCGCCAGCTGCTCGCCCAGCTTGCCGTTCCGGGTGTGCAGCACGATGCGGGCGGTCGAGATCAGGGTCTCGAACGTCGTGTCGGAGATCTGGTCGCGCCGCACCGGGAAAACCGTGCGCCGCGCGGGGTCGAGGTGCCCGGCCCGTGCCGCCATGTCGCACATGTTCTGGATCGTCGCCTGCAGGTCCTGCGTATAGGACGATTTGCGTTCGTTCAGGATCACCAGATCCGCCTGCAGCCCGTGCAGCCGCAGATAGTCCGCCAGCCGGATCGCCCGGCGCACGATTTCAAGGTCCGCCTCGTCGTCGGTGCGCAGCAGCATGATCGGATGGTCGCCCGACAGCCCCAGCGGCCACAGCGCGTCCTGCGGGCCGACCGCGTCGCGCAGCCCCTCGTCCTGGATCGCAAGGCGCGGGTCCGGCCACAGCAGGCCCGCCGCGACCTGCCGGAACAGCGCCGCCTCGGGCAGGGAAATCGCCGCGTGGCGCAGCTGCACCTGGCTCATGCTCCAGGTCATCCGGTCTTCGTGGGCAAAGATGTCGTCCTGCCGGTGGTGCAGGATCGCATGATCGAGTTCCTCTGCCGTGTCGGCGACCAATGTCCAGTAGGTCAGCGCCACGGTCTTGCCCGGCGGGATCGTCACCTGACGGCGGATGGCAAAGATCGGGTCCAGGGTAAAGCCGTCCGCCCCGCCCAGCCGCGCCCCGGCATCGAAGGCCGCCGCCGTGCCCAGATCGCGCCCCCGCCCGATAAAGGCCCGGCGGTCGGTTTCCGCCTGCGCCGGCCTGCGGTCGGCGGCGCCGGCCAGCAGGTGCGCCATGTGCAGCACCCGGTCGCCGGCGGCGCGCGGGTTGCGAAAGGCGGTGATGGTGCGGCCGTCGTCGCGGATCGCGGTCTTCACGAACATCTTGGAAAACGCCGGGTGCGCGATATCGGCATCCGCCCTGTCCAGCACGATCTCGCCGTAGCTCGTGACCTCGATGGTGCGGCTGCGGGTGGTGGTGTTGCGCAGGGTCAACCGCCGCCCCTCGCCCATTGCCTCGGTCGCGACGATCACCTCCATCAGGCTGTCGATGCCGTGGGCCGACTTGGCGAACTCTGCCTTGTGAACCGAAAAGACGGCCCGCGCGGTTTCGCCATGGGCGGCGCGCGGCGTGGTCGTGGCCGACCACCAGTCGTGCGAGGCGGCGTCGCGCAGGAACAGATAGATGCCGCCGGTGTCGACGGTCGGATCGGGCCGCCAGCGGGTGATCGCGATGTCGTCCAGCCACAGCGGACCGGCCCCGGTGCCCGACACCAGCGACGACAGCCGCCCGTTGGACAGCAGCGCCACCATCGGCGTGTCGGTGGCCGGGCTGTCGGACACGGTGACGGTCGCATCGCCGCCGTCCGCCTGCGGATCGCGCGGCACCAGCTCTCCGCCCCGGGTGACGGGAATGATCTCGCGCGGGGCCTTTTCCTGCAGCAGCAGTTCGGCGGCCTTGATGACCGGGTCCGCGTGGAACCGGTCGCGATGGATACCGTCGAGGATGACGTTCGCGATCGCCACGATGGACATGCCGTGGTGATGCGCCATGACGTTGCGCACGACGACGTGGTCCTGCCCTTCGGGCATCCGCGTCGCGGTAAAGTCGATGGCGTCGAAGTAGCCGTAGGGCCCGAAGGCCCCCAGCGCGTCCAGCCGCGCGAGGTTCCGCACCGCCGCCGCCGGATCGATCTGCGCGGCCATCAGCGTTGCATAGGGCGCCACAACGTGATCGCTGCTCTGCATCCGCTTCAGCGCCAGATGCGGCACGCCAAAGGCGTAGTATTGGTAGTTCATCTCGCGGTCGCGGGCGGAAAAGGCGCTTTCCGACACGCCCCATGGCAGGTTCAGGCTGCGCCCGTGCTGCATCTGGGCGCGCACCGCCTGCGTGTTCGCCCCGTTCAGGATGCCGCCCGTGCGTTCGTGCATCACCAGCGGCGGCATCAGGTATTCGAACATCGACCCCGACCACGACAGCAGCGCGCTGTGGATGCCGACGCTGGTCACCGGTCGCCCCAGCCGCAGCCAGTGCGCGGTGGGCACGTCGCCCTTGGCGATGGCGAAAAGACTGGCCAGACGCGCCTCCGACGCCAGCAGATCGTAGCAGCTGTCGTCCATCTCGCGGCTGTCGGGACGGAAACCGATCGACAGCAGCCGCTTTTCCGGGTTCAGCAGCATGGCAAAGTCCATCTCGAACGCCAGCTTGCGCACCCGTTCCGCCAGGGCCGAGACGGTGCGGATCAGGTCGGCGCGGCTCGGCCCGCCCTCGCCGGTATCGCCCACGATCTGGTCGCAGTTCGCCCGCAGCGCCTGTGCCCACCACAGAACCTCTGCGGTTTCCGCGCGATCCGATTCGCCATGGAAGTCCGCCGCCAGCCGCGCGATGTCGGCGGCGATCAGCGTCAGGTTCAGCGCCCGCAGCGTCGCCAGCTGCGGCTCTGCCATATAGGCCGCGTGGCTGCGGCCAAATCCCGTGACCAGCTCCTCCAGCCGGCGGCGCATCGGCCGCAGCGTGCGGCGGTCGTCGGGCACCCGGCCCAGCCGTTCGACCAGCACCGCCAGCGTATCGCCGATCCCCGTCAGGTTGCCCTGCGCGTGAACGCTCGGATTGTCCGCCCAGGCCCGCAGGGCAGAGGACAGGGCGATCAGGTGTCCCGCAAGGTTGCCGCTGTCCACCGAAGAGACATAGCGCGGCTGCAGCACCGACAGGTCGCGGGTGTCGTACCAGTTGAACAGATGCCCCCGGTAACGCTCCATCTTCTCCAGCGTCGCCACCGTCCGCTCGATCCGGTTCAGCGCATCGGTCTGGCCGATCCACCCCAGATCGCGGGCCGACAACACCGACAGCAGGTAAAGCCCGATGTTGGTGGGCGAGGTCCGCTCCGCCACCTTGGGTGCCGGGTCGTCCTGATAGTTGTCGGGCGGCAGGTGATGCGTCGCCTCGGTCACGAAGGTCTCGAAGAACCGCCATGTCGTCCGCGCCACGCGCCGCAGGGTCGCCGCCTCGCGGGCCGAGACGACGAGCCGGTCCTCGGTTTCCATGGACCGCGAGACGGCATGCGCCACGCCCGGCGCCGCGATCCAGCAGAAGCACAGCAGCGCCGCCGGCGC
This sequence comes from Loktanella atrilutea, assembly GCF_900128995.1. Taxonomy (GTDB): domain Bacteria; phylum Pseudomonadota; class Alphaproteobacteria; order Rhodobacterales; family Rhodobacteraceae; genus Loktanella; species Loktanella atrilutea. Next base: position 184,199 of record NZ_FQUE01000004.1, on the reverse strand, counting down.
CCATGCGACCGGGTTCAGCAACAGGGTCAGCCCGAAGGCGAGGGCGCCGATGATCGGCGATCCCATCATTCGCAGCCACCACGCCCGCCGGCTGCGGCTGCCGCCCGCATGGACCTGCTGCGCCGTGCGCCATTCCAGCATCCGCTGCCGCGATACACCCAACCGCCAGAGCGTGCGCGCGATCGCATCGGTGGCATTGCAGGCCTGATGCGCCATGAAGATCAGCCGCAGCCCGATCTCGCTGCCGCGGGCGCCCAGATCCTGCGCGACGCGGGTCATGTGGCGCCCCACGGCGACGCCCGGCTGCGACGGCACCAGCCCCAGCGGCACCGTCATCAGCGGCATGAAGAACAGCGTCACGACCAGCACCAGCATCCACACCCAGACCGCCGCGGCGGGCAGCACCAGCCAGCCCAGCACGACCGACAGCACCCACGCGGGCGGCACCAGCGACCGGCGCAGGTTGTCCACCATCTTCAGCCGCCCCAGACCGCTCAGCCCGTTCTTCGAATCAAGGATGAAGGGCAGCAACTGCCAGTCGCCCCGGATCCAGCGGTGCTGGCGCGACACGTCGACGTCGTAGCGGACGGGAAAATCCTCGACCACCTGCACGTCCGTCGCCAGCGCCGCGCGGGCAAGGTTGCCTTCGATCAGATCGTGGCTCAGCACCCGGTTCTCGGGAAACCGCCCGGCCATCGCCGCATCGAAGGCGCGGATGTCGTAGATGCCCTTGCCGGTGAACGACCCCTGATCCAGCAGGTCCTGATAAAGGTCCGACACTGTAAAGACGTAAGGGTCCATCCCCCGCCCGGCCGAAAAGACCTTCTGAAAGACCGATGCGTCCTCTCCCGTCGTCAGCGACGGCGTGACGCGCGGCTGCATCAGGGCATGCCCGCCGGTGACGATGCCCGTGTCCGGGTCCGTGACCGGCGCGTTGACGGGGTGCATCATCTTGCCCACCAGCGCCGCCACCGTGCCACGCGGCAGCCGCGTGTCGCTGTCCAGCGTCACGACATAGCGGATGCCCAGCGGCGGACGCGGGCTGATGTCCATGAAGGTCGTCTCTCCGGTGCCTAGCAGCAGGGCGTTCAGTTCCGCCAGCTTGCCGCGCTTGCGTTCCCACCCCATCCAGATGCTGTCGGCCTCGTTCCAGATCCGGTTGCGGTGCAGCAGGTAGAACCGCCGTCCGACATGGGCATAGCGGTCCGCCAGCGCATCGACCTCGGCCCGCGCGTGGTCAAGGACGCGACGGTCCTCGGCGCTCTCCTCCTGCGTCGAATCCGGCCAATCGGTGACCAGCGCGAAATCCACCGCCCCATCGGGGTTGGACAGGTAATGCAGTTCAAGCAGCCGCACCGCATCGTCGACGCTGTCCAGATCGCCGATCAGGGTCGGCACGGCGACCAGCGTGCGGGCTTCCTCTGGAATCCCGGCATCGTAGTCGTAGGCCGGCAGGCGGCTGACCGGCACCAGCCGCGCGCCCAGCAGGTTCACGATGCCCATCGCCGCCTCCGACACGGTCAGCAGCGACAGGACGAAGAACAGCGCATCCACGATCCACGGCAGGTTGTCCGGCAACAGCGCCGTGACGCCCCCCGCGATCAGCACCGTCAGCACCAGCGCCGGCACGAAAATGCCCCACCAGTCCGCCTGCCGGACCCGGGCCAGCATCCGCTCGCGCCACGTCGCGCGATAGCCGCAGGCGGCGCGGAACGCCGCCGCATCGCACCCGACCAGCAGGTGGCCCACCAGCGGGCCTTCCGCCATCGCAAGCGCACGCTCGGCCACCTCGCCCTCGCTCAGGTCCGACCGGTGCGCGATCCGCTCGATGGTGTCGCGATAGTCGTTGCGCGTCGCCCGGTCGAGGCGTGGAAAATCCTCGGACCGCTGCAGGATTTCGTCGACGCGGCTGATGGCCTCGAACCACGTCGTCCAGTTCGTCTCGTCCAGCCGCCGCATGCTGCGGATCACGTTGCCGACCGCCACGTTGGCCGCCGACTGTCGCGCGTGTTCGTGCTGCAGCACCTGCGCGCTGTCGGTCCCCTGCGCGTCCAGCGTCGCCTCCAGCCTGGCCAGCGCGTCGTCCGCCGCCTGACTGCCGTCACGCAGGCGGTACAGCAGCTGCGCCGCAAAGGCCTCTGACACCGGACGCTCCGGCCCGAAGGGCCAGGGCGCACCGTCCTCCGCCATCAGCCTGTCGGCCAGCGCGTTCGCCGCCACCCGGTCCGCCCGCGCGGCATTCACCCGGTCGGAAATGCGCCGCAGGTTCTCCAGCAGGACGAAGCGCAGCATCGCGGGGATCGCCCAGATCTCGCCGATGGTGAACACCCGGTGCCGCTGATAGCCCCGCGCCATGTCGGTCAGCGTATCCGCGTGAAAATCCGAATTGCCCAGCGCCACGTAACGCCATGCAAAGGCCAGCACCGCCGGCACCCGGCCGTGACCCTCCGTCGCGACCTGCGGCAGCTTGTGATAATAACGGGGCACGAGGTCGCGCCTGAGGTGGCGAAAGCTCTCCTCGACCACGTAATGATTGTCGATCAGCCATTCGGCGGCGGGCGTGACCAGCTCTCCCGTCCGCGTCGCCGCAAGGATGTCGGAATAGTTCGCCAGCAGCGCCGCCTTGTTCGCCCCCAGCCGCGCCGGATAGGCGAAGGGCGCGAAGCCCACGAGGTGCACCGGATCCTCTTGCGCCAGCACCGCCCCCGGTTCGGCATAGCCCGCCTCTGCCCCCGACTCGCGCCGAATGATCCCGCGCGCCGCGGGGCTGACGTCCTCATCGCGAAAGTCGCGCATGACACTATCCGAAGAAAAAACCGCAACCGGCGGTCGACAAGGGTGAACGCCAGCGCCGACCTGCCTGTTCCGGTTCGATGCTGCACCTGCGAACTTTTCCGCCGCACGGCGCCGGCGCGGCAAAAAACTGCCGCCCGGACAACGCGATGGACTGGCACGCGGCGCCCGCCCGCGTCATACCCCTGTCATACGCCTGCGCAACGCTCCCCCCATGGAGGCCCCAACATGAAAATCGCAATTCTCGGCGGCGACGGCTTCGTCGGCTGGCCCACGACCCTTCATCTGTCCGATCAGGGGCACGAGGTCCATGTCGTCGACAACCTCTCGCGCCGCTGGATCGACGCGGAACTGGGGGTGCAGTCCCTGACGCCGATGGACTCCATCCAGGAACGCTGCCGCATCTGGCGCGACCTGACCGGGCGCAAGATCAACTTCCACCTGCTCGACCTCGCGCAGGAATACGAGCGGCTGAAGGCATGGCTTGGCGACCACAAGCCCGACGTGGTGATCCATTTCGCCGAACAGCGTGCCGCGCCCTATTCGATGAAGACCGACCGCCACAAGGTCTATACGGTGGGCAACAACATCAACGCGACGCACAACCTGATGGCCGCGCTGGTCGAGACGGGCATCGACGCGCATGTGATCCACCTCGGGACCATGGGCGTCTACGGCTATTCCTCCGTCGGCGCGCCGATCCCCGAAGGCTACCTCGACGTGCAGATCGACACGCCGACCGGCCCGAAGGAGCAGGAGATCCTCTATCCCACGCGCCCCGGCTCGGTCTATCACATGACCAAGAGCATGGATCAGATCCTGTTCCAGTTCTACGCCCAGAACGACGGCCTGCGGATCACCGACCTGCATCAGGGCATCGTCTGGGGCACCCATACGGCCCAGACCCGGATGCACGACCAGTTGATCAACCGGTTCGACTACGACGGCGACTACGGCACCGTGCTGAACCGCTTCCTGATTCAGGCCGCCATCGGCTATCCGCTGACGGTCCACGGCACCGGCGGCCAGACCCGCGCCTTCATCCACATCCAGGACTCCGTGCGCTGCATCGAACTCGCGATGGGCGACGCGCCGAAGGCGGGCGACCGGGTGCGGATCTTCAACCAGATGACCGAGACGCACCGCGTCCGCGATCTGGCGGCACTGATCGCCCAGCAGACCGGCGCGCAGGTGATGAACCTGCCCAACCCCCGGAAAGAGGCGGCCGAGAACGACCTGATCGTGAAGAACGAACAATTCCTCGCCCTCGGCCTGAACCCCACCACGCTGGCAGAGGGCCTGCTGGCAGAGGTCGTGGACGTCGCCCGCAAGTATGCCCACCGCATCGACCGCAGCCGCGTGCCCGCCGTCTCCGCCTGGACCCGCGATCTGGCCGACAAGGTCGAACGCGACCCCGAAGGCAAGAAGCTGCGCGCCGTCTGATGGCCTTCGCCTATGTCACCCTCGTCACCAACGCGGATTTCGCGTTGGGGGCGCGGGCGCTGGTGCGGTCGCTGACCCTGTCGGGCACGCAGGCCGAGATCGTCGTGATGCATACCGGCGGCGTGACGGAGTCCGCGCTGGCCCCCTTGGCGGCACTGGGGGCGCGGCTGGTGCCGGTCGATCTGCTGGACACTTCGCCCGCCTTCAACGCCGCCCACGACCGCGCCACGCTGCATGGCAAGGTGCCCTTCACCAAGGGCAACAAGCCCGCCTTTCACACCCCGCTCGACAACTTCGCAAAGCTGCGACTGTGGCAGCTGCCCTATGACCGGGTCGTCTTCCTCGACGCCGACACGCTGGTGCTGCGCAACTGCGACAAGCTTTTCGCCTACCCCGAGTTCTGCGCCGCGCCCAACGTCTACGAGGGCCTTGCCGACTTCCGCCGCATGAACTCCGGCGTCTTCACCGCCCGTCCCGATCCCGCGACCTTTGCCGCGATGATGGCGGCGCTGGACACTCCCGGCGCCTTCTGGCCCCGCACGGACCAGAGCTTCCTTCAGGCGTTCTTCCCCGACTGGCACGGGCTGCCGGTCTTCTACAATATGCTGCAATACGTCTGGTTCGCCATGCCCGACCTCTGGCACTGGCCCGACATCCACGTCCTGCATTTTCAATACGAAAAACCGTGGCAGGCCGACCACCCCAAGGCCGCGCAACTCGCGCCTCTCATCGCCCTCTGGCAAGCCTACGCCGGTGACGGCCCGATCCCCGACACCGCAACCTTGCCGGGCCCGGCGTGAAGGTCGCGCTGACCGGCGCCACGGGCCGCGTCGGCCACGCCATCGCGGCGCATCTGACAGCGCGCGGCGACAAGGTCACCACACTCGGCCGCCGCCCCCTGCCCGGCATGGCGCATGTGACGTGGGACCTGACCCAACCGCCGCCAGACCTGACCGGGCAGGACGCGCTGATCCATGCGGCCTTCGCCCATGTCCCCGGCAAGTATCGCGGCGGCGAAGGCGACGACCCTGACGCATTCCGCAGCCAGAACGTCGACGGCACCCTGCGCCTCTTCGCCCGCGCGGCGCAGGACGGCGTGACGCGCATCGTCTTCCTGTCGTCCCGCGCCGTCTATGACGGTTACCCTGCCGGCTCAGTCTTGCAGGACGGCCTGCCCGCCCGGCCCGACAGCCTCTACGGCATTGCAAAGGCAAAGGTGGAAGACTGGCTCGCCGCACGGCCCGGCCTTGCGACCGCCAGCCTGCGGGCGACCGGCGTCTATGGCCCCGGCGCCCCCGGTCAGCCGCACAAATGGGCCGACCTCTTCGCCGCCTACGCCCGCGGCGACACCCCAGCCCCCCGCGTCGGGTCAGAGGTGCATGCGGACGACCTTGCCGCCGCCGCCCGCCTGCTGCTGACCGCGCCCGCCGCAGATCTTGCCCCGGCGACGTTCAACCTCTCGGACATCCTGCTGGATCACCGCGACCTGCTCGCGACCTATGCGGACCTGACCGGCATCCAACGGCCCCTGCCGCCGCGCGCCGATGCGTCCCGGGTCAGCGTCATGCAGTGCGACCGGCTGCGCGCCCTCGGCTGGCAACCGCGCGGTATGGCGGGCCTGCGGCCCGCCATTGCCGACCTGATCGCCTAGGCCAGTTCGTCTTCCCGGACTGGCCCCGGATGCAGGCAGGCGACGCGGTGGTCGCCGCCTTCGGGCTGCGGCACGACCTCGGCGCAATCGGGCTGCGCCCGCGCGCAGCGGGTGCGGAACACGCAGCCCGAGGGCGGCTTCATCGGGGATGGCATGTCGCCGTCCAGCTGAATGATCCGCTTCTGCCGCTCGATCACCGGATCGGGCACCGGCACCGCCGACAGCAGCGCCTGCGTATAGGGATGCTGCGGATCCGCATAAAGCGCGCGCCGCGGCGCCTTTTCCATCACCCGGCCCAGATACAGCACCATGACGTCATGAGAGATGTTCTTCACCACGCTCAGGTCATGGGCGATGAAGATCATCGCAAGGTTCAGGTCCCGCTGAAGCTCCTTCAGAAGATCGACGACCTGCGCCTGGATCGACACGTCAAGCGCCGACACCGGTTCGTCGCAGATCAACAGCTTCGGTTCCACGATCAGCGCCCGCGCGATCCCGATGCGCTGGCATTGCCCGCCAGAGAATTCGTGCGGATAACGGTTGATCATCTGCGGCAGCAGGCCGACACGCTCCATCATCGCGGCGACGCGGGTCCGGCGTTCGCCGGCAGAGAGGTTGCCGCGATGCGTCTTCAAAGGTTCGGCAATGATCTGGCCCACGGTCATCCGCGGGTTCAGGGACGCGAGCGGGTCCTGAAACACCATCTGGATATCGGCGCGGTGCGGCTTCATCTGCCGCGGCGACAGTGCCAGCAGGTCGGTCTCTCCGCGCCACATCACCTGCCCCTTCGCGGGCACCATCTGGATCAGCCCGCGGGCCATGGTGGACTTGCCGCAGCCGGATTCACCGACGACGCCAAGGGTCTGCCCCGCCTCCAGATCGAAACTCACGCCGTTCACCGCCCGCAGTTCCCGCGGCGCGGTCCATGGCATGTCGCCGGGGCGGGTGATCGGAAAGGTGACGCTCAGGTCGCGGACGCGCAGCAACGGGCTCATGCCGCCACCTCCGCCACCGGGCGGTGGCAGGCACGGGCGCGGTCGCCGTCGAAGGGCACCAGCGGCGGCATCACCCGGCAATCCTCTCCGGCAAAGTCACAGCGCGGGCGGAACGGGCAACCCTCTGGCGGGGCCGCCATGTTCGGCGGGTTGCCGGGGATCGCGGTCATGATCGCATCCTCGTCGTCGACGCGCGGCACCGCCCCCAGCAGGCCGCGGGTATAGGGATGGGTCGGCGTCTCGAACAGCGGATCGGTCGGCGCCTCCTCCATCACGCGGCCGCCGTACATGACCAGCACGCGCTCGCAGAAGCCCGCCACGACGCCAAGGTCGTGGGTGATCAGGATCGTCGCCATGCCGAATTCGCGCTGCAGATCGTTCAGCAGGTCCATGATCTGCGCCTGCACGGTCACGTCGAGCGCGGTCGTCGGCTCGTCGGCGATCAGCAGGTCGGGACGACACAGCAGCGACATCGCGATCATCACCCGCTGCCGCATCCCGCCAGAGAATTCGTGCGGGTAAAGCCGGATACGCTCGGCCGCCGCCGGGATCTTGACCGCGTCCAGCATCCGCACGCATTCGGCCAGGGCGTCCGTCTTGGACAGGCCCTTGTGCAGCCTCAGCACCTCGGTCATCTGGTCCGAGATCCGCATGTAGGGATTCAGCGAGGTCATCGGGTCCTGAAAGATCATCGCGATCCGCCGCGCCCGCAGCTGGTTCAGCTGCTTCTGCGTCGCCCCCAGCAGCTCCTGCCCGTCGAAGACGACTGACCCCGAGGTGCGCCCGTTCGACGCCAGCAGGCCCATGATCGAAAACGCGGTCTGCGACTTGCCGGACCCGCTCTCGCCCACGATGCCCAGCGTCTGGCCCTTGTCGATGGACAGCGACAGGTTGTTCACCGCATGGACGGGACCGTCCTCGCCGTCGAAGGTGACGGACAGGTCCTTGATGGTCAGAAGGGACATTCAGCGATCCTTGGGGTCGAGGGCATCGCGCAGGCCGTCGCCCACGAAGAAGAAGCCGAACAGCGTCAGCACGAAGAACAGCAGCGGAAAGCCCAACTGCCATGTGGTGCCATAGGCGATGGTGCCCGCACCTTCGGAAATCAGCGCGCCCAGCGATGTCATCGGCTCTTGCACGCCAAGGCCGAGAAACGAGATGAAGCTTTCGGTCAGGATCATCAGCGGCACCAGCAGCGTGGCGTAGACCGCGATCACGCCCAGCAGGTTCGGCACGATGTGGCGCATGATGATGACCGGGGCCGACACGCCGGTGGCGCGGGCGGCCTCGACATACTCGCGGCCCTTCAGGCTCAGGGTCTGGCCGCGCACGATGCGCGACATGTCCATCCACGAGATCAGGCCGACGCCGACGAAAAGGATGGTGATCGACCGGCCATACATCACCAGCAGCAGGATCAGCACGAACATGTAGGGCACGGCCATCAGGATATCGACCAGCCGCATCATGAAGCCGTCGACGCGACCGCCGACATATCCCGCCGTCGCGCCATAGAGCGTGCCGACGATGATCGCGATCAGTGCGCCCACGACACCCACGGCAAGGGAAATCTGCGTCCCCTGCACCGTCCGCGCGAACAGGTCGCGGCCCAGATCGTCGGTGCCGAAATAGTGGCCGTTGGCGATGGACGGCGCGCCCAGCTCGACCACCTGCCCCATGACGTTGTAGTCCAGTTCCTCGTTCGACCATTGCGACAACAGGCCGCCGAACAGGGCGAACAGCGTCACGCAGACAAGCAGCACCAGTCCGAACATCGCAGCCTTATTGCGAAAGAACCGGCGCCGCGCGTCGGCCCAGGGCGACCGGCCCTTGGCGACGGCGGCTGTGCCGGGGTTGTTTTCGGTTGTGGCGACCATGTCAGTACCTGATCTTGGGGTCGATCCATCCGTAAAGGATGTCGACCACGAGGTTGAAGGCGATGGTCAGCGCGCCGACGAGGATCGTGACCCCCATCATCACCGCGTAATCGCGGTTCAGCGCCGAATCCACGAAGGCCTTGCCGATGCCGCCCGTGGAAAAATAGATGTCCACGACCACCGACCCGGTGATCATCGCCACGAAGGCCGGCCCGAGGTAAGAGATCACGGGCAGCATCGCGGGCTTCAGCGCATGGCGCAGGATCACGCGACGCTCCGGCAGTCCCTTGGCGCGGGCGGTGCGGATGTGGTTGGAGGTCAGGACCTCCAGCATGCTCGACCGGGTGATCCGCGCGATGGAGGCCATGAAGGATGTCGACAGCGCGATCACCGGCATGATCCAGTATTCCGGCCCCTGCCAGCCGCCGCCCGGCAGCCATCCCAGCCAGAGCGTGAAGACCAGCACGAGGATCGGCGCCATGACGAAATTGGGCAGCACCTGCGCGCCGATCGACACGCCGACGGCGGCATAATCGACGGCAGAGTTGTGGCGGATCGCGGCGACGACGCCGAGGCTCACGCCGGCGATGACGGCCACCGCGAATGACAGCAGACCATAGGTCAGCGTGATCGGAAAGCCCTGCGCGATGATCTGGTTCACCGTGCGGTCCTTGTAGACGAAGCTTGGCCCGAAATCGAAGGCGGACACGATGTTCCAGACGTAGGTGACGATCTGCCGCCACAGCGGCTGGTCCAGCCCGTATTTCGCGTTCAGGTTCGCCAGCACTTCGGGCGGCAACTGGCGTTCTGCGGTGAAGGGACCGCCGGGGGCGGCGTGCATCAGCACGAAGGACACCACGATCAGGACAAGCAGCGTCGGGATCGCGATTGCGATGCGTTTCAATGTGTAGGACAGCAAATCCCGGTCTTTCGGAAAGGGTCAGGGTCAGACGGGCCACCTACTGAATTGGTGGCCCGTCCGCAATGTCACTCTTCGGTCGCGACGCGGTACAGATCCTTGCCGTACCAGGTGTTCTGCACGTTGTTCTGCGGCAGACCCTTGATGGCGGGATTGATCATGTCGACCTTGGCGTAGTGATAGATCGGGATGATCGGCATCTCCTCGGCCAGCAGCGCCTCGGCCTCCTTATAGAGCGGCTGCGGATCCTCGGCGGTCTTGGAGTCCTTCATGATCTTGTCGTACTGGTCGTTGAACCACTCGCCGTTGTTGTGACCGGAATAAGAGGTCATCAGGTCGAGGTAGGTCGACGCCTCGTTATAGTCGCCGCACCAGGCATAGCGCGCCATGTCGAAGTCCTGGTTCTGCATCCGGTCCGTGTGGATCTTCCACTCGTAGTTGTCGAGTTCCGCATTCACGCCGATGGCCTTCAGCATCTGCGACGCCGCGATCGCGATCTTCTTGTGATCGTCGGACGTGTTGTACTGCAGGCGCAGGGTCAGCGGGTTGTCGGCGCCATAGCCGGCTTCCTCCATCAGCTTCTTGGCGGCCTCGATGCGCTGCGGCTGGTCCATCTCGTCCGCATAGGGGATCTGGGGCCGCTCGAAGTCGGCGATGGCCCAATGGGTCCAGTTGTAGGCCGGCTTCTGCCCGCCCTGCAGGATGCGGTCCACGATCACGTCGCGGTCGATGGCATAGGCCATGGCCTGACGCACGCGCTTGTCGTTCAGCGCCTCCGGTCCCTTGTCGCCCACGTTCAGCATATAGATGTAGGAACAGTTGTAGGGGGTAGAGATCGCCTGGTCGGGATACTCTTCCTTCAGGCGGGGATACTGGCCCGCGGGGATCTGCACCCGGTCAAGCTCTCCCGCCAGATAGCGCGTCAGGGCCTGATTGTTGTCGTTGATCGTCAGCGCGGTCAGCGTGTCGATCACCGTGTTCTCGGCGTCCCAGTAGGTGTCGTTCTTGGTCATGACGACCCGCTCGCCCAACTGGTGTTCGGTGAGGTTGTAGGCGCCGTTGCCGACGAGGTTGCCGGCCTGCGTCCAGTTGTCGCCGTATTCCTCGACCACGGACTGCAGGATCGGAAAGGTCGACCCGTGCACCAGCATCTGCGGGAAATAGGGCAGCGGCGTGATGATCTTGACCTCCAGCGTGTGGTCGTCGATCGCCTTCACGCCCAGCTCTTCGATCGGCTTCTCGCCGGCGATGATCTCTGCCGCGTTCTCGACCTGCATCAGTTCCATGTACCAGGCGTATTCCGACGCGGTCGCGGGATCGGCCAGACGGCGCCAGCTGTAGACGAAGTCCTGCGCCGTCACCGGCTCTCCGTTCGACCACTTCGCATCGTCGCGCAGGTTGAAGGTATAGGTCAGGCCGTCGTCGGACAGGGTGTGATCCAGCGCCACGCCCGGCGTCAGGTTGCCATCGCCGTCCTCGTTGTACAGCCCCTCGAACAGGTTGCGCAGGATGTCGGAGCCCTCGACGTCGGTGTTGATCTGCGGGTCCATCGACTTGATCGCGTCCAGCAGCCAGAAGGTATAGGTCTGCTCGTCCGCCAGCGTCACGCCGTCCGGCACGGAGGCCGCCTGCGCCGAGGCCGCAAGCCCGATGGCGATGGCGGACGAAGCAAGGAATGTTCTCATTTTCATAAGGGGTCTCCGGGCTGGGTATGATGAATTGCGGTTCGCTGCGAACCGGATGCGGCAGTCTACCCATGGTATCGCGAAGATGCAATGGTTGACTTCACGGAAGCGCCGTGTTCCGCAAGGCCCTGCCGAAAGATCGGGCACGTCGCTGGCTTCAGCCGGTGCGCGCCCCGCGGGGGGCCGCGCCCGTCATTCGATCCATTTCGCCCATTGCGCCGGGCTGCCCGCAAAGGCGTTGATGTCCACGGGCCGGGCGATCCCCGGCACGATCCCGGTCCCGGTATACTGCCAGAACGACCAGCCCTCGCCGGGATAGCGTTCCGCCGGGTGGGCGGCGACCGACCGCAGCCAGAACTGCGTCCGCGGCAACTGCCCCAGCCCGGTCTGGTGATAGAAGTCGGGCGTCGTATAGACCAGCGGCCGCCGGCCATAGTGCCGTTCCAGCATGTCGAGGAACACCACGGCCTCTGCCCGCACCTCTGCGCCAGAGGGGCGGCGGCTGCAGCTGCGCGACTGGTGGTTCCATTCCAGATCCAGCACCGGCGGCAGCGCGTTGGGATCGCGCGGCACGTTGCGGATGAACCACGCCGCCTGCTCCCGCGCCGAACGGCAGAAGTAGTAGAAGTGATAGGCCCCCTGCCGCACCCCCGCCGCCGCAGCACCCGTGCGGTAGGTATGGAACATCGGATCGGCCAGATCGCCGCCCTCGGTCGCCTTGATGTAGGCGAATGAAATCCCCGCCGCCCGCGCCTGCCGCCAGTCGATGGTGCCCTGATAGCGCGACACGTCGACCCCGTGGATCGGATAGTAAGACGGCTGGCGCCCGATGTTGTCGTGCGGCTTGGCATCGGCAAAGGCCGGGTAGGAGATCGGCGCCGCGCGGCTGACCTGCGCCGCCCGGTGGCCGCATCCCGCAAGCAAGGCCGCGCAAAGCATCAGGGTGGTCAAGGTCCGCATCACGGCTCCTGCAGGGAAGAAGGTTCGACCCGGACACAACCGCATGCGTTCCGGGCTAAGTCAACCGCCAGATGTCGTCCGGCCCCTGCAACGCGGCAGAAAGCTGCTGCGTGTCAGGTTGACCGGGTGCCACGACCCGCCCCGTGGCGTTAGTGATGGAACACCATCGGAAGGACCCGCCATGACCGTCCGCCTCTTCATCGTCGCCCTGACGGCCGCATTGCCCGCCACGGCACAGACCGACACCGCCCGAGCAACCTATGACGCACGGATCGCTGGTGTCTGGCAGGGCGACGGCGGCACCTGCGCCACGCAGAAGGGGTCATGGGCCTTCGGCCCCGACACCCTGCGGGGCAACGCGACGACCTTTACCCTGACCGGCATCCACGGCACGGCGGACCGCGTGGTCGCCGCCGTGACCCGCCCCGGCAGCGGCGCATCCCTGAACCTGATCCTGCGCCCCACCGGCCCCGATACGCTGGCGATCAACGGCCCCGGCATCGCCGCCGACGTCACCCGCTGCCCCGCCGGCGATGACACCATCGTCGCAAGCATGGAGGAGGACGCCCGCGCCTACGACACCGCCCGGTTCAAACCCGTGCGCCTGCAAGGCGTCACCTGCGGCGACAACTGCTATGTCGATTACACCGCGCAACGCGAAGGCGCCGGTGACGGTCAGGCGCTGTGCACCGCGCCCGAATGTGCGACATGGTTCGACGCGGGCACCCTGCCCGACGGGTTCCGCGACACCATCGTCGGCGCGGAATTCGGCACCGCACCGCAGCGCGACGCCGCCGGCACCGTGATGGACCCCGCCTTCCGTGCCATCACCGCCTTCGGCCCGCCGGACGTTGGGCTGCCGAACATCCCCCTGCCACTGCCTCCCGGCACATACGTCGATCCGGCGCTGGCGTGCGGCGATGCGCCGAACGCGGCGCTGCGCACCTTCACCGGGGCAGGCATTTCCGGCAGCGCGACGCGCGATTGCCGGCTCTACCTGCCCGAGCGGACCGGCCAGACCTACAGCGGCATCCAGACCTGCACCGACACCTACTCCCGCCAGCCGTCGACATGGCCCGCCACGGTGACCATCGACGGACCGCTCGCCTTCACCTTCGACGACGGCGCCGGGGCGGCCCAGTCGTTCCGCTTCTGCAACGGCGACTAAAGGCCCAGCCGCGCCTCCAGCGCCTTGAAGGTGCGGCGCTGCTCGGTGCTCCAGTCCCGGCGCGAGGTGCGGAACAGCGTCGCCTGAGACGCGTGGATCATCCCGTCGCTCAGGATCTTCAGACCGTTCGCGCGCAGGGTCTCGCCGGTCGAGGTGATGTCGGCGATCGCCTCCGCCGTCTCGTTCTTGACCGTGCCTTCGGTCGCGCCCTGACTGTCGATCAGCGCGTAATCGGCGACACCCGCCTGCTTCAGGAAATCGCGCACCAGCCGGTGATACTTCGTCGCGATCCGCAGCCGGTGGCCGTGCCGCGCCCGGAACGCCGCCGCCGCCGCGTCCAGATCGTCGAGCGTATCCACATCGACCCAGGCCTGCGGCACGGCGATGATCAGGTCCGCCCCGCCAAAGCCCAGCGGCGCCACCTCGCGCACCGTCTTCTCCCAGTTCACCAGCTTCTCGCGCACCAGATCGGACCCGGTCACACCCATCTGGATGCGCCCCGCCGCCAGTTCGCGCGGGATTTCCCCCGCGCTCAGCAGCACCAGCTCGACGCCGTCGATCCCCTCGACGGCGCCGGCGTATTCCCGTTCGCTGCCGGACTTGCGCAGGGTCACGCCGCGGTTGCCGAACCACTGGAACGTCTTTTCCATCAGCCGCCCCTTGGACGGCACGCCCAGCTTCAGCATCACGCCATCCCCCGCACCGTCAGCACCAGATCGGGCCGGATGACACCACCGACCGCAGGCACGGCATTTCCGTCACCCAATCGTGCCGTCAGCGCGTCATAGCGTCCGCCCGTCGCCACCGGCGGCAGGTTCGGATCGGCGGCATAGAAGCCGAAGACGAAGCCGTCGTAATACTCCAGCGACGTGCGCCCGTAGCTGCCCTCGAACTCCAGCGTCGCGATATCGACGCCATGATCCTCCAGCGCATCAAGCCGCGCACTCAGCCGCGTCACCGCGGGGCCGATGGCGGGCATGTCGACCGCGATGTCGCGCAACTGGCTCAGCACATGGTCCGACGTCTCGCGCAGCCCCGTCAGCGTGTCCAGCAGCGCCAGCTCTTCCTCGCTGATCGGCGGGGTGGCCGCATCGTCGCGCAGCGTCGCGATGCGGTCCGCGACCTCGGCCCGGCTGCGCTTGCCGATGTCGGGTCCGGCATGGGCAAAGGGATCGCTGGCCGCCAGCAGCGCCGCCCGCGTGGGCGGCACCGGGCTGCGCCCGCCGAACCGGTCAAGCAAGGCGCGGAACCGTCGCGGCCGCCAGATGTGCCGCGCCAGCGCCGCCTTGCGCGCGTCAGAGGTGCGCAAGCCGGCGACGGCAGCCATCAGAATGCCGATGTCCCCCGTCGCGGCCCGCAGCGGCAGGTCGCCCAGCGCATCGCGGATCGCGGCAAACACCTCTGCATCCGCCAGCGCCGGATTGACCCCGTCAAAGACCTCGTAGCCGACCTGCACGAATTCGCTCAGCCGGTCGGGATCGCTGTCCTGCTTGCGAAAGACCTTGCCGGCGTAGGTATAGCGCGCGGGGTCCGCATGGCTTTGCATGTGCATCTGCACGACCGGCACGGTGAAATCCGGGCGCAGCACCATTTCTCCGCGCGCCGGATCGCTGGTCAGGTAGGACCGGCCACGGATGTCCTCTCCGTAAAGGTCGAGCAGCGTGTCCGCCGGTTGCAGCACGTCGGTCTGCACGATCACCGCGTCACGCGCGGCAAAGAGGTCGCGCAGGCGATCCGCCTCCGCCAGTTGCGCCGCGAGGGTCACGCCGGGTCCGCCTGCTGTCCCGCCACCATCCTCAACACATGGTCCACCAGTTCCGCGCGGGGCACCTCGATCTGACTCGGGCGGTCCTTCCATTCCTCCAGCGTGGCGTTTTCGGCAAGCTGCTTGCCAAGGATCAGGTCCTTGATCTGCACCACGCCCCGGTCGAACTCCTCGCCCCCTGCGATCACCGCGACGGGAGAGTTGCGCTTGTCCGCGTATTTCAGCTGGTTGCCGAAGTTCTTGGGGTTGCCCAGATAGACCTCTGCCCGGATGCCCGCGTTGCGCAGGTCGGCGACCATGGTCTGATAATCGGCCATCCGGTCCCGGTCCATGACGGTCACGACCACCGGCCCTTGATCGGTCGCGTCCAGCCGCCCGGTCGCGTGCAGCGCCGCCAGCAGCCGGTCGACCCCGATCGAGACACCCGTCGCCGGCACCGCCTGCCCGGTGAACCGCTTGACCAGATCGTCATACCGCCCGCCCCCGGCGACAGAGCCGAAGTTGCGCGGATTGCCCTTCTCGTCGGTGACCTCGAAGGTCAGCTCCGCCTCGAACACAGGACCGGTGTAATAGCCGAGGCCGCGCACCACGGAAGGATCTATAACGATGCGGTCGGGGCCGTAACCTTGGGCAGAGAGTAGGTCGGCAATGGTCTGCAACTCCTGCACGCCCTCCATCCCGACGGATGATCCGGCAACGAGGTCAGACAGCCGCGCGACAGTCTGCGCCCCGGTCTCGCGCCCGGCATCCATGAAACCCATCACCACGTCGGCCGCAGCCGCGTCGAGCCCCGCCCCCTTCGTGAAATCCCCGCTCTCGTCCTTGCGCCCCTCGCCCAGAAGCGCCCGCACACCGTTCACCCCAAGCCGGTCCAGCTTGTCGATGGCCCGCAGCACGATGCCGCGTTCGGCCTCCTTGTCGTCGCCCGACAGTCCCGCCACCTCCAGCACGCCGTTCAGCACCTTGCGGTTGTTGACGCGGATCACGTAGTCGCCGCGCTTGATCCCCACCGCCTCCAGCGTGTCGGACAGCATCGCGCAGATCTCGGCGTCAGCGGCGACCGAGGGCGCGCCCACCGTATCCGCATCGCATTGGTAGAACTGGCGGAACCGCCCCGGCCCCGGCTTCTCGTTGCGCCAGACCGGGCCCATGGCGTAGCGGCGGTAGGGCGAAGGCAGATCGTTGCGATACTGCGCCGCGACCCGGGCGAGCGGCGCGGTCAGGTCATAGCGCAAGGCCAGCCAGTCAGCGTCCTCTTCCCAGGCAAAGACGCCCTCGTTCGGGCGGTCCACGTCGGGCAGGAACTTGCCCAGCGCCTCGACCGTCTCGACCCCGCTCGTCTCCAGCGGATCAAAGCCATAGCGATGATAGACCGCGGCGATATTGCGCAGCATCTCTGTCCGCTGGGACACCTGTGCGCCGAAGTAGTCGCGAAAGCCCTTGGGCGTCTCGGCCTTGGGGCGCGGGGTCTTCTTGTCCTTGGCCATGACGGTCCTCTGGCTGCGGGGGCGGGTCGTGGGCGCGACATAACCCGCGCCCGTCCGCGGGGCAAGGACGCGCCGATTTACATTGCAAAATCCAAATGTTTCGCATGTGGTACATATTATGTAAAATAGGCGAGCAATATTAACGGGTTATTCATATTCACCGCCCTCAAGGCCGCAACGGACTGTGGCGCGCCCCGCAGGGCTGCGCTAGACCTTGTCCCATGTCCGATATCATGCGCCTCGAAGAACAGATCGCCCACCTGACCCGCCTGGTCGAGGACCTGAGCGATGTCGTCGCCCGTCAGGACCGCGCCCTCGACCTTGCGACCCGCCGGATCGAGATACTGATGCAGCGCGAGGCCACCCGCGAGGCCGACGCCGGCGGCACGATCCCGCTCGGCGACCAGCGCCCGCCGCACTGGTAGGTCCTTCTTCTCGTCGAAAATACCTCGGGGGAGGCGCAGCCGGGGGCAGCGCCCCCTGCTCACGCATTCAAGGCCGCTCGACAATCGTCGGAAGCTCGCTCCTCATGATTCGAATATGGTGGCATCTCCGGTCGGCAAAAACGCGGTGACGTGACATTTAAAAAATTTAGTCAGGGCGCTTTCGCTCACAACTGGGTATCGCTCTGTGTCATAATGCAATTTGCACTTCCGAAACAGGCCTCGGGAATCTTTGCCATCGGTGCCAATCATCAAAAAACCGACTTACCTTATCCCAGTTCAGCTGCCATGCCATTGCGCGAGCGACGTGCACCTTCGCGCGGCCGCAGGGCGTCCAGCGCGTCTGCGTTGTCCCGGCCCCAATCGTAGACCATGTCCACCAGTCCGACGAACCGTAGCCCGAGTGGCGTCAGAGCATAGGTCACGGCGGGCGGCACGGTGCTGTCGACCGTCCTGTCGATCAGGCCGCTGGTTTCCATGTCGCGCAGGGTCTGCACGAACATCTTCTTGGACAACCCGGGCAGGCTGCGGTGCAGTGCCCCGCTGCGGGCCCCGCCCCGGTGGCGGGCGTGCAGCGTGTGCAGGATCATGCTGGTCCACTTCGTTGCAAAGATCTCCATCACGCGGCGGGGCGCGCAGTCCTCGCGCCAGTCGTCGTCCTGCATGGTGGTCTCCTTTTGGTGCCTACGTTCCGTTTCGGTGCCGTCTAGCGGAGTCGCGCAGCACTGGCTAGGTGCGGTTCAACCAATCGAAGGACAGATCACATGACCAGGACCGCACTCGTCGTCGGCGCAACCGGCATCCAGGGCAGCGAAATTTCCGCGAAACTGGCCGCCGACGGCTGGACCGTCCATGGCCTCGCCCGCACGCCGCAGGATCAGCCCGGCGTCACCCCCGTCGCCACCGACTTGCTGGACCCTGCGTCGCTGGCGCAGGCGCTGGACGGCCTGACGCCTACCCACGTCTTTCTGACCACATGGCTGCGACAGGATACAGAGGCCGAGAACATCCGCGTCAATGGCACCATGGTCCGCAACCTGCTCGATGCCCTGCGCCCTGCCGGCAGTGTCGAACACGTGGCCCTCGTCACCGGGCTGAAGCACTACCTCGGCCCGTTCGAGGCCTACGGCAAGGGGACCCTACCCAAGACGCCGTTCCGCGAGGATCAGGGCCGTCTGGACGTCGCCAACTTCTACTACGCGCAAGAGGATGAAGTGTTTGCCGCCGCCGAGCGTGACGGCTTCGGCTACAGCATCCACCGCCCCCACACGGTGATCGGCAAGGCCGTCGGCAATACCATGAACATGGGCACGACGCTGGCCGTCTACGCCACGATTTGCAAGGCGACCGGGCGTCCCTTCCGTTTTCCGGGCTCTCAGGTCCAGTGGGACGCGCTGACCGACATGACCGATGCAGGCCAGTTGGCGGATCAGGTGATCTGGGCTGCGACCACGCCCGAAGCGCGGAACGAAGATTTCAACATCGTCAACGGCGACGTTTTCCGCTGGAACTGGATGTGGCACCGGATCGGCGACTACTTCGGGGTCAAGGTCGAGGACTTCGACGGCACCGAACACCCGCTGGAGGACCAGATGCAGGACGACGCTGCCGTCTGGGCCGACATCGCCCGGCAACACGGGCTGGCGGAACGCGACCTCACGCGCCTCGCCTCGCCCTGGCACACGGACGCCGACCTCGGCCGCCCGATCGAGGTCGTGACCGACATGAGCAAGAGCCGCGCCTTGGGATTCACCGGCTACATCGCGACGGACCGGGCGTTCTTCGACCTGTTCGACCGGCTGAGAGCAGACGGAATCATTCCGCGGAATTGACGACAATTAGGTCCATGCGGCGTATCAAGAAAGGCCAGGACCATCTGCAATTAACGGCCAGGCAGTGCCCCCTCCGCCGCCCGACCACCGCGCGGGCGCCGCTTCGGCGCGCCGATTTTTCTAGAAAAATCGGAGTCCGCCCGGTGGCTAGCGTTCGTCGCCCGCTTCGGCGACCACGCCTTCGTGCAGCAGGTATTCAACCCAGTTGTCGCTGTCCGAGAAGGACGGATAGGCCGTGACGAAGACCGTGCGGCGGCCCAGCGCGTCCAGCTTCGCGCCGCAGGGCTGGCCGGAGGGGACGCCGCAGTAGCTGGCCTTGATGACCTCGTAGGTCTGGTCGGTGTCGGAATAGGGGCGCCTGTTGCCGGTCTGATAGCGCACGCCTTCGTGGGTCGCCACGTCGCCGGTCAGCACGAGGGCGGCGGTGAACTGCCGCAGGCAGCCGTCGGTGAAGCCGTCGATGTAATGCGCCCGCTGGGCCGTGCTGCTGGGGTTGCTGTCGTAGACCGTGTAGCCGGCTGCAGTCACGACGGGCGTGCCGAGGCTGGCGGCCGTGACGCCGCAGGTCGTGTCGATCTGACCGAAGGGCAGGCCCGCCCCCGGCGCCACCTGCCCCGCGTCGACATCGCTGTTCACGATGGGCGTCGCGCCGCCAAGGCCGCCCGTGCCGGCGCAGCCCGCGATGGCGAGGCAGAGGATCAGACTGGTGAAACGGCGCGACATGAACGGACCCCCAAGGTGTCCGCCTGAGATAGCTCCGCCCGGCGCGAAGGCGAGTCCCCGCGTCAAGGTCAGGCGTCCTCCACCTCGATCACGCCGCCGAGGCTGCGCAGGGCGCCGCGGATCTGCGGATTGACCGGGAAATCCTGCCCGAGGTCGAGTTCGACCTCGCCCGGCAGGGAGGGGTCCATCAGGCAGAAGTAGATCGGTCCGCGGGCGCCCTTGACCTTGTCGCGGACCGCCGATTCCAGCACCGAAGCGACGGACGGAATCGCGTCGGGACAGTCGAGGAAGACCCGCAGCCCGTTGGTGGTCGCATCCACCACGGCCGTGTCGATCGGGCTGACGGACCGGCCCAGCAGCTTCAGCTGGTCGGATTCCATCGTCGCCTCGACCTGGATCACGACCTGGGCGCCGGTTTCCAGATGTTCGCGCGCCACTTCCAGCGTGTCGGAGAACATGGTGACTTCGTACTGACCGGTCGGATCCGACAGCTGCACGAAGGCGAACCGGTTGCCGCGGGCGGACTTGCGTTCCTGCCGCCCCGACACGGTGCCGGCCATCTTGACGATGCAGGCGGCGCGCTCGGCCTTCGCCATGACCTCGTCCAGCGTCAGGACGTTCTTGCGCTTCAGCGCGCCCATGTAGTCGTCGAGGGGGTGGCCGGAGAGGTAGAAGCCGATAGCCTTGAATTCCTCTGCCAGCCGTTCCGCCGGCAGCCAGTCGTCGCCCCCCGCAAGGCGCGGTTCGGGCAGGTCGTCGCCTGCCTCGCCGAAGAGCGAGACCTGATTGGACGCCTTCTGATCGTGGATCGCGGCGGAATAGGCGACCAGCGCATCGAGCGAAGACATGACCCGGCGGCGGTTGGGATCGAGGATGTCGAAGGCGCCGGCGCGGGCCAGCATCTCCATCGGGCGCTTGCCGACGCGCTTGAGGTCCACGCGGCGGGCGACGTCGAAGAGGTTGACGAAGGGCTTCTCGCCGCGGCCTTCGACGACGAGTTTCATCGCCTCGACGCCCACGTTCTTGAGCGCGCCCAGTGCATAGACCAGCTTGCCGTCCTTCACGTCGAAGGTCGCCATCGACCGGTTCACGCAGGGCGGGATGTAGTCGAGGCCGAGGCCCTTCTTCACCTCTTGGAAATAGATGCCCAGCTTGTCGGTCAGGTGGATGTCGCAGTTCATCACGCCGGCCATGAATTCGACCGGATGGTTCGCCTTGAGCCATGCGGTCTGGTAGCTCACGACGGCGTAGGCTGCGGCGTGGGACTTGTTGAAGCCGTAGTTGGCGAATTTCTCGAGCAGGTCGAAGACCTCGGAGGCCTTCTTCTTGTCGACGCCGTTGGCCATCGCCCCCTTCTCGAACTTGGGGCGTTCCTTGGCCATCTCCTCGGCGATCTTCTTGCCCATGGCGCGGCGCAGCAGGTCGGCGCCACCGAGGCTGTAGCCCGCCATGACCTGTGCGATCTGCATCACCTGTTCCTGATAGACGATGATGCCCTGCGTCTCTGCCAGCAGGTGGTCGATGGAGGGGTGGACGGATTCGATCTCGCGCTGGCCGTTCTTGACCTCGCAATAGACCGGGATGTTTTCCATCGGGCCGGGACGGTAGAGCGCCACGAGGGCGACGATATCCTCGATGCAGGTCGGCTTCATGCGCTTGAGCGCGTCCATCATGCCGCTGGATTCCACCTGGAACACGGCGACGGTCTTGGCGGAGGCGTAGAGCTTGTAGGCCGCCTCGTCGTCCAGCGGGATCGCACCGATGTCGTAGGCGAAGCCTTCGGGCGGTTGGTAGAGTTCGGTGCCGTCGGCGGCGACGTTCAGGGGGCGGCCGGTCTTGCGGACCAGTTCGACGGCGTTCTGGATCACGGTCAGCGTCTTGAGGCCGAGGAAGTCGAACTTTACCAGACCGGCCTGTTCGACCCATTTCATGTTGAACTGGGTCGCGGGCATGTCCGACCGGGGGTCCTGATAGAGCGGCACCAGCTCGTCCAGGGGACGGTCGCCGATCACCACGCCTGCGGCGTGGGTGGAGGCGTTGCGCAAAAGCCCCTCGACCTGCTGGGCGTAGGTCAGCAGGCGGTCGACGACCTCTTCGGCCTTCGCCTCTTCGCGCAGGCGGGGTTCATCGGCAAGGGCCTTCTCGATGCTGACGGGCTTCACGCCCTCGACCGGGATCATCTTGGACAGGCGGTCGACCTGACCGTAGGGCATCTGCAGCACGCGGCCCACGTCGCGCACGGCGGCCTTGGACAGCAGCGCGCCGAAGGTGATGATCTGGCCGACCTTGTCGCGGCCATACTTCTCTTGCACGTAGCGGATCACCTCCTCGCGCCGGTCCATGCAGAAGTCGATGTCGAAGTCGGGCATGGAGACCCGCTCGGGGTTCAGGAACCGTTCGAACAGCAGGGAATAGCGCAGGGGGTCGAGGTCGGTGATGAGCAGCGCATAGGCCACGAGACTGCCGGCACCGGAGCCGCGGCCGGGGCCGACGGGGATGCCGTGATCCTTGGCCCACTTGATGAAGTCGGCCACGATCAGGAAGTAGCCGGGAAAGCCCATGCCCTCGATGATGTCGAGCTCGAAGGCGAGGCGCTTCTCGTAGTCCTCCACCGGGACGGCGTGGGGGATGATCGACAGGCGGAAGCGCAGCCCCTCCTCTGCCTGACGGCGCAGTTCGGCGACCTCGTCGTCGGCGAACTTCGGCAGGATCGGCGCGCGCTTGTAGACCTTGAAGGCGCAGCGCCTTGCGATCTCGATGGTGTTTTCGAGCGCCTCGGGCAGGTCGGCGAAGAGCGTCGCCATCTCGCGTTCGGACTTGAAGTAGTGCTGCGGCGTCAGGCGGCGGCGCGGTTCGGACTGGTCGACGTAGGCGCCTTCGGAGATGCACAGAAGCGCGTCATGCGCCTCGTAGAGCTGCGTCTTGGGGAAATAGACGTCGTTGGTGGCGACGATGGGCAGGGCCTTGGCGTAGGCCATCTCGATATGGCCGCGTTCGGACAGCGCCTCGGCCTCGGGCAGGCCGCCGCCGTCGGGGTGGCGCTGCAGTTCGACGTAGAGCCGGTCGCCGAAGAGGCTGTGCAGGGTGTCGAGCACCTGTTCCGCCCGGGGGCGCTGGCCCTGCCGCAGCAGGCGGCCGACGGGACCGTCGGGACCGCCGGTCAGGCAGATCAGGCCGGCGTTGTGGTGGCTGAGGTCGTCGAAGTCGATCTGCGGCGCCTGCCCGCCGTTGTCGAGGTAGGCGGCGGAGTTGAGCTTCATCAGGTTCAGATAGCCCGCCTCGGATTGCGCCAGCAGGACGATGGGGGCGGGATCGGGGGCGCGCTTGCCCGGTTCGGGCGTGACGTAGGCCAGCGACATCTGGCAGCCGATGATTGGCTGGATGCCTGCCTTGGACGCGTATTCGCTGAATTCGAGGGCGGCGAACATGTTGTTGGTGTCGGTCACGGCGACGGCGGGCATGCCCGCCGCCTCTGCCATGGCGGGCAGCTTCTTGACCGGAACGGCGCCTTCCAGCAGGGAATATTCCGTGTGGACGCGCAGGTGGATGAATCGGGGATCTGACATGCCGCCGATCCTAGACCCGCCCCCGCCCGGGCGCCACCGCGATCCGGCGTCAGCCGTGGAGTTTGCGCAGCGCGGTCATGTTGTCGTCGCCGTAGCCCGCGTCGATCGCCCGCTGCAGGCGGTCATGCAGCAGCCGCAGCAGCGGAGCGTCGTCCCCCGCGACGCCGAGGGCATAGCGGATGTCCTTGTCGAGAAGTGCGACGGGAAACTTGGGGGCGTGATCGCCCTGCATCATCGCCCCGGTCAGGTAGCCGGAGTTGCCCGCCCAGACCCCGGTCTGCGCGATGGCATCGACCGCCCGCGCGGTGTCCGTGGGCGAACGGTCGAGCATCGACAGCACCTCTGCCCAGATGGCGACGTTGATGCCGAGGACCGCGTTGGTCGCGAGCTTGACGCGGGCGCCGTCGCCCCACTGCCCGACATGGGGGAAGGCGCGACCCAGCGGCGCAAGGTGCGGTGCGGTCGCGGCGATGGCCCTGTCGTCGCCGGCGAGGAAGAAGACGAGCGTCGCAGCTTCGGCCTGCGGCAGGGTGCCGGAGACCGGCGCCTCGATCAGATCGACGCCGCGCGCCTGCATCTGCGTCCCGAGGTCCTGCACCCAGCCGGGGGTCAGGGTCGAGATCTCGATCGCCGTCTTGCCGGGGGACATGCCGCCCAGCGCGCCGTCAGCGCCCAGCCAGACATCTTGCGAGGCCGCATCGTCGGCGACCATGGACAGGACGATATCGGCCATCTGCCCGGCCTGTCGCGGCGTATCGGCGGCGCGGGCGCCCGCGTCGATCAGGGGCTGCATCCTGTCGGCGGAGCGGTTCCAGACGACGAGGTCGGTGCCGGCGTCCAGCAGATTGCGGGCCAGCCGCGATCCCATTTCACCCAGACCAAGGAAAGCCAGTGTCGTCATTGCATGTTCCGCCTTATTTAATTGCTGCCGCGGCAAACGCGAGGGCCCGCGGCGGAGTTCCTTGACGGGCCGGTTAATGCTAAGCCGAAATGCTAAGTATCTTGACGCGGGCCTTGCCCTTGTGCATCATCGCGAAATGAACATGCCTCTCGACCGCTTCTTTGCAGCCCTGTCGGACCCGACCCGCCGGGCCGTGGTGGAACGGCTGACGGCCGGTCCCGCATCGGTCAGCGATCTGGCGGCGCCGCACCCGATGGCCCTGCCGACCTTCATGAAGCATCTGAAGGTTCTGGAAACGGCGGGACTGGTGCAGACGATCAAGAAGGGGCGCGTGCGGATGTGCCACCTCGACGCGACACCACTGGTGACGGCGCAAGGCTGGCTGGCCTGGCAGCGGCGGCTGTGGGAAACCCGGCTGGATCACCTGGACCAGCTGGCACTGGCGCTGGACAGCGAAGCGAAGAAAGGAACCGAAGATGGGCGATGACACGACACTGACCTTCACGCGGACGCTGAAAGCCAGCCCCGCCGCCGTCTGGCGCTGCTGGACCGAACCGGACCTGATCAAACGATGGTTCGCCCCGCGCCCGGTCGAGACCACGGAGGTCGAGATCGACCCGACCCCCGGCGGCACCTTCCGCACGGTGATGGTGGTGCCGGATCACGGCACGATGGCGGGCGATGCGGGCTGCATCCTTGTGGCCGAAAAGGACCGGCGGCTGGTCTGGACGAATGCGCTAGGGCCGGGATACCGCCCCAACAGGATCGGCGACGGCCCGATGGATTTCGCCTTTACCGCAGAGATCGCGATCGCGCCCAGCGCCGAAGGCTGCACCTATACCGCCACGGTGATGCACGCCACGCCCGACAGCGCCGCGGCGCACAGGGACATGGGATTCTTCGATGGCTGGGGCACCGCCACGACCCAGCTGGAGGAGGTCGCGGCCGGGCTTTGACGCCCGCTGCCGCAGGGCGGATCAGTCCTTGTTGTCGCCGCTTGACGTGGCGAAGTCGTAGGCCACCAGCAGGACGGTCAGGCCCAGCACCACCAGCAGGTCCGGGCTGGGCACCCGGTAGGCGAGAATGCCGAGGAAGCCCGCGAGGATGACGAAAGCGAAGAGGGCGAGGATGCGGTTCATGATGTCTCCTGCGTCATGGTGTCGTCGCCGGTCGCCCAGTCATGCAGCCATTGGGCCGTGCGCAGCAGGCGGGTGTCGTTGCCACGGGCGGCCACCAGCTGCACGCCCATCGGCATGTCGCCGGCGTCGATCAGCAGCGGCAGGCTGAGGCAGGGCGTGCCGCAGAACGTCCAGAGTCCGTTGAAGATCGGATCGCCGGTCGTGTCGTGACCCCGCGGCGCCGGTCCGGTGGCGGCGGGACAGATGATCGCGTCGCAGCGGTTGAAGATCTCCTCCAGCGCGGCGTTGAGGACGCGGGGCACGTCGCGGGCCGACAGGTAGTCGCGGGCGGCCGTCGCGTTGCCCGACTCGATCCCGGCCCGGGTTGCGGGGCCCAGCCGGTCCGCGCCGTCGCGCCAGTAGCGGTAATAGTGATAGGCCATTTCTGCCATGTTGACCCGTTGCCGTTGCGCGGCGGCCTCGGCGAAGATGTCCGGCAGGCTGACCTCGAAGACCTGATCGCCGAGGGCGGCCACCAGTTCGGCGAAGGCCGCGTGCAGGGCGGGGTCCGCATCGGCCCAGCCGGGCGGCTTGACGAAGGCGAAGACGGGGGGCAGCGGCGGCGGCGTGCGGGTGGCGGTCAGAAGCGCCGGCGCGGGTTCGGTGTGGGTGGCCGGATCGCCGTCGTCCTGACCGAACAGCACCTCTGCCAGAAGGGCGGCCCCGGCGGGGTCGCTGGCGAAGACGCCGACCGTGTCCAGCGACGGGGACTGCGGCAGGATGCCGGTGCGGGGGATGGCCCCGAAGGTGGGCTTGTAGCCGGTCACGCCGCAGAAGGACGCGGGCCGGATCACGGACCCGCCGGTCTGCGTGCCGATCGCCAGCGGCACCATGCCGTCGGCGACGGCGGCGGCAGAGCCCTGGGACGACCCGCCGGGGGAATGGGCCAGATTGTGCGGGTTCGCGGTCTTGCCGGGATGCATGAAGGCAAGTTCCGTCGTGACGGTCTTGCCCATGATGATCGCGCCTTCCTTCTTCAGCCGGGCGACGATCCAGGCGTCACGGATCGGGACCCGCCCGGCGTCGAGGGGGCAGCCGTTCTCTGTCGGGATGCGGGCGGTGTCGATGATGTCCTTGATCCCCACGGGCAGCCCGTGCAGGCGGCCCAGAGGGCGGCCGGCGCGCCGGTGGGCATCCAGCGCCCGCGCCTGAGCGCGGGCGAAGTCGGGATCGAACCACGCCCAGGCGCCGACCTGCGGCTCCCTCTCCACGATGCGGGCGATGTAGCTTTCGACCAGCGCCAGCGCGTCCAGCGCGCCGGATGCCAGCCTGTCGCGCAGCAGCAGCGTGCCCGGTGCTGCGATGTGCCGTTCGGCACGTTTCGGTTCAGCGGCCATAGAACAGATCCGGCAGATAGAAGACGACCTGCGGGAAGATATACATCAGCACCATGCTGATGATCACGCAGAGCAGGAACGGCATCACCCCCTTGAAGATCTGCGTCAGGCGCAGTTCCGGCGGGGCGATGCCCTTAAGGTAGTAGGCCGACATGGCCATCGGCGGGGTGAGGAAGCTGGTCTGCAGGTTCAGCGCCACGAGGATGCCGAAGAACAGCGGGTCGATCCCGAAGACCTCGAGCAGCGGCAGGAAGATCGGCACGAAGATGATGATGATCTCTGACCATTCCAGCGGCCAGCCCAGCAGGAAGATGATCAGCTGCGCGATGATCAGGAACTGGATCGGCGTCAGGTCCAGACTGGAGACGAATTCCCCGATGACCTGTTCCCCGCCAAGGTAGGAGAACACGGCCGAGAAGGTGTAGGAGCCGACGAAGAGCCAGCAGACCATCGCCGTCGTCCGCACGGTCAGATAGACGCTTTCGCGCAGCCGCTGCCACGTCATCGCGCGGTAGAGGAAGGCCAGCAGGATGCCGCCCAGCGCACCGATGGATGCCGCCTCTGTCGGGGTGGCCAGACCGAAGAGGATCGATCCCAGCACCGCGAAGATCAGGAAGGCCAGCGGCACGAAGGACGTGATGATCAACCACAGCAGTTGCAATCTGGGCATGTCCGGCACTTCGTCGTCCGTAGGCTTCGGCGCAGAGGACGGCTGCAGGATCGACCGGCCGACGATGTAGATCAGATAGAGCCCCACCAGCGTCAGGCCCGGCAGCAGGGCCGCCGCGTAAAGCCGGACGATCGACACGTTGGTCGCCGCCGCATAGACGATCAGCATGATCGACGGCGGGATCAGGATGCCCAGCGTGCCGCCCGCACAGATGATGCCCGCCGCGAAGGACGGATCGTAGCGCGCCTTGAGCATCGCGGGCAGCGCCAGCAGCCCCATCAGCGTGACGACCGCGCCC
Source organism: Loktanella atrilutea (assembly GCF_900128995.1). Taxonomy (GTDB): domain Bacteria; phylum Pseudomonadota; class Alphaproteobacteria; order Rhodobacterales; family Rhodobacteraceae; genus Loktanella; species Loktanella atrilutea. Next base: position 156,508 of record NZ_FQUE01000004.1, on the reverse strand, counting down.
ACGATGCCCGTCGCCGTCGCGAAAAGCGCGCAGGTGATCAGGGCGGCGACGCCCATCGATCCGGGGAGGTTCTTGGACGCGATGTTCAGGGTGGTGAACAGCCGGTCGACGATGTTCGACCGTTCGACGATGTATCCCATGAACAGGAACAGGGGCACCGCGGTCAGGACCTCGTTCGACATCACCGTGAAGGTCTGGTTCACGAAGAGGTCGAAGATCCTGTTGTTCAGGAACCCCTCGAACCACGTCGACCAGCTGTCCCAGGTGGTGGCGGCGTCGTCCAGACGCTCGAACGACCGCCACATGCGGCTGGGGTCGTAATAGGCGAAGTAGCCGAACCCGATGCCCATCGCCATCAGAGTGAAGGCGATCGGGAATCCGAGGAAGACGAAGACGATGAACAGCCCCAGCATCATCAGGGCAACTTGCGGGTCGGTCATGACAGGTGATCTTTCTCGGCCTTGTTGGCTTCGCGCATCAGAAGGTCCTCGGTCTCGAAGACGTCTTCCGGTGCCTCGATCCAGACGTTGGTGCGCATGGCGATGATGCAGCGCATCAGCTGCGCGATGCCCTGCACGAAAAGCAGCAGGCCCGCCGCCACGATGATGGTCTTGAACTGGTAGATCGGCACGCCCGCCGGGCTCGCGGCCGAGACCTCGCCATAGCTCCACGACCGGGCGGCGTATTTCCAGCCGGCGAAGATCAGGGCGGTCACGCCGGGAAAGAAGAAGACGATGTAAAGCACGAAGTCGATCGTCGCCTGCGTGCGCGGCTGCAGCAGCCGGTAGAGGAAGTCGCCGCGCACGTGCCCGCCGCGGGACAGGGTATAGGCCCCGCCCATCATGAAGAGCGCGCCATACATGATGAACGACACGTCCAGCGCCCAGGCGGTGGGGTCGTTCAGCACGTAGCGCACGAAGACCTCGTAGCCGGTGCCGACGGCCATGACGATGATAAGCCACGCGAAAGCCTTGCCGAACCATGCGGAAAGGCTGTCGGCGAACCGAATGAATGCGATCATGATGTCCCCGCAGATCGTCGAAAAACCCCGGCGCGGGCTGCGCCGAGGTTCAGGAAGGGCCAAGTGGGCCGGATTACAGCTTCACCTTGCCGGGGAAGTAGTGATCGTAGGCCAGCCCGTAGTCGGGAGAGTTCATGAGCTCGTAATACGAGACCCGCTCGACCCAGGCGCGCTGGCTGTCGAGTGTCTTCTTCATGAAGGGATCGGCTTCCAGTTCGGGAATCAGCTCGTCCCAGGCCTGCAGCTGGGCGTCGAGGATTTCCTTCGACGTCCGGTGGATCGTGACGCCCGCGTCGTTCTGCAGCCACTGCAGGTCGGCGGAATAGCGGTCCATCGCCTTGGCCGTGTTCGCGGTCGAGGCCGCCTCTACCCCGTATTTCAGGATCGCCTGGAAGTCGGGATCGAGATCCTCGAGGAAGGTGCGCGAGAACAGGAACTCGAAGCTTTCGGACGCCTGGTGGTAGGACGACAGGTAGTAGTTCTTGGCCACGTCCTGCGCGCCGAAGTCCTTGTCCGACGACGGGTTGTTGAACTCGAAGGCGTCGATGACGCCGCGTTCCATCGCGGGCACGATCTCTCCGCCCGGCAGCTGGGCCACGGACATGCCCATCTTGGCCATCAGGTCGGCGGCCAGACCGACGGTGCGGTACTTCAGCCCCTGCATGTCGGCGACGGTGTTGACCTCGTTCTTGAACCAGCCGAAGGGCTGCGCGAACATCGGGAAGCCGAGGCGACCGACGATGTCGAGACCCATGATCTCCTGCGTCAGCTCGTCATAGAGCTCCAGCCCGCCGCCGGCATAGAACCACGACAGCATGGTTGTTGCGGACCCGCCGAAGACCGGGCCGGTGCCGAACAGGGACGCGGCCTTGTTCTTGCCGTACCAGTAGACGGGCACCGAGTGGGCCGCGTCGATCAGGCCGTCGTTGACCGCGTCCAGCACCTGGAACGCGCCGACGACGGCGCCGGCGGGCAGCACGTCGATCTTCATGCGGCCGCCGGACATCTCCTCGACCCGGGTGGCGTAGTCGCGGGCGAAGTCCTGCCAGATGTTGGCGTCGTTCCACGATGTCTGCATCTTCACGACAAGCGGCGACTGCGCCAGGACGGCGGGTGCCGCCAGCATGCTGCCCGTGGCGACGCCCCCCGCGACGGCGGACTTCGTCAGGAACGATCGGCGGTTGAATGTCTTGTTGGTCGTCATGGTTCCCCTCCCAGAGAGATCATCGCCCATTGATTTCGCTTTTTAGCAGGCTTGGCGATGTATCCTGACCAAGCGTAAGCAAAAGTCGTCACTTGGCAAGCCTGTTAGCGTCTGACAGTCGCGACCGCGTCCTGCCGACCACCCCGTTTCCGCGACCGGCCAGTCCGCCCTCCGCCCTCGCACAGGGCCCACAACCCGACGACACAGGATACGGCACGGCAGCCGCCCGCGCCGGGGCCGCCGCGACGCGTCAGTCCACCCTTCTTCTTCTCGTCAAAAATACCTCGGGGGGGCCGCAGGCCGGGGGCAGCGCCCCCTCTACCCTTGCCAAAGACGCCGCGACCGGGTTTTGTGATCCAAACCGGGGGCCGCCATCTACGCCGCATCGATGCCGCGCCAAGACCCGACAGACTGGTAAGGCGGCAGGTTTTCACATGGACATCACGTTTCTTCTGAACGGAGAGACTGTCACGGCGGATGTGGCCCCCACGGTCACCCTTCTGGACTGGCTGCGGACCCGACGCGGCCTTTGCGGGACCAAGGAGGGGTGCAACGAGGGCGACTGCGGCGCCTGCACGGTCATGGTGACGGACGACCATGGCGCGCAGGCGCTGAACGCCTGCATCCTGTTCCTGCCGCAGCTGGCCGGCAAGGCGGTGCGCACGGTCGAGGGGATCGCGGGGCCCGACGGGCTGCACCCGGTGCAGCGGGCGATGGTGGACCACCACGGCTCGCAATGCGGATTCTGCACGCCGGGCTTCGTCGTCAGCATGGCGGTGGCGCATCTGAACGGCCGCACCGACCACGACGACCAGCTGGCGGGGAACCTGTGCCGCTGCACCGGCTATGCCCCCATCGTGCGCGCGGCACAGGCCGCGGAAGGTGCTGCGGTGCCGGGGCACATGCGCGACGATCCGGGCCGGATCGAACCGGCCAAGGAGGGCGCGCCAGCAACCGACGCGGCGCCGGCCACGGCCGATGCGCTGGCGGCGTGGTATCTGGACAATCCCGACGGCACGCTGATCGCGGGGGCGACGGATGTCGGTCTCTGGGTCACCAAGCAGTTCCGCGATCTGGGCAAGGTGGCCTTCCTGCAGGCCTGCACCGACCTGCAGGGCATCGCGGTGACCGACGATGCCATCCGCTTCGGCGCGGGCGTCACCATGACCCGCGTGCTGGAGGCGGTGGCCGATGACTACCCGTCCTACGCGCAGATGATCCGCCGCTACGGCTCGGTCCAGGTGCGGAACGCGGCGACGATCGGCGGCAACATCGCCAACGGCAGCCCGATCGGTGACAACCCGCCGGCGCTGATCGCGCTGGGGGCCACGCTGCACCTGCGCCGCGGCGACGTGTCGCGCGACCTGCCGCTGGAGGATTTCTTCCTGTCCTACGGCAAGCAGGACCGGCAGCCGGGCGAGTTCGTGACCGGCGTGACGATCCCGCGCGGCCGGACCGCGCACCGGGTCTACAAGCTGAGCAAGCGATTCGATCAGGACATCTCTGCCGTCTGCGGCGGCTTCGACGTGACCGTCGCGGATGGCACCGTGACGGCGGCGCGAATCGCCTTCGGGGGCATGGCGGGGGTGCCAAAACGGGCCTCTTCGGTCGAATCCTCCCTCATCGGCCGGCCGTGGGCGCCCGAAACCGTAAAGGCCGCCCTGCCCGCCTTTGCCGAGGACTTCCAGCCGATGAGCGACATGCGCGCCAGCAGCGCCTATAGGCTGGAGGCGGCGCGGAACATGCTGCAGCGGTATCTCGCGGATCTGTCCGGCGGCGATGTGGACCTGCGGAGGATCACCGCATGAGCGTCGCCACCCCCCTGCCCCACGACAGCGCGACCCTCCACGTCACCGGTGCCGCGCGCTACATCGACGACCTGCCGGTGCCGGCCGGCACGTTGCATCTGGCCTTCGGTCTATCGGAGGTCGCCCGCGGTGCGGTCACCCGCCTCGACCTTGCGGCCGTGCGCGCGGCCCCCGGCGTCGTGGCGGTGTTGACCGCAGAGGATCTGCCCTTCGCCAACGACGTGTCGCCCAGCAACCATGACGAGCCGTTGCTGGCGACGGGGCGGGTCCATTACGCGGGCCAGCCGCTGTTCCTGGTCGTGGCGACGAGCCACCTTGCCGCGCGCCACGCGGCGCGGCGGGGTCACGTGGCGATTGCGGAGGAGACGCCGATCCTGACCGTGGAAGAGGCGCTGGCCGCTGACAGCCGCTTCGAGGACGGGCCGCGGACCTGGAGGAAGGGCGATGTCGGTGCGGCACTGGCACGGGCCCCGCACCGGGTGCAGGGCCGGATCGAGATGGGCGGGCAGGAGCATTTCTACCTCGAAGGACAGGCCGCGCTGGCGCTGCCGCAGGAGGGGGGCGACATGGTCGTCCATTCCTCGACCCAGCATCCGACCGAGATCCAGCACAAGGTGGCCGAGGCGCTGGGGGTGCCGATGCATGGCGTACGCGTCGAGGTGCGGCGCATGGGCGGCGGTTTCGGCGGCAAGGAAAGTCAGGGCAACGCGCTGGCGGTGGCCTGTGCCGTGGCGGCGCGGCTGACCGGCCGGCCGGTCAAGATGCGCTACGACCGGGATGACGACATGATCGTGACCGGCAAGCGGCACGATTTCCGCATCGACTACGACGCGGGGTTCGACGCGACCGGGCGGCTGACCGGAGTCGATTTCACCCATTACACCCGCTGCGGCTGGGCAATGGATCTGTCGCTGCCGGTGGCGGACCGGGCGATGCTGCATGCCGACAACGCCTATCTGCTGGACGCCTGCCGCATCACCTCGCACCGGTTGAAGACCAACACCCAGAGCGCCACCGCGTTTCGCGGCTTCGGCGGGCCGCAGGGGGTGCTGGGGATCGAGCGGGTGATGGATCATGTGGCGCATGTGCTGGGGATGGACCCGGTGGCGGTGCGGCAGGTCAACTACTATGCGCCGATGGCGACGGGCGGAGGGGGGCTGTCTGCCCCCCGGCCTGCGGCCCCCCCTGAGGATATTTCCGAGACAGAGAGTGCCGAGGACATAACTTCTCGGGGCGCGCAGGTGACGGCGGACGACCGGGTCGCGGTGCCGGCGGCGGTGGCGAACGCGACGCCCTATGGCATGGCGGTGGAGGATTTCATCCTGCACGGAATGACCGAGAGCCTGCTGGCGACGAGCGACTATCACGCGCGGCGGGCGGCAATCGCGGCGTGGAACGCGGGCCAGCCGCTGCTGAAGCGGGGGATTGGGTTCAGCCCCGTGAAGTTCGGGATTTCCTTCACGCTGACCCACCTCAATCAGGCCGGGGCGCTGGTGCATGTCTATCAGGACGGATCGGTGCACCTGAACCACGGCGGGACCGAGATGGGACAGGGGCTGTTCCAGAAGATCGCGCAGGTGGCGGCATCGCGTTTCGGGATCGACGTGGGCGCGGTGCGGATCACGGCGACGGATACGGGCAAGGTGCCGAATACCAGCGCCACGGCGGCGTCGTCGGGGGCGGACCTGAACGGAATGGCGGTGCAGGCCGCCTGCGACACGATCCGCGACCGGATCGCCGCCTGTCTGGCGGAGCTGCATCAGGTCGCGCCGGACACGGTGCGATTCCGCGATGGCGCGGTGCAGGTGGCCGGCGACTCGATGAGCTTTGCCGCCGCCGTGACGACCGCCTATCAGAACCGGGTCTCGTTGAGTGCCACCGGGTTCTACAGGACACCGGACCTGGCCTGGGACCGGATCAGGGGCCGGGGGCGGCCGTTCTTCTATTTCGCGCAGGGCGCCGCGGTGACGGAGGTCGTCGTCGACGCGCTGACAGGAGAGAACCGGATCCTGCGCTGCGACATCCTGCACGATGCCGGCGCCTCGCTGAACCCGGCGATCGATTTGGGGCAGATCGAGGGCGGCTACGTGCAGGGGGCGGGCTGGCTGACGACGGAGGAGCTGGTCTGGGACGATCACGGCCGCCTGCGCACCCATGCGCCCAGCACCTACAAGATTCCCGCCTGCGCCGACCGGCCTGATGTCTTCAACGTGGCGCTTTGGGATCAGCCCAACCCGGCGGCGACGATCTATCGGTCCAAGGCGGTGGGGGAGCCGCCGTTCATGCTGGGGATTTCGGCCTTTCTGGCGCTGTCTGACGCGGTGGCGGCCTGCGGGCCGGGCTGGCCCGACCTGCAGGCCCCGGCGACGCCGGAGGCGGTGCTGGCTGCGATCCACCGGGCGCGGGGATGAGCGGCATCCGCATCACTGTGACCCGCACGGCGGGGTCGGTGCCCCGCGGGGCGGGCACGCAGATGATGGTCTGGGCGGACCGGACCGAAGGCACCATCGGCGGCGGCGCGCTGGAGTGGCAGGCGATGGCCCATGCCCGCGCCATGCTGGCCGCGGGGCGGACGGCGGATGCGCTGACACTGCCGCTCGGGCCGGCGCTGGGGCAATGCTGCGGCGGGTCGGTGACGCTGGACTTCACCGCCGCCGCGGGGCTGGAGGCTGCGCCCGGTGCGCCGCTCTGGATCTGGGGTGCGGGGCATGTGGGGCGGGCGCTGGTCGGCGTCATGGCGCCGCTGCCCGAGTGGGAGATCACCTGGGTCGATACGGCGGCGGACAGGTTCCCGGCGGATGCGCCCGTGACGACGCTGGTGGCCGCCGATCCGGCGCGGGCGGTGGCCCATGCGCCGGACGGGGCACATCACCTGATCCTGACCTACAGCCACGAGATCGACCTTGCGCTGTGTCACGCGGTGCTGTCGCGGCCCTTTGCCAGCGCCGGGCTGATCGGGTCGGCGACGAAATGGGCGCGGTTCCGGGGGCGGCTGGCAGCGCTGGGCCACGCCCCTGCCCATATCGCGCGCATCGCGTGTCCGATCGGTGACCCCGCGCTTGGAAAACATCCGCAGGCCATTGCCATCGGCGTGGCCATGGCGATGCTGGGACGCGATGATGTGCGGACCGAGGACGCCGGATGAGAGAGACGCTGCTGGCCCTCGACGGGCTGACGAAGGCCTATCCGGGCGTCGTGGCGAACCGCGATGTCTCGTTCCGCATCGGGCGGGGCGAGATCCACGCCCTGCTGGGCGAGAACGGCGCCGGCAAGTCGACGCTGGTCAAGACGATCTATGGCCTCGTGAAGCCCGATGCCGGGACCATGACGCTGAACGGGGCAGGCTTTGCCCCCGCCGATCCGGGGGCGGCGCGGCGGGCCGGCGTGGCGATGGTGTTCCAGCATTTCTCGCTGTTCGACGCGATGACGGTGGCCGAGAACATCGTGCTGGGGATGGACAACCCGCCCAGCCCCCGCGCCATCGCGGGCGAGGTGCGGCGGGTGAGCCAGCTGTACGGACTGCCGCTGGACCCGGAGCGGATCGTGGGCGATCTGTCCGCAGGCGAGCGGCAGCGGGTCGAGATCGTGCGCTGCCTGTTGCAGGACCCGAAGCTGCTGATCATGGACGAGCCGACCTCTGTCCTGACGCCGCAGGAGGTGGAGATCCTTTTTACCACCCTGCGCAAGCTGGCGGCGGAGGGGACGGCGATCCTGTATATCAGCCACAAGCTGAGCGAGATCGCGGCGCTGTGCGACACGGCGACGGTGCTGCGGCAGGGTCAGGTCGTGGCGACCTGCGATCCGCGGCAGACCGCCCCGCGCGAGATGGCGGAGCTGATGGTGGGCGCGGTGCTGCAGTCGCCGGTGCGCGCGGCCCGGCCCGAGGGGCCGGTGCTGCTGCGCCTGCGGGGCCTGACGGCCCCGGCGCCGCACCGGTTCGGCACGGCGCTGAAGGGGATCGACCTGACCCTGCGCGGTGGCGAGGTGCTGGGCATCGGCGGCGTCGCGGGCAACGGGCAGGATGAACTGGTCGCGGCGCTGTCGGGCGAGATGCCCGTGGCACCGGGCATGGTCCGGCTGGCGGAGGCGGAGGTCGGCGACCTTGGCGTGAACGCGCGGCGGGCCGCCGGGCTGCTGTGCGGGCCCGAGGAACGGCTGGGGCACGCGGCGGCGCCGGACATGACGCTGACCGAAAACGCGCTGATGACCGGCGTGGGGCGGATGGGTCTGGACCGGCGAGGGTTCCTGCGCTGGCCCGCGGCGCGGGACTTCGCCCGGAAGGTGATCGCGGAGTTCGACGTGCGCACGCCGGGGCCGGAGAATACGGCGCGGTCGCTGTCGGGGGGCAACCTGCAGAAGTTCGTCATCGGACGCGAGATTTTGCAGGCGCCGCGGGTGCTGGTGGTGAACCAGCCGACATGGGGCGTCGATGCCGCCGCCGCCGCCGCGATCCGGCAGGCGCTGCTGACGCTGGCCGATCGGGGCGTGGCGGTGATCGTGATCTCTCAGGACCTCGACGAGCTGATGGAGGTGTCGGATCGGTTCTGCGCACTGACCGACGGGCGGCTGTCGGCGTCGCGGCCCGCGCGCGGGCTGACCGTGGACGAGATCGGGATGATGCTGGGTGGCGCGCATGATCTGGAGGTCGCGCATGTGTGAGGCTGTGGAACGCCTGCCGCGGGCGAGTATTTGGAAAAAAGCGAGGAGAGGTGCGGTCGTTCGGGTGGCGGCGCTCGCTGATGGCGCTGCAGTCTCGAAGCTGCATGCCGCTTCTTTCGCTTATCGGGGCGCGCGACTGTCCGGCTGGATGAATCAGGGGGCGCGGACATGATCGTGCTGGACAAGCGGCCGCAGCCAAGCCGGCTGTGGAGTTATGCGGCACCGGTGCTGGCGGTCGTGCTGACCATGCTGGTGGGCGGCGTGCTGTTCGCCGCGCTGGGCAAGAACCCGGTGGCGGTGATCCGGACGATCTTCCTTGACCCGCTGTTTTCGGAGTTCGCCTGGTTCTATCGCCCGCAGCTGCTGATCAAGGGGGCGCCGCTGGTGCTGATCGCCGTGGGGCTGAGTTTCGGCTTTCGCGCGGGGATCTGGAACATCGGAGCCGAGGGGCAGTACATCATCGGCGCGCTTTGCGGGGCGGCGGTGGGGCTGGCGCTCTATCCCGCCGAGACGCGGTGGATCTTTCCGCTGATGATTGTCGCAGGGGCTTTTGGCGGCTGGGTCTGGGCGATGATCCCCGGCGTGCTGAAGGTGAAGTTCGGCACCAACGAGATCCTCGTGTCGCTGATGCTGGTCTACGTGGCCGAGAGCCTGCTGGCGGCGATGGCGCTGGGGCCGATGAAGAACCCGGACGGCATGGGATTTCCCGGCAGCCGCAATCTGGCGCAGTATCCGAGCGCCGCGAATCTGGAGCTGGTGGCGGGGACCGGCCTGCACTGGGGCGTGGTGGCCGCGCTGATCGCGGTGATCTTTGCCTATGTCGTGCTGGCGCGGCACATCTTCGGCTTTCAGGTGCGGCTGGCGGGACAGGCGCCGCGGGCGGCGCGGTTCGCGGGGGTCGACCCGGCGCGGATGGTGCTGATCTGCATGGGCCTGTCGGGGGCGCTGGCCGGCATGGCGGGGCTGTTCGAGGTGGCGGGCCCCGCGGGGCAGGTCACGATCGACTTCAACGTGGGCTACGGGTTCACCGCGATCATCGTGGCCTTCCTCGGGCGGTTGCACCCGGTGGGCATTTTGCTGGCGGGGGGGCTGATGGCGCTGACCTATATCGGCGGCGGCATCGCGCAGAGCAACCTAGGCCTGCCCGCGGCGGCGATTTCGCTGCTGCAGGGGATGCTGTTGTTCTTTCTGCTCGCGGTCGACGTGCTGACCCATTACCGCGTGCGGTTCGCCGCCAGAAAGGTGGCGTGATGGATCTAAGTGCGATCAACCCGATCCTGCTGCTGGCGTCCCTCATGGTGGCTGCCACGCCGATCCTGCTGGCCGCGATCGGAGAGCTTGTCGTCGAACGCGCCGGCGTGCTGAACCTTGGCGTCGAGGGGATGATGATCACCGGGGCGGTCTGCGGGTTCATCGTGGCGACGGCGACCGGGTCGCCCTGGCTGGGGTTCCTCGGGGCCGCGCTGGGCGGGGCGCTGCTGTCGCTGCTCTTTGGGTTGCTGACGCAGTTCCTGCTGTCGAACCAGGTGGCGACCGGCCTTGCGCTGACGCTGTTCGGGCTGGGGCTGTCGGCGCTGATGGGGCAAAGCTACCTCGGCATCCGGGCGCCGGCGTTTCCGGACATCCATATCCCGCTGCTGGGCGACATCCCGGTCGTCGGGCCCATCGTGTTCCAGCACGATCCGATGGTCTATGTGGGCCTCGGGATCGTGGCGGGGGTCTGGTGGTTCCTCAACCGCACCCGCGGGGGCCTGATCCTGCGGGCGGTGGGCGAAAACCACGACGCGGCCCATGCGCTGGGCTATCACGTGCGGCGCACGCGGATGCTGGCGATCACGTTCGGCGGGGCCTGCGCGGGGCTGGGCGGGGCCTACCTGAGCCTCGTGCGGGTGCCGCAGTGGACCGAAGGCATGACGGCGGGCGCGGGCTGGATCGCGCTGGCGATCGTGGTCTTCGCCAGCTGGAAACCGGGGCGTCTGGTACTGGGCGCCTATCTTTTCGGCGGGGTCACGGTGCTGCAGCTTAATCTGCAGGCGGCGGGCGTGGCGGTGCCGGTCGAGTATCTTTCGATGTCGCCCTATCTTGCCACCATCGCGGTTCTGGTGATCATGTCCACCGGACGGGCGCCCGGGTCACTGGGCCGTATCTTTCACGCCGCACGGTAACGCGGCACAACAGGGGAAAAGATCAATGAAAAGAAGAACTCTGCTGGCCAGCGGGGCCGCTGCCGCGGCACTGGGCCTGACCGGCCTGCCGGCGCTTGCGCAGGATGCGAAGACCAAGGTCGGCTTCATCTTCGTCGGCCCGGTGGGCGACGGCGGCTGGACCTACCAGCACAACGAGGGACGCCTCGCGGTCGAGCAGGAATTCGGTGACAAGGTCGAGACGATGTTCGTGGAATCGGTTCCCGAGGGCCCGGACGCCGTTCGCGTGATGACCGACATGGCGCTGAAGGGCGCCAACCTGATCTTCACCACCTCCTTCGGCTACATGGACCAGACGGTCGAGGTCGCGGCGAAGTTTCCGGACGTGAAGTTCGAGCATGCGACCGGTTTCAAGGACGCGCCGAACCTCGCCACCTATTCCGCCCGCTTCTACGAGGGCCGGGCGGTGCAGGGGCATATCGCGGGCCACATGACCAAGTCGAACGTGATCGGCTACATCGGGTCCTTCCCGATTCCCGAGGTCATCCGCGGCATCAACTCCTCCTACCTCGCCGCCAAGGCGGTGAACCCGGACGTGCAGTTCAAGATCGTCTGGGCCTACACCTGGTTCGATCCCGCGAAGGAGGCCGAGGCCGCCAACGTGCTGATCGAGCAGGGTGCCGACGTGATCCTGCAGCACACCGATTCCACCGCGCCGCAGGCGGCGGCGCAGGCCAAGGGCGACGTCATCACCTTCGGTCAGGCGTCCGACATGGCGGAATATGCGCCCAACCCGCGCGTGTCGTCGATCATCGACAACTGGGCGCCCTACTACATCGACCGCACCCGCGCGGTGATGGATGGCACGTGGGAAACGCATCAGGTCTGGGAAGGCATCGGCGACGGCATGGTCAAGATCGGCGAGATATCCGACGCGGTGCCGGCCGAGGTGAAGGCCAGTGCCGAGGCGCTGCGCGATTCCATCGGCGCCGGAGAGACGCATCCCTTTACCGGGCCGCTGAACAAGCAGGACGGATCGGCCTGGCTGGCCGAGGGCGAGACCGCCGACGACGGCACCCTGCAGGGCATGAACTTCTACGTCGAGGGGATCGAGGGCGACATTCCGTCCTGATCCTGTTGGGTCGATCATGCGGGGGGCCTGCCGGGATCGGCGGGCCCCTTTTGCCTTGGGGGACGGGCTTCAACCACTTGTTAGCGGTTTGACGCCATGGTGGGGCGCAGGACGCTCTTTGCCGGGATTGCCATGAACCTCTATCACTGCTCCATCGATCTGCAGGAGAATACCAAGGCGATCGCCTTTGCCGTCGCGGTGGAGGCATGGATGAAGCATCTGGAAGCCAGCGGCGTGATCCGGTCATGGCGCATGTGCCGCCGCAAGCTGGGGTTCGGCGCGCCGCGGGCGCGGGATTTCCTGCTGGAAATCGAGGTCGATGACATGACCCAGCTTGACCGGGCGTTCCGCTTTACCGCGGCCAAGGACGACATGACCGAACGGCTTTATACAACCGTCCACCAGATGGTGGGCGACGTCGATATCGCGCTTTACCGCCCCTTCCCCGACCCTGAACGGGCGGAACGGATGGCGCTGATCTGACGCCGGGCCTGCGTTGGGAAAGCCAAGCCTGCGTTGGCAAGGCCGGGCGTGTGTTGGGGAAAATGTCTGGGCGGCGGTATCTGCGTGCGTGATGGGGCCGCTTTGGCCGCGACACGATCCGGCGTGCGAGGAGAGAGGTTTTCGGGGACCTGCCTTGACCTTTGCCGTCGCATGACTTGGGTGCTTTCCCCACGACCGGGCGATGCCCCCCTTCCGTCCGGGCGGGCGGCGTGCCACACCTTGGCGCATGAAACATCTGCACACACGCGATGGGACCGCCCTGTCCCGCCTGACATTCGGCACCATGCAGTTCGGCGGCCGCGCCGATGCAGCAGAAAGCCGTGCCATGCACGACGCCGCCCGCGCCGCCGGGGTGAACCACTTCGACACCGCCGTGCGCTATACCGAAGGCGCGAGCGAAAAGCTGCTGGGCCCGATGGTGGCGGAGGAGCGTGACGCGATCTACCTTGCGACCAAGGTCGGCTATGCCGGCGGGGCCGGGCGCGCCAACATCCTGCAGCAGTTCGACATCTGTCGCGGCCAGTTGGGAATGGACAGCGTCGACCTGCTGTATCTGCACCGCTGGGACGCCGACACGCCGCTGGAGGAGACCTTTACCACCATGGCCCGCCTGCAGGCGGACGGGGCGATCCGGCATATCGGCGTCAGCAACTACGCTGCGTGGCAGGTCATGAAGGCGCAGGCGGTCTGCGCCGCGCTCGACACCCGGATCGACGTGATGCAGCCGATGTACAACCTCGTGAAGCGGCAGGCCGAGGTGGAGATCCTGCCGATGGCGGCGGATCAGGGTATTCAGGTCTGTTCCTATTCGCCGTTGGGCGGCGGTCTGCTGACGGGCAAATATGCGCGCGGCGAGACGGGCCGCCTGTCAGAGGACAAGATGTATGCCGCCCGCTATGGCCGGGACTGGATGCACGACGCGGGCGCGGCGCTGGCCGACATCGCGGCGGAGGTCGGGACCGATGCGGCGACGCTGGCGGTGGCCTGGGTCGCGGCGCATCCGACGGCGCCTTCGCCCATCGTCTCGGCCAGGTCCGTGGCGCAGCTGGACCCGTCATTGGCCGCCAATGCGTTCCAGATGACGCAGGACCTTTACGACCGGATCACTGCCTTGTCGCCGACGCCGCCCCCCGCGACCGACCGGCTGGAGGAAGCATGAGCGACTTCATCGTCATCGGCGGCGGCATCGCCGGCATTTCGGCCGCCGCACGCCTGTCGCATCTGGGCCGCGTCACGCTGATCGAGGCGGAGGCGCAGACCGGCTACCACAGCTCCGGCCGGTCGGCGGCGCTGTTCGAGGAGACCTACGGCAAGCCCACGACGGTCGCCCTGAACACCGCCAGCCGCCCCTTCCACGAGGGTGCCAACGGCGGCGTGCTGTCGCCGCGCGGATTGCTGCTGCTGGGCAGCGCCGACGACCGCGCCGCCTTCGCGGCCGATCTGGCGCATATGGGGCTGGAGGAGATTTCGACCGACGAGGCGCGCGAGCTGGTGCCGATCCTGTCGGATCACGCGGACCGGGCCGGGTATCATGCGGATGCTTGGGACATCGACACGGAACTGTTGATGCAGAACTTCCTGCGCGAGATGCGTGGGAACGGCGGCACGCTGATGGCGGCCTCGCGCGTCAGCGCGATCGCGCGCGAAGGCGACGGCTGGCGGGTGATCACGCCGCAGGGCGACGTGACCGCGTCAATACTGGTCAACGCGGCGGGGGCCTGGGCCGATCAGGTCGCGGCGATGGCGGGCGTCAGGACGCTGGGCCTGCAGCCGATGCGCCGGTCGATGGCGCGGCTGGCGGCCCCCGGCGGGCACGACCTGCGCGGCTGGCCGATGATGTTCGGCCCGGGAGAGCGCTGGTACGCCAAGCCCGATGCGGGCGCGCTGCTCGTTTCTCCGGCCGAGGAGGAGCCCGTCGATCCCCACGACGCCTATCCCGACGACATGACGCTGGCCGAGGGGCTGTACCGCTATCAGGACTACGTCACGCCGGAGGTGACGCGCCCGATCGCCACCTGGGCGGGCTTGCGGACATTCGCGCCAGACCGGCAGCTGGTGCTGGGCCGGGCGGTGGATGCGCCGTCCTTCGTCTGGTGCGCGGGACAGGGCGGCTATGGCTTCCAGACCGCGCCCGCCGCCTCGGCGCTGATCGCGGATGTCGTGGCCGGGCGGGTGCCAGAGATCGGTGCCGACCTCGCCCGCGCCCTGTCGCCGGCGCGCTTCGGCTGACGCCCCGCGCGCCGGCAGTGGGCGGTTTGTCACGGTCCCGCGGCGAACCGGCGCAGGCGCCCCTTGACGATTCCCCGGGACCTGCCATCTGCCTGTCATGACACAGCCACAGCCCACCCGAGAGAGCCACCGCCTGCAACGCCAGTTCGCGCGTCTGCGCCGGGATTACCCGCGTGCGGGCGCCCTGCTGCAACGGATCAGCCGCCCCGGATGGGCGCTGGTGCGGGTGCCGGTGGGGGTGCTTTTCATCCTTGGCGGCCTGCTGGCGATCCTGCCGGTCTTCGGCCTGTGGATGATCCCCGTGGGCCTGCTGCTGCTGGCGGTCGACGTGCCCGTGCTGCGCCGCCCGGTGTCGGGCGCGATCATCCGGTTGCGCCGCCGGGCCGAACGGTTCCGGCAGCGGCGCAAACGGTGAGGACGGGGCCGATTTTTCTAGAAAAATCGGAGAGGGGGGCGCAGCCCCCCGTCCGCCACGGCGGACTCCCCCCGGGGGCTTATCCGGCCAGATGTAGGGCGGATCAGCCGTCCTGACGGATCGTGGCGTTCTGCGGGTCGTAGGGTGAATCCTCGACGATTTCACAGGGCCAGAGTGCGTCGAACATCTTGACCTGCAGCCTGGTGCCGACGGCGGCGTGGTCGGGGTGGACGTAGCCCATCCCGATGCTCTTGCCGAAATGCACCGAATAGCCGCCGGAGGTCAGACGCCCGACGCGGGTGTCGCCGGCGTAGAGCACCTCGCGGCCCCAGGGGTCGGCGTCGGCAGGGCCGTCGATCAGCAGGGTGACGCATGTCGACCGGATGCCCTTGGCCTGCATCGCGTCCTTGCCGTGGAAATCCTTGGTCAGGTCCACGAAGCGGGGAAGGTCGGCTTCCATCGGGGTGGCGTCGCGGCCCAGTTCGGTGCCGAAGGCGCGGTAGGATTTCTCTTGCCGGAGCCAGTTCTGGGCGCGGGCGCCGACGAGCTTCATGTCGTGCGCCTCACCCGCCTTTTCCAGCAGGTCGAAGAGGTAGTTCTGCATCTCGATCGGATGATGCAGTTCCCAGCCGAGTTCGCCCGTATAGGCGACGCGGATCGCGTTGACCGGGCACATGCCAAGCTCGATCTGCCGCGCGGACAGCCAGGGGAACCGCTTGTTCGAGAGCGCGGTGGCGGGGTCGGCGTCCTTGATGACGGACTGCAGCACGGCGCGGGCCTTGGGACCGGCGATGGCAAAGACGCCGTATTTCGTGGTGACATCCTCGACGTTGATGCGCCCCACGGCGGGTTCGGCGTCGGCGATGGCCTTGTAGAGATAATCCTCGTCATAGGCATGCCATGCCCCGGCGGAGACGAGGTAGTAATCGTCCTCTGCCAGTCGCACGATGGTGTATTCCGTGCGCGTCGTGCCCTGGGCGGTCAGGGCGTAGGTCAGGTTGATGCGGCCGACCTTGGGCAGCTTGTTGGTGGTGAAGCGGTCGAGGAAGGCGGTGGCGCCCGGCCCGCTGACGCGGTGCTTGGCAAAGGCGGTGGCGTCGATCAGGCCGACGTTCTGGCGGATCGCCCTGGCCTCCTCTACCGCGTATTGCCACCATGCGCCGCGACGGAAGGAGCGGATGTCGTGGTCGAAGCTTTCGGGCGCGTCGACAGGGCCGAAGTAGTTGGGGCGTTCCCAGCCGTTCACGAGGCCGAACTGGGCGCCGCGGGCCTTTTGCCGGTCGTAGGCGGGCGAGCAGCGCAGCGGGCGGCAGGCGGGGCGTTCCTCGTCCGGGTGGTGCAGGATGTAGACGTGCTCGTAGGCTTCCTCGTTCTTGCGCGCCGCCCATTCGGTCGTCATCCACGGGCCGTAGCGCTTGGGGTCGAGCGATGCCATGTCGATCTCGGCCTCGCCGTCCACCATCATCTGCGCGAGGTAGTAGCCGGTGCCGCCAGCGGCGGTGATCCCGAAGGAGAAGCCTTCGGCCAGCCACATGTTGCGCAGACCCGGCGCCGGGCCGACCAGCGGGTTGCCGTCGGGGGTGTAGCAGATCGGGCCGTTGAAGTCGTTCTTCAACCCGCAATCCTCGGCCGAGGGGATGCGGTGGTTCATCGCCATGTACTGATCCTCGATCCGGTCGAGGTCGAGTTCGAACAGATCCGCGCGGAAGCTGTCGGGGACGCCGTATTCGAACCGCGCCGGCGCGTTTTTCTCGTAGACGCCGAGGATCCAGCCGCCCCGCTCCTCTCGGACGTAGCTTTGCGCGTCGGCGTCGCGGATCACCGGGTGTTCCGGGTTGTCCTTGCGGTATTCGACCAGCGCCGGATCGCGGTCCATGACGATGAACTGGTGTTCGACGGGGATCGCCGGGATCTTGATGCCCAGCATCTTTGCCGTGCGCTGCGCGTGGTTGCCGGAGGCCGTGACGACGTGTTCGGCGGTGATGACGATCTGCTCGTCAGAGGGCACGAGGTTGCCGCCCTTCTCGACCATCTTCGTCGCCGTGACCTCCCAGGCTTCGCCGGTCCAGTGAAAGGCATCTGCCTGCCAGCGACGCTCGATCATCACGCCGCGCTGGCGCGCGCCCTTGGCCATCGCCATCGTGACGTCGGCGGGGTTAATGTAACCGTCGGTGTTGTGATAGAGCGCGCCCTTCAGATCCTCGGTGCGGATCAGGGGCCAGCGCGCCTTGATCTCCTCCGGCGTCATGAAGACGTAGGGCACGCCGCAGGTCTCCGCGGTCGAGGCGTAGAGCTGGTATTCCTCCATCCGCTCGTCCGTCTGGGCCATGCGCAGGTTGCCGACCACGGCGAAGCCGGCGTTCAGGCCCGTCTCCTCCTCCAGCGTCTTGTAGAAGCGGATGGAGTAGTCGTGGATGTGGGTCGTGGCGAAGCTCATGTTGAAATAGGGCAAGAGGCCCGCCGCGTGCCAGGTGGAGCCGGAGGTGAGCTCGTCGCGTTCCAGCATCATCACGTCGTCCCAGCCGGCCCTTGCCAGGTGATAGGCGATCGAGGTGCCGACGGCACCGCCCCCGATGACGAGTGCCTTGACGTTGGTCTTCATGTGCGATTCCCCGGCTGATGACGTGTCCGCAATCTGGTGGAAAGCGCAGGCCGTGGAAAGAACCAGCCGACTCAATCGGGTCTGAATGCGACGCGCCGGACAATGACCGCTTGCTTTGCGGGGCGTGGCGCAGAATGTTGGACCGTCTGAGCAGAGGAAGCCTAAGCCCATGAACCGCGACGATTTCATCCGGCTGGTCGGGCCCCGTGTCTTTCACGTGACGTTGAAGTCCAATCTGGCCGGGATCGCGGGGCGGGGTCTGCTGCGACCGGCAGAGGCAGCCCGGCAGGCGGGGTTCGCGCCAGAGGACGTGGCCCTGCGCAAGGATACGGAGACCATCGTCGCACGCGCGGGGCCGATGACACTGAACCACCAGCGCCCCCTGCTGGCGGGCAAGACGCAGGCCGCCGCCTTTCTGTCGTCCGGCAGCCTGAAGGCCTGGGCGATGCAGCTGGACGAGCGGGTGTTCTTCTGGCCGCGCCAGATGCGGCAAAGCTACATCGACAGCTTCGGCGCGGATGCCGATCTGGCGGTGCTGGAGATCGACGCGGGCGGCCTGTTCGATGACTATGCGGATCACCTCGACCTCGCGCCGATCAACTCCGGCGCCGCGACGCGCCGGGCCGCGACGCGGGGACCGTGGATCTATGTGCCTGCCACCGCGACGGTCGCGGCGTTCCGCACCAACCGGGTCAAGCGGGGGCTGGTCAAGGGGCCCGACACGGTGGTGGAGGTCAGTCTGCGCTGCGACATTCCGGGGCCAAAGCTGTCGGCGTTGCGGGTCGCGCGCGAGGCGTGACATGGCCGATGCCGTGGCCTAGAACGGCCCGGTGAACAGGGGGGTGCATCCATGCTGATCTGCAAGACCGTGGCCGAGGTGCGCGCCGCCGTGGCCGACCTGCGCCGCGCGGGCAGCGTCGGGCTGGTGACGACCATGGGCGCGCTGCACGCGGGCCACATGGCGCTGGTCGCGGCGGCAAGGGCGGATCATCCTTCCGTCGTCGCGACGATCTTCGTCAATCCGACCCAGTTCGGCAATCCCGCCGACCTTGAGACCTATCCGCGCACGGAAGAGGCCGATCTGGCGATGCTGCGCGCGGCCGGCGTGGCCGCGGTCTTCATGCCCGATGCGGGCGTCATGTATCCCCCCGGCGACCAGACGGTGGTCGAGACGGTGGGTCTGGCGCAGGCCTACCACGGCGCCGTCCGGCCCGGGCATTTCCGTGGCGTGGCGACGGTGGTGACGAAGCTGTTCAACATCGTCGGCGCCGACGCGGCCTATTTCGGGGAAAAGGACTATCAGCAGCTGGCGGTGATCCGGCGCATGGTGGCCGACCTGTTCATCCCCACAGCGATTCACGGCGTGCCCACGGTGCGAGAGGCGGACGGCCTTGCCATGTCGTCGCGCAACGTGCGGCTGACCCCCGGCGACCGCGCAGCGGCCCCCGTCCTGCACCGCGCCCTGCGCGCCGCCGAGGACACGGTCCGCCATGGCGGCACCGTGGAGGAGGCGGCGCAGGCGATCCATGATATCCTGTCGGACGAACCGCGCGCGACGCTGACCGGCCTCGACATCGTCAACGTGGCGGATTTCACCGCCGCGACCGGCGATCCCACCGCCCCCATCGGCATCATGATCTCGGCCCGGTTCGGGGAGGTCTTGCTGATCGACCAGAAGGAAGTGACCCCATGAGCACCCAGACCGAAAAAGTCCGCCGCTTGACCGTGCCGCAGATCCGCAACCGCAAGGGTGGCGATCCCATCGTCTCGCTGACCTCCTACCACGCGCATACCGCGGCCATCGTGGACAGGTATGCGGATTTCATCCTCGTGGGCGACAGCCTCGGCATGGTGATGCACGGCATGGAAAGCACCGTCGGCGTGCCGATGGACCTGATGATCATGCACGGCAAGGCCGTCGTGCGCGGCACCAAGAAGGCGCTGATCGTCGTCGACATGCCCTTCGGCACCTACGAGGAAAGCCCGAACGTCGCCTTCCGCAACGCAGCGACGGTGATGAAGGAAACCGGTTGCGGCGCGGTGAAGCTGGAAGGTGGCGCTCGCATGGCAGAGACGATCCACTTTCTGGTGGAACGCGGGATTCCCGTCATGGCCCACACCGGCCTGACGCCGCAGTCGTCCCACGTCATGGGGGGCTTCAAGACGCAGGGCCGGGACGAGGCGACCTGGGACGCGCACCGCGCGGATGCCCGCGCCGTGGCCGAGGCCGGCGCCTTCGCCGTCGTGCTGGAGGGCATGGTGGAGCCGCTGGCGGCGCAGATCACCAAGGAAGTCGCGATTCCCACCATCGGGATCGGGGCCAGCGCGGACTGCGACGGCCAGATCCTCGTGCTGGAGGACATGCTGGGCCTGAATCCCTGGACGCCGAAATTCGTCAAGGTCTATGGCCAGCTGGGTCCGATGATCGAGGACTCCGTCAAGCGCTACGCCGAGGACGTGAAGGCCCGCGCCTTCCCGACAGAGGATGAGGTCTATCGCTGAGGCCCCGGCGGTCCGCCTTGTTCACGCCACATTCCCGGCGCACTTCTTGACCTGTTTTGTATTTTTGACACGTTGCGGCCCGAATGGGCCGCAGCGCGCGGAAGCGGGGATCCAAACCGCCGCGCATCCGTTATGATGGCAGATACCGCACGTCAGATGCGGATTTGAGGAGAGCAGTATGACACGCACCACGCTTCTTGCGGTGGCTGCATTGATGGCATTGGGTGGCTGCATGTCGCCCGAACCCGTCGCAGGCCGCGCCGACAACGACATGTTGCGGTTTTCCAGCATGAACTACATGACGCTGATGGAGCGTGCGGACTGAATCCGTCTGCCTGCGCCGCATCCCGCGACGCACCGCGCGCGGCCTGACGTCTGACGCCGGCCGCGCGAGCCGACTTACATATCTTCGTCCATGACCAGCGGGGCCGAGGATCCGCCCAGCGGAGTCGTCGCTGCGGGCGTGGGCGTGAAGGTCGGCAGTTCCTCGGGCACCGGGCCGACGACACCGATCTCGACCGGGGGCGGCGCCATGCCGTTGGTGGACGGCAGGGGCGTCGGCGCGGCGGCGGGACCGTCGAGGGACGATGTCGTGACCGGCGCGGGCGGCGGCACCACTGCAGGTTCCGGCGCCACGGGAATCACCAGCGGTGCCGGACTGACCGCGTTGTTCATCGGCACCGGCGCGGCACAGGCCGCGAGGGCCGCAAGACCCGCCGCGGACATCAGTATCTTCTTCATCGTCGTCACTCCTATTCGCTTTCGTGCTGAAGTGGCGCATATCGCGCCGGGGTCAATCCTGCGGGCTAAAGCTGGCCGGGAACGACCAGATCCGGGGGCCTGTGGCCGTCGGCAAAGGTCTTGATGTTGATCAGCACCTTCTCTCCCATCTCGACGCGCCCCTCCACCGTGGCGGACCCCATGTGCGGCAGCAGGATCACGTTGGGCAATGCCTTGAGCCGGGGATTGATCTCGTGCCCGCGCTCGAACACGTCGAGGCCAGCGCCTGCGATCTCTCCCGCGCGCAGCATCCGGGTCAGGGCGTTCTCGTCGATGACCTCGCCGCGGCTGGTGTTCACGATGACGGCCTGCGGCTTCATCAGCTTCAGCCGGCGGGCGTTCATCAGGTGAAAGGTGGATGGCGTGTGCGGACAGTTGACAGAGATCACGTCCATCCGCGCTACCATCTGGTCGAGGCTGTCCCAGTAGGTCGCTTCCAGCGGCGCCTCCAGCTCCGGCCGCAGGCGCTTGCGGTTGTGGTAGTGGATCTGCATGCCGAAGGCGCGGGCCCGCCGCGCCACCGCCTGCCCGATCCGCCCCATGCCGAGGATGCCAAGCCGCCGCCCCGCGATCCGCCCGCCCAGCATCGCGGTGGGCGACCAGCCGGACCAGTCGTCGGACTGGGCGATGCGCATGCCTTCCGGGATGCGGCGCAGCACGCTCAGCATCAGGGCCATGGTCATGTCCGCGGTGTCGTCGGTCAGCACGCCGGGCGTGTTCGACACCAGAATGCCGCGCTGCCGCGCCGTCGCCACGTCGATGTTGTCCACCCCGGCGCCGTAATGGGCGATCAGCTTCAGCCGGTCGCCCGCCTGTGCCAGCAGCCGCGCGTCGATCTGGTCGGTGATCGTCGGCACCAGCACGTCGGTGTCCTGCAGGGCGGTGGCCAGCGCCTCTCGGGTCATGGGGACGTCGTCGGGCGACAGGGTCACGTCGAACAGTTCCGTCATCCGGGTCTCGACCGCGGGCGGCAACCGTCGCGTCACGACAACACTCAGCTTCTTCCCCGGCATCGGCCCTCCTCCGGCACTTTCCAATCTTCGTCGTAGATGGCAGGTTGCCAGTCAGGGACGCGCGGCACAAGAACCATCGCGCCCGTCAGGCAGATCGGGGCTTTTCATGACTTTCGTCCGGACGTTTTGCATGCTGGTGTCGCTGACCCTGTCCGCACCGCTGGCCGCGCAGGACGCGACGCCAGAGACGATGGACGTGGCCGCCGCGACCTCTGCCAGTTTCACGGCGCCCGACGTGGGGCCGGAAACGAACCTGCCCCTGCCCCGCTACGTCAGCCTGAAGGCGAAAGAGGCGAACGTCCGCCGCGGCCCCAGCCTGACGCACCGCATCGACTGGGTCTTCAAGCGTCGCGACATGCCGTTGCAGGTGGTGGCCGAATACGGCCACTGGCGCCGGGTCGTCGACCGCGACGGTCAGGGGGGCTGGGTGCATTACACCATGCTGTCCGGCGTCCGCACCGTCATCGTGGATCAGGACCGGCTGGCCCTGCGCACCAAGCCGTCGGACACCGCCACGGAACGCGCGGAACTGGAACAGAACGTCATCGCGCGCCTTGGCGAATGCGACGGCGACTGGTGCGAACTGACCGCCGGCGGCTATACCGGCTGGGCGCACCGCTCCGTCCTTTGGGGTGTCGACGACGCGGAGTGAGGCTTTCGGCGCCGCCCGGACTGCGCTAGGACCGTGCCATGACCGACCAGACCCACAACCGCCTGAACCTGTCCGCCGGGCTTCTGTCCTGCGCCGTGGCGCTGTCACTCGTGGTGGCGAAGCTCTGGGCCTTCGGGCAGACCGGATCGCTGGCCATCGCGGCGACCCTGGCGGATTCGGCGATGGACCTGATGATGTCGCTGGGGGCGCTGGCCGCCATCGCCTATGCCGCCAAGCCCGCCGATGACGACCACAATTTCGGCCACACCTCGGCAGAGGATCTGGCCGCGCTTGCGCAATCGCTGATCATCCTGATCTCCTCCGGCGTGATCGCCTTCGCGGCGCTCTGGCGGCTGTGGCAGGGCGATGCCGCCCTGCCCCGCAACGAGGTCAGCGGTATCGCCATCGTCGTCTTCTCGATCGTGCTGACGCTGGGACTGGTGATCTGGCAGCGGCGCGTCGCCGCGCGCACCGACAACCCGGTGGTGAAGGCCGACAGTCTGCACTACCTCGGCGACCTGATCCCCAACGTGGGCGCGATCCTCGCACTCTGGGCCTCGTCGGCGCTGGGACTGGCACAGGTCGACAGCATCGTGGCGCTGGGGGCGGCGCTGCTGCTGGCGGTCGGCGCCCTGCGGATCGGCAAGGGCGCATGGGACGCGCTGATGGACCGGCAGGCGGACCCGGCGATGATCGCGGGGATCGCCGCCATCGCCCGCGACTTCGACGGTGTGCGCGGGTTCCACGACCTCAAGACCCGCCGCGCCGGCAGCCGGGTCTTCGTGAACCTGCATATCGAACTGGACGGCGATCAGTCGCTGGACAAGGCCCATGCCATCGGCGCCGCCCTGCGCCGGGCGATCCTGCGGGCCTATCCACGCGCCGACGTGCTGATCCACAAGGACCCGGTCGGCGTCCAGAAACATCCCGACGATCCGCAGGCCTGACACGGAACGCACCGACCGCTGGCACGTTGTGACCCCAGCAACGGAGGCTGCGATGAAAGTGACACCCGAATCCCTCGAGGGCCGGCTGATGGCCCAGCGGCAGGTGCTGGCGCGCCTCGTGCAGGCCGCCGATCCCGCGGTCCGCCAATGGCTGCGCGACAAGTCGGAGGTGCAGGTGCCGGAAGAAGACCCCGGCGTGGGCGACGCCTCGGGCGCCTTCGCGATCGAGGCGAGCCTCGCGGACGAGATGCGCCTGATTCTCGAGGCCGCCGAGCGCCACCGGCAGGGCTGACCGGTCAGGCCGCCAGCCCGCGCCCCTTCAGCAGCGCCTCGACCCCCGGCATCCGCCCGCGGAAATCCCGATAGAGCGTCGCCGCATCCACCGACCCGCCGGAGGACAGCACCGTCTCCTCCAGCCGCTGCGCCAGCGCCGGATCGAAGGGATCGCCCGCCTCCTCGAAGGCGGCGAAGGCATCGGCGTCCATGACCTCTGACCACATGTAGCTGTAGTAGCCGCTGGAATAGCCGTCGCCGGCGAAGACATGGGCGAAATGCGGCGTCGCGTGGCGCATGCCGATGGCGTGTGGCATGCCCAGATCCTCGAGGATCTCGGCCTGCTGCTGCATCGGATCGGTGGGGGCGTCGCCCGCATGGAATTCCAGATCGACAAGGGCGCTCGCGATGTATTCCACGGTCTGGAACCCCATGTCGTAGGTCGCCGCCGCCAGCATCCGCTCCAGCATCTCCTGCGGCATCGCCTCGTCCGTGACCGCGTGGGTGGCAAAGGTCTGCAGCACCTCCGGCACCTCCAGCCAGTGCTCGTACAACTGGCTCGGCAGCTCGACGAAGTCCCGCGCGACCGAGGTGCCGGAGATCGATTCGTAGGTCACATTGGACAGCATCTGGTGCAGGGCGTGGCCGAATTCGTGGAACAGCGTCCGCGCGTCGTCGTAGGACAGCAGCGCGGGCTTGCCCTTCGCCGGCTTGGCGAAGTTGCAGACGTTGACCACGATGGGGGCCACGTCGCCCGCCATCCGGTGCTGACTGCGCATCGCCATGCACCAGGCGCCCGACCGCTTGGAACTGCGGGCGAAATAATCGCCGACGAAGACCGCCACATGCTTGCCGCACCGCGTCACGTTCCACAGCCGCACGTCCGGGTGATAGACCGGCCCTTCGAAGGCCTCGAACTCCAGCCCGAACAGACGGGTGGCGCAGTCGAAGCTCGCCGCGATCATTCGGTCGAGCTGCAGGTAGGGCTTCAGCGCCGCCTCATCCAGATCATGTTCCGCCTGCCGCCGCCGCTCGGAATAATAGCGCCAGTCCCACGGCTCCAGCGGGCCGGTCACGCCATCGGCGTGCATCATGGCGGTCAGCTTGACGGAATCGGCCTCTGCCGCCGCCTTGGCGGGCTGCCAGACCTGCATCAGCAGGTCGCGCACGGCCCCGGGCGTGCCCGCCATCTCGGTTTCCAGCTTGTAGTCGGCAAAGCTGTCGTAGCCCAGAAGGTCGGCCCGCTCGGCACGCAGGGCCAGCGTTTCCGCCGCCAGCGCCCGGTTGTCGGTGGCGCCGCCGTTCATGCCGCGGGCGGTCCAGGCGTCATAGGCCCGCTGTCGCAGGTCGCGGCGGGGCGAGAACTGCAGGAACGGCACGATCAGCGACCGCGACAGGGTGACGACGGGGCCGCCGTGATCCCCCGCCTCGCCCGCCGCCCGCGCGGCGTCGACGACGAACTCCGGCAGGCCGGCCAGATCGTCCTCGGCCAGCGGCATGAACCAGTCGCGTTCGTCCGCCAGCAGGTTCTGGGTGAACTGCGTCCCCAGCACCGCCAGCCGCGATTTCACGTCACGCAGCCGGTCCGCCGCCGCCCCCGTCAGCTGCGCCCCCTGCCGCACGAAGCCGCGCCGGGTCAGCATCAGCACCCGCGCCTGCTCGGCGGTCAGGTCAAGGTCGTCGCGCCGCTGCCACAGATCCTCGATCCTGGCAAACAGGGCCGCATTCGCCGTGACCTCGGAGCCGAAGGCGCTCAGCAGCGGCGAGAAGTGGCGCTGCAGCGCCTCGCGCGCCGGATTGCTGTCGGCCCCCGCCACGCCATAGAACACGCCCAGCACGCGGCTCAGCGACGCCTCGGCCCGTTCGAAGGCTTCGATCGTGTTGGCGAAGGTCGGCGCCTCCGTGTTGTCGGCGATGGCCGCGATGTTGGCCCGCGCCTCGGCCAGCGCCGCATCGACGGCCGGGGCGAAATGCGCATCCTCGATCGCATCGAAGGGCGGCAGGGCGTGGGGCGTATCCCAGTCGGACAGCAGCGGGTTGGTCATGGCAAGTCTCCTTTGCCGCTCAACCTAGGCCCGCATCCGGCAAAGTGCTACCGCCCCCCGCATCATCCGCCCCGATAAACCGGCATTCATCATCCCGCGCGGCCCCGTCCTCGCTTTTTTCCCAAATACTCAAACCCGACGCCGCCCCCTCTCGAACCGGCGCAGAAAAAGCGAGAGCGATATCGTCATCGTCAGATAGACCAGCGCCACGACGTTGTAGGTCTCGAAATAGCGGAAGTTGCCGGCGGCGATCACCTTGCCCAGCTGCGTGATGTCCGCCACCCCCAGCACGCTGACGAGCGAAGAATCCTTGACCATCGCGACGAAATCGTTGCCCAGAGGGGGCAGGATCGTCCGCAGCGCCTGTGGCCAGACGATGAACCGGAAGCGCGGCCAGCGCGACAGGCCAAGGGCCCGCGCCGCCTCGATCTGGCCCGCATCGACCGACTGCAGCCCGGCGCGAAAGACCTCGGCCAGAAAGGCGGAATAGGCCAAGAACAGCGCGATGATCGCCCGCCAGAGCAGGGGAAAATCCCGCGTCCGCGCCTCCGGCAGGCCCAGCGCGTTCCAGCCCGCGACCGCCGCGGGGGCCAGCACGAAAGCGACGTAAAGCAGCAGGACGAGGATCGGGATGCCGCGCATCACCTCGACGTAGAACCGCGCGGTCTGACGCAGGACGATCCAGCGCGATCCGGCCATCAGCGCCAGCCCCAGACCCAGCGCGCAGGCCATGGCGTAGCTGACCAGCGTGACGAAGACCGTGGTCCGCACGCCCTGCACCAAGGTGCCCAGCACGTCGCGGGACGCCGGGTCCAGCAGGACCCCGGCGAACAGGGCGGCGCCGATCAGGACGACCGCGACCAGCCAGTAGGGAAAGTCGCGGTCGGACGTCAAAGCCTCATTCGCCCATCTTGAAGTCGAGGAACCAGGTCTTGTTCAGCGCCTCCAGCGTGCCGTCCGCCTTCATCGCGGCGATGGCCGCGTTGACCGGCGCCACCAGATCGGACCCCTTGGGAAAGATGAAGCCGAAATCCTCGGTCCCCAGCTTCTCGCCCACGATCTTCAGCCCGCCGTCGGACGCGTCGACATACCCCTGCCCTGCGGTGCCGTCGGTCAGCACAAGGTCCACGTCGCCCGCGCGCAGCGCCTGCACGGTCGCACCGAAGGTTTCCATCGTGCGGATGCGGGGATTGGCCTCGTCGCCGTCAAGCACGTCGTAGACGCCGACGTAGAACGGCGTCGTGCCCGGCTGGGCCGCCATCAGCAGGTCGGGATCGGCGGCGAAACTCGCGGCGTCGGTGAACCGCTCCTCGTCACCGCGCACCAGCATCACCATTTCAGAGGTCATGTAGGGGTCGGAGAAATCGACGACCTCCGCCCGGTCGGCGCGGATCGTGATCCCGGTCATGCCGATGTCGTACTGCCCTTCGGAGATGGCGGGAATCATCGCGTCCCAGCTCGTGGTCTCGTAGGTGACGGTCATGTTCAGGCGCTGCGCGATCTCGGCCATGGCATCGTATTCCCAGCCGACGGCGGTGCCGCCCTGCACGAACTGCAACGGCGGATAGGCATTTTCCGTCGCGACGGTCACGTCGCGCCCGCCCAGGTCCGGCAGGGCGTCCTGCGCCGCGGCGGCGGTGGCGGTCACGGCGCACAGGGCGGCCGCGAGTATCATCGGGTGTTTCATGTCGGCGGTCCCCTCTGGTTGTCCGGATCAGACCTTGGCCCGGGGGGCCGCCGTCTTCAAGCCCCGCCCGCCGCAGACCGTGCAGTCCGCGCGCGCGGGCACCTGTACGATCCGCGTTTCGGCGTAAAGCGCGTCGTAGATCATCAGCCGCCCGCCGAGTCCCGCCCCTGCCCCGGTCAGCGCCTTCACCGCCTCGACCGCCATCATCGACCCCATGACCCCGGGCAGCGGGCCGATCACCCCCGCCTCGGCGCAGGTCGGCACGAGCCCGGGGGCCGGCCGGTCGGGAAAGACACAGGCATAACAGGGCGTCCCCCGCGCCGGATCGTAAAGGCTGATCTGCCCCTCCCACTGGGTCAGGGCCGCGGCGATCAGCGGCACGCCCGCGGCGACGCAGACGCGGTTCACGAGGTAGCGCGTATCGAAGTTGTCGCAGCCGTCCAGCACCAGATCGTAGTCCGCGATCAGATCGGCCGCGATCTCTTCTGTCAGGCGTCGGTCGTAGGGGCGGACGGTGACATGCGGGTTCAGCGCCAGCATCGCCTGCATCGCCGACTGCACCTTGGGCAGCCCGCGCCCGTCGTCGCGGTGGATCACCTGCCGCTGCAGGTTGCTCAGGTCGACGCGGTCGTCGTCGATCACGCCGATGGTGCCGACCCCGCTCGCCGCAAGATACAGCAGCGCCGGCGACCCCAGCCCGCCGGCCCCCACCACCAGCACGCGGGCGTTTCGCAGCGCACGCTGCCCGGTGCCGCCGACCTCGCGCAGCATGATGTGGCGGGCATAGCGGGTCAGCTCGTCCGCCGCGATGACGTCGGGGCCCGCGGCCGCCACGGGCCTGACCCGCGCCTTCACCGCGCGCAGCACCGCGGCATAGCCCCAGACGACGGCCGCCAACCCCAAAAGCAGCAGCCACAGCCGCGCATCGCCGCCCGTGGCGGCGCGCAACGGGTGGCCGTCCGGCAGCACCAGCTGCGCCGCGATCACCGCCGCCATCAGGATGCCGACCATGATCCAGCGGGCGCGCCGCGGCGCCTTCATCGCGGCACCGACGCCCCAGATCACGGCGATCAGGAAACCGACCATGATCATGCCGACAGACCCGTCGATCCGAAACCGCCCGCCCCGCGCGCCGTGTCGTCCAGATCGGCCAGCCCGAAATCCGCCCGCACCACCGGCGCCACCACCAGCTGCGCGATCCGCATCCCGTGGGTCACGGTAAAGGGGTCCGCGCCAAGGTTGACGACCAGCACCCCCAGCGGTCCGCGATAATCGCTGTCGATGGTCCCCGGCGCGTTCACCAGCGCAAGGCCGTGCCGCAGCGCCAGCCCCGACCGTGCCCGGACCTGCACCTCGAACCCCTTCGGGATCGCCAGACGCAGCCCCGTCGGCACCAGCGCGCGCGCGCCGGGGCGCAGCAAAAGACCTGCCCTCCGATCTGCCGCACCCAGATTGGCACGGACGTCCGCGCCCGCCGCGCCCGCGGTCTGATAGTCCGGCAGCGGTACACTTCGGTCGGCGCCGTCCTCGTATGCAACGGCAATCCGCACGGCGTCCGCCTCGACGGGCACGTCCTCGCTTTTTCCGCAAATGCTCCCGCCGGAGGCTCCGGCGCTCATGCCAGTGCCTCGGCCAGCCTTTGCGCCAGACGGTCCGCCACCGCGTCCTTGCCCATGCGCGGCCAGTCCTCGGCCCCATCTGCGGTGATCAGCGTCACCGCATTCTCTGTCCCGCCCATGATCCCGGTCCCGTCGGACACATCATTCGCCACAATCCAGTCGCAGCCCTTGCGCAGGCGCTTCTCGGTGGCCAGCCGCGTGACGTCCTGCGTCTCTGCCGCGAAGCCCACGACCAGACGGGGTCGCTGCGGCCCGGGGGCCGACACGGCGGCGAGGATGTCCGGGTTCTCGACCAGATCCAGCGCCGGCAGCCCGTCCACCGTCTTCTTCATCTTCTGCGCCCCCGCAGTTGCCACCCGCCAGTCGGCGACGGCGGCGGCAAAGACGGCGGCCTGTGCCGGCATGGCCGCCAGCACCGCGTCCTGCATCTGCAGCGCCGTCTCGACCCGCTTCACCGTCACCCCCTCTGGGGGAGCCACCGTCGCCGGACCGGTGACAAAGGTCACATCCGCCCCCAGCCGCACCAGCGCGCGGGCGATCGCCGTCCCCTGCGCCCCCGACGACCGGTTCGCGATATAGCGCACCGGATCGATCGGCTCGTGCGTCGGGCCAGAGGTCACGATGACATGCCGCCCCGCCAGCGGCCCGCCCGTCAGCCGCGCCCCGATCGCACTCAGGATCGCCGCAGGCTCTGCCAGACGTCCCGGACCATGCTCGCCGCAGGCCATGTCGCCCACGTCGGGACCGACGAAGGTCACGCCGTCGCCTTGCAGCCTTGTAAGGTTGCGCTGCGTCGCCGGGTGGTCCCACATCCGCACGTTCATCGCGGGGGCCATCAACACCGGCGTGTCCGTCGCCAGCAGCAGCGTGCTGGCCAGATCGCCGGCCAGCCCCTGCGCGGCCTTGGCCATCAGGTCCGCCGTCGCCGGGGCGACCACGATCAGGTCGGCGACGCGGCTCAGCTGAATATGCCCCATTTCTGCCTCGTCAGTCAGGTCGAAGAGGTCGGTATAGACCTTCTCGCCCGCCAATGCCGATACGCTCAGCGGCGTCACGAATTCCGCCGCCGCCCGCGTCATCACCGGCGTCACCGCGGCCCCCGCGGTGCGCAGCAAGCGGATCAGCTCCAGCGTCTTGTAGGCCGCGATGCCGCCGCCGATGATCAGCAGGATGCGCTTGTCGTGCAGCATGTCAGGCCCCCTTGGTTGGCCCCAGATGTAGGCGGCGGCCGGGGGGATGACAACAACGGGCTATTGCGTGAAGACCGCACAGGGGTCGGGACGATCGGTCGCATCCGTGACCGCGACCGCGTCGAACGGGGCGCCCGCCTCTGCCGCACCCTCGGTCTGGCCCAAAGCCCAGACGGTCAGGTCGGGCCGCGCCAGCCGCAGGGCCGCCGGCACGCCCACGTCCGTCCGCGCGTGTCCGGTCCCGGTGATCAGCACAACCGGCCCGCCCGTCGCATCGAAGGCGGACAGGGTGGCGCCGGCGAAAGCGGCGTCGCGCAGGCGCTGTGCCTCGACCATGCCCGGCAGCATCTCGGGCGGCAGGGCGCCGCAATGCGCCTCTGCCTGTTCCTGCGACAGCATGGCCAGCTGCGCCTTTGCCAGCTGCGGCACGGGAACGGTGCTGACGGCGGCGGCCCCGTCCGTCATGGCGCGCATCAGGTCGTCCCGCGGCACGGCGGCGCCCACGATCGCGGCCCCGGGGGCCGCGGCGAAGATCGGTGCATACATCGCGAAATCGGGCCAGCCGCTGTCGGCCCAGTCCGTCGCTGCGGCGATGGCGTCCGCATCAGTCCGGTCGACGGTCATGGCGGCCGCGGCCTGTGCCGGTGTCAGCATCTCGAACACCAGCGCCTTCGGCTGGACCTGCGCCACGATGCCGGCCTGCGTCGCGTGGTGGGCCGGGTTGTCGTGCACCTCGCCCAGAACGAAGATGTCGGCCCCTGGCAGGGGGCCGACATCGGCATGGACTTGCGCGGCGCACAGCAACGCCAGAACCGCAAGGCGTGCGATCATGCGAAGAACGACAGAACCTCCCGGCTCTGGCTCTCCAGATTCTTGCGCATCTTGCCGAAGGCCGCGGCTTCCAGCTGGCGCACACGCTCCTTGCTCAGCCCCAGTTCGACGCCGAGGCTTTCCAGCGTGCGGGGATCGTCGCGCAGCTTGCGCTCGCGCACGATGAACCGCTCGCGGTCGTTCAGATCGCCGAGTGCCGTCAGCAGCCACTGGCGCAGGCGGGCATTGTCGTGGGACAGTTCGACGTTCTCGGCGGCCTGCGACGAATCGTCCTCCAGCGCGTCGATCCACTCCCGCCCCTCGTCCTCCGACGACTGGGTGGCGTTCAGGCTGAAGTCGGAGCCGGACAACCGCCCCTCCATCATCTCGACGTCATGCAGCGGCACGCCGACCTCGGTCGCGATCATCTGGCGCATGATGTGGCCTTCCAGCTTGCGCCCCTCGGCGGCGGCCTCACGTTCCAGCCGGGCCTGCACGCGGCGCAGGTTGAAGAACAGCGATTTCTGAGAGGAGGTGGATCCGGTGCGGACCATCGACCAGTTGCGCATCACGTAATCCTGGATCGAGGCCTTGATCCACCACACCGCATAGGTCGAAAAGCGGACGCCGCGGTCGGGGTCGAACTTCTCCGCCGCCTTCATCAACCCGACGGACGCTTCCTGGATCAGGTCGTTCATCGGCGCGCCGTAGCGCTTGAACTTCGCCGCCATGGAAATGGCGAGGCGCATGTAGGCGGTGATCAGGCGGTGCAGGCTTTCCTCGCACCCCTCGTCGCGCCAGGCATAGGCGAGCCGCAGCTCCGTTTCGGCGTCCAGCAGTTCCGCCTTCATCGCCGTGCGCGAGAGTGTCTGATCCGAAAATCCGTCAAAAGCCATCGTCATATCCCCCTGGAGCATTGCACGAACTGCTTGTGTCGGACGACGATGCAGTTTCAATGACACTGAAACACGCACGGCGGCGGAAAAGTTCCCACACGATGTTGCATCATCTGACATTCATACTAGGCGGCGCTGCCTCGGGCAAATCGGCCTATGCGGAAGGTCTGGTGATATCCACTGGCCGGCCAAGGACTTACATCGCCACGGCCCAGCCCTTCGACGCTGAGATGCGACGCAAGATCGCCGACCACCGCAGCGCGCGCGGGCCGGACTGGACCACGGTCGAGGCGCCGCTCGACCCCACCGCGGCGCTCGCCGCGCAGGTTCCCGCCGGTATCGTGCTCCTCGATTGCGTCACGCTCTGGCTCACGAACGTCCTGCTGGCGGATCGCGACGTGGAACTGGCCTGCCACGGTCTGCTGGCGGCCCTGACCGCCTGCCCCTGCCCCGTCGTCGTCGTGTCGAACGAGGTCGGTCAGGGCATCGTCCCCGACACCGCCCTGTCGCGCCGGTTCCGGACCGCGCAGGGGCACCTGAACCAGCGACTGGCGCGGCAGGCGGACAGGGTGGTGGCCGTCATGGCCGGCCTGCCGCTGGCACTGAAGGGCGACCTGCCATGACGACCCTCTGGCTGGTGCGCCACGGCCCGACCCACCAGAAGACGATGACCGGCTGGCGCGACGTGCCTGCCGACCTGTCGGACCGTGACGCGCTGGCGCGCCTGCAGGCCTACCTGCCCGCCGGGGCGCTCATCGTCTCCTCCGACCTGATCCGGGCCGTGACCACCGCCGATGCCATCGCGGGACCGCGCCGCCGACTGCCCCACGACCCGGCCCTGCGGGAAATCGACTTCGGTGCGTGGGATGGGCTGGCGGGCGACGTCGTGGCGGCCCGCGATCCGGTGCTGTCGCGGCAGTTCTGGGACCAGCCCGGCGACATCGCGGCCCCCGCGGGCGAAAGCTGGAACGCCGTCACCGCCCGCGTCGGCACCGCCATCGACGCCCACATCGCGCGCCACCGGCCCGCCCATCTGGTCGTCGTGGCGCACGTGGGGGCGATCATGTCCCAGATCCCCCGCGCCACCAGGGAAACCGCATCGCAGTCCATGCGCCACCGGATCGACCCCCTTGGCGTCACCGACATGACGCTGACGGCCGCCGGCTGGCGGCTGGGCCGCATCAACCATCTGGCATGAGGACATGGCCATGACCCACCGGCTCTACATCGGCAACCGCCTCTACTTCAGCGGGTCGCTGGCCGCGTGGCTGATGGTCGACCGCTTCGGCCTGTCGCCGCATGTCGCGACGACGGTCCTCTACCCCGCGACAGAGGACGGCGTCGGCGCGCTGATGACGGACCTCGCCCCCGCGCGCACCTTGCCGACCATGGTGACAAAGGACGGCGCGATCCTGTCCGACAGCATGGCCATCGCAGAGGAACTGGCGACGCGCTACCCCGACGCGGGCCTGTGGCCCCGCGATCCGGTCGCCCGCGGCACGGCCCGGACGCTCGCGAACGAGATGCACAGCGGCTTCCGCGCCCTGCGCGGCGCCTGGCCGCTGAACCTGCACCGCAGCTATCAGCCCGTCACCCCGCCCGCCGACGCCGCCGCCGAATGCGCCCGGCTGGAGGCGATCTGGGCGCACGCCCGCGCCGTGACCGGTGCGCAGGGGCCGTGGCTTTGCGGCGACTACTGCATCGCCGATGCGATCTTCGCGCCGATGGCGGTGCGGCTGGCCAATTACGGATTCGACACGGGCCCCGTGACACGGGCCTATTGCGCGGCGCATCTGGCCGATCCCGCCCTGCGCCGGTGGCGCGCGATGGGGCTGGCGGCGGGCAAGGCCGCGGCGGCCTTCGAACACGACGGCCCGCCCCGCCCCTGGCCCGGCCCCGCCCCCCTGCCCGCCACCGCGGTCGAGACCGGCACGCCCCAGAATGCCACCTGCCCCTATTCCGGCGATCCGGTCACGCACCTGATGCGGATGGACGGCCGCACCTTCGGCTTCTGCAATGCCTTCTGCCGGGACAAGACCGTCGCCGACCCCGCCGCCTGGCCCGCCTTCATGGCATTGCTCTGACGCACGCGGTCCTCGCTTTTTCAAAAATACTCCCGCGCGGCGCGCTTCGGCGCAGCCGAAATCGCCTCAGACCTCCTTCGTCAGAGTCAGCCTGAAACTCACGGCCTCGGCCACATGGTTGCGGCGCACCGCCTCTGACCCGTCCAGATCGGCGATGGTGCGCGCCACCCGCAGCACCCGGTGGTAGCCGCGCGCCGACAGGCCGAAACGTTCCGCCACGCGCAGCAGCAGATCGCGCCCCTCGGCATCCGGCGTCGCCACATCCTCCAGCACCGCGCCCTGGGCGTCGGCATTGGCCCACATGCCGGGATGATCGGCATAGCGGGCGACCTGCACCCGCCGCGCCGTGGCGACGCGGGCGCCGATCGCGGCAGAGGGTTCGCCGATCATCGGCAGGCCGAGGTCGGTGAAGGACACCGGCGGCACCTCGACCCGCAGGTCGAAGCGGTCCATCAGCGGGCCACTGATCCGGCCCATGTAATCCTCGCCGCAGACCGGTGCCCGGCCGCAGGCGCGCGCCGCGTCCGCCAGATGACCGCACCTGCACGGGTTGGCCGCGGCGACCAGCATGAAGCGGCAGGGATAGCGGACATGGGCATTGGCGCGGGCGACGACGACCTCTCCGGTCTCGATCGGCTGGCGCAGGGTTTCCAGCACGGCGCGCGGATATTCCGGAAACTCGTCCATGAAGAGGACACCGTTGTGGGCCAGACTGATCTCTCCCGGTTTCGCGCCGCGCCCGCCGCCGACGATGGCCGCCATCGAGGCGGTGTGATGCGGTTCACGGAACGGGCGGGTGCGGGAAATGCCGCCGTCGTCCAGCAGCCCGGCCAGCGAATGGATCATCGAGGTCTCCAGCGCCTCCACCGGTGTCAGCGGCGGCAGGATGCCGGGGATGCGGGCGGCCAGCATCGACTTGCCCGACCCGGGCGCGCCCACCAGCAGCATGTGGTGCCGACCGGCGGCCGCGATCTCCAGCCCGCGCTTGGCACGTTCCTGCCCCTTGACCTCTGACAGGCAGCGGGCGCCGCTGGCCTGCGTCACCTCGCCCGGCACGGCGGGGTCGAGGACGGCGCGGCCGGTCAGGTGGGCTATGGCCTGTGCAAGCGAGGCCGGCGCGATCACCCGGACGCTGTCCACCCAGGCCGCCTCTGCCCCGCAGGCGGCGGGGCACATGAGGGACCGGTCGCCCTCCCCGGCGGCCACGGCGGCGGGCAAGGCGCCGACGACGGGGACGAGGGTGCCGTCCAGCGACAGCTCCCCCAGCGCCACGAGGTCCAAGACCTCCTCGTGCGGGACGATGTCCAGCGCGGCCAGCACCGCCAGCGCGATCGGCAGGTCGAAGTGCGAGCCTTCCTTCGGCAGGTCGGCGGGCGAGAGGTTGATGCTGATCCGCTGGCTGGGCAGCGCGATGGCCATGGCGGTCAGCGCGGCACGGACCCGTTCACGCGCCTCCGACACCGCCTTGTCAGGCAGGCCGACGATGGCGAAGCCGGGCAGGCCCGGGCTGATCGCACATTGCACCTGCACCAGTCGCGCGTCGATGCCGTCGAAGGCGACCGTGTAGGCCATGGCGACCATCTGTGCGCTCCCCGTCCGCTATGGTTAACAGGTAGCGGCGGGGTAGTTGCCAAATGGTTAATCGGGCGCGGGTGGTGTTCGATTTTCCGCCTTGCGGAAAATAGAAGCCTCCGGCGGGAGTATTTGGAAAAAAGCGAGGACGCGCCTCCGGGTCAGGTGGCGGGGCCGGTGACGCGGTTGACATGCCCCATCTTGCGACCCGGCCGCGCCTCTGGCTTGCCGTAGAGGTGCAGGCTGGCGCTCGTGGCGGCGATCTGCGGAACACGGTCCATGTCGGCGCCGATCAGGTTTTCCATCACGACGTTGCTGTGCCGCGACCCGTCGCCCAGCGGCCAGCCCGCGACGGCGCGGATGTGCTGTTCGAACTGATCGACGGCACAGCCGTTCTGGGTCCAGTGGCCGGAGTTGTGCACGCGCGGCGCGATCTCGTTCACGATCAGGGCCTGCGGCGTGACGAAGAGTTCGACCCCCAGCACGCCGACGTAGTCGAGCGCGTTGAGGACGCGGGCGGCGATCAGGATCGCGTCGGTGCGCTGGGTCGGGGTCAGCAGGGCGGGCACGGTCGTGGTGCGCAGGATGCCGTCTTCGTGGACGTTCTGACCGGGGTCGAAGCAGGCGACGGCGCCGTCCTGCCCGCGGGCGGCGATGACAGAGACCTCGTGCGTGAAGTCGACGAAGCCTTCCAGCACGGCGGGCTGGCCGTTCATCGCGGTCAGGGCCGCTGCCGCGTCGCCGGGGGTCATGATCCGGGCCTGTCCCTTGCCGTCGTAGCCCATGCGCCGGGTCTTGAGGATGGCGGGCGTGCCGATCCGCGCGATGGCGACGTCGAGGCTTGCGGCATCGGTGACGTCGGCGAAGGGCGCGACGGTCAGGCCGAGGGATTGCAGGAAGGTCTTTTCCGTCAGCCGGTCCTGAGAGGTCGCGAGGGCGCGGCGCGGCGGATGGATCGGGCGCAGCGCCTCGATCGTGTCGAGGGCGGCGGTGGGGATGTTCTCGAATTCGTAGGTGACGACGTCGCAGCTTTCGGCGAAGCGGGTCAGCGCCGCGGTGTCGTCGTAACCGGCCTGCAGGTGAAAGTTCGCGACGTGAGACGCGGGACAATCGCCGGCGGGCTCGAGGATGCAGGTCTTGAAGCCCAGACGCGCCGCCGCGACCGAGAGCATGCGCCCCAGTTGGCCGCCGCCGAGGATGCCGATGGTGGCGCCGGGGGCGAGCGGGTCAGTCATCGACGGGTTCCTCTGGGATGGACGCGGACAGGTCGGCGCGCCAGCGGTCCAGCCGGGCGGCCAGCGCCGGATCGGCGAGGGCGAGGATGCCGGCCGCCATCAGGCCCGCGTTGGCGGCACCGGCAGCGCCGATCGCCATGGTCGCGACGGGATATCCACGGGGCATCTGCAGGATGGAATAAAGGCTGTCGACGCCCGACAGCGCCCTGGTCTGGACCGGCACGCCGATCACCGGCACCCGCGTCTTCGACGCCATCATGCCGGGCAGATGGGCGGCGCCGCCGGCGCCCGCGATGATGACCTTCAGCCCCCGGTCCACGGCCGTCCTGCCGTAGTCCCAAAGCCGGTCCGGGGTGCGGTGGGCGCTGACGATCCGCGCCTCGTAGGGCAGGTCGAGGGCATCGAGGATTTCGGCCGCGGCCTTCATCGTCGGCCAGTCCGACTGGCTGCCCATGATGATGCCGATCTGCAGGTCTGCCATGGAATGCCCTTTCGCCCGTCAGATGCGCCTTATACCCGGCTCTGCCGTCGCGGCAAGCGGTGCGCCGGTCAGGCGATGATGTCCGGGTTCAGCCGGTCTTCCAGCCGGGCGATCTGGTCCTTGAGGGCCAGCTTCTTCTTCTTCAGGCGCTTCAGGGTCAGGACGTCGCCGGGGTGGCGTTCCTGCAGGACGGAAATCGCGAGGTCGAGGTCGCGATGCTCGCCGCGCAAGACGGCGAGTTCGACGGTCAGGACCTCCGCCTCGTTCATGCGGGTAGAGGAATTCATCGTGGTCTTTCGGTCTGGGTGCGCCGCACCATAGGGCGGCGCGGGTTGACAACATCTTACCGCCTTCGGCGCGGTTTACCTAGGAATTTCCGGCGGTGCCGCGGACCGGTGCACCGGATCTTGCGCGGTGGCGCAGGGTTTCCCATATTGGTGTCACCGGTTGCCGCTGACGGGACCGGCCTGCAGATGTCGCTTTATCACGAAGGACGTGGCACATGACGAAGATGGCTTTGGGAACGCATCCGTTCCTGCTGGGGTTCGAACAGCTGGAACGGCTGGTCGAGCGGACGGCGAAGACCGGCAACGACGGTTATCCCCCCTACAACATCGAGCAGACCTCCGACAGGTCCTACCGGATCACGTTGGCCGTGGCCGGCTTTGCCGAAGAGGATCTGACGATCACCATCGAGGATTCGGCGCTGGTCGTGCGCGGCCGCCTGACCGAGGACATGGGCGAGCGCGTCTTCCTGCACCGGGGGATCGCCGGTCGCCAGTTCCAGCGGTCCTTCGTGCTGGCCGAAGGGGTCGAGGTGGGGACTGCCACGATCGTGAACGGGCTGCTGCACATCGATCTGAACCGAAGCGAGCCCGACCGCGTTATACAGACAATCCAGATCCGGAAAGGATAAGCCATGTTCACGAAGCAAGATCTGCAATCGCTGGGCGAAAACATCGTCTATCTGAAACCCGTGGCGACGCGTGACCTGCCGGAGGACGTGCGCGCCCAGGCCGGCGATCTGGACGTGCTCTTTGCCGTCCACAACACCAAGGGCGAACAGGTGGCGCTGGTCGCCAACGAAGGCATCGCGAGCCATCTGGCGGCCGAGCATCACATGCAGCTGGTCACGCTGCACTAGCGGCAGGGCGGCGGGGCCGACATGCAACGGGGGGCGACGGGTCCGCGGTTGGTGACGGGTCTTGCCGTGGTCTGCTGTCTGGCCAGCGCCGGTGCGGGTCACGCGCAGACGGCGACCTGCACGACCGATGCGGGCGGCGTGACCCAGTGCAGCCAGACCCCCCGCTATCAGTCCGACAGCCTTGGGATACAGCGGGACGTGGCACCGCCGCCGCAGGGGCTTGACCTGCTGTCCGAAGGCCAGACGCAGACGACCGGCGAGGACTTCCGTCGCATGATGCCGCAGCCCCGCACGACCTTGACCGGGACATGCCGCACCGATGCGGTCGGCGTCACGCGGTGCTGACCGCGGCGGCGTTCCGCCTCAGGCGGACAGACGGCGCCTGACCCTACGCTCGGACCGCGGTTCCGGCAGGGTCGCCACCGCATGGCGCAGGGCCCGCACCGCGGACTGGCCCGTCCACACCCCGACGGTCGAGATCGGCGCGGCCGTCAGCACCGGCGGTTCTCCCGGGTGACTCTGCGCCGACCACAGGTCGTGCAGCGCGGTCCCGGCGACCTCTACCAGATCGGGCAGGACCTCGCGGCGCCGGCCCGGCGTCGTCCCGACGAACAGCCCGCGCCCGGCATAGGCGATCCGGGTGTCGGACTGCTTGCAGGATTCGGCCAGAGCGGTGCCGGCCAGATGCAGGCGCTGCACGATATCGCCCTCGGCACCCGTACCCGGGGCCGGCACGAGCGGCGCCATCCGCACCCCGAACAGCGACAGGGCGTGGCACCCCGCCGGCAGTTCCAGCAG
This sequence comes from Loktanella atrilutea, assembly GCF_900128995.1. Lineage (GTDB taxonomy): Bacteria > Pseudomonadota > Alphaproteobacteria > Rhodobacterales > Rhodobacteraceae > Loktanella > Loktanella atrilutea. The sequence continues at coordinate 117,062 of NZ_FQUE01000004.1, read as the reverse complement.
GGCATTCTGCAGCGCAAGGAACGGCACCGGCGCACGGTCCGCCGGGGATGCCACGGTGTCGTCGTAGCCGAGTGCGGTCCGACGGCGCAGCGTATCCGTCTCGATCCGCGCCCGATGTTCCCGGCGCAGGCTGGCGTTTAGCATGGCCGCCACATGCAGCCGTGCGCCAAGGTCGATCCCGTCCAGCGGCTTGCGGACGAAGTCCGAGGCGCCGGCGCGAAAGGCCTTTTCGATGAATTCCGTGGCCTGACTGGCGGTGATCATGATGATCGGCGTCGCGGCATAGCCGGGCATCGTGCGCAGTTCGGCACAGAGGCTGATGCCGTCGCGGCCGGGCATCTGGATGTCGAGCAGGAAGGCCTCGAACGGTTGGGTGGTGGTCGTCACGATCTGCAGGGCCGCCGCGACGGAATTTGCACACGTCAGGTCGTAGGCGCCGCCCAGCCACATCGGCGACTGCAGCAGTTCGAGGATGAATGGATCGTCATCGACGGCCAGGATACGCAACAGAAGCTCCAACACGAAAACGCCGCAGGGTGAGGTGCGGCCTGCCAAGATAAACAAATCATTTAGACCACCGTGCAGCAGTCCTGCGACCTTTGTGTGGCCACGCGACATGAAAAAGGCCGGACACGGTGTCCGGCCTTTCGCAAGGGTGTGCGTCGTGGGTCGATCAGCCGGCGATCAGGCCCATCGACTCCAGCTTCAGGATGACCTGATGGGCGCAGTTGTCGACCTCGGTCGCTTCCGTTTCCAGCCGCAGTTCCGGGTTCGCCGGCACGTCGTAGGGGTCGGAAATGCCGGTGAATTCCTTGATCTTGCCTTCACGCGCCAGCTTGTAGAGGCCCTTCCGGTCCCGGCGTTCGCATTCCTCGATGGACGTGGCGACATGGACCTCGATGAAGGCGCCGAACTGCTCGATATCCTCGCGCACCGCGCGGCGCGTCGTCGCATAGGGCGCGATGGGCGCGCAGATCGCGATGCCGCCGTTCTTGGTGATCTCGGACGCGACATAGCCGATGCGGCGGATGTTCAGGTCGCGATGCTCTTTGGAAAAGCCCAGTTCCGACGACAGGTTCTTGCGGACGATGTCACCGTCCAGCAGCGTCACCGGGCGTCCGCCCATTTCCATCAGCTTGACCATCAGCGCGTTGGCGATGGTCGACTTGCCGGAGCCCGAGAAGCCGGTGAAGAACACGGTGAAGCCCTGCTTGGACCGCGCGGGGCGGGTGCGGCGCAGTTCGGTCACCACCTGCGGGAAAGAGAACCATTCCGGGATCTCGAGACCCTCGGCCAGCCGACGGCGCAGTTCGGTGCCGGAGATATCCAGCACGGTGCCGCCCTCGGGGACCTCGTCCGCCGGAAAGTACTGGGCCTTTTCCTGCACGTAGACCATGTGCTTGAAGTCGACCATCTCGACGCCGATCTCGTCTTGATAGGTCTTGAACAGCTCCTGCGCATCGTAGGGGCCGTAGAAATCCTTGCCGGCAGAATTCTTGCCGGGGCCGGCGTGGTCGCGGCCGACGATGAAGTGGGTGCAGCCGTGGTTGGCGCGGATCAGACCATGCCACACCGCCTCGCGCGGGCCAGCCATGCGCATGGCAAGGTTCAGCAGCGACATCGAGGTGGTGGAGGCGGGATACTGGTCCAGCACCGCCTCATAGCAGCGGACGCGGGTGAAGTGGTCGACATCGCCGGGCTTCGTCATGCCGACGACCGGGTGGATCAGCAGGTTGGCCTGCGCCTCGCGCGCGGCACGGAAGGTCAGTTCCTGATGCGCGCGGTGCAGCGGGTTGCGGGTCTGGAAGGCCACGACCTTGCGCCAGCCCAGCTTGCGGAACAGGGCGCGCAGCTCGTTCGGCGTATCGCGGCGCGACCGGAAGTCATAGTGCACGGGCTGCTGGATGCCGGTCACGGGACCGCCCAGATAGACCGCCCCTGCCGTGTTGTGCAGGTAGTTCACCGCCGGGTGGGCCGAATCGTCGGCGCCAAAGACCTTCTCGGCCTCCAACTGCTTGTTCGGCACCCACTTGTCGGTGACGGTCATGGTGGCGAGGATCACGCCTTCCTGATCGCGCAGGGCGATGTCCGTGCCCAGCTCGATGCTGTCGGCGAACTTTTCCGACACGTCCAGCGTGATGGGCATCGGCCACAGCTTGCCGTCCGACAGACGCATGTCCGACACGACGGAGTTGTAGTCGGCCTCGGGCAGGAAGCCCTTCAGCGGGTAGAAGCCGCCGTTCATCAGCAGTTCGAGGTCGCAGATCTGGCGCGGCGTCAGGTCGTGGCTGACCAGTTCGCCCGCCTCTGCCTTCAGGCGCTGCGCGCTGTCGGGCGAGACGTAAAGCTCTGGGATCGGCGAGAGGTTGTTCTGCATGGTCGAAATCCTGTTCAGGGTGAAGGGATAGCCGCTGGCCTGTCCGGTCAGCTCGGCATGGAGTGCGTCGTATTCGGCGAACTTGCGGGCGAGGAAGCGGTCGATGAGGCGCGCCTTCAGCGCCGCCCCCTTGTGGGTCAACCCGTAGGCCACCCGGCTGCGCCGGTCGGCCCCGCGCCGCTCGCCCAGACTGACGTAGCCGTCGGTGATCGCCTGCTTGATCTGCGCGTTCAACCGCCCGAGCGACACGCCGACCGCAGCAGCCGTCTCGCGCTGGCTGGCGAACGGCACCAGGTCAAGCTGCCGCAGCAGGCGGAACAGCCTTTCTTCGGCGTCGGTCATGGGGGCGGGTTTCAGGGCGATCACGGGAATAGCGATTCGGGGTTTGTTCAGACTTGAACGCTCTTTGCCGCAAAAAGTCTGTTCACGAAAGAACAAACTTCCCCCGCAACGAACTGTCGGCGATTATGCGACAGTTCGCGTGTCAGGATTGCGGAAACCACGGCTCCTCGGGACCGACGGCGCGGATCGCTTCGGGATCGAACAGCACGAGATGCACAAGGTCCGGGCGAGAGCGCGACCGGTAGAGCAGCCCCTGCGCGCCGCGGTCGCGCGCCGAATCGGACAGGGTCCAGGTCGGTGCCGGTGCGCCGCTGGCGCGGATGTCCTGCCAGACGACCGAAGGCGCGGACCCCGCCCCGCGCAGGTCGGCCAGCCTGTCCGCCGCCACGGTCAGCGGCACCAGCACGCGCGGGGGGTCGCCCGGCCGCAGGTAGCGCCGGATCGCGATGCCGCAGCCTTCGGGTGTCAGCGACGTGTAGATGGCAGACTGGCCGTCGTGGTGGAAACGCCCTTCGGGCGAGATGACCGGCAAAGCGGCGCGTGTCACGGCAGCGGCGTCGATCAGACGCCACGCCGTGCCGCGCCAGGGGATCACTCTGCCGCGGCCTCTGGCGCGCCGTAGCCGAGCGGCAGTTCCGTGCTGGCGTCGGTCTCGCCCTGTTCGGCCAGAAATCGTTCGGCGTCCAGCGCGGCCATGCACCCCATGCCGGCCGAGGTGACGGCCTGACGGTAGACGTGGTCGGTCAGGTCGCCGGCGGCAAAGACGCCGGGAATCGCCGTCCGGGTGGTGCCCGGTTCGACCTTGACGTAACCGCCGTGGTGCAGTTCCAGCTGATCCTTGACCAGTTCCGACGCCGGTGCGTGGCCGATGGCGATAAACAGGCCCTTGGCCGGAATCTCGGTGATCTCGCCGGTCTCGACGTGTTTCACGCGCACCGCTTCCACCCCCAGCGGGTCGGTGGTGCCGACGACCTCTTCGACCGCGTGGTGCCACAGGGTCTCGATCTTGGGGTTCTTCAGCAGGCGGTTCTGCAGGATCTTTTCGGCCCGCAACTCGCCACGGCGATGCACCAGCGTGACCTTGCTGGCGAAGTTCGTCAGAAACAGCGCTTCCTCGACCGCCGTGTTGCCGCCGCCGACGACCACGATCTCTTGCCCGCGGTAGAAGAAACCGTCGCAGGTGGCACAGGCGCTGACGCCGAAGCCCTTGAACTTTTCCTCGGACGGCAGGCCCAGCCATTTGGCGCGGGCGCCGGTGGCGAGGATGATCGCATCGGCCGTCACGACGGCGCCGCTGTCGCAGGTCGCCGTGAAGGGACGCCGGGTCAGGTCGAGCGATGTGACGATGTCATGCACGATGTTGGTTCCCATGGCGCGGGCATGCGCCTCCATCCTCACCATCAGGTCGGGGCCCTGCACCTCGGTATCGCCGGGCCAGTTCTCGACCTCGGTCGTCGTGGTCAACTGGCCGCCCGGCTCGATCCCCTGAATCAGCATCGGTTCCAGCATCGCGCGGCTGGCATAGACGCTAGCGGTATATCCCGCGGGGCCAGAGCCCACGATCAGGACCTTCGTATGCGTCGGGTGATGTGACATTGTGAACTCCTGCTGCAGTGGCGCCTCATATAGGCCCGCAACTGCCGTAAGAAAAGGCATACCGCCTTGTCGGTTATTGCGCGAACGTGATAGATTCTTGCGTCTCTGCGCTGCAGCGCGTAGGAATTGCAAAAGACCATGAAGGATAGACGCGATGCCCGGTTCCAAGCTGGACGAGATCGACCGGATGATTCTGGCAGAGCTTCAGGCCGACGGCCGCATGACGAACGTGGAGCTGGCAAAGCGCGTCGGCATCAGCGCGCCCCCCTGCCTGCGCCGCGTCCGCACGCTGGAGGAACAGGGCTATATCCGTGGCTATCACGCCGACATCGACCCGCGCGAACTGGGGTTCGAGGTGCAGGTCTTCGCCATGGTCGGGCTGGTCAGTCAGGCGGAAGCGGACCTGAGCGCCTTCGAGGCGAAGTGCAGGGGCTGGTCGCTGGTGCGCGAGTGCCACATGCTGAACGGCGAGGTCGATTTCATCCTGAAGTGCGTCGCCCCCGACCTGCGGTCGTTCCAGCGCTTTCTGACGGAGGAACTGACCAGCGCGCCCAACGTGGCAAGCGTCAAGACATCGCTGGTCATCCGCGGCGCCAAGGACGAACCGGGCGTGCCCTTCGACGTGCTCGAAGCCCGGCTCGCCCGCGAAGCCTAGGGCGCCAGTTCACCGGCAAGAAAGCGCTTCGGATCGTCGACCTCGACCAGTCGCCGGCCCGTGATCTGCCAGAACCGCGTGCCGACGGCGCGCAGGAACTGCCGGTCGTGGCTGACCAGCAGGCAGGCGGCATCCTGTCGCGCAAGCTCCTCCTCCAGCGCCTCCTGCCCGTCGATATCAAGGTGGTTCGTCGGCTCGTCCAGCAGGTAGAAGTTCGGCTGCTGCAGGCGCAGGATCAGCATCGCCAGCCGCGCCCGCTGCCCGCCGGACAGTGCCGCAATCTTCGTGTCCTGCAGCCTGATGTCGACCCCTGCCCCCGCCAGCATGGCGCGCGCCCGGCTGTCGCCCACGTCGAACCGGGCGGTGATCGCCGTCATCGGGGTATCGGCGGGTGACAGCTGGCTCAGATGCTGGTCGGAATAGCCAAGGCCGATGCTTGACGCGCACCTGATCCCCGCGATGTCTTCGGACGTTGCCGCGTGGATCAGGCGGACCAGCTGCGTCTTGCCGGTGCCGTTGCCGCCCAGCAGGACGACCCGGTCCCCCGGCGCGATCCACATCCGCCCCGTGCGATAAAGCGGCCGGCCGTCGGGGGTCGTCACCTCCACCTCCTCCAGCGCGACGAGCGCCCTCGCATGGCTGCCGCTACCGGCCAGCCGGATCTCTCCCGCGGTCCTCTCCGCATGGGCGGGCCGGGCCGCGGCCTCGATCCGGTCGGCGCGGGCACCGAGTTGCTTGGTCTTGGTGATCAGCAGGTCGGACCCGGAGTTGATGCCGATATTCTTCAGCTTGGCCGCCTGCCGCCGCAGCTGGTTGGCCTTGTTCAGATCGTTGGCGAAGCGGCGCGCGTCGGCGGCGTCCGACTCCTCCAGCGCGGCCCGTGCGCGGGTGTAGGGCAATGCAAAGCTGCGGCTGTCGCTGGCGCGCAGAAACAGCGTCCGGTTGGTGACGGCATCCAGAAAGGCGCGATCGTGGCTGGTGACGACGATGGGCACGCTGCGCGGCAAGGCGGCCAGCCAGCCCTGCAGCAGGCCGATGCGGTGCAGGTCGAGGTGGTTTGTCGGCTCGTCGAGCAGCAGCAGATCGGGCTCGGCCACCCAGGCGGCGGCCAGCATTGCCGTGCGCTGCCAGCCGCCGCTGAGCTCGGACAGGCGGCGGTGGTGCAGCTCTTCCGGCACCTGCAGGTCGTCGAGGACGACATCGGCCCGCCACGCCTCCTCGCCGGCCCGATCCGGCGGCAGGGCGTGCAGCACGCGGTCACGCAGCGTCAGGTCGAAATCCCCGGGCATCGGATGCTGACCGACGTGGCCGATCCGCAGGCCCCTGCCCCGGGTGATCTCGCCCTGCGTGGGGTCGATGGACCCGGCGATGCAGCCGAGCAGTGTGGATTTCCCGCGCCCGTTCGCGGCCACGAGGCCGATGCGATCGCCCTTGGCGATGGTCAGGGTCAGGTCGGTGAACAGCGTCTCGCCAAGGGTCACCCCAAGGGATTGAATGTCGATGAGTGTCATTGCGGTCTCTGCACATGAAAATGTGCCGCGGCAGCGCGGCGAAATGGGCAGACCGGATCTGGTCAGCCCTGCAAACGGATCTGCAGGGCGACACGGGGACCATGCTGAAGACGGCGAATGATGCGCATGTTCAGCCTTTGCCCTCCCGTTGTGGATGTGACCGATGCGCCAATCTAGGCAGCACCATGCGACCGGTCAACCGACCCGCCGGGCCGCAAACGCGAAACGCCCCCGAACGGGTGTCCGGGGGCGCGATGGCAGGCAAGGAAACGCAGGATCAGACGCGGGCGGCACCGGACCGGGCGATGTCCGCGATCATGTCGCGGGTGACGCCGATATCGGCCAGTTCGTAGTCCGACAGGGCGTTCAGATCGCGGGCGGTCGTGCGATAGGCGCGGCGGCGGGCGAAGGCATCGCGCAGATCGGCGAAGGCGTCGACGACGACCTGACCGAAGCTGGAAGAGGAGACATGGGGGGCAATGTTGGAGTTGTAGGTCATGGGAGGAGCTTTCGGAGATTGGACGGTACAGCGAATCCTGTACGCGTGATATATGACGTTTGTGCTAAGGAATTAGGCATTTTGAAAACTTTAGACAACGTCCGTAAAACCATACCATCCATGCAATTTCCGCATGACACGCGCCTTCCCCGAAACGCGAAACGCCCCCGGTTTTCACCGGAGGCGTTCTGCCGTCCGCACCCGCGGGTGCAGTCGGGATCGCTTAGCCGCGCTCTTCGATGATCTCGACGAGGTGCGGGATGCTGTTGACCATGCCGCGGACGGAGGGCGTATCCTCCAGCTCCCGCGTGCGGTGCATCTTGTTCAGGCCAAGGCCGACCAGCGTGGCACGCTGAACGGCGGGGCGGCGGATCGGGGACCCGATCTGCTTGACGACGATTGTTTTAGCCATGCTCAGGTCTCCTTACGCGTCAGCCGTAGCTTCGGCTTCGGTGGCATTGTGGGCCACGTCGCTTTGCTCGGTCACGTGATCGTCACGCTTGGGCAGGATGTCGGCGACCTTCTTGCCGCGACGCTGCGCCACGGAGCGGGGCGATTGTTCCTTGTTCAGGCCGTCGATGGTGGCCCGGATCATGTTGTAGGGGTTCTGCGATCCCAGCGACTTGGACACGACGTCCTGCACGCCCAGCATCTCGAACACCGCACGCATCGGACCACCGGCGATGATGCCGGTACCCGCGGGGGCCTGACGCATCACGACGCGACCGGCGCCATGACGGCCTTCCATGTCGTGGTGCAGCGTCCGGCCGTCGCGCAGGGCGACGCGGATCATCTGGCGCTTGGCCTGCTCGGTGGCCTTGCGGATGGCCTCGGGGACCTCCTTGGCCTTGCCCTTGCCGAAACCGACGCGACCCTTCTGGTCGCCGACGACGACCAGCGCGGCAAAGCCGAAGCGCTTGCCACCCTTGACGGTCTTGGACACGCGGTTGATGGCGACCAGGCGGTCGGCGAATTCCGGTGTCTGCTCTTCACGACGGCCACGGCCGCCGCCACGATTGTTATCACGTTCTGCCATGTTGGCATCCTTGTCTTGGGTGGCGTTGCCGCCGTTGATACGATCGCAGTGGGACCATGTGCCCCCCGATCATCGAGGCGGACGCCCGAAGGCGCCCGCCTGCACCTTAGATCTTCAGGCCAGCTTCACGGGCGGCGTCGGCGACAGCCTTCACCTTGCCGTGGAACAGGAAGCCGCCACGGTCGAAGTAGGCGGCATCCACACCGGCGGCCTTGGCGCGCTCTGCAATCGCAGCGCCCACCTTCTTGGCGGCCTCGATGTTGTTCTGACCCACAACGCCCAGATCCTTTTCGAGCGTGGAGGCGGACGCGAGCGTCACGCCTTTCACGTCGTCGATCAGCTGGACGCTGATGTTCTTGTTGGACCGGTGAACGGACAGGCGCACGCGCCCGGCGTTCACAGCCCGCAGTTTGTTCCGGACGCGCATGCGGCGCTTCAGAAACAGAGTTCTTTTGCTGTTTGCCATGATATGCGTCCTTACTTCTTCTTACCTTCTTTGCGGAAGATATACTCACCCTTGTACTTGATCCCCTTGCCCTTGTAGGGCTCGGGCGCACGCCACTCGCGAATGTTCGCTGCGACCTGACCGACAAGCTGCTGGTCGATACCTTCCACAACGATCTCGGTCTGCTTGGGGGCCGTCACGGTGACGCCCTCCGGCACTTCGAAGTTGACGTCGTGGCTGTAGCCCAATGCCAGTTTCAGGACATCGGTGCCCTGCATCGTGGCGCGATAACCCACACCGTTGATCTCCAGCTCCTTGCGAAAGCCGGTGGTCACGCCGGTGACGAGGTTCTCGACCATCGAGCGGGTCATGCCCCACTGCTGACGGGCGCGCTTGGACTTGCCGCGCGGCGTGACGGTGATCGCACCGTCCTCGACCGCGAGGGTCACATCGTCGGTTGCCTTGAAGCTGCGGGTGCCTTTCGGCCCCTTCACTTCGATCGTCTGACCGGACACGTCGGCGGTGACGCCAGACGGCAGGGAAACCGGCTTCTTACCAATACGAGACATTGTGTTCTCCTTAGAAGACGGTGCAGAGCACTTCGCCGCCGACGTTGGCGGCCCGTGCATTTGCGTCAGACATCACACCCTTGGGGGTGGAGACAATCGACACACCGAGGCCCTGACGGACGCTCGGCAGGTCCTTGACGGCCATGTAGACGCGACGACCGGGCTTGGAGACCCGCTTCACTTCGCGAATGACGGCTTCGCCTTCGTAGTACTTCAGTTCGATCGAAAAGGCCGGGTGACCGTCCTTGCCGTCTTTCTTGGAGTAGCCGCGGATGTAGCCTTCGTCGGCCAGCACATCCAGGACCCAGCCACGCAGCTTGGACGCCGGCGTTTCCACCGAGGTCTTGCCGCGCATCTGGCCGTTGCGGATACGGGTCAGCATGTCACCGATAGGATCGTTCATCATGATAAATTCTCCTTACCAGCTCGACTTGACCATGCCCGGGATCTCGCCGTTGGAACCAAGGTTCCGCAGCGCGATCCGGCTGATCTTCAGTTTGCGGTAATAGGCGTGCGGACGCCCGGTGAGCTGGCAACGGTTGTGCAGACGCACGGCGGAAGAGTTGCGCGGCAGCTTGGCGAGCGCCAGCGTTGCCTTGAAGCGCTCTTCGACGGGCTTCTCCTGGTCGTTGATGATCGCCTTCAGGCTCGCACGCTTCTCAGCATACTGCGCCACCAGCTTTTCGCGCTTCTTCTCGCGCTCGATCATGGATTTCTTGGCCATAACTTATTCTCCCAATCAGCTGTTGAAGGGCATGTTGAAGTGCTTCAACAGGCTCTTGGCTTCAGCGTCGGTGTTGGCGGTGGTGCAGATCACGATGTCCATACCCCAGTTCTCGTCGATCTTGTCGAAGTTGATCTCGGGGAAGATGAGGTGTTCCTTGATGCCGGTGGCATAGTTGCCGCGACCGTCGAAGGACTTGCCGGACACGCCGCGGAAGTCGCGGATGCGGGGCATGGCCACGGTGATCAGGCGGTCAAGGAATTCGTACATGCGGTGGCCGCGCAGGGTCACTTTCGCACCCAGCGGCATGTCCTCGCGGACGCGGAAGCCGGCGATCGACTTCTTGGCGCGCGTGGTCATGGCCTTCTGGCCGGCGATCGTGGTCAGGTCTTCCTGAGCGGTCTTGGCCTTCTTGCTGTCACGGACAGCTTCTGCGCCACAGCCGATGTTCAGGACGATCTTGTCCAGCTTCGGGATCTGCATCTCGTTCTTGTAGCCGAACTCTTCCTTCAGCTTGGCACGGATGGTGTCCGTGTACTGCTGCTTCAGGCGCGGCGTGTAGTTTGCTTGGTCCAACATCAGAGTGCATCCCCTGTGGTCTTGGCAAAGCGCACCTTGGTGTCGCCGTCCATGCGGAAACCGACGCGGGTCGGCTTGCCGTTGGCGTCGGCGATGGCGAGGTTGCTCAGCTGGATCGGCATCGGCTTGGGCGTGCGACCGCCTTCGGACGATTGCGACTGCTTGGCGTGGCGGATCGCGATGTTCACGCCCTCGACCACGGCCTTGCCGGCCTTGGGATCGACGGACTTGATCTCGCCGGTCAGGCCCTTGTCCTTGCCGGCCAGCACGATGACCTTGTCACCTTTGCGAAGTTTGGCAGCCATTACAGCACCTCCGGCGCAAGAGAGATGATTTTCATGAAGTTCTTGGCACGCAGCTCGCGCACGACCGGCCCGAAGATACGGGTGCCGACGGGCTCGTTGTTGTTGTTCAGGATAACAGCCGCGTTGCGATCGAAACGGATCGCGGTGCCGTCTTCACGGCGAACTTCCTTGGCGGTGCGCACGACGACGGCCTTGCGGACGTCACCCTTCTTCACGCGACCGCGGGGGATCGCTTCCTTGACCGACACCACGATGATGTCACCCACGGAAGCATACCGGCGGTGAGAACCGCCCAGAACCTTGATGCACTGAACACGGCGAGCGCCGCTGTTGTCAGCAACATCCAGATTGGTCTGCATCTGGATCATTTGGTTACCTTTCGACCTTTAAGGCACTTTGCCGATTTCTGTCCGGCGGGCCCTAGGGTTTCGTTGTACTGTTGGCGAACCCTCTTACGAGGCGATCACTTCCCAGCGTTTCGTCTTCGACTTCGGCGCACATTCCTGGATGCGCACCTGATCGCCCACGTTGAACGCGTTGTTCTCGTCGTGGGCGCGGTATTTCTTCGACTTCCGCACGGTCTTGTGCAGCAGCGGGTGCTTGAAGCGACGCTCGACCGACACGGTCACGGTCTGCTCGTTCTGGTTGGACGTCACGACGCCTGTCAGGATACGCTTGGGCATTCTTTAGGCCTCCGACTTGGCGGCGTCTGCCGCTTTCTGGTTGAGAATCGTCTTCACGCGGGCCGCGCCACGACGGGCATTGCGGATCGCCGCGGTGTTTTCCAGCTGGCCGGTGGCCTGCTGGAAACGCAGGTTGAAGGATTCTTTCTTAAGATTCACAAGCTCTTCCCGAAGCTGGTCGGGCGTCTTGTCACGCAGTTCGTTGGCTTTCATGGCCAGTCCTTTCAACATCACTGGAGGGCCCTTGCGGGTCACCCTTCGTCCAGTGGAGTTCACGATGAAGCGCCCCTCTACAGGTGTTGCACCCGTCTGACAACCCCCTACCCCAAGAGTCTTTCCGTCAAGAGATAATGGTCGGTCAGGGACAACCTGCCTTGCTGCCCTCAGTCACCCCAGCGGTAGTTGAAGCTGACGGAGATCCGGTCCTCCTCGGCCATGTTCATCGGCACCTCGTGGCGTAACCAGCTTTCCCACAGCAGCACATCGCCCACATCGGGGGCGACATAGACGAACTGGCGCAGAGCCGCCTCTGCCTCTTTCAGGCGGCCGGGGGCGGCCATCATCATGGGCAGGCGGGGGTCCTCGAACTTGATCGCTGACGTCCCCTGCGGCATCGCCACATAGGTCGTGCCGGAGATCACCGAATGCGGGTGGATATGGGCGGTGTGGATGCCCCCCTCCGGCAGGATGTTGATCCAGAGGTCCTCCAGCTTCAGCTTCTTGTCGCCGAGGTCGAAGGCAAGGTCGGTGGCAAAGGCGCGGACATGCTTGTCGAGCGCCTTCTTCAGCGTCTTGAAGATCGGCATCCGCCACGGCAGGTCGGTTAGGGAGGCATAGGAGGTATAGCCCGGAAAATCATGCGCCTCGCACCACGCCTGCCCCGCCTCGTCGTCCTCGGCAATCGACAGGCAGGTTGCCTCCAGCTCGTCGGCGTCAATGGGTTTGCCATACTTCGAGAGCTTGGCGCGATACAGGCGGGTCACGAAGAGAGAGGAGATGTCTGACATGGGGCAAACCTAATGGATGGGGTGGAATGGCAAAAGCCCCGCCGAATGGGCGGGGCTTTCGGTATTCGGATCAATGCGCCGGGGCGCCTCGGATCACCAGTCTTCGCGAACGACCGTGCGGGTCTTGATCGGCAGCTTCATCGCCGCAAGGCGCAGGGCCTCGCGGGCGGTGACTTCGTCGACGCCGTCGATCTCGAACATCACGCGGCCGGGCTTGACCTTCGCGGCCCAGAAATCGACCGAACCCTTACCCTTACCCATACGCACTTCGACGGGCTTGGACGTGACTGGCAGATCCGGGAAGATCCGGATCCAGACGCGGCCCTGACGCTTCATGTGACGCGTCATGGCACGACGTGCGGCTTCGATCTGGCGTGCGGTGATCCGCTCGGGCTCCACGGCCTTCAGACCATAGGTGCCGAAGTTCAGGTCAGACCCGCCCTTCGCATCACCGTGAATCCGGCCCTTGTGCATCTTGCGGAACTTGGTGCGCTTTGGTTGCAGCATCTTGTGTTACTCCTTACCGGTCACGACGCGGGCCACCAGGACCGCGCGGGATCGCGCCCTCCTGCAGCTCGGCGTGCTTGCGATCGTGTCCCTGGGGGTCGTGCTCCATGATCTCGCCCTTGAAGATCCAGACCTTGATCCCGATGATGCCATAGGGGGTCGTCGCTTCGTAGAGGGCGTAGTCGATGTCGGCCCGCAGGGTGTGAAGCGGCACGCGGCCTTCGCGGTACCATTCGGTCCGTGCGATCTCGGCACCGCCAAGACGGCCGGCGAGGTTCACCCGGATGCCGAGGGCACCCATGCGCATCGTGTTCTGCACCGCACGCTTCATGGCGCGACGGAAGGACACGCGGCGTTCCAGCTGCTGACCGATGTTTTCAGCGACCAGGGCCGCATCCATCTCGGGCTTGCGCACTTCGACGATGTTCAGGTGCAGTTCGGACTTCGTCAGCTTCGCCAGCTTCTGGCGCAGACCTTCGATGTCCGCACCCTTCTTGCCGATGATGACGCCCGGACGGGCCGCGTGGATCGTGACGCGGCACTTGCGGTGCGGACGCTCGATGATCACGTGGCTGATGCCGGCCTGCTTGCACTCTTTACGAATGAACGCCTTGATCGCCAGGTCTTCCAGCAGAAGATTGCCGTAGTCCTTGGTGTCGGCGTACCAGCGGCTGTCCCAGGTGCGGTTGACCTGCAGACGCATACCGATGGGATTGACTTTGTTACCCATTATGCTTGCTCCTCGATCTGGCGCACCAGGATTGTGATTTCCGAGAACGGCTTGACGATCTTGCCGAACCGGCCACGGGCACGCGGACGACCGCGCTTCATGATCAGGTTCTTGCCCACATAGGCCTCGGCGACGACCAGTTCGTCGACGTCCAGGTTGTGGTTGTTCTCGGCGTTGGCGATGGCCGACTGAAGGCACTTCTTCACGTCGCCGGCGATCCGCTTCTTGCTGAAGGTCAGGTCCGTCAGGGCCTTGTCCACCTTCTTGCCACGGATCAGCGCGGCCACCAGGTTCAGTTTCTGCGGGCTGGTGCGCAGCATCCGCAGCTTGGCGCGGGCTTCGTTGTCAGCCACGCGGCGGGGATTCTTGTCCTTGCTCATGGCTTACTTCCGCTTCGCTTTTTTGTCGGCGGCGTGACCGTAATAGGTCCGGGTCGGCGAGTACTCACCGAACTTCTGACCGATCATGTCTTCGCTGACGTTGACAGGGATGTGCTTCTTGCCGTTGTAGACGCCAAACGTCAGGCCCACGAACTGGGGCAGGATCGTCGAGCGGCGCGACCAGATCTTGATGACTTCATTGCGGCCGCCTTCGCGGGACGCTTCGGCCTTTTTCAACACGTAAGCGTCGACAAAAGGACCTTTCCATACGGAACGTGCCATATTACCGGCCTTTCTTCTTCTGGTGACGCGAACGGACGATCAGGCGGCTGGAGGCCTTGTTGCGGTCGCGAGTCTTGTTGCCCTTGGTGCCCTTGCCCCACGGGGTGACCGGGTGACGACCACCCGAGGTCCGGCCTTCACCACCACCGTGCGGGTGGTCGATCGGGTTCATGGCGACACCGCGGACGCTGGGACGCACGCCGTAGTGGCGCATGCGGCCGGCCTTGCCGAGGTTCTGGTTGGAGTTGTCGGGGTTCGACACGGCACCGATGGTGGCCATGCACTCCTGACGGACCAGGCGCAGCTCGCCCGAGGACAGGCGGATCTGGGCGTAGCCACCGTCACGACCCACGAACTGAGCGTAGGTGCCGGCTGCACGGGCGATCTGGCCGCCCTTGCCCTGCTTCAGCTCGATGTTGTGGACGATCGTGCCGATCGGCATGCCGCTGAACGGCATCGCGTTGCCCGGCTTGATGTCGGCCTTCGCGGAGGCGATGACCTTGTCACCGATCGCGATACGCTGCGGGGCCAGGATGTAATTCTGTGTGCCGTCTTCGTACTGGATCAGCGCGATGAAGGCGGTGCGGTTCGGGTCGTATTCGATCCGCACGACAACAGCGGACATGTCCAGCTTGTTGCGCTTGAAATCGACGATGCGATAGAGACGCTTCGCGCCCCCACCGATACGACGCATGGTGATCCGTCCGGTGTTGTTCCGGCCGCCCGATTTCGTCAGACCCTGGGTGAGGGCCTTGACGGGACGTCCTTTCCAAAGCTCCGAACGGTCGATCAGCACCAGCCCACGCTGGCCCGGCGTCGTCGGTTTGTACGACTTGAGTGCCATGTTTCTGTCTTCCGTTTGCTTGGCGGGGCTGGCGCGCAGCCCCTGAAGTGAAGGCCCCCGTAGGTGCCAAGGAATAAACCAAACGGCCCCGGAACGAATCCGGGGCCGGGTTGGTGGGCGGCTGATAGCAGGGCGGGGGTGGGGTGGCAAGGGGTCGAAAATTGCGCTTGCGAAGTCAGGGCCCTCCATTCACCACTTTTAGGCTTACGTCCGCCCCATCGATAAACATTATAGTACCTTTTAGCGCCACACTTAGCCCTTTATAAGGGCGATGCATTTCACCATTCTTCAACTAAACTGCGGCATAAGCTTAATTAGCACAGAACTTGAATTTGCGAAGTTTTTAGCCTGCCCCTGCAGTCTATAAGCCCATTTATAGCCATGAAAGAAGTTATTCCTGAACCTATATACGACACGGATCAAAATCTCTGCGTCCTTTGAATGGTCGACGCTAGAATTTAACAAAACGTCTTTTATTTCGTCCGCCCGATCATGCTCTCGAAAGGACGCGCCCGGCCAAGTGCTACGCTCCGCACCGTCGGATTCAAAAAAATGAGCCCGAAAATAAGCTTTCTCCTCCGATAGGTCGCAATCCGGCAAATGCTGCGATACCGCATAATCTCGCGCCACGCTCAAACTCATCGAAGGATAGGGCTGCGCCTTCTGAAGAATCGTCATTACTTGAAGCTCAAAAACTCCCCATATGAAGCTGAAAGATCCCGCCTCTTGCTTTTCGGACATTGAAAGCTGATTAAAAAACTCCTGATTTTCAATCCATTTCGTCGCTTCACCCGTCTGCGCCATATTAGGCTCTCCTACTTTTTACCCTAGAACGGAAACATAGACCTGGCCGATGTGCAATATCTTACGTTGAATCAGGACTTTTTTTTGAAGATGAGATTAGATTCTGCAACCTTTAAATATTCTTAAATGAAATTACTTTTCTAATGACAACAAAAGGCCCCCCGCTTGCGCAGGGGGCCTTCCTTCATTCCAACAGTAGAACCCGTCTTACAGACCGGTGCTCACGTCGATCGTGTTGCCCTCTTCGAGCGTCACGTAGGCCTTCTTGACGTCCTTGCGGGTGCCCAGCGAACCGCGGAAGCGCTTCACCTTGCCCTTGGTGATCGTCGTGTTGACGGCCTTCACCTTCACACCGAACAGCGCCTCGACGGCCTGCTTGATCTGCGGCTTGTTGGCGTCGATGGCGACCTCGAAGACGACGCCATTGGCCTCGGACATCATGGTCGCCTTTTCCGTGATGATCGGCTTGCGGATCACGTCGTAGTGTTCTGCCTTCGCGCTCATTTCAGTCGAGCCTCCAGTGCTTCGAGACCGGCCTTCGTGATGACCAGCGTATCGCTTTTCAGGATGTCATAGACGTTGGCGCCGACCGACGGCAGCACGTCCAGATTGGCCAGGTTGCGCGCCGCGCGGGCGAAGTCGGCGTTGACCTCGGTCCCGTCGATGATCAGCGCGCGCTTCCAGCCGCGGTCGTTCACGTGCTTGGCCAGCGCCGAGGTCTTGGCGTTGTCCACGGACAGCTGGTCGATGACCACCAGCTCGCCCGCCGCCTGCTTGGCGGACAGCGCGTGGCGCAGGCCCAGCTTGCGGAACTTCTTGGTCAGCTCGTGGCCGTGGCTGCGCGGGGTCGGACCCTTGTAGACACCACCGTGACGGAAGATCGGCGCGCCCTTGGACCCGTGGCGTGCGCCGCCGGTGCCCTTCTGGCGATAGATCTTCTTGGTCGAGTAGGACACGTCGGACCGGCCCAGCGTCGCATGGGTGCCGGCCTGCGCGTTGTTGCGCTGCCAGCGGACCACACGGTGCAGGATGTCTGCGCGCGGCTCCAGCCCGAAGATGGCGTCGTCCAGTTCCACGGAACCAGCGGATGCGCCGTCGATCTTGATTGCATCAGCCTTCATTTTTGTCACCACCTTCTTCAGCGTTGGTTTCATCCACGGACTTGGCGTCGTTTGCCATTTCCGCTGCGGCGGCTTCTTCTGCGGCCTGCTCTGCCTCGGCTGCGGCCTTGGCGGCTGCGGCTTCTTCAGCGGCGGCTGCGTCGGCAGCTTCCTGTGCCAGACGCTTGGCTTCATCGTCCAGCGACTTCAGACCGGCGGGGTACATCACGCCTTCGGGTGTCGCCTTCTTGACGGCATCCTTGACGGTGACCCATGCGCCCTTGGACCCCGGAACCGCGCCCTTGACCATGATCAGGCCACGGTCGGCATCGGTCTTGACGACCTGCAGGTTCTGGGTGGTGACACGGGCAGAGCCCATGTGACCGGCCATCTTCTTGCCTTTGAAGATGCGGCCCGGATCCTGACACTGGCCGACGGAGCCGTGCGAGCGGTGCGACACGGACACACCGTGCGACGCGCGCAGACCACCGAAGTTGTGGCGCTTCATGACGCCGGCAAAGCCCTTGCCGATGGACGTGCCGGAGATGTCGACGAACTGGCCCGCGAAATAGTGGTTCGCGGTGATCTCTTCGCCGACGTTGATCATGTTCTCGGGGGCGACGCGGAATTCCGCGACCTTGCGCTTGGGTTCCACGTTCGCCTTGGCGAAGTGGCCACGCATCGGCGCGCTGACGCGCTTCACCTTGGCGGTGCCGGCGCCCAGCTGGACGGCGGTATAGCCGTCACGCTCGGGCGTGCGCTGTGCGACGACCTGGAGGTTTTCCAGCGCCAGCACGGTCACGGGGACCTGGCGGCCGTCTTCCATGAAGAGACGGGTCATGCCCAGTTTCTTCGCGATCAATCCTGTGCGGAGCATTGTCATCCTCCCTTACACGCTGATCTGCACGTCCACGCCGGCGGCGAGGTCGAGCTTCATCAGGGCGTCCACGGTCTGCGGGGTCGGGTCGACGATGTCCAGCAGGCGCTTGTGCGTGCGGATCTCGAACTGGTCGCGCGACTTCTTGTCGATGTGCGGACCGCGCAGAACGGTGAATTTCTCGATCTTGTTCGGCAGGGGGATCGGGCCACGGACCGACGCGCCGGTGCGCTTGGCGGTCGAGACGATCTCTGCGGTGGAGGCGTCGAGGACGCGGTAGTCAAACGCCTTGAGGCGAATGCGGATGTTCTGGCTGGCTGCCATGTGACATCACCCTTCTGATAAGGGCTCTAACGGAGAGGAGGAGACAGGCTCATCCGGCCCCCTCGTCGCGTCTTATGTGTAACTTAAAAAGGGCACGCGACGGCGCACCCTTGGCAAGTGGGGGCCGTATAGGGTGAGTCGGGGGCGGCATCAACCCCTGTTTTGCGCCCCGCGGCGCGGCCCGCGGGATTACTGGATCGACAGGTCCAGATTGAACGGCACGGTCGCGCCGCTATCCTCGTCGTTGCCCATCAGATAGACGCGGATCGTGTAGGTCCCCGCCTCCGGCAGGTCGATCAGGGCGCTGTTGCCGTCAATGGAGGCATTGTAGATCGCCAACCCGTCGCTGCCGGGCGGCAGGATGTTGAAATAGACCGTGCCGCCGCCGTCACGCGGGGTCAGCTCGGCGAACATCTTCTGTCCGGCCCCTGCCCCGAGCCTGTAGTCGATGTACGCCTGCCCGGTGACCTGGCCCTCGATCATGGTGCCGTAGTTGCCGGCGGCGAACTTGACCTCCTTCACCTCCTGCGCAGAGGCGATGAGCGGTGCGGCGGTGATCGCGATGGCGAGAAGAACGTGTCGCATGAGCCCGATTCCCTTGCTGTCGATCCGGCAAAGTTACCACAGACGGCCCTTCCGACGAAGGCTTGAGCAAGGATCGAAGCGGCGTGTCTCGCAGCAAAAAGGCCGCCTCCTTTCGGAAGCGGCCTTCTTTGTTCTCATTGATCGGCCGAGTGGGACATTCTCATGGTTTGCAGGCAAACCACTGCCATGTCCCACCCTCCAAACTTCCGGCTTACGCCAGAATTTTGGAGACCACGCCGGCGCCGACGGTGCGGCCGCCTTCGCGGATGGCGAAGCGCAGGCCGTCTTCCATCGCGATCGGGGCGATCAGCTCGACGTTGAACTTCAGGTTGTCACCCGGCATCACCATCTCGGTGCCCTCGGGCAGCATCACCGTGCCGGTCACGTCCGTCGTGCGGAAGTAGAACTGCGGGCGGTAGTTCGCGAAGAACGGCGTGTGACGGCCACCCTCTTCCTTCGTCAGGATGTAGGCCTCGGCCTCGAACTTCGTGTGCGGCGACACGGACTTCGGCTTGCACAGAACCTGACCGCGCTCGACGCCGTCACGGTCGATGCCGCGCAGCAGGACGCCCACGTTGTCGCCCGCCTGGCCGGAGTCCAGCAGCTTGCGGAACATCTCGACACCGGTGCAGGTCGTCGTCTTGGTGTCCTTCAGACCCACGATCTCGATGCTGTCGCCGACGTTGATCACGCCACGCTCGATGCGGCCCGTAACCACGGTGCCGCGGCCCGAGATCGAGAACACGTCCTCGATCGGCATCAGGAACGGCAGGTCGACCGCACGGGCCGGGGTCGGGATGTACTCGTCGACGGCGGCGATCAGCTTCTTGATCGACTCCTCGCCGATCTCCGGCTCGGTGCCGTTCATCGCGTGCAGGGCAGAGCCGCGGATGATCGGAATGTCGTCGCCGGGGTAGTCGTAGGAGCTGAGCAGCTCGCGGATCTCCATCTCGACGAGCTCCAGCAGCTCCTCGTCGTCGACCTGATCGACCTTGTTCATGTAGACGACCATGTAGGGAATGCCCACCTGGCGGCCGAGCAGGATGTGCTCGCGCGTTTGCGGCATCGGGCCGTCGGCGGCGTTCACGACCAGGATCGCGCCGTCCATCTGGGCGGCGCCGGTGATCATGTTCTTGACGTAGTCGGCGTGGCCGGGGCAGTCGACGTGGGCGTAATGCCGGTCGGCGGACTCATACTCGACGTGTGCGGTCGAGATGGTGATGCCGCGGGCCTTCTCTTCGGGGGCGCCGTCGATCTGGTCGTAGGCGCGGAAGTCGCCGAAGTACTTGGTGATCGCCGCCGTCAGCGTCGTCTTGCCGTGGTCAACGTGACCGATGGTCCCGATGTTCACGTGCGGTTTGTTGCGTTCGAACTTTGCCTTAGCCATGGTGGCCTCCTTGGTGTGCGAATGGGGGATGCGGGGCGCGGGGACAGGCCCCGCGCGCGCCGCTTATGCGTATTTCTTCTGGATCTCGTCCGAGATGTTCTGCGGCACGGGCTCGTAGTGATCGAACTGCATGGTGAAGTTCGCACGACCGGAGGTCATGGACCGCAGGTTGTTGATGTAGCCGAACATGTTCGCCAGCGGCACGAAGCAGTTGATGACGTTCGCGTTGCCGCGGCTGTCCTGCCCCTGCACCATCCCGCGACGGGAGGTCAGGTCGCCGATGACGCCACCGGTGTATTCTTCCGGCGTGACGACTTCGACCTTCATGATCGGTTCAAGCAGCTTGGCGCCAGCCTTGCGCAGACCTTCACGCATGCACATCCGTGCCGCGATCTCGAACGCGAGGACCGAGGAGTCGACGTCGTGGTACTTGCCTTCCAGCAGCTGCACCTTGAAGTCGATGACCGGGAAACCTGCCAGCGGACCGGAGTCCATGACCGACTTGATGCCCTTTTCGACGCCCGGAATGTATTCCTTCGGCACCGAACCACCCACGACCTTGGATTCGAACGAATAGCCTTCGCCCGGCTCTGTCGGCATGATCAGCAGCTTCACTTCGCCGAACTGCCCCGAACCACCCGACTGCTTCTTGTGGGTGTAGGTATGCTCGACTTCGTGACCGATCGTCTCGCGGTAGGCCACCTGCGGCGCACCGATGTTGGCCTCGACCTTGAACTCGCGACGCATGCGGTCGATCAGGATGTCGAGGTGAAGTTCGCCCATGCCGCGCATGATGGTCTGACCGGATTCGAAATCGGTCTCCACGCGGAAGGACGGGTCTTCGGCGGCCAGACGGGCCAGTGCGACGCCCATCTTCTCCTGGTCGGCCTTGGTCTTGGGTTCGACGGCGATCTCGATCACCGGCTCGGGGAAGGTCATCGTTTCCAGAACGACGGGGTCCTTTTCAGAGCAGAGCGTATCGCCGGTCGTGGTGTTCTTCAGACCACCCAGCGCGATGATGTCGCCGGCAAAGGCTTCCTCGATCTCTTCGCGGTTGATGGCGTGCATCATCATCATCCGGCCGACGCGTTCCTTGTTCCCCTTGGTGGAGTTCAGCATCGAGTCGCCCTTGGTCAGCTTGCCCGAATAGATCCGGGTAAACGTCAAGGAGCCGACGAAGGGGTCGTTCATGATCTTGAACGCCAGGCCGGAGAACGGCATGTCGTCGTCCGCGCGGCGGGGGATGCTGCGCGTCTCGGTCTCGTCACCGGGCTTGAAGCCCATGTAGTCGACCACGTCCAGCGGGCTGGGCAGGAAGTCGATGACGGCGTTCAGCAAAGGCTGCACGCCCTTGTTCTTGAACGCGGACCCGGCGGCCACCGGCACGAAGGACAGGCTCAGCGTGCCCTTGCGGATCAGCTTGCGCAGGGTCGCCTCGTCGGGCTCGTTGCCCTCCAGGTACTGCTCCATCGCGTCGTCGTCCATGTCGACGGCGGTCTCGATCAGCGTGGCGCGCCACTCGTCGGCCAGTTCCTGCAGGTCGGCACGGATCGGCTTGCGGACCCAGCTTGCGCCGAGGTCTTCACCTTCCCAGACCCACTCTTCCATCTTGATCAGGTCGATGATGCCTTCCAGCTTGTCCTCGGCCCCGATCGGCAGGCTGATCGGAACGCCGGTCGCACCGGTGCGGTCCTTGATCATCTTGACGCACTTGTAGAAATCGGCGCCGATCTTGTCCATCTTGTTGACGAAGACGATCCGCGGCACCTTGTAGCGGTCCGCCTGACGCCAGACGGTTTCGGTCTGCGGCTCGACACCGGCGTTGGCGTCCAGCAGGCAGATCGCACCGTCGAGCACGGCGAGCGAACGCTCGACCTCGATGGTGAAGTCCACGTGGCCGGGGGTGTCGATGATGTTGAAGCGGTACTTCGTGTCCGACGTGCCTTCGGCGGTCGGGTCTTCCTGACGCTGCCAGAAGGTCGTGGTCGCAGCAGAGGTGATCGTGATACCCCGCTCCTGCTCCTGCTCCATCCAGTCCATGGTGGCGGCGCCGTCGTGGACTTCGCCGATCTTGTGGGACTTGCCGGTGTAGAACAGGATGCGTTCGGTCGTCGTGGTTTTACCCGCGTCGATGTGCGCCATGATCCCGAAGTTCCGGTAGCGCTGCAGAGGATAGTCGCGTGCCATTGTGGTGGTGCTCCTGAATTACCAGCGGTAATGGCTGAACGCTTTGTTCGCGTCGGCCATCTTGTGTGTGTCTTCGCGCTTCTTCACGGCAGTGCCGCGGTTGTTCACCGCATCCAGCAGTTCGCCGGCAAGGCGCTCTTCCATCGTGTTCTCGTTGCGCTTCTTCGCGGCGGCGATCAGCCAGCGGATGGCCAGCGCCTCGCGACGCTCGGGGCGGACTTCGACGGGGACCTGGTAGGTCGCACCGCCGACGCGGCGCGAACGTACCTCGACGGAGGGTTTGATGTTCTCGAGGCACTCGTGGAACACTTCCACGGGCGACTTCTTCAGCTTGCCTTCCACACGCTCGAAAGCGTTGTAGACGATCCGTTCGGCGACGGCTTTCTTGCCGTCGACCATCAGGTTGTTCATGAATTTGGTCAGAACGGTATCACCGAACTTGGCGTCCGGCAGGACCTGGCGTTTTTCAGCGGCGTGACGACGTGACATGTCTTTTTCCTTCTATCCAGTTGCGGGCGAAATCCCGGGCATCGGGCCTCGGGTCGGCCGAGTTTCTTACTTCGGCCGCTTCGCGCCGTACTTGGAGCGACGCTGCTTACGGTCCTTGACGCCCTGAGTATCCAGCACACCGCGCAGGATGTGGTAACGGACACCCGGAAGGTCTTTCACACGGCCGCCACGGATCAGGACGACAGAGTGTTCCTGCAGGTTGTGGCTTTCACCGGGGATGTACGAGATGACCTCGAAGCCATTGGTCAGACGGACCTTGGCGACCTTCCGCATGGCGGAGTTCGGTTTCTTCGGCGTCGTCGTGTAGACACGCGTGCAGACGCCGCGCTTCTGCGGGCAGCCTTCAAGGTGCATGGACTTCGACCGGGTGACTTTGGGCTGACGCGGTTTGCGGATCAGCTGCTGGATCGTTGGCATTGGGCTGTTGTCCCCATCTTTCTTGTGTGGCGACCACCGGGGCCGCGGATTGACGACGCGTGCAAATCCATTCGGAAAAGCACAAAAAATCCGCAGTCGAACCCTTACCGGAGGTTCGGTGCGGTGGGTTCCAGAGGAACAAGGCCTTGCCAGCCCGGTTCTTGACCACTTCAACTCTGATATCGGGTTTGGACACACTTCGCCCGGACCCGGATGTGGGGCCGTATAGGCCGTCGGACGGGGGGTGTCAACACCGGCGACAGGCCGCGAAAGCGCAGGAAAACCTAGCGGATGCGGTCCGGAACGACGCGCCGGCGCAGGGCCAGCTTGCGTTCCCGGAACAGGGTGAAGATGCCGGTCGCGACCACGATTCCCGCCCCCGACAAGGTCAGGGCAGAGGGGAATTCGGCAAAGAACACCAACCCCAGCACGATCGCCGTCAGCAGGCTGGCATAGCGGAACGGCGCGACGAAGCCGATCTCTCCCACCCGCATCGCGGCGACAGAGAAGATGTAGCCGAAGATGACGAAGACGGTAGCGCCCCCCAGATGCGTCGCCTGCGCAAAGGTCATCGCCTGCCACTCTTCCGTCAGCGACGCGAGTCCGGCGAAGATCGTGACCGCGAGGGCCGCCACCAGCGACACCATCATCGAGGGCACGGACCGCGACAGCTTGCGCACGATCAGGTCGCGCAGGGTGACGCAGGCCACCGCGGCCAGTGCATACAGGGAATAGATGTTGAAATCGGCTCCGCCGGGCCGGACGATCAGCATGACGCCGCCAAAGCCCACGAGGATCGCGACCAGCCGCCGCCACCCCAGCGCCTCTGCCATGAACAGCGCGCCCGCAAGGCTGACCGACAGGGGCAGCACCTGCATGATGGCGCTGACGTTGGCGATCGGCATGTTGAACAGCGCGGTGATGAAGAAATAGGCCCCGCCGATCTCTGCCGCGGCGCGCAGCCACATGATGCCCCAGTCCTGCCGGGGCATGTCGAACCGCAGCTGGCCCATCAGCCGCGCCATGATGGCCAGACAAACCGTTACGCCGATGCCGCGCAGAAAGATCAGCTGCCACAGCGGCAGGACATCCCCCAGCGATTTCGTGAAGCTGTCGTTGATTGTGAACGTGACCATCGCCCCTGTCATCAGGGCCGCGCCGCGCATGTTGTCCGATATCTGTGCCATGCGCCCGCAGTATCAGCGCGCCCTGCCCCGCGCCAGACCACGCCGCGCGATCCCGCGCGATTTCCGCGGCGGTGGAACCTCCGATCCCTGCCCCGCGTCATACCGTATCAAACAGGTTAGAGAGCCCCATGTCCGAAAACGCCTCGCATCAGGACGGCGGCAAGGCCACCGTCTATGCCGCCCTCTTCGCCAATCTTGGAATTGCGGTGACGAAATTCATCGCCGCCGCCTTTTCCGGGTCCTCCGCCATGCTGGCCGAGGGAATCCATTCCACCGTGGACACGGCGAACGAAGGCTTTCTGCTGCTGGGCATGTCCAAGGGCAACAAGCCCGCCGACCGGGACCATCCCTTCGGTTACGGCGGCGAGGTCTTCTTCTGGTCCTTCATCGTCGCAGTGCTGATCTTCGCACTCGGCGCCGGCCTGTCGATCTATGAAGGCGTCCGCGCGATCCTTCACGGCGGGCACGAGGCGGAAGGCGTGCCGTGGATCCCCTTAACGGTCCTCGGCGTCTCGCTCTGTTTCGAGGGCTATTCGCTGTCCGTTGCGATCCGCGAATTCATGAAGGGGCGCGCCCACCGCGGCCTGATCCGCGACCTGCGCGACATGAAGGACCCCTCGATCTTCGTCGTGCTGGCGGAAGACACCGCCGCCTGCCTCGGCCTCGTCATCGCCGCCGCCGGCCTTGCCCTGTCGTGGCTCACGCACGATCCGCTCTACGATGCCAGCGCCTCCATCGTGATCGGCGTGGTGCTGGGCATCACGGCCATCCTGCTGGCGATCGAGGTCAAGGGCCTGCTGATCGGCGAGGCAGCCGCCCCCGAGATGACCGACAGGATCCGCGAGATGGTTCAGAAGATCCCCGAGATCCAGCACATCAACGAGATCCGCAGCCTGCACCTTGGCCCGCATCAGGTGCTGCTGACCCTCAGCATCGATTTCGCCGACGACGTCCTGTCTCAGCGGATCGAGGCGATCGTGACCGACCTCGACCACGACATCCGGCAGGCCTTCTCCATCGTGCACTCGGTCTTCCTCGAGGTGCAGTCGCGCGACGGCCACCGCAGGATCGCCGAGGAGGTGCGAGACACCGCCTCCGCCTGACGCAAAAGGGCCCCGGCATCGCTGCCGGGGCCCTTTCATCTGGTGTCGCGGGTCCGCGCCTTATTCGTCGCGGCTCTCCGGCGTGTCCACGATCATCGTGTCGAAGACGTCGCCGCCGACCACGTCGGGCTGCGCGGGCGCAGGCTCCGGTGCGGCCAGACGGGCGGCCTCCTCGGCCTCCTCGCGGCGGGCCTCGATCACCACGTTGTCGCGCGAGGCGGCGATGCCGCGGATGCGGCTGGTCGCCCCACCCGTGCCCGCCGGGATCAGGCGACCCACGATGACGTTCTCCTTCAGGCCGACCAGCTTGTCACGCTTGCCCTGCACGGAGGCTTCCGTGAGAACGCGCGTGGTTTCCTGGAACGACGCCGCCGAGATGAAGCTGCGGGTCTGCAGCGACGCCTTGGTGATGCCAAGCAGGATCGGCTCGCCCGTGGCCGGACGATCGCCGCGCTTCAGCGCCTTCTCGTTGGCCTCGTCGAACTCTGCCTTGTCCACGGTCTCGCCCTTCAGCAGAACCGTGTCGCCGCTGTCCTGGATCTCCCACTTCTGGAGCATCTGGCGCACGATGACCTCGATGTGCTTGTCGTTGATCTTCACGCCCTGCAGGCGATAGACGTCCTGCACCTCGTCGATCATGTAGTCGGCCAGCGCCTCGACACCCATGACCGCAAGAATGTCGTGCGGGGCCGGGTTGCCGTCCATGATGTAGTCACCCTTCTGAACGAAGTCGCCTTCGGCCACCGGGATGTGCTTGCCTTTCGGCACCATGTATTCGACGCGGGTCTCGGAATCGTCGTTCGCCTCGATCGCGATGCGGCGCTTGTTCTTGTAGTCCTTGCCGAACCGGACATAGCCGTCGATTTCCGCGATGATGGCGTGATCCTTCGGGCGACGTGCCTCGAAGAGTTCGGCCACACGCGGCAGACCGCCGGTGATGTCCTTGGTCTTGGCGCCTTCACGCGGAATACGCGCGACGACGTCGCCGGCCTGGATGTCCTCGCCGTCCTCGACGGACAGAACCGCGTCCACCGACATGGCATAGCTGACCGGGTTGCCGTCGTCCTTCAGCGCCGGTTCCCCGTCGGGGCCTGCGATGATGATCTTCGGTGCCAGCTCGTTGCCCTTGGGGGCCGCGCGCCAGTCGGCCACGATGCGCTGGGTCATGCCCGTCGCATCGTCGGTATCCTCGCGGACCGCGATGCCGTTGACGAGGTCCACGTAACGGACCTTGCCGCCCTTCTCGGCGATGATCGGCAGGGTGAACGGGTCCCATTCGAACAGCTTGTCGCCGCGGTGGATGTCCTGACCTTCCTTGACGAAGACCTTGGACCCGTAGCCGACCTTGTGGGTCGCCCGTTCGACGCCGTTGTCGTCCACGATCGCCAGAACCATGTTCCGGCCCATGACGACCTGATCGCCCGCGGTGTTTTCCAGCAGCGACGCGCTGCGGAATTCGACCTTGCCGGGTTGGCTGGCCTCGAGGAACGACTGCTGACCACCCTGCGCCACGCCGCCGATGTGGAAGGTCCGCATCGTCAGCTGGGTGCCGGGTTCACCGATGGACTGCGCGGCGATGATGCCGACAGCCTCGCCGATGTTGACGCGCGTGCCGCGCGCCAGGTCACGACCGTAGCAGGTGGCGCAGACGCCATCCTCGGCCTCGCAGGTCAGCGGCGACCGGATCCGCATCTTGGCGACGCCGGCGACGTCGATCATGTCGGCCTTGCGCTCGTCGATCAGCTCTCCGGCCTCGACGATCACCTCGTCGGTGCCTGGCTTCAGCACGTCATCGGCAGACACCCGGCCCAGCACACGCTCTGCCAGCGACGACACGACCTCGCCGTCGTTCACGGCCGCTTCCGCCGTGATCGCACGATCGGTGCCGCAATCGACCTCACGGATGATGCAGTCCTGCGCCACGTCCACCAGACGCCGCGTCAGATAGCCGGAGTTCGCGGTCTTCAACGCCGTGTCCGACAGACCCTTCCGGGCCCCGTGGGTGGAGTTGAAGTATTCGAGAACGGTCAGACCTTCCTTGAAGTTCGAGATGATCGGCGTCTCGATGATCTCGCCCGACGGCTTGGCCATCAGTCCGCGCATCCCGCCCAGCTGCTTCATCTGCGTGACGGAACCACGGGCACCGGAGTGCGCCATCATGTAGACGGAGTTCGGCTCGTTCTCCGCACCGTTCTCGTCCACGCCCGCCTTCGAGATGGTGGACATCATGGCGTCCGTCACCTTGTCGTTGGCTTTCGACCAGGCATCGACGACCTTGTTGTACTTCTCACCCTGGGTGATCAGACCGTCCATGTACTGCTGCTCGAAATCCTTGACCAGATCGCGGGTCTCGTCGACCAGCGCCCACTTGGTATCGGGCACGACCATGTCGTCCTTGCCGAACGAAATGCCGGCCTTGAACGCCTCGCGGAAGCCCATCGTCATGATCTGGTCGCAGAAGATCACGGACTCTTTCTGTCCACAGTAGCGATAGACCGTGTCGATGACCTGCTGCACCTCTTTCTTGCGCAGCAGACGGTTCACAAGGCTGAAGGGCGCCTTGGCATTCAGCGGCAGAAGCGCGCCCAGCCGCAGACGGCCCGGCGTCGTCTCGAAGCGCACGATGATCTCGTTGCCCTCGTCGTCGATCTGCTTCATCCGCGCCGTGATCTTGGCGTGCAGATGCACCTGACCTGCGGTCAGCGCATGCTCGACTTCCTCGATGTTGGAGAAGGACATGCCCTCGCCCTTCATCCCGTCACGCTGGATCGTGGTGTAGTAGAGGCCAAGGATCATGTCCTGCGACGGCACGATGATCGGCGCGCCGTTGGCGGGCGACAGCACGTTGTTCGTCGACATCATCAGGACGCGCGCCTCGAGCTGGGCTTCCAGCGAGAGGGGGACGTGAACGGCCATCTGGTCACCGTCGAAGTCGGCGTTGAAGGCGGAACAGACCAGCGGGTGCAGCTGGATCGCCTTGCCTTCGATCAGGACCGGCTCGAACGCCTGGATGCCCAGACGGTGCAGCGTCGGCGCCCGGTTCAGCATCACGGGATGCTCGCGGATGACCTCGTCCAGAATGTCCCAGACCTCGGGACGCTCCTTTTCGACCAGCTTCTTCGCCTGCTTGACGGTCGAAGACAGACCCTTCGCCTCCAGCCGCGAGTAGATGAACGGCTTGAACAGCTCCAGCGCCATCTTCTTGGGCAGGCCGCATTGGTGCAGCTTCAGCTCCGGACCCGTCACGATGACGGACCGGCCCGAGAAGTCGACCCGCTTGCCCAGAAGGTTCTGGCGGAAGCGGCCCTGCTTGCCTTTCAGCATGTCGGACAGCGACTTCAGCGGACGCTTGTTGGCCCCCGTGATGACGCGGCCGCGACGACCGTTGTCGAACAGCGCGTCCACGGATTCCTGCAGCATCCGCTTTTCGTTGCGGACAATGATGTCGGGCGCGCGCAGTTCGATCAGCCGCTTCAGGCGGTTGTTCCGGTTGATGACCCGACGATAAAGGTCGTTGAGGTCGGAGGTCGCGAAGCGGCCGCCGTCCAGCGGCACCAGCGGGCGCAGCTCTGGCGGGATGACCGGGATCACGGTCAGCACCATCCACTCCGGCCGATTGCCGGATTCGATGAAGTTCTCGACGATTTTCAGGCGCTTGATGATCTTCTTGGGCTTCAGCTCGCCGGTGGCCTCTTTCAGGTCAGCACGCAGCTGCTCTGCTTCGGCGTCGAGGTCGATCTGCGCCAGCATCTCGCGGATCGCTTCCGCACCGATGTTCGCCTGAAACGCGTCGGCGCCGTAGGCGTCCTGCGCGTCGTTGAACTCTTCCTCGGTCATCAGCTGGCCGTAGGTCAGGTCCGTCAGACCCGGTTCGATCACGACGTAGTTCTCGAAATACAGGATGCGTTCCAGATCGCGCAGCGTCATGTCCAGCATCAGGCCGATGCGGCTGGGCAGCGACTTCAGGAACCAGATGTGCGCGACGGGTGCCGCCAGCTCGATGTGGCCCATCCGCTCGCGGCGGACCTTCTGCAGCGTGACTTCCACGCCGCACTTCTCGCAGACGACGCCGCGATACTTCATCCGCTTGTATTTGCCGCACAGGCATTCGTAGTCCTTGATCGGACCGAAAATGCGCGCGCAGAACAGGCCGTCCCGCTCTGGCTTGAACGTGCGGTAGTTGATGGTTTCCGGCTTCTTGATCTCGCCGAAGGACCACGACAGGATCCGTTCAGGCGATGCGAGGGAGACCTTGATCTCGTCGAAGGTCTTCACCGGTGCGACCGGATTGAACGGGTTGTTTGTCAGTTCCTGGTTCATCTTCAATTCCTTGAATTGGGGTGCAGTAAGAGGGGACGGGGCGGCAGCACGCCGCCCCTAGGGACAGGCCCTATTCCCCGTCCTCCGCATCCAGGAGTTCCATGTTGAGGCCGAGGCCCCTCACTTCCTTCACGAGCACGTTGAACGATTCCGGCACGCCGGCCTCGAAGTTGTCCTCGCCCTTGACGATGCTCTCGTAGACCTTGGTCCGGCCCGCCACGTCGTCCGACTTCACCGTCAGCATCTCCTGCAGGGTGTAGGCGGCGCCGTAGGCTTCCAGTGCCCAGACCTCCATCTCACCGAAGCGCTGACCACCGAACTGCGCCTTGCCACCCAGCGGCTGCTGCGTGACGAGCGAGTACGGCCCCGTGGACCGGGCGTGGATCTTGTCGTCGACAAGGTGGTGCAGCTTCAGCAGGTACTTCATGCCCACCGTCACCTTGCGGCTGAACTGCTCGCCGGTGCGCCCGTCGAACAGGACCGACTGGCCCGAGGTGTCGAACCCGGCCCGCTTGAGCGAGTCGTTCACGTCAGCCTCTTTTGCGCCGTCGAAGACCGGTGTCGCGATCGGAACGCCGCGGGTCACGTTGCCCGCCGCCTCCAGCATCGCGGCCTCTTCCATGCCGGCGAAGCCCTCGTCGTAGACGTCGTCGCCATAGGCGATGCGCAGCGCTTCCTGCACCGGGGTCATGTCGCCGTGACGACGATAGTCGTCCAGTGCCTCGTCGATCTTCAGGCCCAGACCGCGTGCGGCCCAACCCATGTGCGTCTCGAGGATCTGACCGACGTTCATGCGCGACGGCACGCCCAGCGGGTTCAGGCAGAAGTCGACCGGCGTGCCGTCGGCGAGGAACGGCATGTCCTCCATCGGCACCACCTTGGAGATGACGCCCTTGTTGCCGTGACGGCCGGCCATCTTGTCACCCGGCTGCAGCTTGCGCTTCACCGCGACGAAGACCTTGACCATCTTCATCACGCCCGGCGGCAGGTCGTCGCCACGGCGGACCTTCTCGACCTTGTCCTCGAAGCGCGCATCCATGGTCTTCTTCTGGATCTCGTACTGCTCGTTCAGGGCCTCGACGATCTGCGCGTCGGCCTCATCCTTCAGGGCGATCTGCCACCACTGGCCGTTCGACAGTTCGGCCAGCACCTCCTCGGTCACCTCGGAGTTCGCCTTCAGACCCTTCGGGCCCTTCACGGCGGTCTTGCCAAGGATCATCGTCTTCAGACGCGCATAGATGTTGCGGTTGAGGATCGCCATCTCGTCGTCGCGGTCGCGGGACAGACGCTCGACCTCTTCGCGCTCGATCTGCAGGGCGCGCTCGTCCTTTTCCACACCGTGGCGGTTGAACACGCGCACCTCGACCACCGTGCCGAAGTCGCCCGGCGGCAGGCGCAGGGACGTGTCGCGCACGTCCGACGCCTTTTCACCGAAGATCGCGCGCAGCAGCTTTTCTTCCGGGGTCATCGGGCTTTCGCCCTTGGGCGTGATCTTGCCCACCAGAATGTCCGCCGGCCCGACTTCGGCCCCGATATAGACGATGCCCGCCTCGTCGAGGTTGCGCAGGGCTTCCTCGCCGACGTTGGGGATGTCGCGGGTGATCTCTTCCGGCCCAAGCTTCGTGTCACGGGCGGCGACCTCGAACTCCTCGATGTGGATCGAGGTGAAGACGTCGTCACGGGTGATCCGCTCGGAGATCAGGATCGAGTCCTCGTAGTTGTAGCCGTTCCACGGCATGAAGGCGACCATGACGTTCTTGCCGAGCGCCAGTTCCCCCATGTCCGTCGACGGACCGTCGGCGATGACCTCGCCCTTTTCGACCGTGTCGCCCACCTTCACCAGCGGACGCTGGTTGATGCAGGTGTTCTGGTTCGACCGCTGGAACTTGCGCATGCGGTAGATGTCCACACCCGCGTCGCCCAGTTCCAGATCGGACGTGGCGCGTACGACGATACGGGCCGCATCGACCTGGTCGATGACACCGCCGCGACGGGCCATGATGGCCGCGCCAGAATCGCGTGCCACGACTTCCTCGATGCCGGTGCCGACCAGCGGCGCTTCGGCCTGCAGCAAAGGCACGGCCTGACGCTGCATGTTCGATCCCATCAGCGCGCGGTTGGCGTCGTCGTTTTCCAGGAACGGGATCAGCGAGGCCGCGACGGACACCAGCTGCTTCGGCGACACGTCGATCAGGTCGACGTTCTCGCGCGGGGACAGGGTGTAGTCGCCGTTCTTGCGGGTGCTGACGAGTTCATTGGCAAAGCCGCCCTCTTCCGTCAGGTTCGCGTTGGCCTGCGCCACGGTGTGCCGCATCTCCTCTGTCGCGGACATGTAGCTGACCTCATCGGTCACCTTGCCGTCCGTCACCTTGCGGTAGGGCGTTTCGATGAAGCCGTACTTGTTCACGCGGGCGAAGGTCGCGAGGCTGTTGATCAGGCCGATGTTCGGGCCTTCCGGCGTTTCGATCGGGCACATCCGGCCATAGTGGGTCGGGTGCACGTCGCGCACCTCGAAGCCGGCACGTTCGCGCGTCAGACCGCCCGGCCCGAGGGCCGACAGGCGCCGCTTGTGCGTCACTTCCGACAGCGGGTTGGTCTGGTCCATGAACTGCGACAGCTGGCTGGACCCGAAGAACTCGCGCACGGCGGCGGCGGCCGGCTTGGCGTTGATCAGGTCCTGCGGCATGACCGTGTCGATCTCGACGCTGGACATGCGCTCCTTGATCGCGCGCTCCATCCGCAGCAGGCCGACGCGGTACTGGTTTTCCATCAGCTCGCCGACGGACCGCACCCGGCGGTTGCCGAGGTGATCGATGTCGTCGATGTCGCCCTTGCCGTCGCGCAGTTCGACCAGCGCCTTGATGCAGGCGATGATGTCCTCGCGGCGCAGCGTGCGCTGGGTGTCTTCCGCATCCAGATCAAGACGCATGTTCATCTTGACCCGGCCCACGGCGGACAGGTCGTAGCGGTCGGCGTCGAAGAACAGCGTGTCGAACAGGGCCTGTGCCGCGTCGACCGTGGGCGGCTCGCCCGGGCGCATGACGCGGTAGATGTCCATGAGCGCGGTTTCCCGGTTCATGTTCTTGTCGGCCGCCATCGTGTTGCGGATGTAGGCACCGACGTTGATGTTGTCGATGTCCAGCACCGGGATCACGGTGACGCCGGCGTCGATCAGCTCTTTCAGCGTGCCGCCGTCGACTTCGCCGGCCTTGTTCATCTCCAGCGTCAGCTCGTCACCGGCCTCGACGAAGATCGCACCGGTCTCCTCGTCGATGATGTCGCGGGCCACGAACTTGCCGACGATGTGGCTGTAGGGAACCAGCAGCTCCTGGACCTTGCCCTCGTCGATCATCTTCTTGACCGACCGCGGGGTCACCTTCTCGCCGGCCTTGGCGATGACTTCGCCGGTGGCGGCGTCGATCAGGTCATAGGTCGGACGGGTGCCGCGCACGCGCTCGGGGAAGAACTTGGTGGTCCAGTTCTCGCCCTTGTCGTCCAGCTTGAACTCGACCGTGTTGTAATAGGCATCCATGATGGATTCCTGGTCGAGCCCCAGCGAATACAGAAGCGTCGTCACCGGCAGCTTGCGGCGGCGGTCGATGCGGCAGAACACCAGATCCTTCGCGTCGAACTCGAAGTCCAGCCAGGACCCGCGGTAGGGAATGATGCGGCAGGCGAACAGCAGCTTGCCCGAGGAATGGGTCTTGCCCTTGTCGTGGTCAAAGAACACACCCGGGGAACGGTGCATCTGGGACACGATCACGCGCTCGGTGCCGTTCACGATGAACGTCCCGTTCTGGGTCATCAGGGGCATGTCGCCCATGAAGACGTCCTGTTCCTTGATGTCCTTGACGGACTTGGCACCGGTATCCTCGTCCACATCGAACACGATCAGGCGCAGCGTCACCTTCAGCGGCGCCGAATAGGTCATGTCGCGCTGCTGGCACTCCTCGACGTCGTACTTCGGCTTTTCCAGTTCGTATTTCACGAACTCCAGCACGGCGGTCTCGTTGAAGTCCTTGATCGGAAAGACCGACTGGAACACGCCCATCAGGCCTTCGCCGTCCAGCGGGGTCGGGCTGTCGCCGGACCGCAGGAACAGGTCGTAGGACGATTTCTGAACCTCGATCAGGTTCGGCATCTCGAGGACTTCACGGATCTTGCCGTAGTACTTGCGCAGGCGTTTCTGGCCAAGGAATGAAGAAGCCATGTGTGATATCACCTTATATTGTCTGTCGCGCCTCACCTCGCCCGGGCTGCGGGGTGTGGCGCTTATGACTGGGGGCGTGCCGTCCATACGTGACCCCTGTCCCACCAGAGGCCTCCCGACGGTGCCACCTCCCCAAAAGGAGGGCTGCAATCACAGCCGTCCTTCAAGACAGGTGCGGCTGGACCTGCGAGATGCAGATCCAGCCCTTTCGTGTGCAGCGGGCGTCGCCGATTTTTCTAGAAAAATCGGAACTCCAGATTTTCGTGGAAAATCTGGCCCGCGCTTGGCTTAGGCCAGTTCGACCTTGGCGCCGGCTGCTTCCAGCTTCGCCTTGATCTCTTCGGCTTCGGTCTTGGACGTGCCTTCCTTGACCTTGCCGCCGGCTTCCACCAGATCCTTGGCTTCTTTCAGGCCCAGACCGGTGATCGCACGGACTTCCTTGATCACGTTGATCTTCTGAGCGCCGGCTTCCTTCAGCACGACGTCGAATTCGGTCTTCTCTTCGGCAGCGGCGGCATCGCCACCGGCAGCCGGACCGGCCATCATCACAGCACCGCCGGCGGCGGGCTCGATGCCATACTCGTCCTTGAGGATGGTTTTCAGTTCCTGGGCTTCGAGAAGGGTCAGACCAACGATCTCTTCAGCCAGTTTTTTCAGATCAGCCATTTGATATGCTTTCCGTTTGCTTAAGTGTGTTCCAACGTCAGGGCATTCAAGCCCCAAGGCAGTTCAGGTTGCTTTATGCAGCTTTCTCTTCGATGGTCGAAAGAATGCTCGCGATGTTCGAAGCAGGCGCGCCAATGGCCCCGGCGATGTTGCTGGCAGGTGCTGCGATGCAACCCACGATGGAAGCGATAAGCTCCTCGCGGCTCGGCATCCCGGCAACGGCTTTCACACCGGCTGGATCCAAGGCGGTCTCACCCATGGCACCGCCAAGAACAACGAGCTTGTCGTTCTTCTTGGCGTAGTCGTCGACCACTTTCGCCGCAGCGACAGGGTCTTCCGAATAGGCAAGGACCGTCATGCCCGTCAGGTACTCAGCAATCGAAGCGCTGGGTTTACCGTCAAGGGCGATCTTGGCGAGCTTGTTCTTGGCCACGCGCACGGATCCACCTGCCACACGCATCGCGGCGCGCAGATCCTGCATTTCGGCAACTGTCATGCCTTCGTAGCGGGCAACCACCACGACGCCAGAGCTTTCAAAGATCTGGCCGAGCTCTTCGACCAGCTTCTCTTTTTGTGCTCTATCCACAGTTTTACTCCAAGTTTGGGGTTTCCCCCGGCTCAATTTTGCCACCCCGGTGGTCTGGGGCGGCGTTCGGGTCCGTTTCAGGGTCCCGAGGCCAATCTCGCCCGAGGTCTCCCCCGGAAATCTTGTTCTCGTTTCCCATCTCGGGAAGGAATTATGACAGGCGGTTGCCTGCACCCTCCGTCTCGGACAGCACAGCGGCGATCGTCTGCCGCTGCGAGATGGCAGACCCCGAAGGGCCTGCCAAATTCTTTAGTTGCCAGTGGCAGAGGCGATGTCGACCGACACGCCCGGGCCCATGGTCGAGGTCAGGTTGACCTTCTTCATGTAGGTGCCCTTGGCGCCCGACGGACGCGCCTTCTGCACGGCGTCGACGAAGGCCTTCAGGTTCTCTTCAAGCTGCTGCTGGCTGAACGAGGCCTTGCCGATCCCGGCGTGGACCACACCGGCCTTTTCGGCGCGGAACTGGACCTGGCCACCCTTGGCGTCCTTGACGGCCTGCGCCACGTCCATGGTGACCGTGCCCACGCGGGGGTTCGGCATCAGGTTGCGCGGGCCCAGAATCTTGCCCAGACGCCCGACGACGCCCATCATGTCCGGGGTCGCGATGCACCAGTCGAAATCGATGGTGCCGCCCTGGACGGTTTCCATCAGATCCTCTGCACCGACGATGTCGGCGCCGGCGGCCTTGGCCTCGTCAGCCTTCTCGCCACGGGCGAAGACGGCGACGCGGACGGTCTTGCCGGTGCCGTGGGGCAGCGTGACGGTGCCGCGGACCATCTGGTCGGCGTGGCGCGGGTCGACGCCCAGCACCATGGCGATCTCGATCGTCTCGTCGAACTTGGCGGTGGCGGCGGTCTTCACCAGCGACACGGCCTCGTCGACCTTGACGTTGGCCTTGCCTTCGAATGCGGCGCGTGCGGCCGTCGTGCGTTTTCCGAGCTTTGCCATCACTTCACCTCGATGCCCATGGACCGGGCAGAGCCCGCGATGATCAGCATTGCGCCCTCGACGGAGGTCGCGTTCAGATCCTTCATCTTCGCCTCGGCGATCTCGCGCACCTGCTTGGCGCTGATCGACCCGGCCGTGTTGCGGCCCGGCAGCTTGGACCCGGAGGACAGCTTGGCGGCCTTCTTGATGTAGTAGGACGCGGGCGGCGTCTTGATGTCCATCGAGAAGGACTTGTCCGCGTAATACGTGATCACGGTCGGGCAAGGCGCGTCTTTTTCCATGTCTGCGGTCTTGGCGTTGAACGCCTTGCAGAATTCCATGATGTTGATGCCGCGCTGACCCAGTGCGGGGCCGACGGGCGGGCTCGGCTTGGCGTTGCCGGCCGGAACCTGCAACTTCAGCGTGCCTACGACTTTCTTGGCCATGTGGCCTCTCCTTCGTTTCAGCGGCGGGTCGGACCCGCCCTACAACGGCCCCCGCATCGGGGACCAACTTGCCGTGGTTCGCGTCACCGCTCCCACGTCTGCATCACGTCAGCCCTGCTTGGAGACCTGCGTGAATTCCAGTTCGACCGGGGTCGCCCGGCCAAAGATCGACACCGTCACCTTCAGGCGCTGGTTGTCCTCGTCCACTTCCTCGACCATCCCGTCGAAATCCTCGAACGGGCCGTCGTTGACCTTGACCTTCTCGCCGATCTCGAAGTGGATCAGCGTGCGCGGGCTGTCCTCGCCCTCCTGCACGCGGCCCAGAATCGCCTGCACCTCGGCATCGCGCATCGGGCTCGGGCGGCCCTGCGGGCCAAGGAAACCGGTGACGCGGTTGATCGAGTTGATCAGGTGATAACCTTCGTCCGACAGTTCCATGTGGACCAGCACGTAGCCGGGCATGAAACGACGCTCGGTCGTGACCTTCTTGTTGCGGCGGATCTCGATCACTTCCTCGGTCGGGACCAGCACCTCGTCGATCTGCTCTTCCAGACCCTGTTCCGCGACCTTCTGACGGATCGTCTCTGCGATCTTTTTCTCGAAGTTCGACAGAACGCTAACCGAATACCAACGTTTCGCCATGTTCGTCGTCACCTCGCGCCTGCGACAGTCACCCGGGGGCGTAGCCGCATAAATTCCAGTTCCATCAGCCACTTGACGCGGCCTGTCCCGACAATAAATTTTGGCGTGCAACTCGATTCGCCGCACGCCATCCGGGTAAGTTGTGGGCTATTACCGCCGCAGCCACCCGAATTCAAGGGGGTGCGGCCAGATTATGCCGCAGCCTTGGGTGATGCCACGCATCAGCTGCCGAAATAGGTCAGGATGAATTGCAGACCCTGACGGATCACCAGATCGACGAGGCTGAAGAAGGTCGCCATCAGCGCCGCCATGATGAAGACCATCACCGTCGTCAGCACGACCTCGCGCCGCGTCGGCCACACGACCTTTGCGATCTCTGCGCGGGTCTCGTTGATGAACTTGACGGGATTGGTGGCCATGGGTGCGTCCTTCGGATGATTGGGGGCAGATACGGGTTTCGCTCACCGGTTTCAAGCCCGCTCAGGCGGGACCGTCGGGCCGCAGCAGGGTGACGCCGTCCATCTGCGCAAGCTCCGCCACCTGGGCCGCATAGAATTCGGCTGACAAGGCATGCTCTTCTGCGTCGAAACCGTCGTGGGGCGGGTTGTCGGGCCCCACGGGAAAGCTGTCGCGCGCCTGTTGCACGACGGGGCCACTGGCGCCCGCGGCCCGGCACTCCAGCGCGACGGCCACCGCCTTCGTCGACAGCCCCGGGTTGACGACCCGTGCCACGGGGCGGATCGGCCCGACCCCCTCTCCCACCAGCGCCGCCACCACCTGATCGAACATCGGGCGGTAGTCCTCATGTCGCCAGACGGTCACGCGGCCCACCCCTTCCGCCTGCCGCAGGCGACGGACCAGATGCACCCAATCGATGTCGAACAGTGCATTGCGCCGCTTGAACCCGTCCATGTCCACGCCCGACCCCGCCTGCAGGACCAGTCCGTAGGCGGAATTGAGAAATCCCGCCGGATCGCGGATGCCGAGGCACAGATCAAGGCCCCGGTCCGGCGCCACACGGGCGGCCAGGGCCGCCAGCCGCAGCGCCGCATCGGGATAAAGCGGTACGGGAAGGCTGTGGAAGGGCCCGGGGTATCGGCGATCAAAGAGCGAACCGATGAAGTTCTCTTCCGACAGCACGAGCCGCGTGCCACCGTCCATCATCTCGGCCAGCACCTCCCGCGCCGGGCGATGGTCGGCCACGGACTTGCGGGGGTTGAACGGCAGGTCGAAGCGCGCCTCGATCCGGGTGCCGGGCTGGCGCAGGGCCGGCGGGCCGAAGAACCGGACCCCTGCCCCATCCAGTTGCCGACGGGCGGCGTGGATGGAATGTTGCAGGTGGGTCGTCGCGGTCTTGTGCGCCCCAAGGTGCAGGACGACGTGCGGATCATTCATCGGATCACAACGTGTCGTCGCATCTGTCGGTGGGAAACTGGCAGGGGCAGGGGGACTCGAACCCACGACCTACGGTTTTGGAGACCGTCGCTCTACCAACTGAGCTATACCCCTGCATCGTGGCGCCGGATTAGCCCAAGCGCGCGGCGGGATCAAGACCCCCTGCACCGTTTCGCGCGTGCATCACGGTTTCGGCCGCCCCAGGCCCGTCGCCTCGGCATGAGAGATGTCGACTTCCCGCTGCCCGGCCTGCACCGCTTCGCGCCAGCCGGCATTTTTGACGACCGTGTCAGGGCGCGCGGCCTCTCTGTCGTAGAAATCGAGAAGCGCCTCGACCGTGTCCCACCGGGTGAATTCGTGCAGCAGGCGATCCGCCAGCCATTTCACCGGCAGCTTCAGCAGGGTGTCGGCCTTCTGGTAGTGATAGAAGATGATCTGCCGGATCGCCTGATCGCCGATCCGCCCGGCCTTGTTCCACTTCACGTCGATCATGTTCAGCCGCATCCCCGCGCGTTCGACCGCGACGGGCAAGGAGATCTGGTCGAGCGTTGGGTAGATCCCGCGGGCAAGGCGGCGGCGTTCGATGGCAAGGGCAGTGTCGCGCCAGACCTCTCCGAACCGGTGTCCCATGTAGGCCACGTAGCCGGCAGAGATCGAGGGCATGGTAAAGGACTGGTCGGGCCGCGACATGCGGTTGCGCGGCAACGGCAGGCCGACGCTTTCATAGGCCGGCACCCAGTCCTGCGGCGTGTTGCCCCACATCCAGTTGCCCGTCGGCCGACCGGATACGGCGCCCGGCACCAGCGTCTGCGACAGCAGCGCCGGTTGCAGCATGAACATGTCGGTATCGAAAAGGATCGTCGCCTGCTCTGCCCGGGGGGCCGCGCAGGCATAGAGCTTGTTGCCCTGCGGGTAGATGACCTCAAACGCGGGATCGATCTCATCCAGAGTGACGTCGTTGTCACGAAAGAACGCCAGCGTCGCCGGGTGCAGCTGATCGATCAGGCTGGCGCGGCAGTAGGCGTAAAGCCGGATGTCGTCGTTGGCGAAGGCGCGCAGCGAGGCCACCAGCAGCACCGCCGGCCACTCGTAGGCCCCCGGTTCGACCATGAAGACGGCGGCGATGGGCGTCTGGGCGGGGTGTGGCGGCATGAAGACCTCGTGATGCGTTTGACCAGACTAGCGGCGGATCGTGGCCTGAAAAGGGCGAATTGCCGACGCGGGATCGGCGGGCAAGGGAACAATGCAACAGCCCTGCCGTTGGACCGGCAACTGACACCATCACAAAGGACATCCGACATGGCCATGACATCCCTCAAGGACATCTACCTCGACCAGCTGCAGGACATCTGGAGTGCCAACACCCAGTCCCTGTCGGTCGTGAACGAACTGGGCCGCGCGGCGCAGGACAAAAAGCTGTCGGAGGCCCTGATCGACGGCGCCAACGGTATCAGCGACGGCATCGCCGAGCTGGAGAAGCTGTGCAGCGACCACGGCATCAGCCCCAGTGCGGAACACTGCAAGGGGATGGAGGGTCTTGTGAAGGAGGCCCGCGCCCATGGGTTGTCGGACGAGATCACGGACCCCGATGTGCGCGACGCGGCGATCATCCCGCAGTACCAGCGCATGGTGCATTACGCACTGGCCGGTTACGGCACGCTGGTGGCCTTCGCCAACCGGCTTGGCCTCGACGGCGATGCGGCGGTGCTGCAGAAGTGCCTTGACCATACCTATGACGGCGACCGGCGCATGACGGAGATCGCTGTGAGCGGCGGTGTGAACAAGGACGCTGCCTGACCATTCCGACAAGGCCCGAAGGTTGCCCGCGCCGAACGGCGCGGGCTTTTTCGTGTCACGCGCACCCTGCCCCGTCGTCGCGCAAAATACATTGCAAAATGCAAATGTTTCGCATGCGATACATATTATGTAAAATCAGCAAGTTATGTTAATATTTATGAACAAGCGGTGAACGGACCGGGCGTTCGCAATCGACTTTTCCGGTTGCCTTGACGGGTATGAGTTTCGAATCGATGCCGTCTACCGGCAAAGACGTCCCGATCAATAAAAAAAGGCCGCCTCCTTTCGGAAGCGGCCTTCTTTGTCTTAGGGCAGACCGAAGTCCGGCGCGGATCAGGCGAGGATCTTCGAGACCACGCCGGCGCCAACCGTGCGGCCACCTTCGCGGATGGCGAAGCGCAGGCCGTCTTCCATCGCGATGGGGGCGATCAGCTCGACGTTGAACTTCAGGTTGTCACCCGGCATCACCATCTCGGTGCCCTCGGGCAGCATCACCGTGCCGGTCACGTCCGTCGTGCGGAAGTAGAACTGCGGGCGGTAGTTCGCGAAGAACGGCGTGTGACGGCCACCCTCTTCCTTCGTCAGGATGTAGGCCTCGGCCTCGAACTTCGTGTGCGGCGACACGGACTTCGGCTTGCAGAGAACCTGACCGCGCTCCACGCCGTCACGGTCGATGCCGCGCAGCAGGACGCCCACGTTGTCGCCCGCCTGGCCGGAGTCCAGCAGCTTGCGGAACATCTCGACGCCGGTGCAGGTCGTCGTCTTGGTGTCCTTCAGACCCACGATCTCGATGCTGTCGCCGACGTTGATCACGCCACGCTCGATGCGGCCCGTAACCACGGTGCCGCGGCCCGAGATCGAGAACACGTCCTCGATCGGCATCAGGAACGGCAGGTCGACCGCACGGGCCGGGGTCGGGATGTACTCGTCGACGGCGGCGATCAGCTTCTTGATCGACTCCTCGCCGATCTCCGGCTCGGTGCCGTTCATCGCGTGCAGGGCAGAGCCGCGGATGATCGGAATGTCGTCGCCGGGGTAGTCGTAGGAGCTGAGCAGCTCGCGGATCTCCATCTCGACGAGCTCCAGCAGCTCCTCGTCGTCGACCTGATCGACCTTGTTCATGTAGACGACCATGTAGGGAATGCCCACCTGGCGGCCCAGCAGGATATGCTCGCGCGTCTGCGGCATCGGGCCGTCGGCGGCGTTCACGACCAGGATCGCGCCGTCCATCTGGGCGGCACCGGTGATCATGTTCTTGACGTAGTCGGCGTGGCCGGGGCAGTCGACGTGGGCGTAGTGACGGGCCTCGGACTCATACTCGACGTGGGCGGTCGAGATGGTGATGCCGCGGGCCTTCTCTTCGGGGGCGCCGTCGATCTGGTCGTAGGCGCGGAAGTCGCCGAAGTACTTGGTGATCGCCGCCGTCAGCGTCGTCTTGCCGTGGTCAACGTGACCGATGGTCCCGATGTTCACGTGCGGTTTGTTGCGTTCGAACTTTGCCTTAGCCATGACAGGCCCCCTTGAAAAATGCGGGGCCGGTGGACCCCGTCTGAAGCATCGCGGGCGATGTATGGCGGATCGCGGGGGAAATCAACCCGAGAGTTGCCGCGGCCCCCCGGCGACCTCGGGCTATTCGAAGCGGTTGGATTTGGGAAAGCCGTGCGGTGCCCGCTTGCCGACGCCGCCACGGGCGGCCTTCCAGTCGGTCAGATCGGTTTCGGTCCGGGTCTTGCCGCCGCCCATCGTCCACGACAGGCCCGTGGCCCAGTCGAAGGTCGTGACGTCGCCGAGGCCGCCATCGAGTTCCAGCGTCCCCTGACGGCCAATGACCTTGCGGTATTTCTGCAGCCGCACACCCTTGCCGCGGCCCATTTCCGGCAGGTCTTCCAGCGCAAAGACGAGGAAGCGGCCGTTCTCGCTGACCACGGCGACGTGGTCGCCGGCGACGCGGCGCACGACGCGGGCGGTGCCGTCCTTGACGTTCAGCACCTGCTTGCCGGCGCGGGTCTGGGCGATGACGTCATCCTCTGGCACGACGAAGCCGTCGCCTTCGGAAGAGGCGACGATGAGCCGGCCGCCGGGGCGGTGGATCAGGATGTCGACGATCTGCGCCTCGTTCGGGAGGTCGACCATCAGGCGCAGGGGTTCGCCCATGCCGCGCCCGCCGGGCAGCGTGCTGGCCTGCAGCGTGTAGAAGCGGCCGTTGGAGGCGAAGACCAGCAGCTTGTCCGTCGTTTCGGCGTGAAAGGCGAAGCGGGGACCGTCGCCGTCCTTGAACTTCAGATCGCGGTCGAGGGGGACGTGGCCGGTCATGGCCCGGATCCAGCCCATCTGGGAACAGACGACGGTGATCGGTTCGCGGGCGATCATCGCTTCGAGCGGAACGTCGGCGACCTCTCCGGCCTCGGCGAAGGTGGTGCGGCGGGCACCGCCCGGGCTGTCCTTGCCGAACTGCTTGCGGGTCTCGCGCAGTTGTTCGGCGATGCGCTTCCACTGGAGGGATTCGTCGTCCAGCAGATCCTCGATCCCGGCGCGTTCCTCCATCAGGGCGTCGCGTTCGGCGATGAGTTCGAGTTCCTCGAGCCGGCGCAAGCTGCGCAGGCGCATGTTGAGGATCGCCTCGGCCTGCACTTCGGACAGGCTGACCTCGGGGTCGGTACCGTCGCGGAGCGGGCTGACGTAGTCCTTTTCGTTCGTGGCGCGGACGTGGGTTCGGGCCCAATCCTCTGCCATCAGGGCGCGCTTGGGGTCGTCGTCATAGCGGATGATGTCGATGACGCGGTCGAGGTTGAGGAAGGCGATGATGAAGCCTTCGAGCACCTCGAGACGGTGGTCGATCTTTTCCAGCCGGAACTGCGACCGGCGCAGCAGCACGTCGCGGCGGTGGTCGAGGAAGGCGCGGAGCACCTCCTTGACGGAGCAGACCTTGGGCGTCAGGCCGTCGATCAGCACGTTGAGGTTGACGCTGAAGCGGATTTCCAGGTCGGAGTTGCGGAACAGCATGCCCATCATGACCTCGGGGTCGACGGTCTTGGCGCGGGGTTCCAGCACGATGCGCACGTCGTCGGCGGATTCGTCGCGCACGTCGGCCAGAAGGGGGACCTTCTTGGTGTTGACGATCTCGGCCAGCTTCTCGATCAGGCGGGATTTCGGGACCTGATAGGGGATTTCGGTGACCACGACCTGCCACTGGCCGCGGCCCAGATCCTCGACCTCGTACCGCGCGCGCAGGCGGATGGAGCCGCGGCCGGTGCGGTAGGTTTCGGCGATGGACGCGGGTTTCTCGACGATCACGCCGCCGGTGGGGAAGTCGGGGCCGGGGATGTATTGCATCAAGGTGTCGTCGGCAGCGTTCGGCGACTTGATGAGGTGCAGGCAGGCGTCGATGAGTTCGTGCAGGTTGTGCGGCGGGATGTTCGTCGCCATGCCGACGGCGATGCCGCTGCTGCCGTTGGCCAGCAGGTTCGGGAAGGCGGCGGGAAAGACGACGGGTTCGTCCAGCGTGCCGTCGTAGTTCGGGCGGAAGTCGACGGCGTTTTCCGCCAGCCCTTCCATCAGCGCCTCGGCGGCGGCGGTCATGCGGGCTTCGGTATAACGGGCGGCGGCGGGGTTGTCGCCGTCGATGTTGCCGAAGTTCCCCTGCCCGTCCACCAGCGGGTAACGGACGTTGAAGTCCTGCGCGAGGCGGGCCATCGCATCATAGATCGCGGCGTCGCCGTGCGGGTGGTAGTTGCCCATCACGTCGCCGGAGATCTTGGCCGACTTGCGGAAGCCGCCGTTCGACGCGAGCCGCAGTTCGCGCATGGCGTAGAGGATGCGGCGGTGCACCGGCTTGAGCCCGTCGCGGGCGTCGGGCAGCGCACGGTTCATGATGGTGGACAGCGCATAGGTCAGATAGCGCTCGCCGATGGCATGGCGGAGCGTTTCCGTGGTGTCGTTCGGGTTCGGGAGATCGGCGGTGTCTTCGGTCATGGGCGCAAGCCTTAGCGAAGCGGTCCCCGCGCAGCAAGGCGACTGTGATTCAGCATGGCGCTAAATTTCGCGCGCAGGGAACAAAGAATCACGCTATAGTGTTCACGTTTCATCAGACACATGCTGCACAACACCGGGGGCCTTTACCGTGGGCAAGTTCATCATTGGAACATTCGCAATTCTGGCCTGGACCTTTTACGTCCTGTCCGGCGGAGCCGATTTCGTACCGGAAACCCGCGTGGCCAAGGCCGATCCGTTCAAGGCAACGCCAGACCGGACACCGCCCG
The DNA here is from genome assembly GCF_900128995.1 of Loktanella atrilutea. Classification (GTDB taxonomy): domain Bacteria; phylum Pseudomonadota; class Alphaproteobacteria; order Rhodobacterales; family Rhodobacteraceae; genus Loktanella; species Loktanella atrilutea. The sequence continues at coordinate 72,262 of NZ_FQUE01000004.1, read as the reverse complement.
CCGATGTCGTCGCCTTGATCGCGCCCGTGCCGCAGGACCGACCCGCGGCAGAGGCGGTCCCCGTCGGTGCCGCGGCGGCGGCCACCGCGCCGGTCGATCCCGTGTCGATGACACCGCCGCCGGCGATCGAGAGTGCGCAGGACGCGACGCCGATCGCGGTGTCGGCCTCGGCAACGCCTGCCTTCGCGGGATCCGAGGCGAACGTCATCGGCATCGAACCGACCTTCGCCTCTTTGTCCGCGCCGGCGCCTGCCAGCCCTGCGGCACCCGCGGGCGCGGACGTGTCCGCCCTGCGCGAAGTCGCGGCGCGGGCCGTGAACATGCGGGCGGGACCGGATACGTCCTATTCCGTCCTCGATACGCTGCCGCAGGGCACGCAGACCGAAGTGGTGGAAAGCGACGGCGCAGGCTGGGTGCGGGTGCGGGTCGTGGACACCGGGCAGATGGGCTGGATGGCAGAACGTCTGCTGACCCGCGGATAAAGACGTTGCCGCCCGCACATCCTTGCGTCACAGACGCGGGATGACAGCAAGGACCATCCTGATCACCGGCTGCTCTTCCGGCATCGGTTTCGACGCGGCGCATGGGTTGCGCGATGCCGGGTGGCGTGTGTTCGCGTCCTGCCGCAAGGCTGCGGACTGCGACAGGTTGCGCGGCCTCGGGTTCGACAGCCCCCGCATCGACTATGCCGATCCGGACAGCATCGGCGCCGGTCTGGCAGAGGTGCTGGCGGCCACGGGCGGCACGCTGGACGCGCTTTACAACAACGGCGCATTCGCCTGCCCCGGTGCGGTCGAGGATCTGCCGCGGGCCGGGCTGGAGGCGATCTTTCAGACCAACCTCTTTGGTGTGCACGACCTGACCTGCCGGGTCATTCCGGTGATGCGGGCGCAGGGGCACGGGCGGATCGTGAACTGTTCGTCGGTGCTGGGGCTTGTGGGCTACAAATGGCGGGGTGCCTATGTGGCGACGAAATTCGCGCTGGAGGGTCTGACCGACGTGCTGCGGCTGGAGATGCGGGACACGCCGATCAAGGTGATCCTGCTTGAACCGGGGCCGGTCACGTCCCGCATCCGCGAAAACGCGATCCCGCATTTCGAGCGCTGGTTCCGGCCCGAAACCTCTGCCCGCGCCGCGCAATACCGGGAGCTGACGCGGCGTCTTTACGAGGGCGGCCCGCCGGACCGGTTCGAACTGCCCGCCAGCGCGGTGACGGCAAAGCTGCGGCAGGCGCTGGAACACCCCCGCCCCCGCGCCCGCTATTTCATCACGACGCCGACGCATCTGGCGGCGGCCATGCGGCGGGTGCTGCCGGTCTGGGCGCAGGATGCGCTGATTTCGCGCAACTGACCGGGGCTGGCCTTTGGCCGACCCTCTGCTATGTCAACGGCAACTTGCACCGGGGGACCCATGGCCAACGATCCACTTTTCATTCTGGTCGCCGTCGCCTGTCTTGCGGTGCTGGCGGTCCTGCTGCTGGGCATCGGCAGCTTTGGCAAGGGCGGTGAATTCAATCGCAGGAATGCCAACAAGATCATGCGGTGGCGGATCGGCCTGCAGGCCGTGGCCATCGCGATGATCCTTCTGTTCGTCTGGCTGAGGGGGGCCTGAACCATGGTCGTGCTGAACAAGATCTATACCCGCACCGGCGACGCCGGCGATACCGCGCTTGGGAACGGGTCCCGCGTCGCGAAATACGACGACCGGGTGAATGCCTATGGCACCGTGGACGAGACCAATGCGACCGTCGGGTTGGCCCGGTTGCACGCCGGGGGCGAGGTCGATGCACAGCTGGCGATGATCCAGAACGACCTGTTCGATCTGGGGGCGGACCTGTGCCGGCCGGACATGGCCTCTGACGCCGCGGCGGAGTACACGCCGCTGCGGATGACCGACGCGCAGGTGGACCGGCTGGAGCGCGAGATCGACGCGATGACGCAGGCGGTGGAGCCGCTGCGCAGCTTCGTCCTGCCGGGCGGATCGGCGCTGTCCGCCCATCTGCACCTGTGCCGCACCGTGTCCCGCCGGGCGGAGCGGCTTTGCGTGGCGCTCGCCGCCCATGACGAGGTCAATCCGGCGGCGCTGAAATACCTCAACCGGTTGTCGGACTGGTTCTTTCAGGCCAGCCGGATCGCCAACGACGACGGCCGCGCCGACGTGCTGTGGATCCCGGGGGCGAACCGCTGACGGCGGCGGCGCGTCCGGTGGACGGCCCGACCTCCGGATCGGCGGACCGCTGATCCGTTAGCGCTAAACACCCCGTCGATGTCGCGGGACGCCACGTTCCGGGCGGTTTTGCCCTGTTGCCTTTCGCGCCCGGTTGTTATCTCAACGGGCAAGATTTGGAAAAAGCATGGGAGTGATGCGCGATGAAGGTGCTGGTGCCGGTCAAACGCGTGATCGACTATAACGTGAAGGTCCGCGTCAAGGCGGACGGTTCGGGTGTCGATCTGGCCAACGTCAAGATGTCGATGAACCCCTTCGACGAGATCGCCGTCGAAGAGGCGATCCGCCTGCGCGAAGCGGGCAAGGTCGAGGAAGTCATCGCCGTGTCCATCGGCGTGAAGCAGGCGCAGGAAACGCTGCGCACGGCGCTGGCCATGGGCGCCGACCGGGCGATCCTGGTCGTGGCCTCCGACGACGTGCATCAGGACATCGAGCCGCTGGCCGTCGCCAAGATCCTGAAGGCGATCGTGGACGAGGAACAGCCGGGTCTGGTGATCTGCGGCAAGCAGGCGATCGACAACGACATGAACGCGACGGGCCAGATGCTGGCCGCCCTGCTGGGGTGGAGCCAGGCGACCTTCGCCTCGGAGGTCGGGATCGACGGCGATCATGCGACGGTGACGCGCGAGGTCGACGGCGGGCTGCAGACGATCAAGGTCAAGATGCCGACCATCGTGACCGTGGACCTGCGCCTGAACGAGCCGCGCTATGCGTCGCTGCCCAACATCATGAAGGCCAAGAAGAAGCCGCTGGATGAGAAGACGCCCGCCGATTACGGCGTCGACGTCAGCCCGCGCCTGACCGTGGTCAAGACGAGCGAGCCGCCGACGCGGTCCGCCGGCATCATCGTGAAGACCGTCGACGAACTGGTCGAGAAACTGAAAGAAGCGGGGGCTGTGTGATGGCTGTACTTCTGATTGGTGAAGTCACCGACGGCGCGCTGAACGCCGATGCGACCGGCAAGGCCGTCGCGGCGGTCAAGTCGCTGGGCGACGTGACGGTGCTGTGTGCGGGTGCGCGGGCGTCGGATGCCGCCGCCGAGGCGGCGAAGATCGACGGCGTGGCACGCGTGCTGTGCGCCGAGGATGCCGCACTGGGGCATCGTCTGGCAGAGCCGACCGCCGACCTGATCGTGAAGCTGGCGGGTGACTATTCCCACATCGCCGCACCGGGCACGACGGACGCCAAGAACGTGATGCCGCGTGTGGCCGCCCTGCTGGATAGCCAGATCATCAGCGAGGTGACCGCGGTCGTGGACGCCGACACGTTCGAGCGGCCGATCTACGCGGGCAACGCCCTGCAGACGGTGAAGTCCTCGGACAGTGTCAAGGTGATGACGATCCGCACCGCCGGCTTCGATGCCGCCGGGATGGGCGGGTCCGCCGCGGTCGAGACCATCGACGCCGCCGGCAACCCCGGCCTGTCGGAATGGATCGAGGACAAGGTCGCGGCCTCTGACCGGCCGGAACTGACCAGCGCGGGCATCGTGGTGTCCGGCGGGCGCGGCGTTGGGTCCGAGGACGACTTTGCCATGATCGAGAAGCTGGCCGACAAACTGGGCGCCGCCGTGGGCGCGTCCCGCGCGGCGGTCGATTCGGGCTATGCACCGAACGACTGGCAGGTGGGTCAGACCGGCAAGGTCGTGGCACCGGAGCTGTATATCGCCGTCGGAATCTCGGGCGCGATCCAGCATTTGGCCGGGATGAAGGACAGCAAGATCATCGTCGCGATCAACAAGGACGAGGAGGCGCCGATCTTTCAGGTGGCCGACTACGGTCTGGTCGCCGACCTGTTCACCGCCGTGCCGGAGCTGACCGAAAAGCTCTGATCCTTATCGCAAGGTTTGCAGGGGGGGCGTCCGCAGGGGCGCCCCCTTGTCGTGTCAGGCGGCCCGCATCGCGTGGCGGTTGACCGCCGCGACGACCTTGGCCGCCGCCTCTTGATGGCAGCCGATGCCCAGCATCTCTGACGCGGCCTTGGTTTGGACAGGCGAGAAATACATGCCTTTCGTGCCCATCGACAGGGCGATGTCGGACGGCTGCGCCTCGATCACGTCGAGGACCTGCGGGCGCAACTGGTCGATCATGCTGGCGGTGATGAACAGGGGATCGACCGACAGCTTGCCGGGACGCGCGTCCCAAGGCGTGTCGCTGAGCGGTTCCCGCGAGAACCACAGCAGGACCGCACGCGGGCCGATCTGGTTCAGCATGTTGCGCATCCGCGCGACCCAGGCTTCGCGCAGTTCCGACACAACGATATCGAAACGTTCCGGCGATTTGGCGTAAAGCACGGTCAGCATGTGCCGCGTAAAGGTGAAGTCAGAGAAATCCACGTCGGAATAGATCGCCTGCATCACGGTGGACGCACGCAGGAACCGGTCGTTGCGGCGCGGATGCACCGAATAGAAGCGGTTCGACAGGTAGTTGGCGCCCATGACCTGCACCACGGTCAGGTCCGCGTCCCTGCAGGTCGCCATGATCGTGGGGTCGTTGACGAAGGCATCGACGCCGCCGTTGACGCAGCCAAGATTGACGCAGGTCCGCCCGGTGTCCCGTTCGACCAGCGCCGGCAGGGGGCGGTCGATGAACTTGCCGAAGGTTTCGGTTCCGCCGATGAAGGTGATGTAGGGACGGTCGAGCCGCCGTTTCGGCCCGCGAAAGAAGATCCGCGACAGTCCATAGCGGCAGGGCGCATAGTGCAGGCCCGCGCCATCGATTTCGTCATGTTTCATCGGTGTCACCAGTTTCGCTGCATCATCGGGGACCAGATTCGCCCATTTCGATTTCGATTTCGCTAAGCCGGGGATTTGAGCATGATTTTAACGATCGGCGGCGCTTGAAGGCGTGGCGGGCCACGGCCTATGCTGCGCGCGAACATGCAAGGGACTGGTCACATGACAATCGAGAGAGTCGGCATCGTCGGCGCCGGGCAGATGGGCAACGGCATTGCCCATGTCTTTGCGGTGGCAGGTTACGATGTGCTGCTGACCGACGTCAGTCAGGATGCGCTGGATCGCGCCGTCGCCCTGATCGACCGCAACCTGACCCGGCAGGTCAGCCGCGACCTGATCGACGAGGCCGCGAAATCCGCCGCGATGACGCGGATCCGCACGACGCCGACGCTGACCGATCTGGGGAAGACCGACCTGATCATCGAGGCCGCGACCGAACGCGAGACGATCAAGCAGGCGATATTCGAGGATCTGATTCCGCATCTGAAGCCCGACACGATCCTGACGTCTAACACCTCCTCGATCTCGATCACGCGGCTGGCGTCGCGCACCGACCGGCCGGAGAAGTTCATGGGATTCCACTTCATGAACCCGGTGCCGATCATGCAGCTGGTCGAGCTGATCCGCGGCATCGCCACGGACGAGACGACCTTTCGCGCCTGCGAGGGCGTGGTGGAGCGGCTGGGCAAGACCTCGACCGCGTCGGAGGATTTCCCCGCCTTCATCGTCAACCGCATCCTGATGCCGATGATCAACGAGGCGATCTATACCCTTTACGAGGGCGTGGGGTCGGTCCAGTCGATCGACACTTCGTTGAAGCTGGGAGCGAACCACCCGATGGGACCGCTGGAACTGGCGGACTTCATCGGGCTGGACACCTGCCTTGCAATCATGAACGTGCTGCACGACGGGCTGGCGGATACGAAATACCGCCCCTGCCCGCTATTGACGAAATACGTGGAGGCCGGGTGGCTGGGCCGCAAGTCGCAGCGCGGATTCTATGACTACCGCGGCGACGCGCCGGTGCCGACCCGCTGACCCAGCGACAGGGTCTGGCCGCGCAGCCAGGCCATCAGCGCACGGGGATCGCCCATGCGCGTCAAAACCTCTGCATGGGGGATCGCGTCGCCGATCACCGGCGCGAAGGTGCTGTTCCGGGTCCGCACCACCTCGTGCAGCAGAAGGCTTTGGCGCAGGAGGGGCGAGATCCGGTTGGCGATCTGGTAGGCGCGGGAGTTCGCACCCGAAAAGTAGCAGGGCACGACCGCGGCGCCTGACATGCGGATCATCTTGGCGGTAAAGACGTTCCACTCCGCCTCTTCTACCGGGGCGAACATGCCCGGCGCCGTCGCAACGACGCCGGAGGGAAAGAGCGCGACCAGACCGCCCTGCCCCAGATGATCCATCGCCGCGCGCCGCATCTCTATCATGCGGGCCTGCGCATCGGGCTGGTGCGGGAACGGGACGGGGATCATGAAGCGGGACGCCTCGGGGTCGAGCGAGGTCAGCAGGGAGCGCGACAGGATGCGGTAATCGAGACGGCGGCGGCCGATCAGTTCGGCCAGCACCATGCCGTCGACCATGCCGTGCGGATGGTTCGCCACCAGCACCACGGGGCCCACGCGGGGAATGCGGGCGATCTGGTCCGCAGGCGTCGCCACGGTGATGCCCTGCGCCGCCAGCGTCGCCGCCCAGAATGCCTGTCCCTGCGCCGGGCCGCTGCGTTCGTAGGCGCGCACCATTCGGATGACCGTGGCCTTGCCCGTCATCCACTCGACGGCGCGGATGAAGCCCTGCCGCACGGGACTGTCGAAGGACGTGGCGTAGCTGAGCGCACTGCGGTCGTAGACGACCGGCGCCTCCGACTCTGCGTCGCGCGCGGCCGTGCCAACGGGATCAGTCACCTTCGCCGAATTTGTCGTCGACCAGGGCCGCGATGGCGGCCTGCAGGGCCGCGGCGTCCGGGCCGCGGGTCTCGACCTCGATCCACGTGCCCTTGGTCGCGGCCAGCATCAGAAGGCCCATGATGCTGTCGCCGCCCGCGCTCATCCCGTCCTTGCTGACGGTCGCGGTGGCATCGTGGCCTTCGACCACCTCGACCAGCTTGGCAGAGGCGCGGGCGTGCAGCCCCTTGATGTTCTGGATCTGAAGTCTGGTCTGCGGCATCGTCACTGCGGCCCCACGCTATGGGAATTGATGTAGCGGTGCGCGGCCTCTATCGCGGCGGTCACGGCGTCGGGCACGGATTTGTTGCGGGATTTCGCAAGCTTGATCAGCATCGGCAGGTTCGCCCCGTAAAGGATTCGGCGGTTGGCCGGGCTGCAGGCGCGCAGGCTGAGGTTGCTGGGCGAGCCGCCGAACATGTCGGTCACGATCACCACGCCGTCGCCGACATCGACCGCATCCGCCGCATCGCAGATTTCGGCCTGCTTGCTGCTGCGATCGTCGTCGGGCGCGATCGCGATGGCGCAGATGCCGTCCTGACGACCGACGACATGTTCGACCGCCGACAGGTATTCCCGTGCCAGATTGCCATGCGCCACGATGACGATCCCGATCAAGCGCTGTGTCCCCGCTCTTCGCCGCCCCGCGTGGGATCGCGGCGTTCCATCTCTCGGTGACGTTTAGACACGGGCCAGCCGTCCTGTGCAAGGGACGCCGCCAGTCTTTCGGCCATGACCACGGACCTGTGCTGTCCGCCGGTGCAACCGAAGCCGATGGCCAGATGGGCGCGCCCCTCGTCCTTGTGGGCGGGCAGGACCAGATCGACGAGGCCCTTGATCCGGGTCAGGAAGTCGTCGAAGCGGGGGTCCTGCGCCACGTAGGCATCGACCGCGACATTGCGGCCATCGTGGTCGCGCAGGTCCGGGTCCCAGTGCGGATTGCGCAGAAAGCGGCAGTCGAACACCATGTCGAGCCCGCGCGGCAGGCCCCGCTTGTAGGAGAACGACTGGATCGAGACGCCGAGGAGCTTGCCCTGCCCCGGCGCGAACAGACGCTCCACCTCTGCCCGCAGGTCATGGGGGCTCATGTCCGAGGTATCGACCAGCACGTCTGCGCGCACCCGGACCGGCGCCAGCAGGTCCTTTTCCGCCGCAATGCCGGTCAGCGGCGGACCGGCCGGGGCGAGCGGATGGTGCCGCCGGGTTTCGGAATAGCGCCGGATCAGGGTGTCGTCGTCCGCCTCGAGGTAGAGGACCTGCACCGCGTGCCCCATCCGGTGCGCCAGCGTGTCGATGGCCGAGATCAGGGCGCTGCTGCTGAAGTCGCGGTTCCGGACGTCGAGACCCAGGGCGAGCGCGCCGGTCATCGGCCCGTCGAGCAGGCGCGGCAGAAGCGACAGCGGCAGGTTGTCGATGACTTCGAAGCCCAGATCCTCCAGCGCGTTGATCGCGGTGGATCGCCCGGCGCCAGAGGGTCCGGTCACCAGCAGGACCCGGGTTCCGACGGCATCGGATCGCAGAATTTCTGGCGCCATCAGTCGTTCCGTCCGCCACGCATGTACAGCATCAGTGCCGCGGCGAAGTCTAGACCCGGCGCCGGATGAAGCAAGGGCAAGTCGCATCCCAGAACCGTGACCGACTGGCGCACCGGCAGGCGTGCCGTCGTGTGGTGGTCGAGGTCGACGACACAGGCGAGCGGCGTCGGCGGCGCGGGCGGCGTCCGCAAAAGGCCCATGCCCCGCGCCTCGATCAGGCCGCGCAGGGCGGCGGGACAGCTGGCGTGGACAAGGCCGCCGCGGCGGGTCAGCACGACCCGGTCGTCGGCGACCAGCACGGCGCCCAGCGCGATCATCCGCAGGGCAAGGCCGGACTTGCCGCGACCGGAGGCGCCGCGGATCAGCACGGCCCGGTCCGCCACGGCGACGGCTGTCGCGTGAACGGGGGTGTCGGGGTCCATGGCTAGACCGGAAGGCCCACGACGAACCGGGCGCCGAGAGGTTCCGACGTGATGTCGGCCGCGGTCGGGCGGATGTTCTCTGCCCAGATGACGCCGCCGTGCGCCTCTACGATCTGCTTGCTGATGGCGAGGCCGAGGCCGGAGTTGTTGCCGAACTGACCTTCGGGCCGTTCGGAATAGAACCGCTTGAAGATCTTGGTCAGCGCGCCGTCGGGGATGCCGGGGCCGGTATCCTCGACCACCACGAGGATCCGGTTTTCGCGCCGGCGGGCCCAGACGCGAATCGCGTCGCCTTCGTCGCAGAAGGAGATCGCATTGGTGATCAGGTTGACGAAGACCTGCGCCAGTCGCCCCTCCAGCCCCTGAACCGTCAGCGGCTGGTCCGGCAGGTCGGAGATGTATTCGACGCCTTTCGCCTCCGCCTCCTTGGCGAGGAATTCGTTCAGGTTGCCCAGCATCCGCAGAATGTCGAAGGGCTCCTCCTCTTCCTTCACCAGTTCGGAATCGAGGCGCGAAGCGTTCGAGATGTCGCTGACCAGACGGTCCAGACGGCGCACGTCGTGTTCGATGACCTCCAGCAGCTTGGCGCGGTGGTCCTCTTTCTTGACGATGCGAAGCGAGCCGACGGCGGAGCGCAGCGAGGCGAGCGGGTTCTTGATCTCGTGCGCGACGTCGGCGGCAAACTGTTCATTCCCCTCGATCCGTTCGTAGAGCGCCTGCACCATGCCGCGCAGGGCGCCGGAGAGGCGCCCGATCTCGTCCGGGCGGCCGGTCAGATCGGGGATCCGCACGCGGGTGGGCGACATCTTGCGGGCGTTCCTGTCATGCCCCATTTCGGCCGCGGCGGCGAGGTCGGCCAGCGGATTGGCGATGGTCGAGGCGAGCACGAGGCTGAGGATGACGCTGACACCCATGCTGACGAGAAAGAGCCGAAGCACCTGCTCCCTCTCTCTGCTCACGAGTGCGTCGAGCTCGCCGGCGGCGCTGGAGATCGACACCACGCCGACGGCGCGGTCGCCCTGTTCGATCGGGGTCGAGACGATGAAATTCGTGCCCTGCGCCGTTTCGATCGCGCGCAGGTTGGCGCCGTTCGCCATGACACCGGCGATATCGTCGGCGGTCAGGTTGCGCGGCGCGTCGGCGGGCGGCAGGTCGGCCGCGATCAGGCCGCGCAGCCCGTCCCAGAGCCGCGACAGCGCGTCGGTGATCAGGGTCGTGCCATCGTCGCCGCGCAGGGCATTGGCCGCGGCGAAGCCGCCGGCGCCCGAAGCCGTCGCCACGACCTGCCCGGAGGGGCTGTAGATGCTGACGTCGATGCCGCCGCGCAGGTCCATCTCTTGCAGCGTCCGCGCCACGTCGATGCCGTCGCCGCTGACCAGATCGACGGGCGCCGTGCGCGGCATCCGCGCCTCCATCACGTCGGCGATCAGCTCTGCTTCGTTCATCAGGCCGTTGGCCCGCTGGTAGGCCAGATTGTCGCGCGAGGGGTTGAGATACAGCACCCCGGCGACCAGCAGGATCATCGCCAGAAGGTTAAAGGTGATGATCTTGCGTGCGATGGGCGACGAGCGCAGGTTGACCAGCCGCCGGACCTTGCGCTGGCGCATCATCTCGCGCTCTGATGCGGACTGGGGCGCGACCCAGTCGTCGCCCAGTACCAGTTCAGGTTCGTTCCGAGCGGCCCGCCGCACGGAATTCAGGTCGCGGACGTCGATGTGACGGGCGGCGTCGGTCATCTCAGGCTTCGTTGTACCGATAGCCGATTCCGTACAGGGTTTCGATCGCCGAGAATTCGTCGTCGGCCTGACGCAGCTTCTTGCGCAGACGCTTGATGTGGCTGTCGATGGTGCGGTCGTCGACGTAGATCTGGTCGTCGTAGGCCACATCCATCAGCTGATCGCGGGATTTCACGAAGCCGGGACGCTGGGCGAGCGCCTGCAGCAGCAGGAACTCGGTGACGGTCAGCGATACGTCGTTGCCCTTCCACTTCACGGCGTGGCGCAGGGGATCCATGGTCAGGTCGCCGCGGATCATCACCTTGTTGTCCTCGGTCTCCTCGACGACCTCTCCTCCGATGACGTCCTGGCGGCGCAGCAGGGCGCGGATGCGTTCGACCAGCAGGCGCTGGCTGAAGGGCTTCTTGACGTAGTCGTCGGCCCCCATCCGCAGGCCAAGCACCTCGTCGATCTCGTCATCCTTGGACGTGAGGAAGATGACCGGCATCGACGTCTTCTGGCGCAGGCGCTGCAGCAGGTCCATGCCGTCCATGCGGGGCATCTTGATGTCGAGCACGGCCATGTCGGGCATGCGCTTGTTGAAGGCGTCGAGGGCGGATTGCCCGTCGTTGTAGGTTTCAACCTCGAACCCTTCGGCTTCGAGAGTCATCGACACGGACGTCAGGATGTTCCGGTCATCGTCGACCAGTGCGATCTTGGACATAGGTTTTCCCCTACTGCTCAATTGTTGTTATTAACTGCTTTTTCCGGAAGCTTTCGTTCGTTTGCCATAGCGAATCAACCCTCTATCGCGAATCAGCTGATGATCCGTGCCTTATTTGCGCCATAAATTCCGAAGGAATGGCTAATGGGTCACAATCCCTCCGTCGCGCCCATCCCGCTGGTTGCGCTAACATGTCGCTGGTTGCGCTAACGCCGCAAATCTGGGCTGTTACGCTGGAAAAGCATGGTGCTAAGACGGGCGCAGGTCAACACCGGCCGCAACCCAAGGAGCGCACCCCATGGACCATGGAACGGTCAACCCCGCGATGAAGCTTGAGGATCAGGGCATCACCGGACTGGGCGCTGTGCATTACAACCAGTCCGCCCCAGACCTTCAGGCGGCCGCCGTCGCGAACGGCGAAGGCATCGACGGCAAGGGTGGCACCTTCCTTGTGACCACCGGCAAGCACACGGGACGGTCGCCTAAGGACAAGTTCGTCATGCGGACGCCCGATGTCGTGGACAGCATCTGGTGGGACAACAATCCACCGCTCGATCCGGCCGATTTCGACGTGCTGCACGCCGACATGCTGGCACATCTGCAGGGGCGGACGGTCTATGTGCAGGACCTGTATGGCGGCGCCGATCCGGCCTACCGTCTGGATGTGCGGGTCGTGACGGAACTGGCGTGGCACGGGCTGTTCATCCGCCACCTGCTGCGTCGCCCCGCGCAGGAGGAGCTGGCCAGTTTCGTGCCCGGCTTCACCATCATCAACGTGCCGAGCTTCAAGGCGGATCCGGCGCGCCACGGCTGCCGGTCCGAGACGATCATCGCGCTGAACTTCGCCAAGAAGATCATCCTGATCGGCGGCACGGAGTATGCGGGCGAGAACAAGAAGTCGGTGTTCACGCTGCTGAACTACCTGCTGCCGGAGAAGGGCATCATGCCGATGCATTGTTCCGCCAACCACGCCAAGGGGAACCCGGTCGATACGGCGGTCTTCTTCGGCCTGTCCGGAACCGGCAAGACGACCCTGTCCGCCGACCCGGCCCGCACGCTGATCGGCGACGACGAGCATGGCTGGTCCGACCGCGGCGTCTTCAACTTCGAGGGCGGCTGCTATGCCAAGACGATCAACCTGCGCGCCGAGGCGGAGCCCGAAATCTATGCCACCTGCACGATGCCGCATACGGTGATCGAGAACATGGTGCATGACCCGGAAACGCTGGAGCTCGATTTCGACGATGCCAGCCTGACGGCGAACATGCGCTGCGCCTATCCGCTGGACTACATCTCGAACGCGTCCGAGACGTCTTTGGGCGGGCACCCCAAGAACATCATCATGCTGACCTGCGACGCCTTCGGCGTGCTGCCCCCGATCAGCCGTCTGACGCCCGCGCAGGCGATGTATCACTTCCTGTCCGGCTTCACGTCCAAGGTCGCGGGGACCGAGCGTGGCGTGACCGAGCCGGAGCCCACGTTTTCCACCTGCTTCGGCGCGCCCTTCATGCCGCGGCGGCCGGAGGTCTATGGCAAGCTGCTGCAGGAAAAGATCGCGTCCCACGGGGCGACCTGCTGGCTGGTGAACACCGGCTGGACCGGCGGCGCCTACGGCACCGGGTCGCGCATGCCGATCAAGGCGACACGCGCCCTGCTGACCGCCGCGCTGGACGGCAGCCTGTCCGAATCGACCTTCCGCAAGGACCCGAACTTCGGCTTCGACGTGCCGGTGTCGGTCGAGGGTGTGGACGACACGCTGCTGAATCCGCGGCTGACGTGGTCCTCTGCCGAGGCCTACGATGCGCAGGCGCGCAAGCTGGTGCAGATGTTTTCCGACAACTTCGCCAAATACGTGCCCTACATCGACGACGACGTGAAGGCCGCGGCGATCGGCTGACTCGCCCGTTGCGCGCAATTACCCCCTGCCACGGCGGGGCGGAACGGGTTAGGGTCGGGCCATGCGCCCGACCCTTTTCATATCGCTTGCCGCTCTGACCCTCGCGCCGCAGGTGCAGGCAGAGGCGATGACCAGCCCCGCCATCGCGCAGCTGGAAACCGGGGTGATCTGCCCGCCGCCGTCGGTCGGTGAATCGCCGGCCCCCGGGACGCTGGCCGGATCGACCCATCTGATCGAGGACGAACCGCCCTTCGTATCCAGTTCCAGCCGGGTCCCGGCGGTGATCGGCATCGGTTTCGGCACCAAGAGCATGACGGCCGACCTGTTCGGCTTGCAGGATGTCACCATGACCGTGACCCATCCGCCGATGGGCAAGGACGGAATCACCAGCCAGACCTTTCAGACCCGGATCGACGGGACGGAACCGTCGCTGACCTTCTACCAGTTCGACTATACCTACGAACTGGTGCAGGGGCCGTGGCAGATGGAGGCGTCGAAGGACGGCGAGGTCCTGTTCCGCACGGAATTCGAGGTCGTCCCGCCGAAGGCGGTGCCCGAGCTCGCCCGCGTCTGCGGGTTCGAGGACCTGCTGTCCTGAGCCGGTGACCGGGGCCGGAAGGGCGTCGGGATGCCGGTGAAACCTGCGGGACGCAAATGGGCCCGCCGATCCGCATCCAAGGAAAAACCCCTCTGCAACTTGCCAACCGCCCCGCGGTGACCGATGGTCTGTCGCGGGGGCATGCGGGCCGGCCCTCGGGCCGGGGACCTGCCAAATCGGGGAGAGAGTGCATCATCTTGGACGTGGAACAGGCGAAACCGGCGGCCGAAGGGTCGATCTTCAGGCCGGAGCACAACTGCTGGCGGATGGAACGGGCGGACCGTCTGGCTCTCATCGTCGACGCGGCGGGCTATTTCAAGATGCTGCGCAGCGTGCTTTCCACGGCAAAGCGCGAACTGCTGCTGATCGGCTGGGACTTCGACTTCGAGATCGAGATGTGCCCCGGCGAGAGCGACGCGGAGGGCTGCGCGCCCGACGGCCTGCCGAACCAGCTTGGCGCCTTCCTTGAAGAGATCGTAAGGCGCGCGCCGGACCTGAACATCTATATCCTCAAATGGAACGGCGCGGTTCTGGCCGCACCCGGGCGGCTGTTGCCGACGCTGGCGCTGCACATGTTCGGCGACGATCGCATCCATTTCGCGCTGGACGGTCACCACCCGTTCGGCGCCTGCCACCATCAGAAGATCATCGTCGCCGACGACAGCTTTGCCTTTTGCGGCTGCATCGACGCGACAGAGGACCGGTGGGATACGCCGGACCATACGCCCGGCGATCCGCGGCGGGTGCGCAAGGACGGTTCGCCGTCGGAGCCCTGGCACGACATCACGACCGCGCTGACGGGTCCCGTCGCCACTGCGCTGGCCGATCTGTCGCGCAATCGGTGGCTGCGCGCGACGGGCGATACCCTTGCGCGGCCAGAGGTCGACGCCGCCGACGTCTGGCCATCGGCGCTGAAGGTGGATGCCGAAGACCTGAACGTGGCGATCGCCCGGACAGAGCCGCCCTATGACGGCGCGCCGATGATCAACGAGATCGAGCAGCTTTATCTGGACAGTATCCGGCTGGCCCGGGACACCATCTATATCGAATCGCAGTATTTCGCGGCCGAGACGGTTTGCGATGCGATAGCGGAGCGCCTGAAGGAAAATGGCGGCCCCGAGGTGGTCGTGATCAATCCCGAGGCCGCGCTGTCCGCACTGGAAGACAAGGCGATGCACACCCTGCGCGGGCGGATGATCGACCAGTTGACGGCGGTGGATCATCAGGACCGCTTTCGGATCTATTATCCGGTCAACGCGGAGGAAGAGCCGATCTATGTCCATGCGAAGGTCATGATCGTGGACGACCGGCTGCTGCATATCGGGTCCAGCAATCTTGACGACCGGTCGATGGGGTTCGACACGGAATGCGACATCGCCTTTGCGGACCGCGCCGACGTGATCACCGGGTTTCGCCGGACGCTGCTGTGCGAACACCTCGACGCCGCGCCGGACACGCTGGACGCGACCCTGCGCGAGACCGGATCGCTGATCGCGGCGATCGAGACGCTGAACGGGGCCGAAGGTCGCGGATTGCGCCGGGTCAAGACCCTGCCCGAAGAGCCGGTGGGCTGGTTCCTTGCGGATACCCGGCTGCTGGATCCGCGCTATTACAAGCGGCATGCGGCCACCGCGGGCAAGGGCGTGCGTCCGCGGCACCTTGCCATGATCGCGGGGGGCGCGGCCCTCGGCTTTCTGGGGTACAGGGCGTGGCAGCACTGGCGCGGGTCGCGGTCATAGCGACCGGCGGTCAGCCCGTCAGGCCACGGCGCACCAGATTCACGCCTGCCACGATCAGCACGATCAGCGTGACCTTGCGGAACAGCGCCTGATCGAACCGGTCGCCGAGGCGGAAGCCGACCACCATGCCCAGCATGGCCGGCACCACCAGCAGCGCCGAGAGCTGCCAAGTGTGGCCGTTCAGCACGCCGGACTGGAGGTGCCCCAGAAACAGCATCACCGACCCCAGCCCGTAGATCACGCCCTGCACCGCCATCTGGCGGTCGCGTGGCGTTTCCAGCGCCAGAAGGTACAGCACGGTCGGCGGGCCCCATGTGCCTGCCAGCCCGCCCAGCGTGCCGGCAGCCAGCCCGGCGCCCCATTCGAAGGGCCGCCGCCAGCGCGGGCCGATGACGGGCTTCCACCCCAGCAACTGCACGATGCACAGCGCCACGACCGGCACGCCGAGGATGACGAACATCGTGTCGGCCGAGATTACGGTCAGGAATTGGGCCGAGATCAGGATCATCACGCAGACGATCAGCAGATAGCGCCAGTGTTCGGCTACCGCCAGGCGGGCGGGCCCGAGGCCGGATCGCGCGATCTGCCAGCCGTTGCTGACGAGGATCGGCAGGATGATGCCCGCGACCACCAGCTGCGGGTCGATCAGGATGCCCATGCCAGAGATCATGATGAGCGGCATGGCGAAGCCGACCGCTCCTTTCACGAAGCCCCCCAGCAGGGTCACCAGACAGGCGAAGACGACAAGGTGCAGCGGCAATACGGAAAGGATGTCTGTCATGATGCGCGCACCATGGGGCAAGATGACGGGCGCCACCACGGCAAATCGACCGCGACATTTTCGTGTTCCACGAAATAACATCACGCATCAATATTGCGCTGCGACTGCATGGGCTTTATCTCTGCATCTGCAAAGCAGCGAGGATTCGACCATGGCCGACGGACAGACCCCGATCACCGACGATACCGTTCTGTCCGACCTGCAAAGGCTGACGCGCGACAGCCTGCCCGCGGTGGATGCGGTCTTTGACGCGGCAAAGGCGGCTGTCGCCGCGATGGTCACGGAGGACGGCCGCGTGTCGGCCCGGTTTATCGACCTGCACCAGACGGCGGCGCACGGGCTGGCGTGGCTGGCGACCTACCAGCAGGCGCTGCACCAGATGCAGGCCTGGGCCGACCGGCTGGCCGATGCCGACAGGTTCACAGAGGTCGAGCGCCTGATCCTGCAGATCGCCTTTGGCGAATACCTGAGCCAGATCGCCGGCGGCATCCAGATGAACCAGACGGAGGTCGTGCGCTGCACGGACCTTGGCCTGACGCGGGCGGACCTGTCGCCGCTGGATGCCACGGCACCCGCCGCCCTGATGGCGCGCGGCAACACGCAGGCCGCCCGCACCCGCCTTGCGCAATTGATGCAGGACCGCGGCGGAGAGTTGACGGTCGGGGCCTCCGGCCTCGACGACGAGCTGGAGATGATCCGCGACCAGTTCCGCCGCTTCAGCCGCGAGAAGGTGGAGCCACACGCCCACGACTGGCACCTGAACGACGAACTGATCCCGCTGGCGATCATCGACGAGATGGCCGAGATGGGTGTCTTCGGCCTGACCATCCCGGAAAACCTCGGCGGTTTCGGCCTGTCGAAATCGGCGATGTGCGTCGTGTCGGAAGAGCTGTCGCGCGGCTACATCGGGGTCGGATCGCTGGGCACCCGGTCAGAGATCGCGGCGGAATTGATTCTGTGCGGCGGCACCGATGCGCAACGGTCCCACTGGCTGCCGAAGATCGCCAGCGGAGAGATCCTGCCGACCGCCGTCTTCACCGAGCCGAACACCGGGTCCGACCTTGGCGCCCTGCGCACGCGGGCCACGCGGGACGGCGACGACTGGGCGATCACCGGCAACAAGACATGGATCACCCATGCCGCCCGGACCCACGTGATGACCGTGCTGGCCCGGACGGAACCCGACACGACAGACTATCGCGGGCTGTCGATGTTCCTCGCCGAAAAGACCCCCGGCACCGACGCCGTCCCCTTCCCCGACGACGGCATCACCGGCGGAGAGATCTCGGTGCTGGGCTATCGCGGGATGAAGGAATACGAGCTGGCCTTCGACGGCTTCAAGGTGAAGGGCGAGAACCTGCTGGGCGGCGAGACGGGCAATGGCTTCAAGCAGCTGATGCAGACCTTCGAGAGTGCGCGCATCCAGACCGCCGCCCGCGCCATCGGCGTCGCGCAGTCGGCGCTGGACGAGGGGATGCGCTATGCGCAGGACCGCAAGCAGTTCGGTCAGGCGCTGATCGGCTTCCCCCGCGTGTCCGGCAAGCTGGCGATGATGGCGGTAGAGATCATGGTGGCGCGGCAGCTGACCTATTTCAGTGCCCACGAAAAGGACGCCGACCGCCGCTGCGACCTGGAGGCCGGGATGGCCAAGCTGCTGGGAGCCCGCGTCGCATGGGCCTGCGCCGACAATGCGTTGCAGATCCACGGCGGCAACGGGTTCGCGCTGGAATACAAGATCAGCCGCATCCTGTGCGATGCGCGGATCCTGAACATCTTTGAAGGCGCGGCCGAAATTCAGGCGCAGGTGATCGCCCGGCGCCTGCTGGCCTAGCCCGCGACGGCCGTTCGCGGCAGGCCAAGGCGCGGATGCAGGCGACCCGCCACGAGGTAACCTGCCGCAAGACCGATGCCGCAGGCGGCAAAGACGGCCGAGACCGGGGCCACCAGCAGGATCAGCGAGGCGGCGGCCGGAGTCGCGATGCCGGAGGCGTCGCGGAAGGTGGCGTAGACGGCCACCATCTCTGTCCGCTCCGCCGGCCGGACGGCCATCAGGAACGGCAATCCGCCGCAGACGTCCAGCAGGACGAGCGCCACCGATCCGACCATGATGCAGCCGACCGTGACGGCAGGCAGACCGGACAGCAGGAACCCCAGCATGAAGAGGCAAGCGGCACCGGCAAAGCCTGTCCGCACCGCGGCCCGCACGCCGAACCGCTTGACCTGCCGCAGCATCAGCGGCGTCGTGAACAGCAGCCCGTTGCTCAGACTCAGCGCGATGGCGCCGACCTTGTCGCCCAGCCCCGCCTCGATGCAGAAGATCGGCAGGTAGACGATGTAGACCCACCAGCCGCAGGACCGCATGACCGCGAAGAACCAGCCCGCGATCAGCCGCGGCTGTGCCGCGAAGCGGCCGAGGTAGGCGAGCGGGTTGGGGGCCGGCGCCCGCGCCCGCGCGATCTGGCGTCCGTTGCCCAGCCGCAGCCGCCAGAACACCGCCAGCAGCACCAGCGCAAAGACGCCGGCGAGGATGAAGGGCGCAGGCGCCCACCAGTTCAGCAGAGTGACGCCGAGGATCGGTCCCACGCTCCACGGGATCGCGCTGTAGACCATGCGCATCGTCTCGTTCCGGCCAAGGTCCAGGCGGCTGATGTAGTCGAGCACGTAGGCGTTCAGGCAGACGGTGAAGGTCACGGTGCCCATGGCATTGAACAGCAGGACGAGCGCCTTCGACGCCGGCCCGCCGGCCAGCGCCAGCGTGATGCCGGTCAGGTAGGACAGGCAGGCGAGCGTCAGCATCCAGCGCCGCGGCACCCAGCGCGCGGCGAAAGGCACCATCAGCCCGACGGCCATCGACCCCAGACCGACGCAGAGGTAGATCCGGCTGACCATCGCCGCATCGCCGAAGGCGCGGTAGATCACCAGCGGCATCACCGACAGCAGAGAGGCGCGAATGCAGGCCTCCAGCGCCGCCAGAAGGGCGAAATCCGCGATCTTCGGTGTCGGGGAATGGGTAAGGTAGAGGGGGGCGCGGGGCGCGATCATGACACAAGGATCCTCGTCAGGACCCAGCCAGTGACACGCGGCGACCTTGCCATCTATGCCGAATGCGACATTTCGCGTCGATTACGAGGAACGCACGCCTTTCAGCAAGCGGTCGTCGAGGCTGTCGCCGTGCAGCACGCTGACATCGCCCGTCGGTTCGAAGACGACGGCCCGCACCTTGGAGAAGTCCAGCGCGTTCGCCTCGCGCAGCTTGCCGATCAGATCGCCCTCGGTCATGCCTGCGCCGCGCAGGTTGTCGTGCAGGATCTCTCCGTCGCGCATGATCAGCAGGGGGTCATTGTCGGTCGCGTCCACGATGCCGCCGATCCGCGACCGGGCGTGGGCGACGGCGGTCTGCACGACGAAGAGGGTCACGAGGGTCAGCCCGCCGTGCCAGAAGGGCGTGCCGGGCGTCATCGCCGTGGCCGCGAGGACGGACCCGATCGCGACGGTGACGGCAAAGTCGAAACCCGACATCTTCGAGAATGACCGCAGCCCGAAGATCCGCGTGAGGGTGACCACAAGGGCCACCGCCGCGATGCTTCGCACGATGATTTCGATGATGTCCTGCATGCAATGATCTCCCTGTCGGGAAGGCAACACGCCGCGACCGTCATTCGTTCCGCGCGGTCGAGCCGGCGCGGCCTAGCCGGCGCGCTGGATCGCCTCCAGCAGGCGCGCGCGGGCCGCAGGCATCGCCGCACCATTCAAAGAGCGCAGCAGGCGACGTTCGATGAAGTATCCGGTGGTGCCGAGGGCCAGAACGATCTCTGCCGCCGTCGCGTCACCCTGCCCCGCCAGCACTGGCGGCAGCGGCAGCAGGCGGTCGGCCCATTCGCCGGCCGCCTGCCGGCTGACCGCACGTCCGGAGCGTGGCGAGACGAAGGCAAGGTCCTCGTTCGTGCCCCGCACCGCGCAGGCGCTCAGGTCCAGACCGAAGCCGAGTGAATCCAGCAGCACCTGTTCCCACTGCAGATAGGCCAGCGGCCAGACATCGCCCTGCCCCAGCAGGTCCAGCAGTTGCACCGTCCGGTCGTAGAGCGGCAGATGGGCCTCCCGCTCGGGCAGGACGACGGCCAGCAGGGCACAGACCGCGTTCAGGCCCGCCAGCGCCAGCCGGTCGCCCATGGCCTGCGCCGAACGGCTGCGCAACGGCTCGACCGTGAAGGCCCCCAGATGTTCGTCCAGACGCGCCTTCCACGTCAGGGCGACCTGCGCGCCCGGCTGCAGCATCGGCGCGATCCGCCGGCTGACGCCGCCCCGCACGATGCCGGCGTGCCGCCCGTGACCGGGCGTGAAGACCTCGACGATCGCCGAGGTTTCGCCGTGGGGCCGCACCCGCAGCACCGCGCCTTCGTCCTGCCAGCTGATCACGATCCGATCCTCGCAGCCATCATCCATCCGGCACCGGGGTCATCGCGCGGCGCCCCCGCTCTCTGTCTTCCAAATATCCCCGCCGGAGGCTTGGCCGCCCTCGGCGGCCAAATCGGTCGGCGGATCCGGGGCGCCCGGTCAGGTCAGTCCGGGCTGATCCAGAAGGTGCCGCCCCTGCCGGTCCTCGACCTCAATCACCCAGAGGTCGCTGTCGAAGCCGCGCTGCCGGGCGATCGACGCGTCCACATCGCCTTCGGCACCTTCCGCAAGTGTCACCCAGACCCGTGCGCCCGTCATCAGGTCGAACGACCGGGTAAAGGCCACCGCCTGCCCGTCGAGCGTGTTCAGCTTCACCAGCACCGCCCCGGCGGTGCCGTCGCCCCGGGCCACGACGAAGGCGGGGATGTCCAGGACGCGCAACCGCGCGAGATAGGCGCTGACCCAGACATCCGCGGTCAGCCGCGGCTCAGGCATCGCCGTCGCGGAAGTCGAGGCCCATCTCGTCGTAGCGTTCCTTGTCCTCCAGCCAGTTCGCACGGACCTTGACCTGCAGGAAGAGGTGGACCTTGCGGCCCAGCAGGTCCTCCATCTCGGCCCGGGCGGCCTGCCCCACGGCCTTGATCGTCTCGCCCTTGTTGCCCAGCACGATGCCCTTGTGGCCATCGCGGATGACATAGATCAGTTGGTCGATCCGGGCGGATCCGTCGGGGCGCTCCTCCCAGTTCTCGGTCTCCACCGTCAATTGGTAGGGCAGTTCCTGATGCAGGCGCAATGTCAGCTTCTCGCGCGTCATTTCGGCCGCGATCTGCCGCAGGGGGCTGTCAGAGATCTCGTCGTCGGGATAAAGCCACGGTCCCGGGGGCACGGCGCCCGCAAGCCAGTGCTTGAGCGTGTCGCAGCCGTGGCCGCGCTCGGCCGAGATCATGAAGGTCTCGGCGAAGGGATAGGCCTCGTTCATCTGCTGCGACAGCTGCAGCAGCGCCTCTGACTTCACGCGGTCGATCTTGTTGATCGCCAGCGCGACCTTCGCCTTGCCGACGCGGGAGGCCAGCACCTCCAGGATGCCCTTGACCCCGGCGGTGATGCCGCGATGCGCCTCGATCAGCAGGACGACGACGTCCGCATCGCCCGCCCCGCCCCAGGCGGCGGCGACCATGGCCCGGTCGAGGCGCCGCTTCGGCGCGAAGAGACCCGGCGTATCGACGAAGACAAGCTGCGCCGCACCGTCCTGCGCCACGCCACGGATGCGGGCGCGGGTGGTCTGCACCTTGTGGGTCACGATGCTGACCTTGGCACCGACCATGCGGTTCAGCAGCGTCGACTTGCCGGCGTTCGGCTCTCCGATCAGGGCGACAAAGCCCGCACGCGTGTCTTCCGTCATGGTCCGACCCTTTCCAGCAGCGCCTGTGCGGCCGCCTGTTCCGCCTGACGCTTGGCCCCGGCGGTCGCCTCGGCATGTTCGCCGGATTCGAGCGTGACGCGGATGGTGAAGACCGGCTGGTGATCCGGACCGGTCCGCGCGACCTCTGTATAGACCGGCGGCGGGGCGCCGCGGGCCTGCGCCCATTCCTGCAACGCCGTCTTGGCGTCGCGGGCGTCGGCGGCCACGGTGCCGACCCGCGGCTGCCAGTGCTTCAATACCACGGCCCGGGCCGCGTCGAAACCCGCGTCGTTGTAGACGGCGGCGATCACCGCCTCCATCGCGTCGGCCAGCAGCGCTTCCTTGCGGCGCCCGCCGGACTGCATTTCTGACCGGCCCAGCTTCAGCACTTCGCCCAGCCCGATCTGGCGGGCGACATCGGCGCAGGTCTCGCGCCGGACCAGCGCATTGTAGCGCGGGGCCAGCAGGCCCTCGGGGGCGACGGGATCGGCGTGCAGCAGCGCCTCTGCGATCACCAGACCCAGGACCCGGTCGCCCAGGAATTCAAGTCGCTGGTTGTCGTCGCGGTGGACGCTCGACATGCTGGAATGGGTCACCGCGCGCACGAGGAGTGCGGGGTCGGCAAAGTCGTGCCCCAGCCGGGCCGCAAAGCCCGCGAGCTGGGCCGAGAGCTTCACTCGATCCCCTTGAAAAAGCGATCGGACCGCCAGGTCCAGAAGGCCAGCATGGACCGCCCGGCGGAGGAGAAGATGACGCGGTCGGCACGGCCCACGATATCCTCGCGCGGGACGAAGCCCACGCCGCCCAGCGACTGCGGCACGCGGCTGTCGGTGGAATTGTCGCGGTTGTCGCCCATGAAGAAGAAGTTGTCGGCGGGCACCGTGTAGATGCCGGTATTGTCCAGCCCGCGGTTGCCGATGTTCAGGACGTCGTGGGTCACGCCGTTCGGGAGGGTCTCGCTGGCGCGTTCCTTGATGCAATCGGCCCCCGGACCGACGGGCGCGTTGGCGCAGGCGGGCATCGACTGTTCCGGACCTTGCGGCGCATATGTTTCCGTGAACACGCCGTCATCCTGCACGACGACGGGCGCGCCATTGATGTAAAGCAGGCCGTCCTTCATCTGGATCTGGTCGCCCGGCAGGCCGATCAGCCGCTTGATGAAATCGCGCCCCGTGACCGGGTGGCGGAACACGACGACGTCGCCGCGCTCCGGGTCGGACCCGAACAGGCGATCCTTGCTGCCCTTGAACATGCCGCAGAAGTCGTCGGCGCCGATATCGACGTTCAGCGCGGGGATCAGGATCGACGGACAGGAGGCATAGGAATAGCCGTAGGCCATCTTGTTCACGAAGAGGAAATCGCCGATCAGCAGGGTGTCCTTCATCGACCCAGACGGGATCCAGAAGGGCTGGAACAGGATCGTGCGGAAGGCGCCTGCGATCAGCAGCGCGTAGACGACGGTCTTGACCGTCTCGATCACGCTGCCCATCACGCCAGTCTTTTCGGCCATACCACATATCCCGTTCAACGCATTGCCCGGCTACATGATCCGACCCGTGTCCCCTGTCAAGGCAGAGCGCCAAGGCAGGCGACATGGTGATTTTTCGCAGAAAAATCGTGCTGGCGCTACAGCGGACGCGCCTCGATCAGAACGAAGGCCTGCGCCCAGGGATGATCGTCGGTCAGCGTGACGTGGATCACCGCCCGGTGCCCCGGCGGTGTCATCTCCTCCAGCCGTGCCTTCGCCCATCCCGTCACCTCCATCACCGGCTGGCCGGTGTGCAGGTTGCTGACCGCCATGTCCTTCCAGGCGATGCCCATGCGCAGGCCGGTGCCCAGTGCCTTGGAACAGGCCTCCTTCGCGGCCCAGCGCTTGGCATAGGTCCCGGGCGTGTCGGCCCGGCGCTCGGCCTTGCGCTGCTCGATTTCGGTGAAGACGCGGTTGCGGAAGCGGTCGCCGAAACGGTCGAGCGTCCGCGCGATGCGGTCGATATTGGCCAGATCGGTGCCGATGCCGAGGATCATGCAGACTCCAGATCCGCGACCAGCAGGTCGACACAGAGGGCCATCAGCCGCGCGCCCAGGGCCAGGTGCCGGGGATCGGCGGCATAGACCGCCAGCGCAAGGCTGTCGTGGAACTGCGCCGTGAAGCCGTAGCCATAGGCCGGGGAGCGCCCTTCGTAGTCCCGGTTCGGCCCGTGGCGGAAGGCGGTGAAACCTTCGATCTGGCCCACGAGGGCCGCAAGGCCCGCCATGACCTGCGACAGCTCCACGGCGTCGTGATCCGGTTTCAGGTGCAGCAGCACCATATGGTCGATCATGCCACGGCCCCCGGCGCATAGATGTGGCCGATGCGGTCCTCCTCGACCCCGCCAACGAAGGCGAAGGCGCCGTCGCAGGCGCGCTGGAAATCGGTGATCCGCATCTGCGGGAAGCGAAAGAATTCCGCGTCCGCGTTGTCCTGCTGCGCCCCGAAGACGACGCGGTCGATCCGGGCCCAGCGCATGGCGCCGAGGCACATCTCGCAGGGCTGGCACGATGCGAGGAGCGTGCAGCCCGACAGATCGCGCGTGCCGAGGATGTCGGCGGCCCGCGCCATCGCCACGACCTCTGCATGGCGCGAGACGTCGCCCGTGTCGCCGACCTCGTTGCGGGCCTGCGCGACGATCCGTCCGTCCTTCACGATGGCGGCGGTAAAGACGATGTCCTGCCCGTCCGCATGCAAGTCCAGCGCGTGATCGGCCACTTTCGTCATGGCCATGCGTTCCGCCTCTGTCAGCTGCATGTCAGGCGCC
The DNA here is from genome assembly GCF_900128995.1 of Loktanella atrilutea. Taxonomy (GTDB): domain Bacteria; phylum Pseudomonadota; class Alphaproteobacteria; order Rhodobacterales; family Rhodobacteraceae; genus Loktanella; species Loktanella atrilutea. Next base: position 47,359 of record NZ_FQUE01000004.1, on the reverse strand, counting down.
CCCCACGCGTGCCGCATCCATGCAGCGCCGCATCTCTGCGATGGCGTCCGGCAGGCCACGAAAGATCGCCTCGCCGATGATGAAATGGCCGATGTTCAACTCCCGCACCTCGCGCAGGGCGGCGATGGGTCCGACGCTGTCATAGGTCAGGCCGTGGCCGACGTGGATTTCCAGACCCAGCCCATGACCATAGGCCGCCGCTTCGGTCAGGCGTTTCAATTCACGGTCGCGGTCGTCCCAGCGCCCTTCGGCCCAGGCATCGGCATAGGCCCCGGCGTGCAGTTCCACGACCGGGGCGCCGATGCGATGCGCGGCCTCCACCTGATCGCGGTCGGCGGCGATGAAGAGCGACACGCGCGCGCCGGCGGCGCGCAACGGAGCGATGAATTCGCCCAGCACACCGGCCTGCCGCGCGACCTCCAGCCCGCCTTCGGTGGTCCGCTCCTCGCGCTTTTCCGGCACGAGGCAGACCGCGTGGGGCCGGGTGTCGAGCGCGATGCGCTGCATCTCCGGCGTGGCCGCCATCTCGAAGTTCAGGGGGACGCGCAGCGCTGCCTTCAGCCCCGCCATGTCGGCGTCGCGGATATGGCGACGGTCCTCTCGCAGGTGCGCGGTGATGCCGTCGGCACCGGCCTCCTGTGCCATCAGGGCGGCCCGCACCGGGTCCGGATTGTCGCCGCCCCGCGCGTTGCGCACGGTGGCGACGTGGTCGATGTTCACACCCAGTCGCAGCTTGTCGGTCATCGGGTCACTCCTTCTGTTCGCGAAAAGCTAGCGCGCCGCCGGGCCGCCGCCATCCCCGGGTTTGGGTTGCGCCAACTGGTTCAGCTTGGCCTTCAGGATGTTGCGGCGCCGCTTCTGGTAGGCCTGCAGCACCGGCACGGACAGGTAATAGGCCACCGTCGCGGTCACGATGCCGGGCAGGATCCCACCGATCATGTAGGGATAGAAGATGTCGAAGTAGAAGATCGACAGACCCTGCCAGTCCATCGTCTCGGGCGTGAAGATCGCCACGACGTTGTGCCACAGATCGGCACCCGCATCGGCGAACTTCTGGCCCAGCGACGACATCGGCGCCTTCGACCTGCGTCCCAGCAGCCAGTGCCCGGTGCCCAGCGACACGGCGGCGATCGGCAGATAGGTCAGCGGATTGCCGAAGAAGGTCGCCATCAGCGCGGCCAGAAAGTTGCCGCGCATCAGCTTGGCGATGATCGCGGCCACGATGAAATGCAGGCCGTAGAACGGTGTGAAGGTGGTGAAGACGCCGGCCCAGATGCCGCGGCCGATCTTTTCGGGCGTGTCCGGCAGGCGGCGGACCCGGTGCTTGACGTAGGAAAAGGCGCGGCGCCAGCCGCCCTGCGGATACAGGGCGCGGGTCACGACCTTCCATGCCGGCCGCTTGTCCCTGCGCTTGAACACGGGTGTCGTCCTTTCCCCGGGCCTCAGCCCGCGCGTTGCGCCCCGGATTGCCCGGGATCGCGATGCCGGCTGATGCCCGACACGTGACTGTCCGCCTCGACGGCCGTCATGACCCGGTGCAGGTGTTCAGCATCGCTCAGGTCGATGTCGATCAGGAGGCGATAGTAGTCGGGCTTGCGGTCGATGAACTTGAGGTCAGAGATATTGGCCTTCTGTTCCCCGATCAACGTGCAAATCCGGCCCAGCACGCCGGCGTCGTTGGTGATCGAGATGTCGAAGGTCACCGTGTTGATGGCGCGGTGCTGGCCTTCCTCCCAGCGCAGGTCGACCCAGCGTTCGGGCTGATCCTCGAAGTCCGCCAGTGCCGCGCAGTCGATGGCATGCACGACCACGCCCTGCCCGCGGTAGGTGATGCCGACGATGCGCTCTCCCGGGACCGGCTGGCAGCAGGCGGCGCGATGGTGGCTTTGATCGGCGGCAAGGCCGACGACGGCGCGGTTGGCATCGATCTCGTCGCCGGTGCGGGTGGCGAGGTCGGGATAGATCGCGCGCACGATGTCGCGGGCGGTGATCTCGGCGCTGCCGAGGCTGGCCAGCATGTCGTCGACACCGTCGAGGGCGAGGGCCTTCGCGGCAGTGCGCAGGGCCTTCTCCGTCAGCCGCTTGCCCACGTTCTCGAAGGCGACGCGCGCCAGTTCCCGACCCAGCCGGATGAAGCGTTCGCGGTCGGCCTCGCGCAGGGAGCGGCGGATCGCGGTCTTGGCGCGACCCGTCGTCGCGATGTCCATCCACGTCACCTGCGGCTTCTGTCCTTCCGCAGTGATGACCTCGACGCTTTGGCCGTTCTTCAGCCGGGTCCAGAGTGGCACGCGGATGCCGTCGACCTTGGCGCCGACGCAGGCCATGCCGATGCGGGTGTGGATCGCGAAGGCGAAGTCGATGGGCGTGGCGCCGCGCGGCAGCTTGATGACGTCGCCCTTGGGGGTGAAGCAGAACACCTGATCGGTGAACATTTCGAGCTTCACGGCCTCGAGGAAATCGTCGTGGTCCTGATCCTCGTCCAGACGCTCCGTCAGCTTGGAGATCCAGCGCACCGGATCGACGGCGAAGCGGTTCTCCACCCGCTCGCCGTTGCGGTAGGACCAGTGTGCGGCGACGCCGGTTTCCGCGACCTCGTGCATCTCGCGCGTGCGGATCTGCACCTCCACCCGCTTGCCGTCGCGGCCAGAGACCGTGGTGTGGATCGAGCGGTAGCCGTTGGTCTTGGGCTGGCTGATGTAATCCTTGAACCGGCCCGGCACCGCGCGCCAGCGCTGGTGGATCGCACCCAGCACGCGATAGCAGTCGCCCTCGGTCGCGGTGATGATGCGAAAGCCGTAGATGTCGGACAGGCGGGAAAAGCCCATGTCCTTTTCCTGCATCTTGCGCCAGATCGAGTAGGGCTTCTTGGCGCGGCCCATGACTTCGGCCTGGATGCCGGCCTTGTCCAGTTCGACGCGCATGTCGGCGGTGATGCGCGGCACCACGTCGCCCGCCTCTCGCTGCAGGGTGATGAAGCGGCGGATGATGCTGTTGCGTCCTTCGGGATTCAGGACGCGGAAGGCGAGATCCTCCAGCTCCTCGCGCATCCACTGCATGCCCATGCGGCCTGCGAGCGGGGCGAAGATGTCCATCGTCTCGCGCGCCTTCTGGGCCTGCTTTTCAGGCTTCATCGACTTGATGGTGCGCATGTTGTGCAGGCGGTCGGCGAGCTTGACCAGCGTCACACGCAGGTCCTTGGACGTCGCCATGAAGAGCTTGCGGAAGTTTTCCGCCTCCTTCGTCTCGCGGCTGGTCAGCTGCAGGTTCGTCAGCTTGGTGACACCGTCGACGAGCTCTGCGATTTCGCGGCCGAAGCGGTCTGTGACGATCTTGAAGGAGGCTGGCGTATCCTCGATCGTGTCGTGCAGCAGGGCGGTGATGACGGTCGCATCGTCCATCTGCATGTCGGCCAGAATCTGGGCGACGGCGATCGGATGCGTGAAGTAGGGCTCTCCCGAATGACGGAACTGGCCCTCGTGCATTTCTGCGCCGAAGGCGAAGGCGTCACGCAGCAGCGGTTCGTTCGTGCGGGGATTGTAGGTGCGGACCAGCGCGATCAGGTCGTCTGCAGTCGTCATGCTGGTCCGGCACTTCTTTGTTGTGGGCCGGGAAATGGCCTTTACCGCTGTCCTTGCGCTTCCATCAATGCGCGCAGCAGCTTTTCTTCGCTCATGTCGTCCTCGACCGGCTTGTCGGCCTCGGCCCCCATCAGCAGCGCCATCGAGTCCTCTTCGGGCTCGTCGACCTCGATCTGGGTCTGGTTGGCCTCGATCATGCGCTCGCGCAGATCGTCGGCCTGCTGGGTCTCTTCCGCGATCTCGCGCAGGGACACGACCGGGTTCTTGTCGTTGTCGCGGGCGACGGTCACGGGCGATCCGGCCGTGATCTCGCGGGCACGGTGGGCCGCCAGCATGACAAGTTCAAACCGGTTCGGGACCTTGTCGACACAGTCTTCGACGGTAACGCGGGCCATCGGCACACTCCAATTCTGTCCAGGCGTGGATGCAAGCCCTGCTCTTAACGCGACAGGGACGGAATGACAAGTCGATTTCCCGAGACTGTCAAGCCCCTTTCACCCCGTGCGATCGATGCCGTCCAGCGGCACGATCCCTGCCAGTGTCGCGGCGGGCAAGGCGTCGCGCATCTGCACGACCGTCAGCCCCAGTGCCGGATGCACCCAGGTCGGCGCCACCTCTGCCAGCGGCACGAGGACGAAGGCGCGGTCCTGCAGGCGCGGATGCGGCAGGATCAACCGGTCCGGCCACCGCTGGCGCTGGTCGTCCGCCGGCATGTCGCGCCAGAGCTGCTGGGTCTCGCGATCCGGCAGGATCCGGTCGCCCACGGCCAGCAGGTCAAGATCGAGCGTCCGCGGGCCCCACCTGACCGACCGTTCGCGCGCAGCCAAGCGCTCGATCTCGTGCAGGTCCGAAAGAATGGCATCCGGATCGCGCGTCGTACGGACGGCGACGGCGGCATTTACGAAATCGGGCCCAATACCGGGAGGAAAGGCGGGCGTCCGGAACAATCTGCTTTCGATAACGGGGTCACCGAATAAGGCGCGCAACCGCAGACTGCCAAAAAGTACAGATGACGCAGGGACGTCATGGACGTTCGGCGCATTGCTCCCCAATGAAATAAGCGCGATCTCGCCGTCCATCTTTGCTCCTTCGGGTTGCAAGCTTTGCGTGCGAGGCTCATATAACCCGCGCAACCCGGGCATGACAGTTTGGTTATGCCCCAATATAGCTTAATAAGAATGCCGGGCTGACAGTCCGGAAAAGGAAACACAATGTTTTATCGTGACGAGCGGCTTGCGCTTTTCATTGACGGCGCAAACCTTTACGCTGCGGCGAAGTCTCTCGGTTTCGATATCGACTACAAATTGCTGCGTCAGGAATTCATGCGCCGCGGCAAGATGGTGCGCGCTTTCTACTATACAGCCCTGCTGGAAAACGACGAATACTCGCCGATTCGCCCGCTGGTTGACTGGCTGCACTACAACGGGTTTTCCATGGTGACGAAGCCCGCCAAGGAATACACCGACTCCATGGGCCGCCGTAAGGTCAAGGGCAACATGGACATCGAACTGGCGGTCGATGCGATGGAACTGGCCCCCCACGTCGATCACATTGTCCTGTTCTCCGGCGACGGCGATTTCCGCCCGCTGGTCGAGGCGCTGCAGCGCCGGGGTGTGCGGGTGTCCGTGGTGTCGACCATCCGCAGCCAGCCGCCGATGATCGCCGACGAACTGCGTCGCCAGTGCGACAACTTCATCGAGCTGGACGAGCTGCGCGACGTCGTCGGCCGCCCGCCCCGCGACAACGCTGACCGTGGCGCCGACAGCGCCGAATCCGACTGACGCCCCCCCAGGTCGCACCGCGACACGCCAGGCCCTGATCGTCGCAGGGCCGCAAGACAGCCTCTGACCGGTCATGCGCCGACGCCGCAATCTCGGCCCGGCGCCTTTACGCGCCTGCGCCACGCCATTACCTAGAAGGCGACACTGGCGGAGAGACCGATGACAAAGCCACCCCTCACCCTTTATCTGGCCGCGCCGCGCGGGTTCTGCGCGGGCGTGGATCGGGCCATCAAGATCGTCGAGATGGCGCTGGACAAATGGGGTGCGCCGGTCTTCGTCCGGCACGAGATCGTGCACAACAAGTTCGTCGTCGACGGGCTGCGCGACAAGGGCGCGGTCTTCGTGGAATCGCTGGACGAATGTCCCGACGACCGGCCCGTGATCTTCTCTGCCCACGGCGTGCCGAAGGCGGTGCCGGCCAAGGCCGCAAGCCGTCAGATGATCTATGTCGATGCCACCTGCCCGCTGGTCAGCAAGGTTCACATCGAAGCGCAGCGCCACGCCGACAACGGCCTGCAGATGGTGATGATCGGCCACGACGGCCATCCGGAAACCATCGGCACCATGGGCCAGTTGCCGGAGGGAGAGGTGATTCTGGTCGAGACGGTGGCCGATGTGGCCACGATCGCGCCCCGCGACCCGGAGCGGCTGGCCTTCGTCACCCAGACGACGCTGTCGGTCGACGACACGGTCGATATCGTGGCCGCCCTGAAGGCGCGTTTTCCCGCGATCATCGGTCCGCACAAGGAAGACATCTGCTACGCCACCACCAACCGGCAGGACGCGGTGAAGGCGATGGCGCCGAAGTGCGACGCCATGCTTGTGGTCGGTGCGCCGAACTCCAGCAACTCCAGACGCCTGGTCGAGGTCGGGACGAAGGCCGGTTGCGCCTACAGCCAGCTTGTCCAGCGCGCCGGCGACATCGACTGGCGCAGTCTGGATGGCATCGCCTCCGTCGGCATCACCGCGGGGGCCTCTGCGCCGGAGGTGCTGATAGACGAGGTCATTGCGGCCTTCGGTGCGCGTTACGACATGACCGTGGAGTACGTCGAGACCGCCGTCGAGAATGTCGAGTTCAAGGTGCCGCGCGTGCTGCGCGAACCGGCCTGAGGCGAAGCGACGGTCCCGGCCCCTGCGGTCAGGACGCCGGGTGCCACGGTATCGGGCGAGGTGGCGCGCGTCGCGGCAATCTGCCAGACTGACGATATTTCCGACAGGGATCCTCGATGTTCAAACCCATTCCCCGCGCGCCCCTGTTGCTGGGCCTCGCCGGCCTTCTGCCCTTTCTCTGGGGTCTTGCGACCCTGCTGATCCCTGCCCTGGGCAACTGGGCGCTGCTGACGCTCGGCGGCCGGTTCACCGCGCCCTTCGTGCAGCTGTCGTATGGCACGGTGATCCTGTCGTTCATGGCAGGTGTCCTTTGGGGCTTCGCCACCCGCGACGAGGGGTGGAGCGGCTATGCCTTCTCGGTGATCCCGGCGCTCTGGGCGTTTTTCATGGTGGGTGGCGGACCGACCTCTGCGGCCATGAACCTGACCATCGGCTTTCTGGGCCTGCTGCTGCTGGACCTGCATTTCTGGCAGCGGGGCGCGACGCCGGGGTGGTGGATGTCGCTGCGCCTGCTGCTCACCGCGGTCGTCGTTGCCTCGCTGCTGCCGCTGGCGTTTTCCTGACCGTCCATCTGGCCCGCGGGGGGCTGGACAAGAGGCCTGCGGGGCGCCAATGACCGCGCCATGATCCATGCCCGGAAAGACTGCCATGCCTGACCTCTTTGCCTATACCGACGGTGCCTGTTCCGGCAATCCGGGCCCCGGCGGGTGGGGCTGCGTGATGATCGCCCGCGACGGCGGGGCCGTCGTGCGCGAGAAGGAACTGAAGGGCGGAGCCAAGCTGACGACGAACAACCAGATGGAACTGCTCGCCGCGATCTCGGCCCTCGAAAGCCTGACGAAGCCCAGCCGCATCACCATCGTGACCGACAGCGCCTACGTGAAGGACGGGATCACCGGCTGGATCCACGGCTGGAAGAAGAAGGGGTGGAAGACCGCCGCCGGCAAACCCGTCAAGAACGAGGACCTGTGGAAGCGCCTCGATGCCGCCACGCAGTCCCACGACGTGACATGGCATTGGGTGAAGGGTCATGCGGGCCACCCCGAGAACGAGCGGGCCGATGCCCTCGCCCGCGCCGGCATGGCGCCGTTCAAACCCTGACCCTTGCGCAAGGTCCAAGCCCGATGCCCCTTCTCGCCGCCCTCGACTACGCCAGCGTCTTCGTCTTCGCCCTGACCGGCGCGCTGGTCGCCAGCCGTGCGCAGCTGGACCTGATCGGCTTCATCTTCATCGCGTCCCTGACCGCCGTGGGTGGCGGCACGCTGCGCGATCTGATCCTGAACCGGGATACAGTCTTCTGGGTCGCCAACCCGGTCTATATCGGCGTGGCCGCGGCGGGCGCCATCATCGTCTTCTTCACGGCGCACCTGCTGGAAAGCCGCTACCGCGGCATCGTATGGCTCGACGCGCTGGCGCTCAGCGTCGCCGTTCCCTCCGGCGTGGGCGCGGCCGTCGCGCTGCGGATGCCCGATTCGATCGTGGTCATCATGGGAATCGCCACGGGCTGCTTCGGCGGCCTGATGCGCGATGTGGTCTGCAACGAGGTACCGCTCGTGCTGCGGCAGGGCGAGCTCTACGTCACCTGCGCCCTGTGCGGCGGCACGGTGGCGATCCTGCTGATCCATGTCACGGGGGCCCTGCCGCTGGCCTTGCTGGGCTGCGCCGCGGCGACCTTCGCCCTGCGGGCCGGCAGCATCCTCTGGCACTGGCGCCTGCCGGTCTACAAGAGCTTTCCGCCCCGCCAGTGACCCGCCGCCGGGGACGGTGGGCGGGGCGTCGTGGGCGGCGCAGCCGCGCCACGCGCGCCGTCCGCCGTCCCGGTCAGACCTTCAGGACGATCTTGCCGATGTGATCCCCCGCTTCCATCCGGGCATGGGCACCTGCTGCATCCTCAAGCGGGAATTCCCGGTCCATCACCGGCCCGACACGCCCGGCAGAGAGCAGCGGCCAAACGTGTTCACGCAATTGCGCCGCGATCCGCGCCTTGGCCAGATCGGTCTGCGGGCGCAGTGTGCTGCCGGTCAGCGTCAGCCGCCGGGTCATCATCTGGACCATGTTCAGCTCTGCCTTCATGCCCTGCAGGAAGGCGATCTGCACCAGCCGCCCGTCGTCGGCCAGCGTGTCGATGTTGCGCTGGATATAGCTGCCCCCGACCATGTCGAGGATCAGGTCAGCGCCGCCCTCGGCCTTCACGACCGCGACGAAATCCTCTTCCTTGTAGTTGATGGCCATCTCCGCCCCGAGGTCGCGGCAGACTGCCAGCTTGTCTTCGGAACCCGCTGTCGTGAAGACGCGGGCGCCCATGACCCGCGCCAGCTGGATCGCCGTCGTGCCGATCCCGCTCGACCCGCCGTGGACAAGAAACCGCTCTCCGGCTTTCAGGCCGCCGCGCATGAAGAGGTTGGACCAGACCGTGAAGTAGGTTTCCGGCAGGCACGCTGCCTGCTTCATGTCCATGCCGTCGGGGACGGGCAGGCAATGGGCCGCGGGCGTTGCGACATATTCGGCGTAGCCGCCGCCGGGCAGCAGCGCGCAGACCGCATCGCCCACCGCGAGATCCGTGACATTGGGACCGACCGCATGCACGGTGCCGGCACATTCCAGCCCCGGCAGGTCGGAAGCCGATTTCGGCGGGGCGTAGTTGCCCGCGCGCTGGAGGGCATCGGGCCGGTTCACGCCGGCATAGGCGACCTTGATGACGACCTGATCGGGACCCGGCTCGGGCACGGGGCGCGCACAGACCTGCAGGACGTCCGGGCCGCCCGGCGCGGTGATCTCGACGGCCTTCATCGGTCGGCTCCCATCCGCCACATCCCCGGCACCCGCGGGTCGGCACCTGTTCGCGGCGCCTTCACGGCGCCCATCAGGCGGCCCAGCGGGCCGGTCAGCGGGCGCAGCATCGGGTTGGCGTTGACCTGCGCCTTCAGCTTCTCGATCCGCATGACGTCGGCAATGCGCCGGTCGATGAAGGCATCGGTTTCCACATGGCCGTCCGACAAGTCGCCCAGCCAGAACAGCACGACCGCCCCCCAGACGCCCGACAAGGTGGCGCGCTTGGTATACCAGTTCACGTCGTCAGAAGTGTCGCCCAGCGCCGTCCAGATCGCATCCGCCGTCCCCCAGAGCAGCCGGGCGCCGTCGCCGGCCAGATGCGGCAGGGCGAAGAGGGATGTGCCGCGGCGCACCGCCTCCTTGTCCTCGACCACGTCGAGACGGACGCGCAGCGCGTGGGCGACCCATTCGCTGTACCGCCGGCTGCCGCGCGATTCGCCTTTCATGGCTTCCACCATCGCGCGGTCGCCTTCGGTGTGGAACAAAGCGGCCAGATCGACGGCCCCGCGCGGGCACAAGGCCCGGGCGCGGGCCGGGTCGATCCCGGTCGCTTCGATGGCGGCCTTGAAGGTCGCAGGAGACCAGCCGTCGAAGGCCACGTTCGGCAGGGCGGCCTGCAACAGGTCCAGCTTGGCGGGATCGGGGGCTGTAATCGGCATGTGCGGTCCTTCGTTCGGGTCACTGGACAAACTAGTGCGGCGCTGCTATGTGCCCACTTCCTGCGAATTATTGCAAATCCAACTTAGAGAGGTGGTGAAAACCACATGCAGGTTAGTGTTCGTGATAACAACGTCGATCAGGCGTTGCGTGCCCTGAAGAAAAAACTTCAGCGTGAAGGCGTGTTCCGCGAAATGAAGCTCAAGCAACATTTCGAGAAGCCCTCCGTCCGCAAGGCGCGCGAGAAAGCCGAAGCCATCCGCCGTCAGCGCAAGCTGGCGCGCAAGAAGGCCCAGCGCGAAGGTCTGTTGTAAGACAGCCCGACGCCAGTCGACACGTCGAACCCCCGTCTGGCAACAGGCGGGGGTTTCGCGTTGACGGGTTTGCATTTTACGAAACGGCAATCTTTCCCGGCCAGTCTTGACGTATTGGCCAGCGAAGGAATCGTCATGCCCCACCGTCCGCAGATCGTCTTTACCGGCGACAGCCTTCAGCCAGCTTGGCGGCCCTATGTCGGCGGGTTCACCATGGCATTCCAGCCGATCTTCGACATTGCCACGGGACAGGTCTTTGCGCACGAGGCTTTGGTGCGCAGCCCAGCGGGTGGTCCCGCCGCCGAGGTCATGCGTCACGTCCATCGCCGGACGCGCTACAGCTTCGACCGCAAATGCCGGATCAAGGCCATCGCGATGGCGGCGGCACTGGGTCTCGACTCCCGGCTGAGCCTGAACTGCATGCCGGACGTGGTGATGGACCCGGACACCTGCATCCGCGCGACCCTGATCGCCGCGGACCACTATGGACTGGATCCGGCGCGCCTGATCTTCGAGTTCGACGAAAGGCACTATCTGCGCGATCCGCAGCACCTGCGGGCGGTCATGACGGGTTATCGCAGGCACGGCTTCCTGACCGCAATCGACAATTTCAGCAGCGGCTTTGCCGGTCTGGGTGCCCTGTGCGACAGGCAGACCGACATGATCAAGCTGGACAGGACGTTGATCCATCGGATCGACAGCGATGCCGAACGCCAGCGGACCGTCCGATCCATCGCTGGTCTGTGCGCCGGTCTGGGACTTCTTGTCATTGCCGAAGGGGTGGAAAGTCAGGTCGAATTCGATGCGTTGCGCCATCTGGGCGTCGCCCATATTCAGGGCTTCTACCTGAGCGAGCCTTTGATGGAACGCTTGTGTGGCAAGGCCCATGTGCCCCTGCCCGCTGCGGCCTGACGTATTGCGACATACCCCCCGGCCGCAAGTAAATCAGTCTGACTGGCAGGAGACGATCAGACGGCGTCCAACGAGCCCCTGAGCTTGATCGGCTGGTGCGGCGCGGTCAGGACCGGAACCAGCGCCGCGATGGCGTCGCGGCAATCGCCGGCCGCACGATCCAGAAGATCCTGCGTCAAGGTCAGGTGGCGTTCGCGGCACATCTTGTCGGTCATGGTATAGGGTGCCGCGGCGACGAAGCTGGACCGGAAGAGCGTCGGGAAATCGAGATGCTGAAACCGGACGCGCTGCGTTTCGTGCGGAGTCAGTCCGCCGTTGTAGAGCAGGGCATCCAGCAGTCCCGCATGCAGCCAATTCAGACAGTTCATCGCCGTGAAGGGATCGTTGAAGCCCGGGGACAACGCACGCGCGATCATCTCGACCAACTCGTCGGCGATGAAGGTCGTGGACTGCGCCTCTGTCCGGGCATTGCCGGTGGCGAAGGCGTCGCGCAGGGTCTCGATCTGCTTGTCTGTCAGATCGGTATCGGATGCGACTTCCATCACGACCATGTGGGGTGTGACGAAATCCCCCGGATCCGCGCGCACAGTGATGACCCAATCATTGGCCGTGGCGCTGTCGAAAAGGGCCTGCCTGTCCAGTTGCTGAAGATAACCCGTGGTCTGCAGCCGGATGGGGCGCGGTTCGGTCCCCTCCGGCACCGTCACCTCTTCTGCCGTGTGATTCGATCGCGCGTCGATCAGCTTGCGGATGCTTGCGCTGAACTTGTGACCCAGGTCGGAAGCGATGTTCGAAACGTTGATCGTCTCTGGCACGTGGTGGATGTAGTAGATGATCGTAAAGACCGACATCAACGTCAGCCCCATCGCCGCGGCCAGCCCGATGTAAGGCACGAAGGCGGGGTCGCCGTCGTGCACGGCCCGCAGCACGATGACGTTGAAGACGAACGTTCCCAGCAACAGGCCAAAGCTGATCTGGGTGCCGCGGTCCCGCATGAAGTTGCCGATCAGGCGCGGTCCGAAGGTATCGGCCGCGAAGGACACGGCGACCAGCGTCATCGAGAACATGACCCCCGCGACACCGATCACGGCATTGGCCAGCGTCGAGAGCGTGTTGCTTGCGCTGCTGGGGTCGATTGCCGTCAGCCGGTCCGGCAGATTGAAGGGCAGAAGATCCGGATGCAGGTCGAGGGCGATGGCACCACGGCCCAAGAGCAGACCGCCGACGACCAGCGTCGAAGGCCAGAACCAGTAGCTCGACCGCGTCTCCTCGATGATCTTTCGCAGCAGAGCGCGCGAACCGAACAAAGCCATGCGGGTCAGGCCAGCCGTTGGACGGCCTGCATGCCGCGTGTTGCCTGACCTTGCGGAATGCCCCGGCTCCTTGGCCGGCCGGCTGCTTTCGCCCGTTGCGTCATCTGTCCCCCGTCCTGATCATTGCGGCCGTGGCCATGACTTGACCCATATTCAGAATTTCCGCCTGCCGTGTCCACACGGGAATGCAGGGCGCGACCAATCGCCTTTTTGATGACGACCACATTTCGACTGTTTTGGACGGAACCGATTCGGGCGTTGCGGGTTGGGTGGGCAGAAAGACACTGTCCCCGTGTCTTGCGTGATTGGCCGGTCGGTGTTGTTCCCTCGGCGCCTTGACCGGCCAGTCCCCCCTCCCCGCCCATACCAGAAAGCCCTCGACCGGTGCCATTGGAACCGCCGCGCGTGATCGCAGTTATCCAGTCAGAACGATGGGAGAGTACAGATGAGCGATTTCAGCGAGGGTGATACCGTCAAGTGGACTTGGGGCAGCGGGTCCGCGAAGGGTGAGATCGTCATGCGATATACCCGCAAGACCACTTTGAAAATCAAGGGGAACGAAGTGACCCGCAATGCCAGCGAGGATGAGCCGGCCTTTCGCATCCGTCAGGAGGACGGTGACGAAGTGCTGAAGTCCGTGACAGAGATCGAGTCCGCCTGAATGGCCTGCGCGGACATCGCGAAGGCGGCCAAGCTGGTCTATTATCCCGACAGCGAACCGGGGATCACCCGGCGTCGGGCCGGTCGTGGCTTCAGCTACACGGCGGCCGACGGCACGCGGATCGACGACGTGGCCGAGCGCGACAGGATCGCCGCCATCGCCGTGCCGCCCGCCTACGAGAATGTCTGGATCTCGCCGCTGCTGCGCGGTCACCTGCAGGCCACGGGACTCGATGACCGGGCGCGCAAGCAATATCGCTATCACGCCGACTGGACAGAGCATCATTCGCAGCTGAAGTTCGAGAAACTGGCAAGCTTTGCCGAAAGCCTGCCGCAGCTGCGCCGGTGGATCGGTAGTCACCTGCGCAACCCGATCGGCGAGCGCGATACGGCGGTTGCGGCGACCCTGGCGCTGATCGACCGCGCGTCGCTGCGCGTCGGGCACAGCTGCTATACCGAAGAGAACGGCAGCTACGGCGCGACGACGATGCTGAACGAACACGGCGATTTTGCCGACGGGCGCGTGCGGCTGGCCTATGTCGGCAAGGGCGGTGCGCAAATCGAGAAGGATTTCTACGCACCGCGCCTCTCGGCCGTGCTGGAGGCCTGTCAGGATCTGCCGGGGGCAGAGATCATCACGTGGCTGGACGAGGCGGGTCGTGCCCATGCGGTGCGGTCGGAGCAGATCAACGAAACGCTGCACGAAATCTGCGGCCCCGACATTACCGCCAAGACGATCCGGACGTGGAACGGAACCTTGGCCGCCTTTGGCGTGGCGCAATCCGGCAGCCACCTGACGGTCAAGGCCATGGCCGATGCGGCGTCGGGCGTGCTGCACAACACGCCGACGGTCGCGCGCAACAGCTATGTCCACCCGGCCGTCATCGCTCTTGCAGAAGTCGACGACGATGACAGGGCGACGATGCTGAAAAGCATGAAAGCCAGATCGTCGCAGGCCGGGCTGCGTCAGGGCGAGGCAGACCTCATCGCCTTTCTGCGCAACATCTAGGCGTCGTCACATAAGCGGGCGGCGTGGGACGACGTCCAGTTCCACACCGGCAATATCCGCCAGTCTGGCTTTGTCGTTGATCGTCAGGTGTCCGTCCGACCAGTCTGCCAGCTGCTTTTCGCGCAGTTTCGACAGGGTCTTGTTGGTGTGAACCAGCGACAGCCCGAGGGCATCGGCAAGATCCTTCTGGCGGAAAGGAAGCCTCATGCTGCGGTTCTGCACGAGGCCGATCGCCTCTGCCCGCACGAAGGTTCGCAACAGCGCCCATGACAGCGCCTCGAAGGCAGAACGCTGGCCCACGGATGTCAGCGCCTCGCCCAGAAAATGCTCTTCGACCGCCGCGAGCCATGTGATGTCGAAGCCGCGCTCTGGGTGGGACTTGAAGAAATTCCATAGCTCCGACCGGTTGAAGACGCAGAGCGTCATGTTCGAAGAGGCTTCGACCGAATGGGACATCTCGCCCATGACGCCGGCCTGCAGGCCGATGAAATCACCCGGAAAGACGAAGTTGACGACCTGTCGGGCGCCATCGATCGTCGTCTTGTAGCGCAACCCGAGGCCGCGCAGGGCGGTGAACAGCTGGGGGGAGTTCGACCCCTCGATCAGGACGGGTGTCCCGGCCTCGATCGTCAACTCTCCAACCTTGAACCGCTGCATCGCCGCCACGTCCTGTTCGGACATCGTCTTGAACAGGGCATGGCGACGCAACGGACACTGACTACATTTCGTGGCCATGATGGTTCCCGACAGCGGCAGCCGTGACCCGGCTGCCTGTTACCAATGCAACCGGTCGGACAGTTGTTCCGACACGGCCCGCGGACGCGAGGGCACCTTTCTGTTGGGGAAGGACGGATGGATGCGATCCCCCGCAGAGGATCGCATCGCAGCGGTCAGACGTTCAGCGTTTCCGTCGAGGAGAAGAACATGGCCTGCGCCACCGCCGATCTGACCTGATCCTCGGTATAGGGCTTGGCAATCAGGAATGCCGGTTCCGGCTTGTCGCCGGTCAGCAGGCGTTCCGGGAAGGCCGTGATGAAGATCACGGGCATGTCGCCGAATTCGCTCAGCAGTTCGTTCACGGCGTCGATCCCGGACGAATTGTCCGCAAGCTGGATGTCCGCAAGGATCAGGTCGGGGCGTTCCGACTGTCCCAGCGTGATGGCGCCCGCATGCGTCCGGGCGATGCCGGTCACCTTGTGGCCCATATCCGACACGAGGGATTCGAGGTCCATCGCGATGATCGCCTCGTCCTCGATGATCAGGATGCGACCCGACACGCTGTCCGCCATCTCTCGGTGGGCGACGTCGATCAGATGCACGACCTCTGATTCGTCGATCGACATGATGTCGGCGATTTCCGCGTGGCTGAATTCCTCGATCGTATGCAGCAGCAGCGCCTCTCTCGTATTGGCGGTCAGTTTGGCCAAATGGCGCTGCGCCGCACCTTCGATACCGACGGGCAGTTCGCCCGGATCCGACGTATCGGTGCTGATCCACATCATGTGAAGGGTCTTGAACAAAGCCGACTTCGGCGAAATCTGCGTGTCAAAAATGCTGCGGTCTTCCAAAATCGCTTCGAGTGTGGCGGCGGCGTAGGCGTCACCGCTGGACTGAGTTCCCGTCAGGGCCCGCGCGTAGCGGCGAAGGTAAGGCAGATAGGTCCCGATTGCTGTAGTGATATCCTGCTGTGCAGTGCCGTTTGACATAGTCTTTTTTTCCTGTCTTTCCCTATCGCGGGAACCGAACGCACATCGTTGCGTTTAGGTTCCTCTAGGCCGAGTGTAGAATTTAGATAATGGCAGGCGGGCAAATGTCCAACGATACCCCGAGCGAAAAGGCGCGTCTTCAGATCGACGCCAATCTCAAGCGTGTCTTTCGCGAGCAGGAACAGGCCGAATTGCCGGACCGCCTGAAGGATTTGCTGAGCAAGCTCAAGGCGCAGGATACCAAGGGTCAGGACGGTAATGTATGATCGCTGATCCACGTGACGAACTCGTCAATCACCTGCCTGCACTGCGAGCCTTCGCGATCTCGCTGACCCGCAACGGATCGACGGCCGATGACATGGTGCAGGATACGGTCGTCAAGGCCTGGACGAACATCGAGAAATTCGAACCCGGCACAAACATGCGGGCGTGGCTTTTCACCATCCTGCGCAACACGTTTTATTCCAGTCGCCGCAAGGCCAAGCGCGAGGTTGCCGACGTCGACGGCATCTTTACCGAGAACATGGCCGAAAAGCCGGCCCACGACGGTCATCTGCAGATGACAGACTTTCGCACCGCCTTTGCCAAGCTGCCGGACGAACAGCGCGAAACGCTGATCCTCGTCGGCGCCTCGGGCTTTTCCTACGAGGAAGCCGCGGCGATGTGCGATGTCGCCGTGGGCACGATCAAGAGCCGGGCGAACCGGGGCCGCAAGCGGTTGGCCGAACTCATGCACCTCGACGCGGATGGACCGGTCGAACTGACGGACAAGGTCACGATCGCAGTGGTCGCCAACAATGGCAACTCGGCATTCTGATGTCCTCCGTGCCGGTTGAGAAAGAGGACCGCTGGCCGTTCCTGCAAAGCCTGCCGTTTCGCGTCGTTGCCTTTTTGTCATTGGCCCTGTTGCCGATCGGCCTGCTGGCGATCTGGCAGACCCAGAACCTCGACGAGACGCTGCGTGCGCGCACGGCTCTGTCGCTGGTAGCGCTGACCGAACTCGCCATTTCGGGCGAGCGGCAGACCTTGCAGCGTGCGATCGGCGCCGCCCGCGGGCAGGCGGCCACCTTCGATCTGACCGATGACGACCCCGCCGCCTGCAGAGCCGCGTTCCGAGCCTTTAGCGATGCCGATCCCAGCATCAGCTTTGCCGGGTTCCTGCAGCCTTCCGGGCAGATCGAGTGTTCTTCCGAAGCCGCGCCGTTCTCGATCGGGTCCGACGATCGTGCGCGCGCAGTCGCGACCAGCGCCAACACTGTCCTGAAGACCCGTCACGCCGCCGAACCGGGCGAAGGCAACAGCGTCATCCTGCTGCAGCCCGTGGTGCAGGACGGTGTCGTTCGCGGTCAGATCGTCCTGGCGCTGCCGACTGATCAGCTGTCCAGCATGCCGGACCTCGACAACGCCGAGCCGCCGCTGTCGCTGGTCATCTTCGACCGCAACGGCCGGATCATCGCCAATCAGGGCGAGGCTCCGGTCAACCCCGTGGTGGACCTGTCGCAAGAGGCGCTGTTGCGCCTCGGTGCCGATCCCTCGACCTTCGTCGGTCGCAATGCGGACGGCGAGCGCCGCGTATTCGTGATGTTGACGCTGGTGCCCGATCTGGCCTATGCGATGACCGGCTGGGCCCCGACCGAAGGTTTCCTTGCCAGTTCCGCCATCACGCTGCCGTCCTTCTTCCTGCCGGCCCTGATGTGGCTTGCCAGCCTGCTGGTCGCGTACTTCGCCGTTCACAGGCTGGTCGTCAGCCCGGTGCAGGACCTGCGCACCCGGATGCGCCGCTTTGCATCGGACCGCGCATTGCCGAAGGCCAAGAGCACCGAGATGCTGCCGCAGGAGCTGTTCGATCTGGAACAGACCTTCGTCAACATGGCCTACGACCTGATCGACGACGAGGCGCGGATGGAAAACAGCCTGCGCGAAAAAAACGTGTTGCTGAAGGAAGTGCACCACCGGGTGAAGAACAACCTGCAGATGATCTCGTCGATCATGAACATGCAGATCCGGTCGGCCCGGTCGGACGAAAGCCGGCACGCACTGAAGCGTCTGCAGGACCGGGTGCTGGGGTTGGCGACCGTGCACCGCTACATCTATCAATCGAAGGATCTGGCCCGGACAGAGGCGCAACCGCTGATGCAGGACATCTGCGGCACCCTGTTCGATCAACTGCCGGAGATCGGAACCGACATCACCCACGACCTGAAGGTCGATAATTTCCACCTGTTGCCGGATCAGGCCGTCCCCCTCGCCCTTCTGGTAGGCGAGGTCGGTACGAACGCGCTTCAGCACATGCGCGCCGCGACGCCGACGGAGGACGCACCGCGCTTCCTTATGTTCAGTCTGCTGGTGGTGTCGCCCGGCATGGCGCAATTCCAGTGCCGCAGTTCCGCCGGCAATTCGGAGGGGAGCGGTGCCGAAAAGAATGTCGGGCACCAGCTGATCCGCGCCTTTTCCGTCCAACTGGGCGGAAAGGTCGAGACGTCGGAAACCGAGGCCGGCCATACCGTCACCGTCGCCTTTCCGATCACGACGACGATTCCGGATGCCCTCGACTACTGATCCGGGCCGCGGCAGATCGGCCACAGGTTGAGCCAGGTCGTAGTGCAGTTGCAGAAATCGGGAACCGAATCCGATCATGGCTCGTTTGCCTGCATGAACAAACGGACCGGATCATGACCATAGATGTTTTTCTTGCCAGTATGGCGGCGATCGGCCTCGCGGCACTGATGATCTATCTGCTGACGCGGAAGGGTGATCCGTTCGGTTCCGGCCGACAGGAGTCCGTACGGTCGCAAAGCCGTCGCCCTAGCGACAATCGCCGCAGGTAAACTGCGCGATCCCGGCGATCGCGCAACTTTCGTTCTAAGCCCCCTGTCAGCGGCGGAGCTGGTCCCGGATCTGGATGAGCACGTCGAGTTCTGACGGCCCTGTCTTTACTTCCGGTACCACGTCATCGGGTCGTTCCGCCTTTGACTTGATCGCATTGACCGCCTTGACCAGCATGAAGACGACGAAGGCGATGATGAAGAAGTTGATGCAGGCCGTGATGAAGGCACCGTAGGCGAAGACCGCGGCACCGGCATCCCGCGCCGCCTGCAGTCCCGCATTTTCCGGCACCGTGCCCGACAGGACGACATACATGTTGGTGAAATCCACCCCGCCCAGAATCAGTCCGATGACCGGATTGATGAGGTCGCCCACCAGCGATGTCACGATCGCGGTGAACGCCGCGCCGATGATGATTCCAACGGCAAGATCCATGACATTGCCCTTGGCAATGAAATCCTTGAATTCGTTCAGCACGGCCTTATCCCCTGTTCCAAAAGTTGCGGCTGTCTGTTCAGTCCGCCCGGTGCACGCCACGATTATCGCGTTCGCCGAAAAATAGAAGCGGTTTTATGTCCCCCCAAAGTCCGGAGTCCCCGATGACAGACCTGTCCACCTTCCCCATTGCCGCGCGCTGGCCGGCTGCCGATCCGACGGTGATCCAGCTCTACTCCTACCCCACGCCGAACGGCGTGAAGGCGTCCATTGCGCTGGAAGAGATGGGCCTGCCCTACGAGCCGCATCTGGTGACGCTGAAGGACGCCGACGTGAAGTCCGATGCCTTCACCTCTCTCAATCCGAACGGCAAGATCCCGGCCATCATCGATCCGGATGGGCCGGACGGTCCGATCGGCCTGTTCGAATCCGGTGCGATCCTGATCTATCTTGCCGAAAAGTCTGGCAAGCTGCTGGGGCGCACCGCAGCCGACAAGGCCCACATCATCCAGTGGGTGATGTTCCAGATGGGCGGCGTCGGTCCGATGTTCGGGCAGCTGGGCTATTTCTACAAGTTCGCCGGCAAGGACATCGACGACCCCCGCCCGCAACAGCGCTATATTGACGAGGCGAAACGCCTGCTGGGCGTCGTCGACGGCGCGCTTGCGGGGCGGGACTGGATCGCCGGCGACTTTTCCATCGCCGACATCGCACTGGCGCCCTGGCTGAACGCGCTCGATTTCTACGGTGCGAAAGAAGTCACGGGCTACGACGACCTGAAGAACGTGCCGGCCTATGTCGCCCGCTTCTACGATCGCCCCGCCGTGCAGCGCGGCAAGAACGTTCCTGATCCGAAAGGCTGACGCCCACCCGTCATCTGGCCAGATAAACTGTCGCCCCGGTTATTTGGCGAAGCCAATTCACCTGAAAGGCATCCGGGTCTGCCGTGCAGACCCGGACAGGCCTATCCCCGCAGAACGCCGCCGGTGGCCTTTTCGACCTTGGCCACGATCTGCTTGCCCACGCCTTCGATCTGCGCCTCCGTCAGGGTCGCATCCACCGGCTGCAACCGCACGGTGATGGCAAGGGATTTCTTGCCTTCACCAAGGCTGCCGCCGATGAATTCGTCGAAGACCCGCACGTCGGCGATCAGCGCCTTGTCGGCCCCCGCGGCGGCATTGACCAGCGTCAGCGCTTCGACACCCGCATCCACCACGAAAGCAAAGTCACGTTCCACCGCCTGCAGATCGGTCGAGGCGAGCGCAGGTCGCGTGTTCACCTTGTTGCGCGGCAGCGGAACTTCGGCCGGGAAGATCGTGAAGGCGACGGCAGGTCCCTTCACATCCAGGGCGCGCAGCACCTTGGGGTGCAGTTCGCCGAAGACGCCCAGCACCTTTTTCGGACCAAGGCAGATTACCCCGTGGCGCCCGGGATGCCACCAGCCGTCGCCGCCGCGCAGGATCTGCACCTTTGCGGGCGCACCCATTGCGGCCAGCACGGCCTCTGCATCGGCCTTCACGTCGAACAGATCGACGGCACGGGACGCGCCATGCACGTCCTTTGGCCCCGTTCGCCCGACCATCAAGCCGGCCACGCAGGGCCGTTGGTCACCGGGTTCCCCGCCGCTGAAGACATCACCCGCCTCGAACAGTGCGAGGTCTCCGAAGCCGCGGGCCTGATTGCGCGCGACGGCCTGCAGGAGTCCGGGCAACAGCGCCGGCCGCAGATGCGACATCTCGGTCGAGATCGGGTTTTCCAGTTGCGTGTCGTCCGTGCCGCCGCCGAACAGCGCCGCGGCTGCCTGATCGATGAAGCTGTATGTCACGCATTCGTTGTAACCCAGCGCCGCGGAGGCGCGCCGCGCCGCCGTCAGGCGCACCTGCGCCGGCGTCAGCACCGGTTTGGGCACGCCGGGTTGGCTGCGCGGCATCGGGACGCCGACGAGCTTGGTCAGCGACGCGATGCGCGCCACTTCCTCGACCAGATCGGCCTCGCCCTGCACGTCGCCGCGCCAGCTGGGCACATGCGCCATGTCGCCATCCAACCGGAAGCCCAGCGCCGTAAGTGTTGCGCGCTGGGTCTTGGCGGGAATGTCCATGCCGACGAGGCTGACGACCCGGTCCGGGTCCAGCTTGTAGGCACGGTCGGTGTCGGGCACCTGCCCCGCCTGCACCATCTGCGAGGCCTCGCCGCCCACCACGGCCCGAATGACGGCTACCGCATGATCCAGCCCGTCGGGGGTGAAGGCCGGGTCGATCCCGCGCTCGAACCGGTAGCGGGCGTCGGAATTGATCTTCAGCGCGCGGCCCGTATAGGCGATCTGCACCGGGTCCCAATAGGCGCTTTCGACGAAGACGTTGACGGTCTCGGCGGTGCAGCCGGTGGCGTCGCCGCCCATGACGCCCGCGATGCTTTGCACGCCGGCGTCGTCGGAGATCACGATCTGGCCTTCGCTGAGCGTGTAGGTCTTGTCGTCGAGTGCGACGATCTGTTCGCCACCCTTGGCACGATGGACCCGCAGGTTGCCCTGCACCTTGTCGGCGTCGAAGACGTGCAGCGGGCGATTCAGGTCGTAGGTCAGATAGTTCGTGACATCGACGAGGAAGGAGATCGGCCGCAGCCCGATGGCACGCAGACGGTTCTGTAACCAATCGGGGCTGGGCCCGTTGGTCACACCCTTGATCAGCCGCCCGCAGAACACCGGGCAGCCATCCGTCGTGTCGTCATCGATGCTGACGGTCAGATCGGAGGTGAAGGCGCCGTCGATCTGCGGCGTCTCAAGAGGTTTCAGCGTGCCCAGGCCGCGCGCCGCGAGGTCGCGGGCGATGCCGTAGACGCCCAGCGCGTCGGCGCGGTTCGGCGTGATCGCGATCTCGATCACCGGATCGACGCGGGCGGGTTCGTGTTCTGCCAACCAGTCGGCAAAGCTCTGCCCGACCTCGCCCTCTGGCAGCTCGATGATGCCGTCGTGTTCCTCCGACAGCTCCAGCTCGCGTTCAGAGGCCATCATCCCGTGGCTTTCGATGCCGCGAATCTTGCCCACGCCGATGGTCGAATTGATTCCCGGAACGTAGACTCCGGGATGCGCCACGACGACCGTGATGCCCGCACGCGCGTTGGGCGCACCGCAGATGATCTGTTCCAGCCCGTTGCCGGTCCGCACCTGGCAGACGCGCAGCTTGTCCGCGTCGGGATGCTTTTCGGCGGTTTCGACGTAGCCGATGGTGAAAGGGCGCAGCTTCTCGGCGGGGTTCTCGATCCCCTCCACCTCCAGCCCCAGATCGGTCAGCGTCTCGGCGATCTCTGCGACCGAGGCGTCCGTTTCGAGGTGGGTTTTCAGCCATGACAGGGTGAATTTCATCGCGCGCACTTTCGCCAGATCAGAAGTTGCGCGTTCTTAGCGCATCGCTTCCGCGGGTGAAAGCACCGGTCTGCGGGCGGTTCAGCCGCCGAAGCTGCGGCTGCTGCCGAAACTGCTGGTCCGCGACGACCCGAAGCCGCCGGTCTTGCTGACCGTCGCACGCGTCATGGGGGCGGCCGCCGCCGGCGGGGCGCGAAAGCTGGACGGCTGCATCCGCGCGCTGCCGCGGTTGCCGTTCAGCACGGTGCCGCCACCCGCCGTGGCAAACTTGCCACCCGCATCGCGATAGAGCGGTTGCGTCATCGCGCGGTTGCCGCCCAGCATGCTGCCCATCAGGTAGCCGGCCATCAGCGGCATGAAGATCGACCCGCCACCGTTGCCGCCGCTTTGGTCGACCACGCATTCGCCGCCGTGCTGCTCCTCGCACAGGGCCTGATCGTCGTAGCGCGGGGCGGAGCGTTCGTATTCCACCAGCGCGTCCTGATAGGCCGCATCGCAGTCCTGCACCGTGAAGGCGACCGTGCCATCATTGGCCGCCGCTTCGCAGGAGGCCTTGTCGGGAAAGGCGCTCGCCTCGACCGTCTCGTCCTTGCAGCCCGCCAGCGCGAAGGCGGTCGCGCCCAGCAGGATCGCGGGCATGATGCGGGTGCGTTTCAGGGGGCGGGTTGCGGTCACGGTGGCGTCTCCTTGCGGCTTTGCCTTCAGATAGGGTGCATCAGGCCAGAATGTAATGCGGCTTGAACCGGCTGAGATCCTGCGTGATGCGGGACCGATCCTCGCGCAGGCCCATGCCGACGCAGGTTTCGCCCACGATCCATGCGCCGATGACGGGGCGGAAGCCGTCGAAGACCGGCATCTCGTGGTAGGCCTGTGCGATCATGGGATGCGCGTCATAGTCGCGCACCGCCGCATCCTCGATCATCGTGTCGCCCTGCCGAATGCTGATGCTGGCGCCTTCGCGGCTGAAGATGGGCTTGCGCACGATCCCGCGGGCCAGCGCATCCGCCGCCCGGTCGACGGCGGCACAGCCCGCGTCCAGTTCATCGGCGAAGAAGCTGGGCAGCAGGTTCGGGTGCCCCTCGAACATCCGCCACAGGACTGGCAGGATCCCCTTGTTCGACACGACGGCCTTCCATGCGGGTTCGAGGTAGCGGCAGTGCGCCCCGGCCAGATGGGTGGCGAAATCGTCGCGCAGCAGGTCTTCCCACGGGTAGAGCTTGAAGAGCGTGCCGATCACCTGCCCCGCGGCATCGGCGAACTGGCCGCTGTCGGTTACGCCGATGTCCGGCAGGTTGACGAAATGCGCGCCCATGTCGGCGGCGCGCGCGGCATAGGCCATCATCTCGACCGTGGCGTAATCCTCTGGCGAATCGGCGAAGGCGGTGAAGTGGATATGGCTGCCTGCGGCGCCGATCTGCGCGAATCGGGCGGTCAGTGCCTCATAGATGCCGTTGAACTGGTCTGTGCCTTCCGGCAGCTTGCCGGCGGCGATCATGTCCTCCAGCCAGTCCCACTGGAACGACGCGCTTTCGAACAGGGCGGTGGGCGTGTCAGCGTTGTATTCGATCATCTTCGCGGGCGACTGGCCGTCGTAGATCAGGTCGAAGCGACCATAAAGCTCCGGTTCGCCGTCCTGCCAGCTGTCGGCCACAAGGTCGCGATGCTCCGGCGGGATCGCCAGACGGTCCATCAGTTCCTCGGACCCCACGATCTCGGCCACGGCCTCACGGCACATAGCGTGCAGGGCGGTGGAGGGATCCTCGATGTCGTCCTCGATCTGGCGGAGGGTGAAGGCATAGGCCGTCTCCTCGTCCCAGTAGGGCTCGCCGTACATGGTGTGAAAGCTGAAGCCTGCGTCCTTGGCCTTGTCTTCCATGTCGAGGCGCGCGCCGAGGGGGATGCGTTTCATCAGGGGGCCTTTCGGGCTGGCGGTTCAGGCGGCCAAGGCGTCGGCGCGGCCCAGCAGCACCGTATCCCGCTGGCCGGTGATCTGCACGGGGACGATGCGCCCTTCGGGCTGGTCGCTGTCCAGATGGACTTCGGCGAACTGCGTGGTGCGGCCCATGCGGGCGGATTCCATCAGGATGTTGTGGCGCTGGCCGAGTTGCGCCGCCAGATGCGCCTGCACCGCGGCCTCGCCCGCCGCCCGCAGCCGCGCGGCACGGTCCTTGATCTGCGGACCGCGCACCTGCGGCATCCGCGCGGCGGGCGTGCCTGGGCGCGGGGAATAGGGAAAGACGTGCAGCCACGTCAGGTGGCAGTCCCTGACCAGCGCGAGAGAGTTGGCGAAGGCGGCCTCGGTTTCCGTCGGAAAGCCCGCGATGATGTCGGCGCCGAAGGTCATGTCGGGGCGCAGGCGGCGGGCCTCCTCGACGAAGCGGATCGCGTCGTCGCGGGAATGGCGGCGCTTCATCCGTTTCAGGATCAGGTTGTCGCCGTGCTGCAATGACAGGTGCAGGTGCGGCATCAGGCGCGGTTCGGTCGCGATGCAGGCCATCAGCGCCTCGTCCACCTCGATGCTGTCGATCGAGGAAATGCGCAGCCGCGGCAGGTCGGGGACCAGCTTCAGGATGCGCGTGACCAGATCGCCCAGCCGCGGCGTGGCGGGCAGGTCGGCGCCCCATGAGGTGAGGTCGACGCCGGTCAGCACGATTTCCTGAAACCCGCGATCCGCCAGCCGCCGGATCTGGTCCACCACGACACCCGCGGGGACGGAGCGGGAGTTACCGCGGCCGAAGGGGATGATGCAGAAGGTGCAGCGGTGGTCGCAGCCGTTCTGGACCTGCACATAGGCGCGGCTGCGGGTGCCGAAGCCGTCGATCAGGTGGCCCGCCGTTTCGGTCACGGACATGATGTCGTCGACCTGCACCGGTTCTGTCGTGCCGGTGAAGTCGGGGGCCAGCGCGGCCCAGGTCTCGGGCCTCATCTTTTCGGTATTGCCGATGACCAGATCGACCTCGGCCATGGCCGAGAAGGTCGCGGGTTCGGTCTGGGCGGCGCAGCCGGTGACGATGAGCTTCGCGTCCGGGTGGGCGCGGCGCAGCTTGCGGATGTCCTGGCGGGCTTTGCGCACCGCCTCTGCCGTCACGGCGCAGGTGTTGACGACGACGGCGTTGGTGACGCCCGCCGCCGTCGCCAGTTCGGTCATCGCCGCGGTTTCATAGGCGTTCAGGCGGCAGCCGTGGTTGGAAAAGATCGGCGCGTCAGCCATGCCAGACCCCGTCGAAGACATGGGCGGTGGGGCCGGTCATCCAGACGCCGTCGTCGCGCCAGTCCACCTGGAGCGTTCCACCGTCGAGGTCGATCCGCACCCGCCGCCCGGTCAGACCCCGGCGCGCGGCGGCGACGGCCACGGCGCAGGAGGAGGAGCCGGAGGCCAGCGTGACGCCCGCGCCCCGTTCCCAGACGCGCATCCGGAGGTGGTCAGGACCGATCACCTGCACGAACTGCACGTTGGTCCGTTGGGGGAACAGGGGGTGATGTTCGATCTCTGCCCCGCGGGCCGCGAGATCGATGGTCGCCACATCCTCGACGAAGAAGCTGCAGTGGGGGTTGCCCATGCCTGTCGCCACCGGGTCGCCGTCGATCGGCAGGTGCAGCGTGTCCATTTCTGACGCCAGAGGCACATCCGACCAGTCGAGCATCGGCGCCCCCATGTTCACGGAGGTCATGCCCTCGCCGGCGTTGCGGGCGGACAGCCTGCCACGGTCCGTCGTGATTGTCAGTGCGTCGGTCCCGCGGCGCGCCATCTCCCATGCGGCAATGCAGCGGGTGGCGTTGCCGCAGGCGGCGGACTGGCTGCCGTCGCTGTTCCAGAACGTCAGGTGCAGGTCTGCCAGCCCGTCCATCGGCACGGTTAATTCGGCCAGCTGGTCGTAGCCCACACCGAAGTGCCGGTCCGCCATGGCCATCGCCAGCGCCGCATCGACCTTGCCGCCGTCGCGCGAGTCGATGACGACGAAGTCGTTCCCGAGGCCGTGCATCTTCATGAACGGGATTGATGTCTGTGCGTCCTTCATGGGGCGCATATACGGGTCGCGCCAAACTTTATCCAGAGGAGGCGGCACTTCGGGGTTGACCCCACCCGCTCTGCCTTCTAAATCGCCCCTCGTGGCATGGGCCGGTAGCTCAGTTGGTAGAGCAACTGACTTTTAATCAGTAGGTCTCGGGTTCGGATCCCGACCGGCTCACCACACACTCCCCTTTCAAGACAACGTGTCCGCAAGCGGCGTCGGGAATCATCCGAAAGTCTGAGCCTTGGCGTCTGGCTGATCTTGGCGTTCCCTGTCAGTCTGCCCGTGAAGCGCGTGGACCGTGGGAGGAGATACGTGGCGAAGGATCTGGAAACGCCCCTCGGGCCGGTGATCGCCCTTGGAGAGCGGGTTGCCGAAGGCCTGATCGGCCACGCCCCCCTGGTCGAGCGGTTGCTGATTGCATTGCTGGCCGGTGGCCACGTGTTGATCGAAGGGCCGCCGGGGCTGGCAAAGACCCGGGCGGTCAAGCGACTGGCCACGGGTCTGGAAGGCAGCTTTGCCCGCATCCAGTGCACGCCGGACCTGATGCCGTCGGACATGATCGGCACGCAGGTCTTTCGCCCCGGCGACGGCGATTTCGCCTTTTTGCAGGGACCGTTGTTCCATCAGCTTGTTCTGGTGGACGAGATCAACCGTGCGCCGCCCAAGGTGCAGTCCGCCCTGCTGGAGGCGATGGCCGAGGGTCAGGTGACCGCCGGCGGCACGACCCGGCGCCTGCCCGACCACTTCATGGTCGTGGCGACACAGAACGGGATCGAGAACGAAGGGACCTTTCCGCTGCCGGAAGCGCAACTGGACCGGTTTCTGCTGCATGTCGACCTCGCCCTGCCCGGGGCGGAGGCGGAACGCGCGATCCTCGATCTGGTGGAGGCGGAGGGTCTTGGGAGCCCCGCACCGGTGCTGACCCGCCTGTCGGCCGGTCAGCTGGATGCGGCGCAGGCCGCGGTGGCAAAGGTCCACCTTGCGCCGGCACTGAAGGACTACATCGTGCGGTTGGTCATGGCGACGCGAGAGACGGCCGACGGCCCCCTCGACGGGCTGATCGCCCACGCGGTTTCGCCGCGGGGATCGCTGTCGCTGGCGGCGGCGGCGCGGGCCCGGGCCGCGCTGTCGGGCCGTGACCATGCCTTGCCGGAGGATGTCGACGCGCTGGCGCAGGACGCCCTGTCCCACCGCCTGATTCCAAGCTGGCGCGCCACGTCTGACGGACAGACGGCGCGGGATATCGTGGCGAAGCTTCTGGCCCATGTCCGGCCTTACTGATCCGGCCAGCATCAGCGCCACCGCCCTGATGCGGCTGGAGGCGCTGGCCCGCAAGCCGCGCGACCTGACCGCGCTGGCGGAGCGTCCGGGTGCCGTGTCGATCCCGCGAAAGGGCCGCGGGCAGGAGGTGCGAGAGATACGACCCTACGCCGATGGCGACGATCCACGCCACCTTGACGCGGCGGCGACGGCACGCACCGGCACGCTGCAGACCCGCACCTTTCAGGAGGACCGCGAACAGACGGTTCTGCTGATCGCCGATTTCCGCCGCCCGATGCTGTGGGGCACCAGCGGCCGCCTGCGGTCCGTCGCCGCGGCAGAGGCGCTGGCGCTGATCGGCTGGCAGGTGGTGCTGGACGGCGGCGCCGTCGGCGTCGTGGCGCTGACCGATGCCGGCCCCTACGCCGAGCGGCCCCGCACGCGGGCCCGCGGCATGGCGCTGGTCGCAGGTTGCCTTGCCCGGGCGCATGTCGTGGCACTGGCCAGCCGGCGCGCGACCACGCCCCTCGTGCCCGCCCTGCTGCGGGCCGCCCCGCTTGCGCCGCGCGGGGCGCTGGTGGCGATCGCGACCGGCCTCGATCAGCCGGGCGAAGGCCTCGAGGCCGCATTGGCCGCGCTGGCCGACCGGTGCCGCGTGCAGCTGATCCTGACCGAAGACAGGTTCGAGACCGCACCTCCGTCGCAGGCCTTGTCCTATACCACGCCGGACGGCGTGGCACGTGCCCGTTTCGAGGGGTTGACCGAAAGCCGCGCCCGGCGTGCCGCGGCGCTGGTCCGCCCCGGCGTGCAGGTCGCGCGGCTTGCGACCGACCGGGTCGCGTCATGACGCCCGAGATCGTCCGCGACCTGCATCCGCCGCGCCTGCCCGCCGACTTCGTCGCGCTTGGCTGGTCGGACCTGCTGGCGGCCTTCGGCGTCGGGCTGGTTCTGGCCGGCCTCGTGCTGATCGTGCTGCAGCCCCTGTTGCGACCGAGGACACGGCCCGCGCGCCTGAACGACCGCATCGCCGCCGCCGCGGCGCTGCCCGGCGACCGGCGCCTGCTGGCGCTGTCAGCATTGCTGACGGAGCGAGGCCAGCCGTTGCCGGACGATCTGCGCCATGCGCTTTATGCCGGGACACCCTACGACCCGGCCCGGGCCGAGGCGCTGCTGCGCCGCCCGCGCGAGGTCGCGCATGTTTGACCTTGCGACCCCATGGGCGCTGCTGCTGCTGCCCCTGCCGCTGCTTGTGCTGTTGCTGCCGGCACGGCAGGCGACGGATCAGGCCTTTGCCCTGCCGGAGGGCGTCGCCCGTCAGGCCACGCCGGACAGCCATCCGATGCGCGGCACCGGGCCATGGCTTGCCGCCGCGATCTGGCTGGCACTGGTGCTGTCCATTGCCGGGCCGCAGCGGATCACGTTGCAACCGAACCGCACCGCATCCGGGCGCGACATCATCCTGACGCTGGACATGTCGGGCAGCATGGCGACGCCCGACTTTTCGCTGAACGGAGAGACGGTCAGCCGGTTGGCCGCGGTGAAGGACGTGGCCGCGCGTTTCGTCGCGGCGCGAACGGGGGATCGCATCGGCCTGGTGATCTTTGCCGACAGGGCCTATGTCGCGGCCCCGCTGACCCATGACCTGACCGCGGTCAGCCGCGCCATCGCCGAAGCCGAGATCGGCCTGACGGGGCGGTCGACCGCGATTTCCGATGGGCTGGGGTTGGCGCTGAAGCGGATCACGGCAGAGCCGTCCACCAGCAAGATCATCGTGCTGCTGTCCGACGGGCGCGATACCGCCGCCCGGCTGGACGCCGAACAGGTTGCGGCGCTGGCAGCCGAAAACGGCGTGCGCGTGCATACCATCGCATTGGGGCCCGAGGATCTGGAAACCCGGCCCGCCGCCCGCGACGCAGTGGACCTTGCCACCCTGCGGGCCATTGCCACCGCGTCCGGAGGGACGACGTTCCGGGTCCGCACCACCGACGACCTGCAGCAGATCATGGCAGAGCTCGACCGGCTGGAACCGAACCCCGGCGACCGGCCACCGCTGGCGGTGCCGCATCCGCTCTGGCCGCTCAGCGCTGCATCCGCACTGGTGCTGTGCCTGTTCGCCGGGCTGAGGCGGCGGGCATGAGTGGTCTGATGCTCTTGCGCCCGTGGTGGCTGCTGGCCTTGCTGCCGGTGCTGGCCCTTGCGTGGTGGGTCAGGCAGCGGCGGCTGGCGGGGGACTGGGCCGGGATCATCGATCCGGCGTTGCTGGGACCGCTGCGCCGCATCGGTGCCCTGACCGACGGGCGGCGCGATGCGGCGTTGCTGCTGCCGTTCATCGCCGCTGGCGTGATCGTGCTGGCCCTGACCGGGCCGGCACGGCTCCTGCCCGGTGCCGTCGCCTACCGGGCGCTCGATCCGCTGATCCTGCTGCTGGACCTGTCGCCGTCGATCACCACGGCGCCGGCGCTGGCGGACCTGCAGGCCGCCGCGGCGACCGTGATGGCCGACGCGCAGGAACGGCCCGTGGGCATCATGGTCTACGGCGCCGATGCCTACCTCGTCTCTGCCCCGACGTCGGATGCGGCGAGCCTTGAAAGCCTGATCGCGGTGCTGGACCGCGACACGATGCCCGTCAGCGGCAGCCGCCCTGACATCGCCCTGTCGATGGCGAACGACCTGTTCGCAGCAGAGGGCGTCGGCATCGGCGGCGCGGACCTGATCGTGATTTCCGACGGCGGCGGGACCGGCACCACGGCGCTTGACGAGGCCGCGCGTCTGCGGGCCGCAGGGGCCCGGGTCTGGGCACTGAGCCTCGACGACACGGCGCCAGAGGGACCGGCCCCCGACCCCGGCGCGCTCGCGACGCTGACGGAGGCCGGCGGCGGTGCGGCGGCACCGGCCGCGGACGCCCGCCCGCTGCTGCAGCGCATCGATGCGACGCGCACCGCCAGACTGGCCCGCAGCGATGCGGCCACCGACGCGGTGCGCGACTTCGGTCGATGGCTTCTGATCCTCGCCCTGCCCTGCGCCGCGTTGATGTTCCGGAGGCGCAGGTGATCCGCATCGCACTTATCGTGGCGGGGCTGGTCGCCCTGATCGTCAGCGGCGGCGATGCCCGCGGCAAGCTGGCGATGCTGCTGGGGATGCCCGGCCTTGCCGCGCAGTCCGTAACGGACCCGGACGTGCGCGGTGTGATGCTGTATCAGTCCGGGGACTACGCCGGTGCCGACGACGCCTTTCGCGAGGCCGGGCGCGGATCGACCTACAACCGTGGCCTGAGCCTTGCGGCCACGGGGAAGTATCCCCTGTCGCGCGCCTATTTCGATGCGGTCCTGTTTGCCAATCCCGCCGACAGTCAGGCGCGCGAGAACCGCAATGTCGTGAACGCCCTGATTCCGCCGCTGCAGGGCGAGGGCAACGGCGCGGGCCGCATCGCGACGACGGTGATCGCGACGGCCGGCGGGTCCCCGGTGGCGGAGGCGCGCCGGCTTGGGCGACCTCTGGACGAAGGCAGGCGGGTCGCCGATGCCGCGTGGCTTGCCACGCTGCCCGATGATCCGGGCGAATTCCTGCGTCTGCGCCTGCAGGACGAATACGGGCGGCGGCTGGCGATGGGGCTGACCGCGCCGGACAAGGGGGACCCATGGTAAGGCTTTTCGCCCTCCTGCTGCTGCTGTGCGGTCCTGCACTGGCGCAGGACGCGCCGGTGATGAAGATGTCGATCATCGCGGACCCCGGCCACGAGACCTCTGTCGTGGGCGAGATGATCCCGCTGACGATCCGCGCCGTCTATGACCTGAAGGTCGCCAACGAGAAGCTGGAAATCCTCGGCACCGGGTCCTTCGACTGGATCCAGACCGGCCCCGACGACTGGCACGAGGAGATGATCGGCGGGCTGTCGCGGATCGTGATGGAGCGTCATGTCGCGGTCTGGCCCAAGCAGTCGGGCATGGTGACCTTCGGTCCCGTGGTGCACCACCTGACCGTCATCGACCGGCAGAGCCGGCGGCAGGACATGGACGTCACCGCGCAGCCGCTGGCGCTGTCGGTCGGGGCCTTCCCGATGGACCGCGGCTGGCATCTGGCGGCGGAGGCGGTGGAATTGACAGACGAGTTGTCCGCTGATGCGGGTCATCTGCCCGACGGGGCGACAGTGATCCGCAAGGTCACCCTGCGCGCGCTGGGGGCCCTGCCGGAACAGCTGCCGCCGCGGCCCGTCGTGTCGGAAAACTGGCTGATCACCTTTGCCGCCCCGATCCAGCGCGACCTGTTCCTGACCGAGGACGGGCCGGTCGCGCAGGTCGTCTGGACATGGGAGTTTCGTCCCCACACCGGGGAGCCGGGTGTGCTGGAGGGGGTGACCATCCCCTATTTCAACGCAACCACGCGACGGCTGGATTCGGTCGAGATCCCCGCCTTGCCGATTGCCGTCGCGAGCTTTTTCGACGCTCAGACCCTGACGGGGGTGATTGCCGGGCGGCAAGTCTGGGTGCTGGCCGGTCTGGCCTTGGGGGGCCTCATCCTCGGTCTGGCTGTCGCGGCGCTGTGGCTGGCACCGGACGCCACGACCGCGGGATGGGCGCGGCTGCGCCGCCGCTGGTCGCCTTTGCCGCGGCTGCGCCTCTGGCGCGCGCGGCGGCGCGGTGATCTGCTGGCGGAACGCCGGGCGGCGCAGGACGCCGGCCTGCCGCAGGCGAGGCTCGCGGCGCTGGACCGGCGGATCTACGGGCCCGGCGGGTCCTGACCGCTACTGGAAGCAGAGCATCTCTGCCTCGGCCTGCGCCCGGCGGAGGGCGGCCAGCATGTCGTTGACGGACGCCGTGCCACCCTTGAACATCGCCGCACGCTCGCCGCCGCCCTGCCGCAGTTGCAGGACCGTTTCGGCCGCGACATACCCATCGTAGGGCAGGATCGACGCGATGGTGTCGATCGAGCAGGAGCATTTCGTCAGCGCCTCTCGCGTCTGCCCGTTCGTCGCCATGCAGCCGAAGACATAGTCCGCCCGCGCCTCCGTCGGGTAGTCGTTGGGCACCGGCGCAAGCGGCTCTGCGGCAAGCAGCGGTGTCGCGGACAGGGTCAGGCACAGGGTCAGGATGCGCATCATTGCTCCAGGGTCATGGTTTCGCTGTAGGTGCCGGGGCCATCGCCGGCGTGGGCAGCGAGCCGGGTGATCATCCCGGGATCGCCGGGATCGAACGTCAGATCCACCGCAAGCCCGGCCCATTCGCCCATCCGGCCCGCGTTCGGATCCGCCGTGAAGGGCGTGAGGGTGACGGTCCGCGGTCCGTCGCCTGTCAGGTCGGGCGCGGACTCTGCCAGCGTCGCCCGCATCGTGTTGCGGATGTAGAAGGGACTGCCGCCGGTCTGGGCCGCCATGTTGCGCACGACGTTTTCCAGAAAGAAGATCAGGACGGGGTTCGGGCCCTTGGCCGAAAAGCTGGCCACGGGTTTCGTCCGGTCACCTTCAACCCGCGTCATGACGATCTGCGGACCGCCGTCGCCGGGGGCCACGGTCATCAGCACCTCGCCATCCACCACGGCGTCGGGCAGCGGGACGCCGGTCGCGGCACCCGGCACGTCTTGCCCAGCGGGAATGCCCGGCAGGCGACGATCGTGCGTATAGCGCACGACGCTGCCGTCCGGAAGATCGGTCAGCGTGCCCGGCGCCATGATCAGGTCGGTCAGCGGGCCTGCCAGCACCGGCAGCGGCGCCATCAGCAAGGCCGTCAGGGCAAGGGTCTTGGTCACATTCATCGGGTCGTTTCCTTTATCCACAGATCGTCACGGCCGCATCGACGCCCCGGGGCACGTCCGCAAGCGCCGCGCACATGGCGCGTTGCAACTGCGCCTCGTCCACCGGCTTGGCCAGCAGTGCGACATTCAGGGCGTGGGCATCCGCGGCCATCGCCTCGGCGTCGTCGCCGCTGACCAGCACCGCGGGCAGTCGCGCGTGACCGTCGGCGCGGAGCTGGCGGATCGTCTGGATGCCAGTCTCTCCGCCGTCGAGGCGATAGTCCGTCAGCACGAGATCGGGCGCGCGCACCGCAAGCGCCTGGCGGGCGGCCCTGATCGAATCGACCGTCCGGACGGTCATGCCCCAGCCCGTCAGGAGTGCGTCGAACGCCTGACGCATCGCGGGGTCGTTCTCGACAACCAGAACGTGGAGCCCACGCAAGGCCTGCGGAAAATCGCTCTGGTGTCGGTTGCGATCCGGCGCGCGCATGGCGCAAAGACCGACACGCACCGGCAGACCGACGCGAAAACGCGAACCCTTGCCCGGCTCCGAATGAAGTTCCAGCGGATGCTTCAACAGATGTGTGGCGCGCTGCACGATCGACAGTCCCAGCCCGGTGCCCGGTTGGTCGGAGTGGCCCAGACGCTCGAATTCCTGAAAAATGCGCGCGCGGTCGGCGTCGGCGATGCCGGGACCCTGATCGTAGACCTCCAGCCACGCAGTGTCACCCTGACGGCGCACGCCGACCAGCACCTTAGCGCCATCGGTGTATTTCAAGGCGTTTGCGATCAGGTTCTGCGCGATCTGACGCAGATACACCGGATCGCTTTCGACCGTCAGGCCGGACCGCACGAAGCGCAGATCGACGCCCCGCTGCACCGCCAGTGGCTGCAGGTCCAGACCCAGCCGCCAGAACAACCGGTCGAGCGAAAGGGGCACGAGGTCCAGACGCACGCTGCGTCCGTCCAGCCGCGCGATCTGCGACAGCGCACCGATCAGCTCTTCGGCCGACTCGATGGTGCCGGTCAGGTGTGACACGATATCGACCTGCCGCGCGTCCGTGGACAGGTTCGCCAGATGCGACAGGAACATCTTGGCGGCACTCAACGGTTGCAGCAGGTCATGGCTGGCAGCGCGCAGGAAACGGGACTTGGCCCGGTTCGCCTCGTCCGCCGCGGCATGGGCCTGTGCCAATTGTGCATTGATCGCTTCCAGATCGGTCAGAGCGCGTTCGAGGTCATCGTTGCGTGCGATGATCTCGCGTTCCAGCAGGGCAGCGGCCCGGGTGAGGGCATAGGACGGGCCGCGCGCCTCCTCCGTCCGTTCCAGCCGTTCGACCAGCGCCTCGACGATCCGCTCCAGCTTGGCGATCCGGCGGGCGGGCGTGTCTTCGTCACGCATCATCGCCGGCCCCCCGTGTCAGGATCGCCAGACCGGCAAAGGTCTGGTTCACGTGGATGCCGCAATGCTGCTCGCCGTAGGTGTTGAAGCCTGCAATCCTGAACTTGCTGTAAAGTGCGTTGATCAGCACGCCCTGCCCCGCCTCCTCCAGCGCGATGCGGCGCAGGATGCAGTCGAAGCCGAGGATCAGCGCCACATCGCCCAGCGCGTCCAGCCGGTCGCGCATGCCGTGGGTCAGGCTGTCGGCGCGGCCAAGCTTCAGGATCGCGCCGGTTTCCACCGCCGACATCAGGGTCAGCCCGCCCGATGCGGTGACGCCGCTGATCGCACGCACGAAATTCCGTCCGTTGGACCGTTCGAGGATCGGATTGGCCGCGAATACCGCCGGGCCGAGGTCCGCGACGGGCACGCCGATCAGGCGGGCGTATTCCTCGACCGCCGGTTCGGCGTTGATCTCCTGCAAAAGGCGGTCGTCCGGACTGGCGCGGGTTACGAACATGCGTTGGCTGGCTGGGACGAAGGGATCGAATACCACTTCTTCGACCGCAAAATCAGTCTCGAAAAGACAAAACAGCGCGCTTTCGCCGTGGGTCTGGCCGTTCAGCGCAAGGTGCGTCCGGTCGAACCGCAGGCTGTCACCGGCAGAGCCGCCAAGCACCAGCAGGTCGGGAAGCGTGGCGTTGACCGTCGTGGTGATCAGTTCCTCGCGACCGCTCATGCCGTCGATCAGTAGCAGGCCGAACTGCGCCCGTCCCGGCGTCGGCGCGAAGTCCGCCGACAGGTCGCGCAGCGTCCGCATCCAGCCGCGCGCCATGTGCTGCCGCAGGCAAGGCAGCCAGACCGCATGGGCACGGAAGGTGGCGGCGGGAAAGCCGATCAGCACGACCTGCCGGTCATCGTAGCCGCCAAAGGCGAAGCCACCAGCCGAGGAGCAGCCCATGACGTCGCAGTCAGGGCCGAAGGCCTCTGCCAGCAAAGCGGAGACCTCTGCCACCTGTTCCCCATCAGGGGCAAAGAACAGGACCATCGTCAGCAGGCAGTCACCGAAGGCCGCGCGGCACGCGCCGAGGATCGCAGCGCCGTCGCCGCCGGACTTCAGCACGATCGGTTGTCGGGCCGTCTCTGCGCCGGTGTCGCGCATACCGCGCTCCTACGTGGTGAACAGCCGCGCCTTGGCGGCCAGAAGGGCCGCATGGGTCCGGTTGCGCACGTTCACTTTCGTCATGATCGCAGCGATGTGGGTCTTCACCGTCGCCTCGGCGATCGAGAGTTCATAGGAGATGATCTTGTTCGGCCGCCCCTGGCAGATCAGCCGCAGGATGTTCATCTGTTGCGGCGTCAGTGTCGCAAAGGACCGGGCAAGTGCCAGTGCCTCGTCCTCTTCATCGGAACAGGGGTCGTAGTCGTCCGGCAACACGGTCTCTCCGCGCCACATGCGGCGGAACGCCTCCATCATCTCTGACTGCGGCATCGTCTTGGTGATGTAGCCACAGGCGCCGGCCGCCAGAACCGCTGTCACCATCCGCGAATCAAGTTCTGCCGACAGCACCGTGATCGGCACGTCCGGTGCCTTCTGGCGCAGCGTCAGAAGGCCTTCGACCCCTTCCACGTCCGGCAGCTTGAGATCCAGAACGATCGCGTCGATGGCGCCATCGCCCTTCAGCGTGGCGATCGCGTCGCTCAGGCTGGCGGCGACGCGGACCTGACGCAGGCCCAGTTCATGGGTCATCGTCATGACGAGCGCCTGACAGATCAAAGGATGATCGTCGACGATCAGGACGGTCTCTACCCGTCGTCGCGTGGAATGCCCGGTCACGGTTTCATGGCCGGCAACGCCGATGTCTTCGTGCTTCATGGTGTTCCTCCCTGGGTTCGGACACTCCCCTGCCCGAACCTTCATCCTATCGCCGTCCTCACCGTTTGCGAGTGTCATAAGACGTGGCACATCGCGATCGGCGGATATTGGACGACTTTTCCTGCAGTTGGCCGCTACAGCTTGCTTTGGATCATGCGACCGAGCGCGAATGCCCGCTGTTCAAGAATGACCGGCGTCTCGCAGACGTAGGTCAGCGCTTGCTGACGGTCCTTGAAAATGCGCGTGGCCCAGTCGAGATCGGCCTCTGCCTTGTCGATCGCGTCGAAATCCGGTGGATCGGCCGCGTTCAGCGTGTCGAAATCCTTGCGCAGCGTGTTGATCTTGTCGTCCAGCGCCTCCTGACTGTGGGCGTAGCGGGTGATGCCTGCCATCACCCGGTCGCGCGCCCGCTGCACGTCGTCGAAGGTCGCAAGGAACAGCGCCGTCATCGCCACGTCGTCGTGGTCACCGGCAAAGGTATCGACCATCGCCTGCGCCTCTTCGAGGCTGGTGCGACGCAACGCGATGTTGCGTGCCAGCGTGCGGATGGTGGTATCCTTTGCCCGCTCTGCCGTGGTGTCGTCGGGGACGGGTCCGGTCCAGACCTGCGCGATCGACAGCTGCGGCTGTTTGCGTTGCAGGCAAGGCCAGTCCGGATCCGTGACCTGCTGCGCCACCGCGGGTCCCGCGGCGATCAGCGCCAGAACGAGTGCCTTGATCATGCTCCCCCCTTCTTTCCGCGCCAGAGTCCCTTGGCCGGATCATACATGAAAACCGTGGCCGCGAAGAACACAATGAGGCACAGCAGCGTGATTGCCGCCGCTGCCGGGTTCAGCTGGCCGTAAAGTGCGAAGCGAACGAGTTCGACCGCATGGGTGAACGGATTGGCGGCGGCGATGTCGTGCAGCAGCGTGCTCGATTCCTGCATCCGCCAGAGCGGGTAGAGCGCGGAGGATGCAAAGAACATCGGAAAGATCACGAAGTTCATCACGCCCGCGAAATTCTCGAGCTGCCGGATGCCGGAGGAGATGAGCAGGCCCAGCGCGCCCAGCATCAGTCCCGAGAGGATCAGTGCCGGCAGCACCGTGAGGTAGCCGATGACCGGCGGCCGGACCTCCCAGAACCAGGCGATGAGGAGGAAGGCATAGACCTGCAGCACCGCCACCAGCACCGCCGCCGTCAGTTTGGCCCCCAGCAGAAACCAGCGCGGATAGGGGCTGACCAGAAGGCTGCGCATCGCCCCCGTCTCGCGGTCGTAGACCATCGATAGGGACGACTGCATGCCCGCGAAGAGCAGGATCATCCCGCAGAGGCCCGGCGTGACGTAGACGTCGTAGAGGACGTAGGTCTTGTAGGGCGGCACGATGCTGACCCCCAGCACCGACCGGAAGCCCGCCGCGAAGATGAAGAGCCAGACCAGCGGCCGCACCAGCGCCGCGAGAAACCGCTCGCGTTGGCGGGTGAAGCGCAAAAGCTCCCGCCGCGCGATGCCGCCGAAGGCGATGGACCAGCCGGTCATGCGCGCTCTCCGGTCAGGGCCATGAAACCTTCGGAGAGGGTGCCCGTGCCTGCCAGATCACCCGCGGTGGTATCCGCCAGCACGCGGCCCTGATGGAGGACGACGACGTGATCGGCGGACTCCATCTCCTCGAAGATGTGGGTCGCCCAGAGAGTCGAGACGCCCTCCTGCGCGATCAGTCGGCGCACCAGTGCCAGCACATCCGCCCGCGCCCGGACGTCGAGGCCCGCCGTCGCCTCGTCCAGCAGCAGCAGTTCCGGGCGGTGCAACAGGGCGCGGGCGATCTCGGCCCGGCGCTGCTGGCCGCCTGACAGGGTGCTGACGCGGGCGTCCATCTGCGGTGCAAGATCGACCAGCGCCAGAACTTCTGCGATGCGCGGGGCCGCCTTGCGGGCAGAGATACCATGCAGCGCCGCGTGATAGGTCAGGTTTTGCCGCAGGGTCAGGTCGCCATCCAGCGCGCGGCTTTGAAACACCACTCCGAGGCGCGCCAGCGCCTTGCCCGGCGTGCGGCGGGCGTCGAACCCCGCGACGGCGATGCGTCCGGACGTGCTGTCGTAAAGGCGGGTGATGAGAGAGAACAGCGTGGTCTTGCCCGCACCGTTCACGCCGAGCAGCGCGCAGAAGGCCGCGCGCGGCACGGTCAGGCTGACGTCCTGCAAGGCAGCCTTCGACCCGAAGCGGTGGCTGACCGCAGCGATGGAAAGGGCCGGGGCGTCAGCGGTGTCGGTCATTGGATGGTAAAGACGGCCTTCTGCGTCTCGCCCGTCGATCCGGGGATCGACAGTTCATAGGTGCCCGGCTGAATGGCGATGAAGCTGATCTCGGCCTCGCCCTCGTCGTCGAATTCGAGCGAGGCGAGGCCCATCGGGCGCACCTCGATGTCGTTGATGACCACCTCGTTCACCCAGATCGCGCGGAAGAAATCGCCGCCGGAGAGGCCCAGTTCCGCGGTCCCGTCCGCCTCGATGGTGATGCTGTAGTAGCCGCCCGCCTTCAACATGTAGGGCGCCTCGGCCACCGGCTTGCCGGAGCCGAGGGTCAGCGGCGCAAGATCGGTATGGTTGGCCTTGCCGGTCATGCCGGAGAATCCGTAGTCGAACTGCTGGGCGACAAGGGGGCCGGCGGTCAGGAGGGTCAGGATTGCAGCAATCGCGATCTTCATCGGTCTAGGGCCTTTCATTGCAGGATACATCAGGGTGTCGGCACGACGACCAGCCCCCAGGGCTGCTGGCCGACCTGCACGGATTCCGTCACCGTGTCGGTTGCAGTGTCGATCACCGACACGTCGTTCGAATTGCCGTTCGCGGTATAGAGCCGCGATCCGTCGGGTGAGAACGCCATCTGCCAGACCCGCTGGCCGACCAGCAGGTAGTCGGTGACCTCGTCACTGGCGACGTCGATGACCGCGACCCGGTTCGCAGGGCCGAGCGCGACGTAAAGCTTCGTGCCATCCTCTGTGATCCGCATGCCGACCGGCTGCAGCGCCTCTGGCAGCAGGCCCGGCACGTCGAAGGTGATCTTGTGCGTCACCGTCTGGCTGGGCACGTCGATGACGCTGACCGTGCCGCCGATTTCGGCCGAGACGAAGAGCGTCTGGCCGTCCGGCGTGTATTCCGCATAGCGCGGACGGCCGTCGACCAGA
This sequence comes from Loktanella atrilutea, assembly GCF_900128995.1. Classification (GTDB taxonomy): domain Bacteria; phylum Pseudomonadota; class Alphaproteobacteria; order Rhodobacterales; family Rhodobacteraceae; genus Loktanella; species Loktanella atrilutea. The sequence continues at coordinate 7,441 of NZ_FQUE01000004.1, read as the reverse complement.
ATGTTGCCGACGATCTCGTAGGTGGTGGTGTCGATCATGTGGGCCATGTTCGTCGTCTCGGAGGTGTTGACCACGATCTTGCCGTCCGGGCTGACGCCCATGCCCTCCGGCTCCACCCCTACCGGCACCTCGGCCAGCACCTGCCGCGTGTTCACGTCGACCACGGTGACAAGATTGTCGTCCTCGTTGGCGATGAAGAGCCTGTCGCCCACGGGGTCCAGCACGAAAAGCTCCGGGTCCGGCCCGGAGGGCAGCGAGGGCAGTTCCTCGAAGGTGGCGGCGTCATAGACCCGAACGAGATTGTCGTCAGAGGCGCAGACGTAGATCACCTTGCCGTCGTGACTGGCGGTGATGCCGCGCGGGCGCTGCAGGCCGTCGATGGTGTGAATCACCTCCAGCGAGTCGCCGTCGAGGACGCTGATGGAATTGCCGCGCTCATTGGTGACGAAGATGCGGTCGGCCAGCGCGGGCTGCGCCGTCAGCGCGAGGGCGATCAGGGCAAGGTTTCTCATTTGCGGCACTCCGTTTCCGTGCGGTCGATCCCGAGGGTGTCGAGGGTGCTGGTCTGGTGCAGGAACCCGTCCTGCGGCGAGACCGAGACGATGACGTTGTCGGCGGCCAGCAGCACCGGCTGGCGCAACTGCCCGTCCCAGTCGCGGAAGGTCAGCTTCTGTCCCTTGAAGGCGCCCAGTTCGAACCGGTCGGACAGGATGAAATCGCGGATTGCGGCGGCATCTCCGCCCTGCGTCCGCGTCGCCGCCTCGCCCAACACGCGCAGGGCGACCCAGGTTTCGAAGTCTTCCTCTTGCGCGAGGCGGCTGGCCCCTTCCTCGAACCGGTTCTGCCACTGGGTCGCGCCCCAGGCTTCCATCGCCGGTGTCCAGCTGGTGGGGATCAGGCCGGCAGAGCCGGCGACTGGCCGCGCGTCCCATGTGCGGTAGGGCAGGTAGTCGCCGAAGACCCCCGCATGATCGGCCGCGATCATCACATCGTGGTCCGGGGCCCGCTGCGTGAAGACCGGAATCTGGGCCTGCACCAGCACATGCCCTGTGTCCGTACGCCGCGCGCCGCCGGTGTCTTCGTAGGTCCGTTCTTCCACGATCTTGGCGCCGAACTTGGCGGCGGCGCGCGTGTAGGCCTCGGCCAGCGCGACGTCCTCGGGATGACTGCCGGCGATCAGGAACCAACTGTCCCAGCGTTTCCACATCAGGTATTGCGCCAGCGCATCTGCGCGCATCGCGTCGGAGGGCGTCACATGCAGCAGGTTGGCGCGGCAGTCGGCCCCGCGCAGGCTGTCGTCAGTCGCCGCGGCATTGACGACAAGCGCGCGATCGCCGGCCTGATCGGCCAGCGCCACGGTCGTCGCCGCATCCGCCAGCGTCACGACGAAGAAGATGCCGTCGTCCAGCAGGCGCGCCATCTCGGCCTCTGCCGTTTCCGGCGTCGCGACCACGGAGATGGTCTCGAACGTCTGGCCGGTGAAGGCACCGGTCGTCATGTTGTCGTCGGTTGCAAGTGCGGCGCCGGCAAAGCCCAGGTCGTCGGGGGGCAGGTCGAGGCGCGAGATCGGCAGGGGGCCCGGCGCATCGACGCGGATCACCGCGGCGCGATAGGTCACATCCGCCAGCGCAGGGCCGGCAAGGCCAGCCAAGACCAGCGCGCCGCAGATCGCCTCCCGTCTCATCATCGCGTCCTCCCTGCCTGCCATGGGGCACGACCGGGGCCGGGGTTACAACCGGTTTCTTTTCACGATTGCCTCATAACATGCTGAAATCGCTTTCTCTCATACTTTCGGTGGATTGCGGGCAGCAGTACGCTTTCGGCAAGAGTGGACCCGCAGCCGCGCATTGCGGCAAGGGAGAGCATGACGATGACGAAGACGATGATGACGCTCGCGGCCTGTCTGGCGCTGGTGACGGGACCGGCGCTGGCGCATGGTCCTGTCAGATTGAAGACCGAACAGACGGTGACACTGGACGCACCGGTGGAGGAGGTCTGGGACGTAATCGGCCATTTCGACGACATGTCATGGTTTCCGGGCGTCGCGAGCGTAGAGGCCACGGGCACCGAAAAGGGCGCCACTCGCGTGCGCACGATGGAGGACGGTCAGGTCGTAGAAGAAGAACTGCTGAAGCTGCAGTCCGAGAAGCATGCGATCTCGACCCTGATGCTGGAGACCAACCTCGACGTCGTGAAGGCCACGAACTATGCGTCGCACATCACGCTCAAGGATGTGGACGGCAAGACGGAACTTGACTGGAAGGGTGCATTCTATCGCGGTTTTCCTCAGAACGAACCGCCGGCGGACCTGAACGATGACGCGGCCATTGCCAGCGTGGAGGCCCTGCACCAGACGGGCATCGACGCGCTGACCGCCCGCTTCGGCAAGGTGGAGTGATCCCGGCGGCGCGGGTGATCGGGGCCGCCGGTCTGGCTGTCCTTTGGGCCACGTCACCGGGGCTTGGCGATATCGCCGCGATCACCTCGCAGACCGCCGGCACCCTGACGCTGATCGACACGGACACGGCCGAGGTCCTGTCGACAACGCCCCTGCCCGGCCATCCGGCCGCCGTTTCTATCGATGCCGTCCGTGACCGCATCATGGCCGTGGCCGTGGATACCGGGTTGCTGCATGTGTTCGACATGGCCGGTCGTCCGGTGGCGCAGCACCCGGTTGCCGGTGCGCCCTTCGGCCTTGCCATCCGGCCAGAGACGGGGACGGCGCTGATCACCGATCAGACGGGCGTCCTGCGCGAGATCGACCCCGACACCGGGGCCGAAATCGCAGCCTGGCCGGTCGGCGCCATGCCGTCGGGTGTCGCCGCCGTACCGGGCCTGATCGTCACGGCCGATCGCGATGCCGATGCCGTGACGCTGATCCGGGGCGACGGGACGACGGCGCTGCCGGTCGGGCACCATCCCTTCGGCGTGACCCTGCACGACGGGCTGATCTTCACGGCCGATGTGCTGGATGACACCGTCACCGTCATCGACCCGGGCAACGGCAGCATTATTGCCAAGATTCCCACGGCCGAACGACCCTATGCGGTGGCCTTTGCCGCCGGGCAGGGCTTCGTCACCAATCAGTACGACAGCACGGTCACGGTCTTCGACGCCGCAACATTTGCCGTCGCCGGCATGATCGACGTGGGCGACTATCCCGAAGGGATCGCCGCCACCGCCGACGGCGGCCGCATCGTCGTGGCGAACTGGTTTTCGGACACGGTCAGCCTGATCGACACAGCGACGCGGCAGGTCGTGGCTGAGGTCGACGTGCCGGAAGGCCCCCGCGCCTTCGGACTCTTCATTGCGCCGACCCCCTAGTTTCCAGCCTTCAGCGCAGTGCCGTAGTCGTCCACCAACGGCACGCCGGCGTCCCGCAGGATCGCGTCGATCTCATCCTGATTGCGGCGGATCAGGCTGTTCAGTTCGCGCTTCCAGTTGTCCTCTCCGGCTCGCACGCCCATCGTGATGCGGTAGAACAGGCGCGGGGTCGCGGCCTCGTTCAGCAGGGGAATGACCTTGAGGTCGGGATAATCCTTTGCCTTCGGTCCGCCGATCGGGCCCCAGAGCAAGGCCGCGTCGGTCGTGCCATCCTCGACGTCGCGCAGCATGTCGCCGGCCGGATCCTCGACCCGGCGATCGGTCATCAGGTTGTAGGGCTTCGCGTTCTTCATCAGGCCCAGACGGGCCACATGGGTCGTCGGCGGCGCCCCTGCCACGACGCCGATCTTCGCCTCTGTCAGGGCCGGGTCCGAGAGCTGGGTGACACCGGCCAGAGGTCCGTCGGCCTTCACCACGAGCACGTGGGTAGAGGTGTAGTAGTGGTTGGTGTTCAGCACCTGCTCGTCGCCCTGCGCATAACCGATGACGACGTCGCATTTCCCAACGCTCAGCGTCTGCCGGATGAAACCGTTGACCTGCGGAAACCATGTGTAGGTCAATGGCACGTCAAGCCGGGCCGCGATCAGTTCCGCGATCCTGTTTTCGAACCCGCTGCCGTCCTGCGCCGACAGCGGCAGGTTCGCCGGGTCGGCGCAGACCCGCAGCTGAGACCGGTCGACGAGGTCTGCGACCTGTGCGACGGCGGGTGTCGCCGCGCACAGGATCAGGGCCAGTGCGAGCCGCATCAGAAGCCCATGCAGGACGCTTCGGCAGCGTCGTAGGCGTCCGTCTTCGTTTCCTTCTTGGCGGGGCGACCGCGCGGGACGGCGTCCGTGCCGCGGGCACGCAGGTAGGTGTAGATGTCGTCGATGTAGCACATCACGTTCGGATTCGACCCGAAGGCCGGCATCACCTGGTTCTGGGCCTGCCCGACCTCCTGCTTGCCGCCGGCAACGATGCCCACGAAATCGTAGTAGTCGAGGCGCATCACCGACTTCTTCAGCGCCGGCGCATAGCTCGACCCCTCGCCGTCGGGCCCGTGGCAGACGTGGCATTCCGCGTGATAGCGGCGGAAGCCCGAGAATGTCGGCCAGTCGACGGTGCCGTCCGCGGCGATGGCGAAGGTCGGAATGTCCTCTGCCGTGAAGTTGCGGATACCGTCGTTGTGGTCGGCTGCCGTATCGGTCAGCGCCGGATTGTCGGAGGTCGCGGCATCAGCGGTGGCCGTATCCGCCGGGGCAGCGTCCGCCGGTGCCGCATCGGTTGCGGTCGCGTCCGATGTCGTGGCATCGGCGGCGGGGGCCGCATCCGACGTGGTGGCGTCGGTGGCCGGCGCCGCGGCCTGATCGGCCGTCGTGGCGGCGGTCGTCGCCGTATCCTGTGCAAAGGCCGCACTGGCGGCGATCAGGGCAATGGCCGCGGTGGCCGCAAAACGTTTCATGGTAACTCCTCCCATAGAGTGCTGGTTACAGCGTATCCCGCGGCATACCCGGCGCAAATCAAACTTAAGTTGCGGTTGCCGGATCGCGGCCCCGCAGACGGCAACGCCGCCCCCGGTCTGCCCGGGGACGGCGTCGGTGTTCAGAGCGAAACGATCACTCGGGGACGGTGAAGACCGTCAGCTGGCCACCCAGCGCCGTGTAGTCGGACAGTGCCGCATAGCCACCCACGGCACCCAGACCGTCGTTGGCGTTGGTCAGGCCGGCGGCGAGGCCGATGCCTGCCCAGCCACCGATGCCCGACAGGACGCCGACGAACTGCTTGCCGTCATGTTCATAGGTGAAGACGTTGCCAATGATGCCGGACGGCGTCTTGAACTTGTAAAGCTCGTCACCCGTCTCGGCGTCGACCGCCTTCAGGTAGCCTTCCAGCGTGCCATAGAACACGACGCCGCCCGCGGTCGCCATCGCACCGGACCAGACCGAGAACTGCTCTGGCAGGGACCACTTGATCTCGCCCTTGGTGGCGTCCCAGGCGATGAAGTTGCCCATGCCGCCGTGGCTGTCGGGCGCCGGGAACATGGACAGGGTCGCACCGACGTAGGGCTGGCCTGCGGCATAGCTCACGCGGAAGGGCTCGTAGTCCATGCAGACGTGGTTGGTCGGCACGTAGAACAGGCCGGTATCGGGCGAGTAGCTGGCCGGCTGCTGGTCCTTGGACCCCAGGGCCGCCGGGCAGACGCCGGTGGTGTTGGTGTCCTCGCCGTTCTGCTCGGTCGAGTATTCCGCCACGACCTGCGGACGACCGTAGGTTTCAGAGTCCTTGTCCATGTCGACTTCGGTCGCCCAGTTGACCTGCGGGTCATACTTCTCGGCCACCAGCAGTTCGCCGGTCTCGCGGTCGAGGGTGTACCCGAAGCCGTTGCGGTCGAAGTTCACGAGGATCTTGCGCATCTGGCCATCGATCTCCTGATCGGCCAGGATGTTCTCGTTCACGCCGTCGAAATCCCATTCGTCGTGCGGAGTCTTCTGGTAGAACCACTTGGCCATGCCCGTGTCGGGGTCGCGGGCCATGATCGTCATCGACCACTTGTTGTCGCCCGGACGCTGGGACGGGTTCCAGGTCGAGGGGTTGCCGGTGCCGTAGTAGACGAGGTTCAGCTCTGGGTCATAGGTCGTCCAGCCCCAGGTGGTGCCGCCGCCGATCTGCCACTGGTCGCCTTCCCAGCTGTCGAGAGAGGAGTTCGCGCCGATCGGCTTGCCCAGCACCATGGTCTTTTCGGGATCGACCAGCATGTCCTCGTCCGGGCCGGTGGAATAGGCGCGCCAGGCCATGGAGCCGTCGGCGATGTTATAGGCGGTCATGTGACCGCGCACGCCGTATTCACCGCCGGAGATGCCGACGAGGACCTTGTCCTTGACGATCGTCACGGTGGCGGTGTTGGTCTCGCCCTTCGCCGGGTCGCCGTTCTGGACCGACCACTTCACCTCGCCGGTCTTCGCATCCAGTGCCACCAGCGTGGTATCGGCCTGGTGCAGGAAGACCATCCCGTCCGCATAGGCGACGCCGCGGTTGACCGTGTCGCAGCACATCACGCCGATGACGTCGGGGTTCTGCTGCGGCTGGTACTTCCACAGGATCTTGCCGTCCTCGTTCAGGTCGAGCGCGTAGACCGTGTTCGGGAACGGCGTGTGGACATACATCACGTTGTCCACGACGAGCGGAGAGCCTTCGTGGCCGCGCAGCACGCCGGTCGAGAAGGTCCAGGCTACCTGCAGATCGCCGACGTTGTCCTTGTTGATCTTGTCCAGCTTGGAGTAGCGGCTTCCATCGTACTGGCCCAGCTGCATGCCCCACTGGGCGGGGTCTTTCGCGATTTCCGTCACCGAGTCGTTGGCGAAGACGGGGGCCGCCGTCGTCATCAACAGGCTCGCGGCCAGGCTCATCATTACCGTTCTCATTGTCATCCTCCCAGATGCTTCAGGCTTGCGAATACGGTGGATGCAACGGGTGTGCAGCTGCCCCTCCTCGGGCCGTCGCGGCTGGTCGTCGCGTCCATATCCTGATATATATGAAGCGTCCCGTGCACCGATCTGTCAACGCGAACCACGGCCTTTCAACCTATAGTATGACCTGCCGCGCGAGGTCCGCCGCACGTGTGCGGCTTCGCGGGAAACGCCCTGCCGCGGGCCTGTCGACTGTCCGGGCCGGGCCCGGTCGCCGGGGGTGTGGGACCGAAATGAATGGCCGACACCCGGGAGCCGATTTTTCGGCGAAAAATCGGAGGCGCGCGTTGCAGCGAAAGGCAGCGGACCTCTCGTCCCGCGCGTGGCCGGGGATCGGGGGCTGGCCCCCGATGCCGATTTTTCTCGAAAAATCGGAGCGGCGCCCGCGGCGGGTGCGGCGCATGGAAAAGGCCCGGTCGCGCGGGACCGGGCCTGTCGGGGGGCCCCTTGGCGGGGTTGGCGGATCGGGGTCAGTAGATCACCACGCCGCGGATGCTCTCGCCGTGGTGCATCAGGTCGAAGCCCTTGTTGATGTCGTCGAGCGGCATCGTGTGGGTGATCATCGGGTCGATCTCGATCTTGCCCTGCATGTACCAGTCCACGATTTTCGG
>NZ_FQUE01000007.1 GCF_900128995.1 Loktanella atrilutea | reverse complement strand
GCCGCCATCGTCGAAGTCTCCGGCGACGTGGCAGAGCGGTTGGGCGCCCAACTCGGCTTCGGCACGCAGCAGGCGCAGGGTTCGCTGGGCGCCACCTCCTTCAGCAACGGCGGCGTTTCGCTTCAGGGCGTTTTGACTGCCGTCGGCGCCCCCGCCTCCGTTGCGCTGTCCACCGGCGCGACACTGGCGGCGAGCAACAATGACTTTGGCCTGCTGGTGCAGGCGCTGTCCAATTCCAGCCGGGCACGGCTGCTGTCCACGCCATCGGTTACAACGCTCGACAACGAACCCGCTACCATCGTCGTTGGCCAGAACGTGCCGTTCCGCACCGGCAGTTTCGCGACCGATGGCAACACTCTGACACCCTTCACCACGATCGAACGGCAGGACGTCGGGATCACGATGAACGTCGTGCCCCGGATCACCGCCGGCGGTGTCGTGCAGCTGGTGATCGAGCAGGAAATCAGTTCACTCGTCAACGGCAACGTCGAAGGCGCCGCAGATCTGGTGACCAACCGGCGGGTCATCAATACCACCGTGATGGCCGACAACGGCGGCACGGTCGTGCTGGGTGGCCTGATCACTGACGACCGTCTGAACAGCGAACAGAAGGTTCCGGGTCTTGGCGACATTCCCGTGGTCGGCAATCTCTTCAAGTCACGCAATGCAAGCGAGAGCCGGCGCACGCTGTTTGTCTTTTTGCGCCCGACGATCCTGCGCGACCGCGCCGACATCCAGGCCGCCGCCACCAACCGGATGACCCGATTGCGGCAGGCCGACGCCACCGCCATCCCACGCACGATCCTGCGCGAACAGGAAGTCAGACAGCTGCCGCTGGAGATTCAGGGCCTCTACTAGGCGGACTTTCCTGACCTGAATGAAGCCAAGGATCAGACGCGGTCTCATGACCCGCGGTCAGGTGCCGCAGCCAGCCGTGGCATGGATCAAAACCGTCCGCGCCGCGTTCATCCGATGCACGCATTTTGGATGGACGACATGGCGCTTTCACACCTCGACGACCGGGACCACGATCTTTTGTTCGGAGAGGACGAACTGGAACCCGGCGATGCCGTGGTTCACTTCGAACATGGTCTTGCACGTTACGACGGTCGCATGGACTGCGACCTTGGCGATGTGGATCAGACGCTGACTACGTTCATGTACCGTGACGGTGGCAAGCTGATGTTGCCCGCCCGCGAGGGCGAGGATTTCTGGCGCTTCGGCGCACCGGCCGACAGTTTGACCCTCGACCGGCTGAAGGCCGGCGATTGGCTGAAACGGCGCGATGAGATGATCATGGAGTTGCGCGAAAGCGCGGATCGCATGCTTGAAATCGATGCCGCGCGCCGCGCCACCGACGCCGTGCCGTTGAAGCCGAAGGCGGCTGCCATCAAGAAGATCACCGACAGCTTTGCGCACCACCCGACTGAAGATCAGGACCGGGCCATTCAGGCGGTGCTGCAGGATCTGTCAGGCAAGACCCCGATGGATCGCCTGCTGGTCGGCGACGTAGGCTTCGGCAAGACCGAGGTTGCTGTCCGTGCCGCAGCGGCTGCAGCCCTTTGCGGTCATCAGGTCGTCGTCGCGGCGCCCACCACCGTCCTCGCACGGCAGCATTTCAATACCTTCCGCGACCGGCTGGGGGCCTGCGACATCAAGGTGGCGGAACTGTCCCGCCTGACTGCGGCGGAGAATAGGACAGCCATTCTCGACGGTCTGCAAAGCGGCGACGTCGCGGTCGTCATTGGCACGCAGGCCCTACTGGATGACGCCATCGCTTTTGACAAACTGGCGCTGGTCATCATCGACGAGGAACAGAAGTTCGGCGAAGAGCAAAAATCGCAGCTTCGGCATCTTGCGCCCGGCGTACATGTGCTGAGCATGACCGCGACGCCGATTCCGCGATCCCTGGCCGCGGCAGAAGTCGGGCTGGTCGACGTATCGGTGGTGGCGACCGCGCCGAAGAACCGCAAACCCGTGGAAACGCGGCTTTGCGGACGTGACATCGACACCCTCCTGCGCGCAGTCGAGACGGAGACTGCGCGGCAGGGTCAGTCCTATATTGTCTGCCCCCGGGTCGCGGGCGTCACGGAACTCGAGGCCATCCTGAAGCAACGCAAGGTCGACTTCTCTTACATCGTCGCGCACGCCCAGATGCCTGATGAAGAAATGGCAGCTGCGATGCTGTCGTTCATGAGCGGCGATGTCGATGTTCTTCTGTCCACATCGATCATCGAAAGTGGCCTCGACAATGGACGGGCGAACACAATGGCGGTCTGGAACGCCGACCGCTTCGGCCTGTCGCAGCTTCACCAGTTGCGCGGTCGTATCGGGCGCAGCCAGTTGCCGGCCCACATGCTGCTGTTGACCGGGATCGATCTGGACGAAGGCGGGGAAGCCGCCGATCGACTGACCGCCTTTACCGAAATGTCGGAGATTGGGGCGGGTTTCCGCATCGCCCGCAAGGACCGAGATATCCGGGGATTCGGCGCTCTGGACGGGACAGAGCAGTCGGGGCAGATGTCGCGCCTCGGGATCGGCCTTTACCGACATATCCTGAAGCATCACATCGGCATGGGCGGGCAGCAGACCGAAACCCGCAAGGCGTCCTGACAGGACCAAGCGCGTCAGTCCTTGCAGACCGCCGGTGAACCGGGATCAGACGCGCGCGCCGGTGGCGGCGTCGAACACATGAAGGCTGTCCGCGTCCGGAACGACATGCAGGGTCTCGCCTTCGGAAAGTCGTCGGGCGCCGGGCACCCTCACGACCAACTCGACCGTTGAGTCGTCCTGCAGCACCGCATGCGCGTAGGCGTCCGCGCCAAGTGTCTCGACCGCGCGCACACGCAGCGCCATGGCGCCCGGATGATCCGCATCGACCGTCTGCAGATGTTCCGGCCGCAGTCCGATCGTGACCGATCGGCCCGCCTGGTCTGCGGGAACCGGCAGCGCGATGCGCTGACCGCCGGCGGTCTTCAGATGACCTGCCTCCAGCGTGCCGGAGACAAAATTCATGGCGGGCGATCCGATGAAACCGGCAACGAAGACATTGGCAGGCCGGTCGTAGATCGCCATTGGCGTGTCGATCTGCTCTGCCACACCGGCGTTCATTACGATCAGGCGGTCGGCGAGGGTCATCGCCTCGGTCTGGTCGTGGGTGACGTACAGCGACGTGGTGCCGACGGTGCGCTGCATCTCCTTGATCTGCAGGCGCATCTGCACACGCAGCTTGGCGTCGAGGTTCGACAGCGGCTCGTCGAAAAGGAACGCCGCGGGATCGCGCACCAGTGCGCGGCCCATGGCGACCCGCTGCCGTTGGCCACCCGACAGCGCTCGCGGCTTGCGGTCGAGGAAATCGGACAGGTTCAGCATGCCGGCCGCCCTGTCCACCCGCGCCTTGATCTCTGCCTTCGGCATGTTCGCGATCTTCAGGCCGTAGGCCATGTTGTCGAAAACGGTCATGTGTGGGTAAAGCGCGTAGTTCTGGAACACCATGGCGATGTCCCGCTCGCGCGGTTCCAGATCGTTGACGACACGGCCGCCGATGGCGATCTCGCCGCTGGTGATCGCCTCCAGCCCCGCGACCATGCGCAGCAACGTTGACTTGCCGCAGCCAGAGGGGCCGACGATCACGACGAATTCGCCGTCGGGCACGTCGATGGACACGCCGTGGATGACCTCTGCCTTGGCATAGGTCTTGCGCACGTCGCGCAGGGAAATCGTCGCCATTACTTTTCAGTCTCCACAAGGCCCTTTACGAACCACCGTTGCATCAGCACCACGACCAGCACGGGCGGCAGGATCGCAAGCACCGCCGTCACCATGACTAGGTTCCACGGCGTATCCGCATCCGCGAAAGAGATCATCTTGCGCAGGGCGATGACGATGGTGTTCATCGAATTGGAATTGGTGACCAGCAGCGGCCACAGGTATTGCGTCCATCCGTAGATGAACAGGATCACGAACAGCGCCGCGATGTTGGTCGTCGACAACGGCAGCAAAATGTCCTTGAAGAACCGCCACGGCCCGGCCCCGTCAACCCGCGCCGCCTCCAGCAGCTCGTTCGGGATCGTCATGAAGAACTGGCGGAACAGCAGCGTCGCCGTGGCCGAGGCGATCAGCGGCAGGATCAGGCCGGCATAGGTGTCGATCAGGTGCAGCTGCACCATGACCTTGTAGGTCGGCATGATCCGCACTTCCACGGGCAGCATCAGGGTGATGAAGATCAGCCAGAAGCAGGCCATGCGGAAGGGAAAGCGGAAGAAGACCATGGCGTAGGCCGAAGCCATCGAGATGATGATCTTGCCCACCGCGATGCCCACCGCGACGATGGCAGTATTGGCCAGTAGCCGCCCGACGCTGACCCCGCCGATCCGCCCGATGCCGCCCGAAATGGCCTCGCCGTAGTTGGCAGGCCCTTCGGCCCCCGGCAACAGCGGCAAAGGCGGGCGCAGGATGGTCTGCAGCGTATGGGTCGATGCGATGACGACGTAATAGATCGGGAAGGCCACGATCAGTACGCCAAGGATGAGGAAGATGTGGGCGACCACACGGCTGCGCTTCGACGATCCCACCATGCCGAGGTCAGCCATAATGCACCTTGCGTTCGACGTACTTGAACTGGAAGGCGGTTAGGGTGATGACGATGGCCATCAGGATTACCGACTGCGCGGCAGAAGACCCCAGCAGGAAGTTGTTGTAGCCGTCGTTATAGACCTTGTAGACCAGCGTCTCCGTCGCCTTGCCGGGGCCGCCGCCGGTCACCGCGTGGATGATGCCGAAGGTGTCGAACAGGGCATAGACGGAATTGACGACCAGCAGGAAGAACGTCGTGGGCGCCAGCAGCGGGAACACGATGGTCCAGAACCGGCGTGCCGATCCCGCGCCGTCGATGGCCGCCGCCTCGATCAGCGACTTGGGGATCGCCTGAAGCCCTGCCACGAAGAACAGGAAGTTGTAGCTGATCTGCTTCCAGCTGGCCGCCGCGATCACAAGACCCATGGCCTGACCGGAATTCAGGAGCGGGTCCCAGTCGATCCCCATCTGGCGCAGCGGCCAGGCAAGTGTGCCGAAGGACGGGTTGAACATGAACAGCCACAGCATCCCCGCGATGGCGGGGGCCACGGCATAGGGCCAGATCATGAGCGTGCGATAGAAGGCCTTGCCGCGCAGCACCTTTTCCGCCTGCACCGCCAGCAGCAGGGCGATGGACATCGACAGGAAGGCCGTCACGACGGAAAAGAACGCCGTCACCTTGATGGAATTGAGGTAGGCGGGATCGCTCAGAACCTTGCGGAAGTTCTCGAGGCCCACGAACTTCGAGCTGAGCCCGAAGGGGTCCTCTTTCAGCGTCGACTGCCACATGGCCTGCAGCGCGGGCCAGTAGAAGAACACGAGCGAGATCAGAAGCTGCGGCAGGACCAGCAGCCACGGCAGGAAGCGGTGGGGAAATGTTGCACGATTCATGGGAAAACCCGGCCGCCCCGCGGGCGGGGCGGCCGGTCACGGGTCACTGACCCATCGCCTCCTTGATGGCGGCGTTGCCGCGCTCGACAGCGTTGTCGAGGGCCTGCTGCGCGGTCTGGTCACCCGACAGCATCTTCTCGAACTCCTCGTTCTCGATGTCGCGGATTTGCGGCAGGTTCGGCAAACGCACGCCCTTGGAGTTCTCGGTCGGCTCCTTGCCCATCATCTGGGTGATCGGCGTCTCGCGGCCCGGGTTCTCGTCATAGAACCCGCTTTCCTTCGTCGCCTCGTAAGCGGCCATTGTCACCGGCAGATAGCCGGAGGTCTGATGCAGGTATTCCTGCACATCGGGCTGGGACAGATAGTCGAAGAAGGCGGCGACGCCCTTGTAGGTCTCGTCCGACTTGCCGCCCATCACCCAAAGCGACGCACCGCCCGGAATGGTATTCTGCGGCCCGTTGCCGTCAGTGTCATAGGGCAGTTGCCCGATGCCGTAATTCATGCCGGACTTCACGATGTCGCCCAGACCACCGGAGCTTTCGGTGAAGATGCCGCATTCACCGGCGAGGAAGATCTGCTTGGCCTCGGACGTGCGGCCGCCGTATTTGAACGTGCCGTCCTTCGCCAGATCCGCGATCTGCTGGAAGTGGTTCACGAAGATCGGCGCATTGATCTCAAGCTCGGGCGTGGCACCCGGCTCCAGCCCGTTGCCTTGGGTGGCGTAGGGCACGTCGTTCCAGGCCGCAAAGTTTTCCAGATGGATCCACGTCAGCCAGGTCGAGGTGTAGCCACAGGGGGCCGCGCCCGATTCCTTGATCGTCTTCGCCATCGACCAGACGTCGTCCCAGGTCTCGGGGGGGGTGTTCGGATCTAGGCCAGCCTTCTCGAAGATGTCCTTGTTGTAGTAGGTGATCGGCGAGGACGAGTTGTAGGGGAACGACAGCATCGTGCCGTCCGGCTTGGAATAATAGGCCACGATGCCCGGCAGGTATGCGGACTTGTCAAAGGTCATGCCGGCGTTGGTCAGCACGTCCGCCACGGGCATGACGGCGCCCTCGGCGCCCATCATCACGCCGGTGCCCACGTCGAAGACTTGGATGATGTCAGGGGCCTGACCCGCGCGGAAGGCTGCGATGCCGGCGTTCAGCGTTTCGGGGTAGGTCCCCTTGAAGACGGGATTGATCTTGTAGTCGCTCTGGCTGGCGTTGAAGTCAGACGCGATCTTCTCGACCACTTCGGAGTTCGCGCCGGTCATGGCGTGCCACCAGCTGATGTCGGTTTGGGCCTGCGCCGCCATGCCCGACAATGTCAGGGCCGCCAGCGATGCCGCCAGCATGTTCAGATTATTCATGATTTTCCTCCATAAGGTGCCTTCGACGAAGGCTATCGACACGGATGCGGTCTAGCGGCGGCGTGTAAGGGTTATGCGACATATCGGCCTCCTCACCGTTATGTCCCCACATGCCCCGCGCAACAGGTCATCGTCGTCGTCGGTCCAAGTCTCAAGAAGATTGCCGCCGAAATCAAGCTGCTGTTTTGACGATAATAAAGCGCGACGCACCTACGCAAAAAACCGGGGCGCAGATGCTGCGCCCCGGTCAGGTTCAGGCTTTACTGGTTCCAGGATGACACAAGTTCGTCGTAGCCGATAGTCTGCGGCTCTTCGTCCTCGTTCTCCAGCTTGGGCTTCGGCGCGCCCGGCTGGTCGAGCCAGTATTGCGCATCCTGCTCCTCGCCCATCACGGGACCCAGATCACCCTGCACGCCGGACCGTTCGATCCGCTCCATCACGCTTTCCATGTCGGCACACAGCTGATCGAGCGCCTCTTGCGAGGTTTTCGCACCTGACATGGCGTCGCCGATGTTCTGCCACCACAGCTGCGCCAGCTTGGGATAGTCCGGCACGTTGGTGCCCGTGGGCGACCAGCGCACGCGGTCGGGCGAGCGGTAGAATTCCACCAGACCGCCCAGCTTGTCCGCCCGCTCCGAGAAGTGGTCGGAGTTGATGGTCGATTCACGGATGAAGGTCAGGCCCACGTCGGACTTCTTCACGTCGACGGTCATCGAGGTGACGAACTGCGCGTAAAGCCATGCGGCCTTGGCGCGATCTACGGGGGTGGACTTCATCAGCGTCCAGCTGCCCACGTCCTGATAGCCGACCTTCATGCCGTCTTCCCAGTAGACGCCGTGCGGGCTGGGGGCGAGGCGCCACTTCGGCGTGCCGTCCTCGTTCATCACCGCGTCCGAGGCGACCAGCGGCGCCACGAAGGTGGTGTACATGAACATCTGCTGGGCAATGTTGCCCTGTGCAGGAACCGGACCGGCCTCCGAGAAGGTCATGCCGGCAGCGGAAGGCGGCGAGTAGTCCTTCAACCACTTGATCGCCTTGTCCACGGCGTAGACAGATGCGGGCGAGTTCGTGGCGCCGCCACGGGTCACGCACGCGCCCACGGGCTGCGAGTTCTCGTTTACACGGATGCCCCATTCGTCGACCGGCAAGCCGTTGGGTTCACCCTTGTCGCCCATGCCGGCCATCGACATCCACGCGTCGGTGTAGCGCCAGCCAAGGCTGGGGTCCTTCTTGCCGTAGTCCATGTTGCCATAGACCTGGTCCTCGACCCCCATGCGCGACAGATCGCGGCCGGTGAAGAACTCGGCAATGTCCTCGTAGGCGGACCAGTTCACCGGCACGCCCAGATCATAGCCGTACTTTTCCTTGAAGTCGGCCTTGTTCTGCTCGTCGTTGAACCAGTCGTAGCGGAACCAGTAGAGGTTCGCGAATTGCTGGTCGGGAAGCTGATAGAGCTTGCCGTCGGGCGCCGTGGTGAAATCGGTCCCGATGAAGTCGTCGAGGTTCAGCGTGGGCGAGGTCACGTCGGCGCCTTCGCCGGCCATCCAGTCGGTCAGGTTGCGGACCTGCTGATAACGCCAGTGGGTGCCAATTAGGTCGGAGTCGTTGACGTAGGCGTCATAGATGTTCTCGCCCGACTGCATCTGGGTCTGCAGCTTCTCGACCACGTCGCCTTCGCCGATCAGGTCATGGGTGACATTAATGCCGGTAATCGCGCTGAATGCCGGGGCTAGGACCTGGCTTTCGTATTCATGCGTCGTGATGGTTTCGGATACGACATTGATGTCCATCCCGGCAAAGGGCTTGGCGGCGTTGATGAACCACTGCATTTCGGCTTCCTGATCCGCACGGGACAGGGTGGACACATCGCCGATTTCGGCGTCAAGGAACGATGTGGCCGCGGCCATGTCGGCCCAGGCAGGTTGGGTCAGGGCAAGTGCCAGTCCCAGCGCCGTGGTGGATCTGTAAAGAACGTTCATTATAGGTTTCCTCCCTTTTGGTTGAACGCAAGCGATCCGGCGCGGTGGAATGCGCCGGGATTTGACGTGACCTAGACCCAGCGGAACACCGCTGCGGCATAGACCAGACAGACGATCAGCGCGTAGGGTTGCGGACCAAGCTCCAGCCCCAACCACGCCAGATTAATGAAGGCGGACCCGAGCAGCGTGATGAACAGCCGGTCGCCGCGCGTCGTCTCGATCCGCAGAACACCTTTGCGGGGCACCTCGGGGTAGCGGATCGCCAGCACCGTGAGAGTCGTCAGCAGCACGGCGATCACGATGAAGAACGCTGCCGTTGGCCATGTCCATGCCATCCATTCAAGCATTACGTTTCCCTCTCAACTCGCACATCACACCCGTCCCAGGGCAAAGCCCTTGGCAATGTAATTTCGCACGAAGTAGATGACTAAGGCACCCGGCACGATGGTCAGCACGCCCGCGGCGGCCAGCACGCCCCAGTCGACACCGGCGGCCCCCACAGTGCGCGTCATGGTGGCGGCGATGGGCTTGGCGTCGACGGAGGTGAGCGTGCGGCTAAGCAGCAACTCGACCCAGGAGAACATGAAACAGAAGAACGCCGCGACGCCGATGCCGCTGGCGATCAGCGGGGTGAAGATCTTCACGAAGAACGCCGGGAAGGAATAGCCGTCGATATAGGCGGTCTCGTCGATCTCCTTGGGCACGCCGCGCATGAACCCTTCCAGGATCCAGACCGCGAGCGGCACGTTGAACAGGCAATGCGCCAGCGCCACCGCGATATGGGTGTCGAACAGCCCGATCGAGGAATAAAGCTGGAAGAACGGCAGGGCGAAGACGGCCGGCGGCGCCATCCGGTTCGTCAGCAGCCAGAAGAACAGGTGCTTGTCGCCCATGAAGCTGTAGCGGCTGAAGGCATAGGCCGCTGGGAGAGCGACGGCCAGGCTGATGACCGTATTCATCACGACGTAGATCAGAGAGTTGACGTAGCCCATATACCAGCTCGGGTCCGTCAGGATCGTCTCGTAATTTGCGAAGGTCAGGTTGCGCGGAAAGAACGAGAACGTGCCCAGAATTTCCGAGTTCGTCTTCAGGCTCATGTTCAGCAGCCAATAGATCGGCAGCATCAGGAACAGCAGGTAGATCGCCATGACGACGGTACTGCCAGACGGCCGGAACCTGCGTTGCGCGGTGCGCGGCGTCTCGATCGTCATGGTGCGGGTGTCGGTGACGACCTCGGGGATTGCGCTGTCGGTCATTTGCCATCCCTTTTATCGAGGGTCGTCATTACCGTGTAGAATACCCAGCTGATCGCCATGATGACGAGGAAATACATCAGGCTGAACGCCGCCGCGGGGCCAAGGTCGAATTGACCCAGCGCCATCTTCACAAGGTCGATCGACAGGAAGGTCGTGGCGTTGCCGGGGCCTCCGCCGGTCAGCACGAAGGGTTCGGTATAGATCATGAAGCTGTCCATGAAGCGCAGCAGGATCGCGATCATCAGCACGCCCGCCATCTTTGGCAGTTCGATGTAGCGGAACACGGCCCAGCGACTGGCCTGGTCGATCTTGGCCGCCTGATAGTAGGCATCGGGTATCGACCGCAGTCCGGCATAGGCCAGCAGCGCCACCAGCGACGTCCAGTGCCAGACGTCCATGATGATGACCGTCACCCAGGCGTCGAGGGTGTTCTGGGTATAGTTGTAATCAATGCCGAGCGCGTCGAGCGTGTAGCCCAGCAGCCCGATGTCCACGCGCCCGAATATCTGCCAGATCGTTCCGACCACGTTCCACGGGATCAGCAGCGGCAGCGACATGACGACGAGGCAGAAGGACGACCAGACGCCCTTCTTCGGCATGTTGAGGGCGACGAAGATACCCAGCGGCACCTCGATCGCGAGGATGATCGCCGAAAACAGCATCTGCCGTCCCAGCGCATTCCACATCCGGTCAGAATGCAGCATGTCGTCGAACCACGACAGGCCGGCCCAAAAGAACTGGTTGTTGCCGAAGGTGTCCTGCACGGAATAGTTCACCACGGTCATCAGCGGGATGACGGCCGAAAAGGCGACCAGCAGCAGGACCGGCAGGACAAGGAACCAAGCCTTCTGATTCACGGTCTTGTTCATGCGGACGTCCCCCGGGGTGCGATGCGCCAGTCGTCAGCGTAGACGTTGATGCCTTCTGGCGCAAAGACGATCCGGGTCGCGTCTGCCGCAATGGCCTCGCCTTCCGCGGCGACCGCATTGACTTCGCGACCGGCCACATCGAGACGGATGATCTTGTGTCGGCCCACGTCCTCCACGCGCTTGATGCTGGCGGGAATGCCCTCCTCGCCGGAGGTCAGGCGGACGAACTCCGGTCGGACCCCAAGCTGCGTGTGCCCGGCTGTGATGAAATGGCCGTCGAGGGGGATGACCGTGTCGCCTACGCGCGCGCTACTGCCGTCAACCTCGGCATCGAAGAGGTTCATGCCGGGCGAGCCAATGAAATAGCCGACAAAGGTATGCGCGGGACGCTCGAACAGTTCCTGCGGGGTGCCGATCTGGACGACGCGGCCGTCGTACATCACCACGACCTTGTCAGCGAAGGTCAACGCCTCGGTCTGGTCGTGGGTCACGTAGATCATCGTGTGACCGAAATCCTGATGCAGCTTCTTCAGCTGCGTCCGCAGCTCCCACTTCATGTGTGGATCGATCACCGTCAGGGGTTCGTCGAACAACAGCGCGTTTACATCCTCCCGCACCATCCCACGGCCGAGGGAAATCTTCTGCTTGGCGTCCGCCGTCAGCCCGCGCGCCTTGTGATCGAGCTGCGCCTCCATGTCGATCATGGCGGCGACCTTCTGCACCCGGCGCTTGATCTCGGCTGCATCCATACCGCGGTTCTTCAGCGGAAAGGCCAGATTCTCGCGTACGCTCATGGTGTCGTAGACCACCGGGAACTGGAACACCTGCGCGATATTGCGCTCTGCCGTCGGCGAGGTCGTCACGTCGCGCCCGTCAAACAGCACGCGGCCCTGACTGGGGATCAGCAGGCCGGAGATGATGTTCAGCAACGTCGACTTGCCGCAGCCCGAGGCGCCCAGCAGGGCATAGGCCTCTCCGTCGACCCAATCATGGTTCAGTTCCTTCAGGGCAAATTCTTCCTCGGACTGCGGGTTGGGCAGGTAGGAATGCGCGAGGTTGTCGAGGGTGATCTTGGCCACGTTACGACGCCTCCGCATAGGGAGCGGTCGCGACAAGGTCTCCGGATTCGCCGAAGAGGTAGACCCGCGAGGGATCGAGATAGACGGGAAGCGCCTGCCCCGGCCTCAGGTCGCGGATGCCGTGGATCAGGCCCACCCAGCGGGCGTCGCCATGCTGCAGGTGGACGAAGGTCTCGGATCCCGTGATTTCCATCACGCTCAGCACTGTGTCGAAGCGGATGCGGCCGTCGCCGGCGTCCAGCGTCAGGTGATTGGGGCGAAAGCCGAGCATGTAGTGGCCGTCCGCCACATCGCGCCCGAGGGCAGGCATGGTCTCAGCCATGCCGAAATGCATCTGGTCACCGCGCTTTTCCACGCGCAGGAAGTTCATCGGCGGGTCGGAGAAGACGCGTGCCGTCGTAGCGTCAGTGGGGTTGCGATAGACTAGCGAAGTGGTGCCGAACTGCGTCACGCGGCCTTCCCACAGTGTTGCGCAGTTGCCACCCAGCAGCAGCGCCTCTTCCGGCTCGGTCGTAGCGTAGACGAAGATCGACCCGCTTTCGGCAAAGATGCGCGGAATTTCGGCGCGCAACTCCTCGCGCAGCTTGTAATCGAGGTTCGCCAGCGGCTCGTCCAGCAGCACAAGTCCCGCGTTCTTGACCAGCGCCCGGGCCAGCGCGCAACGCTGCTGCTGACCGCCCGAGAGTTCCAGCGGCTTTCGCTGCAACATCGGCGTCAGCTTCATCATCTCGGCCGTCTCGCGCACGCGGCGGTCGATCTCGGCCTTGTCCAAGCCCATCAGCTTCATGGGGGACGCGATGTTGTCATAGACGGTCATCGCCGGGTAATTGATGAACTGCTGGTAGACCATGGCGATCCGCCGGTCCTGCACCCTCATGCCGGTCACGTCCTCGCCGTTCCAGCGGATACGCCCTTGCGTCGGCACATCCAGCCCAGCCATCAGCCGCATCAGCGTCGTCTTGCCGGACGACGTCGGCCCCAGCAGGACGTTCATCGTGCCTTTATCCAGCGTCAGGTCGGTCGGATGAATATAGGTCTGCGCGCCCACGACGTAGCCGACGCCGTCGAGTTCCAGTGTCATGCGATGTCCTTTAATTGCGGGCGGCGGGCGACCATGTAGGCATCGAGCGCCGCGCTGTCGGCGCCGTGCAGGCCCAGCTTACTGCGCCGCCACAACACATCCTCGGCGGTGCACGCGAATTCGTGCGTCATCAGCCAGTCGACCTCTGCCGCCGTCAACGTCGCGCCAAAGTCCTGCCCCAGATCGGCAGCAGTCCCGGCATCGCCAAGGATCAGCGCCGCATCTGTGCCATAGGCCCGGATCAGACGGCGGGCCCAGCGGTCAGTCAGAAAGGGAAAAGCGCGCACAAGATCGCTGATCAACTGGTCGACATCGCCTACGGAAAAGTCGCCACCAGGCATCGGGGCACCGGCCGTCCACGGTCCTTGCGACACATCCAGTCTCTGGCCGATCTTTTCCAACGCGCTTTCTGCCAGTCTCCGATAGGTCGTGATCTTGCCGCCGAAAATATTGAGCGCCGGCGCACCGGCGCTGTCATCCAGTTTCAGCGTGTAGTCGCGGGTTGCGGCAGTGGCGGAACTTGCACCATCGTCATACAGCGGGCGCACGCCTGAATAGGTCCAGACGATGTCGTCCGGGCCGATCTTGTCCTTCAGGTAGGCATTCACGAAATCAATCATGTAGGCCTGTTCTTCCGGGGTGCACACCGGTTTTTCCGACGCGTCGTGATGTTCCTGATCCGTGGTGCCGATCAGGGTGAAATCCGTCTCGTAGGGAATCGCGAACATGATGCGCCCGTCGGTGCCCTGAAAGAAGTAGCATTTGTCGTGATCGAACAGTCGCCGGGTGACGATGTGACTGCCACGGACGAGGCGCACGTCGTCATGGCTGTTCGACCCCATCTGCTGACGCAGGATCTGCCCGACCCACGGTCCGCCGGCATTGACGACCATGCGTGCCCGCACCTGCCGCGATGCACTGGTACCGGCATCCTCCAACGTTACGGTCCAGATACCGTCATCCGTTCTGGCGGAAACCGCCTTCGTACGGGTCAGAACGGTCGCCCCCCGGTCGGCGGCGTCGCGGGCGTTCAGGGCCACAAGGCGCGAATCCTCGACCCAGCAATCGCTGTATTCATAGGCTTTCGTGAAACTGTCGATCAGCGGGGCTCCCTCCGGACCGTGGGTCAGGTCCAGCGTCCGGGTGCCGGGCAGGATCTTGCGCCCGCCGAGGGTATCATACATCAGCAGCCCCAGCCGGATCAGCCAAGACGGACGTCGTCCGCGCGTCCATGGCATGACCGTCGACATCAGCTTCGATGTCGGCGTGTCGTTCTCGAACCGCATGTCTTCAGAATAGGGCAGCACGAAACGCATCGGCCAGCTGATGTGCGGCATCGCCCGCAGCAATGTCTCGCGTTCGATCAGTGCCTCGCGCACGAGGCGGAACTCGAAATATTCCAGATAGCGCAGACCACCGTGAAAGAGCTTGGTGGAAGCGGAGGATGTGGCAGAGGCGAGGTCGGACATCTCGACCAGCGTCACCGACAGGCCACGACCGGCAGCATCGCGCGCGATGCCGCAGCCGTTAATGCCACCGCCGATGACCAACAGGTCACGGATATCCGTGTCATCGCTCACACTGGATCCTCCCAAATCCTTACCGGATCATCGCAACCCCGCGCATAAAAGAAAACCCCCATTTTCGGTTCTCTTCGCTTTTCGGGGAATAGATAAGCGAGGCAATACGGAACGGCGTCGCGCAGAGGGTTATCGCCACTTTTCGCGCATATGCGAACAGGCGCGAACAAATGCCATATCAATCTTCCCGCAAATCCTGCCATATTAGAGCCACACCAACCGGAACACGTTCATGTCGCAAACCATCAGACACCCGGAAATTCTCGACATCGCCCGACGTGACGGCAAGGTCACGGTCGAGCATCTGGCAGAGCGGCTGGGCGTCACGCTGCAAACAATCCGCAGGGACCTGAGTGAGCTTGCCGATGCGGGCAAACTGGAACGGGTACATGGCGGGGCGGTCCTGCCCTCGGGCACCGTGAACATCGCCTACGAGGAACGCCGCCGTCTGAATGCCGAAGGCAAGACCGCGATGGCCAAGGCCTGCGCCGCCTGCATTCCCGAGGATTGTGCAATCTTCCTAAATATCGGGACCAGCACAGAGGCCGTGGCGACGGAACTGCTGCACCACCGCAACCTGCTGGTTGTCACCAACAACATGAACGTTGCCAATATCCTGACGCGCAACCCGGACTGCGAGGTGATCGTCACGGGCGGCGCACTGCGGCAATCTGACGGCGGGCTGACCGGCGACATTACCACTGCCGCGATCCGCCAGTTCAAGTTCGATATCGGTGTCATCGGTTGTTCGGCCATCGACGCAGATGGTGACATCCTTGATTTCGACCTGCGCGAAGTCGGCGTCAGTCAGACGATCCTGAACCAGTCGCGTCGCAAAATGCTGATGGCCGACCATACGAAGTTCAAACGCAAG
Organism: Loktanella atrilutea; assembly: GCF_900128995.1. Taxonomy (GTDB): domain Bacteria; phylum Pseudomonadota; class Alphaproteobacteria; order Rhodobacterales; family Rhodobacteraceae; genus Loktanella; species Loktanella atrilutea. Next base: position 164,555 of record NZ_FQUE01000007.1, on the reverse strand, counting down.
GCCCCGGCACGCATCGGATCCCTGTCGGACATCGACGTCTTTTTCACGGATGCTGCTGTTTCTGAAGGACTGCATGACCTGTGCGCAGGTTGGCGGACCGACATCCGCGTCAGCCGTCCTGCCGACGATGCGGACTGATCCATGCCGGACGAGTCCCGGCGCCTACTGCCCCGCAACGATGCCACGGTCCATAAGGTCGCCGATCTGACCTGCTGACAATCCCAGATGATCTGCCAGAACCTGTTCCGTATCCTGCCCAAGCCTGGGCGCCGCCCGTGCCGGTCGACCTGCGTCGCCGCCGAACCGTGCAAGCCCTTTGGCCGTGGGGTAGGTCGACCCGCCCGGATGTAAGACGGGATCGAACAGAGGATTTTCGGCGATGCAGCGCGGATCATTCTCCACCGCGTCCTTCAGCGTCCTGTAACGCTCCCAGCAGACACTGTTGCGGTCCAAAGCCTTCGTCAACGGGGCTAAATCCCGCGCGGCGATCGCCGGAGAGATCAGGTCGTAAAGACGATCCGCATGGGCATAGCGCACCCCCTCGTCGATGGCGAAGGACAGGCCAAGCGCGGCCTCCACCTTGGCCACGGCGCGGTCCAGATCGAGCGCCGCGACCAGTCCGCTCCATTGCTTGGGCGTGATCGCCACGATCATCACAGCATGCCCGTCCCGTGTCCGGAAATCCCGCCCGAACGCACCGAAAAGCGCATTCCCGCTCCGGGGGCGGTCGGCCCCCAGCGACACTTCGGCCACTTGGCCCAGGTTCGACAGCGATCCCATCGCCACATCGGAGAGGGCCAGCCTGATCTCTCCACCCTGCCCGGTCGTTGCCCGCCTGCGCACCGCCGCCAGCACCGCGAAAGCGCCGTAGGCGCCGGTCATCAGATCCCAGGCAGGTAATACGCTGTTGACCGGTTGATCCGGAGGAATGTCCGTCGGCCCGGTCATGTAGGGCACGCCAACGGCAGCATTGACGGTGTAGTCGACGCCGTTTCGCCCATCGCCCCAGCCTTGCACCCGCAAGGTGATCAGATCGGCCCGTTGTGTCGCAAGGGCATTGTGAGCCAGAAAACCCGTTTCGGGATAATTCGTGACGAAGATTCCGCTGCCCGGCCCCTGCGCCGTGATGATCGACCGGGCAAGCTCGCGTCCTTCTGGCGACCGCAGGTCAATGGCGATCGACAGCTTGCCCTTGTTCAGCCCTTGCCAGTAAAGGCTTTCGCCCGTGTCCGTGCGCGGCATACGATTGTAGTCCGGCCCGCCGCCGATCATGTCGAAACGGATGACCGTCGCGCCAATTTGCGCCAGATGCAGTGCGCAGGACGGACCGGCGATGAACGACGCCCCCTCGACAACCGTCAGATCCCCAAGCGCGTTGTCCATTCCTCACCCCGATCTGACAGATCCTGCACGCACTTCCGATCCACTCATCGCCCCCGCCGGCAGGCCCAACCAGCCGGTCAACGTTAACGCCAGCCTTGCCCTCCGAATCCTGTCGATCGACGGCACTTCGACCTCAGGCAGGACTACCGTAGCCGTCACTTGCACCTTCAGGCAAGCAAAGCCGAGGGGTCGGGGCGCGAGGGCAAGGGTCCCTCTTTTCAACGCAGGACCGACCCGCTAGAGACGTGGCACTTCGGTCCGGGCGGTCTACCGTCTGGTGAAAAGGGAACGTGGTTCGGCTATCAGGCCAAATCCACGACTGCCCCCGCAACTGTAGGCGGAGAGCGAAGCCGGAATGTGCCACTGTCACGCACCCGCGTGATGGGAAGGACCGGCCCAGCGATGACCCGCAAGTCAGGAGACCTGCCGAGGTGTTCACCCTGTCCGGGCGCGTGGGGCGTCGGGGCTGCGGAGCTTCCGCTTGTGGTGTCGTCACCGTCTGCGGGGGCCAATCCCCCTCTGGCTTAACGCAATTACGTCCCCGAAGGGACGACCCGAGGGATCATCCCATGCTTCGCACCGTTCTAATGGCTTCCGTCTGCCTGACGACCACCCTTTCACAGGCCCGCGCGCAGGACGCCTTCGTCCTTGACGAGATCATCGTCACCGGTGGCCTGTCCCCCATTGCCGCAGGCTCGCTGCCACGCGCGTCCAGCATCGTGACCGGCGACGAGATCGCGGCACGTGGTATCGCTACCGTCCAGGATGCCCTGCGCACTCTTCCGGGCGTGGCGGTCACCGGCTCCGGCCCGACCTACACGCAGGTCCGCATCCGCGGCGCAGAGGCCAGTCACACGCTGGTCTTGATCGACGGTATCGCCGCGGCCGGCGGCGACTGGGAATACATCCTCAGCGGGCTGGAGACCGCGAATATCGAGAAGATCGAGGTGCTGCGCGGCCCGCAGTCCGTCTACTACGGTTCCGACGCGTCTGCCGGGGTCATCAATATCATCACCCGCAAGGGTCAGGTCGGCACCACCCTCAATGGCTCGATTGAGGGTGGTGAAGCGACGACGGTGACCGCGTTTCTCGCGCACCGGACAGATCGCGGAGGGCTCTCGCTGTCCCTGTCGCACGTGCAGGACGACGGTTTCGACCAGTCCGGCGATGGCGGAGAGCGTGACGCCATGACCCGCACGACAGCCATCCTGTCGGGCGATTTTCTGGCCATGGATGCGCTGAAGCTCGGTTTTACCCTTCGCCGGTCGGAACAGGAGTATGATACCGATGCAGTGGATTACGCCGCGCCCGACGCCGCGGGCTCCATCGTCGACGACACCACTCTGTCCAGCACGCGGGACGAAACCACCGGCGGCCTCTTTGCCGAACTCGATACCATGGGCGGACGGCTGACTCACCGGGTGTCCTATGAGCGCACGGACAATACCGCCGCCTATGAAGGGGGTGCCGCGGTCCGCACGGAACGCGATGCGCTGAAATACCGGCTCAGTTACGGCCTCGACGGGCTTGCGGTAACCGAGACGCAGCACCTGTTGAACCTGCTTGTCGAAGATACGAACGACAGCAGCCGGTCGAACCCCCTCTACGCCCGCAAAGCGACATCCGTGGCGCTGGAATACCGCGGCAGCCTCGACAACGGCCTTGATCTGCAGGCGGGCTTGCGTTTCGATAACAACGACACGTTCAAGGATGCGACGACGTGGAACGTCGGGCTGTCCTATCCGGTCGGACAGAACGGCGCGCGGTTGCATGGCTCCGCCGGGGTGGGCATCGTGAATCCGTCCTATTTCGAGCTTTACGCCACCGACTTCGGCTATACCGGCAATCCGTCCCTGACGCCCGAGCGGAACATCGGTTTCGATTTCGGGGTCACCTTGCCGGTCCTCAATGGCCGCGGCACGCTCGATATCACCTATTTCAAAGAGGTGCTGACCGACGAGATCACCGATGTCACGACCGGACCCGGCACCTTCGGCTTCATCAATCAGTCCGGCGACAGCAGTCGGCAGGGGGTCGAGGTAACAGGCAGCCTGCGGGCGACAGACACACTCGCGCTGCGGATGACCTATACCTACCTCGACGCGACGAACCAGGACGGCAGCGTCGAACAACGCCGTCCCCGAAATACGCTGACGCTTGGCGGGACATGGGACACCTTTGACGGTCGGGGCAGCCTGTCGGCGGATATTCGGCACGTCTCGGGCAATGTCGACGCCCAGTTCTTCGGCGCCTACCAGATGGCAGAGCTACCGGCCTTCACGACCGTCGATGTCGCGGCGCAGTATGACCTGACCGATCGCGTCGCCCTTACGGGGCGGGTCGCCAATCTCTTCGACGATCCGGCGGTCGAGGTCTGGGGATATGCTACCCGCGGGCGTGCTGCCTATGTCGGCCTCGATGCACGCTTCTAGTCTCTGGATACCGTGGCTGGTGGCAGCGCTGACCGCTGCACCGGCACTGGCCGATGCGCCACGGCGCGTCGTATCCATGAACCTCTGCACGGATCAGCTTGCAATGCTGGTGGCGGGCGAGGGCCAGCTGATTTCCGTCTCTGCCCTCTCCGCCGATCCGCGCGGGTCCGCCATGGCGGATGTCGCGGCCCGATACCCGCTCAACCACGGGCGTGCAGAGGAGATCTATCTGATGCAGCCCGACCTCGTGATCGCCGGCACCTTCACCCGGCGCGCGACTGTCGACATGCTGGACCGGCTTGGCATCCCTGTCCTCCTGCTCGAACCCGCCTACACGCTGGACGACATTGCCGCCCTCCTGATTCAGACGGGCAAGGCATTGGGACAGGAGGCAAAGGCGGAATCGCTGGTGGCGGACTTTCAAACGCGACTTGGGCTTCTCAACTCAAAAGACGCGGCAAACCCGCGAGCGGCCCTCTATTCCGCCAACGGCTACACGTCCGGCGACCGTACCCTTGCAGGGGAAATCCTGAGCGCTGCCGGTCTGGACAACGTCGCGGCAGAGGCAGGACTTGCCGATGGGGGCTTTCTGCCGCTGGAGGTTCTGGTCATGGCAGCACCGGACACAGTTATAACTGGCGTACCGTACGCGGGCGAATCCCGGGCGGAAGCGGTTACCGATCACCCGGTCATCGCCGCCCTGCGCGACGGTCGGCCCGGGGCCCGGATGATGGACCGCGACTGGGTCTGCGGCACGCCCTTCGTGCTGCAGGCAATCAACGCGATGGCAGATCTGCGCCACACCCTGCAGGACGGGCAGCGATGACCCGGCTGACCCTGATTCTTTCAGGTCTTTTGGTGGCGCTGTTCGTCACGGCCCTGCTTATCGGGCCCGCGCATATCTCCCCCGGTCCCAGCCTGCGGGCGTTGATTATGGGCGGCGAAGGACCAATGACACTCGTGATGCGCGAGATTCGCCTGCCCCGCGCGCTGCTCGGTCTCTTGATCGGCGGCGCGCTTGGATTGGCGGGGGCGGCAATGCAGGGCTACCTGCGCAACCCGCTCGCGGACCCCGGCCTGATCGGTGTCTCGGGCTCGGCCGCCCTCGGCGCGGTGCTGGCGATTCAGACCGGGTTCGCCACGACATGGTCCTTGGGATTGCCGATGGCGGCGCTGAGTGGAGCGGTGCTTGGTGTATGCGCCGTGCTGCTGCTCGCTGGTCCGAGAGGATCGTCACTCAGCCTGATCCTTGCGGGGATCGCCATATCGGCGCTCGCGGGGGCATTGACCGCGCTGGTTCTGAACCTGTCGCCAAACCCCTTTGCCGCGAACGAGATCGTGTTCTGGATGATGGGATCACTGTCCGACCGGTCGATGACGCACGTCTGGATTGCGCTGCCCTTTATCCTGCTGGGATCCGCATTGCTGGCGAGCCTGTCGCGCGGGCTGGACGCCCTGACGCTGGGCGAGGACGCGGCAGAGGCGATGGGGATCGGCCTGCGACGGATGCGTCTGACTTTGATCTTCGGCACCGCCGCCGTCGTCGGCGCATCGACAGCCGTCGCGGGCGCCATCGGCTTCGTCGGGCTGGTCGTGCCGCACCTGCTGCGCCCCTTCGTCGGTGCGCGGCCCGGGCGACTGCTGTTGGCCTCGACACTCGGTGGGGCGGCGATGTTGCTGGCGGCGGATATCGTGGTGCGTGCGATCCTGCCGGACCGCGACCTCAAGCTGGGCGTCGTGACCGCCCTGATCGGCGCACCGCTGTTCCTGCACCTGATCTATCGCACGCGGCAGGACGCGACATGACACTGCTGACCTTGCGTGAACTAGGCGTAACGCGTCGCGGCCGCACCGTTCTTCAAGGCATCAACCTAAGAGTCGGGACCGGTGAAATCGTGGGGCTGATTGGCCCCAACGGCGCCGGCAAGACGACTCTGATGCGCGCCGCACTCGGCCTGATCCCGCCCACGGGACACAGCTCTCTGGCACAACTCGCGCCGCGCGCGCGCGGGCGCGCTGTCGCCTGGCTGCCGCAGGCGAGAGAGATCGCCTGGCAGGTCGATGTGGCTACCCTGATCCTGCTGGGGCGCACGCCACATCTTGCCACCGGCCAGAAGCCCAATGCGACCGACCGCGCCGCCGTTGACCGCGCCATCGCCCGTATGGATCTCTCGGCCTTCAGGGACCGCACGGCCACCAGGCTGTCCGGCGGCGAACAGGCACGGGTATTGATCGCGCGGGCACTGGCGCAGGATGCGCCGCTGCTGATGGCCGACGAGCCGATCGCGGGCCTCGACCTTGCTCATCAGATCGGCACCATGAAACGTTTTGCCGACCTTGCGGCGGAGGGGCGGTCCGTCATCGTGTCCCTGCACGATCTGGGGCTTGCCGCGCGCCACTGCACCCGCCTCGTGGTGATCGACAAGGGCCGGATGGTCGCAGACGGAACACCTCTCGAGACGCTGACCCAAACCCTCGTCCGGGATGTCTTCGGGGTCGACGCGCTGGTGCAGGCCACCCCCGACGGCATCCTCTTCCAGCCACGCGACATCGTCGGCTGACGGCTTCGCAGAGTGGCTGCAACGCTTGCCAGACCGCAAGCGGTATGGTTGGGTTCGGCAACCCTCCAGACAGGACCACGCCCCATGAAACTGCTGATGTCGCCCGCTTCTCCCTTTGCCCGCAAATGCCGCGTCGTGCTGCGCGAGGCGGATTTGCTGGACACCGTCGAAGAGGTCAATGTCTCGACCTCTCCGACCGCGACGGATGCGGCGGTCGCCGCCGCCAACCCGTTGGGAAAGATTCCCGCGCTTCTGCGCGACCACGGGCCGGCGATCTATGATAGCCGCGTGATCACGCGCTTTCTGAACGATCACGCCGGCACCGCCTTCTATCCGCAGACCCGCCTGTGGGAAGTGCTGACCTTGGAGGCCACGGCCGACGGTATCATGGAAGCCGCGCTTGCCATGACCTACGAGGCACGGATGCGCCCCGCCGCGCAGCAATCGTCGGACTGGGTCGAAGCACAGTGGGCCAAGGCCCATCGCGCCATCGGCGCAATCGACGCGCGCTGGATGTCCCACCTTTCAGGGCCGTTGGACATGGGACAGATCGCCGTCGCCTGCGCACTAGCCTATATCGACCTGCGCCATGATGCGCGCGGCTGGCGGGACGGCCACGCAGATCTGGCCGCATGGCACAGGACCTTCATGGCGCGGGACGCGATGCTTGCCACCGTCGTCCCGGCCTGATCGTCAGAAGCTGAAGCTGACGCCAACGTTCAGAGCGTTGGTGATGATATCCGTTTCTAGCGTGCCCCCGCCGTCGAGGTCGGCGGTATTCTGGGAATAGGTGAACTTGTATTCACCGAACACCGAGAAGCGCTCACTGATCGGATAGGTCGCACCGGCGAGCACGGTCGCAGCGGGCCCGGTCACCTGATAGCCGAATGTGCTGGTCGTGCCGTTCGACACTTCGACGTGCGGGATCGCAACGCCAAGGCCGGCCCCGACGTAGGGACGGATGCCATACATCGGCTGGAACCGCCGGTAGGCATTGGCGGTCAGGGTGTTCAGCCCGTCCGTGAACTCCAGCGTGGTAAAGTCGCTGCCGCGCGAATCGGCAGTGGAATAGACTTTGGTATGCGTGAAATCGAGGCCGTAACCAAAGCTGTCGGATGCCCAGTAGGTCGCACGCAGGCCGTAATAGGGGGGTGGATCGAAGGACCGACCCTTCCACTGCACGCGCGTCTTGGCGGGATAGGCTGGATCGCCGCTGATGAAGAGGTCCGAATGTGGCGCACTCTGCGCGCCGCCGTAAAAACTCAGTTCGACCTCGGCGCTGGCAGCGGCAGGCATGACAGCGGCAAGCGACAGGGCGACGAGTGAGGCACGCAGCACGGCATGTCCTTTCAGAATGTGTTCACCCAATGCATCTAAACCGCGAAGGGCGGCGTCTCAAGACCCGGCATCCGCGGACCGAACAGATTGACGTGATCGACGCCGTGGCCAAACCTGCAGGTGTCGCCCGAAAACTGCGTCATTCAAGCCTCATATCGGGCCCCTGCGCCGGAATGTCCGCTGGACTGACCGGGGCGTGCGGGCTACACAACGCCGGATCGGACGGCACCGCGTGCCCTCCCTCCACCTATTCGCAGGGCCCCTGACAGGCGCCCCCCTCAATCGGGAGACATCCTTTTGTCACATGCAGACGAACATCAGGGCACACGCCGCGATTTCCTTTACTATGCGACCGCCGGTGCCGCCGTCGTCGTCGGCGGTGCCGCTGTCTGGCCGCTGGTCAACCAGATGAACCCTTCTGCCGACGTGCAGGCTCTGGCATCGATCCGCGTCGACATCAGCGGCGTTGCCGAAGGCACGCAGCTGACCGTGCTGTGGCAGGGCAAGCCGGTCTTCATCCGCTACCGCACCCCGGCAGAGGTCGAGGCAGCCCAGGCCGTCGAGTTGTCCCAACTGGTCGACACCAACGCAGAGAATGCCAACCTGCCCGACGGGTCGGAAGCGACCGACGCGAACCGCGCGCTGGCCACCTCCACCGGATCGGACGAGGAAGGCGGAGAGGCCTGGCTGGTCATGATGGGCGTCTGCACCCATCTCGGCTGCGTGCCGCTGGGTGAACAGGGCGACTTCGGTGGCTGGTTCTGCCCGTGCCACGGGTCGCACTACGATACCGCCGGCCGCATCCGCAAAGGTCCGGCGCCGCGCAACCTGCCCGTGCCCGTCGCGTCCTTCGTCGACGCCACCACCATTCAACTCGGTTAAGAGGAACGACACCCATGTCTGGTATTCCCCACGACCACTACGAACCGAACTCTGGCGGTGAAAAGTGGCTTTACAAGCGGTTGCCGATCGTCGGCCTTGTCCATGACGCGCTGTTCATTCCAACGCCGAAGAACCTGAACTGGATGTGGATCTGGGGCATCGTCCTGACCTTCACGCTGGTCCTGCAGATCGCCACCGGCATCGTGCTCGTGATGCACTATACTCCACACGTCGATATGGCCTTCTCCTCGGTCGAGCATATCATGCGCGACGTCAACGGTGGCCACATGATCCGCTACTTCCATTCCAACGGTGCGTCGCTCTTCTTCGTCGCCGTTTACCTGCACATCTTCCGCAGCCTCTACTATGGATCATACAAGGCCCCGCGTGAGGTGACGTGGATCATCGGCATGCTGATGTATCTGCTGATGATGGGCACCGCCTTCATGGGTTACGTGCTGCCCTGGGGCCAGATGTCGTTCCACGGTACGGCCGTCATCACCGGCCTGTTCGGCGCGATTCCCTTCATCGGTGAATCGATCCAGACCTGGCTGCTGGGGGCCTCCGCCGTCGGCCAGCCTGCGCTGAACCGCTTCTTCTCGCTGCACTACCTGATGCCCTTCATCCTGCTGGGCCTGACGATGGTGCACATCTGGGCTTTCCACACGACCGGCAACAACAACCCCACCGGGGTCGAGGTGCGCCGCACGTCGAAAGAGGATGCAGAGAAGGATACCCTGCCGTTCTGGCCATACTTCGTGATCAAGGACCTCTTCGCTCTGGCCGTGATTTTGGCCGTGTTCATGGCGATCGTCGGCTTCATGCCGAACTACCTCGGTCACCCGGACAACTACGTCCCCGCGAACCCGCTGGCCACACCAAGCCACATCGTGCCGGAATGGTACTTCCTGCCGTTCTACGCGATCCTGCGCGCCTTCACCGGCGACGTCTGGGTGGTGCAGCTGGTGAACTGGATCAGCTTCGGGATCATCGACGCCAAGTTCTTCGGCGTGCTTGCGATGTTCGGTGCGATCGCGGTCATGGCGCTGGCGCCCTGGCTCGACACCTCCTCCGTTCGGTCGGGCCGCTTCCGGCCGACCTTCAAGTGGTGGTTCTCGCTGCTGGCGGTCGACTTCGTGGTACTGATGTGGGCCGGTGCGCAGCCTGCGGAATTCCCCTACGACTGGATTTCGCTGATCGCCGCGACCTATTGGTTTGCCTACTTCCTGATCATCCTGCCGCTGCTGGGTGTCATGGAAAAGCCATTGGCGCAGCCTGCCACCATCGAAGACGACTTCAAATCGCACTACGCTCCGACCGGCGGCACGACGACCGTCGTCAACCCGGCAGAGTGAGAAAGGACCACGTGACCATGTTTCGCACATTCACCCTGACGGCCCTGACGGCGCTTGCGCTGTCCACCGGTGTCGCCACCGCCGAGACGGAAGTCGAGATCCACGATTTCGACTTCCCGTTCGAGGGTCCTTTCGGCAGCTACGACACCATGCAGCTGCAGCGCGGCCTGAAAATCTATACCGAGGTCTGCGCTGCCTGTCACGGCATGACCCGCGTCGCATTCCGGACGCTGTCTGACGAAACCGGCCCGGCGATCCCCGAAGACCAGATGCGCGCCTATGCAGCGAACTTCGAGGTCTTCGACCAGTCGCTGGCCGACGGTGCCGGCGACTACCGCGCGGCGACCCCAGCGGACTACTATCCCGCTTCGTCGCTGGCCAACGCACCTGATCTATCCCTGATGGCAAAGGCCCGCGCAGGCTTTCATGGTCCCTACGGCACCGGTATCAGCCAGTTTGTGAACGGCATGGGCGGCCCGGAATACATCGCGTCCCTGCTGGAGGGCTATCGTGACGAGCCGGAATGCGCTGCTGCGATGGAAACGCCGATGGAAGGCTATTACAACATTGCCTTCGCCAACGGCGGTTTCCCCGATGCCTGCAAGGACGAGCATGGACACCACACAGTGCCCGGCAGCTGGATTGCCATGCCGCAGCCCCTCTATGGCGAGGACGTGACCTTCGACGACGAAAGCGCCAACAGTCTTGAGGACGAGGTGCAGGACGTCGCTGCCTTCCTGATGTGGACGGCAGAGCCCAAACTGGTGGCGCGCAAGCAGGCGGGCTTGACCGGCGTGATCTTCCTCAGCGTGCTGTCCGTACTGCTTTACCTGACGAACAAGCGCATCTGGGCGCCGCACAAGAACAAGATCAAGCACTAGGCCCTGTCCTAGGTTACCTGAAAGGCCCGCCCTCATCGGCGGGCCTTTTGCATGTCAGCCGCCCAGATAGTCGCGCAGTGCCTGCGGCGGGTCTTCGAAGATGACCGCGGTATCGCGCGGCGGGTGTGCGACCCCGTCGGCCACGAGCACGACCTGATCTGCAAAGTCGCGGGCGTCCTGCGGATCGTGTGTCACGACGATCACCGTGCGGCCCTGCCCCACCAGCCGGTCACGCACCAGCGTCAGCATCTCGTGCCGCAGCGACGGGCCAAGGGCGGCAAACGCCTCGTCCAGCAGGACGACCGGACGGTCCGCGAGCAGCGCGCGCGCCAGCGCGGCCCTGCCCTGTTGGCCACCGGACAGGGCGCGCGGCTTGCGATCACCCATCCCCTCCAGCCCGACAGCGGCAAGCGCAACGGCAACCTGTTCCTGCTGGGCGACGGTCAGCCGCAACCGCGGAGCAAGGGCCAGTCCGACGTTCTGCGCGATCGTCAGGTGGGGGAACAAGTTGTTATCCTGAAACAGCATGGTGACCGGGCGGTCGCCCGGCTGGCGCACGGTGATGTCGTCCCCGTCCCACCGGATGCGCCCGGCGCGGGGCGTCAGAAATCCCGCAACCGCCGCCAAAAGGGTCGATTTGCCGCCGCCCGACGGCCCAATGACCGCCGTCAGCCCCGGCGGAATTCGCAGATCGGCGGTCAGGCGAAAGTCGCCCTGCGCAAGGGTCACACCGTCAAGCGTCAACATGCATACGCCCTCCCCTGTCGCAGACCCAGAAGGCACCAAGCGCCAGCGCCAGCAACAGCAAGGCAGCCCCGGCCGCCGCGTCCATGCGATAGGCGCCCATCAAGCGATACATCGCAAGCGGCAGCGTTTCCTGTGCGTCGGTCGCGAACAGGGCAATGACTCCGAGGTCGCCAATCGACAGCGCCGCCGTCAGCCCTGCCGCAAATCCCAGCGGTCTTCGAAGGCGCGGCATGATGACGATGCGGAGCAAGTCCACACTTCGCAGGCCCAGCGTCTCCGCCAGCCTGCCGTAATTCGCGCGGATGTCCTTCACCGCGGGCGCAAGGACCCGCAGGACAAACGGCAGCGCCATAACGGCATTCACGCACAGCGTCACCGGCAGGGCGAGCGTCGCCGGGTTCGCGAAAGGGAAAAGCAAGAGGAACAGACCTGTCCCCATGACCAGCGCACTCGCGGCGAGCGGCAGCACCCCGACGATTGAAGTGACGAACCCACCACGCAGCGCCAGCGCAAGGCCCAGCAAGAGGCTCAACGCCGTTGATCCTGCCGCCACGGCCACCGATCGCCCGGCGGCGGCCCAGATGCCCGGCCCCAGATCGCCCAGCCCCGGCACGCCACGCCAGATGACCATTGCCAGCGGCAGGGCAAGGAACACTGTCACCGCCGCCAACCACAGCCAATCCCAAAGGCTTTGGTCCCAGCGGGCGACAACACGGTCCAGACCGCCGCCGAAGCCGTCCACCGGCGTCACCCGCCACGCAACCGCGGCCGCAGTAGCGCAGAGGGCGAACTGGATGCAGGACAGCAGAGCGGCCCGGCCAAGGTCGAAGTCGAAGCGGACTGCCTGCCATATCGCAAGCTCGACCGTCGTAGCGCGTGGGCCACCGCCCAGTGTCAGAGCCACGGCAAAGCTGGTCAGGCAAATCAGGAAGATCACGAGGGTCGCCCCCGGCAGGGCGCGCGCCAACATGGGCGCTTCAAGCAGGCGCCAGACGGAAGCGTTCAACTGCGCCGCAAGCTGAAACCGCTCTGCCGGGATCTGGACCCAACCCTGCAGGATCAGGCGCACCGCCAGTGGCAGGTTGAAGAAGACATGTGCCAAGACGACACCGCCTGCGCCATAGATCGAAACCGGCGCCAGTCCGGCTGCCTCGAGGCCAGCGTTCAACAGCCCGCCCCGCCCAAAGACGGCAAGCAGTCCAAGGACGGCGACGATGACCGGCAGGATGAAGGGCGCGCCCAGCAGCATCACCAGCACCCCCCGCCCCCGGAAACGCCGCCGCGCCAGCGCGCGCGCCACCGGCACCGCCAGCGCCACGCTGACTAGCGCGGACACCGCGGCCTGCCCGAGGGTGAAGCGGATCGCGGCCCAGTCCCCGGCGGACAGGCCGTGGCCGACCTCTGCTCGCAGGGCGACAGCCGCCAGCGTGCCCAGCGTCAGCAGCAGAACGAGTGTCGTCGCCAGCCATGCCGGCAGGCCGCGCATCACTGCGACAGGGCGTTGCGCCACGTATCCACCAGCTCGTCACGCACGTCGGCCGCATCCTGCGACGACAGCAGCAACCCCTTCGGCGGAACCGTCAAGGTATCGAAACCGGCAGGCAGCGCCACCTGCGTGGCGGGATACATCCAGTTGGTTTCGGGAATGACCTGCTGAAACGCCGGCTCCGCAATGAAGGCCATGAACTGACGGGCCAGTTCCGGCTGGTCGGTGCCCGCGACCATGGCCGCGACCTCGACCTGCAGGTAGTTGCCGTCGTCGAACGCCCAGGATGTCTTGGAGTCGTCGTCCTCGGCGATCAAGTGATAGGCGGGTGAGGTCGTGTAGGACAGGACTGCATCTGCCTCTCCCGCAAGAAAGAGGTTGTAGGCTTCGGTCCATCCGGGCGTGACGGTGACGATATTATCCGCGAGGTCGGCCCAGATCCGGCTCGCATCATCGCCGTAGAGTGCATGGACCCACATCAGAAGCCCTAGCCCGGGAGTCGAGGAGCGTGGATCCTCGATCACGATCTTCAGATCGCTGTCGGCCAGTTCCTTGAACGAATGGACGGCCGCAGTGTCCTTGTCCGCCACGAAGGCAAGGTAGCCCCAGTCGAAGGGCAGAAAGGTGTCGTCGCTCCAATCTACCGGCAGCGTCAGCTCGGCAGTCACGCCATGCGGTGTGAAAAGGCCCGTGTCGCTGGCGGCGGCGGTCAGATTGGTATCAAGGCCCAGCACCACGTCCGCATCCGTGCGCGGCCCTTCCAGTTGTAGTCGCGCCAGCAGCGCTGCGCCGTCGCCGGCACCGGTAAACACCAGATCGCAGCTACATTCAGCTTCGAACGCTTTCTCGATCGCGGGTCCCGGGCCCCATTCGCTGGTAAAGCTGTCGTAGGTCAGCACGTTCAGCACTGGCGTCTGAGCCTGCGCCGACGCGGCACAAGTGATGGCGCCGACGCTTGCAAGGCACAGACGAAAAATCGTGGTCTTCATGTCTTCCTCCAAAACGACGGGCGGATTGGGGGACAGCATGAGTGCCGGACCTTCCCTCCGCCGGTCTTAACCGGTTCAGGTTCAACGGGTCCGCTTGCGCATCTCAGCCAGTGAAGGCCCCCCGAGGTGTACCACAGCTAGCGCGCGACAGCGCAAAAGAAAAGGGCCGCAGACGCCTGCGGCCCTTTTCGACTCGGTCAGCCTTTTCAGGCGATGGCATGATCCGGCAGATGCGCGTCACCTTCACCTGTGACACCCGCATTGGGATTGTCGAAGGTCGCAATGTCTATCTTGCCCTCACCCTTGGCAACAATGGTGGTCACGATCGCGTCGCCGGTAATGTTCACCGCCGTGCGGATCATGTCCATCAGGCGGTCGACGCCGAGGATGATCGCAATCCCCTCGATCGGCAGGCCGACCTGCGTCAGCACCATGGTCAGCATGACAAGGCCCACACCCGGCACACCCGCGGTGCCGATGGAGGCGAGCACCGCCATGCCGATCACCGTGAGGTAGCCCATCAGGCCAAGGTCGATGCCGTAGACATTGGCGAGGAACACCGTCGCCACGCCCTGCATGATCGCGGTGCCGTCCATGTTGATCGTGGCGCCGAAGGGGATGCAGAACGACGCGACGCTCTCGTCCACGCCCACGCGCTCCGTCGTGCACTGGTAGGTGACCGGAATGGTCGCGTTGGACGAGGCGGTCGAGAATGCGAATATCTGTGCCGGACGCATCTTCTTCATGAAGGTGATCGGGTTGAGGCCGGTCAACAGCTTGAGCATACCGGGCAAGGTCAGGAACAAGTGGATGAAGAGAGCCCCCACCAGCGTCAGCACGTAGGCGATCACCGGGATGAAGAGGCCGAGACCCTGCTCGGCAAAAGTCTTCGCGATCAAAGCGAAAACGCCGTAGGGCGCCGCCCGCATGACAAGGTCGACGATCTTCATCATCACCTCGTTCATGTAGTCGCAGGCCTCGATGAAGGGCTTCGACCGGTCGCCCAGCATCAGCACCGCTATACCAAGGATCACAGTGTAGAAGATGACCTGAAGCATCTCTCCCGCCGCAAAGGCGGCGATGGGGTTGGTGGGCACGATCGCGGCGAAGACGTTCCAGACGCTCGGTGCCTCGGCGGCAGAAATCCCGCTGGCGTCGATGCCCGTCATGTCGAAGCCCTTGCCCGGGCCGATCAGGGTGGCCAGCACCAGCGCAACGGTGATGGCAAGCGCCGTGGTGAAGATGTAGAGGCCGAAGGACTTCGTGCCCACACGCCCCAGCACGCGCACGTCGCCGATGCCCGCGACTCCACCGATCAGTGAGAAGAACACCAGCGGCACGACCAGCATCTTGAGCGCGTTGACGAACATCTTCCCGATCATGCCAAAGAAACCGGCCACGACGTAGTCGTTGATGAACGGCATGTTCACTTGGTTGAACACGACGCCGACAAGGATCCCAAGCCCCATTGCCAGCATGATCTTCATGGTCAGCGACATCTTTCCGTCACTGCCGGGTCCGGTGGTCGTTGCATCCGCCATTGGACGTCTCCCCATGTTTCAGGCCATTAACCTGACATTAAGGCTCGCACAGAAAGCGTCGTTTGGCGACGAAAACATGTTACAGAATTGTAACGTGCGGATTTTCAACGGCTTGCGGACGCAACCGGCGAGCGAATCGCCCGAATTGAACACGGGCTGCACATGGTTTAAGCCCCGGACAACAACAGCGAGGCGCGTCATGTCGGTCAATTCCTTCGGTCATCTGTTCCGCTTCACCACCTGGGGCGAAAGCCACGGGCCGGCTCTGGGCGCCACCATCGACGGTTGTCCGCCGGGCATCCTGCTGGACCCTGCGATGATCCAGCAATGGCTGGACAAGCGCCGGCCTGGCCAGAACCGCAACACCACCCAGCGCAACGAGCCCGACGCTGTCGAAATCTTGTCCGGCGTCTACGACGGTCGCACGACCGGCACGCCGATCCAGCTGATGATCCGCAACACCGACCAGCGGTCGAAGGATTACGGCGATATCCTGAACACCTTCCGGCCCGGTCATGCGGACATCACCTATCACCAGAAATACGGGCTGCGCGATCCGCGCGGTGGCGGCCGGTCCTCGGCACGTGAAACGGCGGCCCGCGTCGCGGCAGGCGGTGTCGCGCGCGAGGTGATCGCAAGCCTGGTGCAGGACCTGCGGATCACCGGCTACATGGTCCAGATGGGCGAGAAGAAGATCGACCGCGACCGCTTCGACTGGAACGAAATCGACCGCAACGATTTCTGGTGTCCTGATGCAGAGGCAGCGAAAGACTTCGAGGCTTATCTCGACTGGTTGCGCAAGGACGACCACAACTCCGTCGGCGCCGTGATCGAGGTGGTGGCGCGCGGCGTGCCCGCGGGCATCGGCGCGCCGGTCTATGCAAAGCTGGACACGGACCTTGCTGCCGCGATGATGAGCATCAATGCCGTGAAGGGCGTCGAAATTGGCGAAGGCATGGCGGCAGCGGCCCTAACAGGCCGCGACAACGCTGACGAAATCTTCATGGGGAACGACGGAGCGCCCATCTATTCGAGCAATCATGCAGGTGGCATCCTCGGTGGCATCAGCACCGGTCAGGATGTCGTGGTGCGCTTCGCGGTCAAGCCGACGTCGTCGATCCTCAGCCCGCGCAAGTCGATCACGATGGATGGACAGCCGACCGAAGTCATCACCAAGGGGCGTCACGACCCCTGCGTCGGTATCCGCGCCGTACCCGTGGGCGAGGCAATGATGGCCTGCGTCATTCTCGATCACATCCTGCTGGACCGGGGCCAGACCGGTGGTGTCAGGGGCCGGATCGGCTGACCCGGCCCCTGTCTTAATGTTTTGATAATGCGACCGTTCGCCTTCCCCGCGGGGAAGGTTGCCCGTCAGATCCAGTAGGGGGCCAGGCCGTAATAGTCGTGTAGCCGAGTCTCGTAGTCGCGGTTGCGGTCCCAGTCATTGGCTCGTTCCGGCGCACCCGTCAGACGATCCTTCGTCAGGTCGGTAACATAGCCGCCCAGTTCGGTGTCATAGCGCAGGGATTTCCACGGCAACGGCTGATGGTCCTCGCCCATGCCCAGAAAGCCGCCGAAATTCATGACGGCATAGGCAACATTCCCGGACTGCTTGTCGATCATCAGGTGGTCGATATGGCCGATCTGTTGACGATCCGCGCCGTAAACTTCCGTGCCGTTCACGCGGCTCGAATCGATGAGGTTGTGTTCGCTTTGCATGACGTTTCCTCCTCGTGATGCGATACGGACAAACACCCTGTGGACCGGGTGGGTTGCATTCCAGACGCTGCGATCAGGAAAACATTGCGCCAGTTTCAGCCGACACGTGCCGGTCAGCCCGACCAATCGGTCGTATGCGCCTTGAGATAACTCAGGAAGGTCTGGACCTTCACGCTGCGATGCAGGTCGACGTGCGTGACCAGCCACAGTTGCGCCGACCATTCGTCGCGAGACGGCATCACGCGCTGCACCTGCGGATGCAACGGCAGTTCGAGTTCCGACATGAAACCGATACCGGCACCCTTGAGGATCGCATCCGTCATGACCCGCATGTCGGTTGCTCGCAGCACCATGCGCTCCGGCCCCACCTTGTCATGCAACCAGCGGAAGAAAGGCGCCCGGTGCGGCTCCTCCACATGGCTGACGAAGACGTGGTTCTTCAGATCGTCTTCGTCTGCCGGCATCCCGTAATGGGTGATATAATCGTCCGATGCGACCAGCGCCATGCGCTGCGTAACCAGCGACTGCACCACGTTGTCCGGCTCTGACGGTTGCTTGCCCGCCCGGATCGCCACATGGGCCTCGCCGTATTCCAGTCGCAGGACACGGTCTCCGGTCAGGAATTGCAGACGGATTTCTGGGTATTCGCGCTGAAATCCGACCAGCACCGGCATCAGGATCGGCCCCAACGCGGCGAGGGATGTAACGACCAGCGTGCCGCGCACGCCCTCGCCCAGCCCCTTGATCCGACCTGCCAGTTGCGTGAACTGTTCGTCCGTGGC
This sequence comes from Loktanella atrilutea, assembly GCF_900128995.1. GTDB lineage: Bacteria > Pseudomonadota > Alphaproteobacteria > Rhodobacterales > Rhodobacteraceae > Loktanella > Loktanella atrilutea. The sequence goes on along the minus strand of NZ_FQUE01000007.1, from coordinate 146,459 downwards.
CTGCGCGACGCGCAGCAGGTCGGTGCCCGCCTCGGTCGCCGTGTAGCCCCGTGCATGGCGCTGAAACAGCTTCACACCCAGCCGCCCTTCCAGCGCGTCGATGTGGCGTATCACTGTTGCATGGTGAACGCCCAGTGTCTCGGCCGCACCGCTGACGGTGCCAGCGCGCGCCACCTGAAATGCGGTGCGGATTTCATCCCAACTGTCCATGGCGCCATCCTGTGCGTTAGGGAACATTCGCGCAATGATTTCGCCAATTGCGTTCGGATTTACAATGTCTAAACGCCGCGACACAGCGGCGCGCTTGACCGCCGCGTTCGGCGTGCCGACATAGGGATCATGCCATCCTTACCGCAACGCCTCGCCACGCTGAATGCCCGTCTGGTGCAAAAGCCGCTCCTTGCGCTGATCGGCAATCCGGTCATCCTTCGGCACCTGTTCACCCTGAATGCCGTTCTCGGCATCCGCACGCCCAAGGGACTGACGCTGGATACCCTGCGGCTGGGGCAGCGCACCTGCACCCTGTGCGACATGGGACAGCCGCACACCCACGGCACGCTGCTCTACATTCACGGCGGCGCATTTACGCTTGGCAACCTCCGCGGCTATCGTCATCTGGTCGCACGGCTGGGTCAGGCTGCCGGCATGCGCGCCGTGTTCCTGAACTACCGCCTGGCGCCGGAGCATCCTTTTCCCGCCGGCCTCGATGATGCCGAGGCCGCCTGGCGGGCCCTCGCCGCCGATCCGAACAGCGGGCCGATGACACTTGCAGGCGACAGTGCGGGCGGCAACATCGCGCTGGCCCTGCTGGGACGGATCATCGCGAAAGGGCTGCCGATGCCCGCTGCCGTCGCCGCGCTTTGCCCGGTCACGGACCTGCGGCTGCAGAACCCATCACTGACCAGCAACCGGCGGCACGATCCGCTGGTGTCGACCCGCTGGGGTGCCCGGGGCATTGCGGCCTACCTGAATGGTGCCGACCCCGCGCAGCCGGATGCCTCGCCGATCCTTGGTGATTTCCGTGGCGCGCCGCCGGTGCTGATCCATACGGACACGACAGAGGTCCTCTACGATGACGCACGACTGATGGCAGAGCGTCTGACCGCGCAAGGCGTGGATGTGACACTGACCGAAAGCACAGGCCTGCCCCACGTCTGGCACATGAACGTCGGCCGCACGCCAGAGGCGGACGCGAGCGTCGCCGACGTTGGCGCGTTTCTGGCGGAACACGCTGCGCGGGCGACATCCGGCACGCACCCCACCTCGGCCAGCCCCCGTGCTTGACTCGCACCGCCGCAGCTTCTAAACGCCACTTAACACCCGGAAGCAAAGCCTTCCGGTCCCCCGTTGGCCGGGGGATCGCCCCTCGTCAGCGCGTTGCGCCCACGGGGGCGTTACTGCATTGACCGTCCGGTGCTATATGATGCCCTGGATGTAACGAGATACGGGGCACGCGCCGATGTTCGAGAACCTATCAGACCGCCTGTCAGGCGTCTTCGACAAGCTGACAAAGCAGGGCGCGCTGTCCGAGGACGACGTCAAGACCGCCCTGCGAGAGGTCCGCGTCGCCCTGTTGGAGGCCGACGTCTCGCTACCCGTCGCACGCGACTTCGTCGCCGCGGTGCAGGCCAAGGCGACCGGACAGGCCGTGACGAAATCGATCACCCCCGGCCAGCAGGTCGTGAAGATCGTCCATGACGAACTCGAACACGTCCTGACCGGCGACACCGACCCCGGTGCCCTGAAGATCGACAACCCGCCCGCGCCGATCCTGATGGTCGGCCTGCAGGGCTCTGGCAAGACGACGACGACCGCGAAACTGGCCAAGCGGCTGAAGGAGCGCGAGGGCAAGCGCGTTCTCATGGCTTCCCTCGACACCAATCGCCCCGCGGCGATGGAACAACTCGCGATCCTTGGCACCCAGATCGGCGTCGACACCCTGCCCATCGTCAAGGGTGAAACGCCCGTTCAGATCGCCAAGCGCGCCAAGACCGCCGCGTCCTTGGGCGGCTACGACGTCTACATGCTCGACACCGCCGGCCGCCTGCACATCGATGCAGAGCTCATCGCCCAGGCCGCCGCCGTCCGCGACGTCGCCAACCCGCGCGAAACGCTGCTGGTGGTCGACGGTCTGACCGGTCAGGACGCCGTCAACGTCGCGCAGGAATTCGACGACAAGATCGGCGTGACCGGCGTCGTGCTGACCCGAATGGACGGTGACGGTCGCGGCGGTGCTGCCCTGTCGATGCGTGCGATCACCGGCAAACCGATTCGCTTCGTCGGTCTGGGCGAGAAGATGGACGCGATCGAGACCTTCGAGCCGAGCCGCATCGCGGGCCGCATCCTCGGCATGGGCGACATCGTGGCGCTGGTCGAAAAGGCGCAGGCGACGATCGAGGCCGAACAGGCCGAAAAGATGATGCGGCGGTTCCAGAAGGGCCGCTTCAACATGAACGACCTGAAGATGCAGCTGGACCAGATGCTCAAGATGGGCGGGATGGAGGGCATGATGGGCATGTTGCCCGGCATGGGCAAGATGAAGGGGCAGATGGACGCTGCCGGTATCGACGACAGCATCCTGCGTCGCCAGATTGCGCTCATCAACTCCATGACCAAGGCCGAACGCGCCAACCCCGACCTGCTGGCCGCCAGCCGCAAGAAGCGGATCGCCAAGGGTGCGGGCCTCGAGGTGTCGGAGCTGAACAAGCTGGTGAAACAGCACCGTCAGATGGCCGACATGATGAAGAAGATGGGCAAGGGTGGGATGCTCAAGAACGCGATGAAGCAGATGATGGGCAAGGGCGGCGGCATGCCCGACATGAACGACCCTGCCGCGATGCAAGAGGCCGCGAAGGCCCTGCAGGGCAAGATGCCCGCTGGCGGCATGGGTGGCCTGCCCGGCCTTGGCGGCGGCATGAAATTGCCGGCCGGCCTTTCCGGCTTTGGCAAGAAGAAGTAAATCGTGCCCCTCATGGTCCTCGATCCCGTTGAAACACTTCAGCCGGAGGCATTCCGGCCGCTGCGTCGGGCTGTGCGGTCCGACCAACTGATCACGGCCGCCTCGCCCGACCACCTTTCTCGGACCTACGGCACAAAGGTCTACCCATGACCCCATCCAGCACCATTCTGCAGACCGGGCGGCTGACCCTGCGCCGTCCCGCACCGGGCGACTGGCCTGCGTTCCGCGATTTCATGATGTCGGACCGCGCTACCTTTTTTCATCAGCAGGGCAACCTCGGCACCATCTGGCGCAGCTTCGCTGCCGAACTGGGGCACTGGGACATCTTCGGCTGCGGCATGTGGTCCGTTACCCAGCGCGGCGATGACAGGGCCCTGGGCCTCGTCGGCCCCTGGACCCCGCCGGACTGGCCCGAGACGGAAATCGGCTGGATGATCTTCGACCCGGCGATCGAAGGCACAGGCATCGCGACAGAGGCCGCCCGCGCCGCCCTGACCCATGCCTTCAACGTCCTCGGCTGGACGACGGCCGTCAGCTACATCCACCCGGACAACACCCGTTCCGTTGCCCTGGCCGAGAAGCTGGGCGCCGTCCGCGATCCCAAGGCGGCACGTCCCGCCAACTACGACGACAGCGCCGTCTGGCGGCACCAAGCGCCGAACACCGATCACTGACACCCGCATCATCCGGAGATTCTCCATGACCATCCACCCTTGGGAACAGCCCCCCGCCGGACAGGCCGCCATCGCGGCGGACCGGATCCTGCAGGCCCTGCCGCGCATCGCGTCGGACCGCACCATCCTGCGCGGCCCCTACATGGAGGATTTCGACGTCTTCGCCGACCTCGTCACTTCGGACCGCGGCCGCTACGTCTCTGGCCCGCTGACCCGCGAAGGCGCCTGGGACGACTTCATCCAGCTGACCGCCAGCTGGATCCTGCGCGGCTGCGGCATGTGGACGGTCGAGCATCAGGACGACAAACGCGTGCTGGGCTTCGTCCTGCTGGGGCACGAGACCGGCGACCCCGAGCCGGAGCTGGGTTTCCTCTTCACCGAGGATGCCGAGGGTCATGGATACGCCTTCGAGGCGTCCGAGAAGGCGCGCAACAACGCTTGGAACGCGCTGAGCTTCGAGACGCTGGTCAGCTACATCGACCCCGAGAACGATCGTGCGATCGCGCTGGCCAAGCGCCTCGGCGCGGAAAAGGTCGAGGGCGAGATGCACGACGGCTGCGAGATATGGCGCCACCCCCGGCCGGAGTACGCGCTGTGACCGACGACACCACCCGCGCCGCTGAAGTCCTCAAGGAGCATCGCGCCAGCATCGACCGGCTGGATGCGATCCTCGTCTATACCCTGGGCGAGCGGTTCAAGCACACGCAGGCCGTAGGCCGGCTGAAGGCGGAACACGCCCTGCCGCCCTCGGACCCCGCACGCGAGGCGACACAGATCGCCCGCCTCACCGATCTTGCGAACAAGGCCGATCTGGACCCCGAGTTTGCCAAGAAATTCCTGAACTTCATCATTCAGGAAGTCATCCACCACCACGAACAACACCAATCCTGACGGCACCCGCTGTCATCCATGCCAAAGAAGGAACATTACCAATGGCCATGAAACTTCGTCTCGCCCGCGGCGGCTCCAAGAAGCGCCCCTACTATTCCATCGTCGCTGCCGACAGCCGCATGCCGCGCGATGGCCGCTTCAAGGAAAAGCTGGGCACCTACGCACCGATGCTCGCCAAGGACGACGAGAACCGCGTCAAGATGGACATGGAGCGCGTGCAGTACTGGCTCGATCAGGGCGCCGTCCCGACCGACCGGGTCGCCCGCATGCTGGAAGCTGCCGGCACCCTGCCCAAGAAGGACCGCGCCAACCTCAAGAAGGGCGAACCGGGCAAGCAGGCCGTGAAGCGCGCCGAGGAGAAGGCCGCCAAGCAGAAGGCGATCGACGACGCCGCCAACGCGCCCAAGGAAGCCCCTGTCGAAGAGGCCACGGAAGAAACCGCAGCGCAGGAATAATCCTGTCTGCGCCGGGCCGGATCGTGAAGACGATCCGGCTCACCCGCTTCTTTGCCGGGTGCTGCCCCCAGCGCCCCGCCAAGCAGAGGGTTTGCCATGACCGCCAAAACCGATCCGAAAGTCATCGTGGGCCGCCTGTCGGGGTCCTTTGGCGTGCGCGGCGAGGTCCGGCTGAAATCCTTTTGCGCGGACCCCGAGGCAATTGCCGACTATGCGCCGCTGACCACCGATACGGGCCGCACCTTTGGGCAGGTCGTGTTGACTGGCCAGATCAAAGGTGGCTTCACCGCGCGCCTTGACGGCGTTGTGACGAAAGAGGACGCCGACGCGCTAACCAATATCGACCTTTACGCCCTGCGCAGCGCCCTGCCCGCGCCCGAGGACGAGGAGTATTACTATGCGGACCTCGAAGGACTGACGGTTCTCGACACGGGCGGCGCCATGCTGGGCAGGGTCGTGCGGGTCGTCGATCACGGGGCGGGCGATCTGCTGGATATCGCTGTGCCGGGCCAGACGGAAACGGTGCTCCTGCCCTTCACGCAGGCGCTGGTGCCCACGGTCGACCTGACCGCCGGCCGGATCATCGCAGACCCGCCGGAGGGGTTGTTTCCCGCACCATGACAGAAATCCTGCTGCATCCGGGGTTTCACAAGACGGGCACAAGCTCGATCCAGCATTTCCTGTGGCTGAACCGGACCGCGCTGGCGCCTCATTTCACGAGTGTCATGCTGCGCCACCTGAAGCCCGCGGTGCAGATGGCCTGCCGCTTTTCCCGCAACCGGAATCCCGCTGAGCTGATGGACATGGTCGCCGCGCTGGACGCGGCGCTGGCAGAGGCTGAAGTCAAGCCCGCTCAGAACATCCTCGTCTCCTGCGAAGGGCTGCTCGGTCATCTGCCCGGCTGGCCCGACGTAGACGACTACGGCGCCGCACCGACGCTGGCGGCCTATCTGACGGGCTATTTTCAGGACCGGCACCCCAAGGCGCGTCTGCGCGTAATCCTGACCACCCGCGATGCGGACGGTTGGTTGTTCAGCACCTATCGGCACCACCTGCGCGGCCAGCGTCTGACCCAAACGCCAGAGGGTTTTGCGCGGACCTACGCCGCCGCGGCCGACCTGACCGGTATGGCGGCACAGATTGCCGCTGCGGTGGGCGACGTGCCGGTCTTCACCCTTCCATTGGCAGACCTGGCACACTATCCGCTGGGACCGGGCGGCGCGTTGTGCGACCTCATGCAAGTGCCGTCCACCACACGCGGTGATCTGGTCGCGGTCGGTCATGGAAATACCGGGCCGGAGCAGGTACTTTGGGAACAATTCCTCGCTTTGAACCGCGGTCCGCTGGGCGACCGTGCCGTCAGGGCAGCCAAGGAGCGGCTGGCGGAGGCGGTCGATCTGGGCGGCTGGCGGACCGCCTGATGGTACATGTCGTCGTCCACCCCGGCTTTCACAAGACCGGCACGTCATCCCTGCAAAGCTGGCTGGGCCAGAACCGCCGCGCGCTGAAACCCTACCTTTCGTTTTACGGCAAGGCGGACTTCCTGTCCGCCGGCAGCGCCGCCCGCATCTTCGGGCAAAAGCCTTACCCGTGGCGGTTGCGGGCGTTCAGGCGCAGCTTTGACCGCTTTCTGGTCAAGATTCCCGACGCGCCGGTGATCGTGCTGTCGCGGGAAACCTTCAGCGGGTCGATGCCGGGGCACCGGCGCTTTCCGGGGCGGCTGATCCGCAACAATCGCGATGTGGCCGTGCCTCTGGGCCGGCAGATCATCGCAGCCCTTCAGGCACGCTTCGGCGCGGAGGTGCAGATCACGTTTCTTTATACCCTGCGCGACAGGGAAAGCTGGATCCGCAGCGTCTATGGCCACCTGCTCCGGTCAATCCACCTGCGCGAGGATTACGACACCTTCCGCGCCCGCTTTCCCGACCTGATCGACCCGCGGGCCGAGGCGGAAGCGATCGCCAAAGCGCTGGGCGTCGCGGCGCATTTCGTAAAGCTGGAAGACGTGGGACATCGCCGCGAAGGCCCCGCGAGCGCTGTCCTTGACCTGCTGGGCGTGCCGCAGGATGTGCGCGACCGCCTGCCCGCCGCCACCCGCGCCAACTCCGGCCAGACCTTGGCGCTGGAGGCGGAGTTTCTGGCCATGAACCGCGCCAGCCGCGACAAGGCGGCGCTGAAGGCGGCGAAGGACGCGATGCTGAAGACTGCAAGGATCGCCGACATCGAGGACTGAGGGAACCGGGCCGGCCGCATGGCGTTGGCCCCGGAATACACCCGAAAGGACCGCATCATGCTGGGCTGGATCGTCACCCTCCTCGTCGTCGCCGCCATTGCGACTCTTCTTGGTTTCGGCCGCATCTCGGGGGCTGCGCTGACCGGCGCGAAGATCTTGATCTTTGTCGTGCTGATCCTGTTCCTGCTGGCCCTGTTCGGGATCATTGCCCTCGTCTGACGAAAGACGTTTGCGACCGCGCCGCGATGGCCTAAGACGCGGGGATGACCGATGCACCGCCCCCCCGCGCCCTTGGCCGCAAGACCATCCGACCGACCCTGCGCCCGCAGGAACTGATGACCGACGCGCCGGATCTGGCGGGCGTCTGGACCGCGCAGGTCCTGACCCTGCTTCCGAATGCCTTCCCCGGCATCTTGGGCGAAAGCCTGCTGGGCCGGGCGCTGAAAGACGGGCTGTGGCAGTTGCAGGTCACCGACCTGCGCCGCTTCGGCGAGGGCAAGCACCGCAACGTCGATGACACCCCCGCCGGCGGCGGTGCCGGTATGGTCCTGCGTGCCGACGTGCTGGAAAAGGCGCTGCGCGAGGTACGTAGCGGCGCGCGAGGCAACATGCCGCTGATCTACCTCAGCCCGCGCGGCCGTCCCATGACGCAGGACCTGATGCAGAAGTTATCACAGGCTGACGGCGTCACCCTGCTCTGCGGCCGGTTCGAGGGGATCGACGAGCGCGTGATCGATCATTTCGACATGATTGAAGTGTCGCTTGGCGACTTCGTGATGACTGGCGGAGAGATCGCGGCAATGGCCTTGATTGACGCGACGGTCCGTCTTATACCCCGCGTGCTTGGGAATCAGGAGTCCACGGTCGAAGAGTCATTCTCCGACGGGCTTCTGGAACACCCCCACTATACGAAACCCGCCGACTGGCACGGCCGCACCATTCCCGACGTTCTTCTGTCGGGGCATCATGGACGGATCACCGACTGGCGACGGGCGCAGGCCGAAAGGCTGACAAAGGAACGCAGACCTGACCTCTGGCGGGCTTATTGTGCAAGACACGGTAGGGACCCGGATGAAGACCGAGAGCTCTGAGGTTCGCATCAACGTCGCGGGAAAACCCGTGCTATCATAGGAGCGCATGATATGGATATCATCGCACAGATCGAAGCGGAGCAAGTCGCTGCGCTGGGGAAGTCGATCCCCGACTTCAAGGCGGGTGACACCATCCGCGTCGGTTACAAGGTGACCGAAGGCACCCGCACCCGGGTTCAGAATTACGAAGGCGTCTGCATCGCCCGCAAGAACGGTTCCGGCATCGCCGGTTCCTTCACGGTGCGCAAGATCTCCTTCGGCGAGGGCGTGGAACGCGTGTTCCCGCTGCACTCCACCAACATCGACAGCATCGAGGTCGTGCGTCGCGGCAAGGTCCGTCGTGCCAAGCTGTACTACCTGCGTGCCCGTCGCGGCAAGTCGGCGCGTATCGTCGAAGTCACCAACTACAAGCCCAAGACATAAGGACGGAACCGATGAAAAAAGGTATTCACCCCGACTACCACGACATCGACGTCAAGATGACCGATGGCACAGTGGTCAAGATGCGCTCCACCTGGGGCAAGGAAGGCGACCAGATGTCGCTGGATATCGACCCTTCGGTGCACCCCGCGTGGACCGGCGGTTCGTCTCGCCTGATGGACTCCGGCGGTCGTGTGTCGAAGTTCAAGAACAAGTACGCCGGCCTGGGCTTCTGAGCCAAATCGCAATTGCGTATCGGAACGCCGCCCCTTTCGGGCGGCGTTTTGCATTTGTGCATCGGTGCGGATGCGCTAGCTGTCGTTTCTGACCGAACGGAGGACCCGATGCCCGAGACCGCCCTGATCCTGATCGACATCCAGAACGACTATTTCCCCGGGGGCGCGTGGGAGGTGGACCGGATGGAGGAGGTGGCCGCCAATGCCGCGCGCCTTCTGACCCATGCACGGAAGTCCGCACAGCTTGTCATCCATATCCGTCACGAGGCAGGATCAGACAAGGCGCCCTTCTTCCGACCCAACACACCCGGCGCAGAGATCAACGAAACGGTCCGGCCAACAGACACGGAAGCGGTCGTGCTGAAGCACCGGCCCAACGGCTTTCACGAGACGGACCTGCTTGACCGCTTGCGGGATGCAGGGGTGATCACTTTAACCATCTGCGGCGCGATGACCCAAATGTGCATTGATGCGACCACGCGGGCCGCCGTGGATTATGGCTTCAAGGCAACCGTGGTGTCGGATGCCTGTGGAGCGAAGGCCACCAGTTTCGGTGGTGTCGACATCCCGGCCTCCACTGTGCAGGCCGCTTTTCTGGCCCCCCTCGCGATGAGTTACGCCAAGGTCATCACGACGGACGAAGCCCTATCCTCCGCCACCGGGCCCGACGCATGAGGGCCTCCTGATATGGCCTGGCTGGCACTTGTTGTCGCGGGGTTACTGGAAACCGCATGGGCGGGCCTGCTGAAGACCGTTGCGGCGAAACCGGCACCGGGGCCGGTCTTGCTGACGGCAGCGTTGATCGTGGCCAGCATGGTTGCGCTGGCGTGGGCGATGCGAAGCCTGCCCGTCGGCATCGCCTATCCAGTCTGGACGGGGATCGGATCGGTCGGCACCGTCGTGATCGGTGCCCTGATCTATGGCGAAGCGCTGACATCGATGACGCTGGCAGGTCTCGCGTTCCTCATCCTCGGGATGGTGTTGCTGGGTCTGGGCGGGTCGCACTGAACGGCCTTCTGCCATGAAAAAGGGCGCGCCGTCGCCGGAACGCCCCAGTCCGTCCGTCATAGCACTCAGGCGGCGGACCGCCCGCGACCGCCACCGCCGCCAGAGCGCCGACGCTGACCTTGCGGTTTTCCGCCCGCAGGCTTGCCCGCGGCTTGGGCTGGCTTGCCGCGGCCGCCACCACCACCACCGTTGCCGCGGCCACGACCACCGCCGCCGCCACCATTCGGACGCTTCTTCTGGCCCGGCATGATTTCCCATGGACGCCCGGACGCGACCGGGATTTCGGCCTTCATGGCCTTCTCGATGTCCTTCAGTTCGATCATCTCATCAGGCGCCACAAGGGCGATGGCGGCACCATCGGCACCTGCGCGGGCCGTGCGGCCGATGCGGTGGACATAGTTTTCGGCCACGTTGGGCAGGTCGTAATTGTAGACGTGGCGCACGCCCGGAATGTCGATGCCGCGGGCGGCAACATCGGTCGCAACCAGCACGCGGATCTTGCCCGCCTTGAAGCCCTCGATCGCACGTTCACGCTGACCTTGGCTTTTGTTGCCGTGGATCGACGCGGCTGCAAAACCCTTGGCCTCGAGCTGCTTGTAAAGCTTCTCGCAGCCATGCTTCGTGCGGCCAAAGACCAGCGCCAGTTCGTCGCGATGCTTGTCCAGTAGCTCGACCAGAAGGTCGGTCTTGGCAGCCTGCGCCACGAAATGGACCGACTGTTCGATCTTGGCGACGGCCTGCCCCGGCGGGTTGACCTGCACGCGCACGGCGTCGGTCAGGTAGGCATCGGCCAGTTCGCTCATCAGCTTCGGCATGGTGGCCGAGAACATCATCGTCTGGCGCGGTGTCGCCAGCAGCGGCGCGATGCGGCGCAGGGCATGGATGAAGCCCATGTCGAGCATCTGGTCCGCTTCGTCCAGCACCAGATACACTGTTTCATCCAGCCGGATCGCGCGGCGGTCCAGCAGGTCGATCAGGCGACCGGGGGTCGCGACCAGCAGGTCGACGCCACCGGCCAGACGCTTGGTCTGCGCAACGATGCCGGCGCCGCCGACCACAAGGGCGACCTTCAGGTGCGAGCCCTTGGTGTAATCGGTCAGGTTGTCGGCGATCTGCTTGGCCAGTTCGCGGGTCGGCGCCAGCACCAGACCGCGGGCGGTCTTGGCATTGGGCTTCACGCCCGCCTTCATCAGCGCGTCGATCATCGGCAGGCCGAAGGCCGCCGTCTTGCCGGTGCCGGTCTGGGCGAGGCCCATCACGTCACGGCCGTTCATGGCGTGCGGGATGGCCTGCGTCTGGATCGGGGTCGGGTCGGTGATGCCTTGCTCTGCCAGTTTGGCCACAAGGCGGGGCGCGAGGCCCAGCATGTCAAAATCCATCAGTATTCTTTCCGGGCCGTTCCGGCCCAAGCGGTTCGGGCGCACGGGGATGTGCGCGCGGCGACAAAAGGTTGCGCCGAAATCCTGACAGTCAAAGCCGCATTGCCCTGACGCCGATCTGGCGCTGGACCCCCTGCGTGATCATGGGAACCGAAGTTGGCGACGGTGATCTTGCGGGGCATCTGCCCGGCCCTGCTCACGCGGCAGGATCAATCGTCTGGGTGGCAGATGACTGCTTGTGACGCTGCTGTCAAGGGGAATGGAAAAGGTGGGCGGTCGCGCTCTTGCGCTTTCATCGTTGCAACACACAAGATAAGGTATGCGGAACGATTAAAGGCTTGGGGACTGGGTGTGGCGCATATCATCGTGGTGGGGAACGAAAAGGGTGGCGCCGGCAAGTCGACCGTCGCGATGCACGTGGCCACCGCTCTCGCCCGCATGGGCCACCGGGTCGGTACACTGGATCTGGACCTGCGGCAGAAATCGCTGGGCCGCTACATGACGAACCGGCAGCAATTCATGGCGACCGAGGGGCTGGACCTGCCGTCGCCGGCCTATGCGGATCTACCGGAGATCGAGCAGGCGCAGATTGGTCCGAATGAAAACATCTTCGACCACCGCCTGTCGATGGCCGTCGCCAAGCTGGAACCGGACAGCGACTTCATCCTGATCGATTGCCCCGGCAGCCACACCCGCCTGAGCCAAGTGGCGCACAGCCTTGCGGATACACTGCTGACCCCGTTGAACGACAGCTTCGTGGATTTCGACCTGCTGGCTCATGTGGACACGGCGGGCGAAAACATTACCGGACCGAGCGTTTATTCCGAAATGGTCTGGAACGCCCGACAGCTTCGGGCGCAGGCCGGCTTGTCGCCCATCGACTGGATCGTTGCACGCAACCGCGTCGGCGCTCAGCAGATGGTCAACAAGGACAAGATGGAGCGGGTGATCAACAAGCTGGCCAAGCGGATCGGCTTTCGCATCGCACCGGGCTTCAACGAGAGAGTCATCTTCCGCGAGCTCTTTCCCCGCGGCCTGACCCTGCTTGACCTGCGCGATATCGGAGTGAAGAACCTCAACATCAGCAACATCGCGGCCCGGCAGGAGTTGCGTGATCTGATCAAATCGCTGAACCTGCCGGGCGTGAACGCCGACTTCTGATCGCTGAGGCTGTCCTCAGCCGGATTGCCCTATGTTAGTGCCCAATGCCTGCCGGATCGCCTCAACCTCGCTGCGGTCGATCTGGTGCCCGCCGTCGTGCCAGTGCAGGTCGACCGCGGCGCCCATGGCCGTCAGCGCGTCAGCCAGTGCTTGCGTCTGCGGCGGGGGACAGATCGGATCGCGGCGACCGGCGGTGATCAGGACCTTCACGCTGTCCAGGGCGGGGTTCGCGTCAGGCGTCCATGGGATCAGCGGGTGCAGCAGTAGTGCCCGATCGAACAGGCGTGGGCCCTTCAGCATTACTGACGTCAGTATGTTGGCGCCGTTCGAATACCCAAGACCGATGACACCCGATGGCTTCACCCGCGCGATCGCCGTTTCGACGAAGTCGCGCATCGCGGCAGTGCGTCGCGCGAGGTCATCCATGTCGTAGACACCTTCCCCCGTGCGGCGAAAGAACCGCGCCGCACCACCTTCGCTGACGTCGCCCTGTGGCGAGATCACGTGGGCGCCGGGGATCAGCTCGGATGCCAGACCGTGGAACTGATCTGCACTGCCGCCGGTGCCGTGAAAGGTAAAGACCAGCGCGGCACCGGTCTGTCCCTTGGTTTCCGCAAAGTGGTACATCCGTCAGTCCCCCAGGGGTTGCAGGTTCTGTTCCAGGAACGGACGCAGCCGTTCGTGCTGGGTCGGCAGTTTCAGTGCCTCGCCCAGGTAGGCGCGGTCCTCATCACGGTCGAAGCCGGGCTCGTTGGTCGCCACCTCGAACAGGATACCGCCGGGCGTGCGGAAGTAGATCGCCCAGAAGTAGTCGCGGTCGATGACCGGCGTCACCTGATAGCCGGTATCCAGCAATGCCTTTCGGACCTCCAACTGCGCGGCGCGGTTTTCTACCGCAAAGGCGATGTGATGAACGGAGCCGGCACCCTGCGAGGCATGGGGCGTTGTCTTCAAGGACTCGAGGTCGATGGTATCGGCGCCCGTCCCGCCTTCGATGATGAAGCGCGTGACGTTGTCGCGGGTCTCGGCTTTCTGATAGCCCATGAATTGCAGCAGTTCGGCCATGGCGCCGGTGTCCTGCAGGCGCATCGTGGCACCGTGGAAACCGCGGATCGCATGGTCGGCGTCGATGCCGTTGCCTGTCCAGGCCCCGCGGGTGTCATCGGCGACCTCCGCCACGGCAAATGATTCACCGTCGAAGGTGCGGAATTTCACCCGGTCCTCGCCGAAGTGGCTGACCTTCTCTACATCCGCCGCAGCCGCACCCAGACGGTGGCCCCAGAAGCCGAGGCTGCCCTTGGGCACGGAAAATACGGTCTCGCCAACCTCGCCCGTGCCGTGCCGGCCGCGGGCGGCGTCGTGGAAGGGAAAGTAGGTCATGACGCTGCCGGGGGTGCCGACCTCGTCGCCGTAATAAAGGTGATAGACGTCGGGGGCGTCGAAATTGACGGTCTTCTTCACCCGGCGCAGACCCAGCGCCTTGGTGAAGAACGCATTGTTTTCTGCCGCGTCGGAGGCGATGGACGTGACGTGGTGCAGGCCCTTGATCTGGTTCAGCATGATGCTCTCCTTTGCTGTTGGACCGAATGTAGCGCTGGACGGCGGTTGCGATAACCGCAACACTTCGGCGGAATAGATTGCAGGAACCGCAATAATGGCAGGACAGCTTGAGCAGATCGCGGCCTTTCTGGCGGTCGCGGACGCGCACAGCTTTACACAGGCGGCTCAGCAACTTGCCGTGGCGCCCTCGTCTGTGACGCGCACGGTCGGAGAGCTGGAAGCGCGGCTGGGCGTGCAATTGCTGGTTCGCACGACCCGACGGGTATCGCTGACGCAGGCGGGGACGGCGTTTCGCGATCAGGTGCTGCCACTGGTCGGCGGGCTGGCGCGTGCGCAGGACGACGTACGGGCGTTCCAGACCAGCCTGAAGGGTCGTCTGCGTGTCTCTGCCCCGCTATCCTTTGGGCTGCATGCGTTGGCGGCACCGCTGGTTAGGTTCAAGCAGCGGACGCCCGACATCGATCTGCAGATCAGCTTGACGGACCGTTTCGTGGACATCCTGACGGACGATCTAGACATGGCATTGCGCATTTCCGGCACGCCGACGGACCTGTCGACGATCTGGCGCAAGATTGCGCCGGTGCCCCGGTCGCTTGTTGCCGCACCAGCGTATCTGGCGCGCCGGGGGACGCCGCTGGTACCCGGCGATCTGCGCGAACACAGCGCCTTGGCCTACGCACATCTTGCAGACGGCGACCAGTGGCAGCTGACCGATCCCGAAAGCGGGCTGACGGAACCGGTGCGCGTGCCAGCCACGTTCACCTGTGACAACGGCGATCTGCTGGCGCAACTTGCCCTCGCCGGAGAGGGAATCACGCTGCTGCCCGACTTTCTGCTGCGAGACGGCATTGCCGCCGGGCGACTGGTGCGCCTGCTGCCAGGATGGCGCACGCCCGACATCTGGCTGACCGCCTATTTCCCGCCATACCGGCGGCTACCGGCGGCCCTCGACCTGTTCACATCCTGCATCGAGGATGCGATGGGCGCCGGGCCGCTCTAGCGTTTACGCAGGCCGCAGTCCCAGGATCTCTCTTGCCTGCTGCCATGTTGCCACGGGCCGCTCGTATGTGTCGCATACCGTGACGGTTTGCTGCACGAGTGCCGCGTTCGACGGCGCAAGGGTGTCACGATTCAGGCGAATATTATCCTCCAGCCCCGTGCGGGCGTGACCGCCGTTCGAGATTGCCCAGTCGTTCAGCACCGCCTGATTGCGACCAATACCCGCCGCGCACCATGGCGCACCCGGGAACAGGCGGTTCACCGTCTTGATATAGAAGTCGAAGACCTCTCTGTCGGCGGGCATCGCATTCTTCACCCCCATGACAAACTGGACATATGGTGTGGCCTTGATCTTTCCCTCGGCATGAAGCCTCGCAGCGCCCAGGATGTGGCTAAGGTCAAAGGCCTCAACCTCCGGCTTCACCTCGTATTTCACCATCTCCTCAGCCAGCCAGTCCACCAGATCAGGTGGGTTTTCGTAGACGCGGGTAGGAAAATTGTTCGATCCGACGGACAGCGAGGCCATGTCTGGCTGCAGGGACAGCATGCCACCCCGTGCCTGACCGGCACCGGACCGGCCACCGGTCGAGAACTGGATGATCATGCCGGGGCAGTGCTTTTTCAACCCCTCTTGCAAGGCGGCGAACTTCTCGGGGTCACTGCTTGGCGTTTCATCTGGATTGCGAACGTGCGCGTGGCAGATTGTGGCCCCGGCCTCGAAGGCCGCCTGAGTGCTTTCGATCTGTTCGCTCACGCTGATCGGCACGGCAGGGTTGTCCGCCTTGGTCGGCAATGAGCCAGTGATGGCGACACAGATGATGCAGGGGGTTGTCATGGAAATCTCCGCTGGGTGCGGGCGAGACTATCGCCCGCGCCAGGGAAAATGGAAAGGAGGCGCGGTTACCGTAGGGTCAACCAGCAAAAGGCGGCGGTGATTAAACCAGTTTATATCGTGCGCCCTCCACCCAACATAAAAGTTGATCCAGATTGATGGACAACAGCACTTGCGGTTTTGCGATCCGCGGGGCCAGTGCCATTTTTGATAAGGAATGGACTTGTGAAACAACTGAACAGTGCCTTTCTGACTCGACTGAACCGTCACGTGACGCTGGATTCGGCAGAGCGTGATGCCATGCACCGCTTGGAGGGTACCGCAGAACCCCGGTCCAAGAGAGATCCGGTGTTTGCTGCGGACCGGCCCGACGACAGGATTGCGATCCTCCGCTCCGGTTGGGCGGCGTCGCGGGTGCGCAGCGCGGGGGACCAGACGACGATCACACAGATCTACATGGCCGGCGACCTGATCGGCCTGTCCGACCTTGGTTTCCGGTTGCCGCAGCACGAGACGACAATGCAGACCGACGGCACGGTCAACCTGCTGAGCAGGGCGGAACTGTGTGATCTGGGTCAATCCCATCCTCGGCTGTTCGCCATGCTGCTGTCGCAAAGCAGCCTGGACGCCACTGCGATGAACGACCGCTTGCATGCGATCACGCGGTTCAGCGCGGAAGACCGGCTGATGCACTTTCTGCTGTCGATAAAGAGCAAGACCGAGCAGACGACGGAGCAGACCTCTGACCGGTTCCCCCTGCCATTCTCGCAGAAAGAGATCGGCGATGCGCTGGGGCTGACGGACATTTACGTGAACCGGCTGCTGCGTGGCTTGCAGAAGGCGGGGCAGCTTGTCCTGAGCCGCCCCTACATCCGCATCACCGATCGTGCGGCGTGGGAAGAGCGGCTGAATTTCAAGGACCGTTACGCATGTCTTGATGTGAACTGGGCCTGCTGAAGTCTAGCAATACATACGAACGGGGGGCCGCAGTTAAGCGCCCCCCCGTTGTCATTGATACGACCTGAAGCTCAGGTATTGGCGGCCTTGCGAGCCTTTTCGGCTGCTGTGTCGGCGGCTTCACGGGCTTTGGATTCGGCTTGTGCGGCCGCATCCTTCAGCGCCGCGCCGGCGGCCTCGGTTGCGTCATGGGCTGCAGTTTCGAATTCCGACCGCGCCGCTTCAAAGGCGCGCGTCGCACGCGACTTTTCCTCGTGAAAGATGCGGTCGGCTTCGTCCATCAGCGCATCGCGACGGGCACCCAGATAGGCATCCTCGGTCCGGGTCTTGGGGAGCAGGGCCGCAACTGCCGCACCCACTGCGAAGGCGAGCGCACCGACAACCAGCGGCTGCCGCTCGTACAGATCGGACGCGGCGTCACGACCGTCCGACATGGCCTTGCTCGCCTGACGGCGGGCGTCGAGCGCGCGGTGGCGCGCGGCAATGACGCGTTCACGCGCGGCCTCCGACAGTCCCTCGGTACCTTCGGCAAGGCGATCGCGAAGACGGCGCGCCTCGGCGCTGACATCGTGACCGACACGGTGCATCGCCTCGTTGGCGCGATGAGCCAGACCCGTCGCGGATTCGCTGGCGTCGTTCGCCATTTCCCGCGTGCTATCCTTGGCGTCGTTCATCATTTCTTTTGCGGACGTATTCATGTTGCTTTCCTTTGTTCTACGGGTGCCGGGCGGGCAGATTTCGCAGCCGGCAGGGTGGGGTCAACGGCGCGACGTGGTCAGTCTGTCATCGTCGCGTGCCCAAGACGGTTCGGGATCGTAGGGCGGGATCGGATTTGACCCGGTGTCGAGGACCGACGCTGCCCAGTCGTCCGCCTCATGCTCCAGCCGCGAGGCGGCCATGTCTGCGGGACTATTGTCGTAATGTGCGGGCTTTGTCGGAACGGTCCGCTTGACCGGCGCCATGCCGATGCGGGGACGCTTTCGTGCGCCACGATCGGGCATGGCCGTGCTGACCGCCAGCCATGCCAGTCCAGCGCCAATGACGGCAAAGGGCCAAGGGTTCTGCGCAGCGACCCGGCTGACCGTGCGGCCGGTCGTCGCGATCTGGTCGCGCATGTTCACCGCGACCTCGTTCGACACCGTGCCGATCTGACTGCGTAACTGCGCAGTCACAGCATCGATCTGGCCGCGAACCTGCAGTCGAACTTCGTCCATCAGGCCGTCCACGGTCAGGCGATCCTGCAGCGCTTCCAGATCGTGACTCAACTTAGCACGTTCCGCGGCGATCTCCGCCTCGATCTCGGTCGGCGAGCGGCGATCATCGGTCATTGTAGGCCTCCTTCATCATGTGCGCATCGGCCTTGAGGCTGCGGGCCGTACGGCTGGGTGCGATGCTGGACAGCTTCAACCGCTTGAGGCCGATGATCACCATGATCACGGCGACCAGAAGCACGACGAGACCGACGAGAAGGGTCGCCCAAAGCTGGCTGATGCCAGCGAGCACCAGAGCAGAGATCGCCGCAGTCGAGAGGACTGAAAGCCCGATGAAGGCGAGGATGATGGCGGCTACCAGCAGGCCCAGAGCCGCGCCGGCCCGCTTGAGGTTTTCGTCGACCTCTGCACGCGCCAGATCGACTTCTTGTCGCAGGAGATTACCGATGCTGCCCAAGACGTCGGTCAGCAACGATCCGGTGCTGCGGGGGTCTTGGCGATCCATGATCAGCCCCGCCCGCCGAAATCGGCATTGCCATGGCGCGGCGGCATGAATTCATCCGAATTGGTGGCAACGGCGTGCCGGTCGGATGCCTTGACGAAGCGGCTGACGGCAAAACCGGCCAGCGCTGCGCCGGCGAGGAACGTCAGCGGGTTGCGACGCGCGAATTCGCCTACATCGCTGATCGCCGTGCCAAGATCCTTATTGCTGATCGCGTCGGAAGCGTCGGCCAGCGAATCGGCGATCTGACCAAAGGTCCGCTCCTGCGCGCTGCCGCTGCGGCTTTCCTGCGCGGCCTTGCGCAGGGCGCTTGCTACATTGCTGACCTCTTGCGCCGCGGCACCCTTGGCGGCGTCGGCCCGCGCGGTCACTTCGGACCGCAGGGTTTCTGATGCATCGTGGGCCACGGAACGGGCCTGCGCCGTCACGTCATCGACAACGGATTTCGCGCGGTCCTTGGCGTCATGCGCGACGTCCTCGGCTTCGTGTTTTGCATCGTGGAGCGTGTCATTGGTATTGGTCATGATCTGTCCTTCGGCTGGGCGGCCGGGTGCGGACAAAAGATCCGGACCGGGTCGCGCTGATGTCATTGGTGACAAAACAGCGCAGCCCGTCATTTAGTTCCAGCGATGCTGTGGCGGCACAGCGGTCAGTCGTTGGCGCTGCGGTATCCGTCCGGATTGGCGGATTGCCACGCCCAGGTACTGGCGGCCATGTCCTCCAAAGTGTGGGTGGCCTGCCAGTCCAGTTCCTGCCGGGCGCGGCTCGCATCGGCCTGCATCGCCGCGATGTCGCCGGCACGGCGCGGCGCGATCACGACCGGAATCGGCCGGCCCGTCGCTGCCTCGAAAGCGGCGACCATACGCTTGACGCTATAGGCCTGCCCCGTGCCCACGTTGAAGGGCCGCGCGCCCGTATGGGTTGCTGCATAGTCCAGCGCTGCGACATGCGCCCGTGCAAGATCGACCACGTGGATATAATCACGCTGTCCAGTGCCGTCCGGCGTGTCGTAGTCATCGCCGAACACGTTCAGATGCGCGCGTTTGCCGATCGCAACCTGCGCGATGTAGGGCATCAGGTTGTTGGGCACATCCGACGGATCTTCGCCCATGATTGCCGAGGCATGGGCCCCGACCGGGTTGAAATAGCGCAGGATCACCGCGCTGCCGCCACCAGCATTCGCCCAGTCCGTCAGAATCTGTTCCGACATCAGCTTGGTCCGGCCATAGACCGACGTCGGATTCAGGGGGTGTGCCTCGTCGTAAGGCAGATAGATCGGCTCGCCATACACCGTGGCGGAGGAGGAGAAGATGATCCGGGTGCAACCCGCGGCATTCATCGCGCGCAACAAACGCAAGGTGCCGTTCACGTTCACGTCGTAGTAGCCGAGCGGATTGGTCATGCTGTCGCCGACCGCCTTGAGGCCCGCGAAATGGATCACCGCATCGGGGCGGAAGTCAGACATGACATCCGACAGGATGACATCGTCGCGCACATCGCCCTCGACCGCCATGACGGCGCCGTTTGTCAGCTTGCGGACCCGATCAAGCACGAGGGGACTGGAATTGTCGTAGTTGTCCAGCACGCAGACCTCATGCGCCTGCCCCAGCAATTCCACCAACGTATGGCTGCCGATATATCCGGCACCGCCCGTCACAAGCACGCGCATTGGGTCTCTCCATCGTGTCGCCGCCAGCGTCTAGCTCGCGGCGATAGAGAGATCAATCGCGCGGAGGCGGAACGGTCACCGCGCCGCCCTGTGCGACCCAGTCGCTAAAACCGTCCCGCAGATGCGATGCAGTGAACCCCATGTCCTGCAATGCCGCCACGCTCAGTGCCGATCGCCAGCCGCTGGCGCAGTGGAACACGAACCGCTTGTCCTCGGCGAAGATCGGCTTGTGATAGGGGCTGGCCGGGTCGACCCAGAACTCCAGCATCCCGCGCGGCGCGTGGAAGCTGCCGGGGATATGTCCCTTCGTCCGCTCGCGCACATCGCGGATATCGACGATGACGACGTCGGGATCCCCGGCCATCGCCATGAGGGTGGGCGTATCGACTTCCGTGATCCGCGCCCGGGCGGCGGCGACGAGATCGGCGACAGGTGTGATCGGCATGGCGATCTCCTTAGGTCAGAATATGGCGTCGGGCGCCGTGGACCGACGCCGCCACGAGGGCCGCTGCGATCACCAGCAGCGCGATGCTGACGCTTATATGCGCGGTCCCCGTCACCGCATAGACGCCCTGCGCCAGATTTCCGAGGCAAAGCACTGCATAACCCACCAGTGCCACCACAAGTACAGGCACGGCAGCCCGGCGGCGACGCGCGATCAGGATGCAGCCCGCGATACCGGCCACCGCGCCCAGCGCGAACCCCGCCTCGGCCCAGATCGGAACCCGCGCCAGCGCCGCCGCTTGCGCCGCCGTGCTGCCCTGGCTGACCAAATCCCCCTCGGTGCGCCCGACGGATCCCACGAACTGGAACAGCACGAGCGCGTTCCACAACAGGCCCGTAATTCCGGCAATGCCGACCCATGTCGGTCTTTTCATCCGCTCGCCCCCCATTTATGGCGCAGTGCGGCTTTCGCTTGCCGCTGTGACGGCTAGGGTAGTGCTTAGATGGTAAGGAGCAACTTGATGCGGGAATGGTGGCGGGATGCGGTGATCTATCAGATCTATCCGCGATCTTTTCAGGACACGACCGGCGACGGAATCGGCGACCTTAACGGAATCACGCAGCGGCTTGACTACGTCGCGCGTCTTGGTGTCGATTGCATCTGGCTGTCGCCGATCTTCACCAGCCCTCAGGCGGACATGGGTTATGACGTGTCCGACTACACCGACATCGATCCGATCTTCGGCAGCCTGGACGATTTCGACCGGATGCTGGCCAAGGCCCACGATCTGGGACTGAAGGTCATTACCGATCAGGTTCTGTCCCATACTTCCGACAAGCACCCGTGGTTCATCGAAAGCCGCAAGGACCGCACAAATCCGAAGGCAGACTGGTACGTCTGGGCTGACCCCAAGCCCGACGGCAGCCCGCCGACCAACTGGCACAGCCATTTCGGCGGGCCGGCATGGGAGTTCGACGCCACACGCGGGCAATACTATCTGCACAACTTCCTGTCGCAGCAGCCTGACCTCAATTTCCACAATCCCGAAGTCGTCGAGGCGATCCTCGAGACGGCAAAGTTCTGGCTGGACCGCGGCCTCGACGGCTTCCGGCTCGACACCGTGAATTACTACTTTCACGACAAGAAGCTGCGGTCCAACCCGGCAGCCAAGGCCACCCATCAGGTCATGGCGACGGACCTCTACGGGATGCAGGACAACATTCACAACAAGAACCAGAAGGAAAACCTCGGTTTCCTCGAGCGGTTGCGCGCACTTTGCGACCAGTACGACGACATCATGATGGTAGGGGAAGTCGGCGATATGGGCCAACGGTCCATCGACATCATGGCCCAATACACCAAGGGCAAGAAACGCCTGCACATGGCCTACAGCTTTGCCATGCTGGGTCCGGATTTCAGTGCTGCCCATTTCCGGTCCTGCATTCAGGGCTTCCAGAAAGGTGCCCCCGATGGCCAGCCGGAGTGGTCTTTCTCGAACCACGACGTGATGCGGCACGTGACGCGCTGGGCCCATCATGCCGTGTCAGAGGATGCGATGGCCCGGCTCGCCTGTGCCATGCTGATGAGCTTCGAGGGCACCATCGGCATCTACCAGGGTGAGGAATTGGGTCAGACCGAAACCGTCATGGAATACAACGAGCTGCAGGACGCGCAGGCAATCCGCTTCTGGCCCGGGGTCAAGGGCCGCGACGGCTGCCGCACGCCGATGGTGTGGCAACATGATGCTAGGAACGGCGGTTTCACCAGCGGCACGCCGTGGCTTCCGGTCAAGGCGCCGCAACTCGAGAACGCCGTTGACCTGCAGGAGGATCAGGCAGGCAGCCTTTTGCGCTTCTATCGGGACGTCATCGCGTTCCGCAAATCGCACCCCTGCATGACCCGCGGCAAGACCGCCTGGATCGGCCTGCCGGAGCCCATCCTCGCCTTTACCCGCAGCACGGCGGACGACAACCTGACCTGCGTTTTCAACCTGTCGACGAAGCCGCTTACGCTGACACTCACCGGGTCGGCGACACTGGCGGGCCTTCACAGCGGCGCCTTGACGAAGGGCAAGCTAACCTTGCCGGGCAACGGTTTCGCATTCCTTGACCACGATGACGCCATCACGCTCGGCACTTGATGGGACGGCGGGCGGGGCGCCTTCGCGGGCCCCGCCCGCGAACAGCGCCGTTCCGCCGTCAGGTCGCCCCTGCACGGGCGTCCAAAACGTGCTAGATTGATGTGATGGCATCGCACACCCTGCATCACGCAGATATCCTGCCCAACGGTACGGTCATTCACCTGACCCGTGCGGTGCTGACCTCTGCCCGCCCGAAGGCCCTGCACGACCACGATTTCGTCGAACTCTTCTGGGTCCAGAACGGCACGGTCCGCCACCACCTGCCCGGTGGCACCGCAACCCTGACGGAAGGCGCGCTGATCCTGCTGCGCCCCGGTCAGACGCACGCACTGCAAGGCAAGGGTGACGCTGCACTCGTTGTCGCCGTCGCGCTACACCCCGAACTGGTGGACGATCTCGACGCCAGACTTCCGCCGCTGACCTTCTGGCAGGCAGCTGACAGCCCGGGTCAAATCCACCGCGACATGCACCAGTTGACTGCGCTGAACCACGCCGCGAATCTGCTCGAACGCGGCCCGCACGATACGCTCGCCGCAGAGGCCTTTCTCTTGCCGCTTCTGGCGGACCTCGCCCGCAATGACACCGGTCTGCCGATCGCTGCGCCGGTCTGGTTGCATCGGGCCTGCGCCGCCGCCCATGATCCCGCCGTCTACCGCGAGGGTGCCGCAGGGCTTGTGGCGCTGACGGGACAAAGCCACCCGCACGTCAGCCGCAGCCTGCAACGCTGGCTGGGGCAGACGCCGACGGCCTATATAAACCGCATCCGCATGACGCGCGCTGCCCGCGCCCTGACCAGCGACAACGAGCCCTTGCCGGTCATCGCCGAGGCGATCGGCCTCAACAATCTGTCGCATTTCCACAAGCTGTTCCGTGCCCATTTCGGTGTCACGCCGCTGCAGTACCGACAGCAGTTCCAACGTGACGTCGTTCAGCCCACCCCGTAATTGACCAATCGGTCAAATCCGTGTCACAAGACCCCATTGTCCGACGGAGCGCCGCCATGACCCAACACGATCATCTGCCGCGCAACCCCGGCATGGCGCTGGATATGGACTGGGTGATGCGTGCACAGGCCAATACCTCGGCCATCGAACGCCGCGCCTCTACGCTGCCGGGCCGTCGCAGCGTGAAGAAGGATCATCAGGCCGCATGGCTGTGCAAGGCGATCAGCCTGATCGACCTTACAACATTGTCCGGCGACGATTCCGCGGGCCGCGTCCGCCGACTGTGTGCAAAGGCACGCCAGCCCGTCGCGCCCGATATCCTCGATGCGCTCGGCATGACCGGCCTGACCACGGGTGCCGTGTGCGTCTATCATGACATGGTCGCCACCGCCGTCGATGCGCTGGAAGGCTCCGGCATCCCCGTCGCCGCCGTTTCGACCGGCTTCCCCGCCGGCCTGTCGCCCTTCCACCTGCGCATCGCAGAGATCGGCGAAAGCGTCGCGGCCGGCGCCGAGGAAATCGACATCGTGATCTCGCGCCGCCATGTCCTGACCGGCAACTGGAAGGCGCTCTATGACGAGATGGCCGAAATGCGCGCGGCCTGCGGTGACGCCCACGTCAAGGCGATCCTTGCGACCGGCGAACTCGGCACCCTGCGCAACGTCGCCCGCGCGAGCCTGGTCTGCATGATGGCGGGGGCCGATTTCATCAAGACCTCCACCGGCAAGGAATCGGTCAATGCGACCCTGCCCGTGACGCTGACGATGATCCGCGCGATCCGCGACTTTCACGACCGCACCGGCATCCATATCGGCTACAAGCCCGCTGGCGGCATCAGCAAGGCGAAGGACGCGCTGGTCTATTTGTCGATGATCAAGGACGAACTGGGCGACCGCTGGCTACAGCCGGACCTGTTCCGCTTCGGCGCATCGTCGCTTCTGGGCGACATCGAGCGCCAGCTGGAACACCACGTGACCGGCAGCTACTCCGCAGGTTGGCGTCACGCGATCGGCTGAGGCCGGTCTTTGAGTATTTGGAAAAAAGCGAGGACAGGCGACATGACCGTCAAGGAGATCTTCGACACCATGGACTACGGCCCCGCACCCGAAAGCAGCAAGGAGGCGCTGGCATGGCTCGCGTCGAAGGGTGACTTCGGCCATTTCATCGATGGCGCCTGGACCACCCCCGGCACCCTTTTCGCCGTGATGAACCCGGCGACCGACGCGTTGCTGGCACAGGTAACCCAAGGCACGCAGGCGGACATCGATGCAGCGGTAACAGCCGCCCGCACCGCGCAGCCCGCCTGGGCCAAGGACGGCAATGCGCGCGCGAAGGTGCTCTATGCGCTGGCGCGCATCCTGCAGAAGCAGTCGCGGCTGTTCGCCGTGCTGGAAACGCTCGACAACGGCAAACCGATCCGCGAATCCCGTGATATCGATGTGCCGCAGGCGATCCGTCACTTCTACTACCACGCCGGCATGGCGCAGATCATGGACGCGGAACTGCCCGACCGGCAGCCGCTTGGCGTCTGCGGGCAGATAATTCCCTGGAATTTCCCCCTTCTGATGCTTGCGTGGAAGATCGCGCCGGCGCTCGCCATGGGCAACACCGTCGTCCTGAAGCCTGCGGAATGGACACCTCTGACGGCGCTTCTGTTTGCCGACATCTGTAACCAAGCCGGCGTTCCGCCGGGCGTCGTCAACATCGTGACCGGCGACGGCGAAGTGGGCGAGATGATCGTCACGTCGGACGTCGACAAGGTCGCCTTCACCGGGTCCACCGCCGTCGGCCGCCGCATTCGGGAATTGACCGCCGGCACCGGCAAGGCGCTGTCGCTCGAACTCGGCGGCAAGGGCCCCTACATCGTATTCGAGGACGCAGACATCGACTCCGCCGTCGAGGGCGTCGTCGACGCGATCTGGTTCAATCAGGGGCAGGTTTGCTGCGCCGGGTCGCGGCTGCTGGTACAGGAAGGCATCGCCGATGCGTTTCACGCCAAGCTGCGCGCCCGCATGGACAAGTTGCGCATCGGTGATCCTCTCGACAAGTGCATCGACATCGGCGCCATCGTCCATCCGCGTCAGCGGGCCCGCATCGCGGACATGCTGGCCGCCCACCCGGAGGGTGAGACCTATCAGACGCAGGCGCCCGATGGCTGCTTCTTTCCACCCACGCTGATCACCGGCCTGTCGCCCGCCTCGCCGCTGATGCAGCAGGAGATCTTCGGCCCCGTGCTGGTCGCCACGACATTCCGCACGCCCGCAGAAGCGGTGGAGATCGCAAATTCCACCCGCTACGGCCTCGCGGCCTCGGTCTGGTCAGAGAACATCAATCTGGCGCTTGACGTCGCGCCCAAACTGGCTGCCGGGATCGTCTGGGTCAACGGCACGAACATGATGGACGCCGCCGCAGGCTTCGGCGGGGTCCGCGAAAGTGGCTTCGGGCGCGAGGGCGGCTGGGAAGGTTTGGAAGGCTACACCAAGCCCCGCGCGACCGCGCCGCAGGCGCAACCGGTCGCGGCCTTCGCTGGCGAAGGTGCGGCAGACGGCCTCGACCGGACTGCCAAGCTATACATCGGCGGCAAGCAGGCGCGGCCGGACGGCGGCTATTCCCGCG
This sequence comes from Loktanella atrilutea, assembly GCF_900128995.1. Lineage (GTDB taxonomy): Bacteria > Pseudomonadota > Alphaproteobacteria > Rhodobacterales > Rhodobacteraceae > Loktanella > Loktanella atrilutea. The sequence continues at coordinate 120,077 of NZ_FQUE01000007.1, read as the reverse complement.
CGGTCTTCGGCGCAAACGGCAAGCTGCTGGGCCATGCCGGCCTTGCCAACCGCAAGGACCTGCGCAATGCGGTCGAGGCCTGCAACGCTGCGAAAGGCTGGGGCACGTCGACCGGTCATCTGCGGGCGCAGATCCTGTACTACATGGCTGAAAACCTTTCTGCCCGCGCCGACGAGTTTGCGGATCGTGTGGCCGCACTGACTGGCCAGGATGGTGCGGCAGAGGTCTCTGCCAGTATCAACCGGCTGTTCAGCGCGGCCGCATGGGCCGACAAGTATGACGGGCAGGTCCACGACGTGCCGATTCGCGGCGTGGCGCTGGCGATGAAGGAGCCTGTCGGAACGATCGGGATCCTGTGTCCTGACGATCACCCGCTGCTGGGCCTTGTCAGCCTGATGGCCCCCGCCATCGCGATGGGCAATCGCGTCGTCATGGTAGCATCACGGCCCTTCCCGCTAGCGGCGACAGATTTCTATCAGGTCATCGACACCTCCGATGTGCCGGGAGGCGTGGTGAACATTTTGACGGGAGACCCTGCAGACTTGGCCGATCCGATGGCCCGGCACATGGATATCGATGCGGTCTGGTCCTTTGCCAATCCCGCGTTGACGAGGACGGTCGAAACCGCTGCGGCGGGCAACCTCAAGCGAACGTGGTGCGGCACACTCGACTGGACGCTGGACAACACCAAATCCATCCTGACCCATGCGACTGAGGTGCGGAACATCTGGATCCCTTACGGAGCCTGACACTCGGCACGTCGGTCAGATGTAGCGGGCGGGCTTTTTTATGGCCCCCTCACACGCCTTATCACGGCGCATGGCCCTACTTGCGCTTTAATCCCACCAGCGACAGGCCCATCATCGGCGCCCAGATGATCCCGGCGCTGAGGCCGCGTTTACCGTAATAGGTCAGCAGCCCCGGGGCGCCCCGATCAGGCAGCGCCTGAAGGGTGACCCCCGGCCTGCAAATAGGCGGAGACAAAATAGAGACCTGTCAGACCCGACAAGGTCAGGGCAGGAATAATGGCATTGATCATGCCACCATCCACTGCTCCGCCTGTCAGTTCGAGGCGAGTTGCGACAGATCGGGCGCGCGGTCGTTCGACACCGCTTCCTGGCCCAGCAATTCATCCGGGCTGATGATCGTCGGCGGCAGTTCGCGGCCCCGGTTGTAATATTCCGGGTCGACGCGCAACGATTCCTCGGCCGAACGGATGTTGATCGTCATCGGCAGGGACACGTTGTTATAGAGGTGGATGATGTCCTGATTGAACATGCGGATGCAGCCGGCAGAACCGGAATTGCCGATGCTTTCCAAGTCGTTGGTGCCATGGACACGGTAGTAGGTGTCCTTGCCGTTCCGATAGATATAAAGCGCGCGGGCCCCGAGCGGACTGCGCAGGCCGCCGGGAATCCCGTTGCGGAATCCGCCGTAGACCTCGGGTTCGGTGCGCAGCATGTTGGCGGTCGGTGTCCAGCCCGGCCACGCCTTCTTGTCCTGAATGGTCGCCAGCCCGGACAGGGTCCGACCCTGACGCCCGACACCGACGGGATAGCGCGTCGCGGTCCCGTCATAGCGAACGTGGTAGAGGAACTTTGCATAGGGATCGACGTCGATCGACCCGGCAGGCGCTTCGCCCGTATAGAGGCCTTCCATCCGGCGATTGACGCCGGATGTGTATTCCAGCGGGATCGCCGGCAGGTCGTAGCCGGCGTCCAGCAGTGGGGCGTATTCGGGCAGATAGTTCGGCGCCGCATCCGCGACGCCGGAGTCCGGCACCCGCGGCGCGCAGGCGGCGGCGGTCGAGGCGATCATCATGGCCCCGAAGGACCGGCGGGACAGATTCAAGGTCAGTGTCATGGGGCAGCACCATAAATTAGCTTCAGCGCTACCTAGCAGCCCCGCACGGAATGGCAATGGAACGCCGTGATCTGGTGTCAGATCACGTTGAATTCGATGCCAAACGGGTACTTTGTGACATCTTCGGCACCGTCTTCGGTAATGATGAGGATATCATGCTCCCGGTATCCGCCGGCGCCCGGACGGCCTTCGGGAACCGTCAACATTGGCTCCATGCTGATGACCATTCCTGCCTCCAGAATAGTATCGATATCTTCGCGCAACTCCAGACCGGCTTCTCGCCCATAGTGATGCGACAGGATGCCGAAGGAATGGCCGTAGCCGAAGGTCCGTCCGGTACTGCAACAGGTGACGGTCTTCCAGAAAGGCGTTGATGGCTTGCGTCACTTCTGCGCAGGAGATGCCCGGTTTCAGCAGGCTCATGCCGTAACGATGCGCGGCGACATTGGCCTCCCACACCGCGCGCGAGGCGTTATCGACCTCGCTTAGAAAAAGGGTGCGTTCCAGCGCCGTATAGTAGCCGCTGATCATCGGAAAAGCGTTCAGGGAAAGGATATCGCCGGGTATGAGCTTCCGTGCCGTCACCGGGTTGTGGGCGCCGTCGGTGTTGATGCCGGACTGGAACCAGACCCATGTGTCGCGATACTCTGCCTGAGGAAAGCGCCGGGCAATTTCCAACTCCATCGCATTGCGGCCTGCCATGGCGACGTCGAACTCTCGCACGCCGGGCCGGATCGCTTCGCGCATGGCATATCCGCCGATATCGGCCACCGCGGCGCCGGCGCGAATCAGGTCCCGCTCGGCCGGCGACTTGGTCATCCGCTGCGTCATCGTGTGGCCTGCGATGTCGATGACGCTGGCGGGGGTCAGGAAAGCTGCCAGTTTGTCGCGCTGGGTCAGGGTCAGATGATCGCCCTCGATTCCGATATGGCCACCAACGCCCGTGACCGAGCGGATGGCCCGCCAGTAGTTGTCGCGCGCCCAGTCGGTATAGGTGATGTTTACGCCATGACAGCGCCGCCACGGCTGGCCTGCATCGATGCCGGCGCTGATCGTGACGCTGTCTGTCGCCGTGACGACAAGGCCGTACGGGCGCCCGAAACTGCAGTAGAGGAACCCACTGTAGTAGGCGATATTATGCATCGACGTCAGGACACAGGCGGTCACACCCGTTTGGACCATTATACGACGCAGGCCCCCCAGCCGGGCATCGTATTCGGCTGCGGCGAATGGCAGGACGCGATCGCCCTGATGAAAGCGGTAGAATTCCGGACGGTTCATGGTAGACCCCTGATCCACGGGACCGAAGCAAGACCCCGAAAGGTCCCGGCGTTCAGGACGACAGCGTGAACTGCGTGGCGACGCCATCGCCACACGCGTCTGCCAGCTTACGCCAAAGCCCTTGCAAGGCAAGGCCCCGCGCGTCAGTCTGGCGCATCGACGGATCCTGCGTCTTGCCAGCGGCCTGCGCCGCGTCCGTCGCAAGCCCGGTGCCGGCCATGCCATCGTCGGGTCGGCAACGGTCGACGACGGAGAGCGAAGCGCGATGAACGTCAATACCCTGATGAACCGACTGCTGCGCTACATCGCGCGGCGCGGCCTGCGGGATGCGGTCAAGCTGATCCCGTCGGAAAGCACCCGACTGGAAGAACCGCATCGCCCGGTTCAACTGGACGAGGAGCATCTGCAACTTCACCTTTTCGGCGCGAATTTCCGGGATCAGGCGGCTGCCGATGCCTTCTGCTCTGCACCGCCGGGCACCGATCTTCCCAGTCCGTTGACGCAGGAGTTAAGCGGCGCCTTCATCGACGAGGCAGAGGTCGAGGTGATTCACGGTGACATACAGACCCGCCTGCTGGAATTTTTGACCGCTGAAGAGGCAGACGATGTCCTGTTGCGCCTTGCGGGGGATGACACGCTGATCCTGATCACAGAAAACGCCTTCGGCGGTTTCCCCTATACTCTCGATGACACCCGGCATCTGGCCTATCTTGGCCACATCAACGTCCGGGTCTGAAAATGCACAACCTTGTCACCGATGTGCCGGGCCTGCGGGTCGGCCATGCCCATGACGCGGCTATCAAGTCCGGCGTTACGGTCCTGACAGCGGATACACCATTCATCTGCGGCGTTCACGTCATGGGCGGCGCGCCGGGCACACGGGAAACCGATCTTCTGGCCCCCGACAAGTTGGTGGAACAGGTCGACGCGCTGGTGCTGTCAGGCGGATCGGCACTGGGCCTCGATGCGGCATCGGGGGTTGCCAACGCCCTGCGGGCACAGGGCCGCGGTTTTGCGGTAGGCGACCAGCGCGTGCCCATCGTACCCGCCGCGATCCTGTTCGATCTGATGAACGGTGGCGCCAAGGACTGGACGACGAACCCCTATGCCGCCCTTGGGGCCGCTGCGCTGGCAAGTGCAAACAACGCCCCCGCGCTGGGGACGGTCGGGGCTGGCTACGGCGCCACGACGGCAACGTTGAAGGGGGGCCTTGGCCAAGCCTCCTACGCCTTGCCGAACGGCGTGATCGTCGGCGCGCTAGTGGCCGTCAACGCGCTGGGATCGGCCACCGTCGACGGCGGCCCTCATTTCTGGGCTGCTCCATTCGAGCGGGATGGCGAGTTCGGCGGTCGAGGCCCCGCCGTGGATTACCCACGAGGCCGTCCGGCCATGAAAGGCGATGCGCGTAATACGACCATAGGCATCGTCGCCACGAACGCGCGGTTGACGCAAGCGCAATGCACGCGGCTTGCAACGGCCGCCCATGATGGTCTCGCCCGGGCGCTGGTGCCCAGTCACACGCCTTTCGATGGCGACCTGATCTTTGCCGTCAGCCATGGAAGCGTCGCCTGTGACGACCTCGCCTGGCTCGGCCATGCCGCCGCGAACTGCATGGCCCGGGCCATTGCGCGCGGCATCTATCATGCGACCCCTGATGACACCGATCTGCTGCCGACATATCGCCAGCGCTGCGGATGACAGCATTCTGGTGCTAAGTCCTTCGGAACGATCGAAACGCTGCGCCCTTCGATCACCACAGTCGGTAGTGGCTGCCGTCATTATGCGGCGCAAGCGCCATCCTCATTTCCCTTTCCGCGCGCCATCCTATATGCCCGCAGTAACACGTCCCGGAAAACGGAGAGCACCATGCTTGACCAGACAACCGACCTCGCCAGCCAGCTGAAGCGTCCCGATCTTCTATGCCAGAAGGCCTTTCTCGCCGGCGAATGGGTGGATGCAAAATCCGGCAAGACCATCGACGTCGTGAACCCCGCGCGGGGCGACGTGATCGCCACGGTCCCCGACCTTAGCCGTGAAGAGATCCGTGGCGCGATCGAGACTGCGGACAAGACCCGCAAGGCGTGGGCTGCCCTGACCGGGAAGGCTCGCGCCGCCGTCATGCGCAAGTGGTACGACCTGATGATGGAAAACCAAGAAGATCTGGCGATCATCATGACCGCCGAACAGGGCAAGCCACTGACCGAAAGCCGGGGCGAGATCGCCTATGGCGCCGGCTTCATCGAATGGTTCGGCGAAGAGGCCAAGCGGATCTATGGCGAAACGATTCCCGGTCACGGCCCGGACAAGCGCATCACCGTCATCAAGCAGCCCATCGGCGTCGCCGCCGCAATCACACCATGGAACTTTCCGAACGCCATGATTGCCCGCAAGGTCGCACCCGCTTTGGCTGTCGGCTGCGGCTTCGTCGTGCGCCCGGCGTCGCTGACGCCGCTTTCGGCGCTGGCAATGGGCAAGCTGGCCGAAGAAGCCGGTGTGCCGAAGGGCGTGTTTTCGGTTGTCACTTCGTCCTCGTCCTCCGAGGTCGGAAAGGAGTTCTGCGAGAACCCGATCGTGCGCAAGCTGACCTTTACCGGCAGCACCGAAGTCGGTCGCATCCTGCTGAAGCAAGCGGCAGACCAGGTGATGAAATGCTCGATGGAACTCGGCGGAAACGCGCCCTTCATCGTTTTCGATGATGCCGACATCGATGCTGCCGTCGAAGGCGCAATCGCCTGCAAATTCCGCAACAACGGACAGACCTGCGTTTGCGCCAACCGCATCTATGTCCAGAAGGGCGTCTACGACGAATTTTCACGGAAACTGAAGGTGGCGGTCGAGAAACTGAAGGTCGGCGACGGCCTCGAAGACGGCACCGAACTGGGCCCGCTGATCGAGCCTTCTGCCAAGGAAAAAGTGAAGGAGCATCTGCAGGACGCGCTCGACAAGGGTGGCAAACTGCTGACGGGCGGTGAGGAACACGCATTGGGGGGCCAGTTCTTCCAACCCACCATCGTGACCCATGCCACTCAGGACATGAAAGTCGCGACCGAAGAAACCTTTGGACCCTTTGCACCGCTCTTCATGTTCGAGGACGAGGACGAGGTGATCGCCATGGCCAATGACACGATCTTCGGCCTCGCCTCCTACTTCTACGCCAAGGACTTGTCCCGCGTGTACAAGGTGCAGGAGGCGCTGGAATACGGCATCGTCGGCGTAAACACGGGCATCATCAGCACAGAGGTCGCGCCTTTCGGCGGCGTCAAGCAGTCAGGTCTTGGCCGCGAAGGTAGCCATCACGGCACCGACGACTACCTTGAAATGAAATACATCTGCACAAGCATCTGACACTGCCAGGTCACCACAGGCCGGCCACCCGCACGGTGGTCGGCGACTTTCAACGATGACCTTTTTGCCGGGTTGTCCACAGCGACGGTGCGCCGTATGTCAGGCGACATAGTTCCGTTCTCCTGATCTTTCGTCTGGATAAGGCCTCATGCGCGCGCCTCTTCACCCTTCCGAAAACGACCGTCTGCGCACCCTTGCGGACTATGACATCATCGACACCCCCTCCGATGCCGATTTCGACGAGATCGTCGCGCTAGCCTCGCGCATCTGCGAAACGAAGGTTTCGCTCGTGTCCCTGGTCGAGGAGACGCGGCAATGGTTCAAGGCGTCGCAAGGTTTTGCCGGGACCGAGACCGCACGCGAAAACGCGATCTGCGGTCATGCCCTGCTGCAGGAAGACATCCTCGAAATTCACGACACGACGTTGGACCCACGCACCCTCGACAATCACCTGGTGGTGACGGAACAGGGGATGCGCTTTTATGCCGGTGTCCAGTTGAAGGCCCACAATGGACTGCCGATCGGCACCCTTTGCGTGCTGGACGATAAACCCCGGACGCTGACAGACCTGCAGCGCCAGACCCTGCGCACTCTGGCCAATCAGGTGATGACGCAACTCGAACTTCGTCGCACCTTGCGCAATCAGGAAATCCTGCGCGGCGAGATGGATCACCGCGTCAAGAATTCCCTGCAGACTGTACAGTCGCTGATCCGGCTCTATGCCGGCAAGATCAAGGATCCCGATGCCCTGACCGCCTTTGCCGCGATCGAGCGGCGGGTTGCGGCCATCGTGGCCTTGCACCGCGAGTTGCATCAGTCCAGCAGCATCGCGCAGGTCAAGATGAAGCCCTTCCTTGGCGGCGTCCTCAACCACCTTTCGGCGACCTGCCCCGACCACGTTTCGATCAAGACCGATATCGCCGATTTCGAACTGGCCTCGACCGAGGCGACGGCGCTGGCCGTGGTGGCATCGGAATGTGTCGCCAATGCCATCAAGCATGCCTTCCCGGAAGATCGGAAAGGCCAGATTACCGTCACGCTGGCTTATACGCCGGAAGGTGAGGTGCGCATGACCTGTCGCGACAACGGCGTCGGCGCGACAGAGGAACTGGCCAAACCCGACGCGCTGACGTCCCTTGGCCTGCGCATCATGGATGCCTCCGCGCAGCAGATTGCGGCACGGGTCGACCGGCAAAGCACTTCCGACGGTTACGTGGTGACCATGACCTTTCAGCCCGTTCAATCCTGATCAGGCAAATCTGCTGCGGGAATGATGGGAAAGAACTCGCCTGCGGATCGCAAACCGAACCAGTCGATACCATCGATCGGCGCGTTCTCTCCCATCTCGACAAGGCGGTAAAAGCTCTTGCGGTCGATCAGTGCCTCGAGCCTGTCGCGGACGAGGACGTAGGGAGACGGTTCCCCGGTCTCGGCATCTCGGGTAACGCGGATCGGATGTGCGGCATCCGCAGTGACACGATCCCCGACGTTCGTTTCGAAGACCAGATCACCACCTGTGCGCTGGAAATCGACAGCAACGAAAGGCGCGTCCTCGACCGTGATCCCTACCTTCTCGACGGGGGTGACAAGGACATAATCGTCGTCGTCGCGCCGCAGGATAGTCGAGAAGAGCTTTACCAGCGCCGGACGACCGATCGGTGTCCCCTGATAGAACCAGGTCCCGTCGCGCGCGATGCGCATGTCGATGTCGCCGCAATGGGGCGGGTTCCACAGATGCACCGGCGGAAGCCCCTTGCCCGACTGCGCCTTCTGCGCCGCCGCCGCGAGTCCCTCTGCGTCGGGGGTCACGTTCTTTTGTGCGTTCGTTGCTTTTGCCATTGGGGCCAACCGGAATAAATGCTGCTATGCCAGACATAGAGTTGCAGGGAGCATTGTCATGTCCGACACCGACGATCTGGTCGCGAAGATCGAAACGCTCGGGGTGAAACTGGGTCAGGCCCGGTCCTCGATCGCCAGCCGCTTCCTTGGCCAGGATCGCGTCGTCGATCTGACGCTGACCGCCCTGATCTGTGGCGGGCACGCGGTGCTGATCGGCCTGCCGGGGCTGGGAAAGACGCGGCTGGTGGACACATTGTCGACCGTCATGGGCCTTGATGGTAACCGGATCCAGTTCACGCCAGATCTGATGCCCGCCGATATTCTAGGGTCTGAGGTGCTGGACAGCATGGCCGACGGCACCCGCCAGTTCCGCTTCGTCGAAGGCCCGATCTTCTGCCAGCTTCTGATGGCGGACGAGATCAACCGTGCCTCGCCCCGCACGCAGTCGGCGCTGCTGCAGGCCATGCAGGAAAGGGAAGTCACCATCGCGGGCCAGCATCGGCCCTTGGGCAAGCCTTTTCACGTCCTCGCCACCCAGAACCCGATCGAGCAGGAAGGCACCTATCCCCTGCCCGAGGCGCAGCTCGACCGCTTCCTGGTGCAGATCGATGTCCCCTATCCGGACCGGGCGACGGAGCGAGACATCCTCATCGCCACCACCGGTGCGGTCGAGGCGCAGTCTACAGCGGTCTTTACCGCCGATGAATTGCTGGAGGCGCAGTTGCTGCTGCGGCGGATGCCCGTGGGCGATGCTATCGTGGAGATGATCCTCGACCTCGTGCGCGCCTGCCGCCCCGATGCCGACGCCCCCGCCGCTGTGCGCAATGCCGTCAGCTGGGGACCCGGCCCCCGTGCCGCACAGGCCCTGATGTTGTGCGTCCGGGCGCAGGCGCTGCTGGCAGGTCGCCTCGCCCCCACCCCCGACGATGTGCGCGTGATGGCAGCCCCGGTGCTGAAGCATCGCATGGCTCTGTCCTTCGCCGCCCGCGCGCGGGGAGAGAACCTGGATGCCCTCATCGATGGCATCGCCGCCGACGCGACCCGGACCGCCCGCGCCGCATGACCGATGCGCTGACCCTGCGCGCCGGCGCCGAGGCACAGGCCAGTGCCCTGCCCCCGCTGCTGGCGGCGGCAGAGCATCTGGCCAGTACGGTGATCCTGGGCGATCACGGGCGCCGCCGGGCGGGCACTGGCGACACTTTCTGGCAATATCGCTCGGCCCAATCGACAGACCACGCGCGCAGCATCGATTGGCGCCGCTCGGCGAGGTCCGACGCCAGTTTCGTGCAGGACAAGGAATGGCAGATTGCGCAGTCCGTCGTGCTGTGGTGCGACCGTGGTGCATCGATGCGCTTTGCCTCGACCGACAAGCTCCCCGAAAAGGCGACTGTCGCCCGCACGCTGGTGTTGGCCTGCGCGATCCTGCTGATCCGGGGTGGAGAACGCGTCGGCATGACCGGCAGCGACCTGCCACCACGGCGGGGCACGGGGCAGATCGCGCAGATGGCCGCCTTGCTGGCGCGGGACGACGACGCCGACTACGCCTTGCCAGAGGTGCGCGGCCTCATCCCTCACTCGCGTGCGGTCTTCGTCTCGGATTTTCTCGGTGACATCGCGCCAGTCGAAGACGCGCTGACCCGTGCTGCCGACCGCGGCGTGCGTGGCGCCCTGGTGCAGATCCTCGACCCGCAGGAGGAAGCCTTTCCCTTCGACGGGCGCACCGTCTTCGAATCCATGTCCGGCACCCTGCAGCACGAGACGCTGAAGGCCGGCGACCTCCGATCGCGCTACCTCGACCGCCTCGCACAGCGCAAAGACCGCCTAACTCAACTGGCACGCACGACCGGCTGGCAATTCAGCACCCACCACACAGACGCCCCCGCCACACAGTCGCTGCTCTGGCTCTATCAATCCCTCGCCCAGCCCGCATGACCGGGGCCCCCCTTCTTCTCGTCACAAATACCTCGGGGTCTGGGGCAGAGCCCCAGGACGTCGCCCAAATCACAAGGCCCGCCTGATGTTCACCCTCGGCCCCCTCGGCTTCACCGCGCCATGGCTCCTGCTGGGTCTGATCGCGCTGCCGGTCCTGTGGATCCTGCTGCGCGCTGTACCGCCCGCGCCGATCCGGCGCCGCTTTCCCGGCGTGGTATTGCTGCTGGGCCTGACCGATGCCGACAGCCAGTCCGACCGCACGCCATGGTGGCTGCTGCTGCTTCGGCTGGCCGCTATCGCTGCGGTCATCATCGGGTTTGCCGGGCCCATCCTGAACCCGCAGGACACCCGCGCGGGGACCGATCCGCTGCTGATCGTTGCCGACGGAACCTGGGCCGATGCCAGCGACTGGCAGGCCCGCACCGACCGTATCGGCGCCCTGCTTGACAATGCCGCCCGTTCGGGGCGGACCGCAGCCGTCGTGACACTGACCGACCTGCCTGTCGATGGTCCCACATTCCAGTCGGCCGAGATCGCGGCGCGAGGCCTGCCGAACCTTGGACCCGCCCCATGGGAACCCGACACTGTGGCCTTGACGACTTTCGCCGACACGCTGACAGGAACCTTCGATACCTTCTGGCTGTCGGACGGATTGGCACGAGACAGCCGTGCACCTCTGCTGGAGGCACTGGAACGCCATGGCCGCGTGACGGTCTTCCAGACACCGCGCAGCACGGTCGCCCTGCGACCGGCCCAGTTCGTCGACGGCAACATCATGTTGTCCGCCACCCGCACTCCGACCGGGCCGGCACTGACCGTGCCCGTGCAAGCCATCGGCCTCGATCCCGCGGGAGCGGAACGTGTCTTGGCAAGCGTCGACATGGCTTTTGAAGCTGGCGAGGGCATCGGTGATGTCACGCTGTCCCTACCCCCCGAACTGCGCAACCGCGTCACCCGCTTCGCCGTCGCCGCCACCCGCTCGGCAGGGGCCGTCACGTTGACCGACGATGCCCTGCGGCGGCGCGAAGTGGCACTGATCGCCGGAGGAGGAGAGGCTGAAGGGCTCGACCTGCTGTCGCCGCTCTATTACTTGCGCGAGGCGCTGAGCCCGACCGCCGACCTGATCGACGGCACGCTGGACGACGTGCTGCTGGCAAACCCCGACGTGATCGTGCTGGCCGATGTCGCCAATCTGTCCCCGACCGAGGAAGACGGCCTCGTGCAATGGGTCGAAGCGGGCGGCCTGTTATTGCGCTTTGCCGGGCCACGGCTGGCCGCGTCCGACGTGGGCCGCACGACAGAAGATCCATTGCTACCCGTTCGCCTGCGCGCCGGGGGCCGCAGTGTCGGAGGCGCAATGAGTTGGGGAGAGCCGAAAGCGCTGGCGGCTTTTCCCGAAGGCTCGCCATTCTTCGGCCTCGCAATCCCTGCTGACGTGACGGTTGCGTCACAGGTCGTGGCCCAGCCGGATCCGACGCTGGCCGACCGGTCCATCGCACAGCTTGCCGACGGTACGCCGCTGGTCACGCGCAAGACGATGGGTGAAGGCCAGGTGGTGCTGGTTCACGTCACGGCGAACGCCGAATGGTCGACGCTCCCGCTTTCCGGACTTTTCGTGCAGATGCTGGAACGGCTCGCGATTTCCACCCGCCCCACCGCGCCGGATGCCGAAGCGCTGGAAGGCACGGTCTGGCTGCCGCAGGCCCGACTGGATGCCTTCGGGCGGCTTGACGATGCGACATCAGAGGCTGGGATTGCCGGCGAGATGCTGGCGCTGGGCGTCGTTGGCCCGGACTTGCCCCCGGGTCTTTATGCCAGTGAAGATGCGCGGATCGCCGTGAATGTCGCGGGGCCCGATACCGTCCTCGCGACAGCCCAGTGGCCCGCCCGCGTCCCAGTGGAAGGTTTGGACGTCGCCCGAGAGACGCCGCTGAAAGGCGCCCTGCTGGCCGCTGCGCTGGCGCTCTTGATGATCGACGTGATTGCCTCGCTCGCTGTCGGCGGGCGGTTGCGCGGGCCACGCGCTGATGTCGCGGCGGCGCTGACCTTGGGGCTGCTGCTGGGACTTGCGCCGCATGCCACGCGCGCCCAGACCCCGCCCAATGCCGCAGCCGACGATTTCGCCATCGCCGCGACCAGCAACGTGGTTCTGGGCTACATCCTGACCGGTGACCCGCAGACCGACGAGATTTCAGAGGCCGGGCTGCGCGGCCTGTCTGACACGCTAACACGCCGCACCTCGATCGAGCCGGCCGCACCGATGGCCGTCAACCTCGAGACCGACGAACTGGCCTTTTTTCCGTTCCTCTATTGGCCCGTCGTGCCGAATGCGCCGCTGCCCAGCCGCGAGGCCTATGCCAAGCTGAACCGCTACCTGCGAACCGGCGGCATGATCCTGTTCGACACCCGCGACGCGGATACCGCGCACTTCGGCTCTGCCAGCCCCGAGGGGCGGCAGTTGCAGGCGATCGCCCGCACCCTGGACATTCCACCGCTGGAGCCGATCCCAGAGGATCACGTTCTGACGCGGACCTTCTACCTTCTGCAGGATTTCCCGGGCCGGACCGACAGCCGCGACGTCTGGGTCGAGGCGGCACCGCCCGATGCGGAGCTGGCGGACGGCATGCCCTTCCGCAACCTCAACGACGGCGTGACGCCGGTGGTGATCGGCGGCAACGACTGGGCGAGGGCCTGGGCGGTCGATGCGCGCGGCAATTCGATGTTCCCGGTCGGTCGCGGTCAGGCCGGAGAAGTCCAGCGCGAGTACGCCTATCGCTTCGGGGTGAACCTGATCATGCATGTGCTGACCGGCAACTACAAATCCGACCAAGTGCATGTGCCGAACCTGCTGGAGAGGTTGGGTCAATGACCGGACGACGCGCGCGCGGCTCGGGTGAAATGCCTCCGGCGAAGGTATTTGAGACGAGAAGAAGCAGGGGACCCGCGCAATGACCGGAACAATCGTTCTCGACCCGCTGCTTCCGCTTCTGGCGATCTACGTCGTGGCGACTATGGTTGTTTCGGGGATCGCGCTGGCGATCTGGCGGCGGCTGCCGGGATGGTGGCTGCGCGGGCTCGCGGGGTTGGCGCTGCTGGCAGCACTGCTGAACCCGGCGGTCCAGTCAGAGGAGCGTGAGGCACTGTCCGACATCGTGGTGCTTGTCGTCGACCAGTCCGCCAGCCAGCGCCTGAGCGACCGGCCCGCGCAAACGCAGACGGCCATCGCCAATGTCCGGGCAGAGGTCGCCCGGCTGGACAACACGGAACTACGGGTCGTCACGGTCGGTGACGGCGAAGGCGACGGTGGCACGTTGCTGATGACCGGCCTGTCCGAGGCCTTGGCCGAAGAACCGCAGGGCCGGATCGCGGGGACCATCCTGCTGACCGACGGGCGGTTGCACGATCTGGAGCGGACCCCGGCGCTACCTGCACCATTGCACGCCTTGCTGACGGGCCAGCCTGATGACTGGGACCGGAGGCTGGTCGTCTCCAACGCCCCCGCCTTTGCCATTCTGGGCGAACCCGTGACCCTGACGCTGCGGATCGAGGATCAGGGCGCGGCGCCGGCGGGTGTTCCCACCGTGCCCCTGACGATCAGTATCGACGGAGCAGAGCCGCTGCCTTTCGACGTGCCGGTGGGGCAGGATATCGAACTGCCGGTCGATCTGCCTCACGGCGGCATGAACGTGCTGCAATTCGCGACGCCAGCGGTGGATGGCGAGCTGACGGCGCGCAACAATGCCGCTGTTGTACAGATCAACGGCGTGCGCGACCGGTTGCGCGTGCTGCTCGTCAGCGGCGAGCCCCATGCGGGCGAGCGCACCTGGCGCAACCTTCTGAAGGCTGATGCGGCGGTGGACCTCGTGCATTTCACCATCCTGCGCCCACCGGAAAAGCAGGACGGGGTGCCGGTCGACGAGTTGTCGCTGATCGCCTTCCCGACCCGCGAACTCTTCATGGAAAAGATCGAGGATTTCGACCTGATAATTTTCGACCGCTATCGGAGGCGGGGCATCCTGCCGTCACTCTATCTGGAGAACATTGCCAATTACGTCCGCAACGGCGGCGCGGTGCTGGTCTCCTCCGGCCCGGAGTACGGCGGGGCCGAAAGCATCTATCGTTCGCCACTGGAATCGGTCCTGCCCGGCGCACCGACCGCACGCGTATTCGAGGAAGGCTATGTCCCCCAGGTCAGCGATCTGGGCGAACGCCATCCGGTAACCGAGGGTCTGGAAGCCATGTCGCCCGCCCCGGCAGAGGGCGAGGGTCCCGGCTGGGGCCGCTGGTTCCGGCTGGTGGATACGACGGTGGCCGACGGGGCTGAGGTCCTGATGACCGGCCTCGACGATCGCCCCCTGCTGACGCTGAACCGTGTCGGCGAGGGCCGCGTGGCACTGATCGCCTCGGACCAGAGCTGGCTGTGGGATCGTGGCTATGAAGGCGGCGGGCCACAGGCAGAATTGCTGCGCCGGCTGGCACACTGGATGATGAAGGAACCGGAACTGGAGGAGGAGGCGCTGTGGGTCGAGCCGACCGGGCAGACCATGCGCATCATTCGCCGCACGCTGGAGGAGACGACGCCGGACGTCACCGTGACGGGCCCGGACGGAACGGAGACGGTGCTGACTCTGGACGAGGTCAGCCCCGGGCGGTTCGAAACGCTGTGGGACGCGCCCGACGTTGGCCTTTATCGGCTGACGGACGGCACGCTGGACAGCGTTATTGCATTGGGACCGGCGGCACCGAAGGAATTCGAGCAGACCATCGCCACGGGCGATTTGCTAAATCCTGTCATCGACCGTACTCGAGGCGGGATGACCAATATCGCAGACGGCGCGATCGACCTGCGTAGCGTGCGCGAAGGGCGGCCCGCTGCTGGCCGTGGCTGGATGGGGATCACGCCACGCGGCGCCTACCGCACCGCGGCGATCAGCGTCCGGCCTGTGCTTCCAGCCTGGACCTTCCTTCTGATCGCGGCCCTGCTGACCGTGGCTGCATGGCTGCGCGAAGGGCGAGGATCTCGGCGCTAGACGATCTCGCCCAACAGGATGCGGCGAGGGAGAGAGGCGAACTCCCGGCTCCAGATCGTCCAGGCGACGACGAGCGTGGCAAGGATCATCGCCCATGCCCCAATCAGCCACGCGAGGGCGCCCAGCGCGAAATACATGGCGCGCAGTCCCCGGTTGAAGTTCATCGCAGCGCGAACGTTCAGTTCCCCCGCTTGCGCGGCGAGGGGATAGGCTTTGGGGTCGTCCGGGTCCTGCGGGACGGCAGCCATTACGACGGAGCAATAGCCGAACACCCGGTTCGACCAGACGAACTTCAGGAAGGCTGTGACAAGGAACAGCGTGACAAGGCCGAGCTTTACCTGCCAGACCAGTGCGGGCGTTTCGACCACCATGACCTCTGCCGCGACACCGCGCAGGGGGTCCGTGTTGCCGATCAGCGCGAGCACGCCGCCGATGGCGAAGATGCTCGTCGAGGCGAAGAAGGATGTGCCTTGCCGCAGGCTCGAAAGTATCTGGCTGTCAAAGATGCGGGGTTCGCGGGTGACGAAGACCTTCATCCAGTCACGGCGACGCTGCGCGACAAGGACGGTGACAGAAGGACGGTGCGGATGCGGATGCTCGATCAACCAGCCCAACGCAAGCCAGGCGCCGACGATCAGCAAAAGCGCGACGATATCGAGCGCGCCGAGTGCGGCGAGGTGGGTCATGGCTGTCATCCTTTGGATCTACCATACCCCCGGCGCCTTGCCATCCGTCCGAATTGGTTATATTTACTTACCAATCCGGAGGATTCCCATGCAGATGCCAGACCCAAGCGCCCGCGTCATCGCCCTGAAGGAGCGACTTGCCGAACGTCTGAGACAGGTCCTGGCGGCTGATGCGGTGATTTCCGATGTGTCAGAGACAAGGGCCTATGAATGTGACGGGCTGTCCGCCTACCGGTGTCCGCCGCTCCTCGCAGTTTTGCCGGCCTCGACCCAGGAAGTGTCGGACGTGCTGCGCATTTGTCACGAGATGGGGGTGCCGGTCGTACCACGGGGCTCGGGTACATCCCTTGCGGGTGGGGCGATGCCGACGGCAGACAGCGTAATCCTCGGCGTGTCTCGTTTGAACGCGGTGATGGAGACGAACTATGCCGATCGGATCATCCGGGTACAGACCGGACGCACGAACCTGAGCGTCACCGGGGCCGTGGAGGGCGCAGGTTTCTTCTACGCGCCTGACCCGTCGTCTCAACTGGCCTGCGCGATTGCCGGGAACATTGCGATGAATTCCGGCGGGGCGCATTGCCTGAAATACGGCGTGACCACGAATAATCTGCTTGGCGTCACGATGGTGATGATGGACGGCACGGTGGTCGAGATCGGTGGGGCGCATCTGGACGCACCGGGCCTCGACCTGCTGGGCCTGATCTGCGGGAGCGAGGGTCAATTGGGCGTGGTGACCGAGGCAACTTTGCGCATCCTGCGCAAGCCGGAAGGCGCGCGGCCTGTGCTGATCGGCTTCAACGGCAATGCCATCGCCGGCGCCTGCGTGTCCGACATCATCAAGGCGGGGGTCCTGCCCGTCGCCATCGAATTCATGGATCGCCCCTGCATCGAAGCCTGCGAAGCCTTTGCGCACGCGGGCTATCCCGACTGCGAGGCGGTGCTGATCATCGAGGTCGAGGGCTCTGACACGGAGATTGATCACCAGCTAGCGCTGATCGGAGAAATAGCGGCGCGGCACGATCCGGTAGAGGTGCGCGAGGCGCAGGATGCCGATCAGGCGGCGCGCATCTGGCTGGGTCGCAAGTCGGCCTTTGGCGCGATGGGACAGATCAATGATTATATGTGCCTCGACGGCACGATCCCCGTGACGGAATTGCCGAACGTGCTTGACCGTATCCGCCAGATGTCGGCTGAATACGGGCTGGATGTGGCCAACGTCTTTCACGCTGGCGACGGCAACATGCATCCACTGATCCTTTATAACGCCAATACGCCGGGCGATCTGGAGCGTTGCGAAGCCTTCGGCGCTGCGATCCTGAAGCTGTGCGTCGAGGTCGGCGGTTGCCTGACCGGAGAGCACGGCGTTGGCATCGAGAAGCGCGACCTCATGCACGTTCAGTTCAATGCTGCCGATCTGGAGGCGCAGATGGCGGTGAAGGATGTCTTCGATCCCGGCTGGCTGTTGAACCCGGCGAAGGTGTTTCCCCTGGACGCGAGCGAGGCGCATCGGGCGGCCTGAGCCTTTGGGCCAGCCCCCAAACCCCCAAGATGTTTGTGACGAAAAGAAGGGTGGACCGGCGCCATGATGCCAGTGACCGAGGATGAACTGGCCGATGTGATCCGGGATGCTGACGGGCCGCTGGAGGTGCGGGGCGGTGGCACGCGCGGAATAGCTTGCAAGGGGGCCATTGTGTCCACCGCAGGGCTGACTGGCATTACACTCTACGAACCCGGCGCGCTGACGCTGGTCGTCAAGGCGGGCACGCCGCTGGCGGAGGTCGAAGCGGCCCTGGCCGCTGAGGGGCAGCGGTTGGCCTTCGAGCCGACTGACATGAGGAGGCTGCTTGGGACAGGCGGTGAGCCCACCATCGGCGGGGTCGTGGCGACAAATGCCAGCGGACCGCGGCGAATTCAGGTCGGGGCCTGCCGGGATCACCTGTTGGGCGTGCGCTTCGTCGACGGCACCGGCAACATCGTCAAGAACGGCGGACGCGTGATGAAGAACGTCACGGGCTACGATCTGGTCAAGCTGCTTGCCGGGTCGTACGGCACGCTGGGGGTCATGACCGAAGTCAGCCTGAAGGTGCTGCCCTTGCCGCAGGCGATGGCCTCGGTTGCGATAACGGGACTGGACGACATGCAGGCGGTGGCAGCGATGTCGGCAGCACTTGGCTCGCCCTACGACGTTACGGGGGCGGCTTTTGTCAATGGTCGCGTCGTCGTGCGGCTGGAAGGATTCGGCGAATCTGTCACCTATCGCGCCGAGAAGCTGATGCGCGAACTGGCCACGTTCGGGGCGGCTTCGGTGACGGATTTCGACTGGCAGGCGCTCCGCGACTGTGCCGTCTTCGGGAACCGGTCCGGCGACGTCTGGCGCGTGTCGATCAGGCCGTCGCGGATGCCCGACACCGTCGCAGCCCTGCGCGCCGGTGGAGAGGTCGACGTCATTGCCGACTGGGGCGGCGGTCTGTTGTGGGTTCTATGCCGGGCGGAGCGCGATCTGCGAGCCGACATCACCACGGGCCATGCCACACGGGTACGTGGCACCGGCGGAGCGTTCCCGCGCTTTCATCCCGAACCCGCGCCGGTGGCGACCCTCAGCACGGGGCTGCGCCGGCGCTTCGACCCGCGCCGAATTCTCAACCCTGGAGTTATGGGCTGATGCAGACGACATTTACCGAAGCCCAGCTGCGCGACCCCGGCACGGCACGCGCTAACCAGATCCTGCGGGCTTGCGTGCATTGCGGGTTCTGCACCGCGACCTGTCCGACCTATCAGGTGCTGGGCGACGAACTCGACAGCCCGCGCGGGCGCATCTACCTGATCAAGGACATGCTCGAAAACGAGCGGGTCCCCGATGCGAAGACCGTGAAGCATATCGACCGTTGCCTGTCCTGCTTGGCCTGCATGACGACCTGCCCATCGGGCGTTCACTACATGCATCTGGTCGATCACGCGCGGGCCTACATCAACGAACACTACCAGCGTCCGCCCGGCGACCGCGTGCTGCGCTGGGTGCTGGCGCGGGTGCTGCCCTATCCTGGGCGGTTCCGGCTTGCGCTGCTGGGGGCGAAGATTGCAAAGCCGTTCGCCGGATTGATCCCCGATGCCCGACTGCGTGCGATGATCCGCATGGCGCCAAAGGTGATCCCCCCCGTCAGCCGCAACGACGATCCGCAGACCTTTGCCGCGGCGGATCAACGGATGCGCGTGGTCCTGATGACCGGCTGCGCCCAGCGCGCACTGAACACAGATATCAACGACGCCACCATCCGTCTGCTGACACGTCTGGGGGCAGAGGTCGTGATCCCCGAGGGGCAGGGCTGCTGCGGCGCCCTCACCCACCACATGGGCATGGAGGACGAAGCCCATGCCACCGCCGCCCGCAACATCCGGGCGTGGACGGCGCAGATGGATGCAGGCGGCCTCGATGCCATCGTCATCAATACAAGTGGATGCGGAACAACGGTGAAGGACTACGGCCACATGTTCCGCAACACCGATCTGGCGGAGGATGCCGCGCGGGTTTCGGCCATCGCCAAGGACGTGAGCGAGGTGCTTCTCGATCTGCTGCCCACCGGGTCGCCGCATCTGAACCTGAACGTGGCCAAGGGCGGTATTGCGGGCATCGACGCCGCACGCCTGCCGTCTGACCCCGATGGTGCCGAAACCGGGGGGCTGCGCGTTGCATATCATGCCGCCTGCTCCCTGCAGCACGGACAGAAGGTAAGGGCGGCGCCGAAGGATCTGCTGAAGCGCGCAGGCTTCACTGTGCTGGAGCCGGCCGACAGTCACCTGTGCTGCGGATCAGCCGGCACCTACAACCTGATGCAGCCCGAAATCTCTGAACAGCTGAAAGTCCGCAAGGTGAGGTCGCTGGCGGCCCTACGGCCGCATGTGATCGCGGCGGGCAATATCGGCTGCATGATGCAGATCGGGACCAATGCAGGTGTCCCGATCGTGCACACGGTAGAGCTGCTGGATTGGGCGACAGGCGGGCCACGCCCCCCTGCCTTCGATCGTCCGGTCGATGCGCCACCGGTTCCCATATTGCGGTAGACGCCATATGACCGCCGTAACCGGTCACTACAATGACCGCAAACCGACGGGACGAGGCATGCGAAACCTTCTTCTGGTATTGATTCTTGGTATTCTGGCATCACGTCTGCCGGCGCAGGATACGGACCTGCAACCGATGGTGACCAAGGAAACCAGTCGCGGCTGGGAAGCGGTCGGCCGCCTCGACATCGACCGGAGCGGGTTCTGCACGGCGGCACTGATTGCCGAAACGACGATCCTGACCGCAGCACACTGTCTGTTCGACGATCAGGGCGCTCGCATTCCGCCTGACCGGTTCACCTTTCTGGCAGGCCTGCGCGATGACCGCGCCGCTGCGACGCGTGCAGTGACCCGCGCCACGCCGCATCCCGATTACATCCACCACGGTGCGCGCGCGCAAAACGACGCGGTTTCGGTCGATTTGGCAGTGCTGGAACTCGACCGACCGATAAGACTACCCAGCCTTGCCCCCTATCCGGTCGGCGTCGCGCCGACGCAGGACATGCCGTTGACGGTCGTGTCCTACGCCCGTGACAGGGCCAATATCGCGAGCCTGCAGAAGACCTGTCATGTGCTGGACGCGATCAGTCACGTGGTGATGATGACCTGTGCCGCGGATTTCGGCGCCAGCGGCGCGCCGGTCTTTGCCACCGGCAACGGCATCGCGCGGATCGTGGCCGTGCTCTCTGCCAAGGGAGAGTCGGATGGTGACGCCGTGTCATTGGCCGCGACGGTATCAGATACGCTGGACGCGCTGCTTGCGGCACACATCACAGCTCAGACCCCGATCTTGTCCAACGGTCCGCGATTTACAGCCAGCGGGGCACGCAACGACACCGGCGCAAAATTCGTCAGACCCTGAGGGGACATACCCTCTTGAACGGAACGAAATTGATTCCCAAATATGCCGGGCGACGGTGCCACAGCGGGCCGTTGCAAAAACCCGGCCCGTCCTCGAAGGGGAGGGCTATCACCATGTTATCGCTTTGAAAAGGATGACCCAATGCGTACCTTTGACCTGACACCCCTATACCGTGCCACTGTCGGATTCGACCAGATCGCCGACCTTATGGACCGTGCCTTGGCCTCTGACGTCGGCCAGTCGACCTACCCGCCTTACAACATCGAAAAGACCGAAGATGACGCGTGGCGCATCTCGCTCGCGGTGGCCGGATTTTCTGATACCGACCTGTCGATCGAGGTCAATGACCGTGCCCTGCTTGTGACCGGTCGCAAGGCCGAGGACGACAGCGATCGCAAATTCCTGCACCGTGGCATCGCCACCCGCGCCTTCGAGCGTCGTTTCCACCTCGCCGACCATGTGCGCGTGACCGGCGCAAGCCATGTTGACGGCATGCTGCATATCGACTTGGCTCGCGAAGTACCCGAGGCGCTGAAGCCCCGCCGCATCGCGATCGAGAAGGCTGCTGCCAGTCATACGGACGTGGTGGACGCCAAGGCCGTCAACTGAAGTTGCCATAGCCCCGACATGACGAAGGCGGGCCGTCAGGCCCGCCTTTTCTGGTTGTAGCGGTAGCGATCAGAACGTCAGATCGGCCTGATAGCCCTGATCGGGTTCTGCACCCGTGATATTCGCCTTCGCGATTTCGTAGATGAACTTGACGCCGCTTGTAGTGCTGAACCAGCATCCAGCCATGCGGGGCGTCAGGCACAGCAGTTGAACGTCCGGGTCTTCTTTCCCATCGTCAAACCATGCCGCGGCGACGGCATTCCATAATTCATCGAGGATGGCCTTGTCGTTCACATGGGCAAGTTGCCCTTCGACGTTGGCATAGAGGCCGGATTTCGCATCTGCGATGACGAAACGCGCATCCTTGGATGCCGCCGCGGTATTGTCCACGATCTCTTCGCCCTTCGCGGCGATGAACCAGATTTTGCCATCACGCGCCTTGCGCAGGGTCGGCGACATTGGCACCAGCTTGCTGTTTTCCGCAAGGCCCAGCATGCCAGCCTGCACGGTGTCGACGCGATCCCAGAAATCAGCTTTTGCGTCTTTGGTCATGTACTCTTTCCTTCGTTGATACGTCGCACAAGAAACCCGCGCGTCGCGGGCTTTGTTCCCGTCGCCGCGAACGGCGAAAGGCCACGATCATGCGATCGCGGCCCCTGCTCTGGTCTTCGATCCTGTCGTCAGGCTGGCTGCGCCTCGCCAAGATCGTGATCGGACATGTCCATGACATCTTCGTTGTCCGCGTCCCACTTCCGGCGCTCCTCGTCCGTCGCTTTGGGCGAGAAGAGGCCCGTGATGGCATAGAAGATGCCGATTACCGGCGCCGTCCAGCAGGCGAAGGCCAGCGGTATGTAAAGCAGGTTCTGCAGGTTGCCATCCATGATCCCCAGACCAAGCGCGCTGATGACGAAGGCGCCACCGGCGTTCCACGGGATCAGAGGCGACATCATGGTGCCACCCTCTTCGACGGCACGGGACAGGTTCAGCGTGGAATAGCCCATGCCGCGGTAGAGGGGCGAATACATCCGTCCCGGCAGCGCGATACTGATGTAGGGATCGCCAGCCACCACGTTGGTCGCAAAGGACGTGGCAATGGCAGAGGTCTGGACCGCGCCGAAACTGCTGACCTTGGAAATGATCGACTGGATGATCGATTCGAGGCAGCCAGTCCGTTCTAGCGCACCGCCAAAACCCAGCGCGATGAGGATCAGGGAAATCGTCCACATCATCGACTGGATGCCACCGGCGTTCAGCAGGTTGTCGATGTCGCCGACGCCCGTCTCGATGCTGTAGCCGGATTGCGCATAGGCAAAGACGTCGTGAATTCCCACGCCCTGCCAGAAGACCGCAACAAGACCGCCGGCCAGTACACCGGCAAAGAGCGAAGGCAGCGGTGGATTCTTGGTCAGCGCCAGCACGACCACCACGACGGCGGGCAGCAACGGCACGATCCCGAGGTTAAATTGCGATTGAAGCTCTGACGTGATTGCCGTGATCGCGTCAAAGGAGGATTCGCCTGTATCGATAAACATGTATTCGGCAACCAGATAGATTACCAATGCGATCAACATCGCAGGGATCGTCGTCGCGAGCATGTTTTGAATATGGTCGAAGACGTTGGTGCCTGTAACGGCGGGGGCGAGGTTGGTGGTATCCGACAGCGGAGAGATCTTGTCGCCAAAGAATGATCCGGACACGACAGCGCCGGCGGTCCAGTAGACCGGCACACCGAAGCCTGCACCTATCCCCATGAGTGCAAGGCCGACAGTGCCGACCGTCCCCCAACTCGTACCAAGCGAAACCGAAACGACGGAACACAGGATCATCGCGGCAGCGAGGAAGATCGACGGGTTAAGGATGTTCAGCCCGTAGTAAATCAGCGTCGGAACGGTGCCAGACGCAATCCACGTGCCGATGATCATGCCGACCACGATTAGGACGGCGACGGACGGCATCGAGACATGGATGACGTGAAATATGCCTTCGCGGATATCCTCCCACGTCTGCCCGCGCAGTACGCCGAGCAGCGACGTGATGGCAAGGCCGATCGCCAGCGGGATGTGAGGGGTGAAATCGCCGTAGTAAAAGAGCTGAAGGGCAAGTAGCCCCAGCGTCAATACGACCGGCAACAGCGCCAGTCCCAGCGATGGCAAATTCTTTTGCGACATTGTGGTTCCCTCGGTTTTGTTCCGTCTTGTTGACGGGCCAACGGACTCATCGGCAATTTAGTTCCGATTTCCTGACTGGGTTGAAGATTATTGCGCCAACCATCTGATACGCAGCAATCTTTTTGCGTGCCACATCTGTCGGTTTAGGCGTCCGGCTCGCTTTTCGATCTGCCGGCTTTACTATGAAGCCGCCCAGGTCAGGCCGAGGGTATGGCCTCAGACGACATTTCGCCTCGCGTTTCGCCCTTCATCAGGTCCGCAAGGGTCATGCCTTCGAACATCAGCAGATAACCGTAATAGGCATCGGAAAAGGCGCGGCGGATGCGGCAAGTCGCTTCGTCGGTACAATCGTCGCAGATCCGGTAGGCTACCCGCGACAGGCATGGCAGTGGAGAGATCGGGCCATCGATCAACCGAAGCAGAGACGGAATGGATATGCCAGCAGGATCCTTGATCAGCACGTAGCCGCCGGACCGGCCACGAGTAGATGCGACCAAGCCCGATTTCTTGATATCCAGCATGATGTGTTCAAGAAACCGCTTTGGCGCGCCGGATTGCTGGGCAATATCTTCGATCCGCAAGGGCCGCCCCTGCCCCGCAGCCTCGTCGCCAAGGACCATGACGGCCTTGAGGGCATATTTCATCTTTTGCGTGATCATTCCGCACAGTATGCAAACTGCGCTGCCGCTCGCAAGCCAATGACGCCGTGATCGGTCGTGATTTCAATTCACCATCGGCTGCCGGGTGGCAGTGGCGTTCAGTGGGCAGCGGCCCAGTTCGGCCCCTGCCCCGCATCGACGGCCAGTTTGACGTCGAGCCGGACCGCAGGATCAGAGGCGTTCTCCATAATATCGCGCGCCGTATCGATCAGCTTGTTCTGCGCGCCGTCCTCAACCTCGAACAGCAGTTCGTCGTGAACCTGAAGCAGCATCTTCGCCGGCTGCCCCTTGATCGCCTCCGGCATGCGGATCATCGCGCGGCGGATAACATCGGCAGCGGTCCCTTGGATCGGCGCATTGATCGCCGCGCGGCGGGCGAATCCGGCTTGCGGGCCCTTCGCGTTGATCTCGGGCGTGTTGATCTTGCGCCCGAACAACGTCTGGACGTACCCGTGATCCTTTGCAAAACGGATGGTGTCGTCCATATATGCGCGGATGCCGGGAAAGCGTTCGAAATAGCGATCGATGAAGCCCTGAGCCTGATCGCGCGGAATACGCAGATTTCGGGCCAGGCCGAAGCCGGAAATCCCGTAGATCACGCCAAAGTTGATTGCCTTGGCCTGCCGGCGAATGTCCGGTGTCATCTCCTCCAGCGGCACGTTGAACATCTCTGATGCTGTCAGGGCGTGGATGTCGACACCTTCGCGGAAGGCCTGTTTAAGCTCCGCAATCCCGGCGACGTGGGCGAGGATGCGCAGTTCGATCTGGGAGTAGTCGAGACTGACCAGCACCTTGCCCTCTTCGGCAATGAAGGCCTCGCGGATACGCCGCCCTTCCTCTGACCGGACCGGGATGTTCTGCAGATTCGGATCGGTCGACGCGAGACGCCCAGTATTCGCCCCGGCGATGGAATAGGAGGTATGGACGCGCCCTGTCTCCGGGTTGATGTGCTTTTGCAGCGCGTCGGTATAGGTGCTTTTCAGCTTGTCCAGTTGCCGCCAGTCGAGGATCAGGCGCGGCATGTCATGGATCGTTGCCAGATCCTCGAGGATATCCGCCCCTGTGGAATAGGCCCCGCTTTTCCCGGTTGCCGGCTTCTTGCCGTCCGGCATCGTCAGGTTCATCTCGTCGAACATCAACTCGCCCAGTTGCTTGGGTGAATTGATCGCGAACTTTCGTCCTGACAGGGCATATATCTCGTCCTCCAGCCCCGCCATCTTCTGGCTGAAGGCGTTGGACATGCGGCTTAGCGTATCGCGGTCGACCTTGACGCCCGCCATTTCCATTTGCGCAAGCACCGGCACCAACGGACGTTCCAGAGTCTCGTAGACAGTGGTGACGCCCTTGACGTGAAGTTGCGGCTTCAACACTTCCCACAAGCGGAGGGTAATATCCGCATCTTCGGCCGCGTAGCGCACGGCATCGTCGATCGGCACCCGATCAAATGTGATGGCGGATTTGCCAGATCCCAACAGTGGCTTGATCGGAATCGGTGTGTGACCGAGGTAGCGTTCGGACAACGTGTCCATGCCGTGATTGTGCAATCCTGCGTGCATCGCGTAGGACAACAGCATGGTGTCGTCTATCGGCGCGACGTTGATGTCCAGCAGGGCCAGAACCTTCGCGTCGTATTTCATGTTCTGACCGATCTTGAGGATGCTTTCATCCTCCAGCACCGGTTTCAAAGCGGTCAGACAAGCGGCCATGTCCATCTGCCCTTCGGCCCGGGCGTCAGAGCCGAACAGGTCGTCCTGCGACGCCGCCTTGTGTCCCAGCGGAATGTAGCAGGCCTCCCCTGCCTCCACGCACAACGATATTCCGACCAATTCGGCCCGCATCTCGTCAAGGGACGTGGTCTCGGTGTCGATGGCGACGTGGCCCCGTTCCACGATCCGATCGATCCAGACCTGCAGCGCCTCCATCGTGCGAACGCATGCGTAGGCATCGGTATCGAAAGGCTTGTCCGCGACCTGCGCCACCTCGGCCACGGGTGCGGCCTCGATCACCGGCGCAGCTGTACCGAGTCTGTCCGCGATCCGCTTGGTGACCGTGCGGAATTCCATCTCGGCCAGAAAACCCAGCAGGGTCTCCGGGTCCGGATCGCGGATTTCCAGATCGTCGAGGCCGAAAGGCAATGTCATATCGCAGTCAAGCTGCACGAGCCGCTTCGACAGTTCGATCTGTGCTCGATGTTCGATCAGCGTTTGTCGCCGCTTCGGCTGTTTAATCTCCTCCGCCCGGTCCAGCAGGCTCTCCAGATCGCCGAACTCGTTGATCAACAAGGCGGCGGTCTTGATTCCGATGCCGGGCGCGCCGGGGACGTTGTCGACGCTGTCGCCTGCCAAGGCCTGCACATCCACCACCCGCTCCGGCCCGACGCCGAACTTCTCGATCACGCCGTCGCGGTCGATGCGCTTGTTCTTCATCGGGTCCAGCATCTCGACCCCGTCACCGACCAGCTGCATCAGGTCCTTGTCCGAGCTCAGGATCGTGACGCGGCCACCAGCTTCGCGGGCCATGTGGGACAGGGTGGCGATGATGTCGTCGGCCTCGAACCCCTCCAGTTCCTCGCAGGCGATGTTGAAGGCGCGGGTGGCGTCGCGCGTCAGCGGGATCTGCGGGCGCAGATCCTCCGGCATCGCCTCCCGGTTGGCCTTGTACTGGTCGTACATCTCGTTGCGAAAGGTCTGCGACCCCTTGTCGAAAATCACCGCCACATGGGTCGCCGCATCGGGACCGGCGTTCGTTTCCACATACCGCTGCAGCATGTTCACGAAGCCGCTGACCGCCCCGACCGGCAAACCGTCGGACGCGCGCGTCAGCGGGGGCAGCGCGTGATAAGCGCGAAAGATGAAGGCCGATCCGTCGATCAGGTGCAGGTGGCAGCCCTTGCCGAATTGCGTCGTCATGTGCTCGTCTCCCGGTGCGGCGTTTCGTCGTTCTGCCATGAAGTCATGGAAGCGTCCATGTGAATGGCGTCCAGATGCCGACCCGTGCCCCCGCCTGCCGCAGCATGTCGCCGACCCAGACATTGCAGGTCCGCCAGAGGGTGAAGCGGCCTGTCGCGGGATAGAACGCGTCCCAAGGGGTGAAGCCCGGACCCGGAAGCGGCACCGGCCGGCTGACGGAAGCGCGGATGCCGGTGACGAGCCGTGTGAACTGCGCCGCCGTCAGCGACACACGTGACAGGCGCGACGTGTCCCAACCGGCGCCGCCCGTCTCGATCCGCATGACTGCGCTGTCGCCCATGATCGCACGCAGCGCGGGCCGCAGCCGCAAGTCCCCGGCAGTCCGGGTCCGTTGGTAGAAATCATGCGCGCCCCACCCGACCACGATCCAGGTTGTCGCAGGGTCGGTAATGGGCTGGCCTGCATCCGCAAGAAAGGCAAAGGCGCGGCGGACCTCAGGCGTGACCGGCAGGACGATATCCGTGTGGATCGGACTCGGCAGCAGCAGGACGACCGCATCGGCGCTGTCCGCCACCTGACCTGTCCGGATCAGGCCGCCCAGCGTGCCGGCCGCCAGATACAGCAGCACGGCCAGCAAGGCGACAATGGCTCCGCGCCGGATCAGTCCGGCTTGCTTTCGAAATCCCGGTGCACGTATTTCGCATCGCAATAACCGCATTCGACCCAGCCCAGGTCGTGCGGAATGGCCAGCCAGACGCGCGGGTGGCCAAGCCCCGGACCGCTGCCGTCGCAGGCGACCTTCCACGTGTCGACGATCTTGGTTTCCGGTGCGGGACGTGTCATGCGCTGGCCTGTCAGTTGTCGCGGGCCACGCCCGCCTTAGATCGACCCCGACACTACCCCAGCCCCGTCAGGGGGGAAAGACACCAATGACCGACAATGCCATCGAAATCACGGGCCTGAAGAAGACCTACGCCGCGACCGGCCGTTCCCCGGCGAAGGAGGCTTTGAAAGGCATCGACCTGTCGATCCCGCGTGGTTCGATCTTCGGGCTGCTAGGGCCGAACGGGGCCGGCAAGTCGACGCTGATCAACGTGCTGGCCGGGCTCGTCGTGAAATCCGCCGGCAAGGTCAGGATCTGGGGTTTCGATCAGGACGTGAACCCGCGGCAAAGCCGGGCTGCCATCGGGATCATGCCGCAGGAACCCAACCTCGACCCCTTCTTCACCCCGCGCGGTTCGCTCGACGTGCAGGCCGGACTCTACGGCGTGCCCAAGGCGCAGCGCCGCACAGAGGAGATCCTCGACCTCATCGGCCTCGCCGACAAGGCCGATGCCTACGCCCGGTCCCTGTCCGGCGGCATGCGCCGCCGCCTGTTGCTGGGCAAGGCGCTCGTGCACAGCCCGCAGATTCTCGTGCTGGACGAGCCCACCGCCGGCGTCGACATCGAGTTGCGCAACCTGCTGTGGCAGAACGTGCGCAAGCTCAACGACGCAGGCATGACGATCATCCTGACGACGCACTACCTCGAAGAGGCCGAGGCGATGTGCGACGAGATCGCCATCATCAACCACGGCGAGATGATCGTGCGCGATACCACGGCAAACCTGCTTGGTACCTTGGACCAGAAGACGCTGGTCATCACGCCGGACGCCAATCACCCGAACCTGCCACCCCTGCCCGGCGGCATTACCGGCCAGCGCCGCGACAACGGCACGCTCGCCTTCACCTACCAGTCCAGCAAGACCCCTGCGGGAGAGATCATTCAGGCCGTCCGCGATGCCGGCATCACGATCCGCGACGTGACGAGCGAACAGCCGGACCTGGAGGACGTGTTTCTCTCACTCACCTCCGGACGCTGACGCCGCAGGGGACGGCGGGCGGGGCGCCTTCGCGGCCGTGGCCGCAAACAGCGTCGCTCGGCGTCACTCCGGCAGCATCCGGCCCAGCCGCGTCCCGCCCAAGATGTGCAGATGGAAATGCGGCACATCCTGCACACCGTGGGCACGGGCATTGGCGATCGCCCTGAAACCCTCCTCGACCCCGGACAGCCGGCAGACCTCGGCCACCGCCTGAAAGAACCCGACCTGCTCCTCAGGCGTGGCCTCGGACGCGAAGTGATCGAGGCTGACATAAGGCCCCTTCGGGATCACCAGCACGTGGACCGGCGCCTGCGGCGCAATATCGGCGAAGGCCAGCGCATGGTCGTTCTCGAACACCGTCTTGTTCGGAATCTCGCCACGCAGGATTCTGGCAAAGATGTTCTGGTCGTCATAGGCAAATGTCGTGTCGGTCATCGGGGCAATCCTCAGTCAACGAAAAGGTAGGGTGTCTCGGCCAGCGCGCGGGCGGTGTCGTCCGGCACCTGCAGGAACGTGGCAAGCGCCGGCGCGTTCTCTGCCGGCGTTGCATTTTCGCGCAGCCGCAGGTGATTGGGGAACTCCGCCTCCCTGATCCGGTCCGATTCGAACAGGATGTCGGCGCGCAGGGCCGGAAGCAGCTGGCCCAGACCCTCCGGCGACGTTTCCTCGCCCGCCAACCCGACCCGCCGCGCGTGACCGATCAGATAGGCGTCGGTCATGTTGCATTCGATCTCCAGCAGGCGCGTGGTCGACCGGTCCGAACAGAAATCCTGCAAGAGGTCGATGTTCGCGGTGTCGAGGCAGATGATCAGCCGGTCACTCCCATAATAGTCGAAAAGCATCCGCATCAGAGCGCGCCGATGCCGCGTCCGCTTGCCGAGCGTTGCCTGAATGCCGCCGAGGTCGGGCATCTCCGTGCTGTCCTCGTTGAACAGGTATTCGATGGCCGGGATGTTGGTATGATGCTTGATCGATCCCAGCAGCCGCTTCGCGACGTGCCATTTCTTGCAGGCCACGATCAGCAATTCGCGCTCACGCCCCAGCGTGCTTTCCGCTTCCCAGAACCGGGGGGCGAAGCGTCGCCCGATCCGGCCGCGCCCGGTCAGGAAGGTAAAGAGGTTGCGACCCTCGTTGGATATCTTGAAGTCGCGCCGGTCCGAGGCATAGAGCTCTCCCAGTCGCGCCTTGAGATCCTTAGCTTCGGCGCTGATCTTGCGCGCGAACAGCGCATCCTGCCCAAGCAAAAGGTCGTAATGGTCGTTGTAGAAAGTCACCGGCATCCCGTAATCGGTGAACATCAGGAACGTCAAAGTCCGCGTCTCGATCTCTCGGCTCGGGATCAGGTGCCGTACGAGCGTCTGGAAGAAGGTCTCGTCCGGAATCCATGTCGTGCGAAAGAACCGCATCACGTCGTGGCGTGCGCGGGTGAAATCAAGGATTGCCTCGATCGTGCGCCGTCGCAGGCACCACCACTGGCTTCCGATCATGACCTGCAGGTCCGAGGGCACCTCGCGCGTCAGGCCGAACCGCCGCTGCGTCCAGAAGCTCCAGTAAAAGCGCCGCTTCTGCGTACGTTCGTTGAACCAGTGGCGATAGATCAGCCGCTCCGCCTTGAACCCTGTCCTGATCCAGTCACTCTCGAAGAAGTCGAAGCTTTCGATATAGTCGCAGTCGCGGCGGTCAAGGAAATCATGGGCGTAACTGGCCGACTTGATCGCAAGGCAGTCGCCGGACACCATGTAGAAATGCGTCGCCCGCGGAAACGCCTCCACCGCCGCCTCGACGGCATAAAGCGTCGCCTGCACGAGGCTCCACTCTCCCCAGCCGCAACGGATACGGCGGGTCGCAAAGGTGACATTCGGATTGTCGGCCAAGGCGGACCGGATCAGGTCGTAGGCCTCTTGCGGGGCACGCGCGTCGAAGTGAATCGCGATGCAGTCACCCACGGCCGTCAGTTGCCGCGCCTGCTGGATGACAGCCTCGGGGTCCTTGTGGCACAAGAGAATAAAAGCGATTTTTGCCATGAAAAGGCCGCGTTGGTCCCTTTTAGCTGCCGGTCATGACGTCATAGCGTGAAGGCCACCCGAACTTACAGGGTTTCTTTGCAAAAGACGGTCAACTAAGACGTGCTGTGAACGGGCCCCGGCAGAGGCCCGGGAGAGAGGGGACATGAGCATGGGTTTTCCAGGCACCTGGATGACGGAAAGCGAGAGCATGGTGTACCGCGTGGTGCCGAAATGCGCCTGCTCGACCATCGGCCAGATCATGTTCTATTCGGACCACGGGACCTTCTACGACGGCGACATCCACGACGCCGATGCGGGCATGCACAAATGGGCGATGGACGACAGCCAGCCGCTGATCACCGCCAACGTCACGGCCCGCAAAAGCTATGCCTTCACTTGTGTCCGCAATCCCTATACCCGGATCCTGTCGTCGTTCTTCGACAAGATTTGCGGCATCCAGCGCAACGGCCGTCGCTATCGCGGCAACCTCGTCCCCCTACTGATTCAGAAATACGGAATCGCGGTGGGCGATCCCGACACCGGCTTCGAGTTCGACCAGATCAAGTCGTTCCGGCGCTTCCTGCTGTTCGCCCGGGACACGATCCGCTGGCGGCGCCCGATGGAACCGGACATCCACTGGTCCGCCATGGCGGGACATATTTCGACCTTCATCGTCAACGGTGGCCGCTACGACAAGATCTTCTGGACCGAGGATTTCAACGACGGAATGCAGGACGTGCTGTCGGCGGTGGACACCCCGCACAAGATCGACCTGAACGAAATTCCTCGCTTCAACGAAAGCGAAGGCCATGGCCCGAAGCGCCTGCACAAGGTGTCCGACTATTTCGACGACCTGTCCATGCACCTGATGTTCGAGATCTACAAGAAGGACTTCCAGCTGTTCCGCTACGATTTCGACAATCCGGACAACAAGATGCCGATCGGCGAGATCGATCTGGCGGAAGTTCACGCGAAGCTGGGCGAATGATGCAGATCGATGACCGATGCCATGGCCGGGCCGATCGCGAACGACCGGCCCGGTTCTGAATTACATGCGGTCGCTGATGACCTTCAGAAGCTTGCGATAATCCGCATCGAAATTGCGGATGCCTTCCGCCAGCTTCTCGGTCGCCATGGCGTCGGCGTTCAATTCCCACCGGAATTTACCCTCGTCCATCTCGACCTTTTCCACGCCACTGGCACTGTCAGGGCTCAGCGCGCGCGGCAGTTCGGCTTCCTCTTGCCCCAAAACTTCCAGTAGCTTGGGCGAGATCGTCAAGTTGTCACAGCCTGCCAGCGCCTTGATCTGGTCGACATTGCGGAACGACGCACCCATGACGATGGTGTCGATGCCATTGGACTTGTAGTAATCATAGATCTGCCGCACGGACCTTACACCCGGATCCTCATCGGGCGCATAGCCCTCGACACCTTCGGATTTCTTGTACCAGTCCGTGATCCGGCCAACGAAGGGCGAGATCAGGAATGCACCCGCATCGGCACAGGCCACGGCCTGTGCCATCGAGAACAGCAAGGTGAGGTTGCAGTCGATACCCTCGTCCTGCAGCACCTCTGCCGCGCGGATGCCTTCCCAGGTCGAGGCGAGCTTGATCAACACGCGGTCCTTGCCGACGCCGCGTTCGGCGTAATCGGCGATGATCGCGCGGCCCCGCGCGATCGAGGCGTCGGTGTCGAAGGACAGGCGCGCGTCCGCCTCGGTCGAGACACGGCCGGGCACCACCTTGGTCAGTTCGGCGCCCAGGGCCACGGTCAGCTTGTCGGCCAGGTCCTCCGCGCTCAGCCCGGATTTGCGCCCTGCTTCCATCTCGTGGACAAGCATGTCTTCAGACGCGGGGTCCGTCATGGCGGCAAGCACGAGGGACGGGTTCGTCGTGCAGTCCACGGGGGCATAGCGCTTGACCGCGGCAATATCGCCCGTGTCGGCCACGACGCTCGTCATCTCGCGCAGTTGATCGAGAACGCTTTTCATGTCGAATCTCCTATAGGGTCTGCACCGCGCCAAGGGCGCGGGTGTTGCCGGCACCTTGCGTGATACGGCCGGCATCGTAAAGCGGGTTCGCCGGTCGCCGATCAGCCCTGCGCTTTCATCGCGGCGGCCGCGGCGGTGTATCCGCCGTCGGCGCCGTCGACGAAATGGACGTGATCGTCGCGCAGGATCGACGGCACGATACAGGTCATGAT
Source organism: Loktanella atrilutea (assembly GCF_900128995.1). Classification (GTDB taxonomy): domain Bacteria; phylum Pseudomonadota; class Alphaproteobacteria; order Rhodobacterales; family Rhodobacteraceae; genus Loktanella; species Loktanella atrilutea. The sequence goes on along the minus strand of NZ_FQUE01000007.1, from coordinate 86,762 downwards.
CGCACTGTCCTGTCGGTGCAGTCCATAGCGCAGGATGCCGCGACTATGGTAGTCTGACAGCAGCGCCTCGATCCGCACCAGCGTTTCGGTGTCGCAGTCGAGCGTCATCTTCAACCCGTCGTCCCATTTGCGAAAATCGGAATTTGCCGCGACGATCCGGTTGTGATGACGGGCATCGAAACCGCCGACTTTCCACCCCGTGCGCGTCAGCACCAAGGCCAGGAAGCTCTGAAACAGGATGCCGATCCGCTGTCGCCTCAGACTGCCGCTGCCGCGCTGCGCCCGGGCCTCCAGCGCCAAGCCTTCCGGTGGCCACTGCATCGCCGGGCCGTCGCGCGGGACCGGATGGCCGCCTCGGTCAAGCGCCTGCGCCAGCGACACGACCTCTGCCGCGACCTGCGCGAATTGCCGAGGTGAGGCGCCGGGCACCGGAACGACGACCAATGACAGGATCATGTCGTTGCGCGCGGTCTGCGGCGCCCATCGGCACGACAGCCCGCTCAGATCGGGCCGGACTCCGGGCGGGGCCGGGGCAAGTCCATAGGCGCCGTCCTTCAGCGCCCTTTCGGCCCAGGACGCACCGCCGCCATGGAACATTGCATAATCCACGCCGTCGGATACGCGGTAGCGCGCGACTGCGATCCGCAGCCCTGCGTCAAGGATGTCACGCACTGGCACCAACGCTGCCCGCAGGACAATGCCATATTCATCAAGGGCCCATCGCTGCACGGCGCGCAGCGAAGCCTCCGCCGCCTGCGCCTGCGCCGGCCAGATGGCAAAGGTCGCGCCGTCGCCGCCGAAGACAAACGGGAAAGCGGCACCTCTCGCGGCATTCAACTGGGCCGAGATGACCGCCGCACCCACCATGTTCACAGCCTTGTAGCGGCCTTTCGCAATCTCGGCGGTTGACCCTTCGATATCGGATACGCCGATCAACCAGTCGTCCGGCAGGGCGCTGAAATTGGCCGTATCGCTCAGGCTTTCGAATGCGTCGATGAGTGGCAGGGCGGTATAGAAGCTGGCGTTGTCGATCGGTCTGCTCCTTCGCGTGGCTTCACCAGACAATCATGGCACGGAATTTATCGACCGCACGCAATTTTGCGTGTAGGTGCCCCCGCCATCGCCGGGGATTACATCCCCAGATTGACGATATCGCCGCCGGCCGCTGCGGCATCCTCGGCGTCATGGGTAACCATCAGGACCGGCAGGGCGCGGTCACGCGCGCGGGCAAAGACGAGTGCGCGGACCTGCGCCCGCAGCGCCGTGTCAAGGCGACTGAACGCCTCGTCCAGCAGCAGCGCGCAGGGATCGGCCAGCAACATGCGCATGAGCGCCACACGCGCTTTCTGCCCGCCGGACAGGGTACCGGGGTCGCGATTTTCGAACCCGGCAAGGTCCACGTCGACCAAAGCCTTGGCAATCCGGTCGCGACGCTCGGCGGGGCTGCCACCGGGACGCAGGCCAAAGGCAAGGTTTGCCCCGACGGATAGATGCGGGAACAGCAGATCGTCCTGAAACAGGATGCCGACCATGCGACGGTGCGGGGCCGTATGGGTCACATCCCGACCGTCAAGCAAAATGCGTCCGGTAAAGGTGAAGGCCGGTGGCAGGGTGCCGGTAACGACGGACAGCAAGGTCGACTTGCCGATGCCCGACGGCCCCATGACGGACACCACCTCTCCCGGCGCGATATGCCGATCGAACGCCACCAGCGGGGTGCCGTTCCGGAAAATGGCCACGCGGTCCAGGGTGAGGCCCTTATCCATGTTGCAATCCTTTGCGGTTGCGCCACGCCAGTGCCGGGACAAGAAGTGCCAGAGCAAAGGGCAGCAGAGCGGCTCCGGTCTGCATCAGGCCAAAGACTGCGATTGCCCGGCGGTCGCCGCCCGATGACAGGGCGACCGCCTCTGTCGTCAGGGTGGCAACGCGCCCGCCGCCGATCAGAAGCGTCGGCAGATACTGCCCGACGCTGACCGACAGACCAACAGCCACCGCCGTCAGGATCGGGCGAAGCAGCATCGGCAGGCGAACCCGCCACAGCACGCCATCGGGCGAAGCCCCCAGCGCCGCCGCCACAGTGCCGGTACGGGCATCCCAAGCGCGGAACGGATCAGCGAGCGACAGGAAGACATAAGGTAGCACAAAGACCAGATGCGCCAGCATCACCGGCCCCCTTCCCACATCGGCCCCGAAGTTGAGAAGCAGGCCCTGCAGGCCGGGCAGGAAGGCCGTCTGTGGCACCAGCAGCGGCAGGTAGAGCAGCCAGAGCCCGCGTTGCGTCAGGGTGCGCCGATGGCGATACTCCGCCTCGAGGCAACCGATCGTCAATACCAGCGCGGCCATCGTCACGATCCCGGCAATCAGCGCGGTTTCCGCCAGCGCCGCCAGCACGCCATGGCCGTGGCGTATCCACGACTTCAGCGAGAAAGCATCCGGCAGCGCATCGGGAAAGCCCCAGTAACCGGCAAAAGACCAGACCGCCAGCACCGCAAGGCCCAGCAACACGGACAGCGCGGCGACGGTACCGGCCGTCAGCGCCACCGCCCGCACCGGTCCATCGCAGGTACCGCGGTGGCCCGTCTCGATCCAGAGCCGGCCAACGCGGGCGACCAGCACTTCGCTCAATCGCCAAACCAGAAGGGCTCCGACCACCAGTGCGAGCTGCAGCAGCGCGGCCGAGGCGGCGAGCAGACGGGCGGTGAAATCCGGTTCTCCCATCCAGCGAACGATCTGGACCGACAGCGGCGGCGGGGTGTTGGGGCCAAGGATCAGGGCAACGTCGACGACGCTCATCCCGTAGGCCAGCACCACGTAGACGGGCAACCTGATCTGGGCGTAGACGCGCGGAAACACGGTTTTCAACCACCCGGTCGTGCGACCGTAGCCCAGCGCCGCCGCGATCTGGCGCGCGCGGGCGGCGTCGGTCTGGCCAAGCGCCGCAAGGGTCATCAGCAGAAGGAACGGCATTTCCTTCACCACTAGACCGCCGATCATCGTCAGACCCAAAGGATCCTGCACGATCAGCCAGTCGGGAGGATTGGTCCAACCGGTCAGCGCCGGAGACAGCGCCCGGGCAATCCAGCCCGACGGCGCGATCAGAAAGGCAAGGCCAAAGGCCGCTGCCGCATGCGGCACGCTTAGAAGCGGCGACAGCAGGCGTTCAAGCAGCCTGAATGCGCGCGTGCCGGACCACCCCGCCACCAGCAGCATGACCAGCGCAAGCGCGACAACCGTCGTACCTAGCCCGGTCGTCAGCGACAGCGTCACGCTGCGCGACAGTCCGGGCCACGCCAGCAGCGCGCGAAAGGCATCGAGGTTCGGCCCCCTCAGCCCTGCCGCCGGAAGGTGACCGAAGGCCGGCAGGATCGTCCCGTAGAGCCCGGCGACAACCGGGCCCAGCATGGCCACCAGCGTCAACGCCGGCACGACGGGCAGCAGGCGGTTTTTCATGCCTGACCGCAGGTCCGCTGAACCATGATCGGCCGCACCCTTGGTGTGCGATGGCTGCTGCCGGCCACGATAGACAGCGGCCGGGCCAAGATTACTGCGCCACGCCGTAGCGGCTGTTCCAGTCGTCCGCGATGCGTGTCATCCAGCTTGGGTGCGGTTCCGCCTGCACGGTGCCCAGTTCCTCGGGCGACAGCGTGGCGACACCAAGGTCCAGGGCGTCGAACAGAGCGCGTTGATCCGTGTCCAGCTTGTCCATCGCAAGGACCGTGCCGTAGCCAAGGATTTCCGGATCCTGCGCGCGGGCCTGCGCCTCGGGTGACAGCAAAGCGTTCGCCACGATCATCGCGCCTTCGGCATGGGCCGCGTTGTAGGGGATCGCCACGAAGGACGCGTTGCCGATCGTGCCTTTGTCCAACACGAAGGTCCGTACCGTCTCCGGCAATTCGTTGTTGGCGATTGCCGCCGTCGCGGCACCCGGGCTGAACGAGGTTGAAAGGTCGATCTCGCCATCCGCGATCAATGGGAACATTGCCGTGCCGGTCGCCGGGTAGGCGCGGCCCTCGCGCCACAGCGACGGCGTCAGCTTGTCGAGGTAATCCCAGAGCGATGCCGTCACTTGGGCGTAATTTTCGTCGGTTGCCGGCTGCTGCAGCACCGACGGATCGTCCAGCGTGTCGACCAGCACCTGCTTGAGGAACGTCGTCCCGAGGAAGTCCGGCGGCTGGGGATAGGTGAATCGGCCCGGATGCGCCGTCGACCAGTCCAGGATCGCCTGCATGGACCCCAGCGGCTCCATCTTTGCGCTGTCGTAGATGAAGACGACCTGCGCCATTGCCCAAGGGGACTCGTAGCCGTCGACCGGCACGGTAAAGTCGGTCTGCACGGTCTTTCCTTCGGTATCGACGTATCGCCAGTTCGGCAGTTGCTCGGCGAAGGGACCGAACAGCAGGTCTGCCTCCTTCATCGCGGCAAAGTTCGCGCCGTTGATCCAGATCAGGTCGATCGCGCCTCCGGTATCGGTCCCGGCCTGCTTTTCACTTAGGACGCGGGTGACGGCATCGGCGGTGTCCGTCAGCTTCACATGTTCCAGCGTGACGCCGTATTCGGTTTTCACCTTGTCGCCGACCCATGCGATGAAGTCGTTGGTCGTCGTCGACCCACCCCAGGCATTCCAGTATACTGTCTGCCCCTTGGCGGCGGCGGTCACCGCGTCCCAGTCGGCGGGGTCGGTCTGGGCCTGAGCGGCCAGTGGCAGGGCCAGGGCGGCCAGAAGGGCGAGGGATTTCATCGGAGTCCTTTCAGGTAAACAGCTTGGATGCACCATGGATACGCAGCGTCGCAGTCAGGAAACATAGTCCGCCGAAGACCCATGACAGCGGGGCAAAGGCCATTGGAAACAGGCACAACAGAATGAAGTAGACGATCGTTTCAGTCCCCTCCAGCAACCCGTTGGAATAATACAGCGACTTGACCCCCTGCGCCTGCGTTGACAGGCCGCGCTTTTCCGCCAGAACCGCGTAGCCGAGAAAACTGGTGCCGTTCACGTAGAACGACGCCAGCACGAAGGCGGCCGCAAGCCCGTTGTCGGCATCAAGGAATACGAAGGACAGGGGAATGACCGCGTAGAAGGCGAAATCGCAGGCGATATCGAGGTAACCGCCGAAATCCGTCCGGACGGTCGCGCGGGCGACCGCACCGTCCAGCCCGTCCGCCATCCGGCTCGCAAGCAGCGGGACCAGGGCAAGCGTCGGCGCGCCCAGCGCGACGCACACCGCCGCGATCAGTCCGAGGGCGAGGCCCAGCAAGGAGACACCATTGGCCGTCCAGCCCCGAGCCGCCATTGCGCGGCCAAGACGGTTCAGCGGCGGGTCGATCAGGCGACGGGCGTGACGGTCGAACATGACGGCAAGATCCTGCTTGTCGGCTTGTTCTGACGCGCCTGCCCTGCCCACGCAATCCGTCTGACGCGATCGTGACGCCCTGTCGCATTCCGGCCACCGGGGGTGGCCTTTCCTTCGGGTGCCTATCGCGGCACATTTGCCGACACGCCGATCAGTCCCGCGCAATCCGCGGCCGCCCCCGTGCGGTGGCGCGGATGTCGGCGCCAAAGAACGCCTCCTGCCCTTCGATCACCGCCGCATTCACGTCTCGGGCGACGCTGACCGATGGGTCTGCCACGCCCGCGGCACGGGCCTGCGCCGTGGCACTGGCGATCAGCGCGGTCTGAAGTGTCGCCATCGCCGCCTCGGGCGTGGCAAAGGTCTGTGGACCTCCTTCCAGATGCGCGACGTACCGGCCGGGTGCGGGGGCCGTAACGCTGCCGCCGGCCCGCATGACGACCTGCCCCACGACCGCACCGATTGCGTTCGCCACGTCCGCATGCTTCGGCACGATCATCCGTGTGGCAAGGCGCTGCCCGACAGCAGGGTAGTAGCTGGCAGCCGGGGCCCCCAGACCGATCACCGGCACACCGAGTCCCAGCCTCATGGTGATCAGGCCGACATGTCCGTCCAGACCGGCACGCGTCAGGGGATGACCGGCAAGCCGATCCGGCGCAACACCGGCCCAGTCGCGCCCGTCATCCGCAAAGGCTGCCTGCAACAGGCAATCGACGGTCTGCGTCGTTAGCTGGTCGACGATCGCCTGCGCCAGCGTTGCGGCATCTGGTGCGATGCGCTGCCCGTCGCCACGCCGTCGCCGCGCAAGCAGGGTCAGAGCCTTTTCCGATGCCTCGGCCTCCCAGTCCGCGACCAACCCCAGCACATGCGCGGCGTCCGACGGTGTCACATCGGCAATCATCACCTGCCCCCGCGCCACCAGCCGCATCAGCGCCGGTTGCTCCATCCGGGTCGTCACCACGTCGCCCATGCGCGCGGGCCCGCCGGCCAGTCGCGCGACGATAGCGGCCTCGCGCGTGTCTCGCCCCTCCGGCGCCGCGTCCCACAAGGGCGCTACAAAGGCCGCCCCGTCCAGAGGCGGTCCATCCTGCGCCAGCGCCGCGTCCAAAGCGCCATGCACCAGGCCGGGATGAGCCTGTGCCAGAAGGGCGATCGGCATGACCCGCCGCGGCCCCAATTGCAGTCCGCCCGCCAGCCCATCGGACAGTCTGACCGCACTATCACCGCCAAGGCCGAAGGTGCGCATCGCCACCGCCTCCACCATCGTGCGGAATCCGCCGACCATCGCGCCCTGCGGATCGATCCGCGGCCGGCCGTCCTGCAGTTGGCAGATATCCGTCGTGGTGCCGCCGATGTCAGAGATCATCGCATCCCCTACATCCGTCAGCCAAGCCGCGCCGGCAACAGAGGCCGCCGGACCGCTGAGGATCGTCTCGATCGGTCGCACGCGGGCCATGTCGGCCGGGATCAGCGCACCGTCGCCGCGTACGACCATCAGGCGGGCAGAAATGCCGGACAGCGCCAGATGCCGCTCCACCGCGGCGATCAGGCCCGCGATCATCCCGATCAACCGCGCGTTCAGCACAGCGGTCAATGCCCGCTTTGGCCCGCCAAGGGCCGCCGACAGCTCGTGAGAGCAGGTAACGGGCAGTCCGGTCCGGGCTCGGATCAAATCAGCCGCAGCAAGCTCGTGCGCAGGATTGCGTGTCGCGAACTGCGCGGCTACGGCAAAACCGGTAATCCCCGTCGTGTCCTCCAGCGCCCGTTCCAAGGTCTCCAGATCGAGGTCGGCTGCCGCATTGCCTGCGTGGGTATGACCGCCCGCGATGGCAACGACCGGATCGCCGCGCAAGGCGTCTTCCAGCCCCGCGCGTGACAGGGATGCGGCGTCGAAGCCGATGGCGATCAGCGCGATGCGACCGCCCTGCCCCTCGACCAGCGCATTCGTGGCAAGCGTTGTGGACAGGGACACGATTTCGATCTCTGCCGCTGGAATGCCGGCACCGGCAATCGCGGCATCGACGGCGCCCGCCACGCCGGCAGAGAGATCTGGACGACTGGTCAGTGCCTTGGCGCGTGCCAGCACCCGGGTCGCGTCGCCGTCCAGAACGACCGCGTCTGTGTAGGTGCCGCCGGTATCGACCCCTAAAAGATATCCCATGGCCCACGCCCCCTTGCCTGCGGCCCGGTTTAGCCACAGGGCCCGCTACGCCGCCAGCCCCAATCGGTGGCCCTACCGCATGACCGCCGGACGTGCGCCGGGTGCAACAGGCGCGACGGCGCCCGGCCGCGTCAGACCGAAGGACCCGCCATCGCGACGGCGCACGCGGCCTCCTCCGCCAGTCAGAGGATCCGCCCGGTGAACTCCTGCGTTGTCGGCATGACACGGACTCATTATCTATGGGGCATGCCCAGCCTTTGCCGCGACTGCCTGACGACGTTCGACACCGCGCGACGGTGCCCGGCCTGTCGCAGTCCGCGCGTGACCTCGCATCCGGAACTCTTCGACCTGACCATCGCCCACATGGATTGCGACGCCTTCTACGCCAGCGTGGAAAAGCGCGACAATCCAGCGCTCGCAGACAAGCCGGTCATCATCGGCGGCGGCCGGCGGGGCGTCGTGTCGACTGCCTGCTACGTCGCCCGCATCCGCGGCGTCAAATCCGCAATGCCGATGTTTCAGGCGCTGAAGCTTTGCCCCGACGCCGTCATCGTCAAGCCACGCTTCGATGCCTATGTCGCGGCCTCCCGCGCGATCCGGGCGATGATGGACGATCTGACCCCCGTCGTCGAACCCCTGTCGCTGGACGAGGCCTTCATGGACATGACCGGCACCGCCCGTCTGCACGGCGCCCCCCCCGCCGTCATGTTGGCGCGACTGGTCAGGCGCATGAAGGATGAGCTTGGCCTTTCGGGCTCCATCGGGCTAAGCCACAACAAGTTCCTGGCCAAGGTTGCTTCGGACCTCGACAAGCCGCGGGGCTTCTCCCTCATCGGTCAGGCCGAGACGACGGAGTTTCTGCGCCCTAAATCCGTCCGCCTGATCTGGGGTATCGGGGCCGTCGGACAGGAGAGCCTGGCCTCTGCCGGCATCCGCACCTTCGACGACCTGCTGCGCTGGGACCGGCGCGATCTGGCGGACCGGTTCGGCGGCATGGGCGACCGGCTGTGGCAACTCGCTCGCGGACAGGACGGGCGTCGGATCAGTGCCCATACCCCGGTTCGCGGCCTGTCGAACGAGACAACGTTCCACGAGGATACCAGCGATCCCGAGATCCTCGACGGGCACATCTGGCGCATGGCGGAAAAGGTCAGCGCCCGTGCCAAGGCCAAGGACATCGCCGGTCGCGTCGTCCTGCTGAAGCTCAAGCGCAGCGACCATGCACTGATCTCGCGCCGGCAATCCCTGCGGCATCCTACCCAGATCGCCGACACGATCTATCGCACGGCGCGCGCCCTCTTCGACGCAGCAGGGCCGCATCCGACCTACCGGTTACTGGGCGTCGGCCTGTCGGAACTGACCTCCGGTGCCGACGCCGACCTGTCAGGGGACCTGCTCGACCCGGATGCCGACCGCCGGGTCAAGGCAGAGCGTGCCGCCGACGCCATCCGACAGCGATTCGGCGACGCGGCGATCATCAAGGGCCGCGCCTTGCGCTGAGCCTCAGAACGGAAAGAACAGCGGGATCGCGAGGACCGAGGCCGCGCCGACGATCAGGTTCATCGGCACCCCGATCTTGAGAAAATCCGCGAACCGGTAGTCCCCCGCACCATAGACCAGCGTATTGGTCTGATAGCCGATGGGTGTGGCGAAACTGGCAGAAGCTCCGAACATCACCGCCACCACCAGCGGGCGGGGATCGATCCCGGCCTGCGCTGCCAGCCCCACGGCAATCGGCGTCAGGATCACGGCGACGGCGGAATTCGTCACCATCTCTGTCAGGATCGAGGTCACGGCATAAAGCGCCGCAAGCAGCAGGATCGGCGGAAGCCCATTCAACACGGGCGCCAGCGTATCGACGATCAGCTGCACCGCACCCGTCTCCTGCAGGCCGACCCCGACAATCAGCATCGCGAAGATCAGCACGAGGATCTGCGCGTCTATGGCACCCCAGGCCTCGTCGCTGTCAATGCAACGCAGGATCAGGATGGCAGCCACGGCCACCAGCGCAAGAACGGCGATCGGCGCCACGTCGAAGGCGGCAAGCGCCACAACCGCCAGCAACGCCAGCAGCGCGATGGGTGCACGTGCCCGCCGGTAGGCCCGGCCCGAAGACAAGGTCACGGTCATCATGTCCCCTGCCGAGGACAACTGGTCGAAGGCGCCCTGCGTCCCCTCCAGCAGCAGCGAATCGGCGGCCCGCAAACGGGCGCTGCGCAGATCGGGGCCGACCTGATGACCATGCCGATAGGCGCCCAGAACACGCATGCCGTGACGATAGCCAATCGACATCTGATCGAGCGTCTGGCTACCACCGCGCCGACCGGCCGTAACCATTGCCTCGGCGATCACCAGATCGCCTTCGGTCACGTTGGTGGGCGCCGCGCCGCGCCGGTAGCCGGTGATCAGGCCCGACATCGTATGCAGGGTCAGCAGTTCCGACATGGTCGCCCGCAGCACGATCTCGTCACCGGGCGTCACGATATGATCCGATAGCTGGCTTCTTCGCAGCACGCCCCCTTGGCGGACGCCGGTGATCTGGACGCCCGCATGGGCAAAATCGGCGATCTCGCCGATGGGTTTGCCAAGGCCGGCGAAATCATCTGTCACCCGCACTTCCGTCAGGTAGACCGCATCGCGCTTCGCCGCATTGTCCATGCCGCCGCGTCGCGCCGGCAACAGCAGCGGCCCCAGCACCGCAAGCGTCCCGACCCCGGCGGCAATCGCGATCAGGCCGACCGGAAAGATCTCGAAGATGCCGAAGGGCTCCAGTCCCTGATCGGTTGCCACGCCGGAAATCAGGATGTTTGTCGAGGTACCGATCAGCGTCAGGGTGCCGCCCAAGATCGCGACATAGGACAGCGGGATCAGCAACCGCGTTTCGGCCACGTCCAGCGACCTTGCCAGCCGTATCACCACCGGAATCAGCACCAGCACGACCGGTGTGTTGTTGACGAAGGCCGAGGCAAGCATCGTTGCCAGCACAAAGGCCACACCGGCCACCAGCGGCCGATTGGCCGCAGCACGCACGATCCGATTCGACAGCGCCTCCAGCAGGCCCGTCCGGACCAGGGCGCCGGACAGCACGAACATTGCGCCGATCGTGATCGGGGCAGAATTCGAAAACACCGTCATCACCTGATCGACAGGGACGAGGCCCAGAACGATGAACAGCGCGGCCGCCCCCGCGGCCGTCACCTCCGGGGGGTACTTCTCCCAGATGAAGGCGGCCAGCAGCACAAGAAGCAGGCCCAGCGCGACAAAGGGCGCCCAGTCGGCAGGAATCAGATCGGTCATCATGTCCATCGAAAAAGGGTTATTCAGCCGCCAGAGCCCGGTCGTCGGATGCGCCATAGGCGGCGATTCGTGCTGCGACGCCGCCGAGTGCCTGACGCAGGTCCTCGAAGTCCGGGCGCCGTTCCAGCGTCACTTCATTCATGTAGAGCGCGCGGTCCACCTCGATCTGCACCGCGTGCCGCCGGCGCGCGGGCTTGCCGTAGGCCTGAGTCACGTAAGCTCCGGCAAAGGGCATGTTTCGCGCAACACGCAGGCCGGCGTCGGTCAATGCCGCTTCGACCTCGGCCACGATGTCGACACTGGCCGAGGCGCCGAAACGGTCGCCGATCACGACGTCGGGACGGGCGGCTACGGTGGTGTCCAGCGCCTCGTGCGGCATCGAATGGCAGTCGACCAAAATTGCCCGCCCGAATGCACGCACCGACTCGTCCAGCAGCGTCTGCAACTGGTCGTGCCACGGACGCCAGTAGGCTGTGATACGCGCATGCGCCTGCGCCAGCGTGATCTTTCCGTCGTAAATCGCGCGTCCACCCGCCACAACGCGCGGGATCACGCCCAAGCCGCTGGCCACGCGGGGGTTCTGTGACAGGCGGCGTACGCCTTCGATCACGGCCGGGTCGAGATCCTCTGCCGCGCGATTGAAATCGACGAAGGCGCGTGGCACCCGCGCCAGCAAAAGTGGCGCCCCGTGCTTCGGTGCGGCATCGAAGAGCGCGCCCACATGAGCATCCTCCGACGACCGGATCGTGAGAGCGTCCAGCCTTGTCTGGGCGAGAAAGGCATCGGTATAGTCTGCACCGCTGTGCGGAGAAGCGAAGACCACGCAGGTCGACCGGGCCGCAGGCAGCAAGAGTTCATAGGCGGCGTGGGTCATGGAGGCTCCTGTCTGGTGCCATAGATAGCGCGTTTGCAGAAAACAGCAAAAGCCCTTGATCCCCCCGTTTGATCCTTTTATAGACCGCCTACCCGACGCGGTTCGCCCGCGTCCTTGTTCGTTAAAGGGCGCTGGCAAATCGTACACGGAATGGATGATTAGCTCAGCGGTAGAGCACTTCGTTGACATCGAAGGGGTCACTGGTTCGATCCCAGTATCGTCCACCAGAATTCGCGGGGGCCTCAGGCGGCCCCCTTTGTGTTAACCCAAGGCGCAACCGCCGCGCCGCGACAAGAGGAGCCTTTCAAGATGAAAGTGCGCAACTCCCTCCGTTCGCTCAAGCAGCGCCACCGCGATTGCCGCGTCGTGCGCCGCAAGGGCCGTGTCTACGTGATCAACAAGACACAACCCCGGTTCAAGGCCCGTCAGGGCTGAAATCGGGTCTACAGACCTATCGGAATTGGCCGCGCTCCTACGATGGGGACGCGGCCTTTTTCATGGCGAAGGCAGTATTTTTAGCCTAGGTTTTGCCGATACCTCGCAAAATCTTTGGTCACATGTTCCGATATCTTATTCCGATTTCCGCCTCTCTATTGCTGACTGCGACTACCTTGTGCGCGCAAAGCCGGCCCTGCGACGATGCGGGCTGGCTCGGAGGTTCCGAAGAATCGTCGGACGTCGCCACACGCGACACCTTCGTGGAACAGATGGCGCTGGTACTGAATGCGAATACCTTCGTCGGTCGCTTCACGCTGTCAGCCCCGCATGACATCCGGGTTGAGGCCGCGGGTCGCGCCAATGGCGACCCGACGCTGACGTTGTTCGCCGAGGATGGTTCACAAGTCGCGACCGATGACGATTCGGGTGGAAACGGCGCGGCCCGCATCGAGACCGCGCTGGAAACCGGGTCCTACTGCGCTGTCGTCAGAAGTTTCGACGACTCGCCGATGACCGCCTTTGTCCGCGTCGGTCGTCAGGACATGGAACCCCTGACCCCCGGTATGGATACGCCCGCCGCGGCCACCGAACCGGCGGATGTGACGAACTCCTGTGTCGAGGCCCCGGACCTCGGGACCATGACAGATGCGCCGCTGCAGAACTCGGGCAGCGCGCAAGAGGTGCCCTTCATTCGCTTTACGTTGGACGCCCCCGCGCAGATCACCGTGACGGCCGAGAACGCAGAAGCGGACCCCAAACTGATCCTGACCGGTCCCGACGGCGGCACAATCGGAGAGAACGACGACTACGAGGGGTTGAACGCTCGGCTCGACGTCAGCACGGACCTGCCGCCGGGTACCTATTGCATTGCCCTCCAGGCCATCGGCGATTCCAGCCTGCCGATCGACGTGGCGGTCAGCGTCTTCGATCCGATAGCGGCCTTGGCAGATCTTTACGCACGAGGTGAGGCAGCCCCGCCACTCGACGGTTCGGTGGCGGTGACCGACCTCGGCACCTTGCCATCGCAACTCATCAAGGACCTACGCGTCGGCTCCGATGCCGAGTGGTTCAGCCTGACACTCGATGCGTCGGGGCTCCTGCTGGTCGAAGCGATTGCGGCCGGCAGCGGCGGTGACCCTTGGCTTGTCCTGTTCGATAGCCTCGGCCGCCAGATCGCGCAGAACGACGATGAAGGCCAAGGCACCGATGCCCGCGTCACCGCGCGGGTGCAGGCCGGAACCTACGTGATTGGCGTGAAGCAGGTCGGGGATCAGACAGGTTTCGTGCGGCTGCTCGCGGAACGATACGTCAAGGCACCCTGATCGCGTCATACTTTAATCGGACCCGCCCCCTTGTCGCGACAGGCCCGTCCCTGCCGCTGTTAGCGGAATGCGTCGGTCAGCATCTGCGATACGGTCGCCTGATCCAGATAGCCGGTGGCATTGATCTGCCGATCCCTCTGGTACCGCCGGATCGCCCCGCGCGTGTCGCTGTCGATGTTGCCGTCGACCGTTCCCGGGTCGAGCCCCAACTGCGACAACCGCGCCTCGACCAGCCGCAGGCTGATCGGATCGAGTGCGAGAGCACGTTCACCCGCTTGGGCCGCCTCGGTCTGCGCTTTGTTATCATCCGCGCGGTTCAGGGCTGTGACACGTGATGTAGCTTCTTCACGAAATGCTCCTTCCGGTTGGTCGGAAAGGTAGCGGCGGTAGCCAGCAATATCATTTCGTTTAACGGCTTTGTCCCAAGCCTCATTGTCAGCGCTTGCAGCAGCAGCTCGGTCACGTGCGCGAAATGCGGCGATCGCTTCCTGCGCCTGCTTGGCATAAAGTCCATCCGGATAGCGTTCCAAATAGTCACGAAGATCGCGGCGCTTTCCGGAAACGCCCGTTTGCGCCCAGTATGCCCGGTCAGCGCGAAGTTCGGTTTCCCGCCGCGCCTTTGCTTCAGCTTCCAATTTGATCGATCGGGTATTCGCTTGCGTGTCGATCAATCCGATTTGTTCAGCCGAAAGGAATCCTGTCTCGGACATGCTGTTTGCGGCCTGCCACTGCTTGATCGCCCCGCGGGATCCCGGGCCGAAAATACCATCGATCCCGCGCGTGTCGTAGCCCAGTACCTGAAGATCGCGCTGGATGGCGCGGCGGGCTTCGAGCGGCAGGTTCAGCGCATCCTCGACCTTGCGGTAGGCGAGGTTGGGATCCCGCAGCTCCCTTAGACGCTCGACCGCGGCAGAGGCGTGTGGCCCGTCAGGATAGCGATCGAGGTAACGGGTGTAGGCAGCCTGATCGTCAGCAGCGCGCGCCTGCTCCCAGACCGTCGCCTCTGCACTGCCGTTCGGAACGCTGGCGACCGGAGGGGTCGATACCGCCGGCGGCGGCGTTGACGGGCGGGCGTCGGACTTGATCAGGACCAGGCTGGCGGGCATGAACCCCGACCCGGTCAGATCGCGACTGCCCCGTACACCGGCGATCACGTCGCCGCCCGGTGTTGCAATGACATCCGACAGCAAGTCGCTGGCGGCGGCAACGCTGCCCTCGACCACTGTCACGCCGCTCGGCACGTCCAGATCGCCGATGCCGCGGCTCAGGCCGTCGCCGAGATTTTCGTCCGACCTTTCATCATGGCCTAAAACCAGCACCGCCGCGCCGGGTGTCTGTTCCAGTGTGGCCAACACCGTTTCGACCGAGATCGCGCCATTTGCCACGGTAAACGGCTTCGGTGACGCGGCATTCGCGGGCATCAGCCACGTCCGCTGACCGTCCGTCACAAACTGTCCCGTCAGCACCGCTACCAGACGGTCGGCATTCGCAGCGGCATCGGAAAACGCGTTGGCCTGAACCTGTACGTCACCCGATCCACCGGTGCCATAGACCGAAAAACCAAGCCGCTGCAGACTTGGCACAGCGTCGGTGACCCGCCCCGCGCCCCGCACATCGCGCAGCGTGTCATAGTCGGCGATACCGACGATCAGGGCCGCATCCTCTGCCTGCGCCAACGACGCGGCGCAGATCATCACGGTGGACAGCAAAAGTTGACGCATGGTGTATTCCTCGTTGAATCAAGTATCGTAGCGGCGGCGGTCTTCGATCACTTTTCCGTCGCGCGGCAAGGTGCCGGGGTCATGCAGGGTCACGTCGCCGCGCAACTTCAGGATATCCCTCACGGCTGCGGATAACGCGTCAACATCAAGTTCGGTCCCCTCGACCTGCACGGTCATCGTGTCAGCATCACCCTGTCGATCGGCGATCACGCGGGCCCGGCCGGCGCCGGTCCGTGTGACCAGCGCGGCAACCTGTTCGGGCCGCACGAACATGCCCTTGATCTTGGTCGTCTGGTCGGCGCGACCCATCCAGCCCTTGATGCGCAAATTGGTCCGACCGCAGGTCGACTGACCCGGCATGACGGCACTCAGGTCGCCGGTTGCAAAGCGGATGAGGGGATAGTCAGGATTGAGCGTGGTGACGGTGACCTCTCCCACCTCGCCGTCCGCCACCGGGTCGCCGGTGCCCGGTGTGCAGATTTCGAGGATCACGCCCTCGTCAACGATCATACCGCTCTCGGGCGTGGTTTCATAGGCGATCAGGCCAAGATCGGCAGTTGCGTAGCATTGCAGGCAGGCGATGCCGCGGTCGGTGTAAAACTGACGCAGTTGCGGGAACAGCGCCCCGCCGGACACGGCAGCTTTGGTGATCGCCAGTGCGACACCCATCTCGTCGGCCTTTTCCAGAATGACCTTCAAATAATCGGGCGTTCCCGCATAGGCTGTCACCCCGGCCGCGGCGGCGGCTTGCACCTGAAGCTCGGTCTGGCCAGTACCGGCGGGAACAACCGTCGCCCCCACGGCCCGTGCGCCACTCTCGAACATCGCGCCGGCAGGTGTCAGGTGGTAGCCAAAGCAGTTCTGCACCACGTCACCGTCACCGATGCCGCAGGCATGCAGGAAGCGACCGAAACGCCACCAGTCGTGACCATTGCCGCCCGGTTCGTAGATCGGACCGGGGGATTGGAAGATGTGAGATATATTCCTGACAGGGATCCCGCCGAAGGGCGGATCGGCCCGCTGCCATTCCAAAAGTTGCGATTTGCGAAGAACCGGCAGGCGGGTCAGGTCACCGAGCTGGACCACCTGTCCGCCTGCCAGACAAGACCCCGGCGAATCCTCCACCCGCGCGATCTGCTCTCGAAGGCCCGCAAGCTGTGCAGTCGCACGGGTCTTGGCGTCGCGGGTTTCCAGATCGTCGTAAGGGGCAGTCATCGTGGTCTTCCTCCTGTCCGGGTCTGGCGACAGTGTGCCGCCCCGGACGGGCGAAAGCTAGGGATGACGCCCCCCGCTATGCAATAACGCGTGGCTGTCAGCGTCTGGGATCAGGACGGTTCGGCCGAGTTCTGGCAGATGTTGACCACTGCGCGCACCATGTCGGGCGACACCTCTGCCCCGACGCCCATATTGTCGGCGCCGGTATCGGAGTTCTCTTTCGTCATCGCCGAATCCGCTGGGGCTGCGGCCGCATCGGACGATGTCATGTTGCCGACGTCGCCACTGTCCTTTCCGGCGTCGGCCGGCGGCATCTCGTTCGATCCGACGGTCATCAGAGTCGCGATGGCATCCTGTTGCGCGGCCTCGTCCATTTCGAGGTACTGCTTGCAGGACAGCGTCGGGTTCCCAGTGCCGGTCTCTGGCTGGGTCTGCGCCAGCAGCGGCGTGGCCAATACGCTGAACAGGCCAATCAGGCAGGTGGTCTTCATCGATCGTCTCCAGAAATGATAAAGGACTGCGGGATGCAATCCTATCTGTGGTTACAGCAGGATCAGGGTCACCGCCGCCGCGCCGCGGCACACTATCGCGACGCGGGCAAAGGGCTGGTGCGGCAAAGGACGCGCGGCAATGCCGCGCGCCCCCGGGGCCGGTGGCGGTTGCCGCTGGTCAGTTCGCAGCCTGACCGGAATTGCCGCAGATCGTCACCAGTGCCAGCACGATATCCGACGATGCATTGTCCATGCTGCTGCCGGACGCAGTGTCAGAAGTGCTGTCGGCCGACATTGTTGCGCTATTGTCGGTGCCAGTCGCACTGCCGCTGTCGGCCGTGGTGGTCGCACCGCTGTCAGCCGTCGCCGAGCCGCTGTCGGCAGTGGTCGAACTGCCCGTATCGGTCGCGCTGCTGTCTGTGGATGTCGCCGCATCGGCCGTCGCCGATCCCGTCGTGGCGCTGTCACCGGTGGTCATGCTACCATCGGCCGAAGCGGTCGCGTCGGGGGTCGAATCCGCGGGCATCGTGCCATCCATCGACGCGCTGCCATCGGCATTCACGGTCGCATCGGATTCGGTTGGTGCCGCAGCACTGTCAGTCGCCATCGTTCCAGTCGCTGCGCTGGAATCTGTAGCCGAGGCACTCGTATCGGTCGAAGTCGTGTCAGGGCTGGAGGCAGTCACATCGCTGCTGCCCATGGATTTTTCGCGGCCGGCCGCGGCTAGGGTCTGCGCCCCTGTTTCCTGATCCGCGGGCGCCAAGGCCAGGAACTGCTCGCAGGTCATCATGGCGTCGCCTGTATGGGCTGCGGCAAAGGCCGGCACCGCGCCGCAGGACATCGCGATCGCGCTGATGCCGCTCAAAAGCGTCATTTTCATTTCAGATGCTCCTCATCAGATTATTGGCGGTAGCGACCGCCGATACGAGACAATGAGGATATTGCAATAAAGTTTCTTAAAATGGATCAGTTCGGCAATATTTTGTCAAATTGTCAGGCTAGCCAGCGCTTGCGCCTGCGATAACTGCGCACATCCCGAAATGACTTCCGTCCTTCGTCGGATACGCCCAGGTAGAACTCCTTCACATCGGGGTTCTCGCGCAGATCCTGCGCCGGCCCTTCCATGACGACCCGTCCGCTTTCAAGGATATAGCCGTGGTGCGCGAACCGAAGGGCGACGTTGGTATTCTGCTCTGCCAGCAGAAAGCTGACACCTTCGCGCGCATTGAGATCCCTGACAATGCCAAAGATCTCCTCGACCAGCTGCGGCGCAAGACCCATCGAAGGCTCGTCCAGCAGAATCGTTTCGGGACGGCTCATCAATGCCCGCCCGATCGCGCACATCTGCTGCTCTCCACCAGAGGTGTAGCCCGCCTGACTCTTGCGTCGCTCTCGCAGGCGCGGGAAATAGGTATAGACCATCTCGAGATCGGCGCTGACCGCCCCCTTGGACGCGCTGCGGGTATAGGCGCCGGTCATCAGGTTCTCTTCGATCGTCAGGTGTTCGAAGCAGTGCCGCCCCTCCATCACCTGGATCACGCCGCGCTTCACCAGCGCCTCCGGCGAAAGCTCCTGCACCCGCTCGCCGCGATAGTGGATACTGCCCTTGGTCACCGCACCCCGTTCGGAGTGCAGCAAGTTGGATATCGCCTTCAGCGTCGTGGTCTTGCCTGCCCCGTTGCCACCCAGCAAAGCAGTGATCCCGCCCTTCGGCACCTTCAGGCTCACGCCCTTCAGCACGAGGATCACGTGATTGTAGATCACCTCGATATTGCTGACCTCCAGCAAGGTCTCGGTCTCGGCAGTCTCCACCATGGCGCGGCCCTGTCCTCGCTTTTTCAGAAATACTCGAAGATTCGGGTGGCCCCGCGGGGCCACCCGACAAAGGTTACAGACAGCCCGGCGTGATATTGTTCTCGGCCGCATAGGCCGCCGCATCCTCGGCGATCAGCGGGTCGATCACGCTCTTGTCCGGGGTGATGAAGTCGGTCAGCGGCACCCATTTCTTTTCGGCCGCGTTCCACTGCTGCACCAACCCCTCGCCCGACCCGGAGTGGTTCTGGCAGGAGACCTTGAATTCCGGCCCGATGCCTTCCATTCCCAGTTCCGCCATGCGGGCATTGGTGATCTCCAGCGCCTCCATCCCGGCGCGCATCTGGGCGGCGGTGATCTGCGAAGTGCCGGCCAGCTCCTGCGCCTTCGCAATCGCCTCGGCCGTCAGCATGGCGTTGTACATGCCCCGGATGTACAGAACCTGTCCCACGTTGGACCCGTCGCCGGCCCCGTTGCCCGCGTCGATGACCTGCGCCTGGATTTCCTTCAGGACAGGATAGTCCTGCACCCGGTTCATGTTCAGCGCCTTGTAGCCGTCGGCCGCCATGCCAGCCGGCATCACGTCCGGCTCTGCCCCGGCCCACCAGTTACCAATGAAATGATCCATCGGAAATCCGACGTTCGCGGCCTCCTGAATGGCGACCTGGTTCTGCACACCCCAGCCCCACATGATGACGTAGTCTGGCCGCTCGCGCCGGATCTGCAGCCACTGCGACTTCTGCTCCTGCCCCGGAGGATCGACCGGCAGCTGGCTCAGGGTGAAGCCGTGCTTGGACGCCAGCGCTTCCAGCGTGCGGATCGGCTCCTTGCCGTAGGCAGAGTTGTGGTAAATCAGCGCAATCTTCTTGCCCGACAGATCGTCGTTATTCTCGCTTAACAAGTAATTGATCGCGACACTCGCCGCATCCCAGTAAGTCGCCGGATAATTGAAGATCCACGGGAACGTCTCGCCAGCCGCGGCCGAGGTCCGTCCATAACCCAGCGTATGCATCGGGATACCGTCCGCGCTGACCTTGGGAATCAGCTGATAGGTGATGCCCGTCGACAGCGGTTCATAGATCAGCGGGCTGTCACCCTTCGTCGCTTCGTAGCATTCGACGCCCTTCTCGGTGTTGTAGGCGGTCTCGCATTCGTTGATGCGGATCATCTCGCCGCCGATGCCGCCGTCACGGGCGTTCAGCAGGTTCAGGTAATCCTGATAGCCATCGGAAAACGGCGTGCCGTTCGCCGCATAGGGGCCCGTGCGATAGCTCAGGTCGGGAACCACCAGTTCCGCCCATGCGGCACTGCCGGCCAGCAGACCGGCCATCGCCGCTGTAACAAATGTCTTCGTCTTCATCTCAAGTCTCCTCCCAAAGATTGATCGTGAATGCCGGGGTGCGCCCGGTCGGTCCCGGCGGGGCATCCCCCGCACGGTATCAGTATGGAAACGGCCAAAGCCGCAGTTTCTCCTTCGCAATGCGCCACAGCTGTGCCAACCCGTGCGGTTCCTTGATCAAGAAGAACATGATCAGCGCGCCGACGGCGACCAGTTGCAGATGCGCGACGGTCGAGCTTGGCCAACCCAGCAGATCCACGCCGAGCACCTTCAGCGCGACGGGCAACAGGACCAGAAACGCCGCCCCGGCAAAGCTGCCGAAGATGCTGCCAAGCCCGCCGATGATGCACATGAACAACACGAGGAAGGATTTCTGGATGCCGAAGGCCTCGCCCACCTCGACCGCGCCCAGGTAGACAGCAAAGAACAGTGCCCCTGCGATCCCGATGAAAAAGGACGAAACGGCGAAGGCCGAAAGCTTGGCGGTCAGCGGATTGACCCCTATGATCTCGGCCGCGATGTCCATGTCGCGGATCGCCATCCACTTGCGCCCGACGCTGCCCCGCGTCAGATTCCGTGCCAGCAGGGCGCAAAGCGTCACGAAGAACAGGCAGATCAGGTATTGCGCGGCAGGCGCCGTGCCAGCCCCGGTCACGGCGATGCCGCCCACGAACCGCTCCGGCGCGGAAATCTGGCCGGATGCGGAATAGTTGTAGAACCACGGCACCTTGTTGAAGAGCCATACGAGGAAGAACTGCGCTGCCAGCGTTGCCACGGCAAGGTAGAACCCCTTGATCCGCAAACTGGGCAGACCAAAGGCCGCGCCCACCGCCGCGGTGATGAACCCCGCCAGCACGACATGGATCAACATGCTGACGTCCGGAAACGCCGTCATCAGCTTGTAGACGGAATAGGCCCCCACGGCCATGAACCCGCCGGTGCCAAGGCTGACCTGCCCGCAGTACCCGGTCAGGATGTTCAGCCCGATCGCCGCGATGGAATAGATTAGGAACGGCACCAGGATCGCGTTCGCCCAGTAGTCGTCGATGACGAAGGGGATCACCAGCCAAGCCACCGCGAGCACCGCCCAGTAGCGCCACCGGTCGAAGGCAATCGGAAAAGTCTGGCTGTCCGCCGCGTAGGTCGTCTTGAAATCGCCGGCCTCACGATAGAGCATGACGCATCCCCCTAATCTGACGTGACAAACTCCCGCCGAAGGCCCGCGTGGCCGGGCGGGCGGGCGTCGTGAGGCTCTGCCTCACGCGGGCGCATGACAGGTCACACACGTTCAATGATCCGCTCCCCGAACAGGCCCTGCGGACGGAACACCAGAAAGATCAGCGCGAGCACGTAAGCGAACCAGTTCTCGGTCGCCCCACCCACCATCGGCCCAACGGTATATTCGAACAACTTCTCGCCGACGCCGATGATCAGCCCGCCGACGATGGCGCCGGGGATTGAGGTGAAACCGCCCAGCATCAAGACCGGCAGCGCCTTCAGCGCGATCAGCGACAGCGAGAACTGAACGCCGGACTTCGCGCCCCACATGACACCGGCCACCAGCGCGACCATCCCCGCCAGCGACCAGACCAGCACCCAGATGAAGTTCAGCGAGATACCCACCGAAAGCGCCGCCTGATGATCATCGGCCACCGCCCGCATCGCCCGGCCCTGCTTGGTGTATTGCGCGAAGACGATCAGCCCGGCGACGAGGATCGCCGCCACGATGCTCGCCGTGATGTCGAGCTTGTCGATGAAGAAGCCGTAGAAATCGTCGCCGCCGAGATGGGCCGAAATGTTCTCCACCCACAGCGACCCGCCCTGCGGGATGCCCACGTCCAACGTCTTGATGTCGGACCCCCACATCAGATCACCCACGCCTTCCAGAAAATACGCGAGCCCGATGGTCGCCATGAAGAGGATGATCGGCTCCTGACCCACAAGGTGCCGGAACACGAAGGTATGCACCATCCAGGCAAAGACGATCATCACCACCAGTGTCAGCGCGATCCCCAGCAGGGCGGGCACGGTCCAGCCGAAGGTATGGATATCGGTTCCGAAAGTCGCGTTGATGACATGGGCAAAGGGCACCTGCCCCTCCATGATCCCCACCAGCGTCAGCGCCGCGAACAGCGCCATCACACCTTGCGCATAGTTGAAGATGCCGCTCGCCTTGAAGATCAGCACGAAGCCCAGCGCCACCAGTGCATAAAGCACACCGGACATCAGTCCGTTGATCACGACCTCAAAGGTATAAAGGATGTCAGCGGACATGGGCGCCTGCCTCAGTCATGGGCCACACCGAGATAGGCATCGATGACCTCCTGATTGTTGCGCACCTCGGACGGCGTGCCGTCGCCGATCTTGCGGCCATAGTCCATGACGACCACCCGGTCGGATAGGTCCATCACCACGCCCATGTCGTGCTCGATCAGGGCGATGGTCGTTCCGAACTCGTCG
Source organism: Loktanella atrilutea (assembly GCF_900128995.1). GTDB lineage: Bacteria > Pseudomonadota > Alphaproteobacteria > Rhodobacterales > Rhodobacteraceae > Loktanella > Loktanella atrilutea. The sequence goes on along the minus strand of NZ_FQUE01000007.1, from coordinate 64,284 downwards.
TTTACGTCAAGGATGAAGCGGCTCATGTCTTCCTTCTCCTCGACATTCATGCCCGCCATCGGCTCGTCCAGCAGCAGCAACTTCGGCTCCGCCGCCAGCGCGCGGGCCAGTTCCACCCGCTTCTTCAGGCCATAGGGGAGCCGCCCCACCGGCGTCTTGCGGATCGCCTGAATTTCAAGGAAATCGATGATCCGCTCCACCACGGCGCGGTTCTCGACCTCTTCCCGCTCGGCGCGACCCTTCCAGATCATCTGGGACAGCATCCCGGTCTTCATGTGGGTCAGCCGCCCGGTCATGATGTTGTCCAGCACGCTCATCCCGTCGAAGAGCGCGATGTTCTGGAATGTCCGGGCAATGCCAAGACGCGCGACCTGAAAAGGCTTCATTGCCGGACGCTTCTCGCCGCGAAACCACACTTCGCCCTCTTGCGGGTTATAGAAGCCAGAGATCACGTTCAGCATCGACGATTTGCCAGCCCCGTTCGGCCCGATGATCGCGCGGATCTCGCCCTCGCGGATGTCAAAGCTGATATTCTTGATCGCCTCCACCCCGCCGAAGCGCAGGGTGATGCCGCGCATGTCCATCAGCACGTCGCCGATCTGGCGACCGTCGGTGGTGACGTAGGGCGCTGCGGTGTCTTTCATGCGCGGCCCCCCGCCTCACCCAGCCGGACAATCTCCCGCCGAAGGCACGATTTTTTAGGAAAAATCGTCATGCCGCAGTCGCCCGTGCACTGTCGACGACGGTCGCATCGCGGATGGCTAACGTCGCCTTGATCTTGCCCTTGCGGCCGTCCTCGTATGTCACTTCCGTTTCCGTATAGATCTCGGGCGCGCCGTTGTAGAGCGCCGCGATCAGGTCGGCGAACTTGTCCCCTACCACCGCGCGCCTGACCTTGCGCGACCGGGTCATCTCGCCGTCGTCGGCGTCCAGTTCCTTGTGCAGGATCAGGAAGCGGTGGATCTGGCAGGCAGCCAGCATCGGGTCCTGCGCAATGCTCTCGTTCACCGCGTTCACGTGCCCCTCCACCAGGTCGAGCACCTTCGGGTGCTGCGACAGCTCCTGGTAGGAGGAATAGGCGATGTTGTTGCGCTCCGCCCAGTTGCCCACGGCGGCGAGGTCGATGTTGATAAAGGCCACGCAGTGATCCCGGCCGGCGCCGAAGACGACCGCCTCGAGGATGTTGGGATAGAACTTCAGCTTGTTCTCGACATACTTGGGCGCGAACATCGCCCCAGAAGCCAGCTTGCCCACATCCTTGGCGCGGTCGATGATCCGCAGGTGGCCGCTGCCGTCCTCGATGAAGCCCGCGTCACCCGTCGCGACCCAACCCTCGGAATCCTTGGTCGACGCAGTGCTTTCGGGGTTCTTGTAGTATTCCACAAAGGTGCCGGGCGAGCGGTAGAAGACCTCTCCGTTCTCGGCGATCCGCAATTCCACGCCGGGGGACGGCACGCCGACGGTGTCCGACCGGACCTCTCCGTCCGGCTGTTGGGTGATGAAAACGGTGGCCTCGGTCTGGCCGTAGAGCTGCTTCAGGTTCATGCCCAGCGCACGATAGAAATCAAAGATCTCTGGCCCGATCGCTTCCCCCGCCGTATACCCCACGCGCACGCGGGACAGGCCCAGCGTGTTCTTCAGCGGTCCGTAGACGAGCAGATTGCCAAGCGCATAGCGCAGGCGGTCGAACGCCCTCACCGAATTGCCATCCAGCAACGCAGGTCCAACGCGACGGGCGACCTTCATATAGTGGTCGAACAGCTTCTTCTTGAATTGGCCAGCATCCTCCATCCGGATCATCACGGTGGTCAGCTGGTTTTCGAACACCCGGGGCGGAGCGAAAAAATAGGTCGGCCCGATTTCCCTCAGATCAGTCAGCATGGTGTCGGCGCTTTCGGGGCAGTTCACGCAGAACCCGGTCCACATCGCCTGCCCGACCGAGAAAATGAAATCTCCCACCCATGCCATCGGCAGGTAGGCCAACACCTCGTCCCCCGCGCGCAGGTCGTCGAAGCGGGCTGAATTCTTCGACGTCTCGATCACATTTCGGTTGGACAGCACAACGCCCTTCGGTCGTCCCGTCGTGCCCGAGGTATAGAGCATGACGCAGGTGTCATCGTAAGTGCGCGCGTCGGTGCGGGCCTCCATTTCGTCCCGCCGCGCCGACTTGCGCCCCATTGCCTGCACATCGGCGTAACTGGTCATTGCGCTGTGGTCATAGCGGCGCAGCCCGCGACCATCGAGATAGATCACCCTTTCCAGCGTCGTCAGACCTTCGCGAGCCTCTTCCAGTTTGTCGACCTGCTCCTGATCGCCCGCGATGGCGAAACGCGCACCGGAATGCTCAAGGGCATAGGCGATCTCCTCCGCGGCGGCCTCCTGATACAGGGGCACGGGCACGCAGCCCAGTTTCTGCGCCGCAACCATCGCCCAATACAGCGCCGGACGGTTGCGGCCGGAGATGGCGATGTGATCGCCTGTCTTGGCTCCCAACTCCAGCAGACCCAGCGCCAGCGCGTCGATCTCCTCCGCCGCCTGCGCCCAGGTCCAGCTTTGCCAGATCCCGTATTCCTTTTCGCGATAGGCGGCCTTGTTACCACGCTGCGCGACATTGCGCGCCAGCAGATGCGGCACTGTCACGGCTCCGGCCTCCGGCGCGGCTGACGGCATGCGATCTCCTCCCTCGTCCGGGTTGGCCCGGATCGGCGATGCGCCGCCTCCTCGCGTCGCATCTGCTGCAGATCATACTGTGAGGTCGATCGTCTTGCGTCAAATATTTTATGAACGCCCGTTCATTTAATTCCCGCAGACAGACAAAAACGGGCGGTGGCTCTCGCCACCGCCCGCCTGTCGTGGACCGATCCGTCTGGATCAGTTGAAGTTGTAGACGACCGAAACGCCCAGCGAGTTCTGCGCATCGCCGAAGTCCTCGTCCGAGGAGTCGTCGTAGGCAGTGGTCAGCGAGGTGCGCAGGGACAGCGCATTCGTCAGCGACACGTTCAGCGCCAGTTCGTTGGTGACGAGCGTGGAACTGTCCGAGTAGATCACATCGGTGTCGTTGGTGACGTAGGACGTCTCGCTCAGCGAACGGTAGTAGTTCGAGGAGATGGAGGCCGCCGCTTCGGAGTTGTCGCCATTGTTGACGGACTCGGTGTAGCGGTAGCCCGGGCCGGCCTGAATGGACCATTGGCTCGTTGCGTCGTTCAGGATGCGGTAACCGATACCGGCACCCACGAAGACGTCGGTGTAGTTTTCGGCGTTCGGTGCAGCATCGTCGAAGGATGCGTTCAACTGACCATAACCGAAGAAGCGCGGTCCGAAATCACGACGGTAGTCGGCGCCCATCAGCAATTCCTTGGTGTCGACGACGCCGTTGGTCTCGCTGTAGTTGTAGGTCGCAGTCACGTCGATGCCGTTCACGCCGTCGAAGGTGCCGTAACGCAGGCCCAGGCCGACTTCGTAGTTGTCGTCCTTCTGGGTGCCGATCACGTTACCGACGCCATCGGTCAGGTCACGGCCGTTGTTGTCGTTCTGAGCGGTGGCGCGCAGCGCGATGGAGCCGTAGGAACCGACGACACGGCCTTCGTTGCCAAAACGGCCGACATCGCGCGAGGCGTCGTTCGCGATCTGCGTCTGCAGGTCGTCGAACTGATCGTTCGCGCTGTTGGCACCGTTGAACGTGCTGGTCTGTGCCGAAGCTGCACTGGCGACGATGGCAGCGGCAACGGCGGCAGCAAAGATGTTGGCAGTCTTTTTCATGGCTAAAATCCTTTTGAGTGCTCCCGCAGCAGCGCGGGGTCTGAGCAATAAATGCGTCCGATGCCGTCCAAGTTCGAGAGGCTGACCCGCTTTCTATCTTTCAGCACAATCAGTGTTTTCTTTTTGCGACATGGGCTAAATTTGGCTTACGTTAACTTATTGTTATTTATAAAAAAGGCTATTTTCACAGAGCCGTGTTCGAAAAACCGACACCCCGCTCTTGATTGTGATGGAACCAATATCGCCCTTATTTTATGGGCGCCAAATTAGATGCGGGTTCGACCCGCACCGCAGCAAACTTAAATTCTGGAATTTTGCCATAGGGATCAATCGCCGGATTGGTCAGAAGGTTGGCGGCGGCTTCGACATAAGCGAAAGGCAGAAACACCATATCGGGTGAAACGGCGCGGTCTGCACGGGCCATCAGTTCGACTGTCCCTCGACGGGTCGTCAATGACACCCTGTCGCCGGCCGCAAGACCCATCCGCCTCAGCGTCGACGGATGCAGGGAACAATTCGCTTCCGGTTCCACCGCGTCCAGGACTGTGGCGCGGCGGGTCATGGACCCGGTGTGCCAGTGCTCCAGTTGCCGTCCGGTCGTCAGGATCATCGGATAATCCGCGTCCGGCACCTCGTCCGGCGCGATGACATTGGCCGGCGTGAACTTGGCCCTTCCGGTTTCGCGCGGAAAGCCGTCCGCAAACATGATTGGCTGTCCCGGGTCGGTGGGCGACAGCGAGGGGTAAGTGACCGCCTCCCGCTCCAGCCTGTCCCAGGTGATGTTATCCAGCGACGACATGGTCCGCGCCATTTCCGCATACACCTCTCGCGGATGCGTGTATGCCCAGTCGAGGCCCAGCCGCTGGGCCAGATCGGTGATGATGGACCAGTCCTCTCGGGCCTGACCTGGTGGCGGCACGGCCGGACGCCCCATCTGCACCTGACGGTTGGTATTCGTCACTGTGCCCGACTTCTCTGCGAACGCGCTGGCGGGCAGGATGACATCGGCATAATTTGCGGTCTCGGTGAGGAAGATGTCCTGCACGACCAGACACTCCAGCTTTGCCAGCGCCGCACGCGCGTGGTCGAGGTCGGGATCCGACATCGCCGGGTTCTCGCCAAGGATATACATACCCTTGATCTGACCGTCATGGACCGCGTCGAGGATCTCCGTCACCGTCAGCCCCTTGTTGGGGTCGATCGGCACGCCACCCCAGACATCCTCAAAGCTCGCACGAATTTCCGCACTGGTCACGGACTGATAGTCCGGCAGGAACATCGGGATCATGCCGGAATCGGACGCGCCCTGCACGTTGTTCTGTCCCCGCAGCGGATGCAGGCCCGTTCCCGGCCGCCCGATCTGCCCCGTCATCAGCGCCAGAGAGATCAGGCAGCGCGCGTTGTCGGTGCCGTAAGTGTGCTGGCTGACACCCATGCCCCAAAAGATCATAGCAGCCTTCGCCCCTGCAAAGGTGCGCGCGACATCGCGCAGCACATCGGCCTCGACCCCACAGACGGCAGCCATGCGATCGGGGTCGAAACCTCTCAGGTGCACCTGTTCCGCCTCCCACCCTTCGGTATAGCCATCGATGTACTGCCGGTCGAAAAGCCCTTCCTCGACAATGACGTTGCAGATTGCGTTCAGCATGGCGACGTCGGTGCCGGGCTTGAACTGCAGCATGTGCGACGCGAACCGCTTCAACGCCTGTCCACGCGGGTCCATGACGATCAGCTTGCCGCCGCGCTTGGTGAACTGCTTGAAATAGGTCGCCGCGACGGGATGGTTCTCGATCGGATTGGCGCCGATGACGATGGCCACGTCGGCATTCTCGATCTCGTTGAAGGTGGCGGTCACGGCACCCGACCCGACATTCTCCATCAGGGCGGAGACCGAGGACGCGTGGCACAGCCGGGTGCAGTGGTCGACGTTATTATGTCCGAAACCCTGACGGATCAGCTTTTGGAACAGGTATGCTTCCTCGTTGGTGCACTTGGCGCTGCCGAACCCCGCGACGGCCGCGCCGCCTTGATTGTCGCGCAACCCGCCTAAACCGCCCGCGGCGCGGGACAACGCCTCCTCCCAGGTCGCCTCGCGAAAAACATCGCCCCAATTGCCAGGATCGACGTTCAGCCCCTTGGCGGGGGCGTCGTCGCGGCGGATCAGCGGCACAGTCAGCCGATGGGGATGGTGGATGTAGTCGAAGCCGAAGCGCCCCTTAACGCACAGCCGCCCCTCGTTCGCCGGCCCGTTCAAGCCGTCGACGTATTTCACCCGCCCGTCCTTGACCTTCAGGCTGATCTGGCAGCCGACGCCGCAGAACGGACAGACCGAAGCGATCTCTTCGTCGAAATCTGCACTGTCGCCGACTTGCGCTTCGTCCAGAACCGAAGCCTCCATCAGGGCACCGGTCGGGCAGGCCTGCACGCATTCCCCGCAGGCCACGCAGGTGCTGGCCCCCATCGGATCGTCCATGTCAAACACGGGGTAGGCATCGTGACCGCGATAGGCCATGCCGATCACATCGTTCACCTGCACCTCGCGGCAGGCCCTGACGCACAGATTGCACTGGATGCAGGCATCGAGGTTCACGCGCATCGCGACGTGGCTGTCATCCAGCAGCGGCACATGGTCGGCCCGCTTTGCCGGAAAGCGACTGTCGCTGATGCCTTCCATGCGGGCCATGTCCCACATGTGACTGGACTTGTCGTGCGACACCGCATGGTCAGGATGGTCGGCCACCAGCAGCTCCATCACCATGGCGCGTGCCTTTACCTCACGCGGCTGATCGGTTGTCACGACCATGCCCTCCGTCGGCACCCGCAGGCACGACGCCGCCAGCACCCGCTCTCCCGCGATGCTGACCATGCAGGCGCGACAATTGCCGTCGGGACGATAGGACGCTGCATCCTTGAAGCACAGGTGCGGAATGACGAGGCCGCGGCCATGGGCCACCTCCCAGATCGTCTGGCCGGGCGCCGCCGTAACGGTTTCACCGTCAAGCGTGAAGCTGATGGTCTCGGTCATGGCACAACTCTCCCTCGGCCCCTCCCTGATCTATGATGCGGCACCGCCGTCGTCATGACACAAGGGCGACCAAACGATCACATTTTGCGCCAGCGGGAACAACTCATACCAATGACGGGCGCAGTCCGACCCATCCGGCCCAGCCGCTACAGTCAAGAGGTCGTACGACCGCGAGCCGGTCGCGAATGGTCATTCACGCACGATAGTCGCGGACGAACGCCCAGCTATCGCCTTGCGACCGTGTCGCGTCATGGCGATACCCCCCTGCGTCGAAGTCCTTTATCGCTTCCGGCTCTGTCAGCCCTTCCGTCATGACGAATCGCGCCATCGCGCCACGTGCCCGCTTGGCGAAAAAAGAGACCACGCGGGGACGACCTTCCTTCACCTCGAGGAATTGCGGCGTAATGACCCGGAGCCGCAGGGCCTTGCGGTCTGCGGCACCGAAATACTCCTGGCTCGCGCAGTTGATGAGCGTATCGGTCCCCACCTCTGCCGCCCAGGCGTTCAACGCCTTGGCGATTCTGTCGCCCCAATAGTCGTAAAGGCTATTGCCGCGCCGGGTCTTCAGCCGCGACCCCATTTCCAGACGATAGGGTTGGATGCCGTCGCAGGGCCGCAGAAGCCCGTAAAGTCCCGACAGGATGCACAGGTGCGCCTGCGCGAACGCGATATCCTCCGCCTCCATTGTCCGGGCTTCCAGCCCCTGATAGGTATCGCCATCGAACATCCATGCGGCGGGTTTGATCGCATCCGAAGCCGGGTCCGCGCTGAAGGCCCTGAACCTGTCACGGTTCAACCGCGCCAAATCGTCGGAAATTCCCATTAAATCCCGCAGTTCCGTCAATGTCCGGCCCCGCATCGTCCGGGCCAGCCGCACCGCATCCGACTCGAATTGCGGTGTGGTCGGTGTGACTTTGACCGGTGAAAGATCCAGAGATTTGGCGGGCGAGATGGTGACGAGCATGGAACCTCCGGTCTGCGATGCCGGCGTTGTAGCAGGCCCGTCCCCGTATGCCACCCACCTGCATGTCGCAGGTCAGCCGCCCCGCTGCAGCCGCGCGAGATAGTCGCGCAGCATGCCCGCCCGGCGAGGCCGAAAACTCTCCGCCGTCTGGATGACATCCACGATCCGGTCGGACTTGAACATCCGATAGTCATGCCGCAGGCAACACCACGCCAGCAACATGACCGATTGCTCAAGGTAGACCGTGGCGAGCGGCCAGATGCGCCGCTTCGTCTCTGCCCCGGCCCGGTCGCGATAGATCATGTCAAGTGCCACCTCCTCCCAACAGGCGTGACGCACGCGCGACATGTCGGCGACGGCCGCGGTGGACCGTTCGTATCTGCGCACCATGACGGCAGCGTGCTGTGCCTGCCGCTGCTGCCTGTCCGGCAGCGTCGCGATGATCTTGCCCAGCGCGGTATCGGCGGCGGCTGCCAGTGCGGCATCGCCACGATGCGGCACCTCGGCCAACCCCAGCATCAGCGCCTCGATTTCTTCTCGCGTGAAGGTCTGGGGCGGCAACGCCGTGTCCTCGGTCAGGGTGTAACCATAGCCCGGCGCCCCATCGATCAACGCGCCGCCCGCACGCAGGGTCTCGATGTCGCGATAGAGCGTGCGTTGTGACACCCCCGTTTCCGCCGCCAACCGCGTTGCGGTCACCGGCGCCGGCAAGCGGCGGAGGCTGTCGATCAGGCGAAACAGGCGGTCGGTGCGGGCCATGGTGATCCTGACGGAATCTGACAGGGGTGGTGCCGTAATATGACCGCAGACTTAATACACAAAGGAGAATTCCCATGCTGACACTCTACCACGCGCCGCAGACCCGTTCGACCCGCATTGTCCAGCTGCTGATAGAGATGGACATTCTCGACAAGATCGACGTGAAGGTCGTGGGCGTCGTCCGGCAAGGCCGCTTCGGCGCGCCCGATCCCGACAACCCCCATGCCGAGGGCAAGGTCCCGCTTCTGGTCCACGACGGCGCGGTCATCCGCGAAAGCAACGCGATCATCCTCTACCTGACCGACCTCTTCGCCGGCCCGATGGGCCCTCAGGTCGGTGATCCGCTTCGGGGGCCCTACCTGTCCTGGCTAGCCTATTACGGCAACGTGCTGGAACCTGTCATGGTCGCCAAGGTCGCCGAGGTCACGCATCCGGCTTTCGCCAACACGTTCCGCGGGCCCGAGGAACTCAAGAACCACTTGGTCGCTGCACTGACGGACAATCCATACCTGCTGGGTGGCAGCTACACCGCGGCCGACCTGCTGATGTCCTCGGCCTTCAGCTGGTTCCCGGCCTTCACGCCCGATGCGGACGTGGTGCGCAACTGGGTGGCGCGCTGTCAGGACAGGCGTTCGGTCAAGGCCGTGGCGGACTACGACGCCGCGCGCCTTCCTGCCGACGCCTATTCCGAAAGCACTGCCAGAAAGGCGTGACCGAAGCGTTCCGCGTGACGGTCGCCGATCACGCGGGCGAGCGTGTCCTCGTCGGCACCGCGAAGCTGCGCGACCTTGGCCAGTTGTGCGGCAGAGCACGACATCGGCTTGTCCAGCCCGTCCGCCCCCCGTGCAAGGTCCGCCTGCACCGCCAGCAGCCGGTCGTAGACCGCGCCTTCCGTCCGCCCCGCCAACTTCAGCCGCGCGGGGTGGACCTCTTCCACGGCACCGGCGATGACCTCCAGAAACGCACGACCGTAGCTTTCCAGTTTCTTCGCACCGACACCGCCGATGCGGGCCATCTGGTCCAGTGTGGCCGGCTTGCGCTCCGCCATCTCGATCAGCGTCTTGTCGTTGAAAATGATATAGGCCGGACCACCTGCAGCCTCTGCCAGCCCACGACGTTTCGCCTTCAGCGCCGAGAGCAGCGGTGCATCCTCCTCGCTGACCATCTGGCGCACGGCGGGACTGAATTTCGCGTTCTGAACGGTATCGCGACGCAAAGTGATCGTCTCCTCACCCCGCAGGATGGGTCTCGCCGCGTCAGTCATGCGCAGGGCGCCGTGACGTTCCGGATCGGGGCGGAACAGGTCACGCCCCATCATCTGCCGAAAGATCGCCTGCCACTGACGCTTGTCCCATTCCTTGCCCACACCATAGGTCGGCAGGCTGCTATGGCCCCGCTCCCGTATCTTGGCGGTATCCGCGCCCATCACGATGTCGATCAGGTGGCCCGCGCCGAACCACTCCTCCGTCCGCAGCGCGGCAGATAGCGCCATGCGGACGGGGGTCGTGGCATCAAAGGTCTCTGCGGGCTTGTCGCAAAGGTCACAATTGCCGCAGGGCTTCGGATTCTCTCCGAAATACCGCAACAGGTTCAGGCGCCGACACTCCAGCGCCTCCGCCAGACCCAACAAGGCATTCAGCCGCCCATGATCGGCAGCGCGCCGTTCCGGCGGGGCCAGCCCTTCGTCGATCTGCTGCCGGCGGTAACGGATATCCTCCGGGCCGTAGAGCGTCAGCGTTTCCGCCGGTTCGCCGTCGCGCCCTGCGCGGCCGATCTCCTGATAGTAGCCCTCGATCGACTTGGGCAGGTCGGCGTGAGCGACCCAGCGAATGTCCGGCTTGTCGATCCCCATGCCAAAGGCGACCGTCGCGGTGACGATCAGCCCGTCCTCCTGCTGGAACCGCCTCTCGACATTGCGCCGCGCCTCGGCGTCCATGCCGCCGTGGTAGTGGCAGGCAGAATGCCCCGCCTGCCCCAACGCCTGTGACAGCGTTTCCGTCTTGGCCCGCGTGCCGCAATAGACGATGCCAGCCTGCCCTTTGCGGGCAGCGGCAAAGCCCAGGATCTGATTGCGCGGATTATCCTTAACTGCAAAGGCCAGATGGATGTTCGGACGGTCAAAGCCGCGCAGGAAGATCGCCGGTGTCGCACCGGCAAAGAGTTTCTGAACGATCTCGACCTGCGTTTCCGCGTCTGCCGTCGCCGTAAAGGCGGCCAGCGGCACGTCCAGCACCTCGCGCAGTTCGCCGATCCGCAGGTAATCCGGACGGAAGTCGTGACCCCACTGGCTGACGCAATGGGCCTCGTCGACGGCGATCAGGGTGACGTTGGCCTCGCGCAGCATACGCTGCGTGCCGAAGGACGCCAACCGCTCGGGCGCCATGTAAAGCAGCTTCAGCGTGCCTGCTGCCAGCTGCGCCCAGACGGCCTCCGTCTCCTCTTCCGTATTGCCGGAGGTCAGCGCACCGGCAGCCACACCGGCTTCCTTCAATCCTCGGACCTGATCTCGCATCAGTGCGATCAATGGCGATATGACGACCGTCACGCCGGGCCGCACAAGGGCAGGCAATTGAAAGCACAGCGACTTGCCGCCGCCGGTCGGCATGATCGCCAGCGTATTTTGCCCCGCCACGACCGCATCGACGATCTCTTCCTGACCGGGCCTGAAGCGGTCGAATCCGAAAACATCGCGCAGCAGCGTGTCGGCCTGCATCGTTCACCCGTTCGTCTTGTGCCTGAAGCTGCACAATTTCATGCCGCGAATCAGTAAACAAGTCCCGAACGACGTGGCTTCCGATACGACAGCGCCCCCGAGAAAGCGCGACAGTACTGAACCGTCGCGCTGCAAACCATTCCGAAGAGGTCGATTACTGTCATGCTTTGACATGATAAAAATCGCTGGGCGCTTCCGCTATCGATGCAGTCCATCTACCCAGCGCGAGTTCCCGATATGTCACGGCGGCCCCCCTGCCGTTGTGGCGGAGAACCCAAGTTGGCCCCCGATCCGCGATGATTGAACCGTTCGAGACTGACGACCAGCGAAACGGCATCCTGGGTCAGGGTTTCGCTTGCGGCGGTTGTCTCTTCCAACCGCGCGGCGTTCTGCTGGGTCGATTGGTCCAGTTGCATCACTGCATCGTTGATGTCCGCCAAGGTGGTCGATTGTCTTTTGGCCGAGGCGGCAATGTCCGACACCTGCCCTGCAATGACCGAGACGGACTCCACGATCTCGCGCAGCGCCGTGCCGGTACGATCCACAAGCTCCACGCCCTTCCGTACCTGATTTCCACTTTCGGCGATCAGGTCGCCGATATCACTGGCAGCCTCGGAAGAACGCTGCGCCAGCGCCCTCACCTCCGACGCGACAACAGCAAATCCACGTCCGGCGTCACCGGCACGCGCCGCCTCGACCCCCGCGTTGAGCGCCAGCAGATTGGTCTGGAAAGCGATATCGTCGATCAGCTTCACGATTGCCGTGATCTTGCCGGAGGATTCGGCTATCTGGTCCATCGCCGCGACGGTTTCTTCAATGATGCCGCCGCTGAATTCCGCATTTCCCTTGGCCGCGGCGACTGAAGCATCGGTCTCGACCGCAAGTCGCGCCGATGATCCGACGGACGACGTCAGCTGATCCATGGCGACTGCCGTCTGCTGCAAGGTGGCGGCGGTACTTTCGGTCCGCCGCGACAGACCGTCAGCGGTGGAGGAAATGTCATGCGCCCCGTTCTTGATGCTCTCGGCATTTTCCACCACCTCGCGCAACGTCGAGGCCAAGGCACTTACTGTGGCATTGAAATCCCGCCGAAGATCCTCATAGGCACCCGCAAAGGGCGTCGAGATCTCCGTCGTCAAGTCACCGGATGCCAATTGCTGCAATGCCTTGGCCAGATTCGTCACGACAAGGGACTGTTCCGCCGCACGTTCGTCGCGTTCCGCCTGCGCCGCGCGCGCCAGTTCCTCCTGCCTTACCTTGGCGGCATCGTCGCGCGCGCGGTCCTCTGCCTCCCGCCGGGCCTGCTCGGCCTGAGCCTTGGCTTCTGCCGCGCGCTTCGCCTCTTCGGCGGCAATGCTCGCGGCGCGGTCGCGGGCTTCCCGCTCTCGCTCCTGCGCCTGCATCGCTTCGCGGTCGATCAGACCGTCACGGAAAACAGCAAGCGCGGCGGCCATTCGGCCGATTTCTCCGCCGGTCCGACCGAAGCCGGTTACCGGCGCCAGATCACCAGTGGCCAATCGTTCCGTTACACGCGTCACGCGCACCATTGGTCGGACGATCCAGAACCATGTCAGGATCGGAGATAGCAGCAGCAATGCGGCGCTGATTGCGCCGATCAGCAGCATTTCTTCACGGGCGCGCGTCGTTTCAGCCAACACGGCATCGCCCGATTCGACCATCGCCTGCATGGCCTCCGCACCCTGTGCCTGTGCTGTCGTGGCAATCTGCGTAAGTTGGTCACTGGCATCGCGGGACAGCGCCTTCGCTGTAATTACCGCATCAAGATACATGCGCCGCGTTGCCAAAAGGCCGTCCTCGGCATCGGCGAAGGCGATGATCTCGTCCAGCCGCGCCGCGAGGTCCGGCGTGACGATTTCATCCGACGCAGCTGCCGCGACTGCGCGTGCCTTTTCGCTCAACACAGCCTGAGCCGCCTCTACCGCGACCGCATCCTGAGCTGCCGCGCCCAGAAGGGCGCTCAGGAAAAGGGCCTGAACTGCGATTTCAATACGCGAGCTTTCGCCAAGGCGGCGCACATCGGTGTCGACCAGTTTGCGGATGGCCGCGTCTGTATCACCAGCGCGATCGCTAGCCATGATCGCCAAAGCGAACGACTGGTCATCGATCAGGCTTCCAAGCGCTGCATCGCTATCCTGGCGCAGCGCCAGCAGCCGTTGGGACAGGCCCGGGCGACGGACAAAGCCGCCGCGGACCAATTGTCCAAGTTCATCTCGGGTTCCCAACAACACGTCTTCGCCGTCGGCCAACCGACCGTTGTCCTTCAGTTGCGTCAGGGCGCGGTCCATCCGGTCGAACGCTGCAGTGACGACGTCACGCATAATTCCGGTCAAGGCAGCGTCCTGCTCTGCATTGATCGCCAAAGCGAGACTGGTCACCAGATTGAGGTCTGCCCGTACCCCAAGGATGGCCTGCATGTATCCGAATTCATCCTCAGTCAGCGTTTGAAGCGCACCACGGACCGTCGTGACCGTGTTTTCGCCTCCGATCGACACATCGAAGAATGCGTTGTCGGACAGTTCGGTCAGGATCTCGCTCGTGGTGACGGCAAGAGACTGGAATGCCTTGATCTGCTCTACCATACGCGCTTCGGCCTGGAACCTCTCGTCCAAGGCCGCGCCCATCCGGTCCACTGCAGCAGCAAGGTCGTCCACCATTTGCGGTAGGCCGTCCACCGTTTCTCCACCCATCGCGGCTACATCGGCGTCCAGTCCGCTCAGCGCTGTGTCGAAACGTTGTCCTGCCGTGTTCACGGCTGCGGCATCGGGCGCCTGCGACACGAGGATCAGTGCATCTCGTGCCGCCCGCGTCCCCTCGATTACCGACTGACTCGCGGCAATGCGCGGGACCTCGGTTGACATCAGGGATTGAACCGAAGCACCGAGCGACGCGAAGACCATTAGTCCGATAATCACGGCGGCCCCGGTCGCGATACCCATGGCGGCGAGGCTGCCCGTCACCTTGAACGCGATGCTGCCAAAGCGGCTGCTAAAGGTCTGTTTCATGTCGTTCCTCGAATCGTGCGAAAGTGCGCGGCGCATGTGACCACTGCCGGCACGAAGGTTGGCAGTGGTCATGGGTTAGAGCGGGGATGACGTCAGTTGCTTGCTTGTTTTTCAGGCACGGCGACGGTTTCAAAGTTGCCGTCATCCGTAATTCGCGTGAGGAAGACGGAGTCCATGCCCTGATTGTCGGACGGACCGTATGCAAAATCGAGCCCGTCCAAAGAAAAGCTGCCGAGGCCGTTCATGGCCGCGAGGAACCCTTCACGGGTCAGGTCCGGCCCGGCAGCGTCGAGTGCGCGCAGGGCGACGCGGCCGGCAAGATAGCCTTCCAGCGTGACGAAGCTGGGTTGAGCTGCCGGATCGACGGCGGCGATCGCCGCGTGATAGTCCGCAACGACTTTCAGTGATGCGTCCCACGGAAAGGGCACGACCTGGCTGATAATGACGCCGGCGCCATCGGGGCCGAGTTCCGCGGCCAGAGCGTCGGAGCCCACGAACGAAATGTTCACGAAGGTCGGATCGAAGTTCAGCGACTTCGACAAGCGAATGAATTCGGCGATGGGCTTGTAGGCCCCGACCATCACCACGGCCTCCGGCGCGGCCTTGCGAATGTCGAGCAGCGCAGATTTTACCGCCACGGTATTGCGGGTGTAAGTGCCCTGCGCCGCGAGGGTCATGCCCCGCCGGTCGAGGGCCTGTGTGACGCCATCCAGACCCACGCGGCCAAAACCATCATCCTGATACAGGATCGCGATCGATGAAAGCCCGAGACCATCGACAAGATAAGAGATCCAAGCCTCCGTCTCGGCCCCGAAGCTGGCCCGGACGTTGACGACGTTTTTCAGCGCGGGATCTCTCAGGAAACCCGCCCCCGTGAAGGGGGCGATGAAGGGCAGCCCGGCCTCGGTTGCAATGGGCTGCGCGGCCTGTGCCGTCGGCGTGCCCACGGCGCCGATGAAACCCAGATGGCTATCGTCCGCGATGACTTTCCGCACCAGTGCGACCGAACGGTCCGGTTCGTACCCGTCATCGAAGCTGTCCAGATTGACCATCCGCCCATGCACGCCGCCAGCCCGGTTCGCTTCTTCGAAAGCGGCGCGAATGCCTTCCCGCATGCCGGTGCCAAGCGCGGCCGCCGGGCCATCCAGAGCTGCAACTTGTGCAAAACTGACCTTGTCCGGCGCGATGCCGCTTTCAGCGTGCGCCTGATTGGCAATGGCCGCCAGGCCCGCCAACGCCAATGTTCTGATGAAGGGTGTCATGACTATCTCCGGGTCTGATGCGTTCCCGGCGAACTTGCGGAACAGAAATGAATTCCAGGTGAACATCAGCCGACTGATTTACGGCAAGCAACCCTCTCGGTGCGCGGGTGCGTTGCCGACGCGCGCATCATGTTCAGGTCGCGGACACGCTCTCGACCTGCCAATATCTTGACTTGAAAACTTTAGTGCGGTGCGCTCTTGCGGCATTCCACGGTCGGCCCTTCCGGCCCGCCATCCTCTGCCGCACCGTTTGGTGTCCGTGCGATCCGAGGAACCGGCAATCCGGATCGCCTTATCGCGACAATCGCCTGACGGGATCGCGCCGCCGCCAAAGCCCGCTCCGCCGGGCTCGCAGCGTAGATGTTATGCAGCAGCTCTGCCACTGCGTCTTCGAAATCTGTCGTCGTCATGGCTACCTCCGTCAACAGGACGTCGTGCAGGATCCTATGTGTATCGTGTGCGAGGATGATGACGGCGATACGACATGCCCTATGGATAAGATCGAAACGCGCAAGAGTCGGCCGGCACGCGCTGGCCCGGAGTGGCATATTGCACCAGTCGACGATTGCGGCACGTTATCCGCTGCACCATGATCACGGATGCCGCACCTACGGCAAGAAAGGCATCCCTGATGAAAATCGCTCTGTTGCAACTAGCCCCGCACGGTCCGATTGCCGCACCGCCAGACATGCTGCGACAGCGGCTTCGCGCGCTCGCCACCGCCGGTGTCGAACTTGCGGTCCTGCCGGAGTTGCTGCTGCCGGGCTACAACCAGCCGCAAGCTCACGCCACATTGCGGGCGGACGCACGGGACGCGATCGTCGCTCTTGCACAGGATGCGGGACTTGCGATCGCGTTCGGCTGGGCCGAACGCGTGGGCAACAGGGTCTACAACGCTGCCTCGCTGATCGACCAAAGCGGGAGGACCCTGCTGCATTACCGCAAGCTACAGCTTTTCGGCCCGATGGAACGGACAAGCTTTGCCCCCGGCACGCAGACCCCGGGGGTAGGCACCTTGAATGGAGTCCGCATCGGCTTGCTGATTTGCTACGACATCGAATTTCCGGAACACGCCCGTGCGATTGCGCGGCAGGGCTGCGATCTGCTGCTGGTGCCGACGGCGAACCCCGCAGGGTTCGAGCACGTGCAACGCCTGCTGGTACCTGCCCGCGCCTATGAAAACTGCGTAACCGTGGTCTACGCCAACTACGCCGGGGCGGACGGCGACATGACATTCGGTGGCGGGTCGGTGATTGCAGGGCCGGACGGCGGGGTGTTGGCGACGGCAGGGCCGGGTCCCGCCACGCTCATCGTCGACCTGCCGGTCGCCGACGCATACGATCCGAATCTGCTGTCAACCCAGCTGGCTGATTTGAATCTGCCCCGAACCGACATCTGACGGTACCAACAGCCGGGCACCGTCGAGGATCGTGAAGACCGGCCGCCCCGTGGCGCGCCGCAGCGCATCTGCATAGGGCGGCAGGTTGCCGCATTCCAGCACGATGGCCCCAATCTTTGGAGTGGCATCGACCAGCGCCCTTGCGACCGTAGCAACGGCCGTGGCTATGGCTGTCTGATCCAAAGTCACGGGTTGCGCGGACTTCGGCGCCAGAAAGGTCGCTGCGAAATCTTGATGGTTCTGCAATCCCGCGATCCGAATATGGCCCGGCTCGATCCCCGCTGCGGCCAGCGCCGCCGAACCGAGAGCCGGGGTAGAGGCGGTGACGATGCCCACAAGCCGCCCGCCTGTCGCGGCCCGGACCAGCGGTACAAGCGACAGGCTCGACACCAGCACCGGAATCCGGACCGCCGCTGCAATCTCTGCCTGTACGGTAACAAGAAAGCCGCAGGTCGAAGTCAGCAGCACCGCTCCTTCGGCTTCCAGCGCGCGGGCAGCGGCAATGAAGCGGTCGGTCAGGGCCTGCGAAGGACGTCCGTCCCGCACGATCTCGGTCGGTCCGGCCCCCGGCACGACGCGGACACGGGCAGTCAGATGGTAACTGTCCGGATGACCGGCATCGCCCAGGATGCGTGGGAACCGGGTATCGAGACTGAGGACCCCGATGAACCCGCGCGTCACGCCGGCACCGGGGCCTGCCGCAGCATGTCAGGCAGCCAAGTGGCGAGGCCCGGGAACAGCACCAACAGGACCACCATCAGCACCATGATCCCGAACATCGGCAGCGCGGTGCGCGCGATGTAGCCCATGTCGTGCTTCGTCATGCCTTGCAGCACGAAGAGGTTGAAGCCCACGGGCGGGGTGATCTGCGCCATTTCCACCACGACGACGATGAAGATGCCGAACCAGATCAGGTCGATGCCGGCGGCGGTGATCATTGGCTCGATGATCGCCATGGTCAGGACCACGGCGGAAATCCCGTCGAGGAACATGCCGATGATGATGTAGAACACCGTCAGCGCCGCGATCAGCGCATAAGGCGACAGGTTCCACGACGCGATGACCCCGGCCAAGGCGCGCGGCACGCCGGTGAACCCCATCGACAGCGTCAGAAAGGCCGCCCCCATCAGGATCAGCGCGATCATGGCAGAGGTGCGGGTGGCGCCAAGAAGGCTTTCCTTCAGGGTGGCGAAGGTGAGCGACCTTTGACCCGCCGCCAGCAGCAAAGATCCAACGACGCCGAAGGCCGCAGCCTCCGTCGCTGTAGCGATGCCTGCGTACATCGACCCGATGACGCAGACGATCAAAATGATGACCGGAATCAGCAGCACCGAATTCTTCAGCGCACCGATGAAGCCGATGCGTGGCTCCGGGTCGGGCGCATCCTGCGGACGGACCACGGACCATAGCGCGATGTAACCCATGAAGAGCCCGGCCAGCACCAGCCCCGGGATCACGCCTGCCATGAAAAGGGCGGTAATGCTCTGCTGAACGCTGACGCCGTAGACGATCAGCGTGAGCGACGGCGGGATCATCAGGCCCAGCGTCGCGGCCCCGGCGAGGGTGCCGACGATCATGTATTCCGGATAGCCGCGCGACCGCAGTTCGGGGATCGACATCTTGCCCACGGTCATCAGCGTCGCCGCCGACGAGCCCGAGACGGCGGCAAAGACCGTGCAACCCACGACGTTGGTGTGCAGCAGACCGCCGGGCAGCCGCGCGAGCCAGGGGGCGAGGCCCTTGAACATGTCCTCGGACAGCTTGGTGCGATACAGGATCTCTCCCATCCAGATGAAGAGCGGGAGGGAAGTCAGCGTCCAGCTCGACGCGCTCGACCAGACGGTGATCGCCATGGAGCTGCCAGGGTTGCGCGGGGTAAAGCCAATCATCCCCATGTAGGCCACGCCCATCAGTGCCAGCCCGACCCACAAACCGGTTCCCAGCAGGAAGAACATGACGAACAGAAAAATGCCGATCTTCAGCCCCGTGGCGTCGCGATCGAAGCCGGTCGTCGCATTTACGGCAGCATAGACCACAAGCAGTGCAAGACCGAACATCGCGGCCCGGGCCTTGGGCCCCGCCAGCGCGTCGCGCAGTCCTTCCGCCGGTGCCACGGGCGCATCGACCCCAAGGCCACGGCCCCATAGAACCTGCACCAGATTGTCGATCATCACGATGGCCAGCAGGCTCGCCCCCACTGCCATGCCCAATTGCGGAATCCAAAGCGGCGTGCCGTCCTGCCCCTGGCTGACGTCGTTGATCCGATGGCTCAGGATCGGTGCCTGTATGGCGTACCACGCAAAGAACAGTGCGATCGCGACGCCCACGGTATAGCACCAGATCTCGAACCCGCGGCGCCAGCGACCGCTTTGTTCCACGAACAGGCCAACGCGGATATGTTCATTATGGGCAAAGGTATAGGCCAGCCCCAGGAACGACGCCGTCGCCATGGCATAGCCGGCATAGCTTGCCCCGCCCGGCAGCAGCAGGCCCAGCCAGCGCGCAACCATCTGCGCGATGACCAGCAGCAGGATCGCGACCAGCGCCGCCGCTGCGGCCAGCCCGCTGATCCGGTAAAGGGAATCGAGACCGCCCCGCAGCATCGCCGTCATGGCACCGCTCCTGCCTGTGAAGTGAATGGTCCGCACCGGGCGCCCCCGCATGTCGCCATGCGGGGGCCTTCGGTCAGTTGGCGCCGTAGGCGTCGAGGATCGCCTTGCCGTCCTCGCCGGTCTGGTCCAGCCACTCCGCCGTCATCGTGTCGCCGATCCCCTTAAGGTCAGCCGACAGCTGCTCTCCGGGTTCGGAGACGGTCATGCCGTTGTCCGCCAGCGTCTTGACGAAGCCGTCAGACAGCTCTGCCGCCTTTTCGGCCCCGCGCGTCCGGGCCGCTTCGGCGGCTGTCGTCACACAGGTCTGAACTTCGGGCGACAGGGCATCGAAGGCGTCGGCATTGGCAAAGATCGTGTTGCGCGGCAGCCATGCCTTCACGTCGTAGAAGTTGCTCACATCTTCCCAGACGCTCTCGTCCACGCCGGTGGAGCCGGAGGAGATCATCGACTCGACGACGCCAGTTGCCAGTGCCTGCTTCAACTCTGCCGCTTCGATCTGGGTGGGCACCATCCCGGCAAGTTCGGCCACACGGGCGGTCGTGGCATTATAGGCGCGGAACTTCACCCCGGACAGGTCGCTCAGGCTATTGGCTTCCTTGTTCAGATAAAGCCCCTGCGGAGGCCATGGCACGGAATAGAGCAACGTCAGGTTCTGATCCGCCATGACCTTCGTCAGGGTCGGCACCGCCGCGGCACGCAACTTTTCCGACGCGTCGAACGACGTCGCCAGGAAGGGTACGGAATCATAGGCAAAGATCGGATCCTCGTTGGCATGGGCCGACAGCAGCCGCTCGCCGATCTCGGCCTCGCCCAGTTGCACCGCGCGCTTGATCTCGTCACCCTTGAACAGCGATCCACCCGGATGCAGCACGATCTCCAGCTCGCCGTTCGAGCAGGTCTTGACCTCGTCGGCAAAGGTCTGGGCGTTCTCGGTATGGTAGTTGTCCGCCGGATAGGCGGTCGGCATGTTCCATGTTTCAGCCAGTGCGGCGGTCCCGGCGGTCGTGGCGATCAGGGCCAGAGCGGACGCGAGTGCGGTGGATTTCATATCTATTTTCCCATGTGTTGGCAGCTTCCCGATGTGGCACTTTCCGCGCTCTTCCGGATGTCGAAGCCCGTTGTGATGCAGTGACGACCGAAACCATTCGGCCAGTCTCCGACCAGACTGTCCGCGATGATCAGGGGTCATGCAAGGCTCTTTCATGCCGGAATCAGGACGGCAGGACGACCGGACCCCAGTCCGCGTACATGTCGCCCGGCCCGGGGTTCGACGCCGGGCTGTGCCCACCGAACTGGGTCATGATGCCCCAGACCGCGTTCAAACCCGTCTGCACGGCCCCTTCGACCCATGCCGGTGTCCAACTGACACCGTCGCCGGCCAGAAAGAGACCGCGCTGGCTGTCCGGCAGGCGGTCCTGCATGAAGTGACCGAAAATTCGGTGGTTGTAACGGTAATGGCCGGGCAGCGCGCCCTTGAAAGCACCAAGGAAATTCTGGTCCGCCTCCCAACTGACGCAGATCGGCGTGCCGCGGATGTGGGACGCGATATTGACACCGGGATAGATCTTGGCCAGCGCCTTCAGTGCCAGATCGACACGCTTGTCCGCAGAGAGTGGCAGGACCTTCAGCGCATCGGTCATCCAGGCATAGGACAGGCAGATGACCGCAGGCTGGTCCGGGCCGTTGTCGAACAGGTACGTACCCCGCGTATGGCGGTCCGTCAGCGTCATCGACAACACCGGCCGGTCGGTGGCCGGATCGAGGTCGTGCCAGAACGGCCGATCCACCATCACGAAGGTCTTTGCCGACTGCATGTAGCGGGTCCGGTCCAGCGCCATCCACAGGTTCTGCGCCAGCAGATCCTCGTCCACCTCGATCGCGGTGGTCAGCAGATGGGTCTGGCACGTGGCCAGGACCGCGTCGTAGGACGCGACGTTCCCCCATTGGTCGGTCACCTGCAGCGCGCCGTCCGTCTGCCGCTGGATGGCTGTGACTCGCGACCGGGTCGTGCCGCCGTTCAGGCTGGCAAGGCTCGTGCCTTCCGGCCAGTGCGCGCAGGGCGGGGCTGCCTTCCACAGCCGCCGCAACACCTGATCCACGCCGCCCACCACCAGATGCTGGTCGTCATCCAGCCCCAGCAAGTTGACCCGCAGGATCTCCAGCATCGAGTTGGGAAAATCCGAATCCCATCCCCCGGTGCCGAATCCCACTTGGCCAAAGACCTCGCGGTGGCGAAAGCTCTGCCCGCGAAATGCCTCCGATCCGGCGATGAAGTCATAGAACGTGCGCTCGTCCCATTGAGAGACGAGCGGGTTCCAGATGGCCTTGATCGCAGCGGGGTCGCGGGCCCTCACGGCGGCCTGCAGGTCCGGAAACGCCGCCTGATCGGTCAGCGCGGCGTCATAGGCACTCGCGATTTCGCGGTAGAGCGGCGGCAGGTCGTCCAGATGCCGGGCAAAGAAGGTCTCGCCCTCCAGATCCACGACGGTAGACCCGGCGGCGATGCTCAACGGGTTCGGAAACGGCCGTGTCTCGCATCCCATCATGTCGAGATAGTGGAAGAATGCGGTCGAGGAGCGCGGGAAGCGCATGCCACCCAGTTCCGCCACGATCCCGTCGGCGCCGTCGAAAGCCTGCGACCGCAGACGTCCGCCAAAGCGAGACGCCTCGTAGACGACCGGGTGCAGGCCCAGCTTCATCAACTCGAAGGCCGCCGTGATGCCTGCGGCACCCGCGCCGATCACGGCGACCCGCGTGCTGTAAGCGTCCTTCGGTATGGAACCCAACCCGTCAGGATGGGCGATCCAGTCATCGTAGGCGAAGGGAAAGTCTGGGCCGAATGCGGTCAGGCGGGACATGGGATAGGGGCTTTCATTATGTCGGCCCCATGCGGTCTGCCCAAAAGCGGCGGCGGACGCAATGTCAGCGGCGGAACCGGGCGGGCGAAAACGGCGACAGATCCAGATCGCCGCTTCGCCCTGCCAGCAAATCCGCCACCGCCTCTGCCGTCCGCGGGGCAGAGACCAGTCCGATGTGCCCGTGGCCGAAGGCATGCACAACATCGGCGCACGCCCTAGAGCGCCCGATCACCGGACGCCCGTCAGGGGTCGATGGTCGGTTGCCCTGCCACCGTTCGACGCTCTGGATGGCGCCGGGCACCGCCAATGCGGGCCACGTGACCTTCAGCGCGCGCAGCAGGATGTCGGCGCGACGCCAATCAGGACTTGCATCCCTCGACGCAAGTTCGACCTGCCCCGACGCCCGGAATCCGCCTTGGGTCGGCGTATTCGCCATCTTGCCGTCTTGCGGCATGACGGGAATTTCCGGCATTGCGACATCGGTCTTCACCTCCACATGATAGCCCCGCTCGCTTTCAAGCGGGATCGGGTCGCCAACCTGACAAGCCAGATCGGCAGAGTGCGCACCGCAGGCAATCACCGCGCCGTCGCAGTCCAGCCTTCCCGCGTCGGTCAGCAATCCAACCAGCCGCCCCTGCCTTACGTCGAACCCTGTGGCGCGACCTTGCAAGAGCTCGGCCCCCTCAACGACCGCTCCATCGACAAGCGCCCTGACGTAATCACCGGGGCTGTGGCAATGGGCGCCGTCCGGCAGGAAAACGCCGAAACGATAGGTCGAAGAAAGACCCGGAGCGCGCTCCTGCAACGCATCTACGGACAGGATGTCCAAGCGAACGCCATGACGTTGTCGCAAGGACCAGACGGTGGAATCGGCCTCAAAGCTCCTTCGGTCGTGATAGGCATAAATCAGACCTTTCCGCTTGATCAGCTCCGGCTGCCCGATCGAAGTCGCAAGCGCCGCATGCCGGTCCTGCGCCCCGTCCAGCAGGGTCGCAAGGGCTGCGGCCGTACGTTCGACGCGAGCCCAGGTTTCGCCCGCCCTGACAAACCGCCAAAGCCAAGGCGCCAGTCGCGGCAGCGATGCCAAACGTATCGTCAGCGGCCCGTTGCTGTCCAACAGGAACCCCGGCACCTTTTTCCACAAGCCCGGCAAGGACACGGGAATGATCGACGCGGGGCTAAGAAACGCTCCGTTGCCATAGCTGGCCGCCTGCACGCCTCCCGGCTGTCCGGGATCGAGGATCGTCACACGACGGCCAACGCGAACCAGTGCCAGCGCCGTTGTCGCCCCAATGATGCCGGCCCCGATGACCGCGATATGTCGGCCACCATCGGTCACGTTTCGCCAATCCCGTCGACGATTTTACCGGCTGTCGTAAAATGCATAGGGACCCAAGTCATGATCTAGGTTGTTACTGCGCGGTCATTTAGCGCTTTGATATCGCTACGCGGTGGATACGGACAACGTGACAAAGCGATCTTTAGCACCTCAGTTCAATGCAGACATTGAAAGCGGCGAAGGTCTGAAAGACACGTCAAGCGGATCGCACATTACGGCCGGATACCCGCCTGATCCAGCAGGGTCGCGACGTCAGAGAATGCTATGTCCGGCGATGTCTGTTCGTGTTTGCGCTGCGACAGGAACGACTCGCAAGGGCCTGCGAAGGCAATCGAGCAGTCCAGTTCGGGATTGCTGCCGCTGCGATAGGCGCCGATGCGGATCAATTCCTCCATGTCGGCATGGGCGGCAAGCGCGCGATGCGCTGCTTTCAGCAGGGTATATTCGACGTCCGAATGACATTCGGGCAAAGTCCGTGAGACGCTGGCGAGCAGATCGATCGCCGGATAGCGCCCCCGCTCGGCGATGCGGCGATCGAGGACGATATGACCATCGGTGATGCCGCGCACCGCATCGGCGATGGGGTCATTCATGTCGTCGCCATCTACCAGGACGGTAAAGATCGCTGTGATGTCGCCCTTTCCCACGGGCCCCGGACCGGCACGTTCCAGCATCTGCGGCAGCTCTGAAAAGACCGTCGGCGGATATCCCTTCGTTGTCGGCGGCTCTCGTGAGGCGAGACCGATCTCGCGCTGCGCCATGGCGAAGCGGGTCACGCTGTCCATCAACAAGAGCACGTGCTGCCCTTGATCCCTGAAATGCTCGGCCACGGCCATCGCGGTCCATGCGGCCTGTCGCCGGGTCAGGGGCGGTTCATCGCCGGTGGCGACGACCAGCACGGCCTTTTCCATCCCTTCCGGACCAAGGTCCGAGGAGATGAAGTCCTGCACTTCGCGACCCCGTTCGCCCACCAGCGCCATCACGGCCACGTCGCATTCTGTATAGCGGGCCAGCATGGCCATCAGAGTGGACTTGCCGACGCCGGAGCCTGCGAAGATGCCAAGACGCTGACCGCGGCACAGGGGTGTGAAGATATCGAGCGCGCGCACGTGCGTCGCCAGTTTCGGCCCGATCCGCTTGCGGTCGAACGCGCTGGGTGGGGAGCCGCGCAGACGGCGCGGCACGTCGCCTTCGGGCAGATGACCCTTGCCATCGAGCGGCGCGGCGGATGCGCTGATGACGCGGCCCTTCCAGCTTTCATCCGGCCGGATGACATCGCGGCCGGGATCGACCTCGACCCTGTCCCCCGCTGCGACCCCCCGCCAGGATCCAAACGGCAGCAGCTCCGTCCCATGGGTTCCAAGACCGACGACCTCTGCTTGAACCGGGCCGGCAGAACCGTGAACGATGCACCGCTCGCCGATGCCGAGGACGCGCTGAAGACCAACCGCGGTCAAGGTGATGCCGGTGATGGCCTCGACTTCACCGTTGATGGCGGCTTCGCCTGCGTTACGCGCAAAGCTTGTCAGCTCGGAAAAGATCGCTTTCATGAATAAATCGCTTTGAGCTACGTCTATTATTGACTTATACAAGAATAAAAGCGGCGGCAGTAAAAAAAATGAACTTATCCAACATTTCTATTTTTGGCTTGGCGTCGGACCGGATGACGTGGCTTGCCGCACGGCAAAAGGTGACGTCGGAAAACGTGGCCAACGCTGGCACACCAAAGTTTCAGTCGCGCGACGTGACATCGTTTGCCGCGATGATCGATGGCAACCGGACCACCGGTTCCGGCCTCGTGGCGACGGACCCGCGGCATATTCCGGGGCTGAGCACGACTTCCGCTGCGGGCATTCGGGAAATGGACGACCCCACCGCAATCCATACCTCGATCAACGGCAATACCGTCAATCTGGAAGAGCAGACAATCCGCGCCGCCGAGACCAGCGACCAATACCGGATGGCCGCGCAGCTTTATCGCAAGAGCTATGACCTGCTCACGATGGCATTGACCGGAAGGTAAGGAGCACGCATGGATCCGCTTCAGTCTATCGCACGCATCGCGGCCAGCGGGATGACCGCCCAGACCGCACGCCTGCGCATCATATCGGAAAACGTGGCCAACGCGGATTCGACGGGCTCGACGCCCGGCGAGGACCCGTTCCGCCGCAAGACGATCAGCTTTGCCGAACTGATCGACCGCGATAGCGGCGCCACCCTGGTGGAAGTGGATCGGATCGGTCGCGATCAGTCCGATTTCCGGCTGGACTACGATCCGTCCCATCCCGCGGCGGACGAGGCCGGTTACGTCAAGCGGCCCAACGTCGAACCGATCATCGAGATGGCCAACATGCGCGAGGCCTCGCGCAACTACGAAGCCAACATGAACATGTTCGAAGCCGGCCGCCGGATGCGCGGCCAGATGCTCGACCTGCTGAAGTGACCCTGCCATGAGCGACCCCACATCCCTCGTCTCCTCCGCCGCCGTTCGCGGGGCATACCGGACGTCCCAATCGATCACGGGGGAAAAAGGTGCGGCCGCGACCGAAGAGTCCAGCCAAAACAATTTCTCCAACATGGTGCGCAGCGCGTCCGAAAATGCGATCGAGACGCTTCGCACGGGAGAGCAGACCGCACAGGCCGGCCTGCGAGGCGAGGCCGACACCCAGCATGTCGTCGAAGCGATGATGGCCATGGAGTCGACCGTCAAGGTCGCCGTTTCGGTGCGTGACCGGTTCGTCGAAGCCTATCAGGAAATTCTGCGGATGCCGATCTAGGCCATGAACGAAACGCAAGCCTACGACATCATTTCCGACACCTTGCTTGCTGTCCTGCTGGCATCGGCGCCAGTCCTTGGCGTGGCGCTCGCCATCGGGCTCGTGATCGCCTTCTTTCAGGCGCTGACGCAGATACAGGAAATGACGCTGACCTTCGTGCCCAAGATCGCGATGATCTTCGTCACGTTGCTGGTCGCGACACCCTTCATGTACGGTACGTTGAAATCCCTGTCCGACAACGTCTTCGACCTTGTCGAAAACGGCGGCTTATGAAGGGGCTGCGCCGTATCCTTCTGGCCGGGTTGACGGGGCTTTGTTGCAGCACCGCCGCATTGGCCGACGGATGGGGGCAGTTCTACGTCTCGTCCCAGCGTCCGACCGGGTCGACCCGCGGTGCGCCGATTGCCGCCGGCAGCGAGGACGGCATCTGCATCAAGGAAATTCTGGCCGCGCAAGCACGCCACGGCATTCCCGACAACATGCTGCTGGCCATCGGCCTGCAGGAGGCCGGCACGCGACGGAACGGTCAGTTCACGGTCTGGCCCTATGCCGTGAATGCCGAAGGCGAAGGCCGGTTGTTCGACAGTCGCGCCGCCGCACTTGACTGGATTGCAGAGCGACAGCGCGCCGGCGTGCGGTCCATCGACGTGGGCTGTATGCAGATCAACATGCGCTGGCATCCCGACGCATTCATGAACGCGGCCCAGGGCTTCGATCCGGCGGTGAACGTCGACTACGCCGCGCGCTTCCTGACGCAATTATATCGTCAGACCGGCAACTGGATGGCTGCTGCGGGGTCCTACCACTCGCAGGAACCGCAATACCGCGACATCTACCTGTCGCGACTGCACAGCAACATCGCCGCCGCCAACGCAAGACTTCCCGAATTCATCGCCATCGCTGGCGGGTCTCCTCCCCGCCGCGCCGCGCCGTCCCCGCAACGCGATGACGGCGGGAACATCGTCGTTGCCCGCGCGACGTGGGGGGCAAGCCTTGGTGGCGCGTCGAACGCACGCATGTCGCTTTATTCGACACAGACGATACAACCGATCCTGCCGACCTATACTTCCTCGCTGTTCGGGCCCGCAGGATGAGCGGGAAGTCCACCATCCTGCCGCAACTCGGCATCTTCCGCGGCAACAAGGACGTCGGCTTTGCAATCGGCATGGCCCTCGTGCTGTCGATCCTGTTCCTGCCGCTGCCGCCGGTGTTGCTGGACCTTGGCCTTGCCGTGTCGCTGTCGCTCAGCGTGCTGATCTTCATGGTGGCACTCTGGATTCCATCGCCGTTGCAATTCAACTCCTTCCCGACGCTGCTGCTGGTCACGACCATGCTGCGCCTGTCGCTGAACGTCGCTTCGACCCGCCTGATCCTCAGTCAGGGGCACATGGGGATGCAGGCCGCCGGCGACGTCATTCAGGGCTTCTCCAAGTTCATCATCGCCGGCAACTTCGTGATCGGCGTAGTGATCTTCGCGATCCTCGTCATCATTAACTTCGTCGTCATCACCAAGGGATCGACCCGTATCGCAGAGGTCGCGGCACGGTTCTCGCTCGACGCGATGCCGGGCAAGCAGATGGCGATCGATGCCGACATGGGTGCCGGTCTGATCGACGAGGACGAGGCCCGCCGGAGGCGCAAGGAACTGGAGGACGAGACGTCCTTTTTCGGCGCCATGGACGGTGCGTCGAAATTCGTGCGTGGCGATGCCGTCGCCGGGCTGATCATCACGATGATCAACGTGATCGGCGGCATCCTCATCGGCGTCGTGCAGCGCGGCATGTCAGTCGGGGATGCGGCCAGCGTCTTTACCTCGCTCACCATCGGCGACGGACTTGTCAGCCAGATCCCGGCCCTCGTGGTGTCGCTGGCCGCCGGTCTGATCGTCACCAAGGGCGGCACGCGCGGTGCGGCCAACGAAGCGGTGATGCAGCAGCTGTCGAACTTTCCCAAGGCGCTCTACATGTCGTCGCTTCTGCTCTTCGGGATCGGTTTGCTGCCGGGCTTTCCCTTGTTCGTCTTCACCCTCCTTGCGGCGGCGATGAGCGGCCTCGGCTATTTCATCCAGATCAACGCCGCCAAGGCGGCCGACCAGAAGACCAAGGCCGACGCCCTCGAGGAACAGAAGAAGGCGGCACCAGAGTCCGACACCAACCCGATGCGCCTCGACGATCTGCGGCTGGTCCTGGGCGAGGGACTTGTCGGACTGGCCAATCGGCCCGATGCGGTGCTGCCCAGCAAGATCAAATCCCTCCGCAAGCACTTCGCCGAGAAATACGGATTCCCCCTGCCATCGGTCCGGATCAAGGACGACCCCAGCCTGCCAATCAACAGCTACGTCTTTCAGGTGCACGGCGTCGATGTCGCCCGCGGCGATATCCGTTCCAACCAAATGATGGTCATTAATCCCGACGGCATCCCGCTGCAACTGCCCGGAGAGCGGACTAAGGAACCGACCTTCGGCCTCGATGCGCTGTGGGTCGACAATGCTGTGGCAAAACAGGCCGAGGACCGGGGCCTGACCGTGGTGGACCCCGAAAGCGTGATCACCACCCACCTGACGGAAGTCGTGAACGAGAACATGGCGGAGCTGCTGACCTACAGCTGCACCAAGGAGGCGATCGACGGTCTGGATCGCAACTACCAGAAACTCGTCAGCGATTTACCCGTCCCCTCGCCCGCCATCATGGTGCAGAAGGTCCTGCAGGAACTGCTGCTGGAGAGGGTGTCGATCCGGAACCTGCCGCTGATCATAGAGGCGATGGCCGAGGCCACCCGTCATACGACCAAGCCTGCCATGATCCTCGAAAATGTCCGCCGCCGCCTGTCGAGCCAGATTTGCCAGGGCTTGCTGGATGATCAGGGCTTCGTCCCCGTCATCACCCTGTCGCCCGCATGGGAGGTGGAGTTCATCGAGGCCATCAAGAGCGTCGGCGATGACCGCAGCTTCGTCATGTCGCCCAAGCGCGTGCAGGAATTCGTGCTGCAGTCGCGCCAGCAAATCCAGCGGTTTGCCAGCGATGACGTCTGGCCCGCCATCATGGTCAATCCAGAGGCGCGATCCTACATCCGTTCGATGCTTGAACGGGTCAGCCCGATGACACCGGTGATTTCCAATGCGGAGATCCACCGCAAGGTGTCATTGCGGACCGTCGCCACCATCGGATCGTAGCAAGTGGATCTGTCCACCCTGCTGACCGGCACGGTCATGGGCTACTTCGCCGTCTTCGCGCGGATCGGGTCCGCCCTTCTATTCATGCCGGGATTTGCCGAAACCTCTGTTCCCGTCCGCCAGCGACTGCTGTTCGGCCTGATTCTAAGCGCGGCGCTTTTCCCCGCCTCCGGCGTCGGCCCCATCGCAGAGGATCGCCCCATCGCACTGCTGTCACTCTTCGGTGCGGAAATCACCGTTGGCCTATGGATCGGACTGGTCGGACGGACGCTGCTGTCGGCCTTGCAGTTCGCGGGCTACCAGATCGCGCTGATGTCCGGCCTCGCCAATGCCCTTGCCCCCAACACCGGGGCGATGGAAGGCGCCACCAGTCTTGCCGCCATGCTGATCGCGGGGGCTACGGCACTGATCTTCATCACCGATCTGCACCATGTCATCATCCGCTCATTGCTGATGTCCTATCAGGTCTTCGCGCCTGGACGCTTCATGCTGGCGGAACTGACCGATCAATTTGCCCGCGCCGTGCAGGTCAGCCTCTATCTCGGGCTGTCGATCGCCGCCCCGTTCTATATCGCCGGGCTGGTCCTGAATATCGGAATGGGGCTGGCGAACAGGATGATGGCAAGCCTCCAGGTGTTCTTCATCGCGCAGCCTGCCTTGATCTTCGTAGGGCTGGCGCTGATGGTGCTGGCGACCCCGACCATGATGCGCGGTTTTCTGGAACCGTTTGCTGATTGGCTGACGACCTACGAGTTCTGATCAGATGTCGGAAGACGACAAGAGTTCGAATACCGAAGAACCGACCGACAAGAAATTGCGGGACGCACGCAAGAAGGGCGATGTGCCGCAATCAAGAGAGACGGGCACCACCATGGTCGTCTTCGCTCTGCTGATGATACTCGTTTTCATTCTTCCCGCCTCGGCCAGCCGCATGGTGGCCGCCTTGCAGAACACACTGCAATCCGCAAGCTTCACTCAGATCGGAACGGACAACGCCGGGTTGGCAGATACGGGCATCGTGCTTGGGCAGTTAAGCCATACGCTGGGCATGGCGATGGTTCCGATCGCATCCGTCATGGTGCTGGCGGCCCTGTTCGGCGTCATGGTGCAGGGCGACACGGTCGTCGCCGCCGAGCGGATCAGGCCGAAACTGTCGAAGCTGAACCCTTTGGCCGGGTTCAAACGTCTGTTTTCGGTCGATGCCTTCGTCGAGTTCCTGAAGAACACCGCCAAGGTTCTGGCAATCTGCTTCATCACCTATCTCGCCGTCCGGGACATTGCACAATCGCTGGCGCAGACGCAGCGCTTCGTCCCCGAAAGCCTTGCCGTTCTCGCGCTGGACAAGGTGCGCTGGATCTTCCTTGTCACCACCGGGATGCTGATCCCGATCGCGGTCGCTGACATCATCTGGAAGCGTTACCAGTGGAAAAAGAAGCAGATGATGAGCCTGAAGGACATCAGGGACGAGAACAAGGACAGCGAGGGTGACCCGCAGATTCGCGCGCGTCGCGCCGATTTGCGACGGGCCCGTGCGCGACAGCGCATGGCGCAGGCAGTGCCGACGGCTAGCGTCATCCTGACCAACCCCACGCATTACGCCGTTGCGCTCAAGTACGAACAGGGGATGGACGATGTGCCGGTCTGCGTCGCCAAGGGTGCGGACCTGATGGCAAAGCGCATCCGCGAACTGGCGGCAGAGCATGACATCCCGATGATCGAGAACCGTCCCCTCGCCCGCGCCCTGCACGCCGCCGTCGAGGTGGATCAGCGCATACCGGTGGAACACTGGCAAGCCGTCGCCGAAATCATCGGCTACGTGATGGACATGCGTCGCAATGTCCGCCGCAAGCCACCGGCCGGGTCCACCCTGCGACAGGACTAGCGCCTAACGCAGACGCAGCCCTTCGAGGTTGCGGTCCGCGGGCAGCTTGGATCGTTCGAGAAGGATCTTCGTGATCAGCCGCGCCCGGACCAGACTGAACGATCCCATGATCTGCGCGGCGTCACGCTCTGCCATGGCCCCGATCACCTCGACCGCCGTCTCGATGTCGATTTCGTCCATGATACCGGCGGCAACCTGCGGTTTCATGTTGCGATAAAGCTCGACCAGTTTCGCCATGTCCTGGTCTTTGGCGCCCTGAATGACACCCAGCTGTGCGGCAATTTCGTCCCGCGTCTTGGACAGGCGTGTCTGCTCGGCCCGCAGACTTTCTTCTGCCAGCGCAAGGCGCGCCTGTTCGTCCGCGATCTCCTGCCGCTGCGAAATCAGCAGCGCGCGTTCCTCGGCGATCGCGTCGGCGATCACCTGGCTTGGCTCGCAGACATTGCTGTCGATGATGTCGCCGGTGGGTCGTCCGGTCATAGGCAGATCGGCACCGACTTCCGGTGCTGGTACCTCGCTGTCAGTTGCGGCCTCCGCAATCGCGGCCATCGGCATCAGGTCAACCGACAGCTTCATCATGCCCGCAACACCAAGGCCGAGGACGATGACCTTCGGAAGCGAAAGAAATCTCATTTTTTACGCTCCTTGGTGATGTCGAAGAATGTGCGGACAAGGTCGGATTTGCCCGGCACCGGCGTCTGCCATTGCACGGGATCGTTCGCGCGCAATCGGGCCGCGCGCTGCTGCGCCGGGGTCAGTTCCGCCGAGGCGGCAGTGCGGACCGTTTGCGGAACCACTTGCGCGGCAGCCACTGCCTGCCGTGCCGCTTCGCTCAGATCGCGCATATCTTCGACCGACCGGGTCGTCCGGTCGACGGCATTGGAAAAGGCGCTGACCATGGGTTCCATGTCCCGCAGCGTCGCCATCAGCTTGCGCATCCGACGGTCCAGAACCACGGCATAGGTCAGCGTCCCGACCAGCAGGGCCATGATGACGATATCAATCACTGCCGACGTCATCCTGCCCTTCCTTCAATTCCGCCTTCGGCAGCAGTGATCGAATGACGCGCAGCGCCAAGGCGCCGTTGTTCCGCTGCCCGAAGGAGGCATGGAACATCGGCTGTGCGTTGACCATGCCAAAGACCGGCGTGTCGATCGTCATCCCAAGGTCGATCACATCGCCCACGGACCAGTTCAGCACTTCGTGCAGGGGAAGCGAAATTTCCTGCATCATACCGGTCACCGTGACATTCGTCCCCGAAATCTGCGCATTCATGTCGCTGCGCGAACCGCTGTCGCCCCCAAGCCGACCCCCAAGGAACGGTTGACCCAGCTTGGCACTGACATCGTCCAGCGTGCCATAGGGCAGGACGAGGGTGATATGGCCGCTGCGATCCTCGAACTGCAGTTTCAGCCTGATCCGAAGCGTCGCCGTGCGCGGCGCTGCCAACAAGATCGACCGGGGGTTCGATTCAAGCGTCTGGGTCTCGAAGCGCACGGGAATGATGTCGGAAAAGCTGGTCGCAAGCGTCGTCAGGCAGAGGTCGGCAAGCTGCCGTCCCAACTTCTGCTCAATCGCCGTCAGGTTACGGGGTGTCCAGCTGCGAGAGGTTGCACGCCGCCCTCCCAGCATGATCTCGAGGACGGAAAACAGCAGGTCCGGTTCGATTACGCAGGCCAGCTGGCTGTCCCAGGGATCGGCCGCCGCGACGGCGATCAGCGACGGCGACAGGACCGCTTCCATCGCATCCTCGTAAGGAAGGTAGTCCAGCGCGGCCAGCTCGATTTCCGGCGCGATGGTGCAATATGCCTTCATCTGGGGCACGAGCGCAAGCAGGAAGCGATCGACGATGATTTCAAGCGTCGGCAACCGCTCGAAGTTTTCGCGCGCGTGGCGGATCATTGCCTCCTCCAGCGATTCCGCCGCGATGTTCCTTGCCTCGTTCATTGCACCACCATGTCCGCGATCAGGATTTCGACAGGGGCATCCGTATGGCCGACGGCGCGGGCACGGCGCAGCAGTTCGGTCTTGATCATGGCGAGCCCCTGGCTGCCGCGGATGTCGGCAACCTCCAGCTGGCGCAGGAAATCCTGAAACGTATCGCGCAGGTATATTTCGCGGCTGACCAGACGGTCCGCACCGTCCTGCGTGTCGTCGAACACCAGCAGCATGTTTAGCTTCAGGAAACGACTGGTTTGGCGCCCGTTTGCGCCGGTTTCCGTCACGTTAACGATCAGTTCCGGAAAGGGCATGACCGGCATCTGCCCCACATCAGCGGCGGCCTCGACCGGACCGCTGGCGTCTTCGCCGTGCGCGGGCGCTTCCCCATTGTCACCTTCATCGGCGGCAGAGTCAGCCGCCCCCGCATCCGGACCCAGACCGGCAAAATGCATCATTGCGTCCGTCCCGACGGCAAGCGTTGCCCCGGCGATACCGGCAAGACCGCATAGAAGACCGACAGCAAGGATTACCAAGACCTTTTTCATAAGCTAAGCTTTAATAACAACCGCTGAGCATCGCTACCACCAAGAACAAACAAATTTAAAAGCGGACCATACTGCAACAGTAACATGAATAATTGCGTCCGATGACAAGCATAAAATTGAATATGCTTGCAATTTACGCCGCGACGCGGGAACTTCGGCTCAAAACAGCGATGCGAGGGTGCGTGCGTCAGATTATCGACAACCTGAAAGGCCTGGGTCCGCAACGTCTGGCCGTGCTGGGCGGCGTCGGCATTGCCGTCATCGCTGTGGTCATGATCGGGATGCGCACGATCTTCGCGCCGACCTATGTGCCGCTTTACAGCCAGCTGTCCCCCGGCACCGCATCGCAGATGATGCAATCGCTGGAACAGGCAGGGCTGACGGTCGATCTGTCGCGTAACGGCGACACGATCTCGGTTGCCGAAGACGATATCGCGCGCGCCCGGATGGCGCTGGCCGACGCGGGTCTGCCGGGCGAAGGCGTGCCGGGTTGGGAGATCTTCGACAACATGTCCGGCATGGGCATGAACACCTTCATGCAGAACGTGAACCGGCTGCGCGCGCTCGAAGGCGAACTGACCCGGTCCATCCAGACGATCAACGGCATCAAGGCCGCGCGCGTGCACCTCGTTCTGCCGGAACGCGCCGCATTCTCGAGAGAGCGGTCTCAGGCAAGCGCCTCCGTCATCGTGCGCACCGCTGCGAACACGACGCTGTCGCGCGATCAGGCGCAGTCCATCCAGGCGCTCGTCGCTTCCGCGGTGGCCGACCTTGACGCCCAGAACGTGACGATCCTCTCCGCCACGGGCGAGACGATCCTTGCCAAGGAAAATGCGGGCGGATCAGACTACTCCTTGCAAAGTCAGCGTGGCGCGATCGAAGAACAGCTGGCGCAGAAGGTTGAAGCCATCCTGAACGCCCGGGTCGGGACAGGCAATTCGCGGGTGCGCGTCAGCGTCGATCTGACGACCGAACGCGAACGGCGGGTGACCCAAAGCTTCGATCCGGATCAGCAGGTCGCCCGTTCCACCGAAACACGGGCGCGGAATTCCAGCGAAGCCGAAAACGCCGCAGGCACCGTCGATGTCGGCAACAACATTCCGGCCGAACTGCGCGATGCAAACGCAGCGGGTGGCGGCCAGTCGACGCGAAACGAGAACGACGAGATCGTGAACTACGAGATCGGCTCGGTCGAAAGCGAGCTGACCCGCGAACCCGGCGATATCGAACGCGTGTCCGTAGCGGTCCTCGTGAATGGAAGCTACGGGACCCTGCCCGATGGATCGCAGGGGTATATCGAACGATCGCCCGAGGAAATGGCGACCCTGACACGGCTCGTCACGACCGCCGTGGGTTTTGACGAAAGCCGTGGCGATCAGGTGCAGGTCGACAGCCTCGAATTCCTGAATTACGAAACCGACTTCAGCAGTTTCCCCGGGCGTGGTCTGGGCACGATCCTTGCCGACAACGCCATGGCAATCCTGCGCGCCCTGTTCGCGCTCGCCTTCATCGCGATCGTCATGCTGTTCGGCGCCAGACCACTGCGTCTGATCCTCGACGCGACCTCTCCCACGCCAGCCTTGGCCGGTGCAGGCGGCGACGCATCCATGCTGGCCGGCCCCACGGGCAGCGCGCCACGCGCCATCGGCGCGAGCGGTGCACAGGACCGGTTGCCCGCGCCGCAGGCCAGCATGTCGCGCGAGCTCGTC
Source organism: Loktanella atrilutea (assembly GCF_900128995.1). Lineage (GTDB taxonomy): Bacteria > Pseudomonadota > Alphaproteobacteria > Rhodobacterales > Rhodobacteraceae > Loktanella > Loktanella atrilutea. Next base: position 28,545 of record NZ_FQUE01000007.1, on the reverse strand, counting down.
GTGGCAGGGCAGGATGGATCGCATGAGATGGTTCAGCTTGCCTCTGTCGACGGGACGGTGCGTCAAAGCCAGATCAAGACTGCCGTCGTTCTGGCGCAAGAGGATTCCGATGCCGCCCTCCGGGTGCTGGGTCAATGGCTTGCAGAAAAGGATGTCAGATGATCTCTGCCTTGAAGCTTCGCAATTTCGACGACAACGGCTCGACATCCTCCCACGACCCGGATCAGCCCTCCCGCGAGGATGTCGCGAAACTTGTCGCAAAAGCCAGGGAAGAAGGCCGGATCAGCGGCTATCTGGCAGGCGCCGAAGACGGTCGCAACGAAATGCTGCGGACCACCCAGGCGACGCAGGCAGAGATCTGGGACAATCTTGCCCGGCAACTGGCCGATCTGGCCGCCACATCCGCCGCCCAGCAAGAGGCCCTGGTCGGGCAAATCGTCGGCTTCACGCTCCAGACCTGCGAGATCGTCTTTCCGGAACTGATCGAAACCATGTCGGTCGCGCGGGTCAGGAAGATGGCGCTGCAGTCGCTGAAGATGGCCATCGGTTCCACCCGTATACAGGTCCGACTTTCGCCTGCGACGCTCGCCGAAGTCGGACCGGAACTGCAGGCACGGGCGAGCTACTACAGGTGCGCCAACGCGCTGGACCTGAAGGCGGACCCTGACCTTGCCGATGGCGATGCCCGGATGACATGGGACCATGGCAGCCTCGACTACGGGTTCCGCAAGATCTGTGACCGCCTGCTGACCGAATTGCGCGAAACCCACAAGAGAGCAGTAGAAGCTCAGACCAGGAATGACTGACATGCAAAAGCTTGACCGGAAAGATGCCGAGACCGGCGCGCAGACCGATGCGGACGCGACGACATCGGCACCACAGGAAAGCGAAGCGCCCCTTGCAGGCGAAAGCGCGGTATTCCCTCATCTCGACGCCGACGACATCGAAAACGCGCTGACGGCCCTGCCTGAAGAAGGCAGCGCCGGCATGAATGCGATGCTGAACGTTCGTTTGGACGTGCAGGTCGTCCTCGGTCAGGCGCGGATGCCGATTTCCCGCCTGCTGGAACTGACCCGCGGATCGATCGTAGAGTTGAACCGCAAGATCGGTGCACCCGTCGATCTGATGGTCAGCGGCCGTCTGGTGGCGCGCGGCGATCTCGTCAAGGTGGGTGAGGATCGCCTTGGCGTGTCCCTGACCCAGATCGTCAAGGATTATGTCCCTGAATGACGTGCTGAAGCCCCGCTTCGCATGGGCGATGCGTTTGCTGCTGGCGGGCACCCTCGTGCTGGCCGGCGTCGGCATGGCGCACGCTCAGGATGGCGGGTTTCTAAGCACGTTGTCCGACGCCATCGGCAACGCCGATCCCGGAAGCGACGAAAACGCCAACCTGTCCGGCAGGATCATTCAGTTCATCGCACTGGTCACGGTGCTGAGCATCGCGCCCGGACTGCTGGTCGTGATGACCAGTTTCACCCGCTTCGTCATCGTGCTGTCGATGTTGCGTTCGGCACTGGGCCTGAACCAGACACCCCCCAACATTGTCCTGACATCGCTTGCGCTGTTCATGACCTTTTTCGTGATGCAACCGGTCTTCGAGGATGCCTACGACGGCGGCGTCGTGCCGCTTCTCGAAAACACCCTTGCCGAAGAACAGGCCATCGCCCGTATTGCAGAGCCATTTCAGGCTTTCATGTTCGTCAATACGCGGCCCGTGGACTATGCCTTGTTCCAGAACATCGCCGCGGGCGACGACACGGAACCGGTCCTGCCGGAGGTTGCGTCGGAAGCATCGTTCCGCGTCCTTGTCCCCGCCTTCATGATCTCGGAGCTGCGACGCGCCTTCACGATCGGTTTTCTGATCTATCTGCCGTTTGTCGCCATTGACCTGATCGTCGCCTCCGTCCTCATGAGCGCCGGCATGATGATGTTGCCGCCGGTCCTGATTTCGCTTCCGTTCAAGGTCATCTTCTTTGTCCTGATCGACGGCTGGTACATGCTGGCCGGATCGCTCATTGAAAGTTATGCGCCGCTGGCAGGCGGCTGACGTCCCTCATCGATAAGGATTGCCCGATGTCCACCGACACGCAGACCGAAGGACGCAAAGCGCCAGGCACCGTCAGGAAACTGCGCGGTCCGACAAAGGCCGCCATTACCTTCCTATGCCTAGGCGAGGAAGCCGGCTCTGCCCTCATGCAGAAGCTGAGCAGTGCGGAAATCGAGCGTGTCACCATGGCGATGAGCCGGCTGGGGCCAATTCCCGCCAGCATCGTCGAAGATGTCCTGAGCGAGTTTACCGAAGGGGTCATCAGCGGGTCGAGTTCTGTCGTCGGATCGATCTCTGCCGCTGAGTCGATGCTGCGCAAGTTCCTGCCGGACGATCAGGTCGCGACGATCATCAAGAACGTTCGCAGCAATACCCGAGAGACCGAGATCTGGCGCAACCTCGGCGCATTGAACGAGACCGTCATCGCGAACTATCTGAAAGGCGAACACGATCAGACCGCGGCGGCCATCCTGAACAACATCGACACCGGCGTCGCGGCAAAGGTCCTGCCGCTGCTGGGTCCGGAACGGATGCAGGATATCGCTGAACGCATGATCGCGATGGAAGCGGTTCCAATGCATATGATGCAGCAGATCGAAGAGACGCTGAAACAGGACATCATGTCCGATACCGTCCACAAAAGCTCTGCCGAGACGCATCAGCGCATGGCGGACCTGTTCAACAAGCTGGATGTGCAGGCCTTCGCACAACTGGCGATCGCCCTTGATCGCCGCCTTCCCGAAACCTTTCAGTCGATCAAGCAGCGGATGTTCGTTTTCGAGGATCTGATCAAGCTGAACATGCAGGATCTGGCGCAGGTCATGCGCGGCCTCGACGGCAATACCCTGCCACTTGCGATGCGCGGTGCGCAAAAGGATCTGCGCGATCATCTGATGGCCTGCCTGCCGCAACGCTCGCGCCAAATGTTGATGGACGAGATGGAAGCGACCGGCCTCGTGCGTGGCCGCGACGTGCGCACGGCTCAGGCCGCGATGGTGGACTATGCCAAAAGCTTGGCGGACGAAGGCATCATCGAACTGCCGTCCAACTCGGACGAAGAGGATGACGAGCTGTTCTAGGGGCCTGCGCGGTCAGCGATAGGCGTTGTATCCCGTGCGCGCGATGGACGGGATATCGATCGTGACGATGGCGTAGCTGCCACCCTGTCCCGCCGCCACGGCACCCTGCATCAAGGTCAATGCCGGGCTGCTTTGCTGCGGGCCGACCCCCTCGATCACATCGTAAACTGCCGCGAATCGGGAAATGAGCTTGTCGACTTCCGCCGGGTCCTTGAACTTCGCGATGTCGAACTTCTGTGCAAAGATCTCGGCCTGCCGATCGATATCGACGCCGATGACGGCATCTGGCACGCCAAGCGCGCGGCGCATGAACTTGCCAAGATCCCTGTCCTTCAACACGTCGAACCAGCTATTGATCCCGGAGGCCTTGGCCTTGAAATCAAGGGCCAGACCCGCGCCCTCGTTATCCTCGGCTGCATTGTTCAGAACGATGCGTTCCTTGAACCGGTCAATCATGTTCGCCTGCCAGTCGGGATCGGCAAGGTTCGCACTCCCCCCGCCGCCCGGCGCGAAGCCCAGGGTCTTGTACATCGTCTTGATGTTTTGATCCGTCAGCCGGTTCACCAAGGCCCCGCTGTCGCTAATATCGCTTTCCAGCGTCTTCCGGATCAGTGCCTTGCCAAAAATCTGATCTTCGAGGTCGAAAGCCCGCATCACGAAGGTATAGACCTCCGTGTCCGCGATCAGTTCCTTTGCGGACCCGATCGAACCGATCCGCTCGCTGAATGCGGCGATCTGGCGCGCACTCAACGCGTCTCGTGCCACCAGATCGATCTGCTTGTCGCGGGTGGCCTCGAACAACTTGATGCCAAGCTGCGTTCCAAGCCCCCCGAGAGAGATCATGCCTGCGCCATGGCCTGCTGCTGCGGCGGCGCGACACGGTGCACGGGGCGCATCTTCAACAATTCGGCCTCATAACGCAGGACGACGCGCATCTCGCTCATCGCCTTGTAGTAATCGCCGGTGCTGACGTAATTGGCGGCGAACATCACGCGGTTGCACATCTCGGACCCGAAGCAGCAGGCCAGATCGGCCAGACCTTTCTGGATCGCCGTCACAGCCTGATCCCGCGTTTCCGGCCGGATCAAGGCCGTCTGCATCAGGAAATAGACCTTGGACACCGGCGTCGCCTGCGCCTCTGCTTTCAGCAGATCGGACTCCCGCACGATGTCGGCACGGTTCTCGACCGTCAGCGCCTGACGACGATCCCCGTTCCGAATGACGCAACCGTTCACGACGACACGTTCATGTGGCTTGAGTGTCAATTTCAACATCTCACACCTCCCGCACGGCGGGTGCGGCCTGACCGGCCAGCCCGGCTGCGATGTTTGCGTTCACGTCGATCAGCGCCGACAGACGTCCCTGCCCTGCCATCAAGGCAAAGGTCTGGCGGTCGACCCAGAGCGCAAGGGAGATCAACGATGCCTTCAGGGTATCCGGCATCGCATTGCCGGGTTCGGCAAGATCATAGCGCAGGGCCGCCCAGAACCGCTGGTTTTCATAAAGGCTGTCGCGCAGGCCGGCGGCAAGGATCGACAATCGGCCCTCGCTCGACTCGCTGGCATCGAAGCCCTTTCCCGTACGGGTCAGATCGTAGGTCACGCGCGAAAGTATGCGACGCTCGATCTGCCGAGGCGTCTCGCTTTCGCGGATCGTCTTCTTGTAGGCGGCTAAGCTCATCGATGTGCCTCGTTTCTTGTCTTTTTATGTTTGGGGCCAGTCTGACCTGACAACCCTATTGCCCGCAATTGAAATTGGAATCGAAGACCTGAATTTTTCTCTGTTGCGCTGAATGTTCAATGAATTGCGCTTCGACAGATAAGGAGGCCATGATCAACACTTCGCAATTCACGATTCGCGCTGTTGGTCCAACTAGAACATTCAGAGCTTCAATTCCTGAAAGCAGAAAACCATTTTGTCCCTGCCTTCAGTGACCCGGCCCCGATTGAGTGGGGCCGGGCCATTGTGCGGTTCGCCTTGGCTTAGCGGAACAGGCTCAGGATGTTCTGCGGGGACTGGTTTGCGATGGACAGCGACTGCGACGCCAGCTGCTGCTGCACCTGAAGCGCCTGCAGACGTGCCGCTTCCTCTTCCATGTTGGCATCGACCATCGCGCCGACACCGCTGTCGAGGTTGTCCGTCAGCTTGGTCAGGAACGCCTGCTGGTTTTCAACGGACTTCATCCCGACGCCCAAGGTGGTCGAGGATGTGATCGCCTCGTCAAGCAGACTTTCAACGGCCGTCAGCGAGTTTGCGAGGTAGGTCTGACCAGCAGCTTCACTCGTACCGGCGGCCGCGTCGAAGCCGGTCTTGAAGGCTGTGGCGATTGCCTCGAAGTCAGAATAGGTCCGGGTCAGATCGACGCCGTCCACTTTCATCGTGGTGGCCGCAACACCAGATGCGCTACGCGTCAGACCCGTTACGACGGACAAAGAACGCGCCCCCTCGGTCGTAACCGCCGCGGTGCCGATCGTGCCATCGGCAGCAATGGCTGACGCGGTTGCGACCGTGTTGCCGGACCCGATCAGGTCGTCACCGTTAAAGGTCGCCTGCTTGATGGAGGCATTCATTTGCTTGACGATTTCGTCCAGCTCGTTCTTGACGTCATCGACGCTGCCATTGCCGCCTTGAGCAAAGGCAACCCGCTCGGAAAACTGGCGCGCCAGGTCCTTGAAAGAATCGGCGCCGACGTGAGCGGTGGCGAGCGAGTTCTTGGTCAGCGTCAGGCTTTCGTTGATCGACTTCGTCATGCCGCTGTCGCCCTTCATCGTTTCCGAGATGGCGAAATAGGCGGCGTTGTCCTTGGCGGAATTGACCTTCATGCCGGTCGAAATCCGATTCTGGGTTTCACCAAGGTTGTTATTCACACTCCGCAGCGTCTGCAGTGCGTTCATTGCGGAGTTGTTGGTAAGGATCGAAGACATCGTGTATTCCAGACTATTCTTAGTACATCATGTCGTCATTCTGACGACTGCAGTATTTCTACCGCCTGTTCGAACCATCAATTAAGTTTCAGACAAAATTGAGGCAATTTAGAAGTTCTTGTCGACCATTGTGTGGCCTATTGCAGAATTGTCACGCTTTGCGCCGGTCGGACCGTACAGCCCTGCAGCGCTGTGCCGTCTGCGCGTGTGGGTGACCTCCTGAATGATTTCGGCAGTCGCCAGTTGGGCCTGTTGCAGCTGCTCGCTGCCCCGTACGATCAGATCCTTCAGGCCCCGCAGGACCTCCTTGCCGACCGCATCCGGATCATCCTGCAGCTGTTTTTCCAACAGCGCGCCAAGACGTGCCTTTTCGCTAGAAAATGTCACCACGCGGTCGAAATCACCGCTCTCAATCGCGGCGATTTCTTGCCGGAGGACCGATCCCAGCGCGTCGATGGCAGTCAGTACCTTGCGTCGATCGGTCATAGATCCCGTCCCGTGCCGTAACGCTCCATCGCCGAGGAGATGTGTCTCGCAATGCCTGTAGAGCTTTGATCAGCGATGCTTTGACCGATGGCATTGGACAGAAAGCTGCGCCACGTCTCTTCCGCATGCCCGCCGCCAAAGCTGCCGATGTCGATGGTCGACAGCATTTCATCGACCATCTGCCCCATGAACATCGCCTCGAAATCCTTTGCCGATTCTGCGACCTGCTCGCCGTTCGCATCAGCGGCCGGTTTGATGGCTAGCGCCTTCGGTGTCAGGGGGGATATATCCATTCTTCTTCCGCCTAGATGATCTCAAGATCGGCATGCAGGGCCCCGGCCGCCTTGATCGCCTGCAGGATCGAAATCGTCTCTGTCGCGCCGACCCCGATGGCGTTCAGTCCATCGACAAGTCTTTGCAGGCTGACGGACCCGTCGATCACCGCAAATTTGGCGTCACGCTTTTCGACGCCGACGGTCGAATTGGGAACGACGACGGTTGTGCCGCCGATCGACAGCGTCTCCGGCTGGCTGACGTTGAAGTCGTCACGCACCGTGACGGTCAGCCCGCCCTGACTGACCGCGACGCGGTCGATGCGGACATTCGCGCCGATCACGATGGTGCCGCTGCGTGCATCGATGATGACCTTGGCCACCTGATCGGGCTCGACGATGATCGGCTCGATATAGGCCATCATCTCCATCATCGAGACCTTGCCGCTCAACTCGATCGCGATGGTCCGCGGGTCCATCGCGGTCGCGGCCCCCGGCAGTTCAGCGTTGATGGCGCTTTCGACCCGCTTGGCGGTGACGAAATCGGGGTTCCGCAAGGCCAGCAGGACGCGATCAAGATCGTTGAATGCAAATTCGACTTCGCGTTCGACGATGGCACCGTTCTCGATACGGGCCCCGGTCGGGACACCCTCGACGATAGAGGCGTTGAGACCCTGCGCAGCATAACCCGCCACGGCGATCGGGCCCTGCGCCACGGCATAGATCTCTCCATCTGCGGCGGACAGCGGTGTCACGATCAACGTACCGCCGCGCAGGGACGAGGCATCGCCGAGAGAAGACACGACGACGTCGATCGTGGAGCCTGCACGTGCGAAAGGCGGCAGATCGGCGGTCACCATGACCGCGGCGGTATTGGCCGTCCGCATCTGGTCTTCCGTCAGGTTGCCGATGCCAAGGCGCTCCAGCATCCCCTCGATGGCGCGCTGCGTGAACGGCGCATTGCGCAGGGAATCGCCGGTCCCGTTCAGCCCCACGACCAGACCGTAGCCGACAAGCTGGTTCGAGCGGACGCCTTCCACAGTCACGATATCCTTGATCCGTACCTGCGCCATGGCGGGTGTGGCCAGGGCCAGGATCAAAAAGGTCAGAAGAAATTTCAGCAGCGCGGTCATCGTGGGCACCCCCGCCTACAGGTAATTCAGGAAGGACAGACGCGAGAGTCGCGCCGTCACGGCGTAGCTTGATTCAAGCTGGGTCTGCAGTTGGGTCAGGCGGGTGGCCGCGTCATATTGGTCCGTGCCTTCCAGAAGCAACTGTTCCTTCGCCAGCAACGTGCCGCGGCTTTGCTGCGTCTCCGTTATGGTCGACAGCCGGGACCGCAGGACACCGGTGTTGGTTTCAAGCTCTGTCGTGCCGCTGATCCCGTTCGCAATCGCGTTGCGCGCCTCGTCGATCCAGGCGGCACGGGCGTCCGGATCGCTGATCTGGCCCGCATCGACTGCGCTGACCATCGCAAGGCCGCGCATCAGATCGCGCATCGCGGTGGCATTCGCCTGTACCGGCTGCGCCATCGTTTCGGTTGTCGATACCCTTACCGTCAGCGGCGGGTTCACCTGACCGTTCGCATCGCGGGTCGGAGAACCGTTGTAGAAACTGGCCTCGAAATTGCGCGAGGGGTTCGTACTGTCGCTATCGGAAAAGACGGCCTTAAGGGCGGCGATCTTCGACTGCACGTCGGCCAGGGAATTCATCGGGCCGCTCAGGACATCTTCGACAATCCCGGCAGGCGACAGGCCCGTATCGGGATTGACCTCGGTCCAGCCTTGCAGGGGGCTAACGTCGCTGCGCGTTCCGCTCATCAGAAAGCCAGAGGAATCGCTGACCGCGCTGCGTTCGATCAAGGTATCGATCGCGGAACGCGCGATCTCTGCCAGGGATTTCGATCCCGTGCTTGTCAACGCCACGAATGACTGGTCGAGCACATCCTGCGCCGCCGTCCGGATCGATCCCAGCGAGGTTTCCACCGCCAGAAACCGGCCGTCAAGCAGCGTGTTCGACGCAATGAACCCGTCATTTCGCTGGATCTGCATGCGTATGGCGATGGCATCCGCCGATTTGTGGCCCAGCGCGTCGAACGGCTGCGCCTTGAGGCCGGTCGTCACTTCCCTGGACGCATCAGAGATCTGATCCGCAAGTCGGCTTGTCGTCTCTCGCATCCGCAGTCCCTGCAGCGCGGTCGACACAGATCGCGAAATTTCAGTCACTGTTCATCTCACACGGCATTCAAAAGGGTGTCGATCATGTTCGACAGACTGTTCAGCACCTGCGAATTGGCGCCGTAACTCTGTTCGATCTCCAGCAGCTTTTGCAGTTCGGTGTCGATATTGACGCCTTCCACCGTGCTGCGGCCGTCTTCGAAGGCGGCAAGCCGGATACCCGCCGTCCCGGCCGCGCGATCGGCGATGACGCGGATTGTGTGCTGCGCGCCGACCATATTGGCGGCCATGTCGCCCAATCGCGCCGAACTGCCCAGACCGGCGTCCGTTGCGATCGGGCGTGCCGTGTCGAAGGCCGTGATGAAGGCATTGATCTGCGCTGTCGCACCGGCATCGCCGGGCGTTGCGGCGGACATGCCGTCCCGCAGCCGCCACAGGGCGCCGCCCGCGTCCGGCCGTACGGCCGCGTTGATGCTAAGCCGACCCGCCAGCCCATCGCGTTGCGCCGGATCGAAGGCGGCGCCGGCATCGGTGAACAATCCCGGCTGCCCGGCCATGAGAGAGCTGTCCGCCGCCTCAAACCCCTCAACCAGTCCGCGTGCCAGTTCGTCCTGCTGAAGCTTCATCTGCGGAATGACCGTCGACAGCATCTGGCTAAGACCCGCAAGGCGGCCTGCCGTGATGCCCCTCACCCCGGGCCTGTCCGGCGTCAGATCCGTGCCGTCCGCAATAATCGCGCCGCTTTGGCGATCGACGGACAGACGGGCTGCATCGGTCCCATTGACAAGTTCCGTGCCACCGGCAGTGAACAGGCTCAGCGTCCCGTTCGCCTCCCACCGGGATTTGAAATCCATCTGGCTGCCGAGTGCATCCAGACGCTGGTTCATTTCATCCATCAGACTGCTGAAGCCAGACGTTCCGGCGGTTTGCCCCAGCAGTCGTGCGTTCAGGTTCGCGATATCCGACAGCGCGGTATTCACCTCGCCCGCGGCACTCTCGAAACTGGCCCCCGCCTGCGTCCGACTGTCTTCAAGTGCATTGGATGCCGTGTTCAGGCTGCGGACCAGCATGTCGGCACGCGCCAGCACATCCGCCTGAACGGACGGATTTGACGGATTGTTCGCCAGAAGATCAAGGCCCGCCTGAAACGTGGCCATCCGCGCCGCCGGTGAAATCTCGTCTGCAATGTCACCCAACGTCGACAGATATCCGCGCAGCACCTCGCCGCCGACGCTGGCTTTCCCCAATGCGGCGCTTGCATCTCGCGACATCGCCGCAAGTCGGTCGTCGATCTGTCGCACCATGCGCAGATCGACCGACTGCCCGCCACCACTGACCTGCGTGCCCTCGCGCCGCGTATAGCCGGCCGTGCTGGCATTCGCGATATTGCTCGCGACAAGATCGGCCCGCGCTTCGGTGACGCGCAGGCCGCTGCTGGCAAGGTTGAAGGCCGAGGAAATGCTCATTCAAGCGATCCGGATCAGCGCTTGATACGCAGGGTTTCGTCCAGCATCTCGTCGCTGGTCGTGATGATCTTGGCGTTCGACGAATATGCACGCTGCGTCTGGATCAGATCGGTCAGCTCTTGCGCGATATCGACGTTGGCCCCTTCCAGCACACCGCTGCCGACGCTGCCGACGCCATTCGACATCGCCTTGTTCAGTGTCACCGATCCGGACTCGAGCGTGGCGACGTAGGCGTTTCCATTGACGGACTGCATCTGGTTCGGATTGGTGACATTGGCCACCGGAATCTCGAACAGCGCACGACGTTGACCGTTGTCGAAGACACCATAAAGGACCCCCGTGTCGCTCATTTCGGCCCGCACGAGGCTGCCGGTTTCCGTCCCATCGTCGGTAAAGGTAGCGGGCGTCTGGTCGCCGGAGAATTGCGTCATGCCGTCGAAGCTGCCCGGCGCACCCAGCGAGATACTGATCTGCTGCGGCGTCGCGCCATTATTGATCGTCAGGTTCACGGTGCCGGTGGCCGGATCCAGCGGCAACCCGTTCGAGACGTAGCTGGCCGGGCTGCCGGCATTCGCGCCGCTGTCGTTGTAGTTGACCGCGGCGCTGCCATAGTTCGTCCCGGCATCGTCAGCGATACTGACTGTCCATTGGTTGGGCGTCGCGCTCGGCTGCCAGGACAGGTTCAGCTTTTCCGACCCGCCCAGCTGGTTCACGTAGCGCATCGTCGAAATGAACGGTGCACCGGGCGTCGCAAGACCCGTTTCCTGCGCGGGCATATTGCCCGCGGCGGCGATCACCGTGCTGGGAGAGCCGGCAGCCTGATAGCTCGAAATGTTCACCGTGCTGAGATCGCCGAAGCCGTTGCCGCTGACCGGGCCGGTCGCCCCGGCCGCATCCGTCGGAAAGCCGCTCAGGAAATAGCCTGCGGCATTGCGCAGGTTGCCGTTCTGATCCGGCGTGAAAGACCCCGCTCGGGTCAGGAAATAATTCGATTCGGCAGGATCGTTCACGTTCCGCGACACGACGAAGAAACCATCACCCTGCACGGCCAGATCGGTAGAGCGTCCGGTGCTGACCAGCCCGCCGTTCGACGACACATCGGCCCGCGTCGTCGACAGCACGCCGGCCTGCTTGCTGTTGGTGTTCTGCGTGACGAACTCTGAAAACGTGCGGCGATAGCCAACCGTGTTCGCGTTGGCGATGTTGCTCGAAATGTTTTCGACCTTGGAGGAGTTGGCCTGCAACCCACTGACCCCGGTTTGCAGGGCGCTGGTAATGCTCATGACTTACATCCATCTGCATGCGTTATTCTTGACCTATACTTAACGATCTGCGCCGCAAGGATAGTAAGCAAGAATAAAAAATCCTTCAGTCGTCATAAATGTCACTCGCTGGCCTCACCTGTCCCGACGCTTTTGACGGTTTCCAGAACGCGATCCGCATTGGCCATGCTCAGGCGCAACATCTCGGTGCTCAGGCCTTCCGCAGCCGGCGCAGGCCCCAGCAACCCCGTTGCAAGCTCCTCCCACGCCGGCAGATCGGTCAGCGTCGGAAAGGCCGCGGCCGTCCGGCGGACCGTATCCATGTCACCGGCCTGATAGGCAGCCAGCGTCAGACGTGTCGCATCGGCGAAGGTGAATTGCGCCGGATAGGTCGCCCGTAGATCGTCCAGCGCTTGCTTTGCAGCATCCCATCTGCCGCTTTCATAAAGCCCGACCGCACGGTCGCGGCGGGTGTCGATATCAAGCGCCAGACCGCGGAGTTGCGTCATCTGATCCGATCGTCCGGCCTTGCTGAGGGCTTGGATCAACAGACGTTGCATCTGCGGGTCGGCATCCGGGCGATCACCGAAGCTGATCAGCAGGTCGACCGCCGCATCTGCCTGCCCGCCCGCCAGCAGGGCCTGCGCTTCGTCCCGGCGCAGACGGTCGATGACGTCAGGATCGAGCACAGACTGGCCCATGCTTCCCGCGCTTTCGGCAATCGCCCGCAGGCCGCGAAATTCCCGCGCGGCAATTGCCGTCATGCCCGCACCAAACAGCGATTCGGGCAGGGCAATGGCGCTTTCGATGACACCCTCCTCCAGCCCCCAGTGCGACATGATGGCGGCATGACCCTCGATAAAGGCGTCCAGCGGCATGTCCCCCGCGGCACCCGCCCGGTAAAAATCGCTGATGACTGACAGCGCGTGCTGCCTGGCCTGTTCCGCTTCTTCCGGGCTGTCGGCCGTGGTCATGACGCGCTGCAGTGCCCAGAGCGCCGCTTGCGTATCGCCCAATTCCGCCGCATAGCGCGCCAGAAGCGCCGCGCCCTGGGTGGCATAGCGATCGCCGCTCCACGACCACCGTGCTGTTTTCAGCAAGGCGACGGCATCCTCCAATGGGAGGGTCTCGGTGCGACGGCCAAGCTCGACGATCGCCAATCGCGCCCGGTAGGCATAGACATCACCGCCCTGCGCAGCCTCGGCATAGCCATCGAAGGCCGTCAGCACGTCTCCGGATTGTTCCGATGCCCGCGCCAGAAGGAAGCGGTAGGCGGCGGAATCCCGCAACATGGGATGCCTTGAAAAATCGGATGCCAGTGCCTTGGCGGCATCCCAATCATCGGCAGCCAGAGCCGCTTCGAGAAGATCGGGTAAAATGGCCGCCGCGATAGGGTCGGAAAGCGAAGACAGCCCCGCAACCGCCAGGGGTAAAAGGTCGGCATCCATATCACCCGACCGCGCCAGCGCTGCCGTGCGGAGGGCAACGCCTTGCGTCCACCCCTCGGACGCCGCAATGGCAGGGAAAGACTCCGCAGTCGCACCCAAAAGGTGCAAGGTTGTCGCGATGCTATGATGGCGCGCCAACGATCGGGCATCCAGCCCCTCCGTATCGACGGCAGCCAGATAGCCCGACGCTTCGGGCAGCATCATCTGCGCCAGATGCAGCTCTGCAAGGTCGAGGTATAGCGCGGCACGCACGGCGTCGGCTTGCCCCTCGGAGGTGACCGGTGCGGACAATTGGACCATGAGCGCGCGCCGCTCTTTCAGAAGATCGCGTGCACCCCACCCGGTCAGATCCAGGTTCCCGAATGCCGTTGCGGATTCGCTTGCGGCGGGAGAGGCCAGCAGCGAGGTCATGGCAAGAACGGCGCACAGTTTTCTCATATAGGATGAACAAATTCAGTTTATACTTGATATTGTCCATCACATAATGCACGTAATCGACAAATAATCCATGCTATATTTGCCATTGCAGGGCTTGAGATGACTGAAACCAGCTATATCGGCCTGTCCCTTGCAGCGACGTTGCAGCGTCAGCTGGACATCACGGCGAACAATATCGCGAACGCGAACACCGCCGGTTACAAGGGCGAGCACGTTCTGTTCGAAAGCTACCTGCAGAAGGACGTGCCGATCGGTCAGGACGCTGCATCCTTCGTCAACGACAGCGGGTCCTATATCGACATGCGGGCCGGGGCACTGTCCCAGACGGGCAATCCACTCGATGTGGCACTGAACGGCGATGGCTGGTTCGGATATCGCACGCCGGAAGGTCAGCAGGCCTATGGCCGCGATGGCAGCTTTACGCTCGACGCGCAGGGCAATCTGTTGACCACCTCGGGCGCGACGGTCCTGAACGAAGGCGGCGCGCCCATCGTGCTGCCGACCGACGGGATCGGAGAGCTGAGCATTTCCGAAGATGGATCGATCTCCGGCATCGGCACCGGGCCGCTCGACAAGATCGGCGTCTTTCAGATTCCAGATATCCAAAGCTATTCGCGGATCGGGTCGAACATGATGACCGCCCCCGAAGGCGCCGCCGCCCCCCGACCGGCAGAAGGGACGCAGGTCGTCCAGGGCGCGCTGGAACTGAGCAACGTCAATCCGATCCGCGAGATGACCAGACTGATCGACGTGCAACGCGCCTACGAGCGGACCAATACCCTGATGGGCAATGCCGACACTTTGCGCAGCGACACGTTGCGCCGCATATCTCAGGCCGTTTGAGCCTTTTTGACATGGAAGGACTGACACGATGAAGGCACTCGGCATCGCGGCGACCGGCATGATGGCGCAGCAGACCAACGTGGACGTCATTTCCAACAACATCGCGAACGCGAATACCACGGGCTTCAAATCCAGCCGCGCGGCCTTTCAGGATCTGATCTATCAGTCGATGCAGCGTGAAGGCGCGTTGACGTCCGAAGCGGGCACGGCCCGCCCTGTCGGCATCGACATCGGTCTTGGCGTCCAGACCGTCGGCACCGTCCGCCTCAATACACAAGGCGGCATGCTCGCGACAGAGAATTCGCTGAACGTCGCCCTCGACGGGCGCGGCTATTTCTCTGTCATCATGCCCGATGGCAGCCAGGCCTACACCCGCGACGGGTCGTTCCAACTGTCCGCCGAAGGCGAAATCGTGACCATGCAGGGCTATCAGGTCGATCCGGGCATCGTCGTTCCGGAAAACACCACGTCGGTCGAGATCAGCGAACAGGGGCTCGTCATGGCCTATGTCGAGAATGATCCGGTGCCGGTCGAACTCGGCCAGCTCAGTATCGCGACCTTCATCAACGAGCCGGGCATGCGACCGGTCGGCAACAACCTTCTGCTGGCCACGGATGCCTCCGGCGAGGCGCAGACCGTGAACCCGGGCGATCCCGGTGCCGGACTCGTGCGACAGGGCTACCTCGAGGCATCGAACGTGAACGTCATACAGCAGATCACCGACCTCATCTCGGCACAACGCGCCTACGAAATGAACTCGAAATCGATCGAGACCGCCGACCAGATGATGACCTCGGCTAACCAGATTCGTTGATGCGCGTTCTGGCGATCATAGGCCTGTTCCTTCTGGCGCTGGCACAGCCCGCGCTGGCTGCGCCCGTCGACATTTTGATCGAAGAGCGTGCCCGCGCGGACTATGCCGCGGACCTGCCGGACGATTCGGCGTTCGAGGTCATCCTGGCAGAGCAGCCGCAGGCCGACGTCGTCACGCTGGCGGAGTTCTGGATGGACGTGCCGTCGGGCAAGTTCCTCGTCAATGCCGTGCTCAGCACCGGGACAGTCCAGCGGCTCAGCGGTCTTGCCGTCGTCTCGATCCCCGTGCCGGTGCCGAACCGCCGGATCCTGCCGGACGAGATCATCGGCGAGGACGATCTGGTTTCCGCAAATCTGCCGATGGGTCAGGCCCAAGGCTACATCGTCACTGCGGTGGACGACGTGATCGGCAAGCAGGTTCGCCGAATGCTGTCGCCGGGTCGACCGATTCAGGCGCAATCCGTCATACAGCCCTTGGTCGTCTCGCGAGGCGACCGCGTCGACATCGTGTTCAGCGACGGCCTTCTTTCACTGTCCTCACCCGGGCGCGCCCTGGGCGACGCCCATCGCGGGCAAGAGGTCCGTATCGTAAATCTGGTCAGCAACAAAACGGTCACTGCCGTCGCCACCGGCGACGGAACCGTGGAGATCCTTCGATGACATTCCTGTCCCCCCGCGCCGCTGTGGTCGCAGCGGCATCCGTGCTGGCATTGACCGCCTGCAACCGCGCCGAACAGTTCGACCGCACGCCACAGACCTCGGAACTGGTCGTCGATGCCGTCGCGATTCCGGAAGTCGCCCGGATTCAGGTGCCGATGCCCGCGGTTGTGGCCGTCAGTCCCCGGACCGGCAGCGCCAAGGCTTCCCTGTTCTCGGCACGACAGGAACCGCTGTTCGCGGATCAGCGTGCTGACGACGTCGGCGATATCGTGACGGTCCTCATCAAGATCAGCGACAGCGCCCGTCTTCGCAATTCGTCCGACCGCCAGCGCGACGGCAGCGGTTCCGTGGGCTTCCCCACCTTCTTCGGCTACGCATCGAAAATCGCAGCGATCCTGCCGGGGATCAGCCGCAGCGACCTGCCCACCGGCGATATCGTCGACGTCAGTTCGCAGATGCAAGCCAGCGGGTCTGGCGCAATCAACCGCAACGAGGAAATCGACCTCAAGGTCGCGGCACTCGTGATCGAGAAGCTGCCAAACGGTACGCTGGTCGTGGCCGGACGTCAGGAAATCAAGGTCAACGACGAATTGCGCGAACTGCGCATGGCCGGCATCATCCGCCCCGCCGATATCCTGAACGACAATACGATCTCCTACGAAAAGATTGCCGAGGCCCGCATCGCCTACGGTGGCCGCGGCAGCCTGTCTCGCACGCAAGAGCGTAGCTACGGCGAAGACGCGATGGATGTGATCCTGCCTTACTAATCGCAATACGGCCACATATTCAGGCCACGACTGCCGCAATCGCTGCGTAATCCAATCGATGTCTTCTTAGGAAAGGTCGATTGTGAAAAAAATTGCAATCGCGGTCGTGGCCCTCCCCCTGACGTGTTTGGGGACGGGATACGCCGCGGGTCTCGCGATCATTCCAGCCGTTCCCCCGCCGGCCGCCGCGCAGGACAACGTCGATCATGACCTCTCGTCGGACGTGGCGGCGGATGGTACGGAAGGACACGCCGCCACGGCACATGACGCGTCGCCCGTTGCTGCGCCTGACGGACATGCCAAAGGCGAAACCGACACCCTGAACCCCTATCTTCTGGCAGAAGATCGCAGGGTCATCCGCCTTGGGCAGATGACCGTTCCGGTCGAGAAGCTTCACAGCGTGACCTATGTCGTTGCGGATTTCGCGCTGAAGCTCGCCGACATCGAAACCGCCGATCGCTATGCCCGGGTGGAAGAAGCGACACGCCTTCGCGATGCGCTTCTGACCGCGATGAACGTCGCCGCGGAAAGCAACGTTCTGCGCGGCGTCGCGATCGACAGCGATGCCGTCTCTGACATGCTTCTCGGACTCCTGAAAAAGAACTTCGAGGGCGTCGACGAGGTGCTGTTTGTCTCGCTTTACAAGCAGGACGTCGCGCGGATGTAACGTGACGCCTTACAGCACCGATCGCACGACCTGAGACAGGACATTCTCGCCATTGCTCAACTGCAGTTCCGGTCCGCGCGCGGTGAAGTTCACGCGCTCGACCGCTGCCTTGGTCAAGGCGGTCGCCGCGATCGGATCACCATTTGCGTCCATGGCGGCAACCTCGACCCTGAAAATCCCCGGCGGCGTCGGCAACCCAACCGCGTCGCGGCGGTCCCATGCCACGTCGATCGCCTGACCGTCGACGATGGATGGTCCGGTCAACTCCCTGACCAAACTGCCCTCTTCGGAATAGATCCGGATCTTGACCTCTGACGCGCCCGGCTCGACCTCGTAGCTAAGCGGGAATTCGGTTTCGGTCATGCGCACCTGACTTGAAGGAACCACGACATCGCGGCCGATCATCTGCATGTCGGACATTCCGCCCATGGTCGCCAGCATGCCGCTGATGGATTCAAGGTTGGCATTGGTCGAGATGCTCTGCTCGACCTGCGTCAACTGGGCAAGCTGCGAAACGAACTGCGTCGAGTCGACGGGCTCCAGAGGGTCCTGATTCGAAATCTGGGCGGTCAGCAGTTTCAGGAAACTGCTGTAGCTTTCCTTGAGCTCGACCGAGGCTGTCTGTGATTCCGATTGGGTCGTCGTGCCGGTCAGGCCGCTGGCCAAAGTGCTGCTGATCATCGCCCTTGCCTTTCAGGTCAGAATATCGAGCAGGCCAGAGCCGCCGGCCACCCGCGTCGCGGGGGCAGATGCAGCATCCACATCCTGTTCGATGGATAGATTGGTCCGCATCGGAGCCGGGGTCCTTTGCTGGCTCTGCCGGCCGCGATCGTCGAAGGTCTGGAAATCCAGATCGGCGGTGTCCATCGAGATTCCGCGCGATTGCAAGGCATCGAGAAGCTGGTCCTTGTCGTGCCGCAGAACGTGAAGAACCGACGGCGAATCCGCCGTCATGGCGATCTGCACGCGTCCTGCTTCGGTCCGTACCACCTCGATCTCGATATCACCCATGCCATAGGGGGACAGAGAGAAGCGAAACTTCGCATCGCCCAGATCCGCTGTGCGGATCTGCTGGCCGACATGCTGGCGAAGCTGGTCGTCGGGTGACGGTGCGTGATGCGGTGCAGCCATCGGGGTCGGGGCAATCCGATGCATGTCCTGCGGCACCTGGACTTGCGGCAACGCCGTAACAGCAACATCGCGCGGCAAACTATCCGGCACGGTGCCGGCGGTATTAACCGCAACAATCCTAGGCAAAGCAGCCGCAGGCTCCGGTTGAGGCCCTTTCAGACCCTCCGCACCTGACACCTCAGAAGATTGGATGGCAGCCAAAGCCTGAACATTTTCCGACGTCGCCGGCTGCTGTGTCGTCTCTCCGCGCGATACCCCTGCTGCGCCCTGTTCCGTCGGCTTAGCAACCGAAGGCGCGACCGCCATCTCTCTCGCGACCGCAGGTACTCCGGCAAAGGCAACGCTAAGCTGCGTGACAGTCGTGGGAACGGGAAAGGCCTGCGACACGATATTCTGCAGGTCTATTGCCAGCTCTGGGTCGGATAATTGCGACACCGTATCCAGATCCCCGAAACCGGCAGACCCCGTTTCACCAAGTGCGGCGGCAAACGCGGCCAGGACTTCCTTGGGCTTCACATCCTCGCCGGTCGATTGAAGGTCGGCGATCGTTTGGGTCAGCAATGCCATCAGCCCTTCGGCTGTTGTCACGTCGAAGGAGTCCGAAGATACTTCGCTGGTTTGGGCTATGCCATCCAGTCCGGTTGCAACCGGCGCAAGCAGGATCGGCGCCGGGTACGTCCCAGCCGCCTGCTGCACCAGCGCCGCGAATTGAAGCGTTTGGCCGGGTTGCAATGCAGTCGCACCATTCGCTGCTGGCTGCACGGGTGCGGCCGGCAAGGCGAAGGACATCATGGTGTGCCTACGAGCAAACGGTCCAGTTCAGTCGCCAAATTATCAGGAAATGCCGACATTGCCACGCACCGTCGACTGCGAGACATAGTCGAGACCGTCGTTCACCAGCAGCTTGAGCCGCAGGGTACATTGGTTCAGCATCAACTTCGAATCGAACTTCATCAGCGCCGCCAGCGACTGCGCCATCTTGTTCACGACGCTATGCTCACGCCCCTGCTCGCACAGGTTCGCAACTGGCGTATCAAGGAAGAAGTCGTCCGCATCTGCTGGATGCCCCCAATACTTCGCAAGTACCGCAGTCAGGCCAGCGCGGAATGCAGCGGGGTCGAGGCCTAGCTGCGTGATTGCGTCCGCCTGCACAGCCTTGCAATAGGCCATTCCCAGGGTGTGAAGCACGCTATCCTCTTCCGCAAGCGGGAACACACCGCGGCAGACGACATGCAACAGCATCTCTCCGACGATCGTGCCGACAGCGTGAGAGATATCGGAAAATGCGTTTTCATTCCGGATGATGACGAGCGAGCCGTAGGGTACGCAGGCGTCCAGTTCTTCCGCAAGGACATCGCCAAGAGTGATGCCCGGAATGCATTCAATGTCGTCCGCCATCACGGATGGGTGACCGGACCAACCCTGAATTTGAAATACTGACGTTTCGACCGGGACAAGCGTCTTGATCAACAACTTCAACTGGTTACAATCGTCTGCGCGATCTACACAGCACGCACCTTTCCAGATGCTCTGCGTAAGCTTCTCTTCCTGCATTTACCGCCTCGTTCCGGACATTCTGTCCTTGTTAAACCCAAGCTATAATTTTTTATTTTTGCTTGGAACTTGCTCACGCACCAATCGTTAATTTGCAGGTCCGAATGCGTCAACAGCCTTGTCGGGAATGCCGAGCTTTGTCAGGGTTGTTGCAAAATTGCAAAATTGAATGACAGCGGCGTTCAGTCCGCATCAAAGACCAACCTGATCGAGATCCGTCGATTTTCCGGCGCCAGAAGATCGACCGTATCAATCGGTTGCGTGTCAGCGACTCCAGATATGCGCGCAAACCGCGCCGGGGCGATCCCGGCAGCGATCAGGGTTCGCCGCGTCGCATTGGCGCGATCCGCCGACAACTCCCAGTTCGTATAGCCCGCGTCACTGCCATAGGTGGCGGCATCCGTGTGGCCGACGATTTCGACCGGCTGATCCTGTGCCGCGATGACATCGCCGATCGCTAATAAAAGCTCGCGGGTCTTCGCACTGACCACGGCGCTGCCCCTGTCGAAAAGCGACCGTTCATCTTGGTCCAGAACCTGAACCGTCAACGCACCGGCCGACTTCTCCAGACGGATATTGCGGGCCAGATCGCTGAGAGCAGCGTCCGAGTTGATCCGTTCCGCGATCTCGTCGGCCATCCGGTCGATCTCTTGCTGGCGCTGTTCAGCGGCCTTGCCAGCCGCAGCGTCGGCAGGGTCCGACGGCTCCTCGCTTTCCAGATATTCGACCACGACCTCTGGCGGGTTGTCGCGAAGCCGGCTGTCGAACACCATCATCGGATTGTCGCGCCCGAAGCTTGGTACCGCGACCGAACCCGTGACATCCTGGGCCCCGGTCAGGATCCCGGGCGCAACAAGCGGCCGCAGGTCGTTCGCCCCGTCGGATGACGCGCCATTGTCGGACAGGGTCGGCGTAAAGTAATTGGCCAGACCGCGCAGCTTTTCCTCGTCAGAGGCGGCAAGGATCCAAAGCAGCAAAAAGAATGCCATCATCGCGGTCATGAAATCGGCATAGGCCACCTTCCAGCCGCCGCCATGATGCGCATGCCCACCGTCCTCATCATACCGCTTGATGATGATTATGGCGTTCTTCTTATTGCTCAAAACCACGTCCTCACATAGGCGTCAGACAGCCTTTCAGCTGATTTCGGCGTTCCTGTCAGCGGATTCGCGGCTGTATGTCCCAAGACCGGACTGCCGGGCATAGTCGGCCTTGCGCTTGCTGTAGCTTGGCGCGACCAGCGGCACATCTGCATTCAGATTGAACATGACGCGGTATTCTTCTTCGCTCAGGCCATGTTCGGCGCCGATATGCCGCTTCAACATCTTGAATCCCTTGCCACAGCACAGGCAATAGATCGTGTCCGGCGTCATGGCCTGCTCTGTCGGAATGGCGGGGACCGCCAGCAGTCTGCCGGCCTGCGTCTTGGCCGCCTCCACCGGGCCAGCCTGAAGCCGCGCGACCAGCGTGATGATATCATCGATCGAAACATCGGACCGGCTGGCGAAGCCGGCGACGATCGTGGCAATCGCGTCCTCGTTCAGGACGTTCTTCATGGAATGAGTTGGCATAGCGTCAACATCCTCGAAAAGTTCAGTGTGCCTTCTGCAACTCTCATACCGACCGAAACCGAATGCTCAGTCATACAAATTACAAAGACATGATCCGCCTTCGTTTGCCTTCGATAGCACGATTCGGTCTATCTTTGAAACAATACAAGTATAGCCAAGCATCTTTCCGCCCAGCTGTGCTGAATTGAGCGTTTGGCAGATCAAGGCCGGACGTGTGCAACGACGCCCTGCTCCACCGGCCGGGCGGCATCCCGGGCCGCGGTTTCGGACGCCACCGCCTGGGTGAACACCATGCTGAAAAAGCTGGCCACCGTCAGCCCGGCGACGGCGATCAAGGGAATGTGGAAATTCTTCTTCAGCTTTGCCCGCAGGCCGGTCTGGCGCGGCAGAATCGCGAAATCATCCTCCGGCTCATCCGGCTTCGCATCGACCTCTGCCGGGATCAACGCGCCGAATTCGACGAACACGCCACGCGGCATCACCGCGACCTGCACCTTGCGGCGGCCGCAATTGTCCGCAAACCCTGCCGGAAAAAGTTCGATGGGGATATCGATGATCATGTCATCCTTCGGATGCCAGCGCGCCGGCAGGATGTTGCGCGGAATGTAGATCGATGAAAAGTCGTCTCGCAGGGCAATTTCCCGCACAAGCGTCGGCACCGCAGGCAGGGGAAAGTCGACCTTCCTTGCAATCCGGACACGACCACCGACAAGCCACATCTCCAGACTGACGTAATGACTCTCGTCGCCGGAAAGCTCCTCGGTCGACAGATACCCGGCAGGAGGGCTCGACTGGGGTGCGCGCTTCTTCGGCGCGTTCCTGGAACCGAACGCAAAGATCTTGTCCGTCCGCACCCGCGCGGCAAGGCTGTCATCGTCGACGCGTCGGGTCCGCATCAGCTTTTCGAAGTCCAGACTTTCCTCGCGGGCGAAATTGTAGTTGATCAGATAGTCCTCTGCCGTCTCGCGCAGACTGCTGCTGTCCTGGATGGACTTCAGCAATGCGTTTTCTTCCGAGAACAGAAGTCGGCGCGTCGGGTATCCTTCAACCTGCGGGCTGACAGCGAAAGCCCCGACAGGGCGATCAAGGATCTCTGTGACACGCCCAAAGATCCGTGGCTCTTCCTCGTCGTGGAACACGACGAATTCGCACAGGCCCGTCGCATCCATGCAAAGCAGCAAGCGCATCTCTTCTGGCCAACCGGGCGACAGAAGCGCCAGTTCTTCCGGATCGACAAAGTAAACGAAGGCATCCGGATCGGGCGCCGTATCTGCCGTATCCAACTCCGCACCCTCGTCTGGCAAATGACTATGCATCAGATAAATCCATGCTGTTTGGAATATAATACTTGCTTCAGGCGTTATACTCAAGGATAAACTATGGATAGTTTCTGCAGAGAGGTGAAGAAACAATGACACTCCTTATCGGTCTCGTCATGGTCTTCGGATTGGTCTTCGGCGGCTTCATGATGTCCGGCGGCAACATGGAAATCGTGCTTCACGCTCTCCCCTACGAAGGCATGATGATCGGCGGCGCGTCCCTCGGGGCATTCGTCATCGCCAATTCCTTCTCTGTCCTGAAGTCGTCCATCGGCGGGGTCGTCCGCGTCATCAAGGGCCCGCGGTGGAAGGCCAGCGATTACAATGACCTGCTGAACCTGATGTACGAGCTGGCCCGTCTGTACAAAAACAAGGGCATCGTCGCGATGGACGAGCACATCGAGAATCCGGAAACCAGCCCGATCTTTCAGCGCTACCCCAAGCTGATGAAGGACCATTTCGTCACCGACCTGATCAGCGACAGTTTTCGCATCATGTCGATGCAATTCGACGACCGACATCAAATGGAAGACGTCATCAACCGCAAGATCAAGCGCCACCACCACGAAGTCCTGATTTCGGCCCGCGCGATCCAGAGCATGGCCGACGGTCTGCCTGCGATCGGAATCGTCGCCGCCGTTCTGGGGGTGATCAAGACGATGTCGTCGATCGACAAGCCACCGGAAATTCTGGGGGCCATGATCGGCGGCGCGCTGGTCGGAACGTTTCTTGGCGTGTTCCTGGCCTATTGCATGGTGCAGCCCATCGCCGGCCGGCTGGAGCAGATCGAGGAGGAGGACGGCGCGATCTATACCGTCATCCGCGACATCATCGTGGCCATCGTTTCCGGCTACGCGCCGGGCGTCTGCATCGAACTGGGCCGCGGCAATATCCCGACCATGAAGCAACCCAACTTCTCGAGCGTCGAGGCATCGCAGCGGGAATTGCCGGCGGTATGACGGTTGCACGTCTCGGCTTGATCGCCGGCGTCTGGGTTCTGGCGCTTCCGGCCTTCGCCGCCGGGTCGGACCCTGCCGTCGACCACGCTCCCGCAGCGGCGGCAGACACAGCCGACCCGACGGCACCGCCCCTGCCGACATCCATGCAGCGCCATGGCATCGCGGGTCACGTGCCCCCACCGGAAGGCATAGCGATACTCGATCCTGCCATTCTGGCGGCCATGCGAAGCCGGCTGGTCATTTACGCACGGGAGCCCGAGGAATGACGAACCGCCGTCGCGACGGCCTTGCCGTGCTTTCACGGCTGAAACGACACGAGATTGAAGCGGTGGCGCAGCAGATGGCCGCGGTCAACAGCGCACTTGCACGGATCGAGGCCGAGCGGAAAGACCTGCTGGATCATATCAACGAAAGCGGAGAGAGCGACGGGCTCGAAGGCGCACGCCTCCGCTCTGCCTTCATTCGAAACGTCTCTGAAACCATTCGCGGAAAAGACGCCGAAGCGACGCGCCTTCGGGAAAGCAGCGCCGGCGTGCATCAACGCCTGAACGATCTCTTTTCCGATGCGAAACGCCTCGACATGATTGCCGCTCGTCGGGCGGAGCAGCGCAAGCGTCGCCGCGATCAACGGGAGACAGCAGCCCAAAACGAGGCGTTTCTGGCGATCTGGATGCAGGACCGTATGTCCTGACAGAATTGCTTCGGCGGCTTTTTCGGCCCCGTCACCTTTACATCATACGAACCTTTACTATATCGGTCCGTATGAATGAAATACTGGAATGCAGATCGTGAAACGCCTTGGTCTTCTGCTGCACGAAACGGCCGCGGCGATGAAGCGGGAATTCGAACGTGCGGCACGTCCTCATAAACTGACGCTGACGCAATGGCGGGTGCTGGGCCATCTGCACCGCGAAGGCGACGCGCGACAGACGGATCTTGGTCAAGCCATCAACGTCTCTCCGATGACGATCAGCGATGTCGCCGAGCGACTGGAACTGGCGGGACTGCTGCGGCGAGAGATCGACCCCGACGACAGCCGCGCGAAACGGCTTGTCCTGACACAGGCCGGAACCTCCGTCGTCCTGAAGATGCAGGCCGTAGCCGACGGCGTATTCGACAAGGCGCTGGCCGGCATCCCGGCCTCCGATGTCGATACCCTGACCCGCGCACTGACCCGCATGACTGAAAACCTCGAAAACCGCTGAACGTCCGACCAAGGATCAAATCCATGAGCGCTGCCACAAATCGCATCAAGCCCGTCCCGACACCTGCGCAGGACGCCACGATCACGACGGTCGACGGTCAGCAGTCCCCCCCGGCCGAAAAGCCCGGCCGCAAGGGTGGCCGCCGCCTCCTGATGCTGGCCCTGCCGCTGCTGCTGGTTCTGGCGGCGGGTGGTTACTGGCTCATCGGCGGGCGCTACATCACAACCGACAATGCCTATGTCCACCAGCCGATGGTTGCGATTTCGTCGGACGTTCCGGGGCGCATCGTTGCGGTCGACGTGGTCGAAAACGAACATATCCCGGTCGGCGCATCCCTGTTCGCAATCGACCCCGAACCCTATCAGATCGCGCTGGACCAAGCGAATGCGGCGCTGGCCAGCGCGCGGCAATCCGTGGGGCAGTTGCGCGCTGCCTACCAGACGGCCCGTGCGCAACTGGACGCGGCCCGCAGCATTATGGAGATCAAGCAACGCGAATTGGAACGCCAGCAATCGCTCGCGGATCGGGGTCTCAGCACGCCTGCCGCGCTGGACGAGGCATCGGTCGCGGCGCAATCTGCCGAAAACAGCGTTCAGGTGGCGCAAAGCCAGCTCGATGCCGCCGCCGCCGGACTGGGCGGCGATCCGGACATCGATACCGATGCAACGCCCGCGGTCCGTGCGGCGCTGGCCAGTCGTGACGCAGCGGCGCGCAATCTGGACAATACCCGGATCACCGCGCAGGTGCCGGGGATCGTCGCACAGATCGGCAGCCTGAATGTTGGAAACCACGTCGCCGCCGGTGGTCAGATCGCCACCCTCGTGCAGTCCGACAACACCTGGATCGACGCGAACTTCAAGGAAACGCAACTGGGCGGCATCGTCGTCGGTCAGCCCGTGACAGTAGAGGTCGATGCCTATCCCGATGCCGAACTGCACGGCAAGGTCGAAAGTATCGGATCGGCCACCGGGTCGCAGTTTTCGCTGATCCCGACGCAGAACGCGACCGGGAACTGGGTCAAGGTCGTGCAGCGGCTTTCGGTCCGGGTGTCGCTGGACGACACCGGCGATGTTCCGCTGCGCAACGGCATGAGCGCGACGGTCTCCGTCGATACCGGTCATTCGCATCTGGACGACCTGCGGTGAAACCGCCCGTCACGCTTTCTCGACCCAATATCGAGGTCAAGGCCCGCGGCTGGCTGACTGCGTCGATCATGCTGGCGACCATCATGCAGGTGCTCGACACCACGATCGCCAACGTCGCTCTGCCGCACATGGCCGCCAGCCTCGGCGCCACGCAGGAAGAGATCACCTGGGTCCTGACGTCCTACATCGTCGCCTCGGCCATTGCGACGCCGCTGACCGGCTGGGTCGCGGACCGCATCGGGCGGCGCATGGTCTTTGCGGGCGCGATCGCCGGCTTCGTCGCCTTCTCGATTCTTTGCGGCCTGTCCACCAGTCTGGAGGAGATGGTGCTGTTCCGCATCTTTCAGGGCTTCTTCGGTGCGGTCCTGATCCCGCTGGCACAGGCGGTCCTGCTGGACATCAATCCCCGCGAAAGGATCGGCCAGGCGATGGCGATCTACGGTGCCGGGATCATGGTCGGGCCGATCATCGGCCCCACGCTGGGCGGTTACCTGACAGAGGTTTTCAATTGGCGCTACGTCTTCTTCATCAACATTCCCGTAGGACTCTTGGCGCTGGGGGGCGTGCTGGCATTCATGCCACAACAGGAGACGCGCCGGCGCCGGTTCGACCTGTTCGGCTTCGCCGCACTGGCGATCGCCGTCGGCTCCCTGCAGATGGCCTTCGACCGGGGTCAGGCTGTGGACTGGTTCCAGTCCGCCGAGATCTGGCTCTACACCGGTCTGGTCCTGTCGGGGCTCTGGGTCTTCGTGATCCACTGCATGACCGCAGACACCCCTTTCATCGACCTTCGGATGTTCCAGGATCGCAACTTCGTCATGGGGCTGATCTTCATCTTCGTGATCGGGATGACGATGTTTTCCGGCCTGGCCCTTTTGCCACCTCTTCTGCAACGCTTGATGGGCTATCCCGTGATCGAGACCGGTCTGGTCATGGCGCCGCGCGGCGTCGGGACGATGCTGTCGATGATCGTCGTGGGCCGGCTGGTGGGGCTTTTCGACCTGCGGGTGCTGATCTTCTTCGGCCTCGGCCTGACCTCCGTCTCGCTTTACATGATGTCCGGCTTCGATCTTCAGATGAATGCCAATCCGATCATGATGACCGGAGTCATGCAGGGCTTCGGTCTGGGGTTTGTATTTGTCCCGCTGTCGACCCTGGCCTTCGCCACGATCTCGACGGACCTGCGCGGCGACGCCACCTCGATGTTCAGCCTCGTGCGCAACGTGGGATCCGGCGTCGGCATTTCGCTCGTGACGACGGTCCTCGCCCGCATGAACAGCGTCAACCACGAGGACATGGCCGCGAGCCTGACGGCCGCGGCGCCGCAGGTGCGGATGCAATTTCCTCAACTGCTGACCGGCGACCCCCTGTCCGTGACGATGATCGACGGTCTGGTTGCCCAGCAGGCGGCGATGATCAGCTATCTCGACAACTTCCTCCTGCTGCTGATCCTGACCGTCGCGGTCTTGCCGATCGCGCTGTTCCTGCGCCGCCCGAAGACGCCGATCAACGGCAGCCATGACCCCGCGGTGATGGAATAGCGGTCGCGGAGCAAGTGGTACTATGAGCTACCCCCGAAATGCGAACGCTGACACAAGCTACGACCGAAATCGCCGACGATGCACGACACCCGCGCGCGTTTCTCGAGTCGTCCAATCCATAGAAGCGCCATCGGCCGCCAAGGTATCCTTTGACGGCTATTGCTGAAATAGTGCCCAAGCGACGGCTTCGGTCAGATTGATGAGAACGCCATCATTCGCGCGATGTCGCCGGTCCGGATCAGATGCCCTCGGGAACCCCCACGTCTTGCGCGCGTTTGTCAGGCCGACTAGCAGATCGGCAATCACCTCGTTCTCATCGCTGAGCAGCGGGCTGTAGCGATAGCACGTCTCATCTACAGGGGCTTACGCGGCCCCACCGGGGGCCACGGTCCCCTTCCGATCACCGAATGTTCGACAGGCAAGTGCGATGCTGACCCCTCGGTGTTTTACGGCCTTGGCGGCCATCTCGCGTCGCTGAGATGGCCCGGTCACTTTTTTCCCAAGGCTTCCTTCAACAGATCAGCCTGCATGCTCAGATCCGCGAATATGCGCTTCAGCCGGCGGTTCACATTCGGCGGGGAAACAGTCCCCCGGACTGTTTGCTGATCCGCCTCATTCCAAGCTCTTCATTTGGCTGATCATGGACGCATCCATGCCGCCATACTTCGCGCGCCAATTAATGGGATGGATGTCTCTCCCGCCATCAGCAACGTTGCGGGTGTGACGCAGCAGAATGGAGAGGGAAATGACAGTCGCATTCCTTGGAATAGA
>NZ_FQUE01000018.1 GCF_900128995.1 Loktanella atrilutea | reverse complement strand
TGCGCCTCGGTGAAACGGCTCTTTCTCATTCGTCTGCTCCTTCACGGTTGAGCAAACTCTACATCAGGCTGAGGGATATTGCGGGGGGCAGGTCACGATCTAAAACTCATATTTCCGACCTGTTGAGTAGGCTGCCCGTTGTGTATCACGATCACGATGTCTGGGAGGGCTTTAGAAACGACGCTGCTCAGTTACGACTTTAAAAACGCCAGTAGCCCTGCATTTTGATTGTTTTGATATGCGTGGCCCAGCTTATCAGATCGTGAGCCCTATAATCCAATTCATGAGTTCACACCAAGCCCTATCTTGGTACGAAATCGCACACACCATTGATTTATGACGCCGTCGTATCAGGATGGCTACGGGAGTAACTGCAGAAAGTTATCAGACCACCGAAAGTTTTTTACACATATTGCAATATTTATCCATTTTTGTGCAGATGCCCCCACCTATCATCAGACGATCCCGCATCTCGGTCTTGGTACGAAAGCGTACATATTTGAATTGTAGTATAATCTTCCGGGGATGGTTAGTGTACCCCTATTGGGCGTCGCAAGGTCCGGGCGGCGCCTATTAAACGGTCTTACGTCCAGCGCTCTTACAGATTGGAGAGCGTATCTTGGTTAGACGTCTGACCTGCCCCTTGAGCCAAAATAATCTCATCTATACGCTGTCCAGCGACGATCGTGCGCTGATTGAGCCTCACCTGAAGCAGGTGGTGTTGGAGAGAGGATTTGTTCTAGAAGAGCCGGACCAGGCCATCGATCTGGTTTATTTTCCGACGTCTGGCGTTGGCTCCACTGTTGTCTTTACGGACACAAGCTGGACTTGCCCGGATTTAGTGGAGAGCGTTTAGCTCACTTCCCGGGCCTTTCGCTCGAAGGCGATGGGGCTCTGGAAGCCGAGCGATAAATGACGCCTGACGGGGTTATAGAACCCGTCGATGTATCTGGCGACGGCGTTTTCGGCCTGCTGGCGGGATTGCCAGGCGACGGGCCAGACCAGTTCGGACTTGATGGTCTTGAAGAAGGTTTCGACCATCGCGTTGTCGTAGCAGTTCCCGCGCCCGCTCATCGAGATCAGAATGCCACGTTGGCGGAGCAGCGCCTGGTAGTCGATAGAGCAGTATTGCGATCCGCGGTCGGAATGATGGACCAGCCCCGGCGCAGGGTTGCGAGCAACCAGAGCCCGGCGCAGCGCTTCGACGACGAGGTCGCGCTTCAGGCGGTCACTCGTGGCCCAGCCGACGACCCGTCGCGAGAAGAGGTCGAGCACGACGGCGAGGTAGAGCCAGCCCTCCGCCATCCAGATGTAGGAGATGTCGGCCCCCCACTTCTGGTCCGGGCCGTCTGCCGCGAAGTCCTGCGCCACGAGATTGGGCGCGACAGGCCAGGCATGTTCACTGTCGGTCGTGCGTTTGAAGCGCCGCTTCTGCCGCGCGATCAACCGGTTCTCGCGCATCAGCCGCGCCGTGCGATGCCGCCCGATCTCATGGCCCTCGTCGATGAGGTCGCGGTGCATGCGCGGGCTGCCATAGGTGCCGTTCGACAGAGCGAAGGCCGTCCGGATGTGTGCGAGATAGACCATGTCCTGCTGCTGGCGGCGACAGGCCGGACGGTCCTGCCACGCGAAGAAGCCGCTCTGGCTGACGCCCAGGGCACGGCACATCCGACTGATCGGGAAGCTGGCCTTCTCCGCCTCGATGAAGCCGAAGGTCATCGACTTGTCTCTTTCGCGAAGAAGGCCGCGGCTTTTTTTAAGATGTCGCGCTCCTGCTTCAGGACCGCATTCTCCCGTCGCAGCCGCTTCAGCTCGGCATGCACGTCGACCGGCGCCTCGCTCGGCTCGCGGGCATCGCGCTCTTGGCTCAGCCACCGCGTCAGCGTCGAAAGGCCAATGCCAAGATCCTCCGCGATCTCCCGCCGCGTCCGGCCGCTGGTCAGTGCCAGCCGCACCGCTTCACGCCGAAACTCCGGCGTCGGTCTGTTTGCGTTTCCCATAGAACACCTCCTGGTTCCTCAGTTGGTGCTCTCCAAATTTTTCGGGCAAGTCCACTTTGGCCTGCCGGGCATTCGGTGTGAGCGAGACGTGCTATCGCTACAGCCCACTTTTGAGCGATGAGAACGAGTTGATCGCTGACCTTCTGGTCGGCCTGACCGATGCTCGCAAGACATGGGGATTTGGGCTGTGTTTCCTGCATCTGCGCAACGTGAAGGGGCACCCGTGGAACCACAAACGCGTCTATCGGATCTATTGCGCCCTTGAGCTGAACCTGCGGATCAAGCCACGCAAACGGTTGAAGAGGGACGTGCCAGACGCTCTGGCTGTGCCAGAGAGGCCTAATGTGACCTGGTCGACGGACTTTATGGCCGATCGGCTTGAGGACGGTCGGGCCTTCCGGTTGCTAAACGTGCTGGATGACTTCAACCGCGAAGGTCTGGGGATCGAGGTGGATTTCTCCCTTCCGACAGAGCGGGTCATCCGCAGCCTGAACAACATCATTGAATGGCGCGGGAAGCCAAAGACCATCCGCGTGGACAACGGCCCCGAATACATCAGTCATGCGCTCCTGGAATGGGCTGAGAAACATGGCATTTCCCTGGCCCACATCCCGCCCGGTCAGCCCCAGCAGAACGCCTACATCGAGCGCTACAACCGCACCATCCGGCACGAATGGCTGGACCAATACATCATCAACAGCATCGAGGAGGCCCAGCACTTCGCCACCCAGTGGCTCTGGACTTACAACAACGATCGCCCGAACATGGGTATTGGCGGCATCACGCCTGCAATGAAACTGAAAATGGCTGCGTAAGTTCTACGGTAGCACCCCGTTAAAAACGGGAGGATTACCACGACCATTCATCCAGACCTAGGCTTCGAAGTAAATCATGCTGACAACGCTGCCAATGCGACTTATCTCGTCCTCGAGTTTTGACGTCAAAAATAATTAGCAGATCAAGGTGCGTTGCAATGTATTCCATTTCTAGCTAATCGTATATAAATAATTCGAGATGCCCGGTTTGCTGCGCCAATGAGACGAGGAATAACAATGGACGATATCGATCTGGACAGCATGTCGCTGGACGAACTCAAGAAGCTGCAGAAAAATGTTGGCAAGGCCATCGATGGTTATGAAGGTAAACAGCGCAAGGCTGCGCTTGCGGCAGTCGAGGCCGCAGCACGCGAAAATGGATACTCTCTCGCCGAACTGACAGGAATGGCATCCAAGAAAGGCAAGGCAGTGTCGCCGCCGAAATATCGCCATCCGGAAAATCCGGAGCAGACTTGGACCGGGCGTGGCCGTCAGCCCGATTGGATGAAGGATGCTCTGGAGAATGGGCAGTCGAAAGACGATTTCTTGATCAAGTGACGTGAGCAGACGCTGCGATTGAACGATGACAGGATGGAGAACCGCCGAGATCCTATTCAAGATCGTTCTCAGCGCCTCGTCCGTAGCAGCGGCGGCTTCGGGCGCCATTTATGTGCGTCACATTGTGAAGGTCAGCGGTTGCGATCGGCCTCATGATCCGAAACGCACCAGACAGTACATCGCAAGCGCCCCCGTGCACCGTCTAAAGGATGTGCGGAAGTGAGGGTAGACTGAACGGGGATTCCGCCATCAGTCCAACCCGCCGTGGTCCGACTTCAGCCCTTTGCCGCTCTGATTGATCACCCTGCGCTCCGCTGGGACCGCCTTTAGTAATGCGAAAGCCTCGTCCGGTGTGCCTGTCAGCCAGTGCGCGTAATCGTCGGGATCGAGGATCACCGGCATCCGGTCCAGATGGTACTCCCTGACCAGTGCGTTCGGCGTCGAGGTGACCATCGAGCTCATGACCATCTCACGCTGTAGCGCGTCAACCACCTTGTCCTTGACCGACAACCACCTTGGCCGGTTTTGAAGCCACCGGGGTTAGTGTGTGGTTTGGTGTCTTGGCTCAGGTTTCTCCTTCGTTTTGGTTGTCGGTATTGGTTGTCGCTGACGTTTCGGCCTGAGCATTCTTGTTGGAGGCTGCGGCGCGCTGACGGAAGCTTTTGGCGTTCATCTCGAGGATGCTTGCTTGGTGGACAAGGCGGTCGATGGCCTTGTCCGGGAAGATCTGATCCCATCCGCTGAACGGCTGATTGGCCGCGATGGCAATGCTGCGGTATTCGTAGCGCCGGGCGATCAGTTCAAAGAGGACGCCGGTTTCGGCCCGATCCTTGTGGGCGTAGGTGATGTCGTCGAGGATGATCTGGTCGAACTTGTCGAGTTTTGCCAGTGCGGCCTCGAGGACGAGATCGCCGCGGGCCGCCTGGAGCCTTTCCACCAGATCGCTGGTCCGGGTGTAGAAGACGCGGTGTCCTGCCTCGATCAGAACATGACCGATCGCGCAAAGGATGTGTGTCTTGCCGGTGCCGGAATTGCCGATGGCGATCAGGTTGCCGCCCCCGTCCAGCCAGTCGCCGGCCGCCAAAGCCTCCACCCGGGCGCGTGGCAGGGTCGGCAGGGCCTTGAAGTCGAAGGTCGCCAGCATCTTGCCTGCGGGCAGCTGCGACTCGTTCAGATGGCGCCGGATGCGACGCATGTCGCGCTCGGCCAGTTCGTATTCCGCCAGCACGGCGAGGAAACGGGCGGCGGGCCAGCCTTCGGTGTCGGCGCGCGCGGCGATCTCGGCCCAGAGTTTTTGGAAACTGGGCAGCCGCAGCGCGGTCAGCATGCTGGGCAGCGTGTGGATGTCGACCTCGCGGACAGTCATGCGCTTGCCCCCAGCAGAGCGTCGAAGCTGGCCAGCGATGGGTGGGCGACAGCCACATCCTTGAGCATCGTCATGAGCCTTGGCGCCAGCCGTGAAGCCAGGGCCTTGGTGTCCGGCACCTGGCCCGCATAAAGGTCAGCCGCCAGCAGATGCGCCAGTTCCGCCTCGCAGGCTTGCTCATGGGCGATGAAGAGTAGTTCGACCATGCGGCGGCAGGCATCCCGTCTTGGCAGGTCCCGTTGCAGCACCTTCCAGGCTTCGGCGTATTCGGTCCGGGGGAACAGGCTGTCGCGATAGATCGAGCTCCACAGGGCCTGCGGTTTGCGTCGCAGGGAGTGGATGACATGGTGGTAGTTGATGACATGGACGCGGTGACCATCGCCGCGACCACGGGCCCGGGGATGGCTGACGACCAGGGCGGCGCCGAGAAACGCCTCGATGCGATCATCGTAAAGGTGGACACGCAGACGTTGCCCGATCAGCTGCGACGGAGCGCTGTAAAAGATGCTCTTGACCAGGAAACCGCCAGTCCGCGAGACCGGCACCACGATCTCGGTGAAGTCGGTGGTGCGCCGCTGCGGCAAAGGCTTCAGGTGGGCCCGTTCCGCCTGAACGGCTGCCGCCCGCTGGCGGTTGCGCCGCGCCACCAGCATGTCGATGAAACGCCGGTAGTCCTCGATGCAGGCAAAGTCGCGGCTGCCCCGCAGGATCAGCGCCTGCTTGATGGCCGTCTTCAGGTGCCAGTTTTGCGATTCAACCGCCCCGTTCTCATGGGCCTCACCGCGATTGTTGCGGCTGGCGTCCATGCCGTAATGGCCGACGAACGCATCATAGCGCTTGGTCATGTCCTTACGCTGGTCGGCGGTCAGGTTGCGGAAAGCGGCCGAGAGGCTATCAGTCCGGTGGTTTTGCGGCGCACCGCCGAGTGACCAGAGGGCCTGCTGCAAGTTCTCGGCCAGCGCCGTGAAGCTTTCCCCGCCAAGAACCACGCCGACATGCTCCCAACGACTGTAGACCATGACGAAGTGGTAAAGCAGGTGCGGGAACGATTGGCCTGCGATTGTCACCTCCAGTTCCTCGGCATGGTTTAAGTCGGACTGTGCCATGTATCCCGGCTCGGGTGTCTGGCGGAAGATGATGTCGCGCTCGGGACCGTTCAGCGCCCGCCACTGCCGCACCCGCCGCTCCAGGGTGCGGCGGACACGATCATCAGGGAAGGCCCGAGGATGCTCGCTTTGAAGATGGCGCAGCAGGGTGACCGCCTGTAACGCGCTGTCGGTCAGAAGCAGCGGCAGAAGGTCGGTCTCCCAATAGCCTTCAAGGGGATCGGCCAATGCGCGTCCGTGAACGATCTTGCGCTGCGAAGGCGGGGTCGGGTCCGCATCGAAACGCCTGGCGCTCCGCTCGCTGAACCTGGCGCGGGCGGCCGATGTGCGCTGACTGTGGTTTTGTAGGTCGGTCATGTATAATCTCAATTGCTGGTCGGTGATGGGTTTGTAGGCCAAACCGGCTCCTCCGTATGAACGCAGAGGATTCCGGCTTACCAACCCGCAGCGACCAGCACCTACTCCCAAAATATCAATCAGGCCGGTGGGGCTGCCCTCCGGACGGGCATGCCCGTCCTCCGTTCAGCCCCACCGGCCAAGGTGGTTGTCGGCACCGGCCAAGATGGTTGTCGCTCATCACAGCGCCACTCCTCGAAACTCTTCGTCCAGAAGCGTAAAGTGCGCAGCTTGTCGTCGCGAGCGTTGTTCACGGCCTTCGGCCGGATCGGCTTGCCTGTCTTCTTGGAGACCTGCGGCATGACGAAACCCCAGTGCGCCGTCTGCAGCCAGCGTGTGCCGTCGGCGTTCGCACCTACGATCGGTGACAGGCCCTTCGGGAAAATGGCGGTCAGCGGCTCCGCATTGCCGAGATCGTCATGGCCTGCGTCGACCGCGAAGAGCTGTCGCATTGCGTCCTTGGCCATCGTGTTGGAATAGAGGTTGCACATGTATCCGAGGATAGAGCGTTGAGGGCGCGTCAACACCTGATTTTTTGACAGTGCCATTCGACGCTCTGCCAAACCAACCAGTTCACAAGTCGATCGACATGCCGGACTGAGTATAGCGATCCTCGCTGGCCACGCATACGCGGTGGCCGATACGTAACGCGCTCGCACAGCTTTTGATCAAGCCATTCTTCTCCGCGGAAATCAGGTAAGCCTTTGCCCGCGGCAAGTGAATCTTGATTGTGTTCTTGTTATGTTCTATATCTGAACTCCAGTCATCGTTGGAGTTCTGTCATGGAAACATCAGCCTTTACCTTGCCCGCCACACCGCGCCAGCTTGCCTACGCACGGTCCCTTGCAGATCGTAACCGCACCCTCCTGCCATGGAACGTCCAGCAGGATCGCCGCACGCTTAGCGCCTGGATCGAAAAGCAGACCTTACTGGCACCGGCCGCAAACAACGATCCCCGGCCAAGCTCGAAGCAGGTCGCTTTTGCGGAGAAGCTCGCACGGATCAAGCGGCGTGCTGTGCCGGACGAATGCTTCCGCGACAAGGGCCTGATGTCGAAGTGGATCGACGGCAATAAGTGACGCGCGACGGTAGGGCATGAAAGCCCACCACGAAGCTCATGATGGTCAGTTCTATCGCACACCAAGCTGCATGCGCATTTGCCGCCGCCGGCAACCTTGTCAGGCGGACGCTTCTCCGCTGATCCGCGTAGCAACGGCGGTTTATTGGAACATCGCCCGCGACCACGGGGTTCATCACCCAATGAAGCAATAACGAAAGCGAGCAATATCATGGACCATTCCAAGCATATTCCACTGCGGTCGGACGAGCTGACGGAAGCCAACCTGGACGGTGCCACTGTCTACGGACCCGATGACAGCAAGATCGGGAGCGTCGCGCACCTCCACGGCGCTGGTGCCAATGCCCAAGTGATCGTGGACGTCGGCGGCTTTCTGGGGATCGGCGCAAAGCCGGTCGCACTGGACGTCTCCAGCCTGAACTTCATGCGTGACGAGAGCGGCGATGTGCATGCGACCTCGTTGATGACCAAGGATCAGCTCAAGGATCTTCCCGAGCATCATCACTGAGTGTAACAGCAGCAGCACAAGACGGATCAAGGGGCGGCACGGGATCGTGCCGCCCCTTGGCGTGCGACAGGTGCAGATTCAGTGTCGGTGAACCAAAGGTAAGCATCTGGCCAATACCGGACAAGATCAGCAGGATGGATCTCGGCCCCATTGAGGTCGGAGAAACGCTCATGTCAGACAACGTGGCAACGACGACCGCATCGCTGGGCGCGCGCCATCTGCCGGGCCAGATCGGTTTCAGCACAGAGATCTTCGCTATCGGCGACGTGCATGGCCAAGCAGCTGTGCTGCGTGGTGTCCTGCGCGAGATCGGTGGCCAGCCGAAAGCACTCGGCACGGAACGCGTCCTGATCTTCCTCGGTGACCTGATCGACCGCGGCGCGGATAGTATTGGCGCCGTGCGCACGGCATTGGCAGCAGGGCCTTTGATCCGGGCTGACCGCGTCGTGATGCTGCCTGGCAATCACGAGCTCGCGCTGGTGGACGTGCTGGACCGTTGCGACCCGGCACTGTGGCTTTAGAACGGCGGACGAACCGTCATGGATGAGGTTGATCCGAATTGGAGTTCGCGTCCTTGGGATGAAGTCCTTAGCGACCTCAGGACAGCATTTCCGGCGG
This sequence comes from Loktanella atrilutea, assembly GCF_900128995.1. Lineage (GTDB taxonomy): Bacteria > Pseudomonadota > Alphaproteobacteria > Rhodobacterales > Rhodobacteraceae > Loktanella > Loktanella atrilutea. The sequence continues at coordinate 25,742 of NZ_FQUE01000018.1, read as the reverse complement.
ACTGGATCGTCGGGATTAGGTCGGCACCTGCTCACCTGACGATTGGCGATCTACTCTTCGTCCATGCGGGCCTTGACCCTCATACCGACCGTGAGGCTTTCCTCGCGCGGGACAGGTTGCGCAATGACATGCACTGGTCAACAGTCCGGAATGAGTTCCTGACTTGGACCGGGGGCTGCGACCGGGAGGATGCTGATGCCCATATGCGTGGCCCCACCGTCGTCGCTCACGGGCACACGCCGGCAATCCTCGGCACGGCTGACGATCCGCCCGCCCTAACGCACCTTGAGGTAGGTGGCATCCAGCCAGAGGTAGGGCCAAGGCTCCTTCCAGCGGCCGGGTCAGGAAAGCGTTCACCTGGTCATTAATCTCAGCACACAGGCGGCTGACGCACATGCCGTTCGCGCCCATGGCCCTCACAAGATCATCGACCGAGCGGGTGGAAATCCCCTGAACATACGCCAGAGGCTCCGCGCGCGGCCTCTTACACCAACTGGTGGGACATGGCCGTGCTTTCTTGTTTCGACCGCTTCCCTTTTTGCAGATGGAAAGGCCGCTTGGTGTGGCCATGATGATTGAATTCGGCGCCAAGTTGGTGCAAAATTTTCTGATGCGCTTGGCGCTGGGGACGAGCGTTAGAAGCACTTTGTCAGATAACCGCTACATCGTGAACAGTAACGCCACGCTCGCACACCCACTGCCATTGTCGCTATGATGGCTCAACGGCCGCCCAGTGTGGCCTGGCGGGGAGCACCGCCCCCCGCGCCGCGATGTCCTCGAACAGCGCCGGTTTGAAGCCCCAGAGGTCCACCCCGACGTTCACGCAGTTCCGGTACCCCGGCCAGTTGTCATGCACGTGGCAGAACATCATGAGCGCATCGCGGCGCACGTGGTTCCAGGTGAGCATCGGGTAGTGGCACAGGGTGTAGTTCTGGTTCTTCGGCCCGTCCCGCACTTCGGCCAGCGGCGTCACCGTGTCCCAAGGCAATGAGAGAACCAGTTCCTTGTCGTGATTGCCGGTGACCAGATGTCTGCGGCGGTTGGGCAGCAGGCCGAAGAGGCTGTGCAGAAAATGACGGCTCTTGGCGCGGGGGCCTACCACCAGATCGCCGAGAATCCAGAGATCATCATCATCCCCGACGCAGGCCTGCAGATTGCCCAGCAGGACCTTCCCCATGTGCGCTGTGCTGTGAAACGGGCGTTTGCAGAATTTAATAATGTTCTCGGGCCCGAAGTGGGGGTCGGCCGTATACCAGTTGACCATGTGCTCTTCCTGGTCGTGATGGAGGCTCACGTAGGCGGCGATGGGTCCTGGGGGGGTTGATTTCAGGTCATCCGCGCAGGTCAAAGCCACCCGCGATGCGGGTGTCTATGAGCGTGGCGGTATGACACGTGTGAAAGACATGTGCCGACACTAGGTCAAATATCTCGGTCGGACAACGATGCAGGTCACACGTAACAAGTCGTATCAAAGCGGCGGCCCGAGCGACGACGTGGGCGCGATTGGCGCCGCACCAGTAAACAAGCTCGGAAGCAGCCGCTTTCGGCTCACGCTGGCTCCCCCCTCTCGGGCGACAAGACCTTCAGCATCTCGGTAGCCCAGCTTCGATCACACCAATCTTGAGCACCCCCCTCAGAGAGGAAGATACGACAAGCACGCCGAATTCGGGCATCTGAATGTGGACTTATATCAGCGCGCACAGCACGTGCCCATCCTAGCCGCAACTCACGGGTCAGAACGGGATGGCTTGTCGAGCTCAACATCATGCCTCAAAATATACATCGTTTATGATTCATGAATAGCAAAATTTCTCTTAACTACGGTGCTACATGCCAAGATCTCAAGGCGTGAGCAAACATCGCGCGACGGCAGCTTGATGTCGAACTAGCGGTAAATCTGCCAAAAATCTGCCGAAGTTTCCCGTAAATTTATATAGTAATCGACTGAATCACTGAGTGCTGCCCTCTTTTGGCACGCGACGACGGTAGGTTGCGACGCGCCAAAGATACCACGCTAAGATCAGTATAACGACACTGGTTGATACCGGGTTCATCCAAGCCGAGACCTTTTCGTATTGAGACTGCAACCAGTAGCCCGCCAAGGTCAGAAAGCTGGTCCAGGCGACAGTGCCAACAGTCGAATAGGTCAAAAACTTCAAAAATGACATTTCTGACACGCCCGCCGGAACGGAGATAAATGTGCGCACCGTCGGAATCAGCCGACCCACCATAACGGCCATGCCGCCGTGTCGCTTGAACCACGCATTCGACTGATCAATTTCGTCGGGTGAGATTGTCAGCCATCGGCCATGGCGCCGGGCAAGGCGTTTCAGCCGGTCGGTGCCGATACGCATACCGACCCAATACCACAAGACGGCACCGGCCAACGATCCTGCTGACCCTGCTGTGATGACGGCAAAAAGATTGTGTTCACCACTCGCCGCATTGAACCCTGCCAAAGGCATGATCAATTCGGACGGAATCGGCGGAAAAACATTCTCGATGAACATCAAGAGTGCGATTCCGGCCAGCCCGACCGCGTCTATGAAGCCGGATATCCAGTCAAACATTTATACGTCCTCTTAGGGTGTCTGGCTTTAAACGCCCTTGTCCGGCAAAAGGTAGCATTCCATCTGCCGCAGCCACAGACCCGCTGATCAACGTCAGTTGAACGCTGGGGTCAGGCCGCGCCTGCACCGAATGCCGGATCCGATGCTGATAACCGATTTGGGGCCAAATGCCCCTTCAATTCATGACTGTCAGACAGGGACGGAAATTCGACGCAAAATTCAGTCTTATCGTTCAGCCTTCGATAGGAGATGCTGCCGGACATGTGTTCAACAAAAGATTTTGCCAAACTGAGTCCAAGGCCCGTTCCACCAGCCTTGTTGACCCGCGCGGTTGCCTCTTCCTGACGGAACCGACTGAACAATGAGGCTTCGAAGTCAGGTTGCACGCCAGGACCCGCGTCACGCACGATAAGGCGAACCATACCATCGATCTGTAAAATATCGACTTCGATGATACCTTTAGCCGGAGAGAATTTGGCTGCGTTGGACAAAAGGTTGAGCAGCACCTGTTGCAGCCGAAGCGGGTGAACATGGATTTTTGTGTCCTCGGCCGAGTGCGACATAGCCCAGGACAGATCCTTATGCGGCAAGTAGTGCTTCATGCTTTCGACCGCATCTTTCGCGAGCCGGGTCATATCCAAAATCTCAGGCGAAAAGTCTGTCTGCCCGGCGTCGAGTTTCTCGGAGACGAGCAGATTGTCGATCAGCTCGTTGAGATGCCGCGCATTGCGGTCAGCAACCGCAATTAGTCGAACTGCCTTGGGTGGCAGTTCGTCGGGAAAAGCCTCCGCAATCAGTCGCAACGAGCCACAGATGGATGTCAGTGGCGTGCGTATTTCGTGACTTATCGTGGACACGAACTGCGCCTTCAATTCGTTCGATGCATGGATATCGGTTATATCGCGATTGTAGGAAATCAATCCGGTCAAGGCGCCGGCCTCGCTTCTGATCGGAACCTTGACTGTCTCTAGCCACCCGATCTTTCCGTCCTTGAAATCGACCATCTGCTCCAACCGCTGAGCACCGGTTCCTTTTAGGACGGCGGTCTCGTCATCCCGGTATCCTGCCGCAACGGCATGGGGATAGAAATCAAAATCTGTTTTTCCTATGAGATCCGATGCGTCCCGCGCCTTCATGAGGTCTGCGGTCGCTTTGTTCGCGATGATGAATCTGCCGTCGAGATCCTTGACGTTCAAGCAATCCGGAAGCGCATCGACCATCTTGCGGTAAAGCGAAAGGTTCTGAAACTCGACGTATCTCGCACGCTCGATTGAGAAGAAGTAGGAGGTAAACAGGGTGCTTGTAAATGTCAGGGTCAGGAGCGGGAGCCACGATTGTTGGAAGATCGTGCCCCGCACTTCGCTCGGAACGAGCAGAAGACTTGTCAGAGCGCCGAGCCCCACGACAGCCGCGAAAACGATACACTGCTGAAGATCTGGTATGCGGCCTTTCAATGCAAGGTTCGCCGCACCTCCGAGAAATGTTGACGATGCAATACCAGTTAGGCCGGCCAGAACACCGGCACCCCCGTAGCTGATCCGCACTGCACTCGAAATAGCGCCGGTTATCAAGCCTGACACGGGACCGAACACCAGTCCACCTGCTGCGATCAGGGCGTGACGCAAATCGATTCGAATTCCAGGCAGCACCTCTACCGCCATAGCCATCGTCATGACGCCCACAAGGCCCAGGACCATCCCAGGACCAATGCGACTTCTCGAGACCGCCGGCATATAGGTGTCCAAGAGTGACCACAGGATCACAGACAGCCCGACCATGGCATGCAGTGCCAGCAGCTCCATCCAAAGCGGTTTCATTGCCGGCATGTTCCTCGTCCAATGCTTCCTGTATCGCAAAACTTCGTGGCCGTATTATGGTGGTCGTGGGTGCGTAGTCTCGGTGAACATTGGCGGCCAAAAACGGAGCCCGCCATCTGGTCAATCACCGTGGATCCGAACCCTTTCGATGGCGGGGGCACGAAGGGCGGCCCGTCATGTTCCGATCAGTTGATATCGAACTTGCGGGTGGTCTGATCCAGCGACCAGATTACTTCGACATGCCCATCGTCGCACAACAAGGCGAGATATTCGACGGCATTTATGTTCAACTCGTGCAATGCAATATGAGTGAAGCAAAGAACCTGCTTGGGCGCATTAAAAACGTTTGCTGAAGATCGCCGACATCCGTTAAAGCGCTTTTTATGGACCTAAACTGAACACAGCTTTACTGGCAAGTTCACCCATCTGTAGAGCGTCCACCTATATGCGAATTCGACAGGAACAGCGATTCGATGGCCAACATCACAGTGGACGATCTCCAACCCAAGCTCATGACCGGTACGCCCGGCTTGAATGAAGTGCTCAGAGGCGGACTGACACCGGAACGACTGTATCTCGTCGAGGGCACGCCCGGGACGGGCAAGACAACGTTGGCTCTGAAGTTTCTTATGGAAGGGCGTCGCGCGGGCGACCGCAGCCTCTACATTACGCTGTCGGAAACGGAATCCGAATTGCGGGCCGTAGCTAAATCCCATGGCTGGACACTCGATGGAATCAATCTGTTTGAGATGGTCGCCGAGGATGAATTTAGCGCGGACCATGAGCAAACGCTCCTGCATCCGAGCGAGGTTGAGCTGGGAGAGACGGTGCGGGGCATCATAGGCCTTGTTGAACGACTTGACCCTGCCCGGGTCGTCCTCGACAGCCTGTCGGAACTTCGCCTTCTGGCACAGAACCCCCTGCGCTACAGGCGTCAGATTCTGGCACTGAAGCATTTCTTCTCCCGGCGTAAATGCACTGTCCTGATGCTGGATGATCGTACTTCCGAGCCCGGTGATCTCCAGTTGCATTCCATCGCCCACGGTGTGATCTCGCTGGAGCAGCTGGTCAGCGATTTCGGCTCCGAGCGCCGGCGACTACGTATTGTCAAGATGCGAGGCGTGCAATACTACGGCGGCTACCACGACTTTTCCATCGAACCCGGCGGCATCTGTGTCTACCCGCGACTGGTCGCGGCTGACCATGGCCGCAGCTTTACCAGCGAGCCGGTCACCAGTGGCCTCGCCGCCCTCGATGCCCTGCTGGGGGACGGTCTGTTCCCGGGGACCAATACCCTGCTGGCCGGTCCCGCCGGAGTGGGCAAAACAACAACCGCCGTGCGCTGCATGATTGCCGCGCTGAAGCGCGGCCAGAAGGCCGCCTACTTCCTTTTTGACGAACGCCTCTCGACGCTGATGATCCGCTCGAAAGCACTCGGCATGGATCTGCAACCCTTTATCGATGAAGGCGTTTTGGAGATTCGCCAGATCGATCCGGCGGAGCTTTCGCCGGGGGAATTTGCCAACGCCGTGCGCACCGCGGTGGAGAGAGACCAGGTCAATGTTGTCGTCATCGACAGTCTCAATGCTTATCTTCATGCAATGCCCAGCGATAATTTTCTTGTGCTACAGATGCACGAATTACTGAGCTATCTTGCCCAGCAAGGCGTCGTGTCGCTGATGATTCTTGGGCAACACGGCATCACCGGCGATCTGCGCTCGGACGTCGACATCAGTTACCTCGCCGACACAGTCGTGATGCTCCGGTTTTTCGAGGCCGCCGGGCAAGTTCGCAAATCCATTTCCGTGATCAAGACACGGACATCGGATCATGAGCGCTCGATCCGGGAGCTTCGTATCGATGAGCGCGGCATTGTGATCGGCGACCCCATTCGCAATTTTACCGGCATTCTGTCGGGCGCACCGGTATATACACCCGCCCGAGGCGATCTGTTGCCATTGGGAGAAGAAGGCGTTGCTACCGCAACATGACCGATCGCGACGTTTCATCTGGCACGCACGTGCCGCCGGCTGAACTCACAGCCACTGTCGCCATCCTGGCGCCACGCGGTCGAGATGCGGCAGTGGCGGCTCAGCTTTTGCAGGAGGCAAACCTGCCGGTCGTTGTGGCTGAGACGCTTGATCACCTAGCCAATCTTCTTGCAGATCAGGTGGGAGCCGTCCTTGTCACCGAAGAGGCTTTAAGTTCACCCGGAACAGATCGGCTGACCGATGTCCTGGACATCCAACCCCCGTGGTCGGACATTCCCTTCATCGTCCTTGCCAACCAGGGCGTGGGCCGGCGATCTGACGCAGCCGTCGCGCGGATCGATACACTGCGAAACGCAACATTGCTGTCACGGCCGCTGCATGCCGAAGAGTTGGTGCGTGCGGTCACGTCCGCCCTCAATGCAAGGGCGCGGCAGCACGACGCGCGACGTTACGTAGAGAAACTAGAGCTACGCGAACGTCAGTTGCAGGACAGTGAAGCCAAATTCCATGCCATCGCCGATGCCGTCGATCAAATGATCTGGTCGACACAGCCTGATGGTTTTCATGATTATTATAATCAACGCTGGTATGACTTTACAGGCGTTCCAGAGGGATGCACTGATGGTGATGCCTGGAACGGGATGTTTCACCCCGATGACCAGGAGCGTGCCTGGGGAGCATGGCGAGAGAGCCTGAAGACTGGTCAACCCTATGAGATCGAATATCGGTTGAAGCATAAGTCCGGCAAATACCGCTGGGTATTGGGTCGTGCACAGCCCATGCGGGATATGAGCGGTAATATCACCCGGTGGTATGGGAGCTGCACCGACATCCACGACATCAAGGTGGCTCAGGAGCAGCGGCAGCTCATGCTGGGCGAGATGAACCATCGGGTGAAGAATACGCTTGCGATGGTGCACGCGATGGTATCGCAGACCCTGAGGCAGGCTGACACTCTTGATGATGCCCGCATCGCCATCCAGTCCCGCATCAGCATGATGTCGGCAGCGCATGACAGGCTGGTCAAATCGACTTGGACAGAGACGCAGATTGCCGAGGTCGTAGAGGCTGCGCTGATACCGCATCGCACCGGTCTTGGCCGTATCGGTGTTACGGGGCCCAACCTTCCGATCGGATCAAAGCAAGCCCTGGCGTTGACGATGGCTCTACACGAGCTTGCGACGAATGCTACCAAGTATGGGGCACTCTCTACCGATCAGGGACGCATCGATATTGCCTGGCACGTCAGTCAGGAGGACGCAGATGCTGGCTTCGCTTTTTCATGGCGCGAAAGTGGTGGACCTGAGGTCATGACGCCCACGCGGCGGGGGTTTGGTAGCCGCATGATCGAACGAGCACTTGCAGGGTATTTTACTGGCGCGGCGGAACTTGCCTACAATCGGGGAGGTTTGACCTTCAATCTGACAGCACCTCTGTCAGGCCTCACAGTATAATCTAAAAAGAAGAGCGAGGACGAGCTGGTATGAACTCTACAGCGAAAGTGCTGCCCGCCATCCTTGTGGTCGAGGACGAACCCCTGATCCGAATGGAAGCCGTTGATATGATCGAGGACGCTGGGTTCAGGGTCTACGATGCTGCCAACGCCGATGCCGCCCTCGTTCTGATGGAGCTGCACGAAGACATCGGCATCCTGTTCACCGACATCGACATGCCAGGCTCCATGGATGGTATGGAGCTCGCCACCCATGTGCGTAACGTCTGGCCCCCGGTCGCGATCGTCATCGCATCGGGAAAAGTGGACTTCGCAGATATGCAGGTTCCAGAAGGATCAACGTTCTTTCCAAAACCGTATCCGACTGAAAAGATCGCCCCGATATTGGAACATATTGTTGACAGGCTGAAGATTTCGTCGCCTCCTTTGAATAAACCGCATGACTGATACAGCTAGCTTTCGCTTCTGTCGCTCCGAATGTTACGAGGAAATAGCCCAAGGGGTTCAACCCAGACCCGGGTCATTTCCGTGTAAAAATCAATAGCATCGCATCGGGACGGAAATTTTGGCTATTCACCGATTCCGATCGAGGCGGAGACCACGCTGCCTTCGTGTATTCCCTGATCGTCACGACAAAGATAAACAAGGTCGATCCTCAGGCCTGGCTCGCCAATGTGTTGGCTCAACTACCCGATACAACAGCCTCTTGATTGCCGAAACTGCTGCCATTGACCTGGCTCCAATTGGAGCGCCAAATCGCGGCATGTGCCAGATGCTTACTTTGAAGGTCGCGCAGCTGGATCGGGGGGCCGCATTTCAGTCGATTTTAGTCCATTACGATGAGACTAAGCGTGTCCCGGATGAGTCTGAGGTGAACTCGCCTTCGGCCCTTGATCTGAGCACTGTCCCTGTATTCAAGGAGTGTCCGTCATCAGAGGTTCTCCGTCAACTGGTCAAGTGCGTCTGCAATCGCCTTATAGGAAGGATGGGGGTGCAACCGTGACATCCGGCGATAAAAACGCCTGTAATGTGGCAGACGATGGATGGGATATGTAATTCCGGCACCGCGGGCAAATTGCAGTCTAAAACGCCCCCCATCTACCAATGCTGCCACATGTGGAGTGCCCAGCGGATCGCTGGCGATTTTCATTGATAAGCTTGCTTTTTGCGACGAGGTCATGCTGCCTCCTTCGGTGCGGGGTAAGCGTTTCCTGCCTCCCACCTTCCGGCTTTCATCCTGATCGGGTTTTTGGACCTTGGTGATTGTTGGAATGGATTTTCTCCATGGAGACTACATTGGAGTTTCTCCCGGTTGGCGGTCGTGGCCGTCGGAACCGGAAGTGGCCTGATGAGATGAAGGCCCGGATCGTGGCGGAGACGCTGATGCCGGGTGTGACCGTGAACGCAGTGGCGCGGCGTCATGATGTTCCGGCGAACCACGTTTCTGCCTGGCGCACGCTGGCACGCAAAGGGCGGCTGGTGCTGCCGGCGCCGGAGGATCCGGTGGAATTTGCATCATTGATGATTAGCCCTGTTGATGATGGCCCCCGTTGTGCCGTGGGCACCGCGGACCGGCCCGAGATCGTCGCGGGCGCGGTGGCGATCCGTTTGGAAACCGGAGCCTCGGCGGAGCGGATTGCGTCGGTCGTGCGCGCCTTGGCAGCAGGATCATGATGTTCCCCTCAAACCGGGTGCGTGTTCTGGTGTCCACGCAGCCCGTCGACTTCCGCAAAGGGCATGATGGCCTGGCTGCACTGGTGTCGTCGGTGCTGCGCAAGGATCCGTTCACAGGCACAGTGTTTGTGTTCCGCTCGCGCCGGGCTGACAGGCTGAAACTGCTTTATTGGGACGGCACGGGTTTGGTGATGGCCTACAAGCGGCTGGAGGATGCAACCTTCACCTGGCCCGCCATCAAGGACGGGATCATGACGCTCAACCATGCCCAGTTCGAGGCGCTGTTTGCCGGGCTCGACTGGCGCCGCGTCAAGGCTCTGGAGGCGCGCCCGCCAGCTGCGGCAGAATGAATCAACCGCTGTCTTTTGCGTGTTTTTGCTGGGGTTTTATCGTAGTCTCGGGTCATGATTGCGTCCCCTGTCATTGACCTGTCTACAATCCCCGCTGCACAGCGCGCGGCGGTTCAGGCGTTGCTGGAAGAGGTGGCGGCCCTCAAGGATATCACCAAGCGCCAAGAGCATCTGATCGCCGAGCTGATCCATGCCCTGCATGGCAAACGGTCGGAGAAGCTGTCCGAGGACGAACGGCAACTGGCCTTCGAGGACCTCTCCATCGCACTGGCCGAGGTTGAAGCGGAAAAGGAAGCCCGTGCCGCCAAAGCAGACACCGGGAAGACCAAACCCGCGCCAAAGCGCACCATCGGCAATCTGCCGGCCGCACTGCCGCGCATCGAGGAGGTCATTGAGCCTGCCAGTCTGATCTGCCCCTGCGGCTGCGGTGTCATGCACAGGATCGGCGAAGACCGCAGCGAACGGCTGGACATCGTGCCGGCACAGCTGCGCATCGTCGTCACCGTGCGCCCCAAATATGCGTGCCGGACCTGCACCGACGGGGTCACCCAAGCCCCAGCACCATCGCATCTGATCATGGGCGGCCTGCCGACCGAGGCCAGCATCGCTCATGTACTGGTCAGCAAGTATGCAGATCACCTTCCGCTATATAGACAGAGCCAGATCCTGGCGCGGGCGGGTCTTGATCTGCACCGCGCCGTGCTGGCCGATTGGGTTGGTAAGGCGGCGTTCCATCTCAAGCCCGTCGTCGACCGGCTGGCTGAACACCTGAAACGATCGGGCAAGCTGTTCATGGACGAAACGACGGCCCCGGTGCTGGATCCGGGGCGCGGGACGACGAAGACCGGATACCTCTGGGCACTGGCGCGCGATGACCGACCCTGGCGCAGCGAGGACCCGCCCGGCGTGGTGTACTTCTACGCACCCGGCCGCGCAGGCGAGAATGCCGAAACCTTCCTGGCTGGCTTTGACGGCATTTTGCAGATCGACGGTTACACCGGCTACAACAGGCTGACCAAACCGAGCCGCAAAGGTGGTGCCCCCGTTCGTGTCGCCCATTGCTGGGCGCACGCCCGGCGAAAGCTGAAAGAGGTCTTTGACCGCGACGGTTCTGAAATTGCGGCCGAAGGCCTGCGCCGCATTGCCGAAATCTATGCTGTCGAAGCCGACATCCGTGGTAACTTGCCAAGCTACCGGCTGTCAGCCCGTCAGGCCCGCACCGCGGCTCTGGTTGCCGCCTTCGGCGACTGGCTACAGGCGCAACGCCGCAAGATCTCCGCCAAATCCCGGCTGGGTGAAAAGCTCACCTACATCCACAATCACTGGGACGGATTGCAAACTTTCCTGACCGACGGCCGCGTTGAGATCGACAACAACCGCGTCGAAAACCTGATCCGACCCATCGCCCTCAGTCGCAAGAACGCACTCTTTGCCGGTCACGACGAAGGCGGCATCGCATGGGGCCGCATCGCCTCCTTGATCGAGACCTGCAAGATCAACGGCATCGAGCCTTTCGCCTATCTGAAGGCCACCCTCACGGCGATCGCCACCGGCCACCCCCAAAACCGCCTCGACGACCTGCTGCCGTGGAACTTCAAGCCGTCACGCTAAACGGCCGGTGGGGTCCAGCGACCGCTTACGGTGCGGGTTGGTTCGTCCCAAGTGTGGTGTCTAGCATCGTGCGAGCCATTGTCTTGAAGTTGCCGATCACGCTGAAGTGCAACGACGAGGAGAGCAGTGACAAGACGGTGGACATGAGTAGACCATCAAGTACTGGGTTAGCGGTCATAGCCCGAACCGCGTGCTTGTAGCAGGCGCTCAACAATGCCGCGAAATTTCGAAGCTGCTGGACATGCTTTCCATCTCGAACTCCGCCCGAACAATGGCGAATTTGATAAGAATTCCTATCAGCATCAAGAATACGATAATAACCCACAAACCGATACCGGGCAATAGACGTAAGGTGAGAAGATCGCGCCACTGATGGCAAGGGGAAAAGCTATTAGGATTTTAGTCGGAGGCACGGAGCCGGATAAAAGCAGCGCCTGTACGACATCGATCAGCAAGATGCCCCCCATCGCGATGTCGAACTGGCCGAGGATGTCGCCCATAACCTTGGAAGCGCCCGCGCTCTGTATCTCGGTGCCTTCCGGCATGTCCGTCGCAATGGAGAGTGGGTCAATTGATATCGTTGCCTGACTCAGTAGCGCCCCGCCTGAGAAGTCGGCGTATACAGACGTGCGGAACTTGCGGTCGTAGCGTTCAGCAAGCTCGTATCCGTCGACAGCGCCATGTTAGTGACAGCTCATAGCGGGACCGGTGCGCCGATCATGCTCGGGACGTGCAACCCACCTATAAAGAACAGATTGTTCCGAATCTCTTCGGACAAGCGCACGAGGATCGGTAGTGGGCGGATGCCGGTATTGAATTGAGCGATTTTTAGTGGCCGCAATTGAGGATGGGATTTTCCATTTACTCATTGGTAGGACAACGAATTCCAAAGTCGATCCTCGGCGAAATTGTTGAAGGCAGCATTATTGACTTTACTATCATGAGTGCTTTGAAGAGATAGATCTGAAACAGGAATGACCTGTTCCTTTCGGGAGCCGCCTCCATACCGTAATCACATCAGCAGCAGCACCAGCATCGTGATCGACATGGCGACCATGCCGAGGTTCTCGGTCAGCGACACAAAGCCCAGTGGGACGTTGCTGTCGCCGCCGACGCAGGCGCATTTCAGCTCTCGCTTGTCGATGTAGACCGCCTTGAACACGCTGATGGCACCGATCGTGCCGATCAGCAAAGCCAGCGGCGCCGACAGCCAAGTCGCGACCATCGCCGTCATGAGGATGCCCGCCCCCGTCTCGATGAATGGATAGACGTAGCCGTAGCGCACCCAGCGCTTTGCCAGCAGGTCGTAGTTTAGGAACATGGTCGAGAAGCTCTCGATGTCCTTGAGCTTCTGCAAGCCCAGCAGGATCATCGAGATCGAGACGAACCAGCCCAGCGTCTGCCAGGTCAGCAGCGTCCCAAAGGCATACCAGGTGAAGGCCGCCGCCGTCAGCGCTGCGACCGAGAAGAGCGCGATGACTGGCGTGTAGGACAGGCCGTCGTCGTCGGGGTCCTTCTTGCCAAAATGCACGGCGAGATCGTCATAGCCGCCGATGCGTTTGCCGTCGATGAAGGTCTGCGGCGTGGTCTTGACGCCGTGCTCGGCCTTGAATGCGTCGGTCTCCTCCCGCGTCTTCAGGTGGTGATCCTCGATCGTATAGCCTTCCCGCTCCAGCAGGTCCTTGGACTTGAGGCCATAGGGGCAGGTATGTTCCGGCATGACCATCCGGTAGAGGACGGCCGTCTTGGCGGTGGTGGTATCCTTTGGCATCGTGTTCTCCTTGTCGAATGGCCTGCCCTCAGGCAGCACAGGTCCAGTAGCCGTCGTAGCCGACGGTCAGGGATGGGGTGGTGGCGAGGTCGAACAGCAGCGTCGCCTCGCCTGCGGCGGCAGTCGGAGTCACGGTGATGCGCAAGCCGTCGGTCGAGCTCACGGCACCCGCGGCGGTGGGCGCGGCCTCACTGTTCAGCTGGATCAGCTGGCCGGAGACCTTGGTCGCCGCGCTGCCGTCGGCGGCCACGACCAGGACGGGATCGGTGTCGGTGCCGCGCCGGAAGGCGCAGGTCTCGCCCGCGGGCACCGCGAGGGCCACGTCCTCCGCCGTCAGGGGCGCGAGGTCCACGGCGGCGATCACCGGCGTGGCCAGTGAGTCGGCCAGTGTCGCGATCTGGGCGGCGCCCTCGGCCTCACCCAGGGGGAAGGCGGTCTGCTTGCCGTTGGCTTCGATGTCGGCGACCATCCAGCGCATCTCCGAGATCTCGCGGTTCTGAGCCAGCACGATCTCGTCCGCCAGCTTGCGCACGCGTGGGTCGGTGATGTGGGCGCGGGATGAGGTCATGATCGCGATGGAATGGTGTGGGATCATCGCCTTCATCCAGGCCACGTCGTCCACGGTCGACTGCGACCGCACCAGCCAGAGGCACAGCGCGAAGGCCACCGCCGCCCCGCCGAAGATCGCGGCGTTCAGCACCGTGTTGCGATACATTCCCAGCATGAAGGCCAGCATGATGATGGCCATAAAGGCCCCCAGTAGAGCGCCATCCACATCCGCGTCTGCGAGAAATAGACATGCTCCAGCGCGTAGGTGTTGAGATACATCAGGCCGAACATCGCGATCGTCGAGGTTGCGATCATCGCGAAGAACCGTCCGTAGCTGCTGCCTTCCCTGTCGTGGTCCACGGTCAGATCCGTCCTATCTCGAAGGATGAGGGCAGTCAGCCCGACACCCGGCTGTTATATACCCCTAATGGGTATCGAACGCGAGGACGCGGCGGAGAGTTCCAACCGGACAAGTGGGAAGACGACGGATGAAGGAAAACAGGCAGAAGACACTAGACCGGCTCGCCCGGCTCGAAGGCCAAGTGCGCGGCATCGCCAAGATGGTGTCCGAGGACCGTTATTGCGTCGACATCCTGGCGCAGACGGCGGCCGTCCGCTCGGCGCTGAAGGCGGTTGAGCGCCTGATCCTCGAAGACCACGCCCACCACTGTGTGCAGGCCGCCATCGACAGCGGCGACCCTGCGGAACAGCAGGCGAAATTCCAAGAGCTGATCGCGCTGTTGCAGAAGACGCAGGCCTGACAGAGGCGACAGGCCGCCCTTGCCACGAGAGATGCGGTGAGCCTCAGAGCCCGTCGTGCCGCGCGCGGATGTCGGAGGGCCAGGTCGATTTGATGTAGCTCAGAACCGCCACGATCTCCGCATCCGTCAGGGTGTCGGCGAAGGCCGGCATGTCGGAGGCATATCCGGGATCGCCGATCATCTCGGCGACCCCCAGCTTCGTCAGCTGAAACAGGGCGGTGGCGTCATGGTGCCAGGTGTGGCCGCTTGCATCGTGGGGCGGCGCGGGCAACCGCCCGTCGGCATTGCGGGAGCGCCAGTTCGGCTGGCCCTCCAGATCGGCCCCGTGACAGCTGGCGCAGGCCGTGGCGTAGATCTCGGCCCCCTGCGCCACCACGTCCGGGGAGTTGGGCCGCAGTTGGATGGACTCGGCCTCTGCCGTGCGGTCGGCCACGACAAACCAGATCGCCCCGGCGGCCAGGACGCTCGCCCCGGCGATGAGGCTGCGCCTCATGCACCGGCCTTGAAGTAGACCTGCCCCTCCGCCGCGGCGCCGCCGAAGGCGATCACGTCGAAGCGCGCCGCTGGGTCATCGCCCATGCCGGGGGAGCCCATGGGCATGCCCGGCACGGCCAGCCCCGTGATCGCGGGCCGGTCGCGCAGCAGCATGGCGATGGCCTCGAACGGCACATGGCCTTCGATGACGTAACCCGCGACCGATGCGGTATGGCAGGACCACAGGGACTGCGGCACGCCGGCCTGCACCTTGGCAGGAGTGACGTCATCCATCTCCGTCGTCGTGACGTCGAACCCTTCGGCGACGGCCAGGTTGACCCAGGCCTCGCAGCAGCCGCAGGTCGGGCTCTTGGCGACGTGCAGCGAGACCGGGGTCGCCGGTGCCTCTGCTCTCACAATGGCGGGAAGCGCCAGGGACGTCACGCCACAGGCGATCGCCCCGAGTGCAGAGCGGCGGTTGAGCGAGGGATGAAACGTCATGGTGAACCTCATGGATGGACGGGGCGTGATATTCCTGGGCAGTGGCGGACGGCTGGCCCGTCCACCACACGACATGCCCTATTCGACGGGATGGCCCAGCCGGGCCAGCATCGCCTTCATCATGTCGATCTCGGCTTCCTGTGCCTCGATAATGGTATCGGCCAAGGCGACGGTTTCGGGGTCGTCCATCTCCGCCAGCGCGGCGCGCGACATGTCAACGGCGCTCTGATGATGCGGGATCATCATGAGAAGGAAGTCCGCATCGGCATCGCCGGTCGGCTCGATGGCGTCCATGGCCTCCATCATGGTGTCCATCGCACCCATGCGGCCCTCGTCCATGGTCAGGGTGCCGTGCATGGTGCCATGGTCCGTCGATTGCGCGATGGCGGGCGCGGCGGACATGAAGACGGTGGCGACGAGTGCGGCGAAGGTTGCCGCAGGGCGGAGACGGTCGGTCATGGATGCATCCTTGCATGATGTGGGCGAGACGATTGAAGAAACGCTCACACCTCTCAGAAGGACACCCCACACGATGGACCAACGCGAAACTGTTGCCGGCAAGGGATTGTGAACCGCGCGGTCTGGCACCGAGATTTGTTCAATCGCCCCTCGCTAATGAAGCAGTTCGTCCGCACGAGGCGCGAAGACATCACATCGCAGGGTGGCCTGGCCAAATGAGGAAGCCCAACCAATTAATGGTCTAGCTGAGGAACTTTTGATCAGGCTGAACCTCTACCTGTATAAATGATCCTGCATGGTGGCTGATCTCTCTCCCTTGAATCCCTCAGACATACCGCGACAATACAATTTTGACATTAGACAGGCTCCGCAATCATTTGGAGGCGCTATTGCACCAAACTTCGGCCGAAATGTGGACCGCTGATTTGCTTTTCTAAGCCGATGCATTAAACTCTTCGATCAAATCCGCCGCATTCCCGGACAACAAACGGCTCGACAGCGGATGTGGAAACGTTCGTTTGGCGGTGACAGCGTAGAAGCTTTCGACGATCTCGAGGGGAAACGGAGCCGTCCAGAGCAGCCCCTGGGCCAGTTCATCGGCAAGCACGACCGCCGGTGTAATGGCCAGCCCAACGTCATCGCGCGCAAGCAGCCGGACCATCGCCATATCGTCGACGATCGCCGCGATCCGGGGCGTGACGCCGAGGCGGGCGACAAGACTGTCGAACCCCGTCCGGATTGAGCTTTCGGTCGGCAGGATCACGGGCTCTGCAGACAGAAGGGCGTTCAGGGTCGGATGCGTCAGACGCCGAACCGTGCCGTGGATCGCAACGGGCTGCTCTGCCAGACGGTGTGCGACCAAGTCGGGAAACGTCTCTCGCGGGGGCGGATCGGTCAGCAGGACGACATCAAGCGCCAAGTCCTCCAGTGCACGCAGCAAAGTCTGGCTGCTTCCCGACGACAGGACGAGGTCTGCAGCGTCATCCGCCAGAATAGGCCGCAGAAACCGAAGCTGAAAATTGCGCGATAGCGTCGAGAGTGCGCCCACTCGCAAGGGGCCAATGGTGCCGCCGCTACGTGTCAGCGTGGCAATCAGATCGTCACCGACGCCAAAGATTCGTATGGCGTGGTCCAAGGCGATATGGCCCGCCTCTGTCAGGACCATCGTCCGATTGGTGCGGGTGAACAGCGGGTGGCCCAACCTGTCCTCCAGCTGCCGGATCTGGGTGGACAGGGCCGACTGGGACAGGTTCAGCCGCTCCGCGGCGCGGGTCAGGTTCCCTTCGCGAGCCACCTCTTCGAAGTAGCGCAGATGGTGATAGTTAAGCCGCATGGCGTTCTGTAAAACGGAACGTTTTCATCCAGACAATGTATTTTTTTATGTCAAGAGGACGCGATACGTCCGGAAGATCATGTTCTGTGAGGTTTTCAATGACAATTCTGCTTCTTGTGTCGCCGCTTGCATTGGCCATCGCCGCCCTGCTGGTGGCGGCGCGTTACCCCCCGACCCGCAGCGCATGGTCCCTGCGTCTGCCGGAACTGGCGTCGCTTGCCGCCTTGGGACTGGTGTCCCTTGCGGCCCTGACTCTGGCCGTGGCAGGCCCCGCGACTAGTCCGCTGATCGGCGCCATGTCCATCGGCCTGTCGGCACGCGGCGACTTTGTCAGCATCGCCATGGCGATGACCGTGGCCTTCGTCGGCTGGATCGTCTTGCGGTTCTCGCGCGTGGCCCTTGATGGCGAAGCGCGGCAGGCGGCGTTCATGGCCTGGATGGCAACCACAATTGCCTGCGTCCTGCTTCTTGTGACGGCTGGCAACATCCTCCAGCTTGCGGTCGGTTGGGTGGCGACCGGCATGGCGCTGAACCGGCTGCTCTTGTTCTACGCCGACCGGCCGCGGGCCCGCCGCGCCGCCCGCAAGAAGGCCCTGAGTGGGCTTGTGGCGAGTGCGGCGCTGGTGTGCGCCGGCGCGATTCTCGTGGCGGGCTTCGGCACCGCCGATATCGCCGCGATCAACGCGGCCGCCCGGACGGGTGCGGCAGGCGGGTCCTTGTGGCTGGCCGCCCTGCTGTTGGCGGTCGCCGCGATTTTCAAGTCAGCATTGGTGCCCACGCATGGCTGGCTGACGGAAGTCATGGAAGCGCCGACGCCTGTCTCTGCCTTGCTTCATGCGGGCGTCGTGAACGCGGGCGGGTTTTTGCTGATCCGCTTCGCCGACGTGCTGATTGCGGCGCCGGGTGTGCTGGCTGTGCTGGCGCTGGTGGGCGGTTTCAGTGCCCTGGTCGGGGCGGCAGTGTCGTTGACGCAACCGGCGGTCAAGACCGCACTCGCCTGGTCGACCTGTGCGCAGATGGGGTTCATGGTGCTGCAATGCGGCCTGGCACTGTTTCCGCTGGCCCTACTGCATATCGTGGCACATTCGCTTTACAAGGCGCATGCCTTCCTGTCGTCCGGCGGGGCCGTGCGTGACGTGGCCGGTATTAGGCGGCCCGGGCCGGTCGCGGTGCCGGGGTTCAGAGCAGTGGCCCGGTCCTTCACCCTGGCGCTTACCCTTTACGTCGGTGTCGGTCTGATGTTCGGGATCTTGTCCAAGCCGCCACAGGCCATCGCCCTCGGTGCCATCCTGATCTTCGGCGTTGTCTATTTGATCGCACAGGGTCTGGCTGACGCGGCGCCGCGGGCTTTGACCTGGCGAACGGTCGTCATGTCGGTTGCTGCAACCGCATCCTACTTTGCCTTGCAGGACGGTGCGACATGGCTGTCGATGCAGACGCTACCGCTGCCGCCCGAACCCGACGGGCTGATCTGGGCGATCATCGTCATGGCGCTCGCAAGTTTTGCCTTCGCCGCTGTGGCACAGACGACATTCCCGCTTTGGGCCGGCCACCCGGCCGTGGCCGGGTTGCGGGTGCACCTGATGAATGGCCTTTACATCAATGCGTTCGTCGATCGCCTCAGCGGTCGCTGGACCTCCAAACAGGATGCAAACCCATGAATGCGCATATGAGCTGGCCGGGCCAGACCCTTGAGCTCTTTGCCGCGGCACAGGCAGCCATTGATCAGGTGCCGCCAGCTTTTCCTCTGGCCGCAACCGTGGCCGTCAACCCGTGGTTTGGCCAATCCCGCGAGGATCGGACTGTGGCCGCAGCGCGTCTGCTGCGCGTCGGGGGCGGTCGCATGTTCCTGCCGCGTGATACCGTTGCTTCCATGATCGGGTCGGGCGAGGTTTCGGCTGCGGATCTGACCGCCGCGGCAGACACGTTCGGGATCGACCCCAAGGCGTTGCGCTACGCCGCAGATGAAAGCGTTGAACCGGCAACCCCCCTGCCCTGCGTGGCTGACCTTGCGCAGGCGCGGACCGGCATCAACTGGTCTGCCCTGATCGAGGAGCGGTTCGGGCTGTGGGCCGCCGGGCATTTCGACCGGGGGCAGGCCTTCTGGCCAGCGCCGGACGGCAGCGCCTGGACATCCTGGCGCGGTTTTGCCAGTCGTGACCTGACTCCCGGCCTGGCTGGGCTGGCCGGTTTTCCGGGCGATGTCGCGGCGACGCCGACGGATGCGCAGACGGCGTTTTCTCGAGCCTGCGAGGACCTTGGCCTGAAGCCTGAGTCCGCACCCATGTATTTTCATCGCCTGTTGATGACTCTCTCAGGGTGGGCGCAGTATGCTCGCCACTTCGGCTGGATCGCTGCGCGCGATGGCGGGCACGACGGCACACTCTTCGACTTGTTGACCGTCAGGTTGATCTGGGAGGTTGCCATTCTGGACCGCGGCGGCGCGCCGCTTGCCGCAGACTGGGGTGCCCAGCAGGCCGCGTTTGCGGCCAAGGTGACGATCGATGCAGCAACCGTTCTCGATGCCGCCCTGCAGGAGGCCGTCGACAGAAGCGCAGAGCGCCGTCTGGCAGACCAGTTGGCGGGCGCCGATGCCAACAAGATCGCAGGTCGGCCCAGTATTCAGGCGGCCTTTTGCATCGACGTGCGATCAGAGGTTTTCCGCCGCGCGCTGGAAACGCAGGATCCACAGATCCAGACCATCGGCTTTGCCGGGTTCTTCGGGCTGGCCGTGCGGCACAAGGGTCACGCCTCTGACATTACCGAAATGCGGGCACCGATTCTGCTGTCCCCGTCGATAGAAAGCCGCACGCCGGGCACGGATACGGCCGACCGTGTCCGGTTGCGGACGATGCGCGCCTGGGGTCGTTTCAAGCGCGCCGCCGTCTCGGCCTTTGCCTTCGTCGAAGCCGCAGGGCCGCTCTACGTCGGCAAGCTGATCCGCGACAGCCTCGGGTTGACCGGACAATCGGCGCAGACGCCGCTGCCGGCGATCGACCTTGGGCTGGATGACCGGGTCAAGGCCGCGGCCGGCATCCTGCGTGCCATGTCGTTGACCGATGGCTTTGCCCGTCTGGTGTTGATCTGCGGCCACGGATCTGCCGTCACCAACGCACCGCACGCCAGCGTCCTGCAATGCGGTGCCTGCGGCGGCCACGCCGGAGACGTCAATGCGCGCCTTCTTGCGGCACTGCTGAACGACGCTGACGTGCGGCAGGCACTGGTCAAGAATGGCATCGCGATCCCCGCCGACACGCATTTCGTGGCGGGCTTGCACGACACCGTGTCGGACAACGTCCACGTCTTTGACGATGCGATCGCGCCGACGCACCGCGCCGACCGCGATGCGCTTTGCACAGCATTGGCCCGTGCCGGGTCGCTGGCTCGGACAGAGCGTGCGCTGACCCTTCCCAGAGGCCGCGCCGATGAGCTGGCGCGGCGCGGCCGGGACTGGTCGGAACTGCGGCCCGAATGGGGTCTGGCCGGATGTCAGGGCTTTATCGCGGCACCGCGGTCGCGGACGTCGAGATGCGACCTTGGCGGCCGGATCTTCCTGCACGACTACGACTGGCGCAGGGACGACGGGGCCGCAACGCTTGAACTGATCCTCAGCGCCCCGGTCGTCGTCGCCAGCTGGATCGCCCTTCAATATCACGGTTCAGCCATCGCACCGGAGACCTTTGGCGCAGGCAACAAACTGCTGCACAACGTCGTCGGCGGGATCGGCGTGCTGGAAGGCAACGGCGGCGCACTCAGGGCCGGGCTGCCATGGCAGTCTGTGCATGACGGCACGATGGCCCGCCATGACCCCAGCCGACTTGTCGTCGCGGTCGAAGCGCCGGAAGAGATGATCAGTCAGGTTCGTGCACGCCAGCCTGACGTCCGGGCATTGTTCGAGAAAGGTTGGCTGACACTCGTGACGATTGACGCGACAGGCCACGTGCGCCGGCGGTATGAGCAGAGCCGCTGGACGGATCGTGTGACAGACCCTGTCACCGTGCCAACTGCCGCATGACGCTAACAGACCTCACCGTTCGGAAAGTTGTCGTGGCAACAATGTATGGCAAGGAACGGGCGTTCGGTCCGGTCCTTGCCAAGCGTCTGGGGTGGGATCTCGTTGTGCCGGACGGTTTCGATACCGATGCACTCGGCACGTTTACCGGCGAAGTGCCGCGGTCCGGCACAATCGAAGAGACTGCAATCGCTAAGGCCCGGCTGGGTGCTGCAGAGACAGGCCTCAGTCTCGCCATCGCCAGCGAGGGGGCATATGGGCCGCATCCCCATTTCCCATTTCTTGGCGCAGGTCTGGAAATTGCGGTTCTTTTGGACACGCACACCGGGCGCGTCATTCGCGAACACATTCTCGATGAACGTCCAGTTTACGATCACATCACCTATGGGTCGCAAACGGAACTCGATAGCTTCCTCGACCGGATCAGGTTCCCGCAGCAGACTGTCATTCTGCGGAACCAAGGCAAGACGGACAAAATATTCAAAGGCATACAGGATCGGGATAGTCTTGGTACCGCGCTGATTGCACTTTCGAAATCCTCCGCTGGTGAAACCATCCTGATCCAGACCGACATGCCGGCCCACCTCAATCCGCGGCGCATGGAGAGCCTTGGTTTGCTGGCAGAGAAGCTGGCAGACCGGCTTACCTGTAAGTGTCCCGCCTGTGACGCTGCGGGTTTCGGTCTGACTGACACGCGAAAAGGCCTGCGTTGTGCCGGATGCGGACATCCGACGCGACTGGCAGTTGGAGAAATCTGGTCCTGCACGGTTTGCAGTCACTTGTCTCACCAGCCACGCCGGGATGGTCTGGCGGAGGCGGATCCCGGGCAATGTGAGAGATGCAACCCATAGCAGGAATTACCTGAGAATTTTCATGCCGTGGTAGAAAATGAAAATGCCGATAGTCGGAGAACCCTTTGAGATCTCTGCAAGCCGCGTCTATCAGTTACACGCTTGCTGGTCGTCTGCCTGAGCGTACGCCGATATTGTGCCCTGCCCCACTGCATGCCTTCAGAACCAAAAGCTGTCTACTTATTGCGCCCGTTCCGGATCGAACCGCAGCAGCCGCAACGCATTCAGCGTGACGAGAACCGTGGCCCCGGTGTCGGCTAAAATTGCAATCCATAGTCCGGTCAACCCAAAAACAGTCGTGACTAGAAACACCGCTTTGAGCCCCAACGCGAGAGTGACGTTCTGCCGGATATTGGCCATCGCGGCCCGTGACAGGCGGATCGTGGCGGGAATATCGGTCACCCGGTCACGCAGGATCGCTGCATCGGCTGTTTCCAGCGCCACGTCGGTGCCAGATCCCATCGCCACGCCGACACTTGCCTGTTTCAGGGCCGGGGCATCGTTGATCCCATCGCCGATCATCATGACGCCACCTTGCGCGCTCATCGTGCGGATGGCTGCAAACTTGTCCTCGGGCATCATGTTCGCCTCAAACGCCATGCCCAGGTTGCCTGCGATGGCCGCTGCCGTGCGCGGGTTGTCACCGGTTAGGATGACAGGCGTCAGTCCCAGGACCAAAAGCTGGCGCACCGCCTCTGCCGCATCGGCGCGGGGTTCGTCACGCATCGCGATCAGGCCAAGCGGCTGGTTTTCAAGAAAGACGGCGACGGCTGTTTTGCCCTCCTTCTCCAACCTCGCAGCCTCTTCCAGATGCTTCGCAACAATTCCGCCGTTATCGGCTGCATAGCGGGGCGACGTGACCCAAACCTTTGCGTGATCCACTGTAGCGACGACGCCGCTGCCGGGAATGGCCCTTGCGTCCTCCGCCACCAATGGCGTGATCTTTGCCTCCTCTGCCTTGGTCAGGATTGCCTTGGCCAAGGGATGGCTGGACCCGCTTTCCACGCTGGCGGCAATAGCCAGAAGTTCGTCCGACGTCGTCGCCCCAAGCGTCACCACATCCGTGACCACTGGACGCCCGTGCGTCAGGGTGCCGGTCTTGTCAAAAGCGACATGGCTGATTTGTGCAGCCGCCTCGATGACGGCACCGCCTTTCATCAGCAGACCGCGACGCGCACCCGTCGACATGGCGGATGCGATCGACGCCGGGACCGAGATTACCAGTGCGCAGGGGCATCCGATGAGCAGAAGCGCAAGGCCGCGATAGATCCACGTGTCCCAGGACTGCGCAAACGCCAGTGGCGGCACGACGATGACCAGTGCCGCCACCGTTACGACGGCGGGCATGTACCACCGACTGAAACGATCAATGAACCGCTCTGTGGGTGCCCGCGCTTCTTCCGCCTCCTCCACCAGGCGGATGATCCGGGAAATCGTGTTGTCCTCGGCCATCTTCGTCACCGTGATCCGCAGCACGGCCTCTGTGTTGATCGCACCTGCAAAAACCCCGTCACCGGGGCCGCGCGTCACCGGTATGCTTTCGCCCGTCACCGGGCTTTCGTCGATGCCGCTGATGCCGTCAAAGATTTTGCCATCGGCCGGAATGCGATCGCCCGGACGGACAAGGACCCGCTGTCCCACGGCAAGACTTGCGGCGGGGACTTCGCGGATGATGCCGTTTGTTTCCAGCAGTGCTGTTTTTGGAACGAGGTCCGCCAGCGCCTGAATGCCGTCACGGGCCTTGCTGGCCGCGACACCTTCCAGAACCTCACCAACGGCGAACAGAAACACGACCAGCGCCGCCTCTTCTGCCGCACCGATGAACAGCGCACCGACAGCCGCGAGGGTCATCAAGGCTTCAATGGTGAATGGCTGGCCCACGCGCACAGCCGCCCCCGCGCGGCGTGCAACGGGGGCGACGCCGATCAGGCAGGCCGCAACGAAAGCCCATAGGCCGGCCCGCGGCACGATGAGTTCCACGCTCCACGCTGCAGCCAGAAGCAGCCCCGTCAGGATCACCAACCGACCTTTACGCGTCTGGTACCAGAAATTGGAACGCGGGGTGGCGCGACCGTGGTCCACCACGGTGCCAGCGACACCCGTTGCGATCTTACCCGGAATATCGTCCTTGGCAGGGTGCATCGGCACCTCGCCCGGCATCACGAAGTCCTTCTTGGCATTGGCCGCGCGCGGGCCGATACCATAGCCAAGGGATCGCACGGTCTTTTCCACCGTGTCGCGGGCCGTCAGGCTTTCGTCTAGCGTCAGGCGCAGACGTTCGGTCATGATTCCGACCTCGACGCCGCTGACACCGGGCAAACGCGCGACGGCCGACCGCACCTTGGTGCCGCAAGCGCCGCAGTCCATTCCAGTGACGGTCCAGTCGCATGCAATCGCGCTTTCAGTCTCTGTCTGCATCATCGTGTTCCTCTTGCCCCGCACGGGCAGTTGCCTTCGCTTATCTGTCCACCTAATGTCTCTAGCAACTAGAGGTTCAAGAGGAATCCGATGCTGACCATAGGAAAGCTTGCGGCATCTACCGGCGTGAAGGTGCCGACGATCCGCTATTACGAACAGATCGAGCTATTGCCCGAAGCCGATCGAAGTGCGGGAAACCAGCGGCTTTACGGACAATCCACGCTGGACCGCCTTGCGTTCATCCGTCACGCGCGCGATCTTGGCTTTACGCTGGACGCGATCCGCGACCTTTTGAGCCTGTCGGATCAACCTAACCATTCATGTGCCGCCGTCGATGTCATCGCGCGCAAGCAACTGTCGGAGGTCGAAAGCCGTATTCTGCGACTGACAACCTTGAAAATAGAGTTGGAACGGATGCTCATCCAGTGCTCCGGCGGGCGCATCGCAGACTGCCGCGTCATCGAGGTGCTTGGCGATCACTCTCTCTGCGTGTCCAGCGATCACTGCCATCCTAAAGCAGAAGCGACATTGTAGCGATGCTGCGGAGCATGCCACAGTCCCGTGGACTGCGTTAATGGTCGTGGCAGACTGGCTCGCGATTTAGGCTTTAGTGGGGCGGGGAAAATAGCTGGCAAAGACGTTGCGATAAACATCCCGGCCTTTACGCTGACGACGTTTCCTGCCACCCAAATCGCTGAGGTTTATATGATGAACATGATGAATGGCCCGATGACCGGGTCGACGATGGCAGGGTGCGGTGCCGCCATGTTGCTGGCGGGTGCATTTCTGATCTTGGGCGTGCTGGCGCTGGTCAAATATCTTCGGCAGGTTGGATGAGATCGATTCTTCGTTGCACGATGGGTGGTTCAGCATGATCCGACACAACGAGGGGCATTTAGCCAAGGCTTGACCGCGCCAATACGCTGATTAAATCAGTCCGCGTCACAATGCCCACGATACGCCCCCGCTCAAGAACCGGGACCGCATCGACGGCTCCATCCGCCATCTGGGGCAACAACGCCGACAGTGGTGTCGCCGTCGTTGCCCGAGGACCGCCGACGCTCATGATCTCCGCAGCTTTCACTGGTGTTTTGCGCTGACGATCCAGCAAGCGCGTCATCGCCGAGCCAAAGCTTCGGTTCAGGCG
>NZ_FQUE01000016.1 GCF_900128995.1 Loktanella atrilutea | reverse complement strand
CGTGACGATGCCGGGGACGTCAGACTCGGTGGCCAGTCGGACTGTTTGGGGGCGTCCGGCGTCGCCGAGATCTGTTCGGGAGAGGTAGAGCGTTAGCGGATCGTAACCGCGATCCTGAAAGACGTCTCGCCAAGGCTCGCCAGTCACATAGCTGGACAAGAGTATCTTTGCCCCGGTCTCCGTAAGGGCACGTTCCGCTGCTGACACAAGGGCATCGACCGTGCCCTCCGGTGCGTCGGGCGAGACCGCGCTGTCGGGCAGGATCAATCCCGGATCGCCTTGTCCGCCCGCATAGATCGGTGGCACCGGAAGGCGCATCGAGTGGATCACGCCTGTGATCGCTCCATTGCGCTCGGAAACCTGCCATATCTGGCGGAACGGCTGCTGCTCGGATGTCAGCGCGAAGGTCAGCGCCTTTTCAATCTGTGCCGGTGCATCCGCGGCTATCTTCCACAGGATTGGGTCGATGACATGTCGTTCCTTGGCGTCCAGCAGAAGAAGATCAACAAGGCGTGGTATATCGCCGGTGCTGGCGATGCGAACGGCGTGTGACATCTGATTGCTCCTCAATGGCATCGCGTGGGCTTCTGACCCTTTATCGACGCGGTCCGTCCGTTTGACAAAACAGGATATGTGAGAGAGCCTTTAGAAAACTTAACGCCTTAGGCCCCGTCGATGAAGCAAATGAACCTCAACTCCCTTCGGGTGTTCGCTTGCGTGGCGCGACACTGCAACCTTCAGCGCGCGGCGGACGAGTTGAACCTGACGCGCGGCGCTATTTCCCAAAGGATCAAACAGCTCGAAATCGACCTCGGAAAAATCCTTCTGGAACGCCAGGCGCGGGGCGTCACGCTGACCCCCGAAGGTGTGCGCTGCCGGGAGGCCGTCGACAAGGCCCTCGCCACGCTCGAAACGATGGCCACCGACCTTGGGCGAGATGGAGAGCAGATCACGCTTCACCTTGGGTCGTCCACAGCGGCGAAATGGCTGATGCCGCGTATGGAGGTCTTCTCCGCCCGATTTCCTCGTATCTCGCTCAGGACCGAGGTTCACACTCAGCAATTGACACGCAACCTGGCCCGCAACGAGATTGCCATCTGGCCAGGCAAAGCATCCGATCCAAGGCCGTTTCACAATGCGCGGCGATTGACCGATATCCGCCTTGTCGCTGTATGCAGCCCAGACTTCCCGAGACCCAATTGGCCGATGGAATTGGAGACAGTGCTGACCTTACCGCTACTTCAGGACGCGCATCGCACATGGGAAGGTTTGATCGAGGGGGCCGGGCACCGCGTCCGACACAAGCTGCTGAATTTCGACCGATCTGCGCTGGCTCTGGACGCAGCAATAGAGGGGCACGGCGTCGCCATCGCTCCGACCTACATTATTGAAAACGATGTATTGCGGAAACGTCTTGTAGAGGTGTGGGTCAGCCCAGGACCGCCTACCGAACAGCTCTTCGTTTCTTGGTCGCAAGAGCATGTAAGACAACCGGACGTGCTTGGAGTTGTGGAGTGGATCGCCACGGAGTTTAAACAAGACCGGACGCTGCAAAATTGGTAAGGAATGGCCGGAAGGTCCGCTCACCGGACCTTACCACTGGCCGCAGCGGAGGTCCGGTTAGGGGTGGTTGGCGGCCAAAACTCATATGTTTCTGACACCGGCGGAATCCACCATTTTTGGCGAATAGGTTCTGGCAAGGTGTTTTTGTCAAACAGGAAAGACTAGCCGCGCGGCCACGTTCGGTTATGCTAACGCCATGGAACTTGCGAAGCTGATCAATGAGATATTCAAGACGTTGGTAACCGCAGGCTTAGCGATTGCCGTCTTCTTTCTCGTGCAACACCCAGGAAGCATTCTGAATCGTGAGGCAACCGAAGAAGAAATTCGCCGAGAGCAAGCGAAACTTCTGATTGATAGCTTTTCCATCGAAGATGCAGAACGAAGGAACGCCGCACTATCTATTCTTCAACGGGTGTACGGCGACGGCGATAGTGTAATCTCAATCGTTCAAAACCTATCTACAATCCAGGCTGAGACGGAGATAATTGCAAGCGAGTCTCTGCCAGAGAATAAGCAGTCCCCACAGTGCGGAGTACTTCAAGGCAGGCTGCAGCAGCTTCAAGCCAGCCTTCAGGAAGAATCCGAGCGGGTGGCCGCTGCAATTGAAACAGATGTTCGCTCCAACATAGAAACGGCAATCAGGCAACTTGAGACGCAGCTTATAATTGTGCAAGATGCGATTTCTCAAGTCTGTTCTTGAGGGGGATTTTGATGCGCACTTTAGTTTTCGCGGCGGCACTGGTCTTGTCGCCTACAGTTGGGTCTTCAGAAACGGTCACCTTGCGAGCGGAATGCCGAAAGGGCTCCGACCGAGGCTGCACAGCGAGTTACCTAGTTTGCCATACTGCTCCGGACGGTAGGTTCATCCGCGCGAGCAGCCTAAGCCCTGGTTCAGTGCTTGGATACTGGAGCAACAATCCGAGGTGCGGAGCACCAGAGGTTGGAAGCCTTTTGCCGTACACGATCCCAGGAACCGATCTGGAAACCCAGTTACCACTCTCATTCTGCGCCCATCTGCATGTTGAGAGCGGCTCGGGGTTTAGTGGAATTGGCAAGGTTGCTTACGTCGATTGTGAGTACAGTTTCTCGTTATCAGATTTGCCTTGATGTCGATCAAGGCCAAAACTCATACGTTTATGTCACAGGCGAAAACGACGACCGTTTGCGCCGTGCGCCCTTACATGGGCATGCAGCTAGCGATACCCATTCAGCCATCCATAGCCCCGCCGATGCCGGTACCTCAACCATTCCTCAATGAATAGTCCCATCAATAAACTTGGCGTTCGAGTTCGATATCTAACTTGCCCCCTTAAATGCTCCATCCGGTATCGTCTCCCAGACTGCGTCCTTCACGCTGCCTGACCTTTTCCTTGCCGTCGCGCTCGTCTCCGTCCTCCAGCTCGATTTCCGTCCCCTTCACCGGCACGGCCCGTCCCAGCGCTGACACCAGCCTCTGACGCGTATCCTCCACATCCGCCTTGAGCTCTGTCGCACCCACGTCCCGGGCCACGATCCCCGCCAGCCGCTCCCGGATCGACCCCCGCGCCAACGGCTCCGCCGTCTTCTCAGCCCCCTCGACTAAGCTATGCCCATCACCCAGCCCCTGCCGCCCGGCTGCAGCCCTGAGCGCTGCCAAACCCGAACTGACCCGGTCCCGCCCGGCATCACGCTCCAGCGCGTAGGTCTCGCGGGCCGCCAGCACTCGGGCCCGCATGTCGTTGTACACAGTCCGCGCCTGCCGGGCTGCGTACACCACGGCCCCGCGCTCTGTGACCGGCTCATACGTGCGCCCCTCGCGCTCCGCCGCCCGCATCTCCCGCCGCTCGATCGCGTTCGCCGCCGGCCCCAGCTTCAGCTCCGGATCCCGGTCAAGCGCCTCGGCCTCCAGCGCATCGCCGCGCTCAAGTGCCGCTTCACGTTGAGTCTCCAAAGAGCGGTGATCCACGCGTTCCAGTACCGCCGCCCGCTCCAGGGCCGCGTTCTGCAAGCCGGCCCAGACACCGCGCATCTCCTCGATCTCGACGCCCCCAGTTTTGGCTGCATCAAGCACGCGGGTCTTGTCAGTGAACCCCTCCGGTTCCAGCCGCCGGGTACTAGTCAGGATGTGGGCGTGATGATTGCGCTGATCCCCCTCGCGGTGCGGCGCGTGGATCGCGACATCGACGGCAATGCCGTAGCGGTCGACGAGCGCCTGCGCGAAGTCGCGGGTGATCTCGACGCGGTCGGCGTCGCTGATCTCAGAGGGCAACGACACCTCCCACTCGCGGGCGGTGACCGAGTTCTTCCGGGTCTCCCGGGCCTCGGCCGCGTTCCACAGCGCGGCCCGGTCCTGGGCCCAGTTCGGGGCGCCTTCAGGGGCAAGGATGAAGGTCTCCAATACGCCGCTCTTTGCGGTGTAGTCGTGCACGCGGCCCTCCCGTTCGCAGGCGATGCTTTCACCGGCACGGTAGGCCGCAGCCGCGGTCGCGGAGCGCCCGGCGCTGCGCTTCACCGTCTTCACGGAAAGGTGGTAGCTCGCCATGCGCCCTACCCCGCCGCGGCCGGATGATGGACATGCCGCAGCGCGATCGGCGCCCCGGAATCCGTGCTGTGCCGGATCCCGGGGTGCCGCGTCGTCTGTCCGCCGGACCGCGCCCCACATCGCTGGGGCCGGCGGACAGACGGTAAGGTGTCCGAAGCGGCCCGGAGGGTCGCTGAGAGACGCGCTTGTCCCTGCGGGGTATCAGGAACCTGCACCGCACAAGGCGGGGGTTTCCGGACCACCGCACGGGCGGTCTGCCACCGGCAGACCTGCGGCATGGCACCGGCACCGTGAGGTCCGGCGCCGGGCCGTTTTCGCAGGGGCGCCGCCTGCAGCAGACCGGCCCGCACCGCGGGACCACGGTCGGGCTGCGGGCAAGACCCGGCGGGACGCGATCCAACCGCTGAGGTTGGCACTGGAGAGTTTGAGAGGCCGGGCAGGCCTTTCATTCCACCGCGCCCTGCGGTGGACAGCAATCCAACTGCTGAAGTTGGTCTGGGATGGTCTGGAAGGGGCTGTGCGCCCTTCCATATTGCAGCGGTACGCTGCGAAGGGGTTGGCCGTCGGCCGGGGTGGAACCCCGGGGAGATCGCACGCAAATCTCGCAGCACGACCGCAGGGAGGCGGAGAGTTTGCATAAGTGCGCCCTTGTCCTTTACAGGCCCACGGGTAAACGCTAGCGGTTGATCTGGCAATCCTACATTCAATTCAGCGCATTCGGAAAAGCGGAGACATGACAATGGCAGAGACAGAACTTCAGCGGGCAGAACAGCGCTACGCCCAGGCCAAAGCCAGACTGCAGGCCCTGAAGAACCGCGAAGCCACCCAGGAACGCAAGATGGATACGCGGCGCAAGGTCATCCTCGGCGGGGCCCTCCTCGATCTCGCCGGACGTGACAGCAACGCCGCCGCCATGATCGACCGCCTGATCCGCAACCTGCCACGTCCAAACGATCGCAAAGCATTCGATGACTGGGCAAACCCGGCCACTGCGCAGATCCCGTCCACCGATACGGACGCACAGAGCGGCGCAGGAACAGCTGCTGAAGATGATGGCGGTCGTGCGGCCGTTGACACCTCTGCCCCGTCCGGGACCTCCGCCATATCGTCCTCTGACGCAGGCACCGATCGGAACGGGCAATGAGGGGTCTGCTCGGTGCGGTCCAGTCTGTGGCGCGTGTGGTCATGCTGATTGTGATGGCACCCGTCATGCTGGTCTACCTTGTCGTCGGCCTGCTGCTGGCGACACTGGCGGGTCTGTTTGCGCTCGGGATATTTCGGGGCGCTGTGCTGGGACTGGACGCCTTCGATGATCCGGCAACAGTTCTGGGCTGGGCCGGTGCTCTCGTTGTTTACGTCGCATGCTGGTCTGTCGCGATCTGGCTCTGGACAGAATATACCGGCATTGCCGCCCGCCTCCGGCGCGGCCGGGGCGATAGTCACGGCTCGGCACGGTTTGCCGACAAAAAAGATCTTGCGCGAATGGAGGGCAGCACCGGCCTGATTGTCGGGCGCAATCCGAATACCGGCCGGCTGCTGCGCTACGACGGGCCGGCCCACCTGCTGACCTTCGCGCCGACACGCTCTGGCAAGGGTGTGAGCAGCGTCCTGCCGAACCTGCTGCTGGTGGAGCGCTCCGTGCTGGTGATCGACCCCAAGGGCGAGAACGCACGGATCGCGGGGGCGGCGCGCGGGACCTTTGGCGATGTGTTCATCCTCGATCCCTTCGGGGCGACGGGCATGGCGTCGGCATCCTATAACCCGCTCGACCGGTTGTCGGCTGACAGCCTCGATCTCGGCGATGACGCGAGCTCTCTGGCGGATGCACTGGTGATGGATGCGGCGGGTCAGGGCGGGGACTCGCACTGGAACGAAGAGGCCAAAGCCCTGATCGGCGGGCTGATCATGTTCTGCGTCGCCCATGAGGATGCGGAGCGCCGGTGTCTCGCCACGGTCCGGGAGTACCTGACCCTGTCGGCAGAAAACTTCACGAAGCTGATGGAGCTGATGCAGGAGAGCACGGCAGCCGGCGGTCTGATCGCACGGGCGGCCAACCGGCACCTCGGCAAGGCGGACCGCGAAGCAGCTTCGGTGCTTTCGACGGCGCAGCGCCACACGCACTTTCTCGACAGCCCACGGATTATCAGCGTGACCTCCCGGTCCGACTTCCATTTTGCGGAACTGCGCCAGCGGATCGCTTCAGTCTTCCTCGTGCTGCCGCCGAACCGCCTCGATGCCTATGCGCGCTGGCTGCGCCTGCTGGTGACACAGGCCCTGCAGGAGATTGCACGGGACGCTGAGGCTGCCGCAGGACCGCAAAGCACCACCGCGGCTTCCACAACCCCCGCAAGGGGCCGCACGGACTTCAGGACAGCCCCTGCCCTCTTACAGGCGCGTACAGAGCCCTCAGCGGCCTTGACAGCCTCTGAGGGCGTCGCTGACGCGCAGAACATCCCCTACGGTGCCGCCATGGCGTCACAGCCGCGACAAGGCCCCACAGGCGACCGGAGAGCCCCTACGGCCCCGACCCTGTTCCTGTTGGACGAGTTTGCGGCGCTGGGGCGTCTGGAGGCGGTCGAGCGCGCGATGGGGCTGATGGCGGGGTACGGGCTGCAGCTCTGGCCCATCCTGCAGGATATGAGCCAGCTGAAGGATCTTTACGGGGCCCGGGCCAATACCTTCATCGCCAACGCCGGGGTGCAGCAGGTCTTCGGTGTCAACGATTTTGAGACCGCGAAGTGGCTGAGCCAGACCATGGGTCAGGCAACCACCGGGTATCAGACGCAGAGCATGAAGCTCGGCGAGGACCCGTCCACGTCGCACAATCTCACCGGCCGTGATCTGCTGACGCCAGACGAGATCATGCAGATGCCGTCCACCGTGCAGCTTCTCCGCATCCAGGGCCAGCCGCCGGCGGTGGTGCAGAAACTGCGGTACTACGCTGATCCTGAGTTTGCGGGGCTCTTTGTGGCGCAAGCCGCTTGACCGCACTCACCCTCCCCGTTTCGAAAGACCCCACCTGATGACAGACCAGACCTCCCCTGCCCTCTCTGACGGCGAGCTGCGCGAAACGCTGGATATGATCGGCACCGTCGTGGCCTCAGTTTCTGATCGCGTGGACGCCCAGACGGATGCTCTGGAGCGGCTGAACAAGACCACGACGGAGGCCCGCCAGGCGGCCTTCGCGGCACAAAGGCAGACCGATCCGGAGTTCTACGGACAGATCGTTGGTGAAGTGGCTCTGAAGCTGATCGAAGTTTCACTCTCGGACCTGAAAGGGACAATCAGTGATCTCGATCATCAGACCCGGCAGACGGTAACTGTCCTGAAGCAGAAGGATGACGATAGGGACCGGGACCGTCAGAGCCTTGCGGAGCGCGAACGGCGTATTGATGCTTTCAAGGCAAAGCTTCCCTGGATGGCATTTGCTGTCGGCGTCTTTGCGATGGTCATGACGCTGACGGTGCCGCGCTTCATCGCGCAGTTTCCGGCTGGCTGCGGTGTTCTCAGCGGGACCTGGACGGAAACCAGTGCAAGCTCCTACGTCTGCGCGTTCTTTAACCGAAGTTGAGCGAAACGGGGTTGGGAAGAGACTTATCCACAGGCTGCTAAAACGAAGAGGGTGTTAAATAGGTGTTAGACTCTGTGTTAAGCAAAAAATATCGCGTGTAAAATTTTGATTTTGTTGAGATATTTTAGAGCATGCGTGTGTAATAGTACGAAAGAACGTGTGTGAAAGTACGAAGAACCGTGTGTGAAAGTACGAAAGATTGCTCAGTGTGTGTGAAAGTACGAATCGTGGTGACTTTGAGCTTTTTGAACTTTAGTGTGTGTGAAAGTACGAAAGGATCCAGTTTTGCCTGATGAGAGCGCGGTCAACCGCTCCCCTCTTTTACCAGACAGGCACCCTCAAGGGGATTTTTTCGTTTGCGATATTTTTGATGCGGTTCCTAAAGCTGATATGGCTTCAATGGAGCATCCGATTTTTTCACTTTCGACCAAGCCGGACACTCGTGTCCGTGAGTATGAACACAATGGCATAAAGATTGCGATCAAGCCTTCAGTAGACGGACTTGCAACCGTACATGACAGGGACATTTTGATTTACTGCATCAGTCAACTTATGACTGCTATCAACGATGGTAAAAAGGTCTCTCCAGCAGTTCGTTTCCGTGCATTCGATATGCTGGTTGCGACCAATCGTAACACAGCTGGATCTGGATATGCTCAATTGAAGGCAGCCTTAGAAAGGCTTGCTGGAACCCGGATCAGTACAAACATTGTGACGGGCGGTCAGGAAGTATTTAGAACTTTTGGATTGATCGAAAGTGCCGAGATCGTGCGTGAAACACGTGATGGGCGGATGCAGGAAGTGGAGGTTAAGCTATCTGATTGGGTATTTAATGCTATCCAGTCAAAGGAGGTATTGACCCTCCATCGAGACTACTTTCGCCTCCGTAAGCCACTGGAACGGCGCATTTATGAAATTGCGCGCAAACACTGTGGTGCACAGAAACAATGGCGGGTTAGTCTGCTGCTACTTCAGAAAAAATGCGGGTCGAACTCCACGCTTCGAGAGTTTCGACGTTTGGTCATGAATATTGTCCTAGAAGACCGGTCACATGACCATATGCCTGACTATTCCATTGAACTGGACGAGCAGGATGACATGGTCGTTTTTTCGAACAGGCAGAGCGTCAAATTGGTGTTGCCACAGGCGACAGCGCCGCAACTTGATCCGGATGTCTACGAGACTGCACGTATGCTCGTGTCTGGCCATGACGTCTATTATTTGGAGCGGGAGTGGCGAAAATGGTTACCTGAGACGCCCCGCAATCCCGAAGCAGCATTTCTGGGATTTTGCAGAAAATGGGTGCAGAATCGAAAAAATACCGGATAATTTTAGATACCGGATTTGTTTTTATACATGGCCCACGCATCTTCGATGATGACCCCTTGCTGAACGCCCCGACGCCTTGCTTCGTTGGCGATCTCTTCTGAAATACCAGGCATTACTTTGGCATGAACCTGATCAGTGCGGGGGCTTGGTTTGCGGCCGCGCTTCTTTTGGGGCTCCCGTGCAACAAAACCAAGGGTTTCTCCTGCCTTATCCGTCTTCTCTAAAGCTTGTGCGCTTCTGTCTTTTTCGCGCGTCTTCAGGCGGCCAAGGTCGATATTGAAGGGCTTCTCAGTCATTTTCCACCTCACCGGCTAGTCGTTGATATACAGCTTGCGCAAACTGCGCGGCATTCTCGATGGCTCTATCCATATTACCTTGCGCGGGCATACTATGCAGATCGCCGCCAAACTCAAAAAGCGCAGAAAAGGCAGCGCGCTCCATCAGAGGGGGATTGATCAGATCCACGCCCTGCTCGGTTAGTGAGCCCGCAATCCCGCTGTGCTGCTTGGACTTAATGGCCTTCGTCATAGTAAAGACGACAGCGTGAGGAATTTTCCGGTCCAGTGCTTCCTCCTCTTCCGCAATAAGCTGTAAAGCTCGTACACCAATCGTTGCGTCCAAGGTGGTGGCTCGCATGGGGGTAATGACCAGATCAGCCTGAGATATTGCGCGCGAGACTAAGCGGGAGGCCACCCCTTCAAGGTCAACAATGACGATCTGGCCGTCTGTGTCATGACGCTTGATTGTTTTTACGATGTCGGACTCGCTGACGTTCGACAGAACGGTGATCCGTTCAGGTACTGGACCTTTGTCAGACCACAAAGTCAGGGATTGGTTTGGGTCGCAGTCCAGCATGACAACATTTGCACCGGCATGGGCAAGTTCGGTTCCCAAAAGGACAGCCGTAGTGGACTTTCCGGCCCCACCTTTTGGCGAAGCGATGACAACTGTGGGCATAACTCCCCCCCCTTATTTTATCCGATATGTTAAGTAACCGGATGTGCTGATTTATTGGATATGTAAAATTACCGGATAAGTAAAGATACCAGATAATATGTATACTTTGGAGGGGTTGAAGGCAAGCCACACAAATGTTGTTTTGTGTGGCAGGACGTGCTAGGTTGATCTCATGCCCAGACTCTCAATCGACATTACGCCCGAGCAGCATCAAAAGCTGAAAGCCATTGCTGCGCTGAAAGGCGAAAGCATCAAAGAATATGTATTGAGCCGGACACTAGGGGACACGCCTTCTCTGGACGACATGAGCGAGGCCCAAGCGGTCGTAGCCCTGGCCGATTTTCTTAAGCCGCGGATTGAGCAAGCCCGGCGCGGCGAGCTTTCTGTGAAGTCCATAGCGGACATTCGGCGGGACGCACACAAGCGGGCGGGGCTATAACTGCAGCTATGCAGTCATACGACCTTACATTAGCCGCCGAGGAAGATTTGC
Source organism: Loktanella atrilutea (assembly GCF_900128995.1). Taxonomy (GTDB): domain Bacteria; phylum Pseudomonadota; class Alphaproteobacteria; order Rhodobacterales; family Rhodobacteraceae; genus Loktanella; species Loktanella atrilutea. The sequence goes on along the minus strand of NZ_FQUE01000016.1, from coordinate 30,126 downwards.
GCGACATCTGGCATGATACCTATCGCAAGTGGGGCTTTAATCAGGCTGAGACGTACTTCAATCAGATAGAGGCATGTTGCGAAGCCTTAAGTAATGGCCTGGTGCGCTCCAGGGTAAATGACCAGTTGCCAGACGGCGTCCGTGTTCACCAATGCCAGCATCATTACATCGTCTGGCTGGGCGAGAGCCATCCGGTCATAATTGCCATTTTGCACGAACGCATGGATTTTCTGCGGCGGCTAAAAGCGAGGCTGTCATAGTCTAAGCTTCACAGGTCTGACGGTTTGTGATGCCCTGCAGCGGCGAAAGTTACTCCATATAGCAGCTCTGTTTTTACAATGTTCTTGTATTTTGGGAGGTATCGCGACACAGTGTCAAAAATATTCCCAGATGTCTGGGCACTGGGAGCGTTGACCGTATGACCGAATTTGAAATGCTGGTTCAGCAGACGGGCTGGAGTGTTGCTGAGGCTGCTAAGGTGCTCGGATACTCTGAAGGCCACGTCTACCGGTGGAAACGGGGCGAAGAAGTGCCGCGGGACGGTGTCATCAATCTGCTGCGTATGCATATCGATACGCACAAGGGCGCACAGCCTGAAGGAGCCTTCACCTTCATCGATCTCTTCGCCGGGATCGGCGGGTTGCGCAAAGCGATGGCCAGTGCGGGCGGGCGTTGTGTTTACACATCGGAATGGGATGCCTTTGCCCAGAAGACCTATCACGCCAACTTTCCGGACAACCGGCCGATCGCAGGCGACATCCGCGATGTGGATGCTGCCAACATCCCCGAGCACGACGTTCTGGTCGCCGGGTTTCCCTGTCAGCCATTCTCCATCGCGGGCGTCTCCAAGAAGAACGCCTTAGGCCGGTTGCACGGATTTCAGGATGAAACCCAGGGCACGTTGTTCTTCGACGTGCTGCGCATTCTGATGCATCATCGCCCGGCGGCGTTTCTGCTGGAGAACGTCAAGAACCTCAAAAGCCATGATAAGGGCCGCACATTTAATGTGATCAGGCGCAAGCTGACTGAGGAACTGGGTTATACGCTGCATACCCGGATCATCGATGCAGCGAACTTCGTACCTCAGCACCGCGAACGGATCGTTATGGTCGGCTTCCGGGAAAAGACCCGCTTTTCCTTCGATGACCTTGTTCTGGCCGGCAGGGCAGGGCGTGGTATGCGCGACGTTCTGCATCCCGAAGACGGGACTGAAGTACCGGAAAGTCACTTCACAGTAGGTCCGGATGCAAAGGTGAGCGACAAATATACGCTCAGCGACAAGCTCTGGCAGTACCTGCAGGGATACGCGGCCAAGCACAAAGCGGCCGGCAACGGGTTCGGGTTCGGTCTGGTGACCCCTGACAGCATCTCGCGGACACTGTCTGCACGCTACTACAAGGACGGCTCTGAGATCCTCGTCAGCCGTGGCCCGGGCCAGAACCCGCGTCGTCTGACGCCGCGGGAATGCGCACGCCTGATGGGCTATGACGACAGCTTCCGGATTCCGGTTTCGGACACACAGGCTTACAAACAGTTCGGCAACTCGGTTGCCGTGCCGGTTTTTGCCGAGGTGGCCCGCCTGATGCGGCCGCATATTCTGTCGCTGACCGAAGGGCAGGACCTGCGCAAAGTTGGCTGATGTACATGATCCCGCAACCCGGAGCCGCAATATGGCGGCCATCCGCAGCCGGGATACAAAACCTGAGCTGATCATCCGCAAAGGACTGCACGCACAGGGGTTCAGATTCAGACTGCAGGGCCGTGACCTCCCCGGCAGGCCGGATCTGGTCTTTCCGAAATATCATGCGCTGCTCTGGGTCCACGGCTGCTTCTGGCACGGACACAGCTGCCCGCTGTTTCACTGGCCTAAGAGCCGTGAGGACTTCTGGCGGGCCAAGATCGGGCGCAATCAGGAACGGGACGCTGCCACATGGGCAGCGGCCCGGGCCGCCGGCTGGCGCTGTGGCGTTATCTGGGAATGTGCTCTGAAGGGCAGGGGGCGTCTGTCACCCGGCCATGACATTGACTCACTGGCGTGCTGGCTGTCCTCTGATGCAGTTGAATTCTGCATTGAAGGTCAATGGATTGATAACGCCGCTTACCCCCCTGCTTGATCAGATGGCCGCCCACGGGGCGGCACGACCGCTAAGACAACGAAGTCGTATCATGTTCTGTCCAGGCATCATGGCCCACCGGAATCGCAAGCATGCCAAGGCGGTTTGAGTACCCTCCCTGATGCAGTTCTCCCGCCAGAGTAAAGCTATGGGGCTAATTGTGGGGCTTTGCGAAGGGACACATCATCCGTGTCAGGTTTTAAGGGAACACTTCAGTGCGGGCGTTTGAACTAGCATCGCTTAAGTGATTGCGCCCGGAACAGAACAGGTTAGCCTGCTTCCCGGAGGGTTAATGAGCACCGTAAAAGTTGTAGTATACAGGGCTGGTCGTATCATAAAGACGATCGAGCGTCCGCTGCGGGAGGTCTGTGACGGCCCCGCAGTTGCCTTCCGCCGCCAGTTGTGGCGCCTCAAGAACGGCCGTATCGACATTGATGGGCCGTCGCTTGACGATTTCGTTTCACCGGCACAAGAAAAAACGGAGAAACTGAAACCAGACAATCACGTCCCCTTGGCACAGGAGGGAACGGAGCAAGCGGAAGTAGACGAATCCGACGTCCGGTCCTACATTGCGGCCGCACCTGCTTCGGCCCGCCTGCTCGTTGAAGCGGGGCCTGGGACCGGTAAGACCGAGATGGCGGCACGCCGCATCGCCAACCTAGTTCGGACTGAGCTATCCCCCGGGCAAATACTCGTGCTCTGTTTTTCCCGCAGTGCCGTGAGGACGCTGACGCGACGGCTCGGCAAAATCGTTGAAACTGACCCCCGTGTCGTTGAGGAGTTGCGTCACCTATCGGTCCGCACTTTCGATTCTTGGGCGTTCCGGATGCTTAGGCTGCTTGGTGAAGCGCCGCACACGCTGCTGACACGGGGGCATGACGCGAATGTTGCGGCGCTGACCGAGATAGCAAAGGGACCGCGTTGTGACGACCTTAGAACTTTGATGGGCGATCGCCGACACTTCATCGTAGATGAGTTTCAAGATCTCCCCGGGGTCCGGGGTGACCTCGTTCTTGCTTTGCTCGCGCTGATGGCTCCCCCGGAACAGCCGGGTTGCGGCTTCACGATCTTGGGTGATCCGGCCCAAGCTATCTTCGGCTTTGCCCGCGGCATGCGCGACGACGGTGAACCGTTTCCTACTCCGCTAGAATACTGGCGTGAGGTGTGCCGCATTTACAGTAAAGAGCTTGAGCAGAAGAAGCTCACCCGGAACTACCGCTCCGATCCACCGCTCGCCCACATGTCAAGGACGCTTAGGGCTATTCTGCTCAGCGACCAGCCCGAGGAGGAGAAGTTCCGAGTGACGATGGCAGCGGTTGCCGCGCTGCCTGCACCCGCACAGCCAATTGGGCGCGTCCTTCTAGAGGCGTCGACAGTCGGCAGCCGCGCCATCCTCACGCAAACAAATGGTGAGGCTCTCCGCGTCCTTCAGTCACTTTACGGTGCAGAGCCTGATGGAGCGGCGGTGCCGGTGAGGCTATACGCTGGCGGGCACGCCACCCTGCCGCCTGCCTGGATCGGAGCCCTACTGAGAAAGCTCCGCTCGACGTTGCTCACACGTACCCAGTTTGGGAAGATTCACGCACATCTCGCGGCAGCTTGGGGCGATGCGACCTGCAGCCGGCTGAATCTGCCCGAAGAGGACGTCGCGTGGTCCCGCCTCGCACGCGCCGCTGGCGGCAGTGAGGAAGACAATTCGGTCGACGTAACTGAGCTGCGCATGCGACTGTCTTGGCCTGACGCTTTCCCTGATGATCAGCTTGTTGCCGAAGACGGGGTGATCGTTACCACCGTCCACCAGTCTAAGGGCATGGAGTTCGATGCTGTCACCCTGCTGGGCACCCGAGAGGGGCAGGAGGATGAGAAACACGGCCAGACTGAGCTATCAGGGGAAGTGGGAGAGCGGGCGAGCGTCGTATATGTCGCTATGACCCGCGCCGCACGTACCCTTGACCGTGCGCCAGCTGATTCAATCCATAGAGCACCTAGGCACTGGCAGTTCGCTGGCGGGCGCAGCAGGCTGTGCCAGCGGTCGTTTAAGTGGATCAATATGGAGATGGGATTACGTGGCGATATAGACCCGCTCGGCTTCGCCGATCCAACTCTACTTGGCGATAAGGAGGGAGTGGAGGAGTTGCAGTCCTTTCTCCTAGCCGAAGCTGGCGGACTGGCCGGCCGCAAAGTCATGCTGTGCAAACAATACGCTGACGCAAAGGCTGTGTGGTACATTCACCTGCAGGACGGCAAAAAACCAGGCCGTCTGATGGGGCGCACGGCAAACCAGCTGTCAGTCGATTTGTTGAAGATCCTTTACGAGAAAGGGCTCTCGCTGCCACCCGTCATCATGAATCTGCGCATCTCCGGCGTGGGCACGATCACCTCGGATGATATGTCTAGACTCGGGGACCCGGAACGGACGAGTGGACTGTGGCTCGGCGTTGGGCTTTTCGGCACGGGCGACTTCCAGCTGCGAAAGGCTAAAAAATGACACGTCCCGACCATCGCCCCGCACGTACCGCGCTGCTGGAGATCGCCAGAGCGCTTTTGCTAGGGCCGCTCGCCGCAGACGAAGAGATCCCCTCGGCACCGGTCGACACCTATGTCACTGGCATACTCTGGCCCGAGGGGGAAACGCTCGACGCGACTGAGGACGATCAGGATGAGGGGTCGCCATCCGATGCTGATGGCGAACGCGACCAAGGCGTGCCGGGTTACCGCGCGGTTCGGCCATGCTCACTTGGACTAACCTTCGCCGTCGACGATGGTACCACAGTGCGTGTCTCAACGGCCGAAACTGCTCGCTACACGGCCGTAGAACGCGAGGCCTGCACGCAGGGCGGTAAACCGCGGCGGATGTGGACACGGCGGCAACTCGGATACCAATACGAGATCGTGCCAGGCCCTGCGAGGACTTGGAAGGTTCAGGACTTTATCGCACCGGACGGCCAGCAGGTCAGCGATCCGTCAGTGCGGCTGCATATCCGACGCCGCATTGCGGACGGCCGGCAGATCCTCACAGTGACGCTAATCAACAAGGCGCAGCCGACCGAGGACCGTCTGAGAGACGAATTATGCCTGCTTCAGTCAGGCCTCAAAGTGAATGCGGTGACGCCAGCCGGCCAAGGTGCGATTCGTCCCCGGCCTACACCTTCGTTTGCAGGCGCCGATGAGGATGCTCAGTCCGCCGCGCTCCTCTACCGTAACGTCCTAGAGTATGCTGTAGGCCACGGTATCGCAGTCGCATGGGAGCCCACACCGGAGCAAAGGGTCGCCAGCATCAATACGACGTGGATGCCAACATCCGTGGTAAAGGGCACCAGCGCGTCCGGTCATCCCAGCCTTGTGTCGTTTCTGGCAGTCAACCCTCAGTCTCTATCAGCTGAATGGCTGGCCCGGGCCGGGGCCCGCGATGAAATCCTTAAAGTGCTTGGAGGCTTCGCGGACGTCTACGAAGCTTGGATCTGGTCCGACCTTACGCCGCGGGCAGGCGACTTCGAGGGTGAACTCGGGACTGCTGCCGGACGCAACCTCGGGCGGTGCAGTGATGCTCTGCGGCGCATCCGCGCAGGGATCGCGACCTTGGTACGTGATGACAACGCATGGACCGCGTTCACCCTAGCCAACGCCGCAATGGACCGCCAGTCGAGGTTCGGCGCGAAGGGCGACCGGGCTGGCCCCCTCACGTGGCGCCCCTTCCAGCTGGCCTACTTCCTGATGGTTGTGCCGGGTCTCGTCGATCCAGCGGATGCGGACCGCGACGACGTCGACCTGCTTTGGTTTCCGACAGGCGGTGGCAAAACTGAGGCTTATCTTGGCCTTACCGCATTTCAGATACTTCACCGCAGGCTTACGGATGCAGACCGCCGAGATGAGGGAGGTGTAGACGTCCTTATGCGCTACACGCTCCGGCTCCTGACGGTGCAGCAGTTCCAGCGCGCGGCATCGCTGATCTGCGCCTGCGATGCGATCCGGAGCGAACGCGGCGACCTCGGCGACGCCCCAATAACGCTTGGCCTCTACGTTGGAGGCGACGCTACGCCAAACCGCACCGCCACCGCGATTGATGCCTTGGCTCTCGAGCACGACGGCCAGCAGCCGAAGTCGACCCCATGCCAACTGCTCGACTGCCCCGTCTGCGGCTCCGCCCTTGATGTGAACTGCTATAAGGTGACCGGTCAGGGAACTGGCATAGATATCCGCTGCGCCAACGCTTCTTGCGAAACAGCTAACAAACCGCTGCCGGTGCTGACCGTCGATGACTTCATTTACGGGACACCGACTAGCCTTCTTATCGGAACTATCGACAAATTCGCCCAACTACCGCGCCGCAGAGACTTGCGCACGCTGTTTGGACTAGACGGCGGGCTCAGGCCCGGACTGATCATCCAGGACGAGCTCCACCTCATTTCCGGGCCGCTCGGCTCGATGGCAGGGTTGTACGAGACCGTTGTGGACATGTTGTGCACCAACGAGGGTGTCCGGCCTAAGGTAATCGGATCGACCGCTACGATTGGACAGGCCTCGCGGCAGGTACGTGCGCTTTTCGACCGGCCCGTCCTCCAGTTTCCGCCCTCAGGCTTCGAGGCCTCAGATTCCTTCTTTGCGGTACAGGACGAGGACGGTCCCGACCGGCTGTACGTCGGCCTCTGTTCGGCCGGAAGAAGTCCCAAGTTCGCGCTCCAGGCAGGGGCTGCGGCCCTGCTCCAAGGGATTGGCTATCTGGTGAGCATCGGCACGCCGCCTTCGATTGCCGACCCGTTCTGGACCACAGTCCTCTATTTCAATAGTCTGCGCGAGCTTGGCGGTGCGCACATCCTGCTCCAAGACGATATTCCCCGCCAGATCGCGTTCCTCGCCGGACGCCTCGCGTCGCAGCCCCGTATTTTGGAGACCGATGCAATCGAACTCAGCAGCCGCGTGGCGTCACGCAACTTGCCTGACTACCTCGGCCAGCTAAGCCATCCGCTTATGGACGGCACGGACCCCTTCACGCCGGAACCACGGGACGCGGTGCTTGCTTCGAACATGATCTCGGTCGGCGTCGACGTCTCCCGCCTTGGGCTCATGCTTGTGAACGGGCAACCGAAGTCCACAGCGGAGTACATCCAGGCCAGCAGCCGCGTCGGCCGTGGTATCGATGGAATGGTGCTCACGCTCTACAACTTCGGACGTCCGCGGGACATTTCCCACTTCGAGCACTTTCTTGGGTACCACGGTGCACTCTACCGCAGCGTCGAGGCAACTAGTGTAACACCTTGGGCCCCGCGGGCACGGGACAAGGCCCTCCACGCGGTAGTCGCAGCGGCCGTCCGCCACCTGTCGGCTGGTATGGACGACGACAGTGCTGCCGCCGACTTCGATGCGCAGACCGACGACGTACTGGCGCTCGTGGAGGTTATCCGCCACCGAGCCCGAACATCGTCCGAGGGCGTGGAGGCGGATGACGCGTCTGACGACCTTAACGCCATCCTAGAGGAGTGGGCCATGCGCAGCCAGAACGCGCGGGCATCCGGCACCGAATTGGTCTATTGGGAACGCCCCGCTCCGTACGGGCGGACCAAGCCTCATCTGATGACGTCAGCAGAGGAAGGAACAATACCGGGAGCGCTCGCGTGGCCAACGCCCAACTCAATGCGTGAGGTCGAGCCATCAACGGCGTTTGTCCTCAAGACTATGACCAGGAGGAATTGAATTGGGCAGACGACCACGCGGGGCGCATGCGCCCCAAGCCACAGACGCCGTCGAGCCGATCGGCACGGTAAGGCGATCCCAGCTCGTTTCCGGCTTCGCCATCGGCGCGATTGTCGATCTCGAGAAAGGCTCGTTTATGCCGATGGGACTCGAGGACTGGGAGCGGATCAACTCCGTTCCTTCGCTTCGGATCGGAGAGGAGCGGCTACAGTCGATGCTGGGCGTCAGCCACTTCCGCCTCGGTCCTGTCAAAGAGCAGATCCCCGGGACAACGAAAGTACGCGCGCGCAGCGCCGCCCCCGCTGTCAGATTCCCTAAGTGGCACGAATGCCCCAAGTGCCATCGGATCGGGCGGGAGGGTTCGCCATTTGAATTGGCCGACGATGGCGCGAGGTTACGCTGCACCGGTCATACCGGTAAAGTTTACACGAACCCGGTCCGCTTTGTGGTTGCCTGCCGGCGAGGACACCTCAGCGACTTCCCTTGGGAATGGTGGGCACACCGCGGCCGGGACGAGGGAATTTGCCCCCGGCCCGTCCTGAAGCTCGGCTCCCGCGGCCATTCGGCTTCGCTCGACGATCTGTATGTGCAATGCGATTCCTGCAGCACGCCCGAACATCCTACCCGCCAGTCTTTAGGTACCGCGTTCGGGGCGAGCGCGCTCATGGGTCTGCGCTGCGACGGCTTCCGCCCATGGCTCCACGACTACCAGCCCGACTGCGGAGAACCCGTCCGCGCTTTGCAACGTGGTGCCTCCAATGTGCACTTCGCCGTCGTAGGTTCCTCGCTCTCAATACCTCCTGCCTCGGAGGCGCTGAGCCAGATCGTAGAGCAGTCTAGGATGTTTTTGGACGGAGTGCCGGAGGCGGCACTGCCTTCCGTACTCATCGGCGTTAGCCAGACTTACAACGTATCTGTTGACCAACTGCTGGCAGCATACCTGCGAATGCGCTCGCAGGAAGTTGGAGGGCCTTCACTCACCGAGCGGGTCGCGCGCGAACAGGAATACGATGCCCTCTCGCAGGACCGCGACGACCCAATTATCGGCGGGGTCATACCGCAATTCCGCAATGAGTTGCTTGCGCCGCCGCCTGCGCTCGCGCGTTGGTTTGACCTCATCGGGGCCGCTTCACGACTAAGAGAGGTGCGGGCACTTGCCGGCTTCTCGCGTATCGAACCCTATCCAGTAGGCGCTGACCGGGTACGACAGGCTATCGCCGAGGGCAAGGTTTCGCCACTATCCAAGACCGAGCGCAGCTGGCTTCCAGGCGCGGAGATCAGGGGTGAGGGCATATTCCTGCGGTTCAAAACTACGGCTGTGGACGCTTGGATCGCAGACAATGAGGGCGTCGTGGCCCGGGCCGCCATCCTGGAGATGCGCAGCCGCCAGATTGCCGAGCAGCGAGGCTACGAGCGGGACTACACGATTGGGCCGCGCCTCCTGCTTGTACACGCATTTGCGCACGCCCTCATCCGACAGATTTCCGTCGAATGCGGTTACTCCGCGTCGGCGCTCCGGGAGCGGCTGTACGTTTCGGACGACCCAGGACGTCCTATGAACGGCGTCCTTGTCTACACAGGCTCCCCTGATTCCGAGGGCAGCCTCGGAGGGCTCGTTCGTCTGGCCGAGCCAGCCCTGCTGGAGCCAATCGTGCTTCGGACGCTGGCAAATGCCGCGTGGTGCGGCAGCGATCCCGTTTGCCTTGAAAGCGATCCGCGACAATCCGGCGACCGGGTCAGCGGGGCTGCATGCCATTGCTGTCTCTTACTGCCGGAAACGGCGTGTGAGCGCTTCAACCGCGAATTGGACAGAACCGCGCTCGTCGGCGAGCCAGATGGCGCTTTCGCGGGGTTCTTCGGCGACGCCGTCGAGGAGGCCGCATGGCCGTCCTGATCCCCGACGTTCCGGTGAACTGTCCGAACAGCGAGCGGCTCGTCTACGAGCGACTCGGCCGGGAGCTTCCCGACAACTGGATTATCCTGCACTCGCTGGGACTGCCCGGTCACGAGACGAAAATCTGGGGAGAAGCGGACATGATCGTCCTTTCCAGCCACGGCGTTTTCGCGCTCGAAGTCAAGGGAGGTAAGGTCTCGTGCGCTGACGGTGTGTGGACCTTCTCCGGCGACTTCCGGTCGTACAGCAAGTATGAGAGTCCGTGGAAGCAGGCGTCCGGCGCTATGAACACTGTGCGCGACCAGCTCCAGCGGGCAGCCGGCTCCTTCAAGGACGTGCTGTTCGGCTTCGGCGTGATTATGCCCTACACGCAATTTACAACGAAAGGTGCTGAGATCGTCTCAGAGGTTTTGCTCGATAAGCGACAGTTCCGCGACACGCTGGGGCACTACATTTCCGCCTTGCAACGCCATTGGAACGGCGTCTGCCTCGACAAGCGCGGAAAAACTTACCGGGGACTCAAGCCGGACGAGATCAAGCTTGCGCGGCAGATCCTGCGACCCGACCTCGACACGGCGCTGAGCCTCGGCGGCTATCTTACCGGAGTGGACGAGCGGCTACTCCAGCTGACGAACGAGCAGATCCGAACGTCACGTCGTCTCGCCGCTAACCCCCGCACAGTCGTGCGCGGGGCCGCGGGGACAGGCAAATCGGTCATTGCGCTCGAACGTGCGAAGCAGCTCTCCGCTGACGGGAAAAAAGTGCTCATGCTGTGCTTCAACCAGCTGCTAGCCGGTCACATACGCAACGGCTTTGCGGGCGATCAGAGAGCTGCCACGCTCGAAGTGCGGCACGTCCACGCGCTTTATCGTGACTTGATTGCTTCGGCCGGACTGCTTGACAGTTTGGCGGCAGAGGATTCAGAACATCCCGAATTCTTCCCCAAGCGCTTTCCCGGGATCGCGGCTGAGGCGCTCTGCACACGGATGTCGGAGCCGTGGGATGTACTCGTTGTGGACGAAGCCCAAGATCTCCTCACCCCTGAGCACTTGGATGTTTTCGACCTGCTCGTGCGTGACGGCATCAGGCGCGGCTGCTGGCATATCTTCTTGGATCCGCTCCAGAACATTTATGGCGTCGAGACGCAGGATCTAGTAGAACAGCGTCTCGCCGAGGGCGCCCCGGCCTTCGATGACCTGTTCGAGAATTGCCGGAACACGCGGCAGGTGGCGGTACAGGCATCGATCGTGTCAGGAATCGACCTTGCGGTTACTGGAGCGCCAGACGGACCACAGTGCCAGGTCCACTATCATCCGAACGCCGATGAGGGAGTAGCGAAGCTCGAGACGATCCTGCGCGAACTTTTCGATCGTGACGTCCCGCCTCGGGACGTTGCAATCTTGTCGACCCGCCGATGGGAGAACTCGCTGCTCTCTGGACGGACCGAGATTGCGGGGCGTCGGCTTGCTGATCCCTCAAATGAGACCGCCCTCCGGAATGGCTCACTCCTTTTCTCGACCATGCACGCCTTCAAGGGGCTGGAACGGCAGGTCGTGATCGCGATCGACATGGAGGAAACCGGCGACGCAAAGTGGTCTATGCTGCACTATGCCGGCCTCTCTCGAGCGCGCGGACTGTTGCACGTTCTTGTGCCCGCGGCCAAACGCAAATCATACGAGCGGCAGGCTGAGAATTTCGGCCGCCGCATTCAGGCGAGGAGGTCTTAACTGGTCTCTCCGACGAGATGCCTTCAGGGTTAAGATCTGCGCACTTAAGTGGACCGGACAAAGCACACTGTCGATAAGTCCAATAAAGCCAGCTTAGTCGGCACAACTTGCATTTATAGAAGCTACGGCCGCAAGTTGGCGCTGTGGCGTTGTCTGGGAATGTGCCCTGAAAGGCAGGGGGGGTCTGTCACCGGTCATGTCATTGACTCACTGACGCGCTGGCTGTCCTTTGATTCAGATGAATTCTGCATTGAATAAGGCCAATGGATTGATAACACCGCTTACCCACCTGCTTGACCAGATGGCCGCCCACGGGGCAGTACGCTTCTACGCCAAACGACTTGCTCCCAATGACAACTCAAAGAACCAAGTTTATCTGGGCGGCGGTTTTGGCGCTCTGAACATCATTCCGCATGGTCCGGTCGAGGGCGACGACAGCGACCGCGCGGGGAGCGTCCGCGACAGGGCCAAAGCCATGGTAAGCTTCTTCTGGCTCGATGAAGATGGTTTGGCACTTGCGCCCGATGCGCAGCTGATCCTCTATCCGAAATATCCTGAAGTACGGATGTCCGGCTTCCTGCGCGGAGCAGAACGTGCACCGAATGTCCTGATGAAGTCGCGCGACGAGGGCCGGGTGCTGGTCTTCGGGATCTGCGCCGATGGCCGCGTCCTCGGTCAGGTCGTTGCAGCCGACGATCCCATTGCCCACGCCTTCGACGCGGCAGCGTCCAGTCTCGAAACGGCCGGCGTCTTTCATGATCTGGAAAAACTGCGCCAAGACGGCACAGACCCGAAGGACGCACTGCTCGCAGCGCTCCGGCGCATTCATGCCAAAGGCTGGATCGCATCGCAGAAGATGGGCAGGGCAGGGGTGCCGGCTCCCTACAGCGCCCGCAACGGCGGCGGCTATACGCTGGAGGCCGAGCTGGGCATCGCTCCGAACGGCTACGCGGATCCGGACTATATGGGGTGGGAGGTTAAGCAATACGGGGTGAGTGACTTTACCAGCTACCGTGCGAGAAGCCCTGTCACCCTGATGACACCAGAACCGACTGGCGGTCTGTACCGGGAAGAGGGCGTTGCGGCGTTTCTGCACCGCTATGGCTATGCCGATAAGTCGGGAAAGGCGGACCGTATCAATTTCGGCGGGATCTACACCGCCAGCCGTGATTTCCACGCAGACACCGGCCTCATGCTGCGTCTTGACGGGTTCGACACGACAACGGGGAAGATCACAGATCTCGACGGCGGAATCGTCCTGCTGGACCGCGATGATAATGTTGCAGCGTCATGGGGTTTCCGCGGGATCATGGCCCACTGGAACCGCAAGCACGCTAAGGCTGTCTATGTACCGTCGCTGATGCAATTTCCCCCGCCGGAGTACAGCTATGGAAATGTAGTGCAGTTGTGCGAAGGAACTGACGTGCTCCTGCTGCTGGCGGCGATTTCAGCCGGAAGCGTGTACTATGATCCGGGCATCAAGATGGAAGACGCAGGATCAGCACGGCCGGTGATCAAGCGGCGGAGCCAGTTTCGCGTCCGGCATGAGGGGTTGAGTGCACTATACAAGAGTATCAGTCGCGCATGATGGCGACCGAAAAGTAACCAATGGGCGAACTACCCCACTTTTAAATTCTGATCTGCTGAATGTCGCTCGAGTCCGTCTACTCGCGAAAGATGATGCTGATTTTGCGGGTAGTGGCGTGCCCAACCGCGAGAAAGGTCGGACACGCTTAGGGACAAGCCATTCGTCAGCTGTCTTTGATGGTTGTACCAGGGTGCCGCTTCACATGGCTCGCGCCCACAAACTTGCCGTTGATCGCGCTGCGACCAGCCCCATTGGTCGATCCACCACCGATCCGCTCGACGACCGTAGTGTTTGGACTCCGCTTCGCATGAGCCTTCGTTACGAACCTTCCTGTCCCAGCACTCCGTGCTATCGTTCCCTTGGCCATCATGTTTCCTTTTCTTGACTAAGATGCGCAAAATTGCGCAAATAATGGCTACCACTTCATGTTTTCTGTTGTCAATATCGTTATTTTTGTTTACATACCAGCCAAGAGCAGGACGAGCAGGAGCTTCCGTGGACCCGAAAAAAATTATAGAACTTGTCGAGGCAGCCTTAGCCGCTGACTACCCACGCGTCCGCAAGGCGGCCAACGCGATTGCGAGGGTGATGGGAGATGATGGTCAGGAAGAAGGGGCTACGGCGTTGCGGAGCCTGTTGCGAAAAAAGGGGGTACCTTTACGAGCCTCGGGCCACATGGAGCAACTACCAGTTGACGTGAAGTCGCGACTACCGCTTGTGGAAGAGCAGGAGTGGCCCGTGACACCGATATTCATCAACGAACCTGCGCATATGGCTATAGCTGATTTTGTATCAGACGCTCAAAACTTAGAAGAATTTTCGAGGAATGGGATAGCATCGCGACTTGCTATTATGCTGTCCGGCCCGCCGGGGACGGGAAAAAGCCTCCTCGCAGGTCATATTGCCTCGCAACTCAACCGACCTCTCTATGTCGTTCGCTTAGACAGCTTAATCTCTTCACTACTCGGCGATACCGCAAAAAACGTTCGGGCTGTATTCGATTTTATTCCAACTAAAAATGCAGTCCTGTTTTTGGATGAAATAGACGCGGTCGCCAAATTTCGCGATGATCGTCAAGAACTTGGGGAGCTAAAACGAGTTGTAAATACAGTAATACAAGGCTTGGATTCGCTTGACGATAGCGCTGTAGTTGTAGCTGCGACGAATCACTCTCAGCTGCTCGATCCCGCAATATGGCGGCGTTTTCCTTATCAGTTGGAAATAGGACTGCCCAATGAAACCGTGCGTGAAGCACTGTGGAATTATTTTCTCTTTGGTGACAAAGACCCAGAAGGTGTTAGTAAAATTCTGGCAGTGATCTCACCTAACCTGACAGGAGCAGATATCGAGCGAATTTCACTGGCCGCTCGACGGCGCATGTTGTTAAATAAAAATGAACTGCACTTAGGTGAAGTTACGACTGCCATTATTAACGCAAGGACGTCTGAAGGCCATACTGGAGAACGAAGGCGGCAAGGTGCATTGGACAACAAGGAAATGGCTCGACATCTTCAACAGCATGGCCTGAACGCTCCGCAGATAGCTAAGCTTCTTGGTGTATCTCGACAGTGGTCCCTTCGGCTTTTGAACGAGGCTGACAATGGCTGACAGCACTTCACCCGCCCTCAACCCTGCGCTTAGACTGCGCGCTGAGCCTGTTCCGGAAGGAATCGAAGGACGAGGAAAGGGGCAGGAGACAACAAAAATAGAGCGTCTATCGCAACAGCAAAAAATGCTTGAAAGGGAGGTGCGAAGTATTGCGGACACACTCGCTACGGAGACCCTTCATGCTGACCGTCGTCTTTTGGTGCATGTGCACATGTTTGATGACTCTTTGGCGCCCACTCATAGGCCAAAGGATATTTTGCCCCGATCTCTCGATTGCAGTTTTGTAGCCCCAATGCTCGATGGATATCTTGTTGAAATTGACATCACACACCTTAAAAAAATTGCCGATCTAATTTATCAGGCAACGAATTGGGCGGTCAGATCTGACATTTCTCGTGTTAAATCCATTCAGCCGTATAGATCAGAAGCTATTCTGCGTGGTCATTCCATTGATAGACTCTGGGATCGTGCCGTTGAGGGCGCACGAGGTAGATTCTTCATAGTGTGGCTTCGTCCATACGCCGATGACTTGGCTCGGGAGAACGTTCTGAAAGACTTCGAACGCCTCACCACAGACGGTACGATTATGACAATTGAGGCAAATAACGCTGCCTCGGAAGCACCCGAATCTTCGCTGGCGCGCAGAGCTTCATCTGCATCGGGGAGCGTCGCCCGTTTGCTCCGCAACTATCGCCGGACTGAAGGCGTGGGTCGTGCAATAGTTGAGGTTCCCTCCAAGGAGAATCTCAAAATACTCGTCGCATCAGGTGCTGTATTCCGAATTGACCCGGCGAAACCACTGATACTCGCGCCGAGCTTAAAGCCGGAACCGTCCGATGCTCCTTTCGATCTGCCCCTACAGCCAGTCGTTGCTGTAGTTGACGGTGGATTCGACAATCCAAACTATGCAACGGCTGAGGCTTGGAGGGAGGCTCCGCTTATCCCAGACGCAATTGCAGATCGATTTCATGGCAATGCTGTAAGTTCTCTCGTTGCCAATGCAAAAGGAATCAATCCGACATACGATCTGCCTGAATTTTCATGCCGGTTTGGTACAATTCAGGCGGTTCCGCGTCGTGGAACCAATGCTGTTATTCTCGAGGACGACCTTCTGGATGCGATGACGCGTATGGCGTCGAGGCATCGTGACGTTCGGGTGTGGAATTTATCTTTTAATTACGAACAGTCAGACGAAACAGAATTTGTGAGCTCGCTCGGCCACCAGATTGCATCTCTTGCCCGAAATTTTGAGTGTCTACCGGTAATTTCAGCCGGAAATGCAGCTAAGGGCAACAATACTCTGCTTCCACCAGCGGACTGTGAGGCCGCACTTACAATCGGCGGAAGGGAGACAACTAAACATGGCACGGTAGGAAACCACTGCTTGAAATGCTGCGTTGGCCCAGGTCCTCAGGGTATGCTGAAACCAGAGCTTTCTGGTCATTCAAGTCTCACAGTTGCTGGCGGACAAACCGTCATCGGAACTAGTTTCCCAACTGCAGTTTACAGCGCCCTGTCAGCCCACGCGTTTGAGCAACTTCGTGGTGCGACACCCGATCTAGTTAAGGCTTTGTTGATCAATCGTGCTGATGCACCGTCGCATCATCGAGGAAAGGGCTGGGGTACACCAGGGATAGACGTAGCACCTTGGGAATGTCCCCCAGGGACTGTAACGCTACTCTGGACCGGGCAGCTACAGCCCGGTTTCGAGTATCATTGGGATGACATTCCCATTCCTGACGGTATGGTAAATTCCGAAAAGATAAAAGGCAGCGGTGCGTTAACAGCGGTGCTACATCCGCTTGTGTCACCGTACGGAATGGCTAACTATTTTTCGAGTCGAATTGAAGTATCATTGCAACACAAAGTTTGGGGTAAAACTGAAACTGGTTATGGCGAGAAGTGGAGCAACCTTCTTGGAACTATGAAAGAATCGACACTAAAGGAATCTGAAGCTCGAACAGAACTTTCCAAATGGAATCCCATTCGACACCATGAACGAGAAATGAGAAGTGTAACGACAATTGGAAGTAAATTTCGTGTGCGTGCCCGCCTGTATACCCGAGACCTGTATCAGGCAACTCTACCAGGCACAGGGAAAGTACCGCCCCAGAATGTAGCTATTGTACTTACTCTAAGATCTTCAGAAAAAACCTCTGCTGCATATGATTCCGTCGTTCGACAGCTCGGTGCATTTGTTGAAAGTGCTGTTATTGAGCAAGATATCACAGTCGAGCGGAGATCCTAAATTATAGTGAAAATTGGAGAATCTCGTAAGTCGAAGCTGGGAGAAGTGCTGCGTTACGCCATGACGCTCCGTCAGATCTTCGAGCGCTTCTTGATCGACAGCCGCGTCGAGCTGGGTTCGAATATCGTCGAACGTGTCATCAGAGCCCAGACCATCCACGCAACAACAGCCTCTTCGCCGGATCGGATGGTGTTGACCGGACGTGCGCCACGATCGCCACACTCCTGCAGACCTGTAAAATGAACGGCGTCGACCCCGTCGCCTGGCTGACGCTGACCTTGATGTGCATCGCCGGCTACTGACCCAGTGCTGACGTCGATGAGCTAATGCGGTGGAACTACCCCACCTGAACGACCACGCCTCCCCGATTACGCTATGCAAGACACAACAAAAATATTGCTTGTGTATGTAAAAGGGTATCTTCAACACTATGTTGAACCGTAATTACGGAGGGCATCGAAATGTTTGGCATCAGACGAACGAACGATAGCAAGTCGAAGAGCAACGAGAAAACTGTGCCGCGCACAGGCAACGTGAAGGTGGTTCGCAGTATGACTCTTCCGAATGGCAAGACGGTTCGTGTTGTACGTAAGGATGTATTCAGACGCGCTATCGAACGCACTAAGTCTGAACAACCAGCATGAGCGAAGGGGGCGGCGAACCGGACTCTGATCGCCCTCGATACAGTACAGCTTTCGACAAAATGACAGAAGGCGACGCTGATGATCCCATCGGCCTGATGGCCTATGCCTTATACAAAAAAATGATCAAAGAGGATGTTCTGGAAGGATCCCGCATCTCAGGGGTGCCGAAGGACCCATCTCCCGACAAAGTGCGCTTTTATCGAGAAGCGGCTGCTCAGCGCCTCGAGAATTTTGCTTCTATATCGATTGATGAAGCTCGAGCGGAGATCCAAGAATCGGCCGTTTTGAACACGCTTGAGGCGCGAACGTCAGAAATTAAGCAGCACATTTCGGGCAGCACCGGCCCGATACGTGCGATAGTTACGAACGTGGTGGCATGGGCTTTCACCTTAATCATCACGCTAATCGTGCTGCTCATCACCCAGCCAGACCGTGTTGCAAAATATACAGGCCAAGCTGCTGGATCAGTAGCGCCAGAGCCTCAAGTCGATAGTCCGCAAGTTCCTCGTGCTACCAACAGATAACGTCAAAAAATAGAGCGTTAATTTGTCCAACATGGTTCGGCAGAACAGCCATGCATTTGGACCGCGCGGGGCTTGTTCCGGAATCCCGCTTCTCCAACCGAGTCTGCATCGACTTCAGAGATGGTACTTGCGGGCGATATCGAGCGCCTCGGCCTGTTCGGTGCCAATATACTCCTTGGTACTCTCGATACTGACGTGGCCGAGCAACAGCTGGGCCGCGCGCAGATTGCCGGTCTGCTGGTGGATGTACGTCGGGAAGGTGCGGCGCAGGGAGTGCAGCCCGTAGAGGGCGGGATCGAGCCGGGCCCGGACCAGCCAGCCCTTGAACAGACGCCAGAGCTGGCTCTCGCTCAGGTGTGAGTGCGACCACCGCACGCCCTGACCGGTGAACAGCCAGCTGTGCAGCGGCCGCTCTTCCGTAGCCAGATAAGTCCGCAGGCTCTCCCGGGTGACGGCCGACAGCCGGGCCTGGACCGGGCGGGCATTGCGGGTCCCGGTCTTCTTCTGGCGGATCTCGACGATCTCGCGCACCCCGAGGGGCGTCGCCACATCGGCAACCCGCAGCCGCACCAGGTCGGAGCCCCGGAAACAGGTATCGAGGGCGACGTTGAACAGCGCCAGATCCCGCACCGCCGCCGGTTGCGTCCGGCTGTCCTGGCGCAGCAGCAGCCGGATCAGGCTGACCTCGTCGGGGGTGAGGGGCGGCTTCTTGCCCACCACCTTGCCGCGGTTCCAGGCCGGTTTCGGAGGAGCTGTCATGGGGCTAATCCTTGCACGCTACACACGTATCATGGCGGGAAAGCACGCATCGTGGAAGATCCAAAGCGCAAAGAACCCATGAAACCCCTGTTTTATATAGCTCCACCCTATCGGCCGCCATGCGAGCTTATACCAAAAAGCTCGCATCATAGAAGCGTTTGTCTCCACGATTGGCTCGTTAGCTATGACAGTACGCATTAGACACAGCAAACTTATCAACCGTCACAGCACGCACTTTTTCCTTTGGGGTCTAATCTGTAGACTGCAATAGATACAAGAAAAGTACGTTGGCAGGGCTGATGAAAGATAAGAACTGCCCGATACTGTTTATTTGGATTTAACCAAAGCGAAGTTAAAGTAATGTTCCGAGACATTGTGCAAAGCTCACCAAACGGCGTCGTAGTATTTAATAATTCCGGTGGAGTCATTTTTTGTAATGAAAGGGCAGCCAAGATTCTAGCGGTCGACTGCAAATCTATTCTTGATCGGAATATAAGAGAGCTAACCCCAAATCTATCAATTACAAGTGAACCAACTACTGAAGGTAAATTTTATGATAGCAAAAGAAATATATTAACCACAACATCTAAGACCGGAAACAAAAAATATTACAATATAAAGTTAAATCACTTACCTGACACAAGCAGTGGCACGCTTAACATTTTAACTTTTATTGATGTTACAGAATATGTTCAGGCTTTACGGACAGTCGAAGATCAAGAAAAGCGTTGGGGTCTTGCATTGCAAGGTAGTCGGATTGGCGTTTTTGAATCCGATCTTCTTACTGGCGCCGGATTCGCCTCGAAGACTTGGTATGATTTGCTTGGAATTTCGGATATTATCGATTCAGATTCAGATGCAGAGTGGCACGCTCGTGTTCATCCGGATGATCTTGAATTCGTTGTTTCCAGCGATGCGCAGTGTATCGAAGGATTATCAGAAAAATCTGAGGCAGTCTTTCGTATGAAAGTTCAGGACGGTACATGGCGATGGATGAAATCAATCCTGAGGGTGACTGAGCGTGACGAAAAAGGGAAAGCTGTGCATTTGCTTGGTACGATGACTGATATTACCGAGGAAAAGCGCGTTGAAGAACTTAAAAACGATTTCGTTGCAACCGTCAGTCATGAGCTCCGTACGCCACTCGCAGCAGCATACGGTGCACTTGGACTTCTAACTAAATCTGTAGACGAAATGAGTTCAGAAAAGATAAATAAACTTATCGGCATAGCACAGCGAAACACTGCGCGGCTTATTCAGGTTGTCGACGAACTTCTTGATTTTCAAAAGCTCAGAACTGGTCATTTTTCGGTAGAAATGGAATTCCTTGACATGGTGGACATCGTCAGACAGGTAACTACTGACAGCGAGCCTTTTGCTCATAAGTTTAATATCAGTCTTACACTTGAGGTCCCGGATCTGAACGTCATGGTTCATGCAGATCCATTAAGACTCAAGCAGGTTTTGACAAATATTATATCTAATGCCGTTAAGTTCTCGAATCCTGGTGGAAATGTCCATATCAGCGTATTGCATGGTAATTATGATTGCAAAGTTTTGGTAAGAGACAATGGAAGAGGCATATCGAAGGATTTTCGAAAAAGAATGTTTGAGCCATTCTCGCAACAAGCTGATCACTTAATAAGAAATAAGGGAGGAAGTGGCCTGGGCTTGGCAATTTCTAAAGACCTCATTGAGCTGATGTCTGGAAAAATAGACTATAAATCAGAGCAAAATTATGAAACTACCTTTTGGATAACTTTACCTACAGTGCATGCAAATTAGACGTCTGGACTTTATAAATCAGAAACCAAACTTTCATCACTCAATATCACCAGTAAGAAGTTTTTTTATTTCTCAAATAAATATTTAACTGCACACACGATACCACAATATATCGATAAGAGCTATCTGGGAAATATTTTTCTATAATTAGAATCATTTAGCAATCCTATTTAATGATCAGGCCGAATATCTTCATCGTAAAGTAAAATTTTCATCGCGGACTACTGAAAATAAAATAATTAATAAAATTTAGAAATGCGCTACCACTGCAGCTTTATAAGCACGCTGACGGGGTTAACCCGAGAATTTACGGCGGAACAGGACTTGGTATGCCCATCGTGAAGCGTATGGTTGACCGGATGGAAGGTACTATCACCATTAAAAGCCAGCCAAGCCAAGGCTCAACACTTTCGATCTTAGTTCCACTACAAAGAGTTCTACATCACGGGGTTGCAGCTTAGCTTCATTGCTTAATTACCCAAGCAGTCGTCACACGAGATTCAAGTCCCGCAGCCTTGCGCAAAACGTCATTGATCCGGCTGCATCCCAAAGAGTCGGGCCGGGTTTGATTTAGTCTCGATTAAGATTTCACCGCGATTCGCCCATGCGCTTCATAATCACGATGTAACTATAATTCCTCTGCAGGCTCTCGGAACTTGGATTCTTGATTTTTTGTGGGCTTTTCGGTAGTTTGATATTGGAGCGATGTTTGGGGTGCGCGGGTGAGTAAGACATCTAGAGGTTTCCCACAGAGTATGAGAACAAAATTCGCTCGTCTTTTGTGTGGTGGACTCTGCTCGGCCGCGATTTTTTTTGCTTCAGGGGCCAATGCTGATGGGACATTTTTTCAGACAGATCTGTCAGGGACGACGTCTGGAGTGACGGTCAGTATCGGTCGTGGGGAACTTACCTATGGCGGTGGTGCTGTCAGATATGAAGGCGGCTACGCGTTAGGACTCAACGCAACATACAAGCTGCCATTTCGCACTGACCTCGTCACCGTACGGGTCGGTCCATCTTTGGGAACGACCCATAACGATGGCAAGCCTGGCCCCATCGACTTTGGCCTGAAGATCGCCTCAGAGCGTTATATTCCGACGAAGTTTGGCAGTCTTTATTTTCTAGCTGACCTTAACAGCATCGACACGTCATGGTTCTTGCTGTCTCAGTTTAGCTTCGCGCAGGCTGGAATGGCCGTCGAACTTTCTCACGGTGAAAGTACTACCTACACTGAGACATCCCTCGCAATTGCGAAGCGTCTGACAGGAAGTCCTGTCAGTTTGCGCGTCGGCTACAGATTCGATTCTTCAGCTGTCTTTGCGGGTATCTCGATTAATACGTTCTGAAAGGGTAGACTATGCCAAATTCACCAACCTACACGCAGTTGACTTTAACGCGGGCCGTTTATGGATTTGTGGCTGTCGGTATTTTTTTAGTTGGACTTTCAACGGCATTCCTACTCTTCACGAAGTCATCTACAATGTTGGATGGCGCACTTGATACTGCGGTGCGGGTTCGGGCAAGTTCCGCGGGTCAGAATCTGGCGCAAAGTCTCCACACTGACTGGCGCAACCTAAAATCACTGACTCAAAATATCCCAAGCAGTGATCCGCAACGGATTACTGGTATGATGGACGGTATGCGCGGCGACGGATCGCGGATCAGCTGGATCGGTTTCGCGGACGTGAACGGGAAGGTGCTCGACGCATCAGATGGCCTGCTGGTCGGTGCGGATGTAAGCGAAAGGCCGTGGTTCCGCAATGGGCTGCAAGCGCCATACGCAGGTGACGTCCACAAGGCCGTTCTGCTGGCCAAGATCCTAAGCCCCGATGCACCATCGGACTTACGCTTCGTTGATCTCGCCATGCCAGTCATTGACGAAACGGGCCAAAGGCTAGGCGTGGTAGGCGTCCATATCAACTTTGCCTGGGCAGAAGCTTATCTGCGCGAACAAGCGGAGGCTCTTGGTCTGATGCTGTATCTGGCAAGTGCTGATGGCCAGATCATTATGGCATCTGACGATGAAATTCCCAATGTAGACGAATTGCAGATCTTGCGGTCATCCATGTCTGGTGCCGATTTGGACGGACGGGAAGTTTGGCCGGACGGGAAGACATACTTCTCGTCGCTTGTACCTTCTATCCTGTACGCTGATCTACCGAACTTCGGATGGCGTTTGGTTGGCCGTCTGGACGGTTCTTTATTTGGTGGAAGTGTTGCAGCCGTCAAAGGTCAGTGGATGATCTTGATAGCCAACCTGTTGGTCGTTATGGCACTACTCACTGCAGTCTTCGTGCGCGTATTCATTTCGCCCATCGCAACTCTCGGACAATCAGCAGAAGACATTGCGGAGGGGAAAGACATTTATCCTCCTGACCTAAGCCGGACTAAAGAGATGGCACAATTATCGGCTTCTCTTGCCCGCATGCAGGTTTTGAAAAGCCGTTAAATCATGATCGACCAGCGTTGAATGACAAGCGCCGCGCGATATCCGCAATCATTGCAGTGCTCCGAACTCTCGCGACCCCCGGCATGTTGTCGTCAGCGTAGAATCTAAGCATGAGGTCCTCACGTTGTTCTTCAGTTGGCAGCAGATGCAGGCGAGCTCCTTCGGGCAATTGGGCG
This sequence comes from Loktanella atrilutea, assembly GCF_900128995.1. Lineage (GTDB taxonomy): Bacteria > Pseudomonadota > Alphaproteobacteria > Rhodobacterales > Rhodobacteraceae > Loktanella > Loktanella atrilutea. Next base: position 6,919 of record NZ_FQUE01000016.1, on the reverse strand, counting down.
ATCACATAGGCCTCGACGTCTCCGATATCGTCAATCCGCAGGCGACCGCGGGTACCTTCGGGATAAGGAGTGCCGCGTAAGCGGACAGTGTCTGACGTCAGCGACGTAATCCAGAGATCACGGCTGCGCCCCTCGGTCAGAAACGTCGCTCGCTCCGGCTCGTCCGCAATATGTCTCTCCCTGCGAGGCAGTTCGATGCAAGCGATGACGGTAACCGATAGGACAATCACGTTATAGATGCTCCAGAACAGCACGACCCACTTGCCGTCGCCGGCATCGGAAAAGGCGAAACGGTCAGAAAAAATACCGATCAAGAGGCCTAGTAGGGTCAGAAACAGCACCGCCGCAAAGGGTGCCATCAGACGCCATTGCACGACAACCTTAGACCGGTCACCTCCCTTAGCAGTAACGCTGAACGGATGGCCCCTAGGTTTGATGATCCCCACGATCGCGGCGCGACTGATCGCGATCGCCCCGATCAGCTGGCTCACGTCGTTGAGGATGGGGACAACCATACCCCGACTCAGGAGGTTCAGGACAATCAGAATCCAAATATAATAAGTTCCGAAATAGCCAATGACATCCGGCAAATCTGCGTTCACGACCGTGATGTTTCCGAACCAGTACAGCAGCGGATAAACGACAGAGGCAATCCGAAATGGAAAAGTGGTCAACCAGTAGAACACCGAGTCTGCGACGCTCCATCTGTCCCGGAACCGAAGCTTGTTCTTGCCAAGCGGACCAAGGTTCGATCGCGCAATCTGCATCAAGCCAAGGCACCAGCGCGCGCGTTGCGTTACGTATTCCTTCAATCCTTCGGGGGCCAGACCCTCTGTCAGCGGCTCTGCCAGATAGACACTGGTCCAGCCCTCGTTCTGTAACGTCAGGGTCAGCATGAAGTCTTCAGTGATGCTCTCTGTCGAAAATCCTCCGATGTCCTGTATCGCGGACCAGCGCACCATAGAAGAAGTGCCGCAGCAAAATGCGATCCCCCAGCCATCTCGACAGGGTTGCATGTGGTCAAAGAAAAACCTCTGTTCGTCGGGGTAGGACCGACTGAGCCCAAGGTTGTGCTGGATTGGATCGGCGTTGAAAAAGTGCTGTGGCGTCTGGACTAGGCCGACTTCGGGGTCATGAAACAACGCCATGGAGCGTGATATGAACCCTCGGTGCGGCACGAAGTCCGCGTCCAGTACAGCAATGAAATCTGGTTGAACCGGATCCTTGGCCAGCAGACCAAGAGTGTAGTTGATATTACCCGCCTTCGATCCCTTGTTGTCCGGACGTCGGACATAGCGAACGCTTTGTTTGGCACAATAGTCCTGCAACCAGTCCCGCCGCCCATCATCCAGAATGACGACATCTTTATTGTCATGTCGCAATGACTTTGCGCCAATGACCGTACGTTCCAGGACGTCCAGCGTTTCGTTGTAGGTTGCGATCAGAATAGCAACCCGAGGACTTTTGTCTCCCCACCACTTTGCATGGCGCGTCGCCTCATCGCTGCGCAGCGTGATGCGTGACATAATCACGAAGGCGCTCATCGATCCGATCAGTGCCAGCATTTCAAACGCCAAGAGCGACCAGCTGGCAAACATATCAATGGTAAAACCAAACGGCGCAACAGTTTGCGTCACGCGCCAGACTGCGTAGCGCAGCGCCAGAAGGCCTGCGATTGTTAGTATAGTGGACCGGTGCCAGATGTTGGTTCGGTTCACGATGACAGGAAGAATTATCCCGCAACCGATTAAGAACAGCAACAATGCCGCGCTGGTCTCGACCTCTGTCATATGGGGATAAAACATAGGATCAGAAGAGCTTACGTAAGCCATCGAGGGGGCGGCGATCAAAGAACGCACGACCTGTGCGACCGATGGCGCAGGACAACTCTGGATCGGTCGCAAGACCCGAAACGAGCAACGTCACATCGTAGCGTTCAAGATGCTTCTGGCTGGGGGCGACTGCCAGGTTCCGATAGATTGTGGCAGCACCGGCACCTGCCAATCGCGACACCGTCGCGTCATAGACACGGCTACTACCTAAGGGGCGGAATTTGGCGGGCTGACCGATCGTTAAGGTATTGTAGATCCCCTCGCTAACCGACAGGCTGACCATAATGGACCCACAGTCGACCATTCTGACCACTGGATCACCTCGTTCGACACGCTCTTGATCGGCTGCGAGAACCTCCCATAACAAGCCATCGACCGGTGCGGCAATATCGCCCCCCGTCAATCCATTCACGCGTTGTCTCTCGCGACCGATACGGGAGGCGACAGCCAGTTGCCGGGCTTCAACATCCGCGATGGAGGCATCCGTGGCTGCAAATTCGCTCCTCAACTCCACCGCGCGTTGCTCCGCGTTGGGAGCATCGTTGTAGCCATCCCCCAAAAAAACACCCGCCTGTGCCGCGCGCAAGGCGACTTCCAGCACTGCGACACGCTCTCGGGCGTGATTGAGCGCAAGGGCGGGAAAGCGCGGTTCGGCCGGCAACGCATCGTTAGGAGCCCCAACAGCATCCAAGACCGCATCTGTCTCTGGCTCGAGCGTACCGAGTTGTTCGATCAACGAAAGACGATCCTTCGCATGGTCCAACATGATCTCGATCTCTTCGATCCGGTGGCGCGAAAAAATTGCAGATCTCTTCTCTAGTTTGCCCAAAACATCCTGCGTCGCGATCCGATACGCAGTCAGACGCGCCAGCTCCGACAATAGAAAGTCCTGCTCCATTATTAGATCGTTCAGGCGAATATTGTCGACCAGCGGATCTGTAACCGAGGCTAGAACTTCGCCCTGCCCCACTTTCGCACCAAGGGCGCGACGTTCCATGTCGATCTGGCCGGCGACATCACTGCGGACCGTCACCAAACGGGCATTGATAAAGGCATCCGCACTCGCGCCTGACATCTGCTCCCCGACAATGATCCACAAGGCGACGATAATGGCCAAAGCTCCCAGCAAAAGACGTTTGTACTTCATGCTAAAACTTCCTGATGCTGGCAAATTTGCATTTGGATAACGTGCTTATGTGTCAAAAATTTGCAGTTAGAGTGGCGTTGACGATGTAAGTAGATGGCTGCCCGACGCATTAGTCGCGACAGCTTGTCGATTCCCTTTCGGCTACTTCGGATAAAAGTTGCAATGTCGCTGGGTAGTAAGATTGGCGATGCAGATTGTACCGCGAGATATTGAGTGGCTCGCAGTTAGCGAGAGCGGCAATCGCAAGATATCCCCGCTGGTTACTTTGCGCGACCAATCCGCTATCTGAAGTCGTTAAAACAGCAACATGACCCAAAGTGTCTGCAGTCGCAAACTCAGCCGCCGCACGTGCCACCGCAGGATGGTTGAATCTATCTGACCAAATTAAAAAAAGTGGGACGCGCAGTGCATCGTAGCCAGAACTGCGCCCATACTCTGGCGCTGTCACAAAGCCATCAGGCTTCACGTCGATCCAGTCAGGTATAGGCCCAAGGGCCGCGAGCTCAGACAACACCTGTTCACCGTGATCGGCTGCGGCGATCAGATTTGGCTGGTTTGCCGCAAGCCCAAGCTCACGTAGGGCCCGCGGCATAATGTATGACGGATTAATCAGGACCCGCTGTTGGTCGGTCCGCGCCTCTGCTCCCGGCGTCAGAAGTGGAGCGCTTGGCTCGCGCGGATCAGGTTGGATGCAAAGCGACGCTATATCTTGGGCAATGTTGCTGACGGCGTCCCCCATACCGGTCCAACCGGAGTCCCGTTGTGCGCGTAGGAGCGCCCAAGCGCGAAACAGATCTCCATCGGTAGCGGATTGCCAATCCTGACCAGCCACCCCCCTCTCAGGGTGCCAGCGCCACGCCATCAAGTGATCCTGCCGGACTAACAGATTCGCCCGCGTCCAAGCCTCGATACGGTCGAAAGCCTCACGATCGCCGTTCGCCTGTGCAAGAAGCGCACCGTAGCCCTGACCTTCTGAATGACTTATGCCGCCGTTTTGTGCATCAACTATTCGGCCGTCACGCGAGAGGAATCTGGATTTCCAAGTCGGCCAGAGGATGGATTGGTTTGTCGGCACATTACTTTCGGCATATCCAGAAGAGGGTCTCACGATAGAAAAAGAAAATATAAAACAGCCTTGTATCGCGCTACGACGGGTCAATTTGAATTTGAAATTCTTGAGCAAAGCCCTACTCAATATTTTTGGATTTAAATAAAATATATATACGTTTTAAAAAAAATTAAAGTTCTTTATGTGGTGACACAGCACGCCCTTAAATGGTGTTTTTGGCCTATGTCGAATCGGGCCGGTAAAGGCTGCACCATCATGCAAGCATATAGCCAGAAGCTCGCATGCTGCGTAAAGTCGGTCGGGTCTTGGTCGCGGAAGGAAGCGGGTCAAAAACGTGTCAGAACATCCGCGGTTTTGCGTGGGGATTTTGACCCGACCAAGATGCTGATATTTCGAGAGGTAGGGCAAGGGGACAAAAACGACCGTATTTGTCCCGCATATTGTGACCAGGGGTTTTTGTCCAAAGCGGCCATTCATGACATTTGCGGCGAAAGTCGGGACCGAGCCCAAACTGCAGCAATTTTGTCATGTTCCAAACGCTTCTCGTGCGTTAAATCCAACTGGATCCCTGCAAAGATATCTGCGTTTTAGACCTAACTTTGTTCTTCCGCGCTCAAACCCGCGATCGACATGAGCCAATGAGCGAACATCTCCATGGCAGGCGATACGGCCTTCGCTTTTATTGTCGTCAACCAATAGTGACCTGTTGAGGCTTCGAGCGGAAACGGCTGGATGAGGCGACCATTTCTGATGTGATTGGCGAACATGCGCGAGGGCAAGAGTGCGACGCCTAATCCCTCTGCTGCCAGTTCGGCCAGCGCGAGAGATGAATCTAGGACCGGTCCGCGCAGGGCAGGACAGCTAAGTCCGTTTTGGGAGAACCAGACGGACCATTCTTCCGATCTGTATGATCGCAAAAGTTGCTCACCCAGCAGATCTGCTGGGACATGAAGTCGAGTAGCGACATCTGGTGCACAAAGCGGCGTCAACGGTGCGGCTAGCAGGGGCGTATTCGTCAGTCCAGGCCAGGACCCATCTCCAAACCTGATCGCCATATCGAGCCCTTCGCGGGTCAGGTCAACGCGATTGTTGTTGGTTGATATACGCAGATCGATACCCGGGTGCTGGAGCGCAAAATCTTCTACCCGTGGTAAAAGCCAGCCAACGGCAAAAGTCGTGACAACGCCGACGTGAAGTGTTTCTCGGTACTGCCCGTCTAGAAACCGATCGAGAACATGTCCGACCCGATCAAATGTCTCGGTCAGGACGGGCAAAAGGGCACCCCCCTCGTCAGTCAAAATGAGGCCCGCTGAACTTCGCTTGAACAAGGTTACGCCAAGGCTTTTTTCTAAGGCAATTACCTGATGGCTGACGGCAGCTTGCGTCACGCACAACTCAATCGCTGCTGCAGTGAAGCTCCCCTGTCGCGCTGCGACTTCAAATGTGCGTAGAGCCGTTAAAGGAAGGTTGGGCCGATCCATGCGACCAAATTTTTCTAATGACTATTACAAGAAATAGTCGTTTGTCTGTATGCCTGCAACCAACTATTCAGTTTCAGCAAGAAATTAATTTGTATCCCGACCTTCATACGCACCATGACCTGTTGTCAGACAGCGGATCGCAGGTGCGCAATGCAAAAACAATGTGAGGCAAAATGCAGTACAAAAATGCGACGATACTTCTTGGCTTGATGGCAATGTTAGCAACGCCAGTCTCAGCACAGAACGAACCCCACTTTGATGAAGATGGACCGTTTCGTGAAGGCGAAGGGTTTGGGACGCCAGCGACATGCGAGACTATGGCTGATTGGATCGACCGTGTACCTGATTACGGTGGTCGAATATCTATGGTTATCGATGGTGCCATAGTTGAGAACCATTTCGACGGAGCACTGGCCTATCTCATCATGTGTGAGCCTGAGGATATTCAGGTCATGTGTATCACCTATCATGATCACGATGCTTCGGACGAGATCGTCCGCTTTGCTGGCGGCTACAACAGAAATGCTGAACGACAGATTATTCTTGATCCGTGTTTGGTATACCCCGCCGACTAAGACATTTCGGCGCACAAGGCCTGCACGGCGTGCCTAGGCATGCCGGGTGGGCAGCAGCCTTCTGAAACCGCAAGCTTCAAGCTGGTTGAGACCAAGTGGTCGATCATATTAGAAGAACAAACGGCAGCAAGGTCCGCACACCGAACCTTTTCGAGCATTCAACAAACCGACTTCTTTGGCGGTCTGCGCAAGTGCAGAGAATGGCGTCTCTAAGTCCTTTATGACCGATGCTGCGGTACACATGAACGGAGGCTATTTAGACGGACATTTTATTGGGCGTTACCGCTTAATGGACCAAACCATGGCTGTTTCGTATCCCGCAGCATCGAGCATTGCGATTTTGGAGCGCCACTTGGCGGGGCAAACCACGAATGCAGCCCCCATCCCTCTGTCCGCAAAGGCGGCCTCGGCTGCGCGCAGAAGCATGGTCGCGCCCTCGCCATCGTTTGCAAGAACCGTGGGGTTGGCGAGGTCCGGGTGGTAATAGTCGTCTATGACACCTGTTCCGGTGATGTCGTGCGCCGGCGGAAAATGCAGCCGTGAAGCGGGCTGAGCGATCACGTAGCCATTCAGGTTTTCCGGCGACCCCATAACCATCATGTCCCGGTCACGCAGCGTCAGGCTTCGGTTCATCCAGCCAGTAAATCTGGCATCTGCATCGGAATGCTGTTCCCAAAAGGGGTCGATCTCGAAAAGGGTCTGCTTGTTTTCCGCTGCCCGCGTGACGATGCCGGGGACGTCAGACTCGGTGGCCAGTCGGACTGTTTGGGGGCGTCCGGCGTCGCCGAGATCTGTTCGGGAGAGGTAGAGCGTTA
>NZ_FQUE01000034.1:2500-5884 GCF_900128995.1 Loktanella atrilutea | reverse complement strand
TGGTTGCGGGAGTAGGATTTGAACCTACGACCTTCAGGTTATGAGCCTGACGAGCTACCGGGCTGCTCCATCCCGCGCCATGGGCTGGTGAGTGATCACCGCCTGTCGCTTTTGATCGTTCGAGAGATACGTGTCTGTGTTTGTTAGGTGTGGCAATGACTTACTCTCCCACGTCTTGAGACGCAGTACCATCAGCGCTGTGGCACTTAACGGCCGAGTTCGGGATGGGATCGGGTGTTTTGCTCACGCTATGATCACCACACCAAAGAAACACAGACGATGGAACCACGGAGGTGGTTCCGCCGGGTTGCAGGGCACGTTCGCGCAGCGAATGTGCAGCCACAGGGCAGATCACCTGGGTGTCTCCATCGTTTTCACATCAGCGGTCGATCGGGTCTTCATGATCGACCGAGTGGCTGCACGTTTGCAAGCAAACATGCCTTGCCACCCGGTCGATCGCAGAGACGCGATCGACCGTTGTTCAAGTCAGCACAACTGATGTTGTGGTGTGTATACATCCTGATTTCGGTCCAGCTTCTACTGGATCAAATCAAGCCTATCGGACCATTAGTACCGGTCAACTGAACGCATTGCTGCGCTTACATCTCCGGCCTATCGACGAGGTGGTCTACCTCGGTCCTCAGGGATACCTTGTTTTGAGGGGGGCTTCCCGCTTAGATGCCTTCAGCGGTTATCCTGTCCGATCATAGCTACCCTGCACTGCCGTTGGCACGACAACAGGTCCACCAGTGGATCGTTCACCCCGGTCCTCTCGTACTAGGGGCAACTCCTCTCAAGTATCCTACACCCACGGAAGATAGGGACCGAACTGTCTCACGACGTTCTAAACCCAGCTCACGTACCTCTTTAAACGGCGAACAGCCGTACCCTTGGGACCTGCTCCAGCCCCAGGATGAGATGAGCCGACATCGAGGTGCCAAACGGTGCCGTCGATATGGACTCTTGGGCACCATCAGCCTGTTATCCCCAGCGTACCTTTTATCCGTTGAGCGATGGCCCTTCCACGCGGGACCACCGGATCACTATGGCCGTCTTTCGACTCTGCTCGACTTGTCAGTCTTGCAGTCAGGCTGGCTTCTGCCATTGCACTCAACGAGCGATTTCCGACCGCTCTGAGCCAACCTTCGCGCGCCTCCGTTACGATTTGGGAGGCGACCGCCCCAGTCAAACTACCCACCACACAGGGTCCCGGATCCGGATGACGGACCGCGGTTAGACATCAAGCAGAGCAAGGGTGGTATCTCAAGGGAGGCTCCACCAGGACCAGAGTCCCGGCTTCAAAGCCTACCACCTATCCTGCGCATGCTGTACCTGATGCCAGTGTGAAGCTATAGTAAAGGTGCATGGGGTCTTTCCGTCTAACCGCGGGTAGCCTGCATCTTGACAGGCAATTCAATTTCGCTGAGTCCACATTTGAGACAGCGGGGAAGTCGTTACGCCATTCGTGCAGGTCGGAACTTACCCGACAAGGAATTTCGCTACCTTAGGACCGTTATAGTTACGGCCGCCGTTTACCTGGGCTTCAATTCGGAGCTTGCACTCCTCCTTTTAACCTTCAGGCACCGGGCAGGCGTCAGACCCTATACGTCGTCTTGCGACTTCGCAGAGCCCTGTGTTTTTAGTAAACAGTCGCCACCCCCTGGTTTGTGCCCCCGGCCTCGACTTGCGTCAAAACCGGGCCTCCTTCTCGCGAACTTACGGAGGTATTTTGCCGAGTTCCTTAAATGTGGTTCTCTCAAGCGCCTTGGTATTCTCTACCAGTCCACCTGTGTCGGTTTAGGGTACGATCTTAAAGGAGGGCTATTTCCAGGAACCTGTTGGCAGCCTGTCCAATCCGATAAGGACAAACTACGGCTCAGATCCGTCACCACTCCACGGCCCAGGAATATTAACCTGGTTCCCATCGACTACGCCTTTCGGCCTCGCCTTAGGGGTCGGCTTACCCTGCTCAGATTAGCTTTAAGCAGGAACCCTTGGACTTTCGGCGAGGGGGTCTCTCACCCCCTTTGTCGCTACTCATGTCATCATTCTCACTAGTGATCTCTCCACCCCATCCCTCACAGGGGGGCTTCACAGAAAGCTCCGCGTCTCCAAAACGGGCAAGCCCGCTGAAGAGACATGGAACTATGTCACACTACGCTCTGCTACCGCGTATATTGCTATACACCCTAGACTTCGGCTCATGGCTTGAGCCCCGTTACATCTTCGCCGCAGGACAGCTTGTTTAGACCAGTGAGCTGTTACGCTATCTTTAAAGGATGGCTGCTTCTAAGCCAACCTCCTGGTTGTTTTGGCCGTCCCACCTGCTTTCCCACTTAGCCATGAATTAGGGGCCTTAGTCGTAGGTCAGGGTTGTTTCCCTCTTCACACCGGACGTTAGCACCCGATGTGTGTCTGCCGTCTAGTACTCCTCGGTATTCGGAGTTTGGTTAGGATCAGTAAGCCGGTAAGGCCCCATTACCCATCCAGTGCTCTACCCCCGAGGGTATTCGGACGACGCTCTACCTAAATAGATTTCGCAGAGAACCAGCTATCTCCGAGTTTGATTGGCCTTTCACCCCTAGGCACACCTCATCCCGACCTTTTTCAACAGGTGTGGGTTCGGACCTCCAGTTAGTGTTACCTAACCTTCATCCTGGACATGCCTAGATCACTCGGTTTCGGGTCTGATCCCACGAACTCATGCGCCCTATTAAGACTCGCTTTCGCTGCGCCTACACCTAACGGCTTAAGCTTGCTCGTGAGACCAAGTCGATGACCCATTATACAAAAGGTACGCTGTCAGGCCTCATGGACCCTCCAACTGCTTGTAGGCGTTCGGTTTCAGGTACTGTTTCACTCCCCTCGTCGGGGTGCTTTTCACCTTTCCCTCACGGTACTGGTTCGCTATCGGTCAGTAAGGAGTACTTAGCCTTCGAAGGTGGTCCTCCGATGTTCAGACAGGATTTCACGTGTCCCGCCCTACTTAATACGTCCAATCATGCTTCTTATACGGGACTGTCACCCACTCTGGTTGAGCTTTCCAACTCATTCTAATCACACTCATGGCTCGGCTGGTCCCCGTTCGCTCGCCGCTACTAGGGGAGTATCTGTTGATTTCCTTTCCTCCGGGTACTTAGATGTTTCAGTTCCCCGGGTTTGCTTTTGTAAGCCTATGTATTCAGCCTACAAATACCTGGTTTACCTCATTATAGGCAGCCTTGCGGCTATTATAACAAAGTATCAGGTGGGTTGCCCCATTCGGAAATTCCTGGATCAAAGCTCATTCTCAGCTCCCCAGGACTTATCGCAGAGTATCACGTCCTTCATCGCCTCTTACTGCCAAGGCATCCACCAAACGCCCTTTTCGCGCTTGATTTGATC
>NZ_FQUE01000013.1 GCF_900128995.1 Loktanella atrilutea | reverse complement strand
CGGATGTCGACGGCGACATCGAAGATCTCACCCACCAGCACCCGCACAATCTTGGCCTGTGCATGGGGTGGCGCCTGGAAATGCAGGCCGCGCACGGTACCGGCCTCGCGGCTCCAGCTCTGGTTGTCCTGCACGAAGACCGTGTCGATCCCCAGACCCGCCAACGTGTGCCGGTTGTAGGTCTCTTGGAAAGAGCCACGCGCATCCGAAAAGACACGCGGTGTCAGGATTATTACCCCGTCCAGATCTGTCGTTTCCATCATCCGTTGTCTGCTTTCGTAGCGTTGCGCCGCCTATAGGCGAAGACGGCGGCCAAATCCATCCTTCGGCTCCTTCCCCGGTGATGTCCACCGGGACCGGGGATGGGTCGCGCCTAGGAAGGGGCCCGTTCGCCACATACGGACTTGATGCACCGCGGCCAGATCGCCATTAGTGGGACCGTCATTATAGTCCAGAGAACCATTGTGCCAGAGACTCTGCCCAGCGTCGCCGCAGGCGATCCGTCCGACGCCGCCAGCAATGCCCGCGTGCTGCATTTCCTACACATCGGCAAGGCGGCCGGAACCCAGGTCCGGCATCTTGCACGGCAGGTTAACGCCGCTCAGGACCGCTGGCGGATCGTCAAGCACGATCACAACACGAACCTGCGCGACTTGACCCGCGAGGATGCCTACTTCTTCTCGATCCGCGATCCGCTGACCCGCTTCGTCTCCGGCTTCTACAGCCGCAAGCGCAAGGGGCAGCCCCGGTTGAACGTGCCTTGGACCATGGACGAACGGCAGGCTTTCAAGCGATTTCCCCATGCCAACGATCTGGCCGAAGCACTGTTCGCCCCCGGCGCACGGGGCCTTGACGCCATAGCCGCGATCAAGTCGATCCGGCACACCTCGAAGAATCAGGTCGACTGGTTTGAGAGCCGGGGCGCGCTGCTCACAGTGCAGCCGCCGGTCTGGATCCTTCGCCAAGAACGGTTCGAGGCGGACTGGGCCAGCCTCGTGCGCCGTCTGGGGCTGACAGGCAAGTTCACCCCGACCCGAGACGATGCGAAATCGCACCGCAACGACTATAGTGACGTGCCGCCGCTGAGCGCGAAGGCGCGCGCCAACTTGACAACCTGGTACGTGCAAGACATCCATTTCTACGAAATGTGCGCCACCTGGCTCGACTCGCCCCCCCCCAGACCGAGCCGCCGCCCGCGGGCGTCCCGCTTGAACTCGTGACCTGCCACGTGCTAACGCCGACATGATCGTCAAGGGGCATGGCGACCGGGATAAAGGTGCGGGGCAGGACGTGAAGAAGGTCATCACCTACGGCACATTCGACACGTTGCACTACGGGCACATCCTGCTGCTGCAGCGCGCCCGTGCGCTTGGTGACCACCTGACCGTGGCCCTGTCCAGCGACGCCTTCAACCGGATCAAGGGCAAGGCCTCGCATTTCGACTACGCGCAGCGCCATGCCATGCTCGAGGCGATCCGCTACGTCGATGCGATCATCCCGGAGGATCACTGGGACCAGAAGCGCGACGACGTGACAACCCACGGCATCCATGTCTTTACCATGGGCGACGATTGGGCCGGCAAGTTCGACTTCCTGTCGGACCTGTGCGAGGTGACTTATCTGCCCCGCACGCCCAGCATCTCCTCGACCGCGATCAAGCTGATCCACAGCGCCCCGGCCCGGTAGGCCAAGGGTGGACACGCGCCGCTTTGACACCCTGCACGCGCTGCGCGGTCCGCACGGGCGATTGTCACGTATCGCCATGGCCGGTCTCGCGGGCCTTGCCGTGGCGGCGCTGACCGGTCACGCCGACCTCGCCCGCGAGGTGGCGGGACTGTTCCGGCAGGATCGCTGGGTGACCGGCAGCCACCGGCTCAACTGGTATCTGCGCCACAGCACGATCGGCCGCCTGGCGGGACTGCAGGCCCCGCTGTTCGATCCCGTGACCGGAATGCCCCCCGCCACTGTCGATGCGCTGCAGGGCTGGCTGGGCAAGGGCTGCGATCCGCGTGACCGCCTGGCGCGGCTGAACGTGCTGGCGCACCGGATCGTCACCGCGCCCGACGCCACCACGCAGGCGACGGCGATCGCGGCCTTCGAGGACGTCGCCGCCCCCCTTGTCCACGATATGCCGGTCGCAGACCTGGAGGCCGCCGCCGCGCCCGCCGGTCCCGCCCCGGCTTTCGGCCTGTCAGAGGCCCGCGCGGCCCTGATCGCACTGCGCCAGATCAGGATGCCGTGGTATGTCATCTCCGGCACCTTCCTCGGCGCGGTGCGCGAGGGCACCTTTTTGGCCCACGACTACGATATCGACATCGGGATCCACGCCGAGGATTTCGACGACGCAGCCTTTCGCGCGCAGATCGGGACGACGAAGGACCTAGTGCTGGTAAACACCAGCCCCCACCGCGACCTTGCCCTGCAACCGGACGGGCTGTGGCGCGACACGCCGCGGCCCGCACTCTACCGGCTGCTGCACGCCAGCGGGATCGGCGTCGATGTCTTCGTGCATCATCCGGACGGTGACCTGCGCTGGCATGGATCGGCTAAGCACCGCTGGGACAATCACGACTTCGCCCTGGCCGACTACACCATCGCCGGCCTGCCAGTGCGCGGCCCCGCCGACGCCGACCGCTACCTGACCGAGAACTACGGCGACTGGCGCACCCCTGTGACCCGGTTCAACTGTTCCACCGGCACCCCGAACGTGCGGTTCCCGTTCAATCCCGCGGCCCTGGTCGAGCATCTGCGCATCGCCCTGCGCCCCCACCCCGCACGCGAAGCGCAGATCGCCCGGCTGGTCCTGTGGCAGGAAGGTCATCTGCATCACCGTGGCGCGGAGGGCACCAGGCTGGCCGTCGTGCCGCAGGGCGCGGGGCAGACGGCGGATCGGGATTGCCCTGCGCCCACCGACCCCGGTAGGTAGACGCTGATTGACCGGACCGCCTGTCGTGCCCGGTTCCCAGAAAGGTTCGCAACCCCGTGCCACGACCTCCCGCCAGGATCATGCACTCCCTTGTCAGGCTGCACCTGAGGCTGCGCCGGTTCGACCGCTACCGGTCGAGCTACGAAAGGGCCAAATCCCGCGTGATGCAGCTTCTGAACCGCAACACGCGGGCCGAACGGCTGTTCTGCACCCATTACATCGACACACCCCTCGACCCTTCGGTAATCCTCTACGAAAGCTTCCATGCCGCGAGCGTCGCCTGCAGTCCCGCCGCGATCTGCGAGGCGGCGCGACGCGATCCGCGCTGCGCGGGATTCACCCACGTCTGGGTCGTCGATGTCCCCGCGGCGGTGCCCGCGCATCTGCGCGGGCAGGCCGACGTGCGCATCATCCCCCGGGCCAGTGACGATTATCCCCGTCTTCTGGCCAGCGCCAAATATCTGGTCAACAACTCCACCTTTCCACCCTGGTATTTGCGCCGCGACGGCCAGATCTATCTCAACACCTGGCACGGCATCCCGCTGAAGACGATGTTCCGCGACGAGAAGGGCGCGCCCGCGCGCTATGCCAACAGCCAGCGCAACTTCCTGCAGGCCAGCCACATCGTGCTGGCGGGCGACTACGCGACGGACCACCTGCTGGGACCGGCGGGCATCGCGCCACTGGGGCGGCGCAAGACCTACCACATCGGCACGCCGCGCATCGACCGCACACTGGCCCTGCGCGCCGCCTGGACGGCCGACCCGGCGCATCGCCACATCCTCTTCGCCCCCACCTGGAAGGGCGTCGTGGGCGAGCCGGAGACCCAGATTCCCGAGATCGCGGCCGTGATCGCGGCCCTGTCACATGACGGCGAGACGCTGGTGACGCTGCACGTGAAGGCGCACAACTTCAACCGGGACGATTTGTCCGCCCTTCCCACCGGAACCGGGGGGATCACCACCCGCCCGGTGCCGCCCGACGCTGATATCAACGCGGTCATGGCCGACATGGACGTGATCGTCACCGATTACTCCAGCCTGCTGTTCGACGCACTGGCCGCCGACATTCCCACCGTCCTCTTCGTACCGGATCTCGAAACCTACCGCGCCACGCGCGGGCTTTACATCGCGCTGGATACCCTGCCCGCGACCCTGTGCCTAACGCCCGAGGAGCTGCGCCGCGCCTGCGCCGCGCCGCGCGCGCCTTCCGCCTTTCCCGCCGACATCGTCGCCGCGGCCCGCGCGGCCTATGTCGCGCAGGAGGACGGTCGGGCCAGCACACGCGCGCTGGATCTGATCCTGCGGGCCGGCGGGCATGATGCGGACCCGCTTCCCGCACCGGTCAGCGCCAGCGACAAGCCGGTGCTCGCCTTCATGATGGGCGGCTTCCTGCGCAACGGGATCACCACCTCGGCGCTCAACCTGCTGTCGCACATCGACACGGACCGTCACGACGTCATGGTGCTGACCGACGGGGCGGCCCTGCACCCGGACGCCTGGGACCTGATGGATCAGGTGCCTGACCCGATCATGGTCGTCCACCGGACCGGGCGCGAAGGCTACACAGCTGCCGAACGGGCGGCCAAATGGGCTTTCTATGACAAGAACCGGCTGCAGGATCCCACCCAGATCGCGCTGATGGAACGCGCGATGACCCGCGAGGCGCGCCGGATCATCGGCCCTGTCGCGCTGGAGGCCGCCATCGAGTTCTCCGGCTACCGCCGGATGTGGGCCTGGATCATGGCAATGGCCGATGCGCGCCGCCACATCATCTATCAGCACAACGACATGGTCTCGGAACGGGACCTGCGCTTCCCGCTGCTGGAAGGCGTGTTCTTCACCTATCGCTACTTCGACCGCATTGTCGCGGTCTCGGATGAGACCCGGGACCTGAACACCGCAAACCTCTCGGCCTACTACGCTACGGCGACACCGGTCACCGTGCGCAACATGATCAACCTTGCGCGTATCGCAGAAGGCCGCAGCGCCGCGTTGCCGGAACCGATATCGCCCGACACGATCAATTTCATTACCATCGGCCGCTGTTCGGCCGAGAAGAACCACGCGATGCTGCTGGACGCCTTTGCCATCGTTTACGCCCGGCATCCGCATACCCGCCTGACGATTCTGGGCGAAGGCCCGCTGCTGGAGGAGACACGCACCCGGCGCGATGAACTCGGCCTGGCGGCCGTGGTGCAGATGCCGGGTTTCTCGGACCGCGCCCTAGCTTGGCTCGACCGGTCCGACTGCTTTGTGCTGCCCTCGCGCTACGAAGGCCAGCCAATGGTCATCCTCGAGGCGCTGGCGCTTGGCAAGCCGGTCATCGTGACGGACATCCCCGGATCGCGCGGGGCCCTGCGCGGCGGATACGGCTTCATCGCTGGTGGCAAGGATGCATTGGCCTTTTCCGAAGCAATGATGGATTTTGTCGCGGGCCGGATCCGCTTCAAGTCATTCGATCCCGTAGCCTACAACACGGCAGCGCTGGCCGAATTCGATGCGCTGCTTCCCATGGGGGGGGACATCGCGTGACCTTGCTCAGCGCCAATGGAAAACTCTTCTATTTCGCCCATATTCCCAAGACCGGTGGCAGCAGCGTCGAGACGGCGATGCGCAAGGCGGGGGCCCGGCGGGCGCTGCATTTCCACAAGCGGCTGGATTTCGTCCGTTGCAACCTGCAGCATATGCATGCAGAACTCTTCGACACCTTCGTGCCACCAAAGTTCTACGACAAGGGATTTTGCGTGATCCGCCATCCAATCGCGCGTCTGGTGAGCGAGTATCGCTGGCGGCAGACCCTCGAGCAGGCGAGCCTGCCCTTCGATTCCTGGGTGCGCCGCCAGATCGCAGCCTACGCCAAGAACCCCTATGTGCTGGACAATCACATGCGCCCGCAGCACGAATTCGTCGGCAAGAAGATCAAGGTTTTCCGCTTCGAGGACGGCATGGACGTCATCTTCGGCCAGCTGTCGGTCATGACGGGCCTCGCCCTTAACCCCGAGACCCATGTCCGCCAGCCCAGCATCAAGGAACCGCTGACCTGGTCGCCTGAGACCCGCGCGCTGGCGTTGCACTTCTACAACGCCGACTTCGCTCCACTGGGCTATAACTATGATACGGAAATCCCGTCCCTGAGCGTAGACCGTTGATGCGGTGCCGATGGGCCGCATTTGGTCTCGCCGCCAGGACGCCCGCAGAATAGGGTCACAATGCAGGATGGCCTGGCCCTTCCGAGGCCGGCTGAGACACCACAGGAAAGATCGCGGATGCAGCCTACACCGTTTCAGCCAATCCCGGCGGCGCACCCCGCCGCGATGCGCGCGGCGCCATGACCACAGCCGTTAAGATGGACACCGCCCCGACAAGGCCGGCCCCCCTGCAGGGGCCGCCCCTACAGCCGCGCTTCGTCGCGGTCCGATCCATCGTGGCACTCATGCTGCGCGAGATGGCAAGCACCTACGGCAATTCGCCCGGCGGCTATCTCTGGGCGATCCTGCAGCCGGTGGGGATGCTGCTTTTGCTTTCGGTAGCCTTCTCACTACTGGTGCGCGCGCCGGCGCTAGGAACGAGCTTCATCCTGTTCTATGCTACTGGCTTCTTGCCCTTCGATATGTACGGCGACATTGCAGGCAAGATCGCAGGAGCGCTGAACTATTCTCGCGCACTGCTCTCCTATCCGCGGGTCTCGTGGATCGACACGATTCTGGCCCGGCTGCTTTTGAACTTCCTGACGCTTCTGATGGTGTTCTGCATCGTGATCACGGGCATCCTGCTGACTGACGACACGCATACCACGATCCACATGGTACCGGTGATCCAAGGCCTCGTGATGTCAGCACTGCTGGGGCTCGGGGTCGGGTTGTGCAACGGCGTGCTGGGCGGGCTGTTCCCGGTCTGGTCGATGATCTGGTCGATCCTGTCGCGCCCACTTTTCCTCGCCTCGGGGGTCTTCTTCCTCTACGAAAGCCTGCCGCGGTTCGTCCAGGACATCCTGTGGTGGAACCCGCTGATCCATGTCACAGGCCTAGTCCGCCGCGGCTTCTATTCCACCTACGATGGTACCTACATCTCGATGACCTACGGCTACGGTGTAGCGCTGGTCCTGATCCTGCTGGGCCTGATTTTCATGCGAGCCCATTATAAGCGTGTGCTCGAACGGTGACGGATCGCGTGACACCGCTACCTGAAGCGATCGCGCAGGCGGGCCTGTTCGATGCGCGCTGGTATGCGGCCGGGCATCCGGACGTCACGCTGACCGGTCTCGCCCCGGAGGCGCATTTCGCCCGCTTCGGCCTGCCTCTGGGACGCTGGCCCTGCCCCGACCTGCCGACGCGCTTGGCCGGCCTCGATGGCGACCTGCACGCGCGGCTGGCAAAGGCCTACGGCCTCGACACCCCGCCCGCCGCGACCCTGCGGGACGAGTCGAAGCAGGGGTCGCAGCAGGGACCGGCCGGTTTTGACACGGCCTTCTACCTGCAGGCCAACCCGCACATCGACCACCGCAACTGGCGACCCTGCGACCACTTCATGCAGGTCGGCTGGAAGGATGGTCGCCGTCCCAACCCCGATTTCGACGTGGTCTGGTACGAACAGACCCACGGCCACACCTATGACGCCGCGACCGTCAACCCGCTGCTCCACTACCGCAAGACGGGCGCCGCCCTGGGCTTGGCCACGATGCCGCCACGCCCGGTCCGCCTCGATCCCGCGACCGCCCGGCCCCTGCCGCCCACGCCGCGCCGCGCCTGCCTCTTCGCCGGAT
This sequence comes from Loktanella atrilutea, assembly GCF_900128995.1. GTDB lineage: Bacteria > Pseudomonadota > Alphaproteobacteria > Rhodobacterales > Rhodobacteraceae > Loktanella > Loktanella atrilutea. The sequence continues at coordinate 52,614 of NZ_FQUE01000013.1, read as the reverse complement.
GGGACCCCGCCGGCCGGATCGACGCCACGGTGCTACGCTATCTGACAGAGCTCGCGCGCCATGCGGATGTCTTCTACCTGGCCGACTGCGACATGATTCCGGCAGAACTGGCCCAACTTGACGGCATCGTGCAGGGAGCCTGGGCACGGCGTCACGGGGCCTACGACATGGGCTCCTACAGCCTGCTTGCGCGCGATCTTATCGGTTGGGACCGGCTCTCCACATATGATGAGGTGCTGCTGGTCAACGACAGCTGCTACTTGGTGCAACCCCTGGACGCGACCCTGGCCATGATGCGGGACCGACCTTGCGCCTGGTGGGGGATGCAAGCGACCAAGGGCATGGCCGGGGCGCGCGCGCTGCAACCCTTTCCTGCGTCCGAACGCCTGTCCATGGCCGAAATCCGCGGCGGGCTGATCGACCACTTCGAGGACGATCCGACCTACGACTTTCACATCGGCAGCTACTTCCTCGCCCTGCGCCGGGACATCATCGCCGATCCGCGCTTCCGCCGGGTGCTGGATGCCGTGCGCCCGGTCCGCAACAAGCGCGTGATCGTGCGCCGCTACGAGGTCGGGCTGACCCGTTTCCTGATCGGGCTGGGCTATGCCTTCGACACCGCCGTGGACCATGTCACGCGGGACCACCCTGTCTACAGTGCTGTGGCCTTCGATCTGCTCGAGAACGGTTTTCCCCTCCTCAAACGCTTCCTGATGGCCGCCAATCCCTTCGGGATCACGGCGACCGCCTATTGGGAGGCGCAGTTGCCGCGGCTGGGCAGTGTCACACCGGTGGCCGAGATCGCGGCGCATCTGATGCGGGTCGTCCCGCCCGAGACGCTGGTCCTGAACCGCCAGATCATGGAGCATGGCGCAGCCCCCCGGCTGCCGCTGTCGGAGGCGGATTTCGTGGCGCTCGATGCCGGAACGCCGACCTACGATCACTACTGGGCCTTCGTCGCCGCCGCGGGCGACGGGCGTCTGACCGACGACGCTGCGCGGGTTCTGGCGGCGGTGGCCGACGATCCGCAGCGCGTCAAGGTGATCCTGACCCGCGGACGGGCGATCCCGCAGGACGGCCATGCCATCGTCAGCCTGCCGCTTCGGTCGCTGGCCGGGCAGCAGATGCTGGCGCGCTGCCGGACCGTCTTCGTGAGGGGGGCCAACGGGGCGGATCTGGGTTGGCCTCTCGATCCGGGCCTTCACGACGTCATCGCGCAGGTGCCACGACCTGGTGCGCCCTCCCGGCCAGCCCCCCGCACGCTGCTGGCAGAGATCGCCGCACGCGCAACGGGGTCCGCCCTGCTGGCGGGATACGTCAGGCCAGACACGAAGACACCCCGGTCGGTGGTCTTCCTTTACGACCCGCGCGCCATGGCACGCAACCGCGCACGACTTTTCGCACGACTGGATGGCCTGCAGCGGCGCGGCTGGACCTGCGTCGCGATGGACATCGACCATGTGGCCCGTGACGTGCTGACCCGCGTCGAGGCGGTCTGCTTCATCGGCCTGTCGGCACCACTGGACCGCCCGCCCGCCGAAGCGGCCGCGGCGACCCTGCACCGGCGCGACCTGATCGAGGCCGTGCGCGGCACCGGTGGCCTCGTGGTCTGCGATATTGATAGCCCGGTGGCCGTCTGGCCGGTTTTCGCCGGCAGCCCGCAGGTGCAGGACGATCCGCTCAGGGCCAATGCACTGGCCTGGCACAGCGCCGAGACGGCGGCGCTGCTGGACCTGACCGATGCGGTAACGGTCGCCACGCCGGAGCTCGCGCGGATCATGGCGGGGCTGCTGCACCCGTCGCAGTCCATCCATGTCCTGCCGGGCAGCCTGCCCGCGGACGCTATGACAGTCCGGCCGCGGCCGGCGCGATCAAGGCTGCACCTGTGCTGCGCAGCGGGCACCGCCCTCGCCGCGCGCGATCTTGCGGTCTGCCTGCCCGGCCTGGGGGCGGCGCTGGCGGATCACCCGGACGCGGTCCTGCATCTTGTGGACGCAAAGGAAACGGCACTGGATCTGCCCGCCGACCGGGTGCGCTGCTACAGACCGATGCCTGATCGTGCACGTCAGACATTTCTGGCTGGCATGGATCTGAACCTCATGCCGCTGGAGGCGACGGCCTACAACGCGGCCTGCCCCGCAACCCCCATCCTCGAGGCGGCCTGCCAAGGTGTCCCGACACTGGGCACCGACCTGTCCGCCCTGCGCGTTATGATCGACGACGGCGTGACAGGGTATCTGGTTCCCGACCCGCAGGACTGGGCCGACCGTCTGCGGGACCTCTTGCGGGATCCGGCGGCACTGCGCCGGATCGGTGCGGCCGCGCAGCAAGCTATCACCGCGGCCCACGACCCGGACCGGACGGCGGCGCAGCTCTCTGACATTTTCGATGCCTTGCTGAAGGAGACCCGCAATGTCGGATGACACCCAGCCAATCCGGACCATCGAGACGGGCCAGACCGCGCAGATCGAACGGTTGCGCGCGGATCTGGCGCGGTGCCACGCGGAACTGGCCACCCTGCAGCGCATGGTCCTCGCACTCGAGGCCGACGTGGGGGCCGCACAGGTCCGCGAACAGAAGGCTACCCGCGACAGGGCCCTGGCGGAGCGCCGGCTGGACGAGATCAGGACCAGCCTGCCCTGGCGTCTTGCCGCCCCCCTGCGCGCACTGCGGCGGCGCCTGCGGCCTCAGCCTTCATCCCGATGATATCGTCCCGGCGGTCAGCCGCGCGGCATCGACCACCACGCTGCCGTGCAGCGCAGTCCCTCGCCCAGTTCGATCGCCGGCCCCGGGCCAACTGCACCGCATCAAGCGTCTCACGCAGGCTCCGCTGGTGCCGGACCCGATTTTGAACACCTTCCCGGCGCCGAGGCACCTAGGGGCGGCGCGGGCCGGATGTCACTCGGTGCGATCCGCATGGCACCATCGCAGGCGACGCGGTAGAGAAGGGCAGCCACGGCACGGAAAGACACTGCGATGACTGACACCACCACCGACGACAGCACGCCCCGGCGCCGCGCCTTGCGCGAGGCCGCCCCCTTTGCCGGTCCTGCCCGCGGCCGGCGGCGTCACAGGGTGCTGGCCCTCAGCTTCGTCGTGATGGTCCTCCTGCCGATCCTGGCCTCGGGGTTCTACCTCTATACCCGCGCAGCCGATCAATATGCCTCTACCTTGGGATTCACCGTCCGCTCCGAGGATGGAACCAGTGCAAGCGACCTTCTCGGTGGCCTGAGCGCGAGCCTGGGCGGCGGCGGCAGTGCCAGCGACGCCAATATCCTCTACGAGTTCATCCGTTCGCAGGAGATCGTGCGCAAGGTCGGTGCGACGCTCGATTTGGAGCAAATGTACACCCGCCATGCCGACACCGATCCGCTGCTGAGCTACAGTACGAATGGCACCATCGAGGATTTGACCGACTACTGGCAGCGCATGGTCCGAATCTCCTACGACAATACCACGGGCCTGACGGAACTGACGGTGCTGGCCTTCGACCCCGCCGACGCGCGGCAGATCGCAGAGGCGATCTACGCTGAAAGCTCGCGCATGATCAACGCACTGTCCGATGTCGTCCGCGACGATGCAACCCGCTACGCCCAGCAGGATCTCGATCTTGCGCTGGAACGGCTCAAGACAGCGCGAGAGGCGCTGACCGCGTTTCGGCTGGCTAACCAGATCGTCGACCCTAATGCCGATATCCAGACCCAGATGGGCCTGCTCAGCACTCTGCAGACCCAGCAGGCCAACGCGCTCATCGAATTCGAGCAGCTGCGTGAGACCGCTAGCAGCACTGATCCGCGCCTCGATCAGGCCCGCCGCAAGCTCGCGGTCATCGAGCAGCTGATCGCCGCTGAGCGGCAGAAGTTCGGCAAGGGCGGCGGCGGCGAGGATGGCGTGGAATACGCCCGGACCATCTCGGATTTCGAACGATTGACGGTGGAACGCGAATATGCGGAAACCACCTATGCGGCGGCGTTGGCCGCATTGGATGGAGCCCGTGCCGCAGCCAGCCGGCAAAGCCTCTATCTGGCGGCCTACATCACCCCCACCCTGGCCGAGAAGTCGGAATACCCTCAACGCGGCCTGATCCTGGGTCTGCTCGTCCTGTTCAGTCTCCTTATCTGGTCCATCGCCTGCCTAATCTACTATGCCCTGCGGGACCGGAGATAGCGGATGATCCGGTTTCGGAACGTCACCAAGACATTCGCAACGCCAGAGGGACGCAAGATCATCCTCGACGATGTCTCGACAACCTTTCCGCCTGGCAAGGCGGTGGGCCTGCTAGGGCGTAACGGTGCGGGCAAGTCCACACTGATGGACATGATCGGCGGTACCGCCAAGCCCGATAGCGGCACGATCGAGACGACGGGAACCGTGTCATGGCCTGTCGGCTTCGCCGGCAGCTTCAACCGGCAGATGACTGGCGCGCAAAACACCAAGTTTGTGGCCCGAATCTACGGCGTCGATACAGGGGAACTGCAGGACTTCGTCAAAGATTTTGCGGAACTCGGAGGCCATTTCCACGCGCCGGTGCGCACCTATTCGTCTGGCATGAAATCCCGGCTGGCCTTCGGGATCTCGATCGGGATCCCGTTCGACACCTATCTCGTGGACGAGGTGACGGCCGTCGGCGACGCGGCCTTCAAGCGCAAGAGCAGGATCGCCTTCATCAATCGAATGAAGGGCGCGGGGGCGGTCTTTGTCACGCATTCCATGACCCAGTTGCGCAAGTTCTGCACTGCGGGCGCGGTGCTCGAGAACGGCAAGCTCACCTACTACGATGATGTCGAGGAGGCGATCGCCCAACATCACGAGAACATGGGTACTGACGAGGACGAGTAATTTTGAACTCGGAGATTCCTCGTGATCAGGCATTGAGCTTCTGCCGGTTTCGTGGACACAGGGTTAGGTTTGCATTGCGCGGTCCTTAAACGTCATGGGCTGAGCTACTCCCCGATCTTTAGACAGATGCCCGGCTGATTTAAGCTACTGCCTGCACCTGCGAATCTGTTTCGATGGTGTTAAACGCACCATCAAGCAGCGCCCTTTTCCACTGATAGATCATCGTCGGATGCACGCCACATTTGGCCGCCAACTCCGGCACCGTGCGCTCACCCTTCAAGGCTTCCAGCGCAACGCCGACCTTGAACCACGCGTCATGGTTCCTGCATTTCTTTATGCTCATCTTCTCGCTCTTGGAGACCAGCAGACGTCAGACCGTAGCTTCAGTCACTGTCCGATCTTCGGGCAGTTGCTCAATGCAAGAGTGTCCGGTCAAAGCAGGAGTCAGTTCAATCGCGCCTACGAGGGTACCTTCGCAAGTACAAAGACGCCCATCGTAAAGGCACAGTGACCTTCCATGAATTTGAATTATATATGTCCTGACGTGCTGCTTTTTCTTTTGCCAAAGCCGACCGGAGTAGAGCGAGATTTCTTTCACTTTCTTCGTATCGCTTTGCTTCACTCCGATAAACAACTAGCTCAGCTCTATTCGAAGTTATCAATTTTTCATTTTTTGACTTTTCTTCAAATAAATCACTTTCTAACTTCTTTACGCGCTCAATCTCCACATTTTGAGCAAGACGTTCAGCTGCCCGTTCTTTACGTATCAAATCCAATTCCAATTTAAGTTCATTGAGACTATTTTCGAAACTAATGCGTAACTTAGAGAGCTCTGATTTCTGAATTTCAATTATCTCAAGTTGCATTTTTATTTCTCGTTCCAATATTTCATCCTTCTGAGAAACTAATACTTCATTACTCTTTTTCATTTTTCGCACCGCACCATGGGTGTTGTACAATACCGATCCGAACACATCAGCCGCTGCGTTAAGCTCTTGCCGGATTTCATCAAGCTTATCTTGGTCCCCTCGTTCACCCTCCCCCTGCACCCATCGCTCCATAATCAACAAGCTATCACACAGCAAAATTGATATATTAGAGTCACTCTTCTCAAATTTTTTATCATCATTATGATGCTTCATGTCTAAGGTAATAAATCTATTTATCTCATCGAACACTGGAGATGAATAATTTGGCCAAGGGATCCCGAATACATCCTGTGCTTGGTTTAGCACTTGAGGCCAATCCTTAAGAAATCGCGAGAAACTTGTAAAGATACGAGGTATCTGTCGGCTACCCAACTCAGCATCTAGGATATGGCGCAGCCATAAAAGATAAGAATATTCAAAAGCAAAGCCGTCCCGGCTTTGAAGAGATGCAGCTACCTCAACAGGATGGCGATGAATATGAAATGCAACCGGCGAAACCTCTGCCAACTTAAAGACATTAATCCAAAACGGCACAAGACGACAGACACGAGGGTCCTTTAGTACAAAATAACTAGAATTGTTAAATTCCTTATCTATCAGCTCAAGAGCTTTATTACTAAACTCCACACCTTGTGAAGATTCTATCCACACTGGATCTACGGCTCGCCAATCATCCCAAGACGAGCCCGCCGATGAGAGCAAATTTTCATGAAATCTCCATATATCTTTAGACTCGAAGAAACCTTTAGAGTTTGTGTCGTGGCTATCCATTGGAGTGGCAGGCCCATCTATACCAACCCGAGTTAAAGCTCCCGTAAGCGCAGATGTTCCTGAACGGTGCATCCCAAGCACTAGAATACACGTTCGTTTTTCTTGTCCATTGTTGCTCATGATAACTTTTACTTTTCAGGGTTAGCAAATGCAGTTTGTGTGATCGAGTCTATAAGATGTCCGTCTTCAATCTGCCACAGCCCAACGGATCAGCTCAAGTCCAGTTTATCAGCAAGAATTAATATGAAAAATGATTGAAAGCTAGCTGCTTAAGGACACGGATACGGTTTGATATTCTTTAGCGAGCCAAGGGCTTCCAGCAGTATAGTGAACTGATTTAAAGCCGTCTTGGCTGTAAAGCGACTGATCGTCGGGCTTAATAAATTCACCCCAAAGTCGGCTAAAAATCAATCGGTTAGGCAGGATGAACCGACCACGCCCAGGGCTTTTTCCTTCAAGGTGTAATAGCAGACATTCAGGAACATATAATGTGTCGCGCTGAAGCACGCGTTTCATCCTCAGGCACAAATCGACGTCTTCACAACCGTTGAGAAAGAGTGGATTGAAGCCGCGCAGTTTGGCCCAGTCGGTAGCCCTGAGTGCCATGCAAGCTCCTGTAACCGCTTGCATGATACGTTGCTTGCAGACATGTGGGGCGTCATGCGGTTCACCAAGATAGGCATGATAGGCCATATTTGTTTGATTTGAAAATACCAAGCCAGCATGTTGTATAGTGCGGTCGCTGAAAAGAAGTCGCCCCCCCGTAATACCAATTTTCGGCTGCTCTCGAAGGGGTTTGATCAAAGCATCCAGCCAATCGGCCTCTATCGCCTCCATATCGTTGTTGACAAATAGAATATACTCGCCTCGCGCAAATGAGGCACCATAGTTGCAGCCTACAGAAAACATAAGCGGTGTATTTGCGCATACTACACGTACACGCGGGTCTATCCCTGCCAGCATCTTGATTTGATCTCGCGCTTCCGAGACAGAACCGTTGTCGACAATGATAATTTCATACTCTGTTGTTTCTTGGGTGATGGACAAGATCGAGCGCAGAAATTTTTCGGTAAGGCCCACGCGATTAAATGTCGGCATAATTAGGGATACCATTCCTGGAATACGTGGCGTTCCAAGCATTGCGTTCCAGTCGATTAATGTAAAGTTCGCGGCGACCAAGGCTTCATTGTGACGGAAGATGCAGGCAGAGCCTCCATCAACCACTTCTGCTTCCAAGCGTTGCGCGAAAATAGCTGAGGCGTCACTGCTGCCTGCTGGCAGCAACGATGCAGGTGCTGGCAGCGCAAGATTTGGCAGGTGCTTCATATTTTCTAATTGAGGTACCATCGACGCAAGATCGATATCGCGCAGCATGTCCGACTTCGCTATCAATTCTGCTGGACCAATGATTAGATCAGCATTTGCAAGTAGCCAAACGAGGGCGGGTCGGACCGTCAAATAGTCCTCTGCCATGGGTAAGGCGATGGCATCGGCGGCCATTTCTAACACTAGCTTCATCCCCGGCGCAGTGGTTTGTGCATCTGCAAGATCCTTGCACGGGTCGGCTAGTTCAGAAGGTTCATCATGATATCGGATGACCAGATGATCCGGCACACCAATCTTGTCCAGCATATGTAACGTCGGCGTTGGCCAGACCATGACATGTATGCCCGCCCCTGTTCCGTCCAGAAGTTCGTTTAAATGCGTCGTAGGCTGAGAAGCACCTAGCTGGCCCCCAAAAGGTAGGACAACCGCTTCAAGCTCGCGGCCAGGCGCACGGCGCAGGGTCTGGCGATACAAGCGCTTGTAACGTTCAGCCATGATAGCGATGCTATAGTCTCTACCATAACCGAGTTGCCACTCCATCACCTCTGTTTGGCGTGTCTCAATCTCATCCGAATTTCCGCTCAGGCCGACAAAAAACGCAAAGACAAGAGCCGGGTCCATATTGGTCAGTGCCCACCCCCCGCCATGTTCAGCAACACGCTCACCTGTTGCCCCGTACGAACTGGTCACTACGGGGACACCGCAAGACCATAGCTCTGTCAAAGTATGGCTGTATGTTTCTGGCCATATGGAAAGAACGGCTCCGACATGGGGTTGAATCGATTTAACAACATCCCCAAAATTCGCTCGTTCATAGGGACCGTGATAAACACCATAGCGGGAAAGATCGACTTTGCAGGTTCCGGCGAAATGGAATTCTATCTTATTATCAATGTCTAGTTCTTTTATTGCATGGATAAGATCGAGGCCCTTGGCAGGAACAATGTTACCAGGCACAAAGACGCGCAATGGTTCATTTGCAGCTAAAGGCGCAGCTTCATGACTGAAGTTATCGAAATCACGGGCATGCGGAATTACATCAAAACGCGTATCCTCTAGGCCATAAATACTACGAATTAGATCTCTGGCATACGGAGAGGTAGTGATAAGCCCATTGCACAAAGGTAAGATTTGGCGAAATATTGTCTGCCAACTATAAACCCATGCACGTTTTAGAGGTGGCGTATAGCGACCATCCCATAATTCGATATTGCAATCGGAACCCCCTTCTGTGCATCGACCAGCGCAATAACGGTTCTCTGCATCTAGTAATTTAACGTTAGGGCAGACAGTATAAAAATCGTGCAGCGAAAATAGAACAGGTATTGATAGGTCACGCGCAATACGAATTAGGCTCAAACCGTGGCGGCCTATATGTCTAATATGAACAAGCTCAAAAGCATATCGTTGCAGAATATCTGCAATAGCCGTACGATAGCTATCGGAATCATGAGCGATCGGCATAACCCGATGGCCTAGGTTAATTTTTTCAACCTCTATCCGTTCCTCTCCAACAATGCGAAAAATGCGCAGTGTTCCTGTAGTGGATAGAATTAAATAAGGCTCATAGTCTGTCTGGATGGACGACATCAGGTCCATGTTGGTTTGAGGGGTACCACCGCTTTCAACGCCAATTACGAAGGCGACCCGTGGACGCGGCAGCCTCGTATGACGCAACTGTCCATGTTGAATCTTAAAACGAATGAGATTGATATCGGGGCTCTGGCTGAAGGCCTGATAGACAGCCTGGCTATATTCTGGATACATCTCCGGAATCAAATTTGACGCCCGATCCATTAAAGCATTTTTACTACCCAAAAAACTGGCAGATCGTTCGTGATAAACGATCACATTATCTGCAATAACATGCTCCCATCCAATATGTCCGGCACGCATGCAGAAATCGTTTTCCTCGCCATAACCACGAGAAAAGTTCTCTGCGTCAAATAGACCAATATCAGCAAAAACTTTCTGCCGAATATACATACAAAAGCCGCTTGTGGTCGGGACGCGTAAGTGTGTCAGCGCACTTACATGTGTCACAAGGCGTGCGTAATCATCTTCATTCATCCAAGCAGGAACAGGATTGGAACTATTTTTTTGTGGCATCGAGAAAGCGCCTGCATTGTCCGAGACGGCTGAAACCGTTCCAATAGACGGACGCTGCATCGCACAGCGTTGCAACAGTTCCAGCCATTGAGGGGTGACGCGCGTATCACTGTTTAGGAGAATGACATCTCCTTCAGGATCAAGAGATTTAGCAACGCTAATCGCATAGTTAATGTTGCCAGTATATCCTTTATTAATACTATTGCGCAGAATAATGAACCCATCGTAGTTTTCGTAGTCATTTAAAACTTGACCGACCTCAGGATCAGGGCTTGCATCATCAGAAAGAATAAGGCGATGTCTGCCAGCACCAAAATTTGTATGAATTAATAGAGAATTAATGCATTCACGTAGCTCTTGCGGTGCGTTGTAAATCGGCACAATAACTGAGACTGATTTTCCGCTGCTTTGAAGCTGCAAGGGCGCAAGGATATGGGCTGAACCTCTTTTAGGTTCATAATAAGGCTCTCGGGAATCTAAAATATATGAACTTTCAGAAATGCGTACGCTGATATTTACCTTATGCCAAGGCAAATCGTCCAAAATCACGTTGAATTCAAACCCGCTAAGGGCGCGGCCAGGAAAAGTTTTATTAACATCGGGCCTTAAAATTATCGTCGAACGGGTTGCGTAGGGAATACCGTCAATCAAAAGTTCAACCTTGGTGTCGCTAGGCGAACGGCCGAAATCGACTGCCCAGCCGTAAATACGTCCATTCTGAATCTTATCGACATGGCCCGCGTAAGGCGCGATACAAGCAACATCGGCATCAAAAAGAACCTTATCATCGTAAACTATGTGAATGCGATCAGAGTGCGGAATGTCATGACTGAAACATGTAAAGCTTCCGAAAAGCATAGGCTCCGAAAGTTTTTTAAGACCATTTACGGCCATCAAAGTCATGGTCTCATGGGCCTTTCCATCACGAACGATGACAACGTTAATCGAATCCGCTTGCCTAGAAATGGCGTAAATTACCAAACTTCCACTTTTAGGAATCAGGCCAATTGCAAAAGTAATAAAACTATCGATTTTTATAATTCTAATTTTTTCCACTCCATCGTGACTGCGAAGTGCATTTCGCAGGCGCTTGTTTGAAGTAGCTAGCATCTCTTTATTTGACGACATATTAAAACTAATTTTCCTTCAGTAAGTTCTTAAATCTATACTAATTCCTAGCTATTATAGCACAGGAAATCTGAGTGATCCAAAAACGTTTCCCCACGCTTTGCATAGCACTGTCTTTTTATTGACTGCTAACGAATACAGAAGTAGCCTTAGTTTTTCGACCATTTTTCTGCCACAATAAGCTCTCACCTTAGCTTCTCGCATTAGTTTCATGTTGGGAGGGAGCTTTCATGTTCGAGTCATGAGTATCATAGGCGTCTGCCGGGGTCAGCAGGCCATGCGATGATTGCGGGCTTTTTTATTGTAGTAGCGTGAGCCACGCGCTGACCCTACGCCTCACCTCTGAACCGGTTGATCTGATCCTCAGAAACTAGACCGTTTGAATACGGAATTTTCCGCTACGATTCCCGACGGCTCATGATTTGCATTCAGTCGAAGCTATCAACTTAAAACGTTTGCCAGCATCGCCAGCACCCTCGCTAGCGTCGCCTGTGCCGTCTCCCGGCTGTCGGCTTCTACGTAGAACCGTAGTTCCGGCGCATTACCCGAAGGGCGCAAGTGCACGATTCGCCCATCACGCAGCGTCATCCGCAGGCCGTCGGTGCGGTCCACCGCCGCCTCCTGCCCGCCTAAGAGCTTTAAGAATTCCGCGCGACGCCCCGCATCGGTATCGAAGGACGACACCAAAGCATGTGATTTCTCCGTTGGCACCTCCTGCAAGCGGTCCGCAGCGGTGAATCGAGCAGGCTGCGCCGCCACCAGCGCGCGCAGCCCTCCCGTGGCCGCCACCAGTGGCGCGACAAAGGGCAACACCGCATCACGTGTTGCAAGTGCGGGCAGCGGTCCTTCTGGGCCTTGCGCATTAAAGCCTAGCAGGAAGCCGCCGTTCGCCTCGTAACCCACGACGCGGCCGCCCGCCTCCGCCATACCAGCGATGACGAAGGGCGAGCCGATCTTCGTGCGGACCACCCGCCCGAACAGACGCTCCGCTCCAGTGTTCGATGACACCGGCGTCACTGCGATTTCGGCCTCCAAGCTCTGCCCAGTGATCTGGCCGAGGATGTCGCCGACAATGATTTCTCCGGTCTCGTCCGCCAGCAGCGGCCGGTCCCCGTCCCCGTCGGTCGAGACGATGGCATCGAGGGCATGTTTCTTCGCCCAGTACTGCAACTGCGCCCGGATGTCTGGATCGACGGCCTCCGTATCGACGGGAATGAAGCTCTCCGACCGCCCTAGTTCCACCACCTCGGCCCCCAGACCTGCGACGATCTCCAACAGCAGGTCGCGGCCTACGGCAGAGTGGCTGTAGACCCCAATCCTGCGCCCGGTCAGCGCCGAGCCATAGGCGCCAACGTTGCGCGCCACGTAATTAGCCCCGGCGGTCATGTTTTCAGTCACCGTTCCGACTTTTCCGGCGGATGCACGCCCCAGCCCCGCCAAGATCACCGTCTCGTCCGCCTTATCGATCTCGCCGTGGGGGACATAGAACTTCAGCCCGTTGCGGTCGGCGGGAACATGGCTACCCGTCACCATGATGGCCGCAGCCGCAGCCCTTATAGAGGCCAGCGCCAGCGCGGGCGTCGGCACCGTGCCACAGTCGGTCACGCGCAATCCTTCGGCACAGGCCGCCTCGATCACCATCTCCGCGATCGCGGGTGAGGACGGCCGCAGGTCCCGCGCTACGAACAGGCCGGTACCCACTGGGCAGGCATGAACAAATGCCCGTACATGATCCGCCACTAGATCGGAGGTTAATTCCGTGACAAGGCCGCGCAGGCCGGATGTGCCGAACTTTGGGGGCATGGGGGTGTCCTTTCAGTAACGTCGGCCCGTCTTAACGGAGCCCCGCGGCCCCGGCAAACCCTGGTGCGATCACCTGCAAAACCCTGTGCGACCCGTTTCCTCAAAGCGTCGCAACGGCAACGCCACTTCTGCTTTTCCCGACTAGTTACAGCGCATCACGGTCGGATTTTCTTGAACGTGGAAATAGGTGGTCATTTTATGAATATTTTTTGCCCCATACCTCTGACCTAGTGCCGCGAGACATGTCGTAAAAGCGGGGTTCCGGCCTGAGTCCGCTCTGACGGATCATTGCAATTGACCTGTAACACGATTTCAGTCGCGGCAAGTTCTTCAGCTTCGCCCCTCGGCGCCGCCCGTGAAATGCGACCCGCCCTCGACCCAGCGGGCGACGACGGTGCGCAGGGCGGCCTCGTCAGCGGCATCTATCGCCTTGCGCAGCGATCTCAGGGCAGAGGCTACCTCGATCTCGGACAGGGCGGCCTCGTTGGCCTGCAGGATCTTAGGGTGCGGCGTGGTCAACTGGCCCTCGCCAATCAGCAGCTCCTCGTGGATCTTCTCGCCGGGGCGCAGGCCGGTGATCTCGATCTCGATGTCACCGTTGGGATTAGCCGCGTCGCGCAAGGTATAGCCCGCGGCCACGATCATCTGCCGCGCCAGATCGTAGATCGGAATGGGATCGCCCATGTCCAGCACGAAGACGTCGCCGCCGTTGGCAAAGGATCCCGCCACCAGTACCAGCTTTGCGGCCTCCGGAATCGTCATAAAAAAGCGCGTGACCTCGCGGTGGGTCAACGTCACCGGGCCGCCTTTGGCGATCTGATCCTGGAACAGTGGAATGACCGACCCCGAGGATCCCATGACATTGCCGAAGCGCACCATGGTGAAGACCGTGCGCCCCTTACTGCGACTGGCTAGGTCCTGCACCACAAGTTCCGCCATGCGCTTGGAGGCGCCCATCATGTTCTGCGGCCGCACCGCTTTGTCCGAAGAGATCAGGATGAAGCGTTCGACCCCCGCCGTGGCCGCGGCCTGCGCCAGCACCTGGGTGCCCAGCACGTTGTTGGACATGCCCACCAGCGGATTGCGCTCGACCAGCGGCACGTGCTTGTAGGCGGCGGCGTGAAGGACGACCTGGATGCGGTGTTCCGCCATCACCCGCGCCATTAGGCCCGCATCGGTGATCGACCCGAGCACAGGCACAATCTCAGTTTTATGGCGGCGCAGCAGGGCGCGCAATTCTATGTCGATGGTGTAGAGCGCCAGCTCGCTGATCTCAAACAGCACCAACTTTGCCGGGCGCCGCCCCAGCAGCTGACGACAGAGCTCCGACCCGATCGACCCGCCGGCGCCGGTGATCAGGATGACGCGGTTCGCATAGGTGGTGCCGCCGTCGGGCAGAGCCGCGTCCAGCGCGGCGCGCCCTAGGAACCGGCCCGGCACCACCGGCTGCAACTGGTCGAGGAGCGGCACCCGCCCCGTCAGCTGCGCGAAGGAGGGCACCGCCTGCACCTCCAAGCCCATGTCCTCAAGCTTGCGCGACAGCTGCGCCTGCTTTGGCCGCGGGGCGGAAGGCATCGCCAGCAGCACTCGGTCGATGGCATGGGTCTTGATCAGGTTCGGGATGGCCATCGGCCCGTGGACCGTCAGCCCTTGGATGATGGTACCCTGCGAATGGATATTGTCGTCGATGAAGGCGATGGGAAACACGGTCTCGTCCGTGCGCAGGGCCGCGGCCAGCTGCCGCCCGGTGGCGCCGGCGCCATAGATCAGCAGGCGGGACTGGTCCTGTCCACGCCGGTAGATGCCCAGCAGGATCTGCAGCATCCCCATCCGTGTGGCGACGGCCAGCAGGAAGTAGACAAGCGCAAAGTTGATGAAATTCGCAACGGGCGTGGCGAAGCCCGCCATGTCGTCCAGCACCGCCGCCGCCAGCCCCAGCAGCACCGCATGGACACCGGTCAGGACGATGGCATGGCTCTCATAGGATTTTAGCTGGATCAGCGGCAAGCCCAGCACGGATGACAGCAGCCCGCCGATCGCCATCAGCAGAGGCAGCGCCAGCCAGTGCGCGACGATACTGCCACCAGGCGCCACCTCATCAAGGCCCGGCGTCCCCTGCAGGGCCGCCGCAGCCAGCAGTGCTACGGGGATCAGGGCCACGTCAACGCTCAGTAGCAGCGCCCGCTTGGCACGGCGCGACATGGCGCTGATCCATCTGTACATCATCGGTTCCGTTATCTTTACTGCCCTGTTCTTCTGGGCGCACGGCCCGCATTTTTCAAGCATCCCCAAGCGCGCAGGCCGTTTTTGGCGAAAGGCCGCGGCACTGCTGCACCGGTCGGGCTGCGCAGCGCGACGTGGGAGAACTGACACGGGTCACCAGAGTCATGTGCGCCCGCGCCACCAATATCTCTCACCTCACCGACCTCGCGCTTCAAAGCGGACAACTCTATGCCACGACCGGCTCACTGACCATCACCGATCACCTGCTCGATACCTGCGACACCCGCTTCCGCGATGTCGCGGCATTCGAGGTGATGAGTTACCGGGGCGACGTCTTCGTCATTGCGGGCAGCGGCGACGATGGCATCACGTTGCTGAAGCTACTGCCGAACGGGCAGCGGCTGACCCGCGCCGACACTTCGGCCATGACCCTCAACAACGTCTCCGCTATCGCGGTGCGAGGTAACAGCAACGGACTCGATATTTTCGTGACCTCAAGCTCCGAGCACGGCATTACCCCGCCTGCGCTACTACGCGGGTCCCAAAGGGCAGGCCCTCGTCGTGGCCCCAAGGGAACAGACCCTGGCCCGCACCCCAGGCACCGAAATCGTCATAGGCGGCGTGGGCGACGACATCCCGTGAGACGGCGGCGGGATCGACGTGAGGACCGGCGGGCCTAGGTCCAGCACCTTCGTCTTCATCACCGGTGCCGACCGGATTACCGATTTCAACAGCGGGCTGGATCGCCTATCACTGGGATCCGACCTGTGGAACGGTAACCTGATGCGGTCCGACGTGCTATTTGCATGCGACCGTGGTTGGCGGTGATACGGTGCTGGACTTCAGCGGGGCAACCGCCTGGCGCTGGACCATATCTCCGATTGGGCCATGCTCGCCGCGCAGATCGACTACATCTAATCTCTGCAAAATGGTTTTAGTGCCGTCCGCCCGATCAGGACTAGATCCCAGCATAGGGACCGGTGCCGTGCATAGATCAGGTCCAAACGCGCTTTGGCGGGCACGCAGCGGCGGCGATAGACCGCATCGGTCTCGGCGGGTGTGGTGCAGGCGGCGAGCAGACGCTCCTCGTAGCTGTGGTAGACGAGGCTCGCCAGACCGGTGATCCCCGGCCGGCTTTGCAGGACGACACAGTAAAGCTTTGGATAGTCCTCCACATAGCGGCGCAGGGGCGGGCGCGGGCCCACGAGGCTCATGTCGCCGCGGATCACGTTCACAAGCTGCGGGATCTCGTCCGCGCGGGTGTGCCGCAGCAGGCGGTGCATCCGGCTCAGCTGGCGTTGCTTGTCGCCCCCCGTCACGCCGCCGGCCTGGTCGGCCCCCGTCGGCATGGTGCGCAGCTTGATCAGGCCGAAGGGCCGCCCTGGTGCGCGCATCCGCTCGGAGACATAGAACAGCGGGCGCCCTTCGCTCACCGCTAGTACGACCAGCAGCACCGCCAGCACCGGCAGCAGCACCACCCCCAGCAGAATCGCGAGAGTCAGGTCTAGCGCACGCTTTCCCGGCGTCATGCCAGCGCCCCTGCCACGGCCGCCGCATCGGCGGGGGGCAGGGGGCAGATGCCTTGTAACAGGGTCACATCCAGTGCCATTTCGGGCAGCGCCTCGGCCGGAGCCGGGGTCCAGTTGAAGGCAACGCCCGCCGCATCCAGCACATCCGCCATCGCAACAATGCCCGGGCGCGCGATATTCACCACCGGTGGCCGGGCCGGCGCAGCCGCCAAACCGATCAGCACTCGCGCCAGGTCGTGTGGCGTGCAATAGGCCCGGCGCGGTCCCTGCCCGTCCGCGAAGCGGTCCAGGACCACCCCCCCCTGCGCGATCCCCGCAGCCAGTGCGTCGCAGCCCGCCACGTTGCCGATCCGCAGGTGGGTAACATGGGGGCCGGTGACGGCGGCCTCCATTGCGGCCTTGGCACGACCATAGGCGCTGGTGGGTTTCAGGGTCTGATCTTCTCGCAGCAGACCCGGCTGTGAGCCATAGACCGCCTGTGACGACGCGACAAGTACCGGTACGCCCAGCCTTTCCCCTAGGTCCGCACCCGTCTGCGCCAACGAGGTGTTCAGCGTCAAAGCTTTGTCCGTGCCTCGGGCAATCCCGGCCAGCACGACGACGCTGTCGATGGGCGGCAGATCCGGCGCGGGGGCGTTCAGGATATCCCAGGCCAGCATGCCCCCTGCCCCATCGCGGCTCTGGCGCAGGGGGGCGGGCGCGCCCGCAGGCCAAGCCCTGGCCAGCGCGCGTCCCACGCGTCCCGAGGCCCCCAAGATCAAGGGGCCCGTCTGTGTGAATTTGGTCATCGGCGCCTCGTACAGATCGCCCGGATACGGGCGGTGCACAGGCCTAGTTGATAATCAGGTCGTTGGCCAGAATATTCAGGTTGTCGACGTGGTCAATTGTCAGCACATCGCCGTGGCCGAAATCTAGGATCGCGCGACCATGAGAGATGGATGCGTCATCTAGAATATCCGCCACACTCCGGCCGCGGGCCAGGTCGGCATCAATTGCGATCGTATCGACGTTGTCGCGGAAGTCTCTGATCCTGTCGCGCCCCTGGTCGAAGACAAAGGTATCGGCCCCTGCATTCCCGCGCAGAACATCGTTGCCGTCGCCACCGTTCAGGACATCGTCGCCCGCGCCGCCTTTCAGGATGTCCCGATGCCGCCCGCCAAGGATCATGTCGTCGCCACCGCCCCCTTTCAACACATCCTTGCCGTTGCCACCGTAGAGGTGGTCATCGCCGGTGCCGCCCCAGAGCCGATCCCGACCGCTATGACCCTTAAGCAGATCTCTGCCCTCTTCGCCATAAAGCCTGTCGTTGCCACGATTTCCAAGAAGCATATCGTTCCCTTCTTCGCCATGGATCCAGTCGCCACTGCCCCCTCCCCTAATATCGTTGTCACCCCCGTTACCGTTCAGACGGTTCCGCGCACCCTGTCCGTTCAGGTCAAGGTCGGCGCTGCCCAGCAAGGTAGCGTGCCGGATTCCGTCCAGCAGCGTGGCTGAGGACGAGACATGCGCAACCTCGCGTCCCTGGACGTCGGTGACTACGTCCATCTTGACGTTTCCATCCGATGCATCAACGACCAAATGCCCTATGATCTTGCTGCCCACTGCGACGGTCATGGTGACATCGTCCTGCGCCGCCATGCTGACGGCGTAACCTCCCGCGCTCGCGGTCGTGTCAGAGGAGCCTCCGCCCGAAATATGCACACCCTGCCGACCTTCGCCAATGGAATAGAAATTGTCACGATCCGCGTCACGATAGGCGACACCGGTGACGAAGACATCGGTCCCTGACACGGCGAATTTCTCAGTTACCATGGAGGACTGGTAGGTTCTGCCCTGATAGGTAAAGTCACCGCCGACTTGGCCGACGCCAATCTCGCGCATGCCCTCGGCGAAGGTGTTTACCCGGTGGGATTCCGACCGGTAAAGGCCCTCGTGATGCTGGGCGATGGATTTCTGAAGGTTGATGTCGCTGGTGCTGCCCAGCCAAGCCAAGTTCTCGCGCCAGCCCCAGCTGCCGGTAAAGGTATATCCGTTGTCCTGCATCCGGTCGCCGGCGTTGGCCCCTCCAGCGCCCGCGTGCGTGAAGCTGTCATTGGCCAGCATCCAGTGGCTATGCTGGGTGGCAGCGGCTTCCATCCGATCGTTGGGGGCTAGGACCTGCTTGGCATTGGTGTTGATGGTGCCCTGCGACAGGCTGGCATTCAGGCTCAGGTTGTAACGTGCCGCTTCTGCGGCGGGATCCAGTCGACCCCTGTTGATCAGTTCGATCAGGTATTGTTCACCTGCGCTCAGCGACATAGGCAGCCTCGTTTTCTACATCAAGACAAGGGCGCAGGCCGGGGCAGATCCGGCAGGCAGTCCTTGGAAATATAGGCCGACAAGAGTTACCAAATGGGTCATGGGCGGGGCAAGGATATGCCTCGGAAGGGGCAGATCTGTCGAATCCAACAACTCTGCGTTGCCGTAACGGAAACAATGTGAAGTTTAGGACACTCGCCTGTGCGAAAACAACTGCGGCCCGCCGGGGTTTTGTGGAACCGGCAGAAGGCTGCCTACATCGCGGACAGCTACGCGGATTACTGCTGCAACCGCTCTCGGGCTCGGGCGACATTGGTAAAGAGGCTGAGAAGATTGGTCGCTGTGCCCAGCGGGCTTTCGGTGACATAGATCAGGTCGCCGGACTGAATCTGAAATTTGCCGGCGCTGAACAGCCCGTCGGCCTTGGTCAGGTCGATGGTAAAGACCACGCGGTCACGAGGCGGGCCCTCGGGGCTGGGGGACGCATTGGGCGACGCCACAGGCCGCACCGTGGACAATGGATAGTCGCGCAGGATCAGGATGCCCTGCGGGTTGGCCCGCAGGGCCGACACGCCACCCATG
This sequence comes from Loktanella atrilutea, assembly GCF_900128995.1. Lineage (GTDB taxonomy): Bacteria > Pseudomonadota > Alphaproteobacteria > Rhodobacterales > Rhodobacteraceae > Loktanella > Loktanella atrilutea. The sequence continues at coordinate 33,077 of NZ_FQUE01000013.1, read as the reverse complement.
ATCGACAGCGCGTCCAGCGCGCTGACCTGATCCTTGGGGAAGGGATAGAGGGATTCCCGCGTCACCGCCCCCAATGACAGGAAGTAGCGGTCGTCCGCCTCCACCAGGATCCGGTCGCCACCTTGCAGCGTGGTGTCGAGGTTCGGTTCCGCGAAAAGCCGGTCCATCGACACGCCGTAGGCTTTGCCGCCCCGGAACAACTTGACCCGCGGATTCACCAACTGGTCCGGCACGCCGCCGCCCTGGGCGATCACCGATAAGAGGCTTACATTGCGGTCGGCCAGCGGATAGACGCCCGGATTGCGCACGCCCGACGCCAGCGTCACTGTATTAGACCGTCCCGGTGCCACGCTGAGCTGCACCTGTGCCGATGGCACCGTGTTCAGTAGCATGTCCTGGATACGTTCCCGCGCCGTAGCCGGGGACATGCCGGATACCTTCATGTTGCCGACGAAGGGCAAAAAGATCCGCCCATCGAATCCAACCTGCACGTCCTGCAACTGCGCCACGCGCTGGCCGGGGTTGGTCAGTAGGGAATTCTCCTCGGCATCCCAGATGCTGATCTTCAGCATGTCGCCGGGGCCGATGATCATACTGGCGGGCTGGTCGACCTGTCCGATCCACGGCAGCGTGCCGGTGACATTGCCGGGCCATCCCGCCAGCAGCGGCAGGCTGGCGCGTGTGACCGAGAAGACCGCAAAATCATAGGCCGGCTTACCGTTCTCGTCGACGCCCGCCTTGGCCGACAGCACCTCGTTCCGGAACCCCGCGCCGCGAGGCAGGTTGCAGGCCGACAACACGAAACCCAGGCTCAGGCACAGGCCCAGCATGAAGATGCGGCGAAACGTGACCCTCAAGAAGTCCCCCGGAATGTCCGCACCGGGAAACCGGTGCCTTTGACCTTGTAATCTCTGCCTTGCGCATACCCTTTGTGCCCCCTGTCACGCAAGCCACAAGACCCGCCACGCCCGGTTACCGCCCCGCGATGCGCGCCCCTTTGCCGTGGCTCGGGTTTTCCGCTAAGTCGCGCCATGCACCGCGAGAGGGAGACAGAATGACCGAACGGCTGATGATGGTGGGGGCCGGCCTGTCGGGGGCCGTTCTGGCGCGGCAACTGGCCGAGGCCGGTCACGCGATCACCGTGGTCGATGCCCGCTCCCATGTGGCCGGCAACTGCCACACGGCGCGTGATCCGCAGACTGGCGTCATGGTGCATGTCTACGGCCCGCACATCTTTCACACCGACGACGACAGAGTCTGGGACTACGTCCAGCGTTTCGCCCGGTTCAGATCCTATAAGAACCAAGTCAAGACCACCGTCGCCGGTCAGGTTTATTCGCTCCCCGTGAACTTGCACACGATCAACCAGTTCTTCGGGCGGGCCATGCGGCCGGAGGAGGCGCGCGCCTTCGTAGCCGCCCGGACCGCCGACATTCCCGATCCCCAGACCTTCGAGGAGCAGGCTCTGGCCTTCGTGGGTCCAGACCTCTACGCTGCCTTCTTCAAGGGCTATACGGAAAAGCAGTGGGGCACCTCGCCCGCCAACCTGCCTGCCTCGATCCTGAAGCGCCTGCCGCTGCGCTTCACCTATGACGACAACTACTTCTTCCACCGCCACCAGGGTATACCGGAGAATGGCTATACTGCCATGGTCGCGGCGATCCTCGATCATCCCGGCATTTCCGTCCGGTTAGAGACTGTCTTTGATCCGTCCGAGGCCGCCGACTGGAACCACGTCTTCTGGTCCGGCCCCCTTGATGGATTCTTTAATTACCGTCTCGGGCGCCTCGGCTACCGAACACTGGATTTCGAGACCTTCCGCGCGACGGGCGACTGGCAGGGCTGTGCGGTGATGAACCATCCCGGTGCCGATGTACCTTTCACGCGCATCAGCGAACACAAGCACTTCGCCCCTTGGGAAAGCCACGCCGAATCAGTGCTTTACCGCGAATACCCCCGGGCCTGCGGGCCCGACGACATCCCCTACTACCCGATCCGCCTCGCACAGGAGAAATCCCTGCTCGCCGATTACGTGGCTCTCGCAAAGGAGGCTCCCAACGTCACCTTCGTCGGCCGCCTCGGCACCTACCGCTACCTCGACATGGACGTGACGATCCGCGAGGCGCTGGATCTCGCTGCGGCCTTCCTCGCTGCCCGCAGCACCGGCACCCCTGCCCCGCGCTTCTCGGGGGCCCCGCTGTGAGGCTCATCGCGATCGTCGTCACCTTCAACCGGCTGCACCAGCTGCAGATCACCCTGCCCGCCCTGCGCGATGAAGCCGTCGATGCCATCGTCGTTGTCGACAACGCCAGCACCGATGCCACGCCCGACTGGCTGGCGAGCCAAGGTGACGACCGCGTCCACGTCGTGACCCTGCCCACCAACACCGGCGGCGCCGGCGGGTTCGAGGCGGGCATGGCCTATGCCCGCGACCACCTCTCCCCCGACTGGGTCGTGCTGATGGACGACGACGCCCGGCCCCAGCCCGGCGCGCTGGACACGTTTCGCAGCGAGACACCGACGCTCGAGGCGGGCTTCCCCAACCTCGGCATCGTGGTCGCCGCGGTCTTCTACCCCAACGGCACGCTCTGCGAGATGAACCGCCCCTCGCGCAATCCGTTCTGGAACCTTGGCCTCTTCGCAAGGACCCTGCTGCGCGGCACCCGCTCTGGCTTTCACCTGACCGATGCGCAATTCGCCCCGGACGCCCCTGCCCTACCGATCGACGTCGCCTCCTTCGTCGGCTACTTCGTCAAGGCCTCCGCTTGGGAACGGGCGGGTCTGCCAGAGGGCGGACTCTTCATCTACGGCGACGACGTGCTCTATTCCCTGCGCCTGCGCCGGGCGGGCTTCGCCATGGCCTTCGTTCCCAAGGTCCGCTTCACCCACGACTGCGGCACCATGGGCGACGGCTTCGTCTATCGCCCATTGTGGAAGATCTACTATCACTGCCGCAACGGCGTCGACATCGCCCGCCAGGCCGCTGGCCCGCTGATATTCCCCGCCGCTTTGGTTTATTACACTCTGATCTGGTGGCGCCGCGGACGGCACTGTAAAGGCACCGAACGCCGCCTTTACTACAAGATGATGCGCATGGGCCTGCGCGACGGCATCCTAGGACAACGTGGGCGTTGCGCTAAAGTTCATCGAATGGTCAATACGTGAATTAAACGACAACAATCTGCAGATATTGACTAGGGAACTTTAAAAATACATTTCTAAATCCAAATGTTTCGCATGCGATACATATTATGTAAAATAGCGAAGGCCTGCATCGTCGCCGATGCGGGCCTTTTGCATGCTGTCACGCTGCAAAACAGACTCTGGAAAATCTGCGTTTAGAGCCTGAAAACCTTTTAATAGACCCTGATCAGGCCTTGTCGAGGTCACGCAGCGCGGCGATCAGGCGGCTGACGAAGAACCGGTTTTCCAGTGCGGGGCCGGTCAGGCGATAGGCGCCGTCCCTTTCTACCCGCAGCATCAGACCCTCGCACAGGGGTTCAGGCTCTGAATGCTTGCGTGGGCGTTCGCCGGTGATCAGCGGGGCCATCGGCACCGGTCCCGTTGCGGTCAAGGTGTCGGTAATGATCTGGCCTTCTTCCTCGGCATTCCGATCAGGTTGAGCAGCGAGGGCCTTCAGCAGTCTCTGGGCAAGGGTTTCGTCCGCGTCCAGAGCCTGTACAAGGGCGAGGCCGCTGCGTTCAGTGATTTCCGTGGGGTATTTCAGACCCTGATCCAACTGCCGCACGATGGTGATGAACTGGTTGATCTTGGACCGCTTCGACCGGGACACGGCGGCGAAGAGCTGGGCCAGTGCCACGCGATCGCTGCGAAACACGTCGCGGTCGACGGCACGCACTACGATGCGGGCGCGTTCGTAGAACGAGAGCCCGACGCGGATCTCGTTTTCCTCGACCATGGCGACGTAAGATTCCGCCGCATCCGCAGGTGTGCGGACCAGCGCCAGAACCGTCTCGAACGCAGGTGCTTTTGTCTCGACCAGCAGATCGCGCAGCGCGCCCAGACGCCGCCAGCCGGAGATCAGGCCGTAACGACCATCCTCCAGCGCCACGACCTCGATCGCGGTCTGCTGACCGCGATGGCGGATGCTCTCCTTGAGAACGTTCATCTCCTCGGGGTCGGACACCAGACGGTCGCGCACCAGATGCTCTGCATCTATCAGGTGCAACGGCAGGCGCTGAATCAGCCGCCCCTCGGCACGGGCGGCGGTCAGGGTCTGGGCGACCTCGGCTAGCGCATTGGCAGAGGCGGCGTCGTGGGCGACCTCTGCGATCGGAGGACGGACAGAGCCCAATCCCCGGGCCAGTGTCGTTGCGGACTTGGTTTCGGGAGCGGCCTGCGGGGCAGGGCGGGGGGCGCCGGAGGTGGCGCTCGGCAGGGGGGTGAGGCGTTTACGTTTGGCCATGGGGGACACCTTTCGCGAAAAGGGCAGGGTGGTCAGGCGTGGTAAACGCCCCGTGACCGGGCCGTGCGGTGGGGTGACTTCGGACCCCGAAAATACATTGCAAAAAGCAAATGTTTCGCATGCGATACATATTATGTAAAATAGCCATCACTCCGCCGCCGTCCCGGTGGCCGCCTTTTCGGCGTCCCGCAGCGCGATCTCGTCCTTGCGCCAAGCCCCCAGTAGCAGGGTCTTGAAGGCGGCGTAGGTGGCGTCGAAGGTCTCGCGCCCGCGGGCATAGGTCTCGCGGTTGAAGTCGCGGTAGTCGGCCTCGTAAATGCCCTGCACCTGCTCGCCGGCCTGGCCGATCAGCGCGGTGAAGTCCTGCCGGTGCGGCGAGAGCGTCTTGCCCAGATAGGCCTGCATCAGCCCCGCCAGTTCCGCCTGCTGGTTGCCGTCGTAGCGGGTGACGACGGCGCGCACCGCGTCCCATTGAAACGCCATCTCGGGGCGCCCCAGCGCGCGGGCGGCGAGGTTCTCGCCCTCCTCGATCGACTGGAAGGTGGTGTGCAGCATGTCGAAGAAGCGGCCCGTGGAGTCGAACTCCAGAAAGCTTGCTCCGACCGGCACTAGCAGGATGTCGGCGGCCGCCAGTCCGTTGATCGTGAGGTAGCCGAGGGCAGGAGGCGTATCGATGAAGACGACGTCATAGGCGTCGAGGATCCCGTCCGCCTCCAGCGTGTCGGTCAACGCATCCCAGAGCTTCCAGCCGCGGCCTTGCATCCGCCAAACGGGCACCTGGAATTCCGCCCAGTAGAGGTTCAGCTGCGCGCCGATCAGGTCGATGTTGGGCCAGTGCGTATTCTGCACGAGGCTCTGCGCGGTCATCCCCAGCGCCTCGGTCAGGGTGTCGTCGAGCGGGATCGGGTTGTCGCCCCGGTCCATCCGGCGCTGGTTGTCGCTTTGCAGATGTTTCGCATAGTGACGCGCCAACAGCGGGAAGACCGTCTGCCATTCGTCCGCCACGGTGCCGCCGAAGACGGAGGTCATCGAGGCCTGGCTGTCGAGGTCGATCACCAGCACCCGGTAGCCGTCGAGCGCCGCCGACATGGCCAGATGCGCCGCGGTGGAGGTCTTGCCGACGCCGCCCTTGAAGTTGGCGACGGCGACCATCTTGGCGGGCAGGTCCTTGGGCCGGTAGGGCTGGTATTCCTTGGCCTTCGACCCCTCCTTGCCGAAGTGGGCGCGCAAGGTGAGCACCTCGTCCAAGGTAAACCACTTGGCGCCGGCCTCCGTCTCGCTGCGGCCCTGCGGCCAGTCCGGATGCTGCTTCAGCACGCGGCGGAAATGGGCCTGGGCGACGGGGATCAGATAACGGGTGATCTCCCAGGTCGAGAAGAGGCGCAGGTGCCGCTTGCCGTCCTCTGCCAGACCGCGCCCCGCCAGATCGTCGCGCCCGTCGCGGGCGGAGGAGGCGATGGCGGCGAAGCCCGCGGTCGTCACCGGATCGTCGAGGTCCGCCATGGCCGCATCGGGGTTGATGCGGAAATAGGGGGGGAGGGGGGTGCTGCTGCTCATGGTCGGAAACCCTTGTCCTGATAGTGCCTGTGGTCTGCGGGGGCCTTATGTGCGGCCTTTTGGGCAAGATACCACAAAACATCGCACATGAAAGAAAAGGTTGCACATGACCTTCTTTTTCTTCGCAAATCAGGGGGTTTTCATCGCAGGGCGACCGGCCGTCACCGGGGCGCAAAAAAAAAAGCGGTGTTAAAATTCGTTAGTTCATTGTTACGATGTCCTGCCTTTTCTGCAAACCCCTGTTGTCGCTGGGCTTCGGGCGACTCCGAAACACCGTTGCGATTCCGATCCCCCGAAGCGGCGACTCTGATACCCCAAAGCGGCGACTCCGATCCGCCGATCACATGCGGTTTACAGACGGCTGTGGATAACTCTAGAGTGTCACTGAAACCACGAAGAGACTTCGGGTGATTCCGGCAACGACCGGCAGAGCAGCAGGACCCCACAACAACCGGGGCCACAGACGGACAGGTGCGGGCAATGACAGCACTGGCAACGGGGCAGGGGGGACCTGCGGATTTCTTCGTCTGCGACATCTTCGATGCCGCGCCCAAGACCGACATGGGCGGGATGGAACATCCGATGTTCTCGCTCTCGACCCGGCCCGACCGCACGATCCGCCACTACGCCCGCGGCGATACGACGATCACGGTGACGCCGTCGGTCCGGGGCCGCGCCACGATCCACGACAAGGACATCCTGATCTACTGCATCAGCCAGCTGATGGCGGCCGTGAACGCCGGACGCCAGATCGCGCGCAAGCTGACGCTGACCGCCCACGACCTGCTGATCGCCACGCGCCGCGACACGGGCGGCGACAGCTACGCCCGCCTCTGCGAGGCCTTCGAGCGGCTGGCGGGCACCCGGATCACCACCAACATCACCACGGGCGAGGAGGAGACGACGTCGGGCTTCGGCCTGATCGAGGCCTGGGAGATCGTGCGCAAGTCCCGCGGCGGCCGCATGGTCAGCGTGACCGTGACGCTGTCCGAATGGCTGTTCCGGGCGGTGCAGGCGAAATCGGTGCTGACGCTGTCCCGCGACTACTTCGGCCTGCGCAAGCCGCTGGAGCGGCGGATCTACGAGATCGCCCGCAAGCACTGCGGCCAGCAGCGGCTCTGGCGCGCCTCCGTCGCCACCCTGCACGAGAAGGCGGGATCGGATGCGCCGCTGCGCGTCTTCCGCGCCGCCCTCCGCCGGATGATCGCGGCCGACGGCCTGCCCGACTATGCCTTGGCCGAGGAGAGCGGCGACATCATCTGCGTCACCCGCCGCGGCCTCTCGGCCGATCAGGCCGGCCTGCGCCCCTTAGGGGCGGAGACCCTCGACGCCACCCGCCGCATGGCCCCGGGCTTCGACGTGCATGCGCTGGAATCCGAATGGCGCGGCTTCTGGGCCGCCACTGGCCGCCCCGCCCTGCGCAGCCCCGATGCCGCCTTCCTTGGCTGGCTCAAGGGCCGCGTGACGCGCTGACCGGTTCTTCTTCTCGTCGAAAATACCTCGGGAGGCGTAGCCGGGGGCAGAGCCCCCTCTGACGCCCGCCCCCGGCGCTGCCCCGACATCTGCCTCGTCAGCTGCTGAAGTCGTCTACGGTCGGCCGGCTGCCCAGCGTGATGTGGTCGATCTCCTCCTGCTTCAGGCCGAGGATGATCGAGGGGATCATCAGGCAGACCAGCGCGAAGATCGGCAGGCCGACGACGGTGATGACCTGCTGCAGCGCGGTGATGCCCGTGTCGCCCGCCAGCACGATCAGCATGGCGGCGACCAGCCCTTCGGACACGCCCCAGAACACGCGCTGCGGCACGGGGCCGGCCTCGGGCTCTCCGGTGCAGAGCATGTCGACCACGAGGGAGGCGGAATCCGAGGAGGTGGCGAAGAAGATCGCGACGATCACCACCGCCAGCCCCTGCACCAGATGCACGAAGGGGAAGTGTTCGAAGAAGGCGAACATCGCGAGCGGGATGGACTCTGCCACCGCATCGCTGATCTGCCCCGCACCCTCGCCCATGGCGGCGCGGGCGGCGGCACCGATGCCGTCGATCTCCATCGCCTGCCAGCCGAAGATGGCGAACCAGATCAGGGTGAAGAGCGAGGGGGCCAGCAGCACACCCAGCACGAATTCCCGGATCGTCCGCCCCTTGGAGATGCGGGCGACGAAAAGCCCGATGAAGGGCGACCAGGTCACCGTCCAGGCCCAGTAGAAGACGGTCCACGACCCTTGCCAGCCCCAGTCGTCGGTCGCGGGGTTCACGTCCGCCAGCATGTCGTTCCAGAACGCGAGCCGCGGCAGGTTCGAGAGGTAAAGCCCGAAGGTTTCCACGATGCCGCGCAGCAGGAAGAGCGTCGAGCCCGCCAGCAGCACGAAGATCATCAGCGCCACCGCGAGGCCGATGTTGATGTTCGACAGAAGCTTCACCCCGCTGTCGAGGCCCGCCACGATGGAGGCCACGGCGACGGCCGTGAGGGCCGCGAGGATGAAGACCTTCAGCGTGACGCCGTCCTGCCAGCCAAAGAGCTCCGACAGGCCGGCGGCGATCTGCGCCGACCCCAGCCCCAGCGAGACGGCGACGCCGAAGAGCGTGCCCAGCACCGCGAAGATGTCGATGGTCTTGCCGATGGGGCCGTGGATGCCCTCGTGCAGCAGCGGATAGAAGACCGAGCTCACGCGGATCGGCAGGTCGTAGCGGTAGATGAAATAGGCGAAGGCCAGCCCCGGCAGGGTGAAGATCGTCCAGGTGTGCAGGCCGAGGTGGTAGATCGCGATCGACATGGCGTCGCGGGCGGCTTCGGCACTATAGGCCTCCACCCCCGGCAGGGGCGGTTCCGAGAAATGCGAGATCGGTTCCGCCACGCCCCAGAACATCAGCACCGTGCCGATGCCGCCGGCAAAGAGCATCGTGAACCACGACAGGTTGGAATATTCGGGGCGCGAGTCCCGCGGCCCCAGCCGGATGTGCCCGAAGCGCGAGGCCGCGACCCAGATCAGGAACCCCAGCCAGAGGTTCACGCCGAGGATGAAGAACCAGCCGAGGTTGGTCACGATCCATTCCCGCCCCGCGGCGAAGAGGTCGCCGATCGGTCCCGGCGCGACGACGAGGGCCAGGACGAAGGCCACCATGATCCCCGCCGAGACGAAGAAGATCACCGGGTCCGTCCGCAGCCCCAGGCGTTTCGCAAGTCCGTGCATGTCGTGTCCTTCCCTCTCGTCCCGTGCCGTTGACCGGCACTGGTCCGCCCGTCCGGGCGGCTGTTCCTGAGGGGCAACGCAACATCACGGAAGCGTGTTCCGAGATTTCCCCCCTGCCGTCCGGCGAGAGGGCCCGTGGCGGGGGCGATCCGGGGTCAGAACAGGTCGCGCCAGCCGGTCCCGTCCCAGCAGCGCAGCACATCGCCCGCGTCGTCGTAATAGATTGTGCCGCGGGCGGGGGCGGCGGGGGCGCTGCCCGGCGCCAGCGTGGCGAAGCGGTGCAGGGTGACGCCCCCGGTCGCCGCCTCCGCCGTCAGCGCCGCGGTCCAGGTGCCGCCGTCGGCGCGGACCTTGAGGCTGAAGTCGTCGCTGCCCGCCAGCCCCATCTCGGCCCGGCCGCCATAGCCGGTCTGGTAGAGCAGGCTGGCGGTGTCGGTGGCGGTGGCCTTGTTGACCTTGATCCGGTGGTCAGTGCCTTCATGGGTGAAGAGCGTCGCCTCTGCCGCCACGGTTAGCCGGTTGGTGGCGTCCGAGCTGGCGTTGACGCCGACGCCGGGCAGGTTCTGCAGGTCCGCCGGGGCGAGCCCCACGCCGGTCCAGCCGGTGCCCACGCGCACCCGCAGCGCGCCCTCGGCCAGCCCCCAGGCGCGCCAGCCGGTCCCCGGCACGACGAAGAGCCAGCCGCCGCCGGCGAAGACGGCGATCCGGTCGTCCTGCCCGGCCCAGGCGCCGGTGGGCGCGGTCCCCAGCGCCCAGCACTGCCCCTTGAGGGGGCTCGCGGGCGGCGTCACCGCACCGAAGCGCTGCACGCAAAGCTGCACGATGGCGTCGAGCCGTTCGAGGGCGGCATTGTGGGTGACATGCTTCTGGGCCTGCGCCGCCTCGATGAAGGGCAGGTCGAGACGGGGGGAAAAGGTGGTCATGGCGCGTGCTCCTGCAAACCGGTGGGATGCGCAGGGTTGTGAGCCTGACAGGGTGAACGGGGTCCGACAGGACCGCACGCCGGGGGGCGTGGCGGCGCAACGCAATTCGTCACCGCCCGCGTGTCAGGAGGTTGTGAGAATCACATCCTTGTCACAGACATGGCGCTGAACCGGACGGGATTGGATTTCAGATGACGAAGCGTGCACTCATCACCGGTGTCACCGGGCAGGACGGGTCCTATCTGGCAGAGCTCCTGCTGGACAAGGGCTACGAGGTGCATGGCATCAAGCGCCGGGCGTCGCTGTTCAACACCGCCCGGATCGACCACATCTACGAAGACCCCCACACCCACGGCCAGCGCTTCCAGCTGCACTACGGCGACCTGACCGACAGCTCGAACCTCACGCGCATCATCTCGGAAGTGCAGCCCGACGAGGTCTACAACCTCGGCGCCCAGTCCCATGTCGCCGTCAGCTTCGAGGCGCCGGAATACACTGCCGACGTGGACGCCATGGGCACCCTGCGCCTGCTGGAGGCGATCCGCTTTCTGGGGCTGGAGAAGAAGACTCGGTTCTATCAGGCCTCGACTTCGGAGCTTTACGGTCTGGTGCAGGAGACGCCGCAGACCGAGACCACGCCGTTCCACCCGCGCAGCCCCTATGCGGTGGCCAAGATGTATGCCTACTGGATCTGCGTGAACTACCGCGAGGCCTATGACATCCATGCCAGCAACGGCATCCTCTTCAACCACGAGAGCCCGCGGCGGGGCGAGACCTTCGTCACCCGCAAGATCACCCGCGGCCTCGCCAATATCGCGATGGGGCTGGAGGATTGCCTCTACATGGGCAACATCGATTCCCTGCGCGACTGGGGCCATGCCAGGGACTACGTCCGGATGCAGTGGATGATGCTGCAGCAGGACAGCCCCGAGGACTACGTCATCGCCACCGGCGTGCAGTATTCCGTGCGCGAGTTCATCACATGGGCGGCGGCGGAGTTGGGGGTCACGCTGGCCTTCACCGGCACCGGTGTCGCGGAGATCGCGACGGTGACGGGCGTGAACGGCAACCTCGCGCCGCACATCGCCGTGGGCGACGTCATCATGCGCATCGATCCGCGCTACTTCCGCCCGGCGGAGGTCGAGACGCTGCTCGGCAATCCGGCCAAGGCCAAGGAGAAGCTTGGCTGGGTGCCCGAGATCACCGCGCAGGAGATGTGCGCCGAGATGGTGGCGAACGACCTGAAGGCCGCGCAGCGCCACGCCCTGCTGAAGGCACACGGGCTGGAGATGCCCGTGAGCCTGGAAGGCTGATCATGACGAAGATCTACATCGCGGGCCACCGGGGCATGGTGGGGCGCGCGATTCTGCGGCAGCTCATGGCGCGGTGCGCCGCGGGCGCAGATCTGGCGCTGGTCACCCGCAGCAGTGCGGAGCTCGACCTGACCGATCAGGTGGCGGTGCGCGACTTCATGGCTGCCGAAAAACCCGACGTCGTGATCCTGGCGGCGGCGAAGGTGGGCGGGATCGTCGCCAACAACACCTATCCGGCGCAGTTCATCTACGAGAACCTGATGATGGCCTGCAATGTCATCCACCAAGCCCATGCGGCGGGCGTCCAGCGCCTGCTGCAGCTGGGGTCCTCCTGCATCTACCCCCGCGAAGCGCCGCAGCCGATGGCCGAGGACGCACTGCTAACCGGCCCGCTGGAGCCGACCAACGAGCCCTATGCCGTGGCCAAGATCGCCGGCATCAAGCTCTGCGAGAGCTACAACCGGCAGTATGGCCGTGACTACCGCTCGGTCATGCCGACGAATTTGTATGGCCCCGGCGACAACTTCCACCCCGAGAACTCCCACGTCATGCCCGCGATGATCCAGCGGTTCCACACCGCGGCGCGGGACGGGGCAGAGGAGGTCGTGATCTGGGGTTCGGGCAAGCCGATGCGGGAGTTCCTGCATGTCGACGACATGGCAGCGGCCTCGCTCTTCGTCATGGACCTCGACCGCGCGACCTATGACGCGGAAACCGAACCGATGCTGTCCCATATCAACGTGGGCACCGGGCAGGACGTGACGATCCTGGAGCTGGCGCAGCTGGTGGCCCGCGTCACCGGCTTCGCGGGCCGGATCGTGACCGACCCCGGCAAGCCCGACGGCGCGCCGCGCAAGCTGATGGACGTGAGTCGGCTGGCCCGGATGGGCTGGACGGCGGGCATTGAGCTGGAGGAGGGGGTGGCGCAGACCTATGCGTGGTATCTGGACCAGTTGGATAAGGGCGCGGCAGTGCGCACGAAATAGACCCAGGACGCTCCGCGGGAAGCTTATCTGGCCAAATGAAGCCCCCGCGGGATCGGATTTTTAGATATCATGGCATCCTGATTGACGACAGGGCGGATGCCAAGGAAACATGAAGGCATATTTGACATGATCACTCCGGTTCTTCTGTGCGGCGGATCCGGCACGCGGCTCTGGCCGCTGTCGCGCAAGAGCTATCCCAAGCAGTTCTCAGCCCTCATGGGCGACACCAGCCTGTTCCAGGCCAGTGCCACGCGTCTGGCGGGCGAGGGCTATTCTGCCCCCATTGTCGTCACAGCGGATGCCTTCCGCTTCATCGTGACCGAGCAATTGGCGAGCGCCGGCATCGTCCCCGGGGCGGTGCTGATCGAACCCGCCGGGCGCGATACCGCCCCCGCGGTACTGGCGGCGGCGCTTTACCTGCATGCGCGGGATCCGGACGCGCTGATGCTGGTGGCGCCCTCGGACCACGTGATCCCCGATGCCGAGGCCTTCAACGCCACCGTCGCCGCCGCCGTGCCCGCGGCGCAGGCGGGACAGCTGGTGACCTTCGGCATCAGCCCCGACCGGCCCGAGACTGGTTACGGCTACCTTGAGATGGCGGCGGCGCCCACGGGCGAGGTGACACCGCAGACGCTGCGCGCTTTCGTGGAGAAACCCGACGCGGCGACGGCGGCGGCCATGGTCGAGGACGGTCGATATCTGTGGAACGCGGGGATCTTCCTGTTTTCCGTGACAACGATCAAGGCGGCATACGAATTATTTACGCCCGAAATGGTGACGGCGGTACAGGCCGCGCTCGATCATGCGAAATCGGACCTTGGCTTTACCCGTCTGTCGGCGACGCAGTGGGAGCGGGCGCAGGCGATCTCCATCGACTACGCGGTGATGGAGAAGGCGGACAACCTCAGCGTCGTGCCCTTCACCGGGCGCTGGTCGGATCTGGGCGACTGGGCCGCGGTCTGGCGCGAGACGGAAAAGGGCGGCGTGTCCCTGTCCGGCCCCGCCACCGCCATCGACTGCACCAATACCCTCCTGCGGTCGGAAGTGCCGGGGCAGGCGATCGTGGGCATCGGTCTGGATGACATCGTGGCCATCGCCATGCCTGACGCGGTGCTGGTGTCCCACAAGGGCCGCACGCAGGAGGTCAAGCAGGCGGTCGCCGCGCTGAAGGGCCAGAAGGCCCCGCAGGCGGAGAGCTTTCCCAAGGACCACCGCCCCTGGGGCTGGTTCGAGAGCCTCGTCGTGGGCGACCGGTTCCAGGTGAAGCGGATCGTGGTGCATCCGGGGGCCGCGCTGAGCCTGCAAAGTCACCACCACCGGTCCGAGCACTGGATCGTGGTGCAGGGCACCGCCAAGGTGACGGTCGATGACAGCGTGAAGCTGATCTCGGAAAACCAGTCGGTCTACATCCCGCTGGGCGCCGTGCACCGGATGGAAAACCCCGGCAAGGTGCCGATGGTCCTGATCGAGGTGCAGACCGGCAGCTATCTGGGAGAGGATGACATCATCCGTTACGAAGACGTCTACGCCCGGGAGTAAGAACGCGGGGCTGCGGCGTCGGGACTTCGATGCCGCGGCATGGGCGCTGGTTCTAGGGAATGGGGCGCTGCATAAACGAAAACAGCCACCCCGTAGGACAGCCTTTCAGCGATCCGTGGATCGCGGTAACGCAGATGTCTTAGTTCGTGCCGGAGGTACCAGAAGCGCCGTCGTCGTTGTTGTCGCTGGCGACCAGCGCAATCAGGCCGACAGCGGCGGCACCGCGGATTTCATGCCGCCGTGCATCATTTTGGAGCAGCTCTGTCGGTATTTCGGGTCCGTCTGGCACTCCGCGGGCAGATTTTGAGCCCGTAATCAGGGGCTGATACACCCTCACCCACCGACCCCAGTCGGTATGGTCCTCAGGGCCGGTCGAGCTGGATGTAGCCCGATTCCGGCGCGATGGCCTGCAGGCTGCGCACCATGGTGCCGGAATCGTCGATCCAGTACTGGTTGGTGAAGGCCAGCCGGTCAGAGGCGCAGGCCTCCTCGAACCGCTCGGTGCCGATCTGGCGGCCGAGGATGCCGATCGTCTCGCGCCCTTTGGACGTCACGTTGCAGGCGTAGGTCACCGTCTCGATCTGGTCGGTGTCCGACAGCACCTCCTGCCTGCGGGTGGCGCCGCCGCCGCTGGCCACGAGGGCGCGCATCACGCCGCTGACATCCGCCGCCATCAGGTCGCGGGGAAAGCCGCGGGTGGCCACCATCAGGCCGTTCTGCGTCGTCACCGACAGCCCCTCGGCCGAGATCCAAGTGATCCGGCTGCCGTTCGATCCGCCCGCCGCCAGGGCCGCCACGAGGCTGCCGCCGTAGGCGTTCATCACAAGGAAACCGCCCGGATTGGCGTCGACCTGCGCGCGGGTCAGCACCGGGGCGGTGGGGGCTGGCGTGGCCGGCGTGCCGTCGAAGCGGGCGCGGACCGCGGTCAGGGCGGTGCCCGCCAGGTTGCCCTCGTTCATGGGGCCGCAACCCACCAAGGCCGCAAGGGCCGCCATTGTCCAGACTGCCGCCGCGCGCTTCGTCATCCTACGCATGCTCATCGCCAGAACCGTCCCCATGTTGTGGTCAGATCGCCCAGCTGGCCGCTGCGGATCGTCTCGTACAGGCGACCGTCGACCTGCACGCGCGCGCCGCCGTCGCGGGCGAGCGACTGCAGCACCGTGCTGGTCGTCTTCTGTGTCGGCGTGCCGAGGAAGTAGTCGTAGGGGATCGTGATGCGGATGCCCTTGTCGAAGGAGCCTTCGCCGAACTGGTCGAACGGCATGTCGGTCAGCGAGAAGTAGCCCCCGACCTTCCAGCCGTTGGCGTATTCGCGGTCCAGCGCGAAGGTGGCACCGTAGTCGCCCGCGAGGTAGCGGCCCACGTCGACCTGCGCCTGATAGCCACGGCCGATGTCGTAATAGGCCGAGACATGGGCGGTGACGGCGTCGAAGGTGCCGGTCTTGACGCGCGTGCGTTCGCGGGTCACCGGATCCACGACGGTCTTGTATTCGGCGAAGTCGAAATTGACGTCCTGGTCGCGCATGCTGACGTAGTTCACCTCGGCCCCCAGGGCCAGGCGGCTGGCGACCGGCGCCCAAAGCACTTCTGTCGAGATGCCGCCGTACATCTTTTCCAGATAACCCACGGTGACGCGGCCATAGATGTCCGGTGTCAGGCGCGTGTAGTAGGCCGCCGTCAGCTTGCTGAGGATCGGATCGCCCGAACGTCCGAAATAGGCTTGGTCGCTGCGCACGTTGGCGTAGTCGTTGGGATTGTCGAAAAAGCCCAGCGGGTCACGCTTGCCGCGGAACGACTGCTGGACCCTGCCTGAAAGAATCAGGTTGCGGCTGACTTGGTATTCCGCTGTGGCCTCTAAACCGACATCGGCGTTTATCGGACCTGACCCGTCGAAAACGGTCACTGCCAGATAGGGGGCGATGCCCCAGCGGAACCGCGGATCGGGGTCCGGCAGCGTCTCCAGCCCCGTGGCAGCACCGGCCTGGCCGAAGGTGGCCGCATCGTAGATCGCACTGGTGCCGCCGACCATGTTCTCCTGCGCCTCGATCTGGGCGCGGGGCAGGGTGACCTGTGACAGCGGAATCCCGGCCTGCACCGGTTCCATGACGAAGGTCTGCACCGAGGGCGGGATGATCTGCGTCATCATCCGTGCGGCACGGCCCATGGCCTGCGCCTCGCTCCGGTAGCGGGTGTTCTGGTAGCGCAGGCGGGCAGTGCGGTCGGTCAGTTCCAGCCCGACGAGCTCGATCCCCTCGACCGCCAGCAGCTTGGCGAGGCCCGCGCGCACGGCGGGTTCGGGCTGCTTCGCCCGGTCCCATGTGGCGGCGGCGCGCTGGTCGGCGGTGCGCACCCGCACCGGGGCGGGTGCGGGATCGAGGCCGCTGGCGGTGCCGCGTTCCGTCGGGTTCAGGATGAAGGTGCCGCGCAGACCGAATTCGCTGCCGTACATGTAGGAGGCGCCGAGCTCGATCCCGGGCTTGTAGCGGTAGGACAGGCCCACGTTGATCGGCGACTTGTAGTCGACCGCCGGGTTGTACACGTCCTCGGGGTAGCTGATCGAGGAATATTCCGCCTTGATCCCCAGCTTGTCCGTCAGCTGGTATTCGGCGCCGAAGAACAGCGCCGCGTCGCCGCGGAACCACTGCTTGACCGACAGCTGGCCGCCGAGGCCCACGGAGGGATCGTCGCTGAACTCGCGGTCCTGATAGACGGGGCGGTCGTCGAAATAGTCGCTGACCACGCCCAGCGGGTTGCCGAAGCCGTTCTTCTGCCCCATCCGGCCCCAGCCGAGGCCGGCGGTCATGACGAGCTTCGATCCCACCGACTTCGAGGCCACGACGTATTCGGAACTGTAGCGCCCGGTGCCCAGGAAATCCCTCAGGCCCACGGCGATGGCGGGCAGGTAGCCGCTTTCGTTGGTCAGGCGGTACTGGATGTCGAAGCTGCGGTCGAAGGTCTCGAAGGTGCCGGGATCGGGGTTGGTCGCGGTCGGTCGTCCGTACTGATCGAAGACGCCGTAGCGGAAGCTGCCCGACAGCCGGTCGGTCAGCTGGTAAGTGAAGGAGGTGCGGTAGCCGGCAGACGGCGAATAGGCCAGCGTCACCGCGATGTCGTTGGGATCGGCGCTTTCGGCGGTCGGCATCTCCAGCAGACCGGGGGTGCCAAAGCTGGTGTAGGACGGCCCGTTGTCCTGTGCTGCGGCACCGCCGGCCAGCATCGCCAGCATCGCCGCATAACCCACACGTCTGTACATCACGATCCCCGCATCATCCCCGGTCTGCTTACCAACTCCGCCCGTCGATTGGAAACGTCTTATTGTCCTGTGCGGCACGGTTTCGCCGCAGATGCGGCCCGGCCAGCAGCCGAATCGGAAGGTTCGCCGCGACCTGCACCCACCCGTTGCGGTATCACCCAGACCCTAGACCCGGTAATAGTCCCTGTACCAGGCCACGAACTGCCTGACGCCGTCGCGCATGTCGGTTTGCGGGCGGTAGCCGGTGAGACGCTCCAGCAGGCCCCCGTCGGCCCAGGTGGCGGGGACGTCGCCGGGCTGCATCGGCATGTCGTGGCGCAGGGCGGTCATGTCCAGCGCGGCCTCGATCGCGGCGATGAAATCGGGCAGGCGCTCGGGGTGGCCGTTACCGATGTTCACCACCCGGAAGGGCGCGACCGGCGACAGGCTGTCGCCTTCGGGGACGATGCCGTCCGCGGGGCGCCGGGGGATGGCGTCGAACACCAGCAGGCGGATTCCACGCACCAGATCGGTGACATAGGTGAAGTCGCGGGACATGCTGCCGTGGTTGTAGACGTCGATCGGATCCCCCGCGAGGATCGCCCGCACGAACTTGATCGGCGCCATGTCGGGCCGCCCCCAGGGCCCGTAGACCGTGAAGAAGCGGAACAGCGTCGTCGGCAGGTCGTGCAGGTGGGCATAGGCATGGCCCATCGCCTCGGTCGCCTGCTTGGAGGCGGCGTAGATCGTGAGCGGCGTCACGGTCCTCTGCGTCTCTGCGAAGGGCATCTCGGTATTGGCGCCGTAGACCGAGGAGGTCGAGGCCATCATCAGGTGGTCGACCCGGTGCCGCCGCGCGGCCTCCATCACGTTGAAGCTGCCGATGACGTTGGCGTCGAGGTAGGCGCGCGGTGCCTCGAGGCTGTAGCGCACCCCGGCCTGGCCCGCGAGGTGGACAATGACCTGCGGCGCGCAGGCGTCGACGGCGGCATCGAGGGTCGCGGCATCCTCCAGCATCCCTTCCGCCGCGGTGAAGGCGGGGGACTGCGCCAGCATCGCGTGGCGTCGCCGCTTGAGCGTGACGTCGTAGTAGTCCGTCATCCCGTCGTAGCCGTGCACGGTATGCCCCTCGTCCAGCAGCAGCCGGGCGAGGTGGTAGCCGATGAACCCGGCGGTCCCGGTAACGAAGATGCGGGCCATGGGGCAGGGGACTTTCAAGGATTGCTGTGCGACGGGATACAGGCAAAAGGGGGCAAAGGCGATGCCTTGCGGGCTGCGGGCTACAGCCGCTTGCGGATCGACCGGGCCAGACCGGGGCGGTCCAGCGTCACCAGATGGTCGGCCAGCTGCGCCGCCAGCCGCCGGTGGCCGCGCGCCAGCAGGTGATCGGCCAGCCCCATGTAGTACCACACCAGATCGCGGCGCGACCGGAACAGGGCATAGTAGCGCGCGGGCGTCAGGGTGCCGGCCACGGCCTCTTGCATCACGGTCTTGAGGATGTCGGCCCGACGCATGAACTGGGCCGACTTGTGCGAGGCATACCAGCTTTTCAGATGGTGGATGTTGGGCCCCCGATAGAGCTGCGCATGCAGGCGGTCGGGTTCGAAATAGGGGTCGTGGACGACGAAGACGTCAGCCGCCGTCCGGCAGTGATCGGGGGCAAAGGCATAGCGGCCCGACCAGTCGCGCTTGCGCCCCGCGCCGAAACGCGACTCCCACGGGACGCGGGCCGTATCCAGCGTGGCCTGCGGCGAAAAGGCGAGCACGGTGCAGCCCGGGGCCAGATCGGCGAAGGCCGTCGCCGCATAGGCCCCCATCGAGGTGCCGGTCATCACCACGGTGCGGTACTGCGCGAAGAGGTGGCGCAGCTTCTCCATCATGTCGAAGAGGGCCGTGTCGCGGAACCAGTTCTTCTCGAAGGCCATGACGCCCATGTGGGACCAGCCCTCGGCAGCATAGAAGCCGTAGCCCCAGGTATCGCGGGCGAGGGACGGGTCGTTGACGCTGGAGAGATTGTCGAAGGAGACCACCAGCACCTCGGGGCTGCGGGCGGTGAACTGCACCGCGAAGTCCCGGTGCGACTGGTACCAGCCGCGGCGGTGATCGGACCGGTGCAGGTCAGAGAGCCAGCGGGGGGCGGCATCCTCCGGGGCCGTGGCCCCGGGGTCCGGCTCGGCGATCGCGGGCGTGTCAGGGCCGGGGGGCGTGTCAGGGGCGGCAGCCGGGTCGCGCAGCTGCCGCTGCGCCGTAGCCGGATCGCAGAGGCGCGTCACCGGGTGGTCCGGGTCGGCGGCATGCGCCTCTTGCATTACGGCGATCTGGGCCGTCGTGATCTGCACGCAGGCGGCATGGGCGCGGGCCACGTCGGGCAGGGCGCGCAGGCGGGCGATCTCTGCCGTGACCGCATCCGCGTGGCGCTGGATGCTGCGGTCGGTGGTCTGGTTGGCGTTCAGATTGTCGAAATCGGCAGGGGTGAGGGGCACAGGCTCTGACCCCAGGGCAGGGGTGCGCAGGTTGTGCAGGGCAAAGACCTCGGTGCTGCGCACGACGTAGTGGTTGATCTGGGCATGGTCGTAGGCGGCCGTGTCGGCGCCGGCGCGCCAGCCGCCGTGCAGCAGGTCGGCGGTGACGTCGTCACCGGCCCCGTTCAGCCACAGGGTATTGTCCACCCTGCGCCCGGCGCGCACCACGGGGCGGTGGGGTGCGATGGCGCGGGCGAGGTCCGGGCGGAACAGGGTCTTGAGGCCGAACTGCCGGTTGCCGATGACCCGGTCGGGCGGTGCGGCCCGGGTGAAGCGGGCCAGCACCGGGGCATCGGTGAACCGGGTTTGACCGGCATGACCGAACAGCCGCCAAGTCAGGCTGATCGCATCCGCATCCGGCATCCGGTCCAGCAGGTCGGACAGATGACCGTCGCCTGCGTGGATGTTCAGGAACTCGTCCGCATCTAGCGCCATGACCCAGCTTGCCTTACGGACCTGCGGCAGGGCGATGGCCGCGGCATAGGCGCGGTTGCGGTGGCCGGGGATGGCGGGATCGGCCTCCACCGGGTTCGGCACGTGGATCACCGCGCCGCCCGCATCCAGGGCCGCCAGCAGCGCCCCGGTGCCGTCGAGGGTCTGGTCCGCATAGACGACGATCGTATCGAAGCCGATCACCCGGTGATAGGCGATCCATTCCAGCAGGAAGGGCCCCTCGTTGCGCACGGCGGCGACCAGGGTCGCGGTTTCGGTCATGGTGATCCCCTGTCCGTCGCCCGCGGACACCTATTGCGCCGCATCCCGTGCAATCTTGTTGCGGATCGACCGGCCGAGGTTCGTCCGCCCGTCGCGTTCCACCGCATCCGATACCCGGCCCGCAAGGGTGTAATGACCCCCGGCACAGGCCCGTTCCACCAGCGCGTTCACGTACCACGGCAGGGCCCGCCGCGCCCGGTAGAGGCGGTAGAAGGCGGCGCTGTCGAGCGCGCCGGCCACCGCCAGCCGCACCAGCGCCTTGAGGATGTCGGCTCGGCGCAGGAACAGCGCCGACTTGTGGTGCGCGAACCAGGTCCTGAGGTGCACGACGTTGTCGCCCTGATAGCGCATCGCGTGCTGTAGGTCCGGCGCGCACCCCGGATCGTAGAGGATGAAGACCAGACCCGCCGCGTCCAGATCCGTGGTGGCGTCGCGGTAGCGCCCCGACCAGTCCTGCCTGCGTCCCGAGGGAAACCGCTCCTCCCAAGGCACGATGTCCGTGTCCAGTGTCGACTGCGGAGAGAAGGCGAGCACCGTGCAGCCGGGGATCAGGCGGGCGAAGGCGGTGGCCGCATAGGCCCCCATCGAGGTCCCCGTCAGGGTGACATGGCCGAAGCGGTCGAAGAAGCCTGACCGCGCCAGCCCCTCGAGGTAGTCGAAGAGGGCGTCGTCGCGATACCAGTTCGCCGCGACGCTGAGCACGCCCAGATGTGACCAGCCCTCGGCCTTGTAGAAGTCGTAGCCCCAGCTGTCGCGGGCCAGCGACGGGTCGCGCACGTTCGACAGGTTGTCGAAGGAGATCACCAGCTGATCCAGCCCGCGTTCCGCGAAATGGGCCCCGAAATGCACGTCGGAGCGGTAGAATCCGATCCGGTGATCCGACCGGCGCAGGTCCGCCAGCCACTGCGGCGCCGCATCCTCCGGCGCGATCCGCGGCGTCTCTGGCGCGGCGGGGGCATCGGCGGCGGGCCCCGGGGTCTTCGGGGCCGGTTCAGGGTCTGTTGTCCGGTCTGTTGTCGGGGCGGCAACCGCGGCGGCGCGGGCGGCCCGGGTGGCGGCTGCGGCGCGCGCGGTGACCAGCCAGGCCTCGTCCGCGGCGATCTGGGCCGCGACCGCGGCGGGGTTCAGCAGGCGGTCCGTGACCTCCGGATCGGCGTCGCGCAGATCGGCCATCAGGCTTGCGATCTTGCCATGAAAGAAGGCCGTGCAGGCGTCATGGGCTGCGGCCACGGCGGGGTGCGAGTCACGCATGCGCGCGAGCTCGGCCCGGATCCGGTCCGACCAGCGCGTCAGGCTGTCGTCGGTGGTGTGGTTGGAATTGAAGCTGTCGTAGTAGTCGAAGTTGATCCGGTCCTGATCGCCGCTGTTGGCGGTGCCGCGATAGCGCTTCATCAGGAACAGGGCGTTCGACTTGATCATGTAGTGGTTGATCTGGCACAGGTCGTAGCCCTTGTTGGCCATGGAGGCGGACCAGCCCTTTTCGCGAAAGAAGGGGGTCACGTCCGCGCCGGACCCGTTCAGCCAGACCAGCGGGTTCTCCGGGCGCTTGAACTCGCCCTTCAGGAAGGGGCGGTGGATGCCCAGCCGGTGCACCGGGCCGGGGCGGAACATGGTCTTCATCCCGAAGTGGCGGAACGACACCTGCACGTCCTTGGGCGCGCAGCGGGTGAACCGTTCGGTCACGAGGCCGGCGTCGTAGTCGATCAGGCCGGAGTTGCCGTAGATGCACCAGGTGCCGGAGATCACGTCGGCCGGGCCGGTGGCGGCGAAGAGCGCATCCAGCGTGCCGTCGCCCGCGTGGATGTTGAGAAACTCGTCCGCATCCAGCACCATGACCCAGTCGGACCCGGTGACGTGATCCATCGCGAAGGCGCGGCGATAGGCGCGGTTCTGCGGATCGGCGGGCAGCCCCTCGGTCACGGCGGAGTTGTCGTGGAAGCGGATCAGGCCCGCCGCATCAAGTGCCGTCAGCAGGGTGTCGCTGCCGTCCTCGCAGTCGTTGGCGAAGACCACGATGTTGTCGAAGCCGATCAGCCGGTGATAGGCGACCCATTCCAGCAGGAAGGGCCCTTCGTTCTTGGTCGTGACGATGAGCGTGCGATGGCCTGCGGTCATGGGGTCGGGTCCTGCGGGGCAGCCGTCCGGTCCGGCGCCCGTGTTTCGGGGGTGGCTTTCGACACAGCCTTGTGTTGCTGGCGTTCGGCACGCAAGGCCTGTCGCGCCTCACGTTCGGCCTTCAGGCGGGCCATATGCGCCCGGCTCTCGGCCTGGCGACGGCGCAGGTCAAGGTTGCGCTCGATCGAGATGCGGATGCCTTCGCATTCCTTCGGTGTCCCGCCAAGGGCCTTGAGCTTGGCAAAGCTGTACCAGGCGAAGTCGGCCCGTTCCATCCGGGCTGCATGGACGCTGATGACCCGCCAGTAGGCCCGGGACTGGCGGCGGACGCCGTGCAGGCGGGCGCGCCAGGCGGCGGAATCCATCCGGTCGTGACAGATATCCAGGATCAGTTCGGTCAGCACGCCGCTTTGCTGCAGCACCATCAGCGGCGTATGACCGCTGTAGGGCAGGCGCAGTTGGGTCCAGTGCGGGTGCGGGGCGAACATGTTGATCTGCCGCTCGTCGTAATTGCGCGGATCGTGCAGGGTATAGATCCGTGCATCGCTAGAGATGTGGTCCTCGATCTGGTGGATGAAGGGACCGATCCGCGCCGCATGATCCTTCCACCGGACCTCGTCCGGAACAGCGGCCCGGTCGATCGAGAACTGCGGTGCGGCCGCGAGGACCGCCGCGGCCCCGAGCGGGCCCGACCCGAGCAATGCGCCGTAACCGCCCATGCTGGACCCGTATGTCACGATCCGACGCCCCGGCGGCAGATCGGCCCGGATCGCCGCAAGGGCGCGCATGATATCGGGCGACTGGAACCAGTCGACCTTGGCATTGATGACGTGATAGGCGTCGATCCCCTTGCGGCGCAGGAACACCTCTCCGAACGCCAGATCGGCGTTCATCGTGGGCGGGCCCGCATGGGGGAAGGTCACGACGACCGGACCGCCCTCCGCCGCGCCGGCCGGTGGTGCGATGTCCTTGGCCTGACGGTCCGCCTGGGTCAGAAAGACCTTGCGGACGGCATAGTCCGCACCCTCGTAAATCAGCATCCCGTCCGTCCGCCTGCTCGATGTCGACGATGGGATCATCCATCGGATACGGGCCCATGATATGGCGCAGGCGCGGCAATAACCAGTCGCGGGGCGGATTGGCCATGTTTCAAAGGCGATGTTCTTCTGTGTTCTGGCCACGGGTGGACATCGTGTTGCTGGACGAACAGCCGGTGGCTGAACAAGGGCTGGTCTGCGCGCGTATCTCGACAGCATCATGACCTAATATAGCCACAACCTCATGGGATTTCTGAGTGACCTGAAGAAAAGACAGAGATCCAAATGCTCGACGCTGCTCCAAGTGTAAGAAACCCGCTGTTGCTGCTGAGTTATGGCCAATCGAATGCGGAAGCGCATGTCGCCGGACCGCGCCCGTCCTCGCCGTTACTCGAAGACAGGCGCGTCGTCGCGTTGGCGTCCGGCATGGGGTTGCGCGGCCATCTCTATGGGGCGGACGGTGCACGCAGAAGCAGGAGGGGCGACTTCTATCGCGATGGCAGGCGGCTCGAGGAGCATCAGGTCGGAAGCGTCCATCCCCTGAGCGACCACAACATCGAGAACAGCTCCATCCTGCATGCCGCGGGAAGCGTCCTCGTCGGCGGCAACCTTTTCGAAAAGGTCTATGTCCGGGCCGCCGCGCGGGGCGGCATGCGCCTTGTCGGCCGGCCCTCGCCGAAAAACAGGATCTCGGGCATATTCCGTTTGAGCGACGGAGAGATTTCGCCCCTGTTCGAGGATCTTCTGAACTCTGCAGAGGATCTGGTGCAGATCGGGGCGCAGTCCGGCGAAGGGATGACCAGATGTTACATCCTGTTCATCCACGGCGAGGCCGACCGGTCGACGAAATTCGAGGACTACTGGGCTGACTTCCTCGACATGAAGCGCCGCGTTGATGCCCATCTGGCGGGGCTGGGCCTCGATGTCCACTGGCTGGTCACGCAGTCGGCGGGCACGGATCACAACTTCGGCGGGAACGACTGGGAGGTCCGGAAGGGCGCGATCCATCCGGATGTCCGGAGCGTCCCGAACCTCACGTTCCTGGGGCCGCTCTATCCCTATGCGCTCGACGATTTCATCCATCACGACGCAGAGGCGAAGGCCCTGATCGGAGAGCTTGCCGCGACGGCGATCCGCGAGATCGACCGGGGCCGGCCGTGGAACGGCCCGATGCCGCAGGACTGGGGCCTGCTGGATGCCAGAAGCGCCTGCATCACCGTCAGCTCCGACACGCCGCTGGTGATCGACACGCGGCATCCCTACGATCACTTCGGGTTTTCCCTGGCGCCGCGCATCCGCAACAGGATCGTGGCGGTCGATCTGGCGGGCCCCCGCCAGATCCGCATCCGGTTCGAGGCAGACATCGCGAAGCCGATCGAGATCGACTACGCCTTCCGGCACCGGTTTCCCGACACGCAGGTCACAGCGCGCCCCATGGCCTTCGGCGGCGGCCAGATCAGAGAGGCCTGGGGGGAAGATTCCGTCCTTTTGCCCGGAAAGACGCTGCACAAATGGCTACCGGGTTTCCGCATCACGGTGGGCCCGTAGGGCCGGTGTCGGGGAGATGCAGATATTGTTTTCGGAAATTTTACATAATCCGCATTAGGCGTTTTTGGCGTGTTGCAAGGCACATTCTAAACTGGGTTGCGACAAATCCCCTATCTTGCTGCAAAGCAAGGAGAACGGAAGATGTCCCACGTTGAACTAAATTTACGTGATCGGCGTACTATCGAAGACATGTTGAGCGCGAGGATCCCGATCTGCAAGATCGCAGCTGAGATCGGTCGGCATCGCGCGACAGTCTACCGCGAGATCAAACGGAACCGGTTCGTCGACAACGAGCTGCCCAAGCTGAATGGCTACTACGACATGTCTGCGCAGCGGACGGCCGTGAACTGGCGCAGACGACGTTGCAAACTGGTGCGGTTCGTGGATTTGCGACAGCACGTCATCAAGCAGCTTGTGGAAGGATGGTCACCCGAGCAGATTGCGGGCCGTTTGCGGCATGATGGCCAATCTCTTTGCGTCAGTCACGAGACCATCTATGCCTACGTCTATGGCCCCGATGGCCAGTCAGACGAACTTGCGCGCTACCTGCCGCACCGTCGCCGGAAACGGCAGCCGCGTTGCAGACGGACACCGCGTGGCCTTACATTTCCGCCAGATCGGTCGATCCACGCACGGCCTGATTACGTCAAAACGCGCGAGACATTCGGTGAGTGGGAAGGCGATCTGATGATCTTCGAACGAGCGCAGGGCAAGGCGAACGTGGCTTCTCTGATCGAGCTCACAGGCGCGGTGTCGTCCTTGCCCAAGCTGGCGTTTTGCGGGTCGCCGTCCTTCTGCAAACGATAGGCCGCCATGTCGAGCATGTCGTCCGTCACGTCCTCGCCTTGCGGCGCCTGGCGCGATGGCAGGATGCGTTTCAGCCAGGAGCCATAGATATGCAGCTTCTCGAGGCTGGTGTAGTTGAGGTTCACGACTTGGGCGATGAACGAGTAGAAGCGCAGAAGGACGCCAGGACCTGCCGGAACTCTTCCTGGTCGGCCTCGCTCAGGGTCTCGCTGAAGTGTGTCACCACCTGGCGGACGATGCCTTCCAGCACCAGGCGCTCGTCGGCACGCTGGGCGGCCGTCATGAAGCGATCGACGAACCGGTCGATCTCCGCCGCGTCCAGCACGCCGGAGGCCTTCAGGCGGGCCTCGAGGTTGTAGACCTGGTTTGGGTCGGAGATGTCTTCCAGCTGCGTCACGTTGTAGTAGGGCTTGAAGGCTGTCTAGATGTCCTCGATCGTGTTGCGGAAATCGAGAATGTAGGTGCGCTCCTTGCTCGGATAGATCCGGTTCAGGCGCGCCAGCGTCTGCACAGCCTGCAAGCCGCTCAGGCGCCGGTCGATATACATCGCCACCAGCTTGGGCTGGTCGAACCCCATCTAATATCTGTCGGCGACGACGAGGACGTTGTAGCGCCCGCTGTCGAACTGCTTGGGCAGATCGGTCTCAGAAAAGCCATTGATCCTGGGTTCGGTCCAGCTGTGCCCGTCCACAGTGAGATCATGCGCACGGAGAAGGCCCGATCAGAACAGAAGCGGCAGGAGGGGGGCGGCGTCGCGCTTACGCATAATCCTTGCAAATGGGGCAAGCTGTGTTATATGTATTACCAGAAATACCGCTCATATCAGATGTAGCAACTTATGCACTTCTTCCTGCAGACTTATAAAGACTTTACTGCTATTGTCGCCGGGCCCGCGGAAGATGCTTGTGGCGCTCGCCATGTTATGAGCTACGAGCAGCTTGAGGCCCATGCCACGAAAAGCGGTATGCTGATGGTTTTCGTAGGTGATCTCAAGGGTCCGGAGCACGTGCCCGAGCGCCGAAAGGCGAGCCATTTTGCAGAGGCGGCGGAAGCGGCACTCTCCCTCGAGCTGAAGGTGCTCGCCGACGGCTATCGTAGGTTGATCCGGGAGAGCCTTCCTTCTGGCCAGAACCTTGCCGTCAAGACGGCACTGAACCGGGTCCGGTTGCAGGAGCGGTTCCTGGCCGAGCTGGATATGGCCGATCAGGTCGACGCCTGCGAGTTGCTGCGGCTGTCGAAATCGAACCCATCAGCGACACTGCGGCGCGTGGAAGATCGCGGCGAGATCATCCGCATTGACCGGGACGGACGCCCCTCTTATCCGCTCTTCCAGTTCGATGTGGAGAACGGACGCCTTTATCCGGTGATCCGCGAGATCAATAGCCTTCGCCCGGAGGCATGGAGCAATTTCCGCCTCTGCTACTGGATGAGCCGCAAGCATGCCGATTTCGGGTGCGCGCCCGCGGATCTGCTGGGGAAGGCGGATGCAGAGATCATTGACGCTTTCCGGCGGGCTATCGAGCCGGTTGTGCATGGCTGATGCCGGCGACGATCGTTATTAAGCTTGCAGAGCCGGCTCCGGAGAACTTCCGAGCTCCGCTTCCCAAGTGGCTGCCCGCCGGCACCGAGCTGCACCGGATCCATCATGGCGATTACGGGTCCTGTCAGTTCAACGGGACGGATCGCGGCAACGCGCGCTTTTCCCCGATCCGCGATCTGTGGGGCGATATCATCCCGACCATCTATGCCGGCCAGTCCTTCCGTTGTGCGAGTTGCGAGATCATCCTGCGCGCGCCGGATGCTGCCCCGGATCCCGGCGCGCTGACGGTAGTGTCCCCGCAGGACTTCGCGGCCTACCAGCACTCCGCAATCCGGACCAAGCGGGACCTGCAGCTGGTAGACCTGACCGCAATGGGGCAGCGCGCGGTGGGGTTGACGGGCAATGCGCTGCTCAGCGGTGGCACGCTTCACTATCCGGCGACACGCGCCTGGGCGGAGGCCATCCACACTCATGTGAGCTGGGCAGAAGGGATATTCTACACCTCGTATCAGTGCGGTCCGGAATTCGCGTTGGTGCTCTTCGGAGATCGCTGCCCGGACGTTCTGGATGGGATTGCGCCAGCACGCCCGGTGCGCGCGGCATCGGTCGAGGACGAGATCCGCACGATCGGGGAAATGATCGGGATCGAATACGTCGACATCTGACCGCACACATCGCGACCAGCTCCTTTCAAGCGAATGTGCAGACTTGGCCTTCGAAGTCGCCAACAGAATCTTCGTCTGCTCGACTGAAAGGCTCGGTAATCCTCCCCAAAACTAAGGGGATGCGGCCGCTGAATTTTCTCAGCAAGATACCTGAGGAGAATCTGATGAAGATGACGAGATTTAACGAACCACAGATCCTGACCTGCCACTGAATTTTCATCCAGCCGCGACCGGAGCCCGGTTGGTGTTTACGCCGGTTGGCGCAGGTTGAGCAATCGCCCGACTTGCGGAGCTTTCATCCCGCGCAGCGGGTCGGGTGATTGCGGTGGTCAGGGTCCGCGCGTAGTTGGCCGGGGTCTGGTAATCCAAAGCCGAGTGCGGGCGTTCGGTGTTGTCGTCGGCGGCCCAGGCGGCAATCACGACCCTCGCATGTGCAAGGTTGCGGAACATGGTCTCGTTGAGCAATGCGTCGCGCATCCGGCCGTTGAAACTCTCCACGAAGCCGTTCTGCATGGGCCTGCCCGGCGCGACATAGTGCCAATCGATCCGGTGCTCGGAACACCACCGCAGGATCGCGTTTACTGGGAAGTTCCGTCCCATTGTCGCTGACAATCATTCCCGGCTTCCCACGCCGTTCGATCAGCATTGCCAATTCCCGTGCGACGCGCCGCCCGGAGATCGAAGTGTCCGGGATCGCCGCGAGGCATTCCCGGGTGACATCGTCAACCACGTTCAGGATGCGGAACCGCCGGCCACAGGATGCCGATGATCTGTTCGTCTGCGAATCTCGTTCGTTTCATTGTCCGTCCTCAGGTTGGGCCGGACTCTAATCGACGGTGAACATCGCACCGGGCCGGTTGCACGATGTCTTTTGCTTGCGCGATGAACGCTACGTCGGCAGGCAGCTGGCGTTCTCCTTCGAGCGGCAACGGATCATCCTGGCGGAGAACGAGATCACGCGCGGCCTCGTGGGCAAGTACGTCGACAGCTATGCCTTTCCGGACGACCGCCTGGAGTTCCGCCGGCAGGGTGTCTCACTGCCCTACTCCATCTTTGACAAAGATCAGCGTGTCACGCATGCGGCGATCACGGAGAACAAACATCTCAGCGCGGTGCTGGAGCATATCAAGGCCGAACAGGACAAGGCGCCCCCCAAGCCGCGTCGTGCGGGCAAGC
Organism: Loktanella atrilutea; assembly: GCF_900128995.1. Classification (GTDB taxonomy): domain Bacteria; phylum Pseudomonadota; class Alphaproteobacteria; order Rhodobacterales; family Rhodobacteraceae; genus Loktanella; species Loktanella atrilutea. The sequence goes on along the minus strand of NZ_FQUE01000013.1, from coordinate 3,790 downwards.
AGGCGACGCTCTACGTCCCGAACGGCCGACGCAATACCGGAGGCTGGAACTCGAAGCTCGCCCGCCGGGCAAAGGCGAAAGCTGAAGCTGCCCCATCACATCCCGCCGAATGACCGAAACAGCATGGCTGTTCAGGGCTGCGATATTTGAGGTCTCCGCCCTGCCCAGCCATGCCGCGACACCGAAGCTGAGACATTTCTACTTTGCACACCGAGGGACATTTCAACTTGGTTGCAACATGACGTGTTTCAACGGCACATTCTAAACTGGGTTGCGACAAATCCTCTATCTTGTAGGAAAGCAAGGAGAACGGAAGATGGCCCACACTGAGCTAAGTTTACGTGAAAGACGCAGGATCAAGGACATGTTGAGCGTGAGGATCCTATTCTGCAAAATTGCATCTGAAGTCGGCCGGTATCGCGCGACAGTCGACCGCGAGATCGTCCTATTGCGCTGGGATGGCACGTTGCCAATCTGAGCTACTGATCTGATCGGCCTGATCAACCTCATGACAGGGCACCTCAATGAAGAACGTTGTCCCCACGCTGAGTGTACTTTCGTAGTCGATCGTACCGCCAAGGACCTCGATAATTTCTCGAGAGATGTTCAAGCCCAGTCCTGTTCCGCCAAATTTGCGTTGTTCTGATGAGTCGATTTGCGTGAATCGGCCAAAAACCTGATCCTTTACGCCGTCAGGAATGCCAATTCCGTGGTCGCGGACTGAAATGCGAGCCCGTCCCCTGTCAGCGACAAGCCAGATATCGACATCACCGTCGGCTCGCGAAAACTTGGCTGCGTTGGAAATCAAATTCCCGACCACCTGCATGAGTCTGGATCGGTCGGTATCAGCATACACACGCCTCCCGATCACCTTATCAGCCACCAGTCGCACATTATACCCTTTTGCAAGACCCTGATGAGACTCGATGGCATCCGTGATAAACGCACCTAATTCGACCGTCTCTTTTTCGAACTTCATCTGCCCTTCTTCGAGCTTTTGCATATCCAGAAGATCATTGACGAGCGCAGCAAGACGCTGCGTGTTCCGGCCGGCTACTTCCAGCAATTTTTCCACCTTGGGTGGCACATCGCCAAATTTTCTAGAATTGACCAAGTCCAACGACCCCTTGATTGATGTCAAAGGAGTGCGGAGTTCGTGACTGACGACGGCAACAAACTGAGACTTCACAACAAGGGCAGCTTTTGTACGCGCATGCTCTACCTGAAGGTCTTCAAGTCGTTTTAAATCTCGTCGGTACAAGCGTAGAAAGCACAGCGAACAGTCGGTCACGAAATACATCGCAAAGATGACCGTAAAGAACTGGAGCCATGGCTCCGGTGTAAATGGGGGATGGTCGACCAAAAGGTCCGTAACGGTGATCACAATGAATGATGTACCATAAACAACCAGCCTGATCGCGAGTGCAATTACGATCTGATGGTTGTTTATAGCGGCATAAAGCGCCGCTGAGAACAGACAAAACAAGGCCGTAAACAAACCTACGCCATCTTCAGTCTGTCCAACCCAAATTGCGTAGATGCTAATGGCAGACGCACTTACGATCGTATTGCCAATGAAGCCGGCAAAAGCATACCTCATCGCCTGTCTGTTGTCCGAGGCGATCCGATCGACTTTTCTGGCCAAAGTCAGATCAACGTACTCACAGATCATGCCGACCGCAAAGAACAGTTCGGCTCGCCAAGGGGAGAAAAACCACCCTGTCAGTAGGGCCACCGATGCGATGATGCCCTGCCGCTGCCATGTCAGCAGCTTCACCGCGCGGGCGTAGTCCTGCAGGTTTTTAAGGATGTGTTCTGTGTCTGCCTGACGCGAGGCCACGTATCTTTGCGTGGTCATGATAGCTCATCTTTCATACAGCAAACGAAATCAACTGTGGTCATGAACCACATGAAATTGTTTTAAATGAGATCGTACTGATGACCCATTTACACTGACTTAGCGACCTTGACTATTATGGTTGATGACGAGGGCATCTTTGCCGTCGTAAGCCTTGGGAGATTTCCCGGCCTCAACGGATTGCGCATGACCTTTCAAATCATGATGGATAAAGCGATAACCGTCCGCACGGATAAGCTGGGTGCCATATTTGGTCTAGTTGACGATACTGCAATGCAAGCAACCGCATGTTAGGCGTCCACTATGACGTGTGCTCATCGTTCCACGAGCGCCTTCCAAACCATCTGTCTAAAATTAGACGTTGGGGATTGACCCCCTAATTTCGACACATTTTTCCAGCATAGTGCGCAATATTCAGAGTCGCATTGTCTACGATGCCGCATGAATATGGCGCATCATGCAACGACTGTCCTGTCCCGGATTCCCCAAGTGGTTGCGTGATGTGCCAACCTTAACGTCACACCGTGGGCGCCAGTTTCTGGCCCATCGCTTTAGAAGCTGTCGGGTATCCATTCGTGCGTAGATGCCCGATTTCAGCAAGCAGAACCTGAGTTGTTTTGGTGGAGTGCGTACATTGTAGAGGGGGGTGTGTGTCTGCCGCGAGGAGCGGCAGACACCATGGTTTCCAGAAAACTGTCAGTCGTGGTGCTCCGGCAGATCCTTGAGCTGGTCTTTGGTCATCGATGTCGTTGCGTGCACTTTGCCGTCTTCGTCCCGCATAAAGTTTAGTTTAGAGACCGGCAGCGAAACACGCTTGGCTCCGATGCCCAGAAAGCCGCCTACATCGACGATGACGTGCGTCGATGCCCCTGCGCCGTGGGTATGACTCACATCACCGATGTGGCTGTCGTCGGGGCCGTAGATATTGGCCCCCTCGAGGTTCATGGTCGAAATTTCACCCGGCTGCAGTGGCGTATGCTTGGAATGGTCCATGGCCGTTCCTCCTAAGGTTTTAGCGTTCTGAGGCTCAACGGAATGAGTTGCTTCGCTGTTCCCAATCCGATGGAGCGCAAGCTGCAATCGGCGAGGTCTGGTTGGTGGATCAAAACGTCGTTTGGTCGCCCTTGTCGAACATTGATGAGCCACGTCGCTGACGTGCCTGTCCATAGAGGTAGCGCTCGTTAAGCTGGTGTAACTCAAGCAGGGTACTGAATCTGCGAGGTGGCATTTTGCGTTATCACATTCGGGGTATTTGACGCCAAAACAATTATAATGATCTTAATTAATTTTGATTGTTTCCTTAGTCCGAACAAAAGCCGGTATTTCGATAAAGATTCCGCCCAAATCCATTATTTATTTCGCGGTAATGTGATTGTGTCGTAATTGTGGCGACATGCTGACTTGAAGATTTTCCAACGGCGCGGCCTGTTCAAGTTGAGTGATTAAAACTTTATAAGGATTTCTAGAATGCGTATCGAAATTCTCCAAACGGTTCGAATGGCGGGTCTTTCCTTGGTCACGGGTCTCGGTTTTGCCGGGGCCGCGTCTGCAGCGACCGTCGATTTTGTGGTCGATCGCAGCGGCTCTTCAGTGACCCTGACGGATACGGGTGGCATTTGCATCTTTAGCCGGTGTGGCGTCAGCGCAAGCCTGGCGTCGGGTCTACACACCGGCGATACCTATTCGTTCAGCGACGCGGGATCTGCAGCGTTCGACTTCCTGACGTTTACCGGTCGCGGGACTGGTACCGATACGTTCGGCATCCAGGCACTCCTGAAATTCTCCTCTCCCGATATTTCGGTGGGTGGTACCGGGGCTGGCGGGGCGGTTCTGGCAATCGGCAATATCGTGGCTGGCGTGCTGAACTGGACATCTGTCGGTCTGAGCAGTGGCACCTTGCCTGAGGGGGTCGATGCGTCCTTTGCCTTCCAG
>NZ_FQUE01000008.1 GCF_900128995.1 Loktanella atrilutea | reverse complement strand
CGAACCTCCGGTGAATAGCGGTTGGCCATCTTGCTCTTTTCCATGACTCTCATCCTTCTCAGGTTTCAAGTCTCTGGCAAACCCGGCGCGGTTCAGTTCGGCTGGGGCAGCTGACCCCTGAAAATCCCCCGGTGCCTCCTGAGCAATGCCCAGTGTCGCTCTCATTACAGCTTGTGTGCGATCATCAGGTGGGCCGTGCGCCGCGATCTGTTCTCGAAGGTTATCAAGGCGGGTCTGGAAGTGCTCAAGGACGTGTCGGCGCATCTCATCGTAACGCATGCCCTGTGGCCTCCCTGTATTCAGCCGCAACCCGCCTACGGCCATCTCCCTCGCCAGCATCAGCGCAATAGAAGGTTGCCGGGTACGGAGAGAGAGCCTGACCTCTGACCGTCGCTTGTCGGGATGTCGAGAGGCGGGGAGGGGCCAGCGGAAGTAAAAAACCCCGTGCCGAGAGCGAACGAGATACGTGGGATTGCGCATAACTGTGTGACCCTAGTGCGGCGCACCGTGCTTCACAGTCTCTCAAGGCATTGTAATCGTTAGTACTGGTGGAGACGATCGGGATCGAACCGACGACCTCGTCATTGCGAACGACGCGCTCTCCCAACTGAGCTACGTCCCCATCCGCGCCCGATATGGCCCGCGGCGGTGCCCGTGTCAAGATTGGCGGCGCGTCTGCCGGCAAAACAGGACGATTGCGGAACCGGGGCGGGCGGGGCAGGTTGTGTGGTGAATGCAACGAAGGGAATTCGCGATGGACACGTTTCTGCAGGTGGTCGGCTGGGGCGCGGTGACGATCCTTGCCGTGATCGGACTGGTCGCGGGGCTGATCGCCGCCGTGATCACGGGCGGCAACAAGCTGGCCTATATCGTGGCCGGGATCATCGGCGCCGTGGCGCTGCCCTTCGTGCTGGCCCTGCTGGGGGTGACGGCCGCGATCGGTGCGGGCCTGCTGGCGGTGCTGGTGATCGGGGTGATCGGCGCGGTGCTGCTGGTCATGCTGTTCAAGGCGCTGACGGGGCGCAGTGACAGGCCAACGCGCTGAACGGGCGGTCAACCCGTCCGCTCGACCTCTATGACCGCAGCCGACCTTTGGGTCGGTGCATCGCAGACGGCCTCGATGTTGTTTCCGTCGGGGTCGAAGACGAAGGCCGCGTAATACTGCTCGTGGTAGTCGCGCAGGCCGGGTCTGCCGTTGTCCACGCCGCCCGCCCTTAGCGCGGCGGTGTGGAACGCATCGACCTGTGCGCGTGTCCGGGCCTGAAACGCCAGATGCACCCGCGAGACGGAACCGTCCGCCGCGTCGACGTAGAGTTCATCGGCGGCGAAGTAGTGATCGCCATCGTGGAACGCGTCGGCGAGATCGAGGCTGGTCAGCACGGCCCTGTAAAACGCCCTGCTCTTGTCCAGATCCGCGACACGCAGATGAAGATGATCGATCAGTCGTCCGAGCTTATGCGCCATGCGCCTGTGTCCTTGAATGGTCGATGATCCGTGCCGGTGACGCCGCGTTGCGGATGGCGCTTAGTGCTTCTTCCCGCCGTACCGCGACTTGCCGCCGCGCATCCCGCCGCGGCCGCCGGTGGACCGGCCGGATGCCTTGGCGGAATCCTCGACCGCCTTGTCCACGGCCTGTTGCCGCGCCAGTGGGTCGTCGGCGATGGCGAGTTCGACGGCTTCCAGCCGCTTGAGCTCGTCGCGCAGGCGGGCGGCCTCCTCGAACTCGAGGTTCTCGGCGGCCTTGCGCATGTCGGTGCGCAGCCCGTCCAGCACGGCCTTCATGTTCGACCCCTGCCGCTCGACCTTGGCCGTGACGCGGTTCATGTCCACGTCGCCCTTGTAGAGGCCGGCGAGAATGTCCTCGACGTTCTTCTTGACCGTCGTGGGGGTGATCCCGTGTTCGACGTTGTAGGCCATCTGCTTGGCGCGGCGGCGTTCGGTTTCCTTCATCGCGCGGTCCATCGACCCGGTGATCCGGTCGGCATACATGATGACGCGACCTTCGGCGTTGCGGGCGGCGCGGCCGATGGTCTGGACCAGAGAGGTCTCTGACCGCAGGAAGCCTTCCTTGTCGGCGTCGAGGATCGCCACCAGCCCACATTCGGGAATGTCGAGCCCCTCGCGCAGCAGGTTGATGCCGATCAGCACGTCGAAGGCACCGAGCCGCAGGTCGCGCAGGATCTCGATCCGCTCGATCGTGTCGATGTCCGAGTGCATGTAGCGCACGCGGATGCCCTGTTCGTGCATATATTCAGTCAGATCCTCGGCCATCCGCTTCGTCAGCGTGGTGCAGAGCGTGCGGTAGCCTGCCGCGCTCACTTTCCGCACCTCGTCGAGCAGGTCGTCGACCTGCATCTCGACGGGGCGGATCTCGATCTGGGGGTCGATCAGGCCGGTGGGGCGGATGATCTGTTCGGTGAAGACGCCGCCCGTTTGTTCCAGCTCCCACGCCGCAGGCGTGGCGCTGACGAAGACGGACTGGGGCCGCATGGCGTCCCATTCCTCGAACTTCAGCGGGCGGTTGTCCATGCAGGACGGCAGGCGGAAGCCGTGTTCGGCCAGCGTGAACTTGCGCCGATAGTCGCCCTTGTACATGCCGCCGATCTGGGGGACCGAGACGTGGCTTTCGTCGGCGAAGACGATGGCGTTGTCTGGGATGAACTCGAAGAGGGTGGGTGGCGGCTCGCCGGGGGCGCGGCCCGTCAGGTAGCGGGAATAGTTCTCGATCCCGTTGCAGACGCCGGTCGCCTCCAGCATCTCGAGGTCGAAGTTGGTGCGCTGTTCCAGCCGCTGCGCCTCCAGCAGCTTGCCGTCCGCGACCAGCTGGTCGAGCCGCATCCGCAGCTCTTTCTTGATGCCGATGATGGCCTGCTGCATCGTGGGCTTCGGCGTCACGTAGTGGCTGTTGGCGTAGACGCGGATCTTCTGGAAGGTGTCGGTCTTCTCGCCGGTCAACGGGTCGAATTCGGTGATCGATTCCAGTTCCTCGCCGAAGAAGGACAGGCGCCATGCCCGGTCGTCGAGGTGGGCGGGGAAGATTTCAAGGCTGTCGCCGCGCACGCGGAAGCTGCCACGCTGGAAGGCGGCGTCGTTGCGGCGGTATTGCTGGGCGATCAGGTCGGCCATGATCTTGCGCTGGTCGTAGGACTTGCCGACGTGGATGTCCTGGGTCATGGCGCCGTAGGTCTCGACCGAGCCGATGCCATAGATGCAGGACACCGAGGCGACGATGATCACGTCGTCGCGTTCCAGCAGCGCGCGGGTGGCCGAGTGGCGCATCCGGTCGATCTGCTCGTTGATCTGCGATTCCTTCTCGATGTAGGTGTCCGACCGGGCGACGTAGGCCTCCGGCTGGTAGTAGTCGTAGTAGCTGACGAAGTATTCCACCGCATTGTCGGGGAAGAAGCCCTTGAATTCGCCGTACAGCTGCGCCGCCAGCGTCTTGTTCGGGGCGAGGATGATGGCGGGGCGCTGCGTCTCCTCGATGATCTTGGCCATGGTGAAGGTCTTGCCGGTACCCGTGGCGCCCAGCAGCACCTGATCGCGCTCGCCGTTCCGGACACCCTCTGCCAGTTCCACGATCGCGGTCGGCTGGTCGCCGGCGGGGTCGAACTCTGTCCGGAGGATGAACTTGCGGCCGCCTTCCATCTTTTCCCGCTCGCGCACGTTGGGCGCGGGGTTTGACAGATAGGCGGCATCGGCGAGCTCTCTTCTGTCGGTCTGCGCGTAGGCCATGGGGATTCCTTTGGGGGTCGTGACATATTTGATCCCGAAGCGGGGCGGTTCAAGGGGGGCTGCTGACAGTTGCCGTCAGCATCACGATTCTAGCGACGCGGCTTTGGCGATGTGGTAAATTCGCGGCGCGGAGGCTGTGGGGAGGATGCAATGGGTCTGTCGATCCTGCTTGGCACGTCGAAGGGTGCGTTTCTGGTGGAGGAGGGGGCCACGGTCGCTGTCGGCCCCTTCTGCGATGGCTGGCCGATCAACCACTTGATCGGCGATCCGGAAAGCGGGATGCTTTGGGCCGGCGGCGGCGGGGACTGGAATGGTGCCGGGATCTGGCGGTCGCGCGACGGCGGCGCGACGTGGACGCTGGCCAAGCTGACGACGGGCCAGATGGATGACTGGGCGGCCAACGACCCGGGGTTCGCGGCGATGATCGGCTGGACCGACGAGCCCGCGCCTTTCGGGAAGGAATTCGCGCAGGTCTGGTCGCTGCATTTCGCTCACGGCATCCTTTACGCCGGGACCAAGCCCGCGCGGTTGCTGCGAAGTCGTGACATGGGCGAGACGTGGGAAAAGGTCGGCGGGCTGACCGACGATCAGGGGGTCGAGGACTGGCAGGCGGGCGGTGCAGGCCTGACGCTGCACAGCCTCGTCAGTCATCCCGTGGACCGGGACCGGATGTGGGTCGGGATCAGCGCCGAAGGCGTCTTTGCCACCGAGGACGGCGGCGCGACATGGGACCGGCGCAACCGGCTGTCGAACGTCGGCGCCTGTGCCGACCACCACCACCCGGCGGGGCCGGAGGGTGGAGAGGTCGGTCATTGCGTCCACAACATGATGCGCGCGCCGGGGGACGGCGACGTGCTGTATCAGCAGAACCACCACGGGGTCTGGCGGTCAGGCGACGGCGGGCGGTCATGGGACGACGTGACGGCCGGGCTGCCGTCGACCTTCGGCTTTCCGATCCGGGTGCATCCGCGCGACCCCGACACGATCTGGACGCTTCCGCTGAACGGCGACATGGCGGGCCGCTTTCCACCCGATGCCGCCTGCGCCGTCTGGCGGTCACGCGACGGCGGTGCCTCGTGGGAAGGGCTGCGGAGCGGGCTGCCGCAGGAGGGCTGCTACTTCACCGTGCTGCGGCAGGCCATGGCGGGCGACGCCCGCGATCCGGCGGGGGTCTACTTCGGCACGAACTCCGGTTCCGTCTTTGCCAGCCGGGACGAAGGCGACACGTGGACTGAAGTGACGCGCCACCTGCCCACGATCCTGTCGGTGGAGGTGCTGGACCGGCCCTGAGGCGCGGTTGACGCCGGAGGGCAGAGGCGTAGGGTCGCGGCAAATTCCAAGGAGCTTCTTCCATGTCCAATCATCTGGATATCGACAAACTCGACCGTCTGGCCGAGGTCGCCGTGCGCACTGGCGTGAACCTGCAGCAGGGGCAGGACCTGATCATCATGGCGAACCTGTCCGCCCTGCCGCTGGTGCAGCGCATCGCGGTCCATGCCTACAGGGCGGGTGCGGGGCTGGTGCTGCCGTTCTTTACCGACGATGCGATCACGCTGGCGCGGTATGAAAACGCCGGCGATCACAGTTTCGACCGCGCCCCGGACTGGTTCTACGAAGGGCTGGGCCGCGCCTACAAGGGCGGGGCCGCGCGCATGGCGATCACCGGCGACGATCCGATGCTGCTGGCCGAACAGGACCCGGCGCGCGTCGCCCGCGCGTCCAAGGCCGTGTCCATCGCGGCCAAGCCCGCGATGAATCCGATCGTGGGGTTCGAGGTGAACTGGAACATCGTCGCCTTTCCGGGCGCCGCCTGGGCCGCGCGCGTCTTTCCCGACCTGCCGGTGGAGCAGGCGCAGTCGCGGTTGCTGGACGCGATCTACGACGCCTCGCGACTGGGCGGCGACGACCCGGTGCAGAACTGGGCCGACCACACGGCAGAGCTGAAGACGCGTGTCAAATGGCTGAACGACCAGAACTTCGAGGCGCTGCAGTATACCGGGCCCGGCACCGACCTGCGGCTGGGGCTGGCAGAGGGGCACATCTGGAAGGGCGGCGCCTCGCCCGCACTGAACGGTGTGACCTGCCAGCCCAACATCCCGACGGAGGAGGTCTTTACCTGCCCGCACGCCTACAAGGTGGACGGCACGGTCGCGGCGACAAAACCCCTCGCTTACCAAGGCACCGTCATCCGCGACATCGCGGTCCGCTTCGAGGCGGGCAAGATCGTGGAGGCGACGGCCTCGACCGGTGAGGCCGTGTTCCGCGACCTGCTGGCCGTCGACGACGGGTCGAGCCGGATCGGAGAGGTGGCGCTGGTGCCCCACTCCTCGCCGATCTCGCAGTCAGGCACGTTGTTCTACAACACGCTGTTCGACGAAAACGCGTCCTGCCACATCGCGCTGGGCCAATGCTACGCCGACACGATCCAGGGCGGGTCGGAGTTGGCAGAGGACGAACTGAAGCAGAAGGGCGGCAATCAGTCCCTGATCCACGTCGACTGGATGATGGGTTCGGATGCCGTCGATATCGATGGCATCACCCGGACCGGTGAAACGGTCCCGGTGATGCGCAAGGGCGAGTGGGCGTTCTGATCTATTCGAAGACGCCACAGGCGATGCGGTCACCCGCGTCGCCGGCCGGCTGGCTGGCGTAGTCGTCGGTGCCGGCGTGGACGATGAAGGCAGAGCCGTCATCGTCGCCCATCATCTGGGGCGTAAGCATGGCATTGAAGAATTCCATCTTCGCGGTGCCATCCTCGGCCACGGTGATGTTCGGGATATCGCCCGGATGCGGGCCGTTCGCCGCCATCACGCCGTGGTCGTGCCCTTCGGCCAGATGACCGCCGGCGCTCTTGAAGTCGGCGGCGGCGCAGTCGCCGGTTTCGTGGACGTGAATCGCATGGTCGCCGGCGGGCAGGCCGGACAGGTCGATCTGCACCAGCATCTCGCCCGATTCCGTCGGGGTCACGGTCACGGTGCCCCTGCCGGATCCGTCGGTGCCGTTCAGGGTGGCGGTCATCGGCGTCATCTCGGCATGTGCCGCGGCAAATGCTGCGACGGGCGTCACGGCCAGGGCGGCCATCAGGGGAAACATCTTCATTATCGGTCCTGTCGTTGGGTTCAGGGTTTCAACGCTGGGCGTTCGGGCAGGGTTCCTCTTGCCCTTTTGCGGCGATTTGCCGATAACGTGCGCGGTTCAACAGGAGTCGTCCCATGCAGGCCCGCATCTATCGCCCCGCCAAGACCGCCATGTCGTCGGGCACGGCCAAGACCCAGGTCTGGATTCTGGATTTCGAGAACGAGAGCGCCCGCGAGATCGATCCGCTGATGGGCTGGACCAGTTCCAACGACACGCAAAGCCAGGTGCGCCTGACCTTCGCGACGAAGGAGGAGGCGCTGGACTATGCCAAGGACCACGGCATCGACGCCATCGTGACAGAGCCCCAGACCCGCCGCGCCAACGTGCGTCCCGGCGGCTATGGCGAGAACTTCGCCACGAACCGGCGTGGTGTCTGGACGCACTGACGCCCGGTCAATCGGGGGCAAAGTTGTCTCGGAATCGGGACAGAGCTTCCGCGAAGTAAAACGCGAAACGACATGTAGGGCAGCCTGCGAGCGAATTATCTACATGTCGCTTATGGGAGTTTTCCAGATGCCGTTGGCGTGGCACCTCTGCCGATGGCACTGGGGGATGCCAAGGCGGACCTGATCTCGGTGCTTGGACCGGTGCCCAAGCTGACCCGCGCCTAGCGCATCCTCGCGCATCCCGACAACCGCAATGCGGCAGGTGTCGCGGCGTTCTTCGATTTGATCCTGACGGAAATTAAATCGCTTCGCCCGATATTAACCGGGTAGTAGACAAGTTAATGGAATTATCTATTGTTTTTCGCGGCCTTGCTGTCTTGCGAATGCGTCGCGACTTTTATGGAGGTTGGCTTGAACCGGACTTCCGCCGTGAAAATTGAATGGCCTGCTGCGGGCCGTTCATTGTCGCCGGCGCCGAGGCATGACTTCGTATGGCTTTACTGATGTTGAAATAATTCAAACAGGGTCGACGACACCGATCGGATCCAAGCCTTCGTTGTTCTGATAGACACCGTGCTACCTTGACGGGAAATTTTCTAAAGCTTACTCTAGGTAAACTTCTGAAACGACTCAATTAGAGTTTAGACGTTTCCGTTTTTACGCCCAGAATTTGCCGGGGCCACTTCCAGACCTGAAAATTTATGCCAGCTGGTGGAGTTCTTCCATGTCCGATGCTGTAGCGTTCCGGTTTGTTTTTGCATTTTTGCTCACATTGACAATGACAGGGGTGCCGGCGCAGCACGCGGAGGCAGCCATAGATGGTTCCGATGAACAACCGGAGTCTTCCATATCCCCAGCGGCGGAATCCTCCGTCTGCATGGCGCAAAATACCGTGCTCGCCCGCGTCGTCGCGCTTGAGCAGATGTATGTCTACAATCGGTTCGGCGCGTTCAACCCTGGCGGAATGCTTTATGCGCTGCGCCGCGACGTGGTGGTCAGCGATGGTGAGGGTGCAGCCGAGAACGGTCTTATCGACGGCGCTGCAATCCCCATGCTACCCGATGCCGCCACCGACGTTGACCTCGCAGGCAACGTGCGCCTGCGCGAAGACAAGCGCCCCCGCCCCATCGTTCTGAGGGTGAACGAGGGCGACTGCCTGCGCGTGGAGTTCACCAACCTGCTGTCGCCCGACCGCGACGGCGAGGAGCATGTGGTCGATCCGCAGACTTTCGAAGACATCTCCATCGATTCAGACGAGCCAGCGACACGGTCGGCGTCGATCCACGTCAACGGGCTCGAACTGTCGGGATCGATCGCGTCCGACGGGACGAACGTGGGGTTCAACCCCTCTGCGCTGGCAGCACCCGGCGAGACGAAGACTTATACATGGATTGCCAGGAAGGAGGGCGGCTACCTTCTTTATTCGATGGCCGCCGCCGCGGGAGGCGAAGGCGACGGCGGGCAACTCGGGCTGGGGCTCTTCGGGTCGGTTAATGTCGAACCGGCCGGATCGCACTGGTATCGATCACAGGTGACCGGGCCGCAGTTGAATGCCGCCACGACCGGAACCTCCGAACTCGGCACGCCGGTCATAGGCAATTACGACGTCGCGGATGAGGACGGCGTTCCGATCCTCGCCATGACCATGCCGCTTGCCGGGGACCATCATGCGGCGCGCGAGCTGGTCCATAGCGACATCAACGCGATCATCGACGTGCGAGCGAACGGAGAGCATTGCGACCTGATCCTCGGGCCCGGCAATGCCTGTGGCGAACCCTTTCGCGAATTCACCGTGATCTTCCATGACGAGATTACCGCCGTTCAGGCGTTCCGCGAGCTTGAGGACGAGGAAAACCCGATCCATGCGCTGCGCGACGGGATGGGCATCAACTACGGCGCCGCCGGACTGGGCGCGATGGTGCTGGCCAACCGCGCCGGTATCGGGCCGGCGAAGGATTGCGTGGAGTGCAAGCTCGAGGAGTTCTTCCTGACGTCCTGGGCGATGGGCGATCCTGCGCTGGTCATCGACCGCGACGAAGACGGCACGGCGCTGCGCGCGCTCTATCCCGACGATCCGTCGAACGTGCACCACTCCTATCTCGGCGATCCGGTGCGGTTCCGCAACCTGCATGCCGGGCCGAAGGAAACCCATGTCTTTCATCTGCACGCACACCAGTGGACCCAGGACTGGCATGATCCGGATTCGGTCTACCTCGACAGCCAGACGATCTCTCCCGGTGCGTCGTTCACCTACGAGGTTCATTATGGTGGCTCGGGCAATCGCAACCTGACGCCGGGCGATTCGATCTTCCACTGCCACCTTTACCCTCATTTCGCGCAGGGCATGTGGGAGCTGTGGCGCACCCACGACGTGTTCGAGGCAGGCACTGCCGACCGGATGTTGCCGGACGGAGAGATCGCGGGCGGCACGCCCAACCCCGCCGTCGTTCCGATGCCCGAGACGCCGCTGCCTCCGATGCCGAGCGCCGGCTTTCGCGGCTATCCCTTCTATGTCGCCGGCATCCCCGGCCACCGTCCGCCGCAGGCGCCGCTCGACATCGACCCCGATGCCTATGCGGAAGACAGTGCGGACACGCTGATGCGCCACGTCGTCCTCGCGGGCGAGCGCGAGACCGGGACCGCACCTTTCGGCACCGACACCAGCGGCAATCCGACGGACCTGGAGGCGAAGTATTTCGACACGACGATTCCAGAGGACGACCCGATGGGTCAGGCGAACCGCATCGCCGCCCGTGTCCGCGACCAGAACGCCAACCCCGCGCTTTTCGGTTTGGCCGCGAAGCTGACCAAGGCCTGGATCCGCAAACTGCCGCTGGACGGGACGCCAGAGGAGCAGACCGCGATGGAGTTTCACGCGGGCCTTGGCCCGGACTCCGTGACCGTGGAACGATCCAAGTACGGTGTGCCGGAACGGGCCTATCCGACCTGCCTGTCGGATGGCACCTGCAATTCGGCAGAGGCCAGCGTGCTGTTCCGCGTCAACGGTTCTGCGCCCAAGCCCGGCGCGCCCTTCGCTGACCCCTGCGCGAAACGCTTCTATCTGGGCAAGGCGGGGGACGATCCGGATGACCCCGCCCTGTGGCGAGAGCTGGCGGCCGAACGCAGGTACCGCGCCGCCTACCTGCAGTTCGACATGCCGGTAAACAAGCACGGCTGGCACGATCCGCAGGCCCGCATCATCGCGCTGGAGGAGGATGCCGGGGCGATCCTCGATCACAGCCGCGCGCCGGAGCCGTTCTTCTTTCGCGCGAATTCCGGCGAATGCGTGGTCTTCGAGGCGACGAACCTGATGCCGTCGAACCTGAACCTCGACGATTTCCAAGTGTTCACGCCGACCGACACGGTGGGACAGCACATTCACTTGGTGAAGTTCGACGTGACCGCGTCTGACGGGTCGGGCAACGGCTGGAACTACGAGGACGGCACGTTCTCGCCCGACGAGATCCGCGAGCGGATCATCGCCAGCAATGCATTCCGCGGGGCGGCAGAGTTGCGGCCCCTGACGCACCGCCTGTTCCAGCCGGGCGGTCCACTTGCGGGCGATCCGCGCGGCCAGTGTCCGGCGAGCTTGCCGGCCGACCCGCATGCGGCCGAACTGGCACTTGCGGCGCACCCTTGGTGCGGGGCGCAATCCACGATCCAGCGCTGGTGGGCCGATCCGCTGCTGAACCAGAACGGTGTCGACCGCTCGGTCCGCACGGTGTTCACCCACGACCATTTCGGCCCGAGCTCGGCGCAGCAGCACGGGTTCTATGCCGCGCTGGTCATCGAACCGGATGGATCGAGCTGGCAATCACTGGCCGGCAAGACCTTTGGCGGCGAGGAGGCTGGTGCGCAGGTCGTGAAGCGCGACGACGGTGGCCCGACGTCTTTTGCCGCGAACATCGTCGTGCCGGAAAATGACGGCAAGCCGGCAAGCAGCACCCGCGAATACAACATGGCGATCGCGGATTTCGCGCTGCTTTACACGGCGCCGCCGGAAAACAAGCCGATCAGCCCGCCGGGTCAGCTGGACCATGACCTGCCGGAGATGGTCTTTGATTCCACTCTGCCGCGACCCGAAGGCATTTCGGTCAGCGACCCGGGTGGACAGGTGATCAACTATCGCAACGAACCGGTGCCGGGGCGCGTGGGCGACGCGAACGAGCATAGGAAGTGGTCGCTGAAGACCTTCGATCCGACGCAGGTCTCCGCCTGCAAGGCGGCGCTGGAAACCGCGCGCCAGGTTGGCGGAACCACGCTGCCGGACGTGCGCATCAGCGATTGCCGGGACGGCCCCTGGGGACCGGCCGAGGCCGACGCCTGTGAGGCGCGCGTGGTCGCGGCGCTCTGCGATCAAAGCGACCTTGCGAACGTCTTTTCCAGCCCGGCCCACGCGGGCCAGGATCAGCAGATCCGCGATGCCATCGCCGCCGATGGTCTGATCTACGACACCCGCCGCATTTTCATGGAGAATTACCTCACGCGGGACTGCGTCGATACCGATGACCACCTGTGCAGCGAACCGGCGGGGCTGCGCCGTGACGGCGATCCCGGCACGCCGATCCTTGCGGCGCGCGAGGGCGACGACGTTGACATCCGGCTGGTGCAGGGCGCGCAGGAGGAGAACCACATCTTCTTCATGAACGGCGCGAAGTGGCTGGCCGTCCCCGGATCAGCGAACAGCGGCTACCGCGCCGCGCAGCACATCGGCATTTCTGAACATTTCGAGTTCAACATTAACATCCAGGACCCGTCGCCGCATCTGACCAAGGACCACCTTTACGGCACGACGGCGACCGACAACTTCTGGGACGGGCAGTGGGGCCTGATGCGCGTCGTGGCGCAGGACCAGTTGCTGTCGCGCCCGGGCGGCGGGACGGCCCCGCTGGCAAAGCTGCCGACCAACGACGGCACGGATCAGCTGATCAATGCGTTCCAGGACAACTGCGCCCCGAACCTGCCGCGCCGGATTTTCCACGTCGAGGCGTGGCGCATGAACGAACTGGCAGGTGCAGGGCTGTCCTATCACCGCGCCCGCGACATTACAGACCGTAACGCGCGGATCTTCGTCCTTGCGGGGGTCGAGACGCAGGGCCCGACGCCCGAGGGCGGCACCCCGCCCGCGCTGGTGACCGAGATTGCGCGCGACGCCTCTGACCTTTCGCAGATCCGGTCCGGCGCCAAAGCCCCCGAACCTCTGATCCTGCGGGCGCGGGCCGGGGAATGCATCGAGGTCGAGCTGACCAACATGCTGGGCCTGCAGCCCGAAGATGTCACTGATCCGGCAAACTGGTCCTGGAACATGATGCCGCCCATCGCGGACGGTCTGAACTTTAACCAGGTGCGGATGTCGGATGCGGTGGGCCTGCATGCCCAGCTTGTCGCGGGGAACGCCGTGCTGAACGACGGATCCGCTGTCGGCCTGAACAGTACGACGCTTGCCTATCCCTGCGATGCCGGGGCCACGCAGGAATTCTGCGGCAGCGCCGACAGTCTGCCGGATGACACATACCTTTGGGACAACCGTGCGACCTATCGGTGGTATGCGGGCGATTGGACGAAGGGGGCAGCGGACGCAGAACCGACCTTCACCCCGGTCGAATTCGGCGCCGCGGGGCTGCAGAATTTCGCCGATGTCATCAAGGGCGGATCGCACGGCCTGATCGGCGCGCTGGTGGTCGAGCCGGTTGATGCGACCTGGCGGACCGATTGCGACGTGTTGCAGGGCCGGGATGGGGTCACCCCTGAAAACCGGCGCCAGTGCCTGAATGCGGCGGCCACCGTGACGGTGCCGGGACAGGCGCCGTTCCGCGAATTCGTCGTAATCTACCAGAACGACGCGAGCCTGCGCTATCGCGGCGAAGCGCTTGCGAACCTGCGCAACGGCGACGATGCGGAAGACTCGGGTCAGAAGGCGTTCAACTACCGGTTCGAGCCGTTCTGGACCCGGCTCGACGCCAACCCGGCAGCGGATCCCGAGACCATGATGGACTACGACTACGGCAACCTTCTGTCGTCGAAGCCGGAGGACGGTTTCGGTGATCCCGCCACGCCGCTGTTCACCGTCGCCGCGGGCACCCCGGTGCGGTTCCGAATCGTCGAGCCTGCGGGCCATCCGCGCAACGGGGCCTTCACCCTGTCGGGTCATGACTGGGTCAACTATCCGTGGGCGGAGGCGTCAACGGTGCAGGTCGCCGATCCGGGGCCGCAGAACCGCGTCGGCGTGGTCAACGCCATCGGGCCCGGTCGGCACGAGAACGTCCTTCTGGAGCGTGCGGGCGGGGTCGAGGGCATCGCGGGCGATTACCTCTACCGGACGCCGCTGGGGTTCGCCTTCGGCGGGGGGCAATGGGGCATCATGCGGGTCTTCGATCCGGACACCTGCGCTGGCGGCGTGATCCGCGACGACCGGACCGGCCTGACCCAAGTCTGCGAGTGACCGAAGATGGCCATCCCCTATGTCCCCGCCATGATCCTCGCCGCAGCGATAGGTGCCGGTGTGCTGCTCGGTCCCAAACTGTTGCATCGCGAGACGGCTGCGAACGGTCCGATTAGCCTGACCGGCGAACTTTGCGGCGCCGACGACAATCGTTTTCCCGCGGTCGGAGGTGCTGCTGTCGGTTCTGCGATCCTTGGCGAAGGCGATCATGACCACGGCGGGGCGCAGTCCTTCGGCACCGCCTGGCAGATCCCCTTGACCACGACCTACGATCCCGACACGGCAAAGGTCAGCTTTACGCTCAGCCCCGTCACGGGGGACAGGATCGTGGCGGGCGAGGAGGTGCGCGCGACGGTGAAGATTACCGACAGCGCCAGCGGCCTGCCCGTGTCGGGGCGCAGCGTCGCGGGCTGGATGATGTTGCAGCGCAACGCGCAGGTCTCGGCAGAGCTGCCCTGCAGCGCCAAGGCGAAACTCTTCACCCAAGGGCGTGTGACGGCGCGGCCCGACGTGGATCTGAATACCTCGCGGATGCTGGTGCTGAACCGCGACGGGTCCATCGCGATCGTCAATCCGCAGGTCGATTTCACCATTACGCAGATGGAAGGCGTGATCCCCCTGCCTGGCGTGCCGGCCGACTGGGCAAAGTCGGACGACGGACAGACCGTCTACGTCTCGCTTCCCGTCTTCGGCGCGGTGGCGGTCATCGATGCGCGGGCGTTCCAGATCACCGGCCTGATCGAGCTACCCAAAGGGAGCATGCCGACGCGCCTTCTGCCCCTGCCGCGGGGGGAACTCGCGGTCTACCTCTCGGCCCCCGGCACCGTCACCATCGCCCGCCCGGACGGCACCGGCCAGACCACGCCCGTCGCGGTCGGCGCCGGCCCGGTGGCGATGGTCCGCGACGGCATCGGCGGTCTTTATGTGGCATCGTCGGAGGGGCAGATCGTCCGCATCGACACCACGACCGGCAGGCGGATCGCCAAAGGCACGATCGATGCGGGAGAGCCGTCCCTTGCCTGGTCGCCGCTCAACCGTACGCTCTACGCAGCGATCCGGGGCGCGACCCATATCGCGGCGCTGGAGCCCGCAAAGCTGAGCCTGCGCGGGCAGATCGCGACGGCGCCGGGAGTCTTCGCCCTGGCCCTTGAACCTGCGCAGCAGCATCTGATCGCGCTCAACCGTGACGAGGACATGATGACGTTGATCGACACCCGGTCGGGGACGGCGGTGGCGCAGGGCCGCGTGGCAGCGCAACCGGTCGAGGTGACATTCTCGCACGATTACGCCTATGTCCGTGGTCTGGCGAGCGATCATTTCACTGTCGTCGACCTTGCGGAACTATCTCAGGGCCGGATTGCGCCCGTCGACATCCAGTCCGCCGCGGGCCCCGTCCGCCCGCACGAGGCGCTGTCGCGGGCGACGATGGTGGCGCCTTACGGTCATGGCGCCCTTGTCGGGAACGCCGATGAAGCGGTGGCCTATTACTACATGGAAGGCATGAACAGCCCGATGGGGACGGTCAAGACCTACGGCAAGACCGTGCAGGGGCTGATGACCGTCGACCGGGGCTTTCGCGAAATCCTTCCCGGCCTCTACGAAACCACGGCGCGATTGCCCTTTGGTGGAACCTACGACATCCCGATCGCCGTTGATGCCGACGACCATGTCTCGTGCTTCAGCGCCACGGCCGGGGCGGCGGCCCCGACCCAAGCAGAGGCCGATCGCGTGGCGCTGCGCGTTGAACCTGTCGAGGACGCTGATCTCATCGCCCGCCACGCCGGCCGTGTCGTCATCCGGCTGGTCGACGAGACCACAGGCGCGCCGAGCGACGGGCTGAAGGACGTGAGGCTTCTGGCCTTCTCGACCGGCGGCACATGGCAGGCGCGCGCATGGGCGAAGGATCTTGGCGACGGTCGCTATGCGGGGGCGTGGACATTCCCGAAACCCGGCCGCTACGGCCTCAGCCTTCAGGTGGCGTCGGTGGGTATGGGTTTTGCGGATCGAGAGCCCCTCTACCTCAGGGTCGGCGCGGCACCGGTCGATGCAGTCAGCCAGAAGGAGATCACCCCATGATACGGTTCATCATCGCCGCTCTGGCACTCTTTCTACCGGGCGCGGTCGTGGCGCAGGACATGGCGCACCAGTTCCTGCTGGTCGGCCAGATTGAGAGCCTGACCGTCGATGACCAGACCGATCCCCTGTCGGGCGCCGTCATCAAGGTGCACGGGATCGAGGTGACGCTGCCGAAGAACCTGATCATCCAGATGCCGGCGCGGTATCTGACGGCGACGGATATCGTCGATCTGAACCCTGCGGCGCCCGGCGTGAACTCGGGTCTCGCCCTCGCCGACACACCGCCGCCGCTGGCCAGTTTCGAGGCGACGGTGGTAGGCAACATCGTCGGCGCGCGCTATATCGCCGGACTGGTCTGGATCTCGCAGCATTCGCTGGCCGAAGGTGCGGGCTACATCAAGGACATCGGCCCTGACGGAGAGATCCATCTGGTTGCCGACCCCGATCCGGCCGCCCCGGCGCAGCCGGTCACCCGGATCCGCATCAACGATCCGAACGGCGTCTTTGCGCCCCCCGATCCGCTGGCCGACGCGCGCTTCATGGTCGACGAGGCAAATCCGACGATCCATGCCGGCACCGGCTATCCGATGTGCATCGCCCACGCCGGCGCGCCGGGCGAATGCCCCGCCGCCAATCGCCCCTTGGGTCCCGACGGCGCGCCGCTTGGCACCTTCGTGATGGGCACCGCGGGCCTGCCCGGATCGCCAGCCGGCGCATTGCCGATCCCGCCTTGCCCGGGCTGCGACCAGACGCGTCAGGCACCTCTGATGCCGGGCGACTACATCATCTATGCCGGCACGCTGGCGCGGGACGGGGCAGAGATCTACGTCTCTGCCCATACGGTCGAGGCCAATGTCGGCATCTACACGGCACCGGGCGTCGATCCGGCCTATGTGCTGATCGAAGGGTCGCTGATCGGCACGCAGGGTCCGCTGATCCCGCGCGATCCGGCGGTGCCCGGCAACACCCTGCCGCAGGAAACCCAGGACCGGCTGAAGATCGAGGGGGTCACGACCGACCCCAGCCGGGCGATCGAGCTTTACGCGATCGACGTGGACGCGACGACCGGCGACACGACCCTGCGGCTGTTCAACACGGTTCCGGTCCAGCCCGCGCCGCTGGGGCGCTATCGCCTGATCCTCGGGGCGCGCGCCAACGCGCTCTTTGATGCCGGCGGCACTCTTGTCGGCGCGCCGCGTGAACTGATGGCGCGGGTGGCAAGTGGTGCGGCCCTCGATGGCCAGCCAGTGCCGGATCTTCCGCTCGCCGCCCATGGCCTTGTGGCGGGCAAATATGTGGCGCCATTCGGGGAATTCATCTTCGCCGAGAACAAGGTCTTCGGCGATCCGATCCTGCCCGATAATTTCGACTGCCTGCCGTTCCTGCTGAAAGGCTCGGGGCCGTTGACGACGACGGGTCCCGCCGGACCTGTCGTAGGGCCACTTGATCCATGGCCTGACACCGTGCCGTTGCCCGCCGTCGTCAATTGCGGACCGCGACCCAAGCCGCTGTTGTGAAGGAACAAGGACATGGCATTGAACATCATCGCCGTCCCCGGCCGGGCTACGTTCTCTGCGGATGCAGAAGCGGATTTCCAGCCCTGGACCGGCATTGCCTCCGACGGAAACACGCTGCGCTTCACGCGCATGCGATCGGCACAGCGACGTTCATGGTGCGCAATCGACGACGCCCGGCAGATGCGCCGGCTGACGCAGGGCCTGAGCTTCAACGGGCATTTCCCGACGCCCGGTGAGGTCGTGATCACGACCAACCAGATCCCAAGCCAAGCCTTCGGGCTGACCTTCGACCACCCGGTGCGTGGTGTCGGACTTGACGTAGAACCAGCCCCCGCAGCGGTCGTGCCCGGACAAGCCTTCAAGGTCAGGCTAGAGGTTACCGACACCACGACTATGGACTCCGAGGTCGTGGAAAAGGTGGGTAACATCGGCGGGTGCGTTTTTATAGGCGCCACTTGCGATACCGACCGCATCGACCGGATGGTCGTTCGGGTATCACTGATGGACGCCGGTGGGCAGGAAAGTCCCGTGGAGTTCGCAGTCAATCGAATGGAGCTGCTAACTCCGATCGGCAATATCGTCTGATATCTCCATCGCGCCGACAGAGACATCTCGGATGTAGTTTATTTCAAAGGCTTTCGGTTCTTTGTCTTACAAGTCGCAGCACCTCAGTTTCTTTCAGGATGATAACTAGGGATGCTGCCACACCGCCGAATGACGATTGTTGAGATAAGTAAGGATGCCACTGAAAGATTGGGTCGTCTTAGGACTACTCATAGGCAGCAAGGCAAATGTTGTCCCGCTCGTTGCGAAAGACAGGTATTTGACGCGCGCATTTCCGTTGACGGCGTGGATGCCTCTCGCAACGGGATCCATGCCGTCAACAAAGCCGATCATCTCTTTGCCTTGAGCTTATGGCACTATGTCGGTGCTTATTGTTGCGATATTGATGTCTCGCGCTCGATCTGCTTGTCGCGCCTCTCTACTGGCGGATGGTCGTTCGGGCAGTCACACCGACCCATGCGGACCTGACGACGCAGAGCCGCGCGATCGCTGCTGCCTGACTGCCGGGAACCTAACAACTCCGTGATCGTTCGATCGCATACACCTTAACGGATGAGGTCACCCACCAGGTCGTCAGGAGGCTGAATGCGGCGCATCGCTCGACACATCCTCATCACGTGTCTCTGGATATCGACCGGGCTCTTCAGCACTGCTGCCGCCCAGGACGCCGTGTTCGAGAGTGACGTGATGAATGCCGGGCTGGGCCCGGCGCCCGACACACTGGACCGCAGTTCTCCGCAGTCGACGATGGAAGCGCTGTTGGATCTTGCCGACATGCAGGATTTCAGCACCGCGGCCCACCTCCTGAACCTCGCCCCTGTTCCGGCCCCCGAACAAGCCGAGAAGGGTCCGGAGCTTGCCCGGAAACTTTACGAAGTCATCGCCAGAAAGGTCGTGATCGACTGGCCCGATCTGATCGATCGCCCCGACGGTATGGATGCCAATGCCACCAGTGATGGCGCGGTTGCCGGCCAGGCCAGACGGTCAATTCTCCTGTGGGTCCTGATCATCGACGACCGGCCATATCCCATCCGTCTGGACCGGATCCAGGTCGGTGACACCCAACCTGTCTGGGTCTTCTCAGAAAGATCGGTTGCCAATATCGAGAAGCTGCACGCGGAGTTCCGTCCGTCCAAGCTGGAGGAGGCGCTGCCGGGATGGGCACGTGAAAACGCATTCTGGCGCCTCATGTGGTGGGAGGTGCTCGGCATACCTCTCATGCTCGTGCTGGCAGCATTGTCGGGCATATTGACTTACAAAGCGCTGTCCCGCGTGGCTGACAACGCACGTCATGATTTCAGGACGGAAATCGTTCAGTCGACCAGGATGCCTGCAATGATTTTTGTCACGACGACGATTATTGCGGCGATCAGCGCGATGTTCGTGTTCTCTGGAGGGGTCTCGACGTTCATCTCGCCGTTTCTGGCGCTGGGGTATGTCCTGTCCATCCTGATACTGGTCATCAACGTGATCGACAGGATCATCGACCGGCTGGTCGATTTCGATGACGTGTCCCTTAAAAGCGCCCAGCAGGATGGTCGACGTTCCATGGCAACCAAGATATCGCTGGCCCGGCGTATCCTGATCGTCGTCATTTTCGTCATCGGCGCCGGCATCGTCATGACGGAAGCCAACCTCTTCCGGACCTTCGGATTTTCCCTTCTGGCCTCGGCCGGCGCTCTGACGCTGATCCTCGGTTTCGCGGCGCGAGAGGTTCTCTCGAACATCATGTCTTCGATGCAGATCGCCCTCAACCAGTCGGCGCGCATCGGCGACAAGGTGCTTTTCAAGGACCATGTCTGTCACGTCGAACGGATCAATTTCACCTTCGTCCAGTTGCGTGTCTGGACCGGCGTTCGGCTTGTGGTTCCCGTCACCGAATTTGTTGCCGAGACCTTCGAGAACTGGACGCTTCAAGAGACGAACATGAAGCGCCTCATCGCAGTGAAGGTTGCGCATAACGCCGACGTCGCAAAACTCCGCCAGATCTTCTTTGACGTGATCGAGTCCGTGGATGCCGACGAACTCGGTGATAATGATGAGCATTTGATCATGGTGACGGACCATGACGTCTTCGGCCAAGAGGTCACCTTTGCCCTGTCATGTGCAGATCCCAACACCTCGTTCGTCGTATCCTGCGATGTCCGCGAAAGATTGATCCGTCGCATGCAAGAGCTTGAAAGAACGGGTGTCGACGTGTTCCCCAAGGCTGAACCGGCGGAAGCCGCGTGAGATGACCCTGACGCTGAAAGCTCGCGGGATACCGTTTGCAGTAGTGACCTGCCACGGGATTTTTCCTCCACCGTCGATTAGAGTCCGGCCCAACCGGAGCACGGACAATGACGCGACCGAGGTTCATGGACCAGTCAGGACGGATCATGGCTTCAGCGGTCTCGGTGGTCTGGCGCCCCCCCCAACCTTTACCGTTCGCGGAAGGCGTGGGCGAAGCGGTCCATGATGGGCTTGATCAGGTAGGAGGCGACGGTCCGGTCTTCGGTGGCGATGAAGACCTCCACCGGCATGCCGGGGATCAGGTGGCTGTCATGAAGTTTCGCAAGCTCTGCGGGCGCGATGTCGACGGTGGCCTGATAATACGACTGGCCCGTCGCCCGATCCGTCGTCGTTGCGGGCGAGATATGGATGATATGGCCCCGCAGTTCCGGCGTGACGCGCTGGTTGAAGGCGGGAAAGCGCAGGCGTGCGACCTGATCGAGGCTTACCTGCTCGATCGACGTCGGGGGCAGCTTGATGTCGACCCGCAGCGGGCTGTCCTGCGGCACCAGCGTCACCAGCACCTCGGCCGGGGTGACGACGCCGCCGAGGGTGTGGATGTTCAACTCGTTCACCACCCCGTCGATCGGGGCGCGGATGTCCGTCCGTGCCAAGCGGTCCCGGATCGCGAATTCGCGCTCTTTCAGTTCCGCCAGCCGGGTCATGACGGTGCTCAGTTCGCGCTGCGCCTCGGTGCGGGCGGTCTCGTCGATGGCGAGGATCTGCAGATTGATCTCGCTGGTGCGGGCCTCGGCGCGGGCGATGGAGGCGTCGATCTCGCCCATCTCGCCGGCCAGACGCACCCTCTCGCGCTGCACCCCGTAAAGGCGCGAGACCTCGATCAGCTTGCGTTCCGTCATGTCGCGGGTGCGCTGGTATTCCGCCTCGACCAGATCGGAATCCGCCGCCTTCGCAGCCCGCTGGCCCTGCATCCCTGCGATCTCCTCTGCGATCTGCGAAATGCCCAGTTCCAGCTGTCGGCGCTGGCTCTCTCGGGTTTGGCGTTGACCGTCGAACAGCTTCGTCTCGCCTGCGATCGTGGCTGCAGCCTCGGGGTGCGCCGCCAGCCAGTCGGAGGCGAGCGTCAGATGGTCGAGCCCGTCGCGCTCTGCCGTCAGCCGCGCCGCACGCACCTCCAGTTCTGTTGCCTGGCCCTGGACGATGGCCAGTTCGGAGGTCGTCTGCGCATCGTCGAGGCGGATCAGCAGTTGCCCCTTGTTCACGACGTCGCCCTCGCGCACCGCGATGTCGGAAACGATGCCCCCGTCGCGGTGCTGGATCGACTGGACGTTCGCCTCTACCACCACGACACCTTGAGAAATGACGGCACCGCCCAGCTTTGCCGTCGCGATCCAGCCGCCGAGGCCGCCGATCAACGCCGTCGCCAGAACCACGCCGATCAGCATGCGCGGCCAGAGGCGGAGGGGGTCGATCTCTCGTGTCATCGGGGCGGCACCGGCATAGGTCATGGTCATTTTCATCTCCGTCGATGGGGTCAATGGGCGTCGTGCAGGATCAGGACGTGGTGGCCCGACAGCGTGATGAAGGCGTCGAACATGTCGTCCTCGTGGATGTCGATGTGGGTGGTGTCGCCGTCGACGCCCGTCTCGTAGCTGAACGTGACGTTGAAGGGCTTGAGCGCGTCCGGCAGATCACCTCCGTCGAGCCGAAGGCCGCTGTCGGAGGAGCCTCCGTCATCCTCGAACAGGTGGTAGAGACGGGTCTCGATCGTGTCGCCGACGCTGAAATCGGTGATTTTCGCGGCAGATGTCACGCTGTCCTCGACGCTTCCGAACCGAAACCGGTCAGCCCCGGCGCCACCGGTCAGGGTCACCGTGTCATTGCCGATGACGAAGGTGTCGTCGCTCGCGGTTCCGATGACGATCTCGAACTCCACGAAATGGTCGGTTGGGCCTCCCTCGCCGTCGATGCGGCCATCGCCGAGGTCGATGCGAAGACCGCTTTCGGACCGCGAAAGGTCCAGCGTGTCGCTGCCCGCGCCGCCTTTGAAGGTATCGGCGGACATGTCCTGGGTGACGATCATCGTGTCATCGCCATCGCCGAGGATCACGGTGTCGCCGCCCGCCCCGTCGATCACGACGTCATCGCCAGCGCCGGAGATCACGACCTCGATGCCGTCGAAGGTGTCGCACCCGCTCTCGGCGCTTTCGGCGCGGCCTGCGGCGATGTCGATATGCAGATCGACGCTGATCGCGCTGTAGTCGAGTGTATCCACCGCCCCGGCGTCAGGAACTGCGCCGGACATTTGGGCGTCGCCCTGGAATGTATCGTCGGCGCGGTCGGCGCTGGCCCGGATGGTGTCCGACCCGGTCCCGCCGGTGACCCTGTCCGCGCCGCCGCCGTCTGTCATGATATCGTCGCCTGCACCGCCATGGATGTCGTCACGGCCGGCGCCGCCGAACAGGACATCGGCCGCGGCGCTGCCGATGATCACGTCGTCACCGGCGCCGCTGATCAGGATCTCGAATCCGGTAAAGCTGTCGTGGCCTGTCGCGCTGCTGTCGGCGGTCCCCAGGGTCATATCGATGTGCAGGCTGGCGGTGACTGTGCCGTAATCCAGCGTATCCATCGCGCCAACCTCGGGTGCCGCATTAAGGGCGTCGCCCATGTAGATATCGTCGGCAGCATCCGCCGTGGCATGGACGGTATCGTCACCGGCACCGCCGATGACGATGTCCGCGCCCACCCCATCGGACAGGACATCGTCGCCTGCGCCGCCGTCCATGACGTCGTCACCGTCGCCACCGAACAGGGCATCATCGCCGGTGCCGCCGGTCAACACGTCAGCTCCGGTCCCACCATAGATCATGTCGTCACCGTCGCCGCCGTCGATGCGGTCACGACCGGCCTCGCCAAACAGCAGGTCGTCGCCTGCGCCGCCGTAGATCAGGTCATCGCCCGCACCGGCGTGGATGATGTCTTCGCCGGCACCGCCAAGGACGACATCGTCGCCGTCCTGCGCCGCGATATCGTCGTCGCCATCGCCGCCGGAGATGACATCGATCCCGTCCGTTCCGATCAGATGATCGGCGGTCTTTGTGCCCGCCTGCGTTGCGGGATGAACGATCAGGTGCGCCATCTGCGCCACCGCGGCGGTGCCGTCGGTGACCTGATAGGAAAACTGCACGACACCGGCGTAATGTGGATCGGGCGTATAGAGGATGCCACCCGCGACCGGCGTCAGGTTGCCGGCGGACACGGTGATATCCGTGACCCGCAGCGCATCGCCGTCCGGATCGGTGACATGCTCCACCAGGCTTGCCGTGCCGATCAGGATCGCACCGGTGCCAAGAATATCGTCGAGCGTGACCGACCGCAGGCGGACGGGTGCGCGGTTCGGGCGTGCGGACGGTCCGTGTGGGACGCCCGGCTGCCCGGGCGCTGCGGCCGGCGTGTCCGGCAGGGCAGGCTGCTCTTGCACCGGGGCCGTCGTGCCCGTTGACGTATCGGGGACAGGCGCATCCGGACCGTCCGCCTCGTTTAGCCACGGGAAGCCACCGGCCGGCGCGGCGTGGCCCGTATGACCGGCCCCGCCCGCCGGACCTCCGCCGTGACCATGTGACCCGTGAGCGGCATGTCCGAAGGGCAGGGTCCACGACGGCAATTCCGACCCCCCCTGCGGAACGAAGAGCCGGTGATGCGCGGGCTTGTCCTGTGCATGCCCCGCGCCAGCGCCCGACCCGGATAAGAGCGATACGACATTGCGGCCGGTGCTGATCGACAGTCCGGCGACGAAGGCGGATGCGTCCGGGTCGGCAAAGGGTGCCTGCGGAGGCGTTGCATCGGGCGCTGCCGCTGCCGGTCCGGCACCGACCTGCGGATCGTGCGGCGCGTCCGAGGTCGGCTCGATCGGGGTCGCACCGCTATGAAGACCGGCCGGCTCCGCCGGTCCGGCGACCATCGAGCGAAGGTAGAAAGCGACCGAGAGGATGGCCATGGCGATTGCCTGTGGCAGTCCGCCCTTCGGCGCGCCATCGTCGAACCGGTAGGGCCGGGTCGGGTCATCCTGCCCAGCGTCGGCGCGTGTTTTCTTGACCTTGATCATGCCGGCACCCGCTGAGCTGGCTGCAGAACCATCGGCTTCGGCATGTCGGCCGCTGGCCGGTCCGCTGCGGGCTGCGGGACGGGCTTGGGTCCGATGATGTCCTCTTTCGGGCCGAAGGCGGTCAGGCGCCCGCCCTGCACGACGGCGATCATGTTGACCGCCGACAGCGCCGTGGGGCGGTGCGCGATGACGACGGCGATGCCGCCCCGTGCCCGCACACCCGCGACCGCTTCGCTCAATGCGGCCTCGCCCTCGTTGTCGAGATTCGAATTCGGCTCGTCCAGCACGACCAGGAACGGGTCGCCATAGAGCGCGCGCGCCAGGGCGATCCGCTGCCGCTGGCCACCCGACGGCAGGATACCACCGGCACCGAGCCGCGTCTGGTAGCCGTCGGGCATCTTCACGATCATCTCGTGCACCCCCGCTGCCAGCGCGGCAGCGACGATCGCCGTCATGTCCGTCTGCGCGGCAAACCGAGAGATGTTCTCGGCGATGGTGGCATCCATCAGGCTGACGTCCTGCGGCAGATAACCGATGTAGCGGCCCAGTTCGGCCTCGGGCCATTGCGGCAGGTCTGCGCCGTCCAGACGGACCCCGCCGCGCAGGACCGGCGTGATTCCGGTCATCGCCTTGACCAGCGTGGTCTTGCCACTGCCAGACGGCCCGATGATCCCCAGCGCCTGACCGGCCGCCAGCTCCATCGTCACGTCTGCCAGCAGCACGCGGCCCGACCCCGGAGCCGCAACCGTGACGCCGTCCAGCCGCAGCGACGCCTTGGGTGCCGGCAGGGACAGCGGCTCTGTTGCCGTGGCGAGCGCGACTGCGGTTTCCTTCAGCCGGGCAAAGGCGGCGCGGGCGCCGACGACCTGTTTCCAGTTGCCGATCGCCATGTCGATGGGTGCGAGTGCGCGGGACGAGGCGACGGAGGAGGCGATGATCGCGCCCGCCGACAGATCGCCGGTGATCGTCAGATAGGCCCCGAGGCCCAACAGCGCCGATTGCAGGATCATCCGCAGCACCCGCGAGAGGGCGCCGAAGGTGCCGGAGATGTCGTTGGCCCGCGTATGCAGGTCGAGGTGATCCCGGTTGGCAAGGGTGAAGCGTTCGACCGCGCGGCCGGCAAAGCCCATCGCCTTGATGACGTCGGCATTGCGGGCGTTGGAATCCGCGATGGCGTTCCGCTGGATCACCGCAGCCTGCGTGGCCCCGGTCAGGCGGCGTGTCATCAGCTCTGCCGCCACCGTCAGCAGGGTCAGCACCACCATGCCGCCCAGCGTCAGCGCGCCCAGCAGCGGGTGCAGCATGTAGACGAAGACCAGAAACACCGGCATCCACGGAATGTCGAAGATCGCGACCGGCCCCTGACTGCCGAGAAAGGCGCGCACCGTGTCCACGTCGCGGCCCCGCTCCAGCGCCTCTGCGGTGCTGTAGCCGAAGCGTGGCATGTCGACGACGACGCGGTGGGCGAGGGGGGCGATCTGCCGGTCGAGCCGCGCCCCGATCCGCACAAGAAGTTGCGAGCGCAGGATGTCGAAGAGACCCTGGAACAGGTAGAGCCCGATGGCCAGCGCCGACAGCGTCAGCAGCGTCGGGATGCTGCCGCTGCCGAGCGCCCGGTCGTAGATCTGCAGCATGTAGATCGACCCGGTCAGGGCCAGGATATTGATGAGTCCCGACAGGCAGAAGATGTAAATTAGCACCGACCTCAGTCCGGCGGTGATCTTCCGCACCTGTTTCATCTTGATGTGGTCTTTCGTGTCGCCTGTGCGCATGACGTTGTCCCCCGGGTGATGTGACTGACGTTTGGAATACCGGGCGACGCGGGGCCGCCCGGTGTCTGCGGGATCAGAGGCTAAAGTCGCCAGCGGTCAGGTGATGCGATCCGCGGATCGCAATGGTGAAATCCGCCTCTGCATCATCGTCGGTGCTGCCCTGCACGAGTGTGAAGGTCTGGCCGTCACGCACCTCTTCGGTGATCAGAAGCTGCCCCGCACCGGTCAGCGCGCCGCTGGTGATGGTGAAGTCCTGATCGCCGGCAGTCCCCGCCATGGCGTCGATATGCGACAGATCGATGGTGTCGCCGGGCTGGAAGCTGGACAGCGTGTCCCCGTCGGCGGCGGCGGCACTGGTGAAGCGGAAGATGTCCATCCCCGCGCCGCCGTCGATCACGTTGACCGCGTAGCTTGCGGTGATGACGTCGTCGCCGGACCCGGTCACGACATTCTCGATGTGGTAGATCAGATCGTTTCCGGTCCATGCGCTTGTGACGCTGCCACGGACGTTGCCGTCGGTTCCAAGATCCACCGTCACCGCGACACCGATCGCAGCCATGTCGAGCGTGTCGCTGCCGCCGTCGCCATGATAGATGTCGCCGCCGTCGCCCTTCGTGGCAACGATCGTATCGTCTCCGTCTCCGGCAAAGACGAGATCGTTGCCGGTGTTGCCGGTGATATGATCCGCGCCGTCACCGCCGAAGATGCGGTCGCTGCCAGCGTCGCCGAAGATCATGTCGGCCCCGGCGCCGGTCAGGATGTTGTCGGCCCCATCACCGCCGAAGACGACATCGCGGCCGCCGCCGGTCTGCAAGGTCTCTGCGCCGTCGGTGCCGGTCAGCACCATGTCCTGCGGCGCGGCGTTGTCATGAGCAGGGCCGTTGTCCTGCGGCCCGCCCGGCTCCGTCCCCGGCGGCGTCGCATCCTGCGGCCGGATCACCTGGTCCTGCGGGCGCACGTCTCCCATCACCGTATCGTCACCGCCCTGCGTGTCGAAGACGATCCGGTGGGCCGATGTCAGCCCGCTGATGTCCACGGTGTCATGGGCGTCCGACCCGTTGATGTGGATCGTGTTGTAGGCGAGACTGGTGCCCGCCGCGAAATCGCCCGCCACGGTGATGGTGTCGCCATTGGTGCCGGGAAAGGTCGTCGTGCCGCCGGGCAGCGGCGTGTTCCCCGGATTGTTCACCGTGTTGACGACCAGTTCCTCGATGTTGTCGAGCTCTGCAATCACCGTTTCGTTGCGGATGACCATGATCTCGGTACTGGCGTGGGTTGGCATGTAGCCCAGTCCGATGGCCGCCGCGGTCGTCAGGATCTGGAACCGCTCGCCGCTGGCATTGCCGTTGATCGTGAAGGTGTCCGTCCCCGCGCCGCCGTCGACGAAGTCCTGTCCGTCGGTTGCTCCGTTCGGGTTGGCATACCAAAGGACAGAGTCGTTGCCGGCACCGCCCAGGATGATGTCGTTGCCGGTGCCTCCGTCGAGGGTCGCGCCCAGGTCATTGGCGATCAGGATGTCGCGGGTGTTGGAATTGGCGCCGAGGATGGTCGTATTGGTCACCGTGTTGACGTTGACCGCCTGCGTGTCCGTCAGGAGGCCGTCGGATACGGTGTAGGTGAAGGTGCGCGTATTGTTCGTGCTTTGGGTGACCTGCACATCACCGCCAGACAGCGCGGCAGAGAAGGACGTCTGGTTTTCTGTGACACCCGTGACCGTCAGCGGGTTCGGACCGTCAGGATCGACGTCGTTCGCCACAAGCGCCCAGCCGGGGACGAGGTAGGGCGTCCCCGATGCCACGTTCGTCACCACGTTCTCGGCCGCCGCGTTGGGCGCGTCGTTCACCGGCGTCACGCTGATGGTCGTGGTCGCCGGGGCGCTGTCGAAGCGGCCGTCGTTCACTGTCGTCTGGATGATCCGCGGCGCGGCATCAGGGTTATCGGATGCGTTGTGGAACCGGATGTTGTCCAGACGGGCCGCGAAGGCATCGAAGGACTGCGGCGTGGCGCTGGTCAGCGTGACGGTGATCGACCCGTCGGTGCCCACGGTCTTGGCGACCGAGAAGCCGTTGCCGCTGGTGCCGTTCGTCACGACCAGATCGTCGCCGGCCTTCGCGTTCGTCAGCACAACCTTCGCCGAGACGAGCGTGCTGCCGTCCGCGTCCGTGATCAGGGCATGGGGTACGACCGTCAGGTCGCCGTCGCCTTCCGTGAAGGCCAGCGACAGGCTGGGTTCCTTCGCCGTGATCGGCTTCACGAAATCGAACGTCAGGTTGTCGATGCTGACGTAGTCGGGCCTGCGGATGAAGCCGCCGAATGCGTCAGGCGTGTTCGCGATATTGGACGCATCGATCTGGATCACGCTGGTGCCGGAGGAGAAGTCGCCCGTCAGCGCGAAGGTCGCGCTGCCGCTGCGGGTGTTGGTATCCGCACCGAACAATCCTGTCCCGCCGCCGTCGCCGGTGATCGTCTCGAGCGTCACGAAATCGCCCGGCAGCCCGGTCGCCGTGAAGCGGACGACGACGTTTTCGTTGGTCGCCAGACCATACTCCTGCCAGTCGAAGCTGACCGTGGCGGTGCTGCCCGGCGCGATGCCCGACAGATCGACGGTCCGGCTGATCGTGGCACCGTCGCCGTAGCCAACGACAAGACTGTTGGCCGGTGCGCCGGCAGTCGGACCGTTGTTCGCCGTGTTGGCGATGCGGATCTGACCGTCATTGGTGCTGTTCGTGCCATCGGCGCTTTCCGTCCAGGCCGAGGTCCAGGGATCGGTGCCCGTGCTGTTCGTGCTGCGGGCGGTGAGGTTGGCATTGTTCGCGATGTCGAAGTTGTCGGCCAGACTGGACGGCCCCCCGGCATAGTTCAACGCCTCGATCACGGGCGGAGAGCCGATCACCTCCCGCAGCGTATGACTGCCGTCGGCGAAGACGAAGGTCTCGACCCCGACCACGAGGTCGGTCCCGTCGGTCGCGGCCCGCGCCAGCAGCGGGTCGGCATTGGGCGTGCCGTTGTCGGTGATCCGCACGCCCACCACGGCGTCGTAGTGGTTCGCCAGATCCGTGACCGCGTTGCCGTCGATGTCCACGGCCACCACGCTGTAGTCCGCGAAGTTGCCGGTGAACCGCACCGTGTCGTCAGAGGTGTCCAGCATCGTGGTGTCGCCGATGTCGCCGATCTCGTTCTCGGCGGAGCCGAGGACAAGGTCCTTGAACTGGAACGACCGCAGCATCTCGGTGAAGTGCAGGGCGTAGAGGCCCGCCGTCGCCGTGCCGTTCAGCAGGCCGCCGATCAGGCTGGCACTTTCGCTGACCCGGTGGTTGGCGCCGATGAGGCCATAGGCGGTCTCGTAGGCGTCGGCGACGAAGTTGCCCAGGCCGTCGAGCGTCCCGTATTTCCCGATCAGCGCATCCAGCCGGATCGCGCCACCGACGATGACGTCGTTGCCGCCGCGGTCGGCCAGGACCGCGTCTTGGGCCCCGTTCAGGCGGGGGGCGATGTCGGCCTCGAAGGCGTCGCCGCCGCCGGCGCCGATCAGCCAGTTGTCCGTGGCGTCGCCCATGATGGTGTCGCCGGCCTGGGTGCCGATGACGCCGTCCATCTCGATCATGGTCGGCAGCACCTGGTTCTGGTCGATCAGGATCAGGGGGTTGTTCTGGGCGTTCAGGTTCACCTCCAGCTGGAAGGCGGTGGCGTTGTCGGACAGGTCGATGAGGTCGAAGCCCTGGTCGGGCGCGTTGGTGTTGGCAAAGCCGCCCACCACCTCGTCCGGGCCGAAGACCGCGTTGCCGGTGTTGCCGCCGCCCGCGTTGGCGGACCCCGCCGGAATGCCGGGGCGCAGGATGTCGTCGCCTTCTTGGCCGAACAGAATGTCCTTGTCGTTGCCGCCGATCAGCAGGTCGTCGCCGGCGTTGCCGTAGATGTTGTCCTGCTCGTCGCCGCCGTCCACGATGTCGGACCCGTCGCCGCCGAAGATGAAGGGATCGGTATCCGCGCCGCCATAGATCGCGTCGTCGCCGCCGTTGCCGTAGATCTTGTCGATGCCGACGCCGCCGTAGATCTTGTCGTCGCCCGCACCGCCGATCAGCTGGTCGAAGCCGCCGACCGAGGAACCAGAGTCGCCGCCGTAGATGATGTCGTCGCCGTCGCCGCCGTCGACAACGTCGGGCGCATCGTCGCCGTAGAGGACATCGTTACCCTCGCCCCCGTAGATGCGGTCGCCGCCGCCACCGCCATAGACGATGTCGTCGCCGCCGTCCGCATAGCCGGTGTCGTCGCCGTAGCCGAGGTAGATCAGGTCGTCGCTGTCGGTGCCTGCCAGCACCTCGTTCGAGTTGACGCCCGAGGTCGGCGTGCCGTCGGTGTTCAGCGCATCGGGCGCGAGGTCCGGCCGCTGGTCGAGGATGTAGGACACGCCGTTGATCACGACCACGGCCCCGCTGCCGGCCATCGAGGTGCCGCCATTGGTATAGATGCCGATGTATTCGCCGGGGTGGGCGGCGTTGTAAGCGGCGATGATGTCGCCGTACTTGTGCTGGTCGGGGGGGTTGCCGGCCACGTCATAGTAGGTGACGGCAGGATCGAAATGTCCGCCGACGGCTACCAGCGGCGTGTTCGCATGGTCGCCATTCGGTCCATACAGGTTGACGGTCGCCAGACCGTTAGCATCCACCGGGATCGGCCGGGTCGCGGTATAGGCCACGCCCTGCGCGTCGTAATAGGTCGCCGCCGGATCGAAGACGCCGCCGGGTACATCCGCCGTCAGGCTGACCTGATCCAGCAGCACCTGGTTGTAGCCGACACCGGGGCTGGTGTTGGTGATCTCGATCCGCAGGGTATAGCCGGCATAGGCCGCGTCGACCGGCCCGGTCGACAGCGACGTGACCGCCCAGCCGCCGTCCACCGGCTCTGTCAGGACCACGCTGGCCAGTTCGACGGTGTCGGTGCCGTTGGTGGCGATCAGCCGCATGATGCCGCCGCCGAAGGTGGTGTCGGTGCGATCGCCGACGTTCACACTCAGCGTGTAGCTGGTGCCGGCCGCCACCACGACGCCGGTATCCTGCGCCACCGACCCGCCGTTCTGCAGGTAGGCGACGTTGTTGCCGTCATGACCCGCCGCATCATTGTTGGCGCCGGGATAGTAGACGCCGCCGCCCCCGGTCAGGGTCCAGCCTGCGATCGGATGAGCCGCGTTTTCGGTGGTGTAGCCGCCAGGCGCCTGCACGTCCGCCTCGAAGGATGCGTTTACAAGGCTCACCGCGACCGTGCGGTCGCCGCCCGCCATCCAGACAAGCGGATCGGCCACGGCGCCCGCGCCGTCGGCATCGTACAGCCGCTCGGTCGCGATCTGGTCGCCGCCCAGTTCATAGTAGCTGTCGGAATAGCCGAAGATGTTGCCGTTCAGGTGGGTGGTGCCGGTGTTGCGCTCCACCATGTCCTTGAACTGTTCGTTGATGATCTCGTCGCCGAACTGCGTACCCGCGAGGCGATAGAGGTAGTAGAACCGGTCGCCGTCCATCAGGCGCTGGATCTGGTCGACGAAGACCACGTTGAAGGTCTCGCCCAGCAGACCGCCGGAGATATGCGCTTCGGCCAGACCGCCGATCCACATGTCGACCGCCTGAAAACTCTGATCGCCGCCGTTCAGGAAGTTCAGCGCGGCCACGTCACCGGCGTCGGCCCGGTCCAGCACGTCCTGCGCCGCCGCGACATTGCCGTCGAAGCTGTAGGCCGCGATGAAGTTCACGAGAGACGACGCGTGGTAGAGGTTCTGCCCGAAGTCGTTCCAGCTGGTGTAGACCGTCAGGTTCAGCAGCTCGCGGGTCTGGTTCAAGGTCGGCAGGCCGACATCGCGGCCACGGGCGATGTTGATCGCGGCCAGGTCCATCGGCAGGCCCAGCAGGCCCTGCTGCAGGGCGGGGGTGACGAATTCGTCGATGTCGTTCATCACCTGCCGCGTCATGCCCATGACCAGCGACGCCGCGCCGACCTGCTCGTAGAGCGCGGGGTTCAGGAAGGCCTTCTCCAGCGCATAGCTCATGATCCGACCGGTCATGTCGCCGCTGGGGTCCAGCGTGTCGATCGTCTCGCGCAGGGTCGAGTGGCCGAAGCGGAAGGCGCCCTGCGAATAGGCCATGTTGATCGTCGCGTCGATGTCCGTCGAATAGGCCGAGAATTCGGGGATGTCGGGCGACACCGCACGGGCATACTGGTCGACGGCGGTGTGCTGGTACTCCATCTCGACCACCAGCTTGACCCCCTGGAACAGGCGTTCCTGATCCCAGGACACATGCCCCGCGGCGTCGGTGTAGCTGCCGGTGGCGTCGATCACCGCCTTGTCGCGGCCCAGCACGATGCTGTGGCCGGCGGGCAGGTCGGCGGTGGTGGTGCCATCTGCCACGACGTAATATTTGTTGTCCGCATCCCGCGCGAGGATGCCGCCGGTGGCGACCCAGATGTTGGGCGTCGCGGCGTCGCCATCGTCGGCGGCCGCGATCAGGGCACTGGCGGCGGATACGGTCCCCGCGGCCTCGGTCGTCTGCACGCCGACCTGCCAGTCGTTCAGGATCGAATGGTCGTCCGCCGTCCCGTTCAGCGCATCCTGCTGGAACAGCGCGATCTCCAGGTTCTGGGTCTGGTAGTCGTGTTCCATGTGGAAGATGTGGTGGATCGAGGTCAGCGCCACGTTCTCGTTCACGCGGCCATCGCCGGCGACGTAGTGGTCGCCGACGGCTGCCATCATGACCTCGCCGACCGCCGCCGCACCTGCCGCGGACAATGGCATCCCGTGCTGACCGCCGATCTCGAAAGAGGCGAAGTTGATCCAGTTCGCCAGGGCGGCAAGGCCGGTCAATGTCACCGGGTTCGAGCCCATCATGCCGGCGGGTACGGTCAGCGAGATGATGCCGGCCGCATCCATGCCGAAGGACATGCCGAGGCTCGCGGCCTCTTGGGTCAGTGTATTGATGACCTCCGCCGCGCGCACCTCTCCCAGCGCTGCAATCAGGTGCGCACCGTCGACGCGCGGGTTCATGTCCAGCAGCAGGGCGTGGCCACTGCCGCCGGGCTGCACGCCCGCCGTCGCGGCATCCGTGTCGGCCAGCTGGCCGTCCGCATCGCGCTGGCGCAGGTCCAGCACGTCGGCCCAGGTCAGGTCGGCGCGTCCGGTTTCAAGGATATGCGCACGCAGTTCGGTCAAGGTCGGCAGGGTCGATGTCGTCGCGTTGCCGAAGCCGTCGACCCAGGCGACCGTCTTGTCGCCGTCCAGCAGCCGCGCGCCGGGGATGTAGTGGCCGGGGTTGTTCGGGTTCTCGACCCATTCGCGCAGGATCTGCGTGATCTGCGCGACGCTGCCGTAGGTCTGGCTTTGGTCGATGTAGGGCGAGGTGTGGTTCTGGTAGAGGGGCACGCCGTTCTCGTCGACGTGGTCGACGTTCGCGCGCGAGATGGTGATCGACGTGGTGGGCCGCCCGTCCTGGCCGATGACGCCGTAGAGTGGGTCGCTGGGGTCGAGCGGAATGGTAATCTTGGTGCCAGAGCTGCCCTTGCCGATGAAGTCGAGGCCGTGGTCGAAGAACTGGCCAAAGACGGCGAAGAACCCGTTGGTCGGCGCCACGCCGGGGTTCTGGCTTTCGGCGAAATATTCGCCGTTCGAGGCGTTCTGGCGGTCCGGCACGCCGATCTCGGCCAGGATGCCGTAGGGGTTCATGCTCAGGTCGATCAGCGTGTCGCCGTTGTTCAGGCCCGTGACGTCGATGCCGTGCCCCTCGATCAGCGCCAACTGATCGACGGCCTCCTGCAGGTAGGGCAGGGCGATGTTCAGCCCGGCAGGGTCGAGGTGGCCCACGTCGCCCGCCATGGTGACGCCGGCCGCCCGCATCAGCAGGCCGTAGGCGTAAAGCCCCGCGTCGTAGGTGCCGATCACGTCGGGGCGGGTGTTGACGATGGCCGTGCCCTCGACCAGCCGGGTCACGTCGATGCTGTTGTCGTCCAGCAGCGCGCGATAGGTCGCATCGGTGGCATAGGCCGTGGGGTCCCAGTGGACGATGTGGTTCTGCGCGTCCAGCAGCAGGCGGACGCCGCCGGTCATGACCGTCTGCGTGATCATCCGCGGCGTGTAGTCGGTCACGTTCGCCATCACGACGGCGGTGCCGTTGCCGGTGATCGTGTAGTCGGGGGCGGTGGGATAATGCCCGGTGGTGTAGTGGCCGTAGCCCAGATCGCTCGCCGCGCCGACGTTCAGGAACGGGACGTCCGTCGCACCCCAGTATTCGTTGCCGGCGTGCAGGTTGTTGGCCACGCCCGCCACGTCCCGCACGCCAGCCGCATCGGCGACGGAATAGTAGGAGTGGCCGAATTTCGCGATCGCCGCGGCGGGGTCAAGCGGTGTGGCCGCCGGATCGAACAGCAGCGTTTCGGGCGCGCCAGCGGCCCCTGCCGAGGTGCTGTAGATCGCGGTGTCGCCACCCCAGTTCATGATCAGGTTGCCGTCCGAATCGAACAACGGGGTCAGGTTCACCTGGTCCAGCAGGAACGTGATGTCCCCGATGTTCAGCACGAAGGGTTTCAGTTCGACGGTCATGGCAAGCCTCCCCAGGCAAAGCAGTGTGTGAACGGTCGCTGCCGGGATCGGCAGGCCGGGATGAATCTCTGCGATTGCCCGATCGGCACAGTGTCTGCAGGCGTTAAGGTGTCCTTAACTTCTGCGACGCAAGTTCGACGTGAACAAAACCGCGCCTCCAGAGTTGCGGAACCGGTCGGTTCAAAACAGACGAATTGGTTCAGTGAAATTTCAACCGTCCGACAGGACGCGACCGGTCTTTCGTAGGCCCGGCAGGCGAAACCAAAGTTTAAAAAAGTCTTAACCTTTAATTCAATCGTGATGGACTTGATCGCCGATGCTTCTAAGGTCGATGCACCCGGTGTGTAGGTGCGGTATGTCGCTGAAACTCAAGTTTCTTTTGACGTCACTTCTTTCGATCGCGATCATCATCATCGGCCTTGGATCACTCGTGTCGACGAGCGTCTCCGCCTACCTCCTCGATCACAGCAAGGCCTCTACCGCCTTTTACATGACCACCTTCCTTGAACCCAACGTGCAAAGCATGGCCGGTGGGGGTGCGCTGTCGTTGGCGGACCGCGCGGCGCTCGACACGGTCATGACGAACCCGACGCTGCGGCGACATGTCCTGTCGATCAAGATCTGGGACACGACCGGCACCATCGTGCACGCCACGAACGGAGAACTGGTGGGCCAGAACTTCGGCACCGACGACCTGACCCTCGCCCTTGCGGGTCAGACGGCTGCCTATTTCGATAACCTCTCGGACGAGGAAAACGTCTTCGAGCGGGAACTCGAGCGGCCGATCTTCGAGATCTACGTGCCGCTGCGCAGCCGTGCCGACGGGTCCATCATTGCGGTCGGCGAGTTCTACGAGGACGCGACCCGGATGCGCAGCGAACTTTACAGGCTGCTGCGTGTGGACTGGTTCGTCCTGACCTTGTGCGGTCTGGCGATCTTTGCGGGTCTGTTCTCGGTCTTTCGTCAGGGCAGCCGCACCATCGACACCCAGAAGGCCGCGATTGCCCAAATTCAGCAAGAGCGCGAGGCCCTGCAGGCCGATACCACCCGCCTGCGGGCCGGGCTGGACACGGCGCGCGGCCAGCTGGAAGAGATGGACAAGGAGGTGAGCCGGCGCATCGGACAGGAACTGCACGACGGCCCGGTACAGATGTTGGGATACCTCAGCCTTGCGCTCGACAATCTGGCCGGGGTCGGCAGCCGCGGTAGCGCCAGATCGGATGACGTTGAGGAGATGCAGGCGGCGACAGACCGCATCCAGATCGAGCTGCGCGAGATCTCCAACCGCCTGCTGGCCTCTGGCCGCGGCCAACCCGCCGCCCTGTCCGACGTCGTGACGGCCTACGCCCAGCGCAGCGGTGCCGTTGTCGCGACGGAAGGGCTGCAATTGACCGACCTGCTGCGCCTGCCGGCGCAGCGCGGTGTGGCGCGCATCGTCGAAGAGGCGTTGAACAACGGTTTTCGCCACGCCGGTGGTCACGGTCAGGCGGTGACTGCGGGTCTGTCAGACGGCCGGCTGGTGATCGACATCGTGGACAGGGGACCGGGCCTGCCGCCCGACGAAACGCTTGCCGCCATGGCAGAGGCCAACCATCACGGCATCAGCGGGATGCGGGATCAGGCACGACGGATCGGAGCCAGGCTCGACTTCGACAGCCCACCCGAGGGCGGCTGCCGCGTGCGGATCAGTGTGCCAGTCCTGTAGGCATGTCGCCGCCCGGTGACATGCGCCGCTGGTATTCCCGCACGGCACCGACGCGGTTCTTCACGCCAAGCTTCTGCATTGCGCTCGACATGTAGAACTTCACGGTCTGTTCGCTCAATTTCAGCTGCGCCGCAACTTCGCGGTTGGTCAGGCCATTCTGAACCTCGCGGATCACCTGTTCCTCGCGATAGGACAGGTCGCTGGTCTGGCTCGCCTTGCGCGACTGGGCGTTCGCGGCCGTCACAAGACGCATCGCGAATTCCGGCGAGACATAGGTGCGGCGCTGCAGGATGCCGTCCAGCGCTTGCAGGAGGTCGGCACCCTTTATCCCTTTCAGGATATAACCTTCCGCCCCAAGCGAAAGAGCGGCCATCGCCTTCAGCGGATCGTCGCAGGATGTCAGGATGACGCAGAATGTCCCCGGCGCGCGTTCCTTGATCTTGCGCAGCGCGTCGATCGTATTGCCC
This sequence comes from Loktanella atrilutea, assembly GCF_900128995.1. Classification (GTDB taxonomy): domain Bacteria; phylum Pseudomonadota; class Alphaproteobacteria; order Rhodobacterales; family Rhodobacteraceae; genus Loktanella; species Loktanella atrilutea. The sequence goes on along the minus strand of NZ_FQUE01000008.1, from coordinate 133,104 downwards.
GGCAGTCCAAGATCCAGAAGGACCAGGTCCGGCAAATGCGTCATCACGTTATTGACGGCATCGTCGGCGGTCTCGCCCTCGAATACGACGGTATGCTGCATGGACCGTTCCAACACGGCCGCGAGACCTTCGCGAAACAGGGCATGGTCATCGACGATGCCGACGGTAGTTCGGTGTCCTATCGCGGCCATGAGTGGCAATGCTCCAATAATCGGAGGTTTCAAAACTTGGCGGTAAAATGGTTGATTTTTACTTTAATAGGCGGTTTTATGCCGACTCCCCGAAAATTTGTCAACGCAATTTTAACTTATAGGAGGGGCCACAGCACATGGCGTCTTGTCTTTTAGAATAAGGTGGGGTCCACGGCGCAGCCCTGACACTGCGCATGTCCCCGAATGCTGCGCGTTACCCGCCATCGTTGCATGTCCATTTTGTCAGCGCGGCGTGCAAGAGCACCTTTCGCAGTTTTCTGCAGCCGCTTTGCTGGCAATAAAGACATTACAGCTTTGACACCGTCCCGAAAGATTTCGGCATCGGTAACCCTGTTCAAGGACGGTATCGGATCGGGCAGGGTGTCGGATCCATGCTGCTCAAGGTTTCATTATGTCAGACTCAGCTCTTCATTCGCGGCACGCCGGGGCGGTTGGGCCGCGCCACGCCTTCGCGACCCGTCTGCTGCACGCAGGCCTCGCCACCGCCATCGTCGTGCAGCTGGCCAGCAGCCAGTTCATGAATCCCGATGACGGCGGCGACAACATCTTCGGCGTGCATGCCTATGTCGGACTCGCGGCCTTCGCACTGGTTCTGGGGTTCTGGGTGCAGAGCTTGATCCGGCAACGCGGCACGCCGCCGGGCATGTTGATCCCGTGGTTCAGCGGCGCGCGCCTTGCGGCGGTCTGGGCGGATTTCAAGGCGCATCTGTCGGAACTAACGCATCTGCGACTGCCGGCGCACGACACGCACTCGCCCTTCGCCTCGGCGATCCACGGGCTGGGCCTGCTGCTGGTGACGGCGATGGCGGCGTCGGGGACGTTGTATTTCCTCGTCAATACCGGCGACCCCGATGCGGGCGGTCTGGTCAAGGTGGCGATGACCGTTCACACGACGCTGGCCAACCTGGTCTGGGCCTATCTGATCGGCCACGCGCTGATGGCCCTGATCGCGCATTACGGCGGCGCGCTGTCACTGCGCCAGATGTGGTCGCTGCGCCGTCGTCCCGACGTCCGCTGACACCGGTGGAAAGGCGATGCGCACGCTCAGGCCGGGCGCATTGTCCTCCAGCGTCAGCCGCGCGCGGTGCAGGTCGCAGACCGCCTTGACCATCGCGAGGCCAAGCCCGTTGCCGGGCGTCGTCCGGCTGCGGTCCAGCCGGTAAAGGCGCCGTAGCACCTTGGCACGTTCGTCTGCGGGGATGCCGGGGCCGTGGTCCGACACGGTCAGGGTGACGACCGGGCCGCACGTGGCAATTGCCAGATGAACAGTCTGACCTTCCGCCCCGTGCAGCATGGCGTTCTGGATCAGGTTGACCATGACCTGCGACAACAGTTGCCGGTCCCCGGTTACGGTGGCCGAAGCAGGCAGGGCAGCAGTCAGCGAGAGACCCTGAGTTTCGGCGTCGACGTCCAGAAACTCCACCACGTCACGGGCGACGCCGACCAGATCGACAGGCACCAGCCTGTCGCGCGCGGCGCCGCCTTCGACCTGCGCCAGTTGCAGGAGCGCCTGAAAGGTGCGCCCGATACGGGTGGTCTCGTCCTGCGCCTGCAGCAAAAGGGTCTTTTGGGCCGGCGGCAGATCGGCGCCGCGCGCCATCCGGTCCAGCAGGACCGAGACGCGCTGGATCGGCGTTCTCAGATCGTGCGCGATGTCGGTGGAGACCTGCCGCAAGGTCACGATCAGCGCTTCCTGCGCCGTGGCCATGGCGTTGACGGCCTGCCCGATCCCCGACAGGTCGTCGTTGCCCGCCGCGATACCCCTCACCCGTGCCGTGGAATCCCCGCCGGTCATGGCACCCAGTGCGTCCTGAATTGCTCCGATGCGATCCTGTGCCCGCCGCGCGATCCAGAGCCCGGCCAGACCTGCGATCAGCATCGCGGGCAAGAGTCCCATCAGGACGACTGCGGCAAAGATCTCGCTCATCTCGATGATCGCACGCCGTGACTGGCCGACGATCAGCTGACCCGCGCCGACACGGGCGCTGAGTGCAAGGTAGCTTTCGGCCAGCGCGCCATCCGTCGGTCCAAGGCTGTCACCCGCCAGCGTCACCGTCCCGCTGATCGGCGCGATGTCACCAGCGTTCGAGATCACAGGCCCGCTGTCGGGGAGGTAATGAAGTATGCGATAGGAGGGGTCGGTGACGCGCACGGCTTCGGTGAGACGTTCGAGAAGCTCGTCGGGCTCGCCTTCCTGCCGAAAGGTCGCCACGGTCTGCCGCAGATCCGACAGGATCGCGGCGTTCAGGTTCGCCCGCACGACGCCGTAGGCCGTCGTGAAGCATCCCAAAGCTGCGACCGCGAAGATCAGCGTCAGGATTATGGTCAGGCGCAGCGGCGTCGACCTGATCCTGTCGAACCGGTCCGGCAGCGTCACGGCGCAGCGATCCGGTAGCCGGCACCGCGGACGGTCTCGATCAGTTCGGTCGCGAAGGGCTTGTCGATCTTCGCCCGGAGGCGGCTGATGTGGGTGTCGACGACATTGGTCAGCGGATCGTAGTGAATATCCCAGACCGTCTCCATCAGCATGGTGCGGGTCTGCACGCGGCCCTTGCGGCGCATCAGGCATTCCAGCAGCGCGAACTCGCGCGGCAACAGATCGATGGGCTGGCCGGCCCGCGTGACCTTGCGGGTCAGCAGGTTCATCTCCAGATCCGCAACGCTTAGCGTCACGGGTGCGTCCTGGATCTTTGGCCGCCGCCCGATGGCCGCGAGGCGCGCCGACAGCTCGCCGAAGACGAAGGGCTTGACGAGGTAATCGTCGGCCCCCGCGTGCAGCCCCTCGATCCGGTCGTCGACGCCGCCCATCGCGGTCAGGAACAGGACCGGCGTGGCATTGCCGGTCGCGCGCAGGGTCTTGACCACCGCCATGCCGTCGAGGCCCGGCAGCATGCGGTCCACGACCATGACGTCATAGGTGCCGATCGTCCCCTGCACGAGGCCATCGGCGCCGGAGGCGATCAGGTCGACGCTGTGCCCCTCCTCGCGCAGGCCTTCAGCGATATAGGCCCCGGTGGCAGTATCGTCCTCGATCACGAGTATCTTCATGGGCCTCCTCACAGGCAAGCGACCGGCAGGCCGAAAGGCCCCGCCGGTCGTGTCTATCACGATGCGAAGGCGTCAGTTACCTTCGTCTTCACCATCTTCCTCGCCATCGTCGCCGGCCAGGCCGTCCTGATCCTCGGCCTCGGCGGCCTTAGCGGTGACCGCGCCGGTCGCGGGATCGACCATGACGGTCTCGATGGTGTTGTCCGGCAGCGCGAGTTCGACCTCCCACGCGGCGGCCTGCGTAGTGTCGTCCGGCTCGAAGGCGGCGCTCATCGTCTTGCCGCCGGTTTCCTTCTCGGCGGTGGCGACGGCATCGGCGATGGTGCCGGGGGCTGCCAGAAAAGTCTGCGCCTCGGCCGCGTCGGACGCCGTCGCGTGCTGTTCCGCAATGGCCGATCCGGCCCCCGCCACGATGAGTGTTGCGGCGGCCAGTGCGGTAAGTGCTTTCAAGGTCATGTCATTTCCATCCATTGAGACCCGGCAACCACCTTGGGCACCGGTCCAAGGCAGCTAAGGCGGGCGAGCGGCACGCGGCCTGTCCGGCAGATTACAAATCCGAAAGGTTGCGGCCCCGGGTGCCGTCGCCGCCGCGCGGCAGATCATTGCGGATTTGCGTTGATCCAGACACGGCGGCGACGCGGTCCGGGTTCAGAGGTGTGGATAAAGCGTCGCCGCTGCGCGTGCAGACTCTTTCTCACCACCTGTCGGCGGCCCCGCCGCTGCACCAAGGACAATCACGATGAAAAACCTCCTGCTCGGACCGGTGCTGATCGTCGTCCCAGTCGGCGTCGTCGCCGTCGGCTACGCGACGCTGGACCCCGCATCGGCCCCGACCGCCACCGTTGCGGCCCCCACTTTGGGCGACATGACCCCGTTCCGGACCATCACGACGGACGTCCAGACCATCGCCGCGACCGGCGACCTGAACGCAGCGCAGACCCGCAGCACCGATCTGGAAACCGCCTGGAACGACGCGCAGTCGACCCTGTGGCCCCATGACCCGACGGCCTGGGGCAACGTCGACGGTGCCATCGACGACGCGTTGACAGCCTTGCGGGCCAAGGCACCGGACCCGGCCCAGGTCGATGCGACTCTGGCCAGCCTTCCGACCACGCTCGCAGATCCCCCCGGCACCGGCGCTGCCGGGGGTGTCGTGCAATCCGTATCTAGAATTGCCACGACCGACGCGAACGGCCGCCCCCTGCCGTGCGAGGTGATGCTGGACCAGTTCAGGACGACCTTGGCCGGTGCCACCCTCGCAGACGCGGACCGCGCAACCATCGACACGTTGCAGGCCAAGGGGACCGAGCGGTGCAACGCCGACGACGATGCCCGTGCCGACGACTTCTTCGCGTAGGGCATCGCCCTGATGCCCCATTGATTTCACCGACAGGAGATGACGATGACAACGCTTTCCCTCGACCCTGCGCAGTCCCCGACCTTCGGCAACGTCCCGATCCACGACACCCCGAACCGCGTCCCCGAGGTGACGATCAGCTTCTGGCTGATCAAGCTCATGGCAGTGATCATGGGCGAGACCGCCGCCGATTTCCTTGCCGTGAACCTCGGCCTCGGCCTTACGGCGATGTCGCTGCTGATGGCCGCGGTGCTGGTCGTGGCCCTGGTCCTGCAATTCCAGCAAAAGCGCTACGTGCCATGGTCCTACTGGCTGGCGGTCGTGCTGATTTCGATCGTCGGCACGCTGGTGACGGACAACCTGGTGGACAATTTAGGCGTTTCACTTGTGACGACGACTGTGCTCTGTACGATCCTGCTGGGTCTGACCTTCGTCGCCTGGTATGCCTCGGAGAGGACGCTCTCGATCCATGAGGTCAAAACGACCCGTCGCGAGGCGTTCTACTGGCTCGCGATCCTGTTCACCTTTGCTCTCGGCACGGCGGCAGGCGATCTGGTGGCCGAGCATTTCGGTCTGGGTTACCTCGCCACGGGCATCCTCTTCGGCCTGATCATCGCCTCGATCACACTGGGCTATTTCGCGCTGGGGCTCGACGGCATCTGGGCCTTCTGGATCTCCTACATCTTCACCCGGCCCCTTGGTGCATCCTTTGGAGACCTGCTGTCGCAACCCGCGGACTACGGCGGCCTCGGTCTCGGTACGATCTTGACCAGCGCGATCTTCCTCGCGGCGATCATCGGGATTGTGATCTACATGTCGGCGATGCGACGCACGATTGCGCAAACGAACATCGGGTGATGGCCCGACGACGGATTGGCACGCGCGCCGGCAGACGACCGATGCATCTGTGCCTGCCGGCACTGAAATGAGTCAGAGGCATAATAGCAGGTCACCCGCGTCCTCGCATCGGAGGTCGTTTCAGATGGCAAGGAAGACTCCAATCCAGTCCCAATGATATCTTCAGAGGAAGCTCAGTCCACATTTTCGCATTCGAAATGAAAGGTCTGGCAAACCTTATAATACGACTGAGGCGCCGGGTCGGTGACGGTGCGACCGCCAGCAACTGTTGCGGGGCGCGGCGTCTTGTCTTCAGAAGCGGTTGACGGGAAGTTTCAGGTAGGCGTGGCCATCGTCTTCGACCTGCGGCAGGCGTCCTCCGCGCAGATTGATCTGAAGCGCGGCCAGGATGCGGTCCGGCAGCGGCAAGGTCGCGTCCCGCGCGTCGCGGCGCTTGATCCAGTCTTCCCGGGCGGTGCCATCCTTCACATGCTGGTTTCGGGCCTTGTGCTCGGCCACGGTCGCCTCCCACATCGGTTCGTCACGTCCCTCGGCCCCATAGTCGTGGCCCACGAAAAGCCGGGTGTCGGCGGGCAGCGCGAGGATGTCCTGGATCGAGTCCCAAAGCTGTGCGGATTCCCCGCCGGGAAAATCGGCGCGCGACGTGCCGACGTCGGGCTGCATCAGCGTGTCGTGGGTGAAGGCCGCATCGCCGCAAACATAGGTGATCGACCCCAGCGTGTGACCCGGCGACAGCATCACCCGGACATCGAGGTTCCCGATGCGGAATGTCTCGCCTTCCGCCAGAAGGCGATCGAAGTGGCGATCGGGGTGGAAGGCGTCGGGCAAATTGTAGATGTTTGCCCATATGGCGGCGATGTCATGGATCCTGTCACCGATGGCCGTGGGGGCCCCGGTGCGGTCCTTCAGATGGGCGGAGGCCATGACGTGGTCCGCATGGGGGTGGGTGTCGAGCACCCATGCCACGGTCAGTCCGTTGTCACGCACGATATCGAGCACCTGATCCATGCTTTCGGTCGTGAACCGGTAGTTCTTAGGTTCGAAGTTCCACACGACGTCGATCAATGCGGCCTTCTTCGTGGACGGATCGGCGCAGATATACTGGATCGAACCGGTATCGGGTTCGTAGATGCCCCAGACGTCGGGGCTTCCCGCACCACGAGAGGGCGAATGGCGCACGACCCGTTGTTTCAGCTTGGAGGTGCTCATTGCGTTGCTCCCTTGGGTGCGAAGATCTGGAGGTGCTTGCCATGGTTGCCGATCCACAGGCCGATCAGCATCGCGGGTAGGAAGGCCAGAGTGCCGGGCGCGAGGAGAGGGAGGGCGGTCCACGCCGGCCCCGGGCAGAAGCCGCCGATCCCCCAGCCGGTGCCGAAGAGCACTGCGCCGAGGATCAGCGGCCGGTCGATCCGGGTATTCGTAGGAACGTCGAAGGTGCAGTCGAACGCCGGTGTCGTCCGCCGCCAGACGAGCCGGAAACCGATGAAGGCGGTCAGGGTCGCGCCACCCATGACGAAGGCGAGGCTGGGGTCCCATGTGCCCGCGAGGTCGAGGAAGTTCAGGACCTTCGCGGGGTCGGACATGCCGGAGAGGACCAGACCCAGGCCGAAGACCAGGCCGCTGAGAAAACCGAATGCGATGCGCATTACCATGCACCCCTCAGAACGTGACGCAGGACGAAGACCGTGACGAAGCCGGCGGACATGAAGGTCAGGACCGCGGCGAAGGACCGGCGGGACAGCCGTGCGAGGCCACAGACGCCATGACCGGAGGTGCAGCCCGACCCGAGTGACGTGCCGAGGCCCACGAGCAGGCCCGCGATCACCATGCCGGGAAGGTTCGCGGGCACGCTCTGGCTGATCGTTCCGCCGCCCAGCATGATCGCGAGGGGTGCGGCCAGCAGCCCGAGCAGGAAGGCCAGACGCCAATCCCTGTCACGCGGGGCACCGGGAGTCGGCAGGACAGTGCCGAGGAACCCCTGCGTGATGCCTGAAATCCCGGCTATCCGTCCGAACAGGCCCATGACCATCACGGCGCTCAAGCCGATCAGACTGCCACCGAAGAGCGAGGCCCATGGCGTGAAAGCCGTCCGCAGCTCCATTTCCATCACGATTCTCCGATAGGCTGATGAGAGGTTGATTCATGCAGGCTTATAGCTCATGTATTATGTGTAGCTAATTCAGTCAAGGCTAATATAATGACGCTGGATGACGACGTCTCCGTTGCGGCCCTTCGAAAGCGGGCCGATTACGTGGCTGACCGGCTGGCGCTGGTTGCAAATGCAAAGCGGCTTCTGATCCTGTGCGAACTCGCAAAGGGCGAGAGGTCGGTCGGCGCGCTTCAGGTGGCCGTCGATCTGAGCCAATCCGCCTTGAGCCAACATCTTGCCAAGCTGCGCGACGCCGGCATGGTCGAGACCCGCAGGGAGAGCCAGACGATCCACTACCGGATCGGCGATCCGGATCTGAAGATCCTGATGGCCGCACTCTACGAGGCGTTCTGCAAAGATGTCGGACAGGGTCAGGCGGCGCCTTGCGCTGGGCGTGTCAATGTCGTCACGCCTTCGAACTGCGAGAGGGAGATGTCACCGGTCATGTGCTGCAGGAAATGACTGCTCTTCAGCTTGTCCATGACGGGTATATTGACATGATAAAAGCGGTTAACACGACGGACATAGCTGGTTGCGAGAAGTTTGCTCATCCTCGACAATCGGGATTTCAGAGCGAACGGGATCGACTTCACATTGCTCTAGACTGTGGCCATGGGCCTATCCGGCTCAGTAGAATGGCACCCTTTCCTCCCGCTACGGTGGGAGGAGCGCTTCTACGGGTGGTTCCGGGGTGCCTGAGCGTCGTTGCTGCAGCCCTACAGACCAAAATCCACTGGGGCATTTCGGGCTATAGGGATTTTCTGAGGCCCAATCGACTAAGTGTCTGAGATCGCTGGCTGGGGTGGTAGGATTCGAACCTACGGTACACGGTACCAAAAACCGATGCCTTACCGCTTGGCTACACCCCATCAGCGAGGCGGTGGATACGACAAAGGATCGGGGCCTTCAAGCCCCCCGCGATGCTTTTTTCGGCTATTCCGACAGACCGCCGCCGGACAGGAGATCGGCCATGCCGTCCTTGCGGCGCTCGCTTTCGATCATCGATTCGAGCGCCTCCTCGTGGCTTGCAGAGACTGGCGTGGGGTGTTCGTTTTCGGGGGCGGAGGGGGCGGGGTCAGACGCGGTGGTGACCATCCGGACCCCCTGGATATTGTCGGGAATCTCGAATCCACCGCCCTCGAGCGCGCGCTTCACAAGGCGGATCGCCTCGCTTTGCGCAAGGGCCGGAGAGGTCGTGCGCTGGTCGATCCAGCCGGTGGCCTGCATGACGACACCACCCGGGTCGAGGCGGTCGATCCAGGCCTGCGCGGCGGGGGTCGCCAGCACGAAGGGCAGGGACTGGACCGTGGTCTCGACCAGACGGCGCGCGGCGTCGAGGTCGGCGTCGCGGGTGACGCCGATCGGAAAGATGAAGCGCCGTTCCGCGTTGCGGGTGTAGTTGATCAGCCGGTTGGAAAAGACCGTCGCGTTGGGAATGTGGATGTGGTTGCCGTCGTTGGACAGAAGGATCGTGGCCCGGCTGGTCAGGCGGATGACCTTGCCCTGATCGCCGTTGATTTCGACCATGTCGTTGGGCTGGAAGGGCTGCCGGATCGACAGCATGATCGAGGCGATGAAGTTCTCGACCGTGTCCTTGACGGCGAAACCGAGGGCAAGCCCGACGATACCGGCGGCGCCGAGGATCGTGCCGAGCAGGGCAGTGGCGTTCAGGATGTCGAGCGCTACCACCAGACCCAGCACGACGAAGGCCAGACGCAGGATCTGCCGGTAGATTTCCGCGATGAAGGGGTTGGGTGCCAGACGGTTCCACGGCTGCGGCCGGCGCGCAACCCAGAGGCCGACCCAGACGATGAGCGCAAAGAGCGCGGCCGCCACGGCCAGAAGCGGCAGATAGGCGAGGATCTGTGCGCCGCGGGCCTGAAAGCGGGCGACGGCGGGGTTGAGTCGGGCGCCGACATCCGCGGTTTCCACGACGCTGTTGCGCGTGGCGACGACACCGGTCACGCGGTTCGCGAGGTCGTCGAGGCGCGTGGCATCCGCGGGGTCGGTGACGGTGCCGTCGAAGGTCACGACACCTTCGTTCACCTTGACCGTCACGGCATCATAGCCGCCCAGCACCCCAAGGATGTCGCGCAGGCGCGCCGCGATCGCGCTGTCCTGCGCCGTGGTGGCCGTCGTGTCGATGGCGGTGGTGGGATCCTGCGCCCGTGCGCCCTGCGCCAGACAGAGGAGAAGGGCAATCAGGGACATGACGCGCATGGCAGACCTATCGGCAGGGCATTGGGCCGAAAGGTAGGGCGCGGACGCCCGCCTGCCAGCGCTGCAGGGACATGCGGCGCCGGCCGGTGTGGCGATCCTTCAGTTGGTGACCTGTTCCCGAAGCACGGAGGCGGTGATCGAGATCATCAGGTAGATGCCCGCGAAGATCAGGAACGCAAGGAGCGTGTTCTGGAACGCCTTGGGGTAGGTCGCCTCGTCCGGGGCGACCGGCTCGACGCCCATGGACAGGTAGCGGACCTGACGGTTCGCCTCGATCCGGGCGGTTTCCATCTGGGTCAGGGCCTGCTGCGCCAGCATCGTCTTGAAGGTATAGTTCTCCTCGGCCAGCCGCAGTTCGGTGTTCCGCGCGGCCTGGGACGTGCCGGTGTCGGTCGAGATCGTCATCTTGTCGCGCAGATCGGCGATCAGGTTCTCGATGTTGTCGATCTGGGCCTGCAGGGCATTGACCTGCGCCTCGTTCGGGCGGCGCACGTTCAGCCGGTCCTGCAGCGACAGGGTCAGGCGCTGGCGTTCGGTCTCGAGCGCGGAGATCTGCTGCGTCTTGGCCGCGGTTTCGCCCACCGGATCGATCTGCTGCACGTCCTCCTGCAGCTGCAGCCAGCTGGCGAGGGCCTCGCCCCGGCTCGCCTCGGCGGCTTCGTAGCTGTCGCGGGCACCCGACATCTGGTCTTCGCGCAGGCGCTGGGTCAGCTGGTCGACCTGCTCTTCGGCGTAGCCGATTAGCGCCTCGGAGAATTGCTGGCTGGCGGCGGGGGTCGGGGCGATGACATCCATCTTCAGGATGCCCTCGGTCGGGTCGTAGCTGATCTTGACCCGGTCCTGATAGACGGCGAAGGCGGCCTCGTTGCTGGCCTCTTCGGGCAGGCGCTGGATCGGGTCGATCGTCGGGTCGCTGAACACCGACTTGAAACCGTGGTCCTGATCCAGACGCAGCATCGCGGCCCGCGAGGCGAGGTAGGACTGCACCGTGATGCTGTCCTGCTGGGTCGCCATCGAGGTGCCCTGGAACATGCCGCCGAGGCCGCCGGCGACGCTCGTCGCCTCGGCCTTCTGGATCACGAATTCCGAGCTTGTCGCATACATCGGCGTCGCGACGTTGTAGAAATAGTAACCGACCATGATGGTCGGAAGCAGGACGAAGATCGCCAGCCGCGCCATCATCAGCACGGTCCGCCGCCGGCGGCGGCGGCCCAGATCGCGCTGGATCTTCATGATTTCCGACAGGTGCCGGTCGGCCGGGCTGGCGAATTCGGTAGAGGGGAGGGTCTGACCGGGTTCCGCCACCGTCTGCGGCAGCTGCACGCGGGGGGCGGGCATGCCGGGCATGCCCGGGGTCGCCCCCAGCGACGCGCCCGGCGCGGTGGTGCCGCCACCGGTCCGGCCATCGGGCGTGACCAGTTCCAGCACGGTGGACCGCTGGAAGGGATCGATGCCCGCCTTGCGCAAGAGCCTGATGGCATCGAAATCGGAGGTCGGCGCCATGCCGTGCTTCTGCGCCACGCGGCGGGCCATGCGCAACTGTCGCCCGGTCAGCCCCTCGCGCCGGATCGCGTCGATGTCCGTCCCGCCGGTCGCCTGCCCCTGCATTGCCGGCAGTTGCGTGGCAGTGTCTGTCGTGGATTCGGGCGCGGCTACTGGCGCGGCCTCCGCCATCGGGGTCGGGTCCGGCTGCGGCTCTGGCCGACGGATGCGGAATTTCTTAGCGGTCGGCTTCGTAGTCATAAAGCTGCTTGGCCTCTTCCAGAGTGTCGAACATGTGTAGCTTGCCGTGGCGCAGGACGGCGGCGGACCGGGCAAAGCGTTCCAGCGTCTTGGCTTGATGGGATACGATGATCACGGTCGTCTTTTCCAGCCGTTCGCGCAGGATCTCTCCGGCCTTGCGGTTGAATTCGGCGTCGGTCGTCGCGGGCATGCCTTCGTCGATCAGGTAGATGTCGAAGTCGAGCGCCAGCATCAGCGAGAAGGTCAGCCGCGAGCGCATGCCGGAACTGTAGGTGCCGACCGGCATGTCGAAGTATTCCTTGATGCCGCAAAGCCAGCGGCAGAATGCTTCGATGTAGTCGGGGTCTAGGCTGTAGAGCCGCGCGATGTAGCGCACGTTTTCCCGCGCCGTGTGGCGGTTGGTGACGCCGCCCATGAAGCCCAGCGGAAAGGAGATGCGGCAGCCGCGGGTGATCGTGCCCTCGTCCGGCTTTTCGAGCCCGGCCATCATGTTGATCAAGGTCGTCTTGCCGGTGCCGTTGGGGGCGAGGATGCCGAGCGAGCGTCCGAGGTCGACGCGGAAGGACACGCGGTCAAGGATCACCTTGCGCGTCTTGCCCGTCCAGAAGGACTTGCTGACCTGATTGAATTCAAGCATCGCGGTTCGCCCGATCGGTCTTCATCTTGCCTGGGTCTTGATGACGATGATGGGTAAACCACCCGTCACGCTGGCCCTTGTCGCGGGTGGTATGCCGCAGAATTATGTTCAAAGACAGGCGGAACTGCAGTCATACCGCAGCTTACACCGGGCCGTGATGGTGCCGTCGCGCTTGATTGCGCGACGTTCGGACTAGGTCTGCCACATGGGTCTGAGGGACGATATCGCCGCCTGCCGCATCTGTGCGGACCGCTTTGCGGCGACCGCGACGCGGCACGCGCCGCGCCCGGTGGTCTGGTTCGACGGACCGCCGCGTATCCTGATCGCCAGCCAGGCGCCGGGCGCGCGGGTTCATGCGGCGCAGACGCCGTTCTGGGACCGGTCCGGCGATCGCCTGCGGGACTGGCTCGGCGTCGACAAACCCGCGTTCTACGACCGCGACCGGGTGGCCATCGTGCCGATGGCCTTCTGCTTTCCGGGCTACAACGCGGCGGGGTCCGACTTGCCGCCGCCGCGCATCTGTGCCGCGACATGGCGTCAGCCGGTGATGGACCGTCTGGGCGACGTGCCGCTGACCCTGCTGATCGGCGGCTACGCGCAGCAGTGGCACCTGGGCGGCCGCATGGGCGTGACCGAACGGGTCGCGGCCTGGCGCGACCTTGCACCGCGCGTGTTCTGCTTGCCTCATCCGTCGTGGCGCAATACCGGATGGCTGAACCGCAACCCTTGGTTCGAAACCGATGTGCTGCCCGTCCTGCGGGCCCGCGTGCAGGAGGTGCTGACATGACGACGCCCGAGATGACCACCGATCTGGACCGCGCCCATGCGGCGATGGACACCTCCGACGACCTGCGCCTGCGCTTCTACGAGACTTTGGCGGACAGCGACCTGTTCGTGCTGCTGGACGTCGAGCCGGAGGGGGACAGCGTGCGCCCCTCGCTCTTCACGGTGGATGGCGGAGAATACGCGCTGGTGTTCGATGCAGAGGAACGTCTGTCGGCCTTCGTCGGACGCGCCGCCCCCTATGCCGGTCTGCCCGGCCGGGCGCTGGCGCAGATGATGGCGGGACAGGGGATCGGCATTGCCCTGAACCTGCAGGTCGCCCCCAGCGAGATGCTGATCCCGGCGGACGCCGTGGACTGGCTGGCCACGACCCTCGATCACACGCCCGAGCAGGCAGAGGCACGTCTGACCGGCGTCTCTCGCCCCACCGGCCTGCCGGAGAGCGTGCTGGAGGCGCTGGACCGCAAGCTGACCCGCGCTGCCGGGCTGGCCGATCACGCGCTGCTGGTGGCGGCGGAATACGAGGACGGTGGCCGCGGCCATGTGCTGGCCTTCGTCGATGCGCCGGACACGGCCCATGCGGCGCTGGCCCATGCGGCGGGCGAGGCGCTGACCTTTTCGGGCATCGACGCGGGCACGATGGACGTGATGTTCGTGGCCAGCACCGACGCCGTGGCGCAGCGGCTGGCGCGCGTGGGCCTGCGCTTCGACCTGCCGGAACTGTCGCGGCCCACGCCTGCCGTGCCGATGGCGCCGGGGTCGGACCCCAACGCCCCGCCGAAGCTGCGCTAGTAGCCCGCCGTGCGATCCACGAGGTGCAGGAACGGCTCGCCCCGCTCGCCCCGCGCGATGTTCGCGGCGATGACCTGCGCCGCCGTTTCCGGCCGGGTGGTCGAGGCGATGTGCGGCGTCACCGTGACGCGGGGATGCGCCCAGTAGGGATGATCCCGCGGCAGCGGTTCGGTGCGAAAGACGTCAAGCGTCGCCGCGCCGACAGCACCGCTGTCGAGGGCCGCCAGCAATGCGTCGTCGTCGATCAGCGGGCCCCGGCCGGGGTTCACGATGACCGCGCCCGGGGCCAGCAGCGCCAGCGTGTCGGCGTTCAGGATATCCTCTGTCGCCGGTGTCTGCGGCAGCAGCAGCACGACGATCTGCGCATCCGTCAGGGCATCGCGCAGGCCGTCCGCGCCTGACAGGCAGGTGAGTCCGTCGATCCGCTTGGGACTGCGCGACCAGCCGGTCACCGGAAAGCCCAGCCCCGCCAGCGCCTGACCGCAGGCCGACCCGAGTTCACCCAGCCCCAGAACCGTCACCGGGCGATCCTGCGCCAAGGGGGGGTAGACATCGTTGCGCCACTCACCGTCCTGTCCGTGGATATGGGCATCGAGCCCCAGATGATGGCGCATCACATGCCCCACGACCCATTCCACCATCCCGCGTGTCAGCCCGTCGTCGACCATCCGCGCCAGCGGCTGCGTCAGGGTCTCGTTGCCGACCACCGTCTCGACCCCGGCCCACAGGCCCATGACCAGCCGGGTGTTCACGTAGGGCGTGAAATCCTTCACCGGACCGTTGGGGGCGAAGACGATGTAGTCCACGTCCCCGGGCGCATGATCCCGCGACAGGTCGTAACGCAGCCCCGCGGCATCCAGCGCGCGGCGCAGCGGCGCCTCGTAGTCGTCCCAGACGTCGGGCTTGGCGGAAAACAGGATCTTCATCGCGGCTTGTGCACATGGGCGGATTGCACCAGCCCGAAGGCCACGAGCAGCACCAGCATCGCGGACCCGCCGTAGCTGACCAAAGGCAGCGGCACGCCGACGACGGGGGCCAGCCCCATGACCATCGCCATGTTGACGGAAAAGAAGAGAAAGAATGTCATCGCGATTCCAAGGGTCAGAAGTGACGAAAACCGGTCCTTGTTGTTCATCGCAGAGGCGACGCAGAACACGATGATCAGGATGTAGAGCACCAGCAGGGAGAAGGCGCCGACGAAGCCGAACTCCTCTGCCAGCGTGGTGAAGATGAAGTCGGTGTGCTTTTCCGGCAGGAAGTTCAGGCGGCTTTGGGTGCCCTGCATGAAGCCGCGCCCGGTCCAGCCGCCTGACCCCAGCGCGATCTTGGCCTGCGTGATGTGATAGCCTGCCCCCAGCGGATCATTGCCCGGATCGAGGAATGTGTCGATCCGCCGGAACTGGTAGTCCTTCAGCAGTTGCCACGGCGTGCCGCGGCTGAGGAAGACCGCATAGACCGTGCCGACACCCGCGCCGATCACCGTCGCGAAATAGGCCCAATGGACGCCTGCCAGGAACATCACCGCACCACCGCCCATCAGCAACAGCAGCGCGGTGCCAAGGTCGGGCTGCTTCAGCACCAGTGCCGTCGGCACGAGGATGAAGACGACCGGCAGCGCGACCCACAGGGGATGCGATGTCTTGTTCGTGGGCAGCCAGTCGTAATAGGCGGCGAGGAACATCACGAGGGTGATCTTCGTCAGCTCCGACGGTTGCAGCCGCATGAAGCCAAGGTCGATCCAGCGTTGCGCCCCCATGCCAATGGCGCCGAACAGCTCTACCGCGACCAGCAGCATGACCGATACGCCAAAGGCCACCCCTGCCACATTGCGCCAGAACCAGATCGGCACCATGCCGACCCCGATCATCAGGACCAGCCCGAGGATGAAGCGCTTGACCTGCGGTTCCATCCACGGGTCGGGCGAGCCGCCGGCGACGGAATAGAGCATGATGAACCCCGCGCAGGCCACCGCCGACAGCAGGATGATGACGGGCCAGTTCAGGTAAAGGACCTTGCGAAACCCGGTGGGGACGAACTTGGTGTTATGCGCCAGATAGCTCATGTCACACGCGGTCCTGCGCGGGCTTGATCTGGGTGATGCGCTGCGCGATCCGCGCCTGCTGTTCCTCGATCCGCGCGCGGTCGGCGGAAGGATAGGCGTCCAGCGGCGGCGGGCCGTCGTAGAGCGCCTGCAGCATGATGTCCCGCGCAATGGGCGAGGCGGCGGTCGACCCGCCGCCGCCGTGTTCCACCACGACCGCCACGGCGAACTTCGGATTGTCGACCGGCGCGAAGCAGACGAAGAGCGCGTGGTCCCGGCGTTCCCACGGCAGGTCATCGTTGCTGATGACGCCGCGGGCGCGTTCCTCTGCGGTAATACGGCGGACCTGACTGGTGCCGGTCTTGCCCGCCATCTCGTAGCCGGCGGTAATGACCTTGGCCCGCGCGCCGGTGCCGCGCTTTTCGTTGATGACAGCGTTCATCGACGCGCGGCAGCGGCGCAGCATATTCTCGTTGATGTCCAGCGGTTCGCCGATGCCGCTGGGCTCCTCGACGCCGTCGACGGATTTCACCAGCCGCGGCGTCACCACCCGGCCGGTCGCAATCCGCGCCGTCATGATCGCCAGTTGCAGCGGCGATGCGAGGACGTAGCCCTGTCCGATCGCGGCGTTCACCGTGTCGCCGATGCGCCAGTCCTCGCCGCGCACCTCTAACTTCCACTGCTTGTCGGGCGCCAGTCCGGTCGAGATCGCGGACAGCGGCAGGTCGTGCTTTACCCCGATCCCAAGCGTCCGTGCCATTTCGGCCATCTTGTCGATGCCGATGCGCTGGGCGACCTCGTAGTAATAGCAATCGCAGGAATATTTCAGGCTGTCGTGGAAATTGACGTTGCCGTGCCCCGCGCGTTTCCAGCAGTGGAACCGGGTGCCCGCCACGACGGTATAGCCGCGGCAATAGACGGTCTCCTCTGGGCTGATGACGCCCGCGTTCAGGGCGGCCAGACCCGTCACCATCTTGAAGGTCGACCCCGGCGGATAGGCGCCCTGCACGGCCTTGGCGGCCAGCGGGCGGTACTTGTTCTCGTTCAGGTCGGTCCAGTCCTTGACCGAAATCCCGCGCACGAAGAGATTCGGATCGAACGACGGTGCGGACGCGATGGCGCGCAGATCGCCCGTCTGCAGGTCGATGACCACGGCGCCGCTGCTTTCGCCGTCCATGCGGGCCTGCGCATAGGATTGCAGCCGCTCGTCCAGGCCCAACTGGATGTCCTTGCCGGCGACGCCTTCCTGCCGGTCCAGCTCGCGCATCACGCGGCCGAGGGCGTTGACCTCGATCCGCTTGGTGCCGGCGGACCCGCGCAGGGTGTGTTCCAGCTTGTTCTCGACCCCGGTCTTGCCGATCTGGAATTTCGGGATCTGCAGCAGCGGGTCCTGATCGTCGATGCGGCTGAGGTCGTAGTCGCTGACCGGCCCGACGTAGCCCACGACGTGCCCCACGTCGGCGCCATAGGGATAGCGGCGGGACAGGCCGACCTCTGCGCTGACGCCGGGCAGGGCGGGGGCGTTGATGTTGATCTTGGCCACGTCCTCCCACAGCAGGCGGTCGGCGATGATGACGGGAACGAAGGACGACAGCTTGCGCATGTCCTCGCGCGCGCGTTCGATATTGGCGGGGTCGAGCGCGACGATATCCTGCAGACGGGCCAGCACCTCGTCCACGTCGCCGGCATCCTCTCGCACCATGACGACGCGGTAGTTCTGCTCGTTCTCGGCCAGCGGGATGCCGTTACGGTCGAAGATCAGGCCGCGGGCAGGCGGCAGCAGGCGGATGTTGATCCGGTTCTCCTCTGCCAGCAGGCGGAACTGGTCGGCCTGTTCGACCTGCATCGACCGCATCCGCAGCCCCAGCGCCGCCGCGACGCCCAGCTGCGCCGATCCCAGCAGCAGGGCCCGCCGCCCGATCCGGCGCGACGACTGTTCCAGATCCCTGACCGGTCGCTTCATAGCCTGTGTCCCCGACTGTCCACCTGACCCGGCGCGGGCCGGGTCAGACCAAAGAAGAAGTGCCCCATACCCACCACCACCGGATAGATCGCGATGGTCATCACCATCTGGATCAGGGTCAGCGTCAGCGGCGCCTGCGGCGTCATCACCACGATCAGGATCAACCGGTTGGCCAGCGTGATCGCGACGATGCCCGCGGCGACCGTACCCCATTCCAGTGCCAAAGGCACGTTCCGCAGACCACGAGAGCGTGATCGCACCGCCTCGACCAGCATCACGACCAGCGCGGCCCACAGACCCGGCGGGCGCTGGAACAGCAGGTCGGTCAGCAGAAAGACCACGACCACCACGCCGACGGGGACGTAGGCCGGTCGTCGCGCGACCCAGGCGAGGGTCAGGGCCAGCAGGATGTCCGGCCCGGCAAATCCCGGCGGCGCGGTGTCCAGCGGCAGCAGTTGGATGAAGATCACGATCGTCGCCAGCGCCAGATAGACCACCCGCCCGGTCCACAGGGTCGCGGCGGGACTCTCAGCCATCCTGATCCGCCTCGGCGGTGCGGGGCAGGACCGGACCGATCAGCCCGCCCTCGGGCGTCAGCAGCCCGCCGGGGTCGGTGATGTCCTCGTGCGGATGCGCGCGCAGGATGCGCAGGAATTCAAGCCGACCGTAATCCGCCGCCAGACGCACCCGTAGTCGCCGGTCGCTGCCTAGCGCCACCTGACCCACCAGCAGGTCGGCGGGGAACACGCCGCCGTCGCCGGAGGACACGACGCGGTCGCCGGGGCGCACCGTGTCGGGGTTTTCGAGGAACTCGATCGGCGGGTTCAGGGTGTTGTCGCCTGCAAGGATCGCCTTCTGCCCAGAGGGCTGGATCGTTACCGGGATCCGGCTGGAGGTGTCGGTCAGCAGGATCACACGGGCGGTGCCGCGTCCCACGCCGCTGATCCGGCCTACCAGCCCCAGCCCGTCCATTGCGGGCCAGCCGTCCACGATGCCGTCGCGGCGGCCCACGTTCAGCAGCACCGACTGCCGGAAGGGAGAGCCCGAATCCGTCATCACGACACCGGTGACGAAGGTCAGTTGCGGATCGAGGCGGACGTTGTTCAGTTCCAGCAGGCGCGCGTTTTCCTGTTCCAGCTGCAGGGCGGCTTCCTTCCACGCCTTCATCTGCTGCAACTCGCGGCGCAGGTTGCCGTTCTGTTCGTTCAGGGCGGCGTAGCTGCGGAAATCCCCGACCAGTTCCACAAGGCCCGTCACCGGCGCCATCGCCCAGTCGAAGGACGGCACCACCCGATCGATCACGGCGGCGCGAAAGCGTTCGACGCGCGGGCTGTCGATGCGCCAGACAAGGAAGATGCCGAAGAGCAGCACAACGGCAACCCCGACCAGCAGGCGCCGGATCGGGGCGATGTATTCGTCGTGCGTGTTCCGGTCGCGCGCCAAGGGTGGTGTGCCCCTTCAGAAGAAAGCTCAGCTGTCGTAGTCGATCACGTGCCGCAACTGCTTTTCGTATTCCAGCGCCTTGCCGGTGCCAAGCGCCACGCAGTTCAGCGATTCGTCCGCGACGGAGATGGCAAGACCCGTCTGTTCGCGTAGCGCCAAATCGAGCTGCCCCAGCAGCGCGCCACCACCGGTCAGCATGACGCCGCGGTCGACGATATCGGCGGCAAGGTCCGGCGGCGTCGCCTCCAGCGCGGTCATCACCGCCTCGCAGATCTGCTGGACCGGTTCGGCGAGGGCTTCGGCCACCTGAGCCTGCGAAATCTCGGTTTCCTTCGGGACGCCGTTCAGCAGATCGCGGCCGCGGATGTGCATGGACGCGCCGCGCCCGTCGTCGGGCATGCGGGCGGTGCCGATGCTGGTCTTGATGCGCTCGGCGGTGGATTCGCCGATCAGCAGGTTATGCTGGCGGCGCAGGTAGTTGATGATCGCCTCGTCCATGCGGTCGCCGCCCACCCGGACGGACCGGGCATAGACGATGTCGCCAAGGGACAGCACCGCGACCTCAGTCGTGCCGCCGCCGATGTCCACGACCATGTTGCCAGTCGGATCGGTGATCGGCATGCCGGCCCCGATGGCCGCCGCGATGGGTTCTGCGATCAGGCCCGCGCGACGGGCGCCGGCGGACAGGACCGACTGACGGATTGCACGCTTTTCAACCGGGGTGGCACCGTGCGGCACGCAGACGATGATCTTGGGCTTCGAGAAGGTGGAGCGTTTGGCGACCTTGCGGATGAAATACTTTATCATCTCCTCGGCCACGTCAAAGTCGGCGATCACGCCGTCGCGCATCGGGCGGATCGCCTCGATGCTGCCGGGCGTGCGGCCCAGCATCAGCTTGGCATCCTCGCCCACGGCCAGCACCTTCTTGACCCCGTCCTTGACGTGGTAGGCGACGACAGAGGGTTCGGACAAGACGATGCCACGCCCCTTGATGTAGATCAGCGTATTCGCTGTCCCGAGGTCAATCGCCATGTCCGATGAAAACAAGCTGTGCCAGATCGCCATATGATGGCCTTCCCCAAGTCGTCTGATGCAATGGATCCAAGGCGATTCCCCGCCGCCTGAACTGGTGCCTTATAGGGACAAGCCCCCTCGGAATGAAAGCCCCGTCTGCGGCGCCGGATGGCGCATTTCTGCCACTTGCACCTTTACGATGTCTGAGGGGCGGATACTGACGCATCCGCCCCTCAGACTTGTCAATTTGCGATATTTGCCACGCTCAGGCGCTGGCATCCTTGTAGTGGATTCCCTTGGTGTCGTGATCCGGCGCCGTCTTTTCGCGCCGTACGATCAGCCTGTTCAGGGCATTGATATAGGCCTTGGTCGAGGCGACGACCGTGTCCGTATCCGCCGACTGGCCAGTCGCGATACGGCCGTCCTCCTCCAGCCGGACGCTGACGGTGGCCTGCGCATCGGTGCCTTCGGTGACCGCGTGGACCTGATAGAGCTGCAACCGCGCCTTGTGGTCGAACAGCGCCTTGACCGCGTTGAAGGCGCTGTCGACGGGGCCGTCGCCGGTGGTGCTGGCGGACTGCTCCTTGCCGTCGATCTCCAGCACGATGTCGGCCGTCTGCGGCCCGTCGGTGCCGCAGACCACGCGCAGGGATTTCAGCCTGATCCGGTCCTCGACCGCATCGTTCTGGCGCATCAGCGCCACGAGGTCCTCCTCGAAGACCTCCTTCTTGCGGTCTGCCAGTTCCTTGAACCGCACGAAGACGTCCGACAACTGGTTGTCGGCCAACTCGTAGCCAAGCTCCGACAGCTTGGACCGCAGCGCGGCGCGGCCGGAATGCTTGCCCATGACGAGGCTGGTTTCCGTCAGGCCGACGTCGGTCGGGCGCATGATCTCGAAGGTCTCGGCGTTCTTCAGCATGCCGTCCTGATGGATGCCGGATTCGTGGGCGAAGGCGTTCTTGCCGACGATGGCCTTGTTGAACTGCACCGGAAAGCCCGACACGGTGGCGACCCGGCGCGAGATCGCCATGATCTTCTTCGTGTCGACCTGACTGTGGTAGGGCATGATGTCGGCGCGCACCTTCAGCGCCATCACGACCTCTTCGAGTGCCGTATTGCCCGCGCGTTCGCCCAGACCGTTGATCGTGCATTCGATCTGGCGCGCGCCGCCCTCGACGGCGGCGAGGCTGTTCGCCGTCGCCATGCCAAGGTCGTTGTGGCAGTGGGTGGCAAAGACCACCTCCGACGCGCCTTCGCATTCCGCGATCAGGCGGCGGATCAGGTCGGCGGATTCGACCGGGGCGGTATAGCCCACGGTGTCGGGAATGTTGATCGTCGTGGCGCCCGCCCTGATCGCGATCTCGACCGTGCGCTTCAGGAAGTCCCACTCGGTCCGGGTCGCGTCCATCGACGACCACTGCACGTCGTCGCAAAGGTTGCGGGCATGGGTCACGCAGTCGTGGATGCGTTCCGCCATCTGATCCATGGTCAGGTTGGGGATCGCCCGGTGCAGCGGCGAGGTGCCGATGAAGGTGTGGATGCGCGGCTTCCTGGCGTGCTTCACCGCCTCCCAGCAGCGGTCGATGTCCTTGAAGTTCGCGCGGGAAAGGCCGCAGATCACGCTGTTGCGCGCGGCCTTTGCGATGCCCGCCACGGCGGCGAAGTCACCTTCGGAGGCGATGGGAAACCCGGCCTCGATGATGTCGACGCCCATGTCGTCCAGCATTGCGGCGATTTCCAGCTTTTCCGCGTGGGTCATCGTGGCGCCGGGGGATTGTTCGCCATCGCGAAGGGTGGTGTCGAAAATGAGAACGCGGTCGGTCATGTCATGTGGTCCTGAACTGTCGTGTGGGAAATTTTCGGCGCTGGCCAGGGTCGAGCGGTCGCGCCGACAGGCACGCTCAGGCGTGGTTCAGGCGTAGGATACGCGGGCTGCTGCCCCGGATGGACCCGATCTGCGTCATGGGGGCGACTATAACGCGGGTTTCCGCGATGGAAAGAGCGTTTTTGAGGGCGCTGCCCTCGGCCGCGCAACTGCCTCACCCGGAGTTTATCCCGCCAGATGAAGGATGGACCGCGGGCCTTCGGGGTCTAGATCAGGCGACATGGAACAGAAGACGATTGTTGTGACGGGGGCCGCCTCGGGGATCGGGCGGGGGATCGCTGCGGATTATGCAGGCGCCGGCTGGCGCGTGTTCGGGCTGGACGTGGACGAGGTCAGCCTTGACGGCGTGACCGGCATCGTCTGCGACGTAGGGGACGAGGCGAGCGTGGCCGCTGCAT
The DNA here is from genome assembly GCF_900128995.1 of Loktanella atrilutea. Classification (GTDB taxonomy): domain Bacteria; phylum Pseudomonadota; class Alphaproteobacteria; order Rhodobacterales; family Rhodobacteraceae; genus Loktanella; species Loktanella atrilutea. The sequence continues at coordinate 110,561 of NZ_FQUE01000008.1, read as the reverse complement.
GGCGCGGCATCGATGCCTGCGACCTGCTGGTGAACAACGCGGGGCTGGCGGACCCGCACCGGGGACCGGTAGAGGATCTGTCGCTGGCCGACTGGCGGCGCGTGACCGACAGCCACCTGACCGGCACTTTCCTCATGTGTCGCGCCGCCGTGCCGTTGCTGCGCAAGGCGAAGGGAGCCATCGTGAACATGGCCTCCACCCGTCACGCCATGTCGGAACCCCACAGCGAGGCCTATGCCGCCTCCAAGGGCGGGATCGTGGCGCTGACCCATGCGCTGGCCATCTCCCTCGGGCCGGAAGTGCGGGTGAACGCGATTGCGCCCGGCTGGATCGTGACGGACGGGTGGGACGACCTGCGGGACGTCGATCACGCCCAGCATCCGGTCGGCCGGGCGGGGCGGGTCGCCGATATCGTCGGGGCCTTGCGATACCTGGCGGATGCGGCGTTCGTGACGGGGCAGGTGCTGACCGTGGACGGCGGCATGACACGCAAGATGATTTATGCCGATTAGGGCGCTGGTGATCGGCGCCTCCGGCGGGATCGGGCGGGCGGTGGCAAAAGCCCTGCGGGACCGGGGTGACGCGGTGACGACGCTGTCGCGCAGCGCGGACGGGCTGGACGTCACGGATGCGGGATCGGTCGCGCGCGTGATGGACGCGGTCGAGGGGTCCTTCGACCTGATCTTCGTCGCTGTGGGCGTGCTGGGCACGCCAGAGAAGTCGCTGGACGCCATCGACGCGGGCGCGATGGGACAGGTCATGGCCGTCAACGCCATCGGGCCCGCGCTGATCCTGCGCCATGCCGCGCGCCTGCTGCCGCGCAGGGGGCGGTCGGTCTGTGCGGTCCTGTCGGCGCGGGTCGGGTCCATCGGCGACAACCGTATCGGCGGCTGGTACAGCTACCGGGCATCGAAGGCGGCGCTGAACCAGATCGTGCATGGTGCCGCTATCGAACTTGGGCGATCCCACAAGGACAGCATCGTCGTCGCCCTGCATCCCGGCACGGTCGAGACGCCCTTCACCGCCGATTACGCGGGGCACCACAAGACGGTAACGGCAGACGCGGCGGCGGCGAATTTGATCCGCGTGATGGAAGGTCTGTCGCGGGACGACACCGGCGGCTTCTTCGATTACGCGGCAGAGGCGATCCCGTGGTGAACCTGATCCTCGTGCTGGGCGACCAGCTGTCGGACAATCTCTCTGCCCTGCGTGCGGGCGACAGGGATAGCGACGTCGTCGTCATGGCAGAGGTTGCGGACGAGGCGTCCTACGTCAAGCATCACCCCAAGAAGATCGCTTTCCTGTTCGCGGCGATGCGAAAGTTTGCCGAACGGCTGAGTAACGATGGATGGACTGTGGACTACGCCCGGTTCGAGGAGGGCGAGACAAGCATCTGCGGCGCGCTGCTGGCCGCGGCAGAACGGCACGGCGCCGACCGCGTCATCGCGACGGAACCCGGCGAATGGCGTCTGATCGAGGCGCTGACCCATTGCCCGGTGCAGGTGGAGCAGCGCCCGGACGACCGGTTCATCGCGTCCCACAAGGATTTCGAAAGTTGGGCGAAGGGGCGCAAGGCGCTGCGGATGGAGTATTTCTATCGCGACATGCGCCGCAAGACCGGCCTGATGATGGAGGGCGAGGATCCCGCGGGCGGTCAGTGGAACTATGACCACGACAACCGCAAGCCGGCGCCGGGGACGGTGGATTACAGCGGTCCGATGCGGTTCACGCCCGATGACACGGTGCAGGAGGTGCTGGACCTCGTGCGCGAGCGGTTCGCGGACAACTTCGGCGATCTGGACGATTTCTGGTTCGCAACCGACCGGGGGCAGGCGCGGCAACATCTGGCCCATTGGGTCAAGAACGGCCTGCCGCAGTTCGGCGACTATCAGGATGCGATGCTGGACGACAATCGCTTCCTCTACCACGGGATCGTCGGACTTTACATCAACGCGGGCCTGCTGGACCCGATGGAAGTCTGTCAGGCGGTCGAGGCGGCATGGCAGGCCGGCGACGCGCCGATCAACGCGGCCGAAGGCTTCATCCGCCAGATCATCGGCTGGCGCGAATACGTGCGTGGCATCTATTTCGTCGAAGGACCGGACTACACGTCCCGCAACGGTCTGAAGCACACCCGCGACCTGCCCGCCGTCTATTGGGGCGGACCCACATTCATGCATTGCATGAAGCGCAGCGTGGAACAGACGCGGGAAGAGGCCTATGCCCACCATATCCAGCGGCTGATGGTGACCGGCAATTTCGCGCTGCTGGCGGGGGTCGATCCGGCGCAGGTCCACGAATGGTATCTGGCCGTCTACGCCGACGCCTACGAATGGGTCGAGGCGCCGAATGTCATCGGCATGAGCCAGTTCGCCGACGGCGGCATCATCGCCAGCAAGCCCTACGTCAGTTCAGGCAACTACATCCACAAGATGTCCGACTATTGCGGCGCCTGTTCCTACAGCGTCGGCAAGAAGACGGGAGAGGGGGCCTGTCCCTTCAACCTGCTTTACTGGCATTTCATGGACCGGCACCGGAAGATCTTCGAAGGCAATCCCCGGATCGGGCGCATCTACGCGAACTGGGACCGGATGGATGCGGACAAGCGCGCGACGATCATCGCCGAGGGCGATGACATTCTGGCGCGGCTGGACGCGGGCAAGCCGGTCTGACCGGCCATGCCCGCCCGCGGCCCACGGCGAGCGGTATGGCGGACGTGGGCCGTGTCCGCGTCAGGCGGCGAGAGCCTTGTCCTGCATGACCTCTGCCGCGATCTCGAAGCTGCGGATGCGGGCGTCGGGGTCGTGGATCTGGCCGGTCAGCATGACTTCGTCCGGCTGGTGCCGCGCGATCAGGTCGGCCATCTGGCGCCGCACCGTGGCGGGCCCGCCCGCGGCCGTGACCCGCAGGGCGTGGTCCACCGCCGTCCGCATGCCGGCGCCGATCAGGCTCTCGATGTCGTCCACGGGGGCTGGCAACTTGCCGGGCTTGCCGCTGCGCAGGTTGGCAAAGGCCTGCTGCACGGATGTGCGAAGGCGTGCGGCCTCGGCGTCCGTACCCGCTGCGATGACGTTCACCGCCAGCATGAAGTAGGGCTTGTCCAGCTGCGCCGAGGGGCGGAAGGTGCCGCGATAGGTGGCGATCGCATCTTCCAGCGCGTCGGGGGCGAAGTGGCTGGCAAAGGCGTAGGGCAAGCCCAGATAGGCCGCCAGCTGCGCGCCGAACAGGGACGAGCCCAGCATCCAGACCGGCACGTGGGTGCCGCGACCGGGATGCGCCTGAACGGGTCCGTCATCGTCGTCGCCAAGGTAGTTCATCAGCTCGACCACGTCCTGCGGGAAGGTATCGCCGCGCCGGTCGACACGCATCGCGCGCATCACGTGGCCATCGCCGCCGGGCGCGCGGCCAAGTCCAAGGTCGATCCGGTCGGGATAGAGCGTCGCCAGCGTGCCGAACTGTTCCGCGATCGCCAGCGGCGCATGGTTCGGCAGCATGATGCCGCCGGCGCCGACGCGCATCGTCTTCGTGGCACCCGCAACATGCCCGATCAGGACGGACGTCGCGGCAGAGGCGATGCCCGCCATGTTGTGATGCTCTGCCAGCCAGTAGCGGTGATAGCCAAGATCCTCTGCCCGCTGCGCCAGCCGGACGGTGTTCGCGATCGCCGCGCGGGTGGTGCTGCCTTCGGGCACGGGGGCCAGATCGAGGATGGAATACTGCATGACATCGGTCCGTCTGTATGGGGTGATCTTGAACCTAAGGTCGGGGCCGCCATCTGCAAGGGGGCAAGTCCCTTGCGATGCAGACGGCATCCTGCTCTGTCCGCCACGCATATCACCGCCAGAAAGGTCCCCCCGCATGAGCCGCATCGACGACACTCGCGACTTCATCCCCGTCCGCATCGCCGTGCTGACGGTCAGCGACACGCGGCAGGCAGATGACGACCGGTCCGGCGACACCCTCGTCGCGCGTCTGACCGACGCGGGGCATGCGCTGGCCGCCCGAAGCATCGTCCGCGACGACCGGGCGGCGATCGCGGAACAGCTGCGCGACTGGTGTGCCGATCCGGCCATCGACGTCGTGATCTCGACCGGGGGCACCGGGCTGACCGGGCGCGACGTGACGGTCGAGGCCCATCGCGACGTCTATGAAAAGGAGATCGAGGCCTTCGGCACCGTCTTCACCCACGTCAGCATGGCCAAGATCGGCACCAGTGCGGTGCAAAGCCGCGCCACGGGCGGCGTTGCGAACGGCACATATCTCTTTGCGCTGCCGGGCAGTCCGGGGGCCTGCAAGGATGCCTGGGACGAGATCCTCGTCAAGCAGCTGGATTACCGCCACCGCCCCTGCAACTTCGTCGAGATCATGCCGCGACTGGATGAACACCAGCGACGGAAATGACGCCCACGCCCGTTTGATGGGGGTAAGGTGGTGATCCGTCGGCGCGGACCTATCTTGCAGGTGTGGTTTTCGGGATGATCGAATGCGGTTCTTGCGACGGTCCCTCATCGGGCTTTTCCTGCTGGTGGTGACGCTGGCCCTCGGGCTGTGGGCGATAGAGACGGTGCGCGGCGCCGTCGTCGCGCGCATGAACGAGGAACCCCGCAGCTTTCCCCGGCGCGAACGCGTGTTCGCGGTCAACGTGACGACGGTCACGCCGGAAACCATCGCCCCCGAACTCGTCACCTACGGCGAAGTGCGCAGTGCCACGACGCTTGATCTGCGCGTGCCCGTGGGCGGCACCGTGCTCTGGACCGATCCCGCGCTGACCGAAGGGGGCACCGTCACCGCCGGTCAGCCGCTGCTGCGCCTCGACACCGCCACGGCGCAGGCCGCCCGCGACCGGATCGCCGCCGACGTGCAGGACGCCGAGGGCGAGGTGCGCGATGCCGAACGCGGTGTCGAGCTGTCGGCTGACGAACTGGCGCAGGCCGAGGGTCAGGTCGAACTGCGGCAGGGTGCGCTGACGCGTGCGACCGACCTTGCGGCGCGCGGTGTCGGCACCCAGTCGGTGGTGGAGGAGGCGCAGTTGGCGCTGTCGAATGCCCAGTCCGCCGTCCTGACCCGCCGTCAGGATCAGGCGCAGGCCAAAGCGAGGCTGGATCAGGCCCGCACGGCGCTGGCCCGGGTGCGGATCGATCTGGCAGAGGCCGACCGCACGCTGGCCGACACCACCGTCACCGCCGTGTTCGACGGCGTCCTGACGAACGTGCTGACGGCGCAGGGCGCGCGCCTGAACGCGAACGAGGCCATCGCCACCCTGATCGATCCGGCCCGGCTGGAGGTCGCCTTTCGCGTCTCGACGGCACAGTACGCCCGCCTGCTGCAAGGCGCGGCGGCCATCACGGGTCTGCCGGTCACCGTCAATATCGACGTCGAAGGTCTGGACCTGACCGCCCGAGGCCGCGTCACGCGGGTCGCGGGCGCCGTGGGCGAAGGGCAGACCGGACGGCAGCTTTTCGCGGCGCTGGACGACGCGCCCGGTCTGCGGCCCGGGGATTTCGTGACCGTGCGCGTGCAGGAATCGAGCCTTGACGATGTGGCGCGCCTGCCCGCCACCGCCGTGGCCGCCGACGATACGGTGCTGGTGGTGGCGACGGGCGACCGGCTGGAAAGCCGCCCCGTCACCGTCATGCGCCGGCAGGGGGACGACGTGTTGATCGCCGCCGCCGATCTGGCCGGGCAAAGCGTCGTCAGCGCCCGCACGCCCCTGCTGGGGGCGGGGATCGGTGTCAGGCCCATCGGGCCGCCGGATGCCACGTCGACGGACACCCCGGACACCGCCGAGAACGTCGCCTTGGACGATGCCCGCCGCGCACGGCTGAAGGCCTTCGTCACGGACAGCGGCATGCCGGACGACGCCAAGGCGCGGATCCTCGCGCAGCTCGACGCCGATCAGGTGCCGGCGGCGACCGTCGCCCGGATCGAATCGCGGATGGGCGGCTGATGGACCGGCAGCGGTCCACCGGCGGCGACGCCCTGAATGCCCGCGCGGGGGGTCTTCTGTCCTATTTCACGCGCCACCGCACGGTGGCGAACCTGCTGCTGCTGCTGATGCTGGGCGCGGGGCTGATGGCCTGGCCCAACATGCGGGCGCAGTATTTCCCGGACGTCATCATCGACGGCATCGACGTCTCCGTCCGCTGGGACGGGGCAGGGGCGGAATCCGTCGATGCGGGGATCGTGCAGGTCCTCGGCCCCGCGCTGCAGGCGGTCGAGGGCGTCACCGACACCGAGGCCCGCGCGACCGAGGGCAGCGCGCGCATCAGCCTCGAATTCGCGCCCGGCACCAACATGGACCGCGCGGCAGAGGACGTGCAGGCCGCCATCGACAGCGCCGGCAATCTGCCCGAGGACGCCGAGGACCCCGAGCTGCGCCGCGGCGGCTGGTCCGACCGGGTGACGGACGTGGTCATTACCGGCCCCGTCGGCGTCGACCAGCTGGGCCGCTTCGCGGACGAGATGGTCGTGCGTCTGTTTCAGAGCGGTGTCACGCAGGCCACGGTCAAGGGCATCGCGGCCCCGTCGACCATCGTCGAGGTGCCCTCGCTGTCCCTGATCCGCCACGACATCGGCCTGTCCGACATCGCCTCCCGCATCGCGGAGGAGGCGACGGGCAATGCCGTGGGGGACGTGGCCGGCACCGCCCGTGTCCGCACCGGTGCGTCCAACCGCAGCGCAGAGGCGATCGCCGCCATCGCCCTGCGGTCCAACCCGGACGGGTCCACCCTGACCATCGGCGACGTCGCCCGCGTCACCGTCGAAGGGGTGGACCGCAGCCGCGCCTATTTCGTCGGCGACAACCCTGCGGTGGAAATCAGCGTCGTCCGTTCCGCCAACGGCGATGCCATTGGCCTGCAGGACAGCGTCGAACGCGTCGCGGCGGAGTTGCAGGCGACCCTGCCGCCGGGTACCACCATCGACCTGATCAACGCCCGGGCGGAAGAGATCACGGGCCGCCTCGACCTGCTGTTCGAGAACGGTCTTCAGGGCCTCGCCCTCGTGGTGATCCTGCTGTTCCTGTTCCTGAATGCCCGCACGGCGCTTTGGGTCGCGATGGGGATTCCCGCCTCGATGCTGGCGGCGATCGCGCTGATGTATGCCTTCGGGATCACGATCAACATGATCTCTCTCTTCGCACTGATCCTGACGTTGGGGATCGTTGTGGACGACGCCATCGTCGTGGGTGAACACGCCGACTATCGCGCGCGGACCCTGCGCGAACCGCCCAAGGTCGCCGCCGAACGCGCCGCCATCAAGATGTTCAGCCCCGTATTCTCCGCCACGCTGACCACCGTCATCGCGTTCTTCGGCCTCGTCGCCGTCGGCGGGCGCTTCGGCAGCCTGATCGCGGACATTCCGTTCACCGTCATCGTGGTGCTGGCCGCGTCCCTTGTCGAATGCTTCCTGATCCTGCCCAACCATCTTAGCCATTCCATCGGTCCCAATGCCGGGCAGGCGTGGTACGACGCGCCGTCGCGCTGGGTGAACCGGGGCTTCGACGCCTTCAGCCTGCGCGTCTTCCGCCCCGTCATGGCGCTGGTGATCCGCGCCCGCTACCCGGTGCTGGCGGGCGTCATCCTGATCCTTGCCAGCCAGATCGCGATGTTCGTCCGCGGCGACGTGCGCTGGCAGTTCTTTTCCAGCCCCGAACAGGGAGAGGTCACGGGCAATTTCGCCATGCTCCCCGGCGCCACCCGCGCCGACACGATCGAGATGATGCACGAGATGCAGCGCGCGACCACGGCCCTTGCCGCCCGCTACGCGGATGAGACGGGCAGCAATCCCGTGACCTACGTCATTGCGGAAATCGGCGGCAACGCGGGCCGCGGCATCGCCGGTGCCGACCAGAAGGATCCCGACCAGTTGGGCGCGATCAGCATCAGCCTGACCGATGCCGACAGCCGCCCCTTCACCAGTTCCGACTTCGTCAGCGCCCTGCAGGAAGAGGTCGTGCAATCACCCATGGCAGAGATCGTCAGCTTTCGCAGCTACGGCTCCGGCCCCGGCGGCGACAGCCTCGACGTGCAGATGTCCGGCGCGGATGCCGTGACGCTGAAGGACGCCGCCGAGGCGCTGAAATCCGCCCTGACCCAGTTCCCGGAGGTCAGCGGGCTGGAGGACAGCCTTGCCTACGACAAGGAGGAACTGCTCCTGGAACTGACCCCGCAGGGCGCCGCGCTGGGCCTGAACATCGACGCGCTGGGCGGCATCCTGCGCAACCGCCTGACCGGGATCGAGGCGGCGACCTATCCCGACGGCATCCGGTCCGCCACGATCCGGGTGGAACTGCCAGAGGCGGAACAGACGGCGGATTTCCTGACCCGCACCCGGATAAGCACCGGCGACGGCACCTTCGTGCCGCTGGGCGACGTGGTCAGCGTGACCAGTCGCACGGGCTTCGGCACCGTACGACGCGAGAACGGCATCCCCCTGATCTCCGTGACCGGAGAGCTGTCCGACGACGACCCCGACCGTGCCGCGCAGATCCAAAAGATCATCGACGAGACGATCCTGCCTGACATCGCCGCGCGCTTCGGGGTCGAAACCAGCCTCGCCGGCCTGTCGGAACAGGAGGACGCCTTTCTGTCCGACGCCACCAATGCGCTGATCCTCGTGCTGGGCGGCATCTACCTCAGCCTCGCGTGGATATTCTCCAGCTGGACGCGGCCGCTGGTCGTCATGGCGATCATTCCCTTCGGCCTCGTCGGGGCCATCTATGGCCACCACGCCTGGGGCATCCCGATGAGCCTGTTCACCGTCGTCGGCCTGATCGGCATGGTCGGCATCATCATCAACGATTCCATCGTCCTGGTGACCACGATCGACGAATACGCCGCCGACCGTGGGCTGGTCCCTGCGATCATCGACGGCGTGGCGAACCGGCTGCGGCCGGTGTTGCTGACCACGCTGACGACGGTTCTGGGCCTTGCCCCGCTGCTTTATGAAGGCTCCACGCAGGCCGAGTTCCTGAAACCCACGGTCGTCACGCTGGTCTACGGCCTTGGTTTCGGCATGGTGCTGGTGCTGCTGGTGGTGCCGTCGCTGATGGCGATGCAGGCCGACGTGTCGCGCCAGATCCGCGCCGCGCAGCGTGCGGTGCGGTCGCGCCGTGCGGCGATGTGGGGACCGGTCGCGCTGGGCGGTCTGGCCGTCTTGACCCTGTTCGGCGCGCTCGTCGTGCCGGTGCTGCTGACGGGGGCCGCATGGCCCGCGGCGCAGGCGATGCTGCCGCTGCTAGCGGGCGGGGCAGGCGCCGCAATGGCGGTGTTCATTGCCGGTTTGGGGCTTGTCCTGCTGGCAATCTATATCGCGGCAGCGCTGGTCATGGCGGTCCGGCGCAGGCCACCGGCCTAGTCGGCGGTGCAGCCACGCACCTCGAGCGCGCGGTCCTGACCCAGCACGGTGAACCGCATGGTAGAGCGGTCGAGGGCAAAGGCATCTCCCGCCCCGCGCACCATCTGCGCCTGTGCGGTCAGCGTGTTCCCCTGCCGCCGGATCTGCGGTTCCGACACCCAGATCTGCGGATCGCCCGCCTCGATCACCACTGCCTCTGCCTCGCCGGTCGGGGGCAGGGACAGCGTGGCGTCCAGCAGCAGCCCTTGGGCGGTGGGCGTGACGCGGCAGGTCGCGCGACCCTCTGCCTGCGGCTGGTCCAGCAGCGCCCCGACGATGACCGGATCGCGGGGGCCGTCCGTCAGGGGCGCGTCGAAGGCCAGCTGCGCGGGCACGCAGATATCCTGACACACGCCGATATCCAGCGATCCCGTCAGGCGCAGCGACCCGTGGCCCGAAACCTCGACCGGCAACACCAGCGTGTCGTGGTAGCCGATCGAGCGCATCCCGTTCTGGTCAAAGACATGTGGCGTCGGCCAGTGGTATTGCACACGATCCACGCCGCCGCCCGTCACGGTGATCAGCGGCGGGATGCCCGCGTCGCCCGGGCTGCGCCAATAGGTCTTCCACCCCGGGGCAAGGTCGATCCGCAGGGCCGCCATATGCGTCCCCTGCGGCGTGACCCACCCGGGCAGCACGGTGACCTGGGCGACATCGTTGCCCTGCGCCGTGACAGGCGCGGCCGTAAGCGTCAGACCGAGGACGGCAATCAGGGACAGGGTGCGAGTCATGCGCCCTTCCTGCGCAAATCCGGCTGACATGAAAAGTCACGTTCGGGCGATGATCCCCGCGCCGTGATCCCCTTGCACCGCGCTGCGGGGGCGCGCATCATCCGCCCATGGACCGGATAGAGACCCTTTGCGGCAAACTGCTGATCGCGATGCCCGACATGGGCGATCCGCGGTTCGCGGGCTGCGTGATCTACATCTGCGCCCATTCGGACGAGGGCGCCATGGGGCTGATCGTGAACCGCCCCAAGCCCGACATCGAGTTCGCGGCGCTGCTGGACCAGATGAAGATCCGCCGCAGCCCCGCCTGCCGTGATGTGGCCATCCACGTGGGCGGCCCGGTCGAACGGGCCCGCGGCTTCGTGCTGCATTCGATGGACTACGCGTCCGACGGCAACACCATGGACGTGGCCGACGGCATCGGCATGACCGCGACCCGCGACGTGCTGGAGGCGCTGGCCACCGGCGCCGGCCCGACGTCGTCGCTCCTCGCCCTTGGCTATGCGGGCTGGGGTCCCGGCCAGCTGGAGGCTGAACTGGCCGAGAACGGTTGGCTGACCGGTCCCGCCGATACCGCGATCCTGTTCGGTCCCGACGCGCCCGGCAAATGGGCCGCAGCCCTGCGGCTGATGGGCGTGGCGCCGCAGATGCTGTCCGGGCAGGGCGGTCGGGCGTGACCGGTCTGGCCGCAGCGGCTGATCTGTCTTAAGCTCCGGCGACGTTCGCGCAAGGACCCCCCGATGACCAGCATCCTGCTTCTCGCCTTCCTCTTTCTCGTGGCAGGGGTCATTGCCGTGCCGCTTGCGACCCGCGCAGGTCTGGGGTCGGTGCTGGGATACCTGATCGCCGGCATCGCGATCAGCCCGGCGCTGGGCGTGCTGCAGGTCGACGTCGTGCAGATCCAGCACTTTGCCGAATTCGGTGTCGTGATGATGCTGTTCCTCGTCGGGCTGGAGCTGGAGCCGGAAAAGCTGTGGGACATGCGCGGGCGGCTGCTGGGGCTCGGCGGCGGTCAGGTCGTGCTGACCATGCTGGCGGTGATGGGCGCTGGCGTCCTTTTCGGCCTGCCATGGACCGTGGCGCTGGCGGCGGGGTCGGTGCTGGCGCTGTCCTCGACCGCCATCGTGTTGCAGACCCTGACCGAGAAGGGGCTTCTGAAATCCGATGGCGGGCAGGCGAGCTTTGCCGTGCTGCTGACGCAGGACATCGCGGTCATTCCGATGCTGGCCCTGCTGCCGCTGCTGGCGATGCCGGGGGCGGGGCACGGGCCGGAAGCCGCGCATGACGCGGGCATGAGCCTCGTCGCCGACCTGAACGGCTGGCAGACGATGCTGGTCACGCTGGCCGCCATCGCCGCCGTGGTCATCGCGGGCCGCACCCTGACCGGCCCGGTCTTCCGCTTCATCGCCAAGGCCGACCTGAGAGAGCTCTTCGTCGCCGCCGCCCTGATGATGGTCGTGGGCATCGCGCTGCTGATGTCCCTCGTCGGCCTGTCGCCGGCGCTGGGCACCTTCATCGCAGGGGTTGTGCTGGCGGGCAGCGACTACCGGCACGAGCTTGAATCCGACATCGACCCCTTCCGCGGCCTGCTGCTCGGCCTCTTCTTCATGTCCGTGGGGGCGGGCATCGACTTTGCGCTGCTCTTCGACCAGTTCGCGCTGATCCTCGGGCTGACGGTGGGGCTGATGGCATCGAAAGCGGCAATCCTGCTGCTGCTGGCATATCTCTTCAGGCTCGAACTGACCGACCGCTGGCTCTTCGGCCTTGGGCTGGCGCAGGCGGGGGAGTTCGGCTTCGTCCTGCTGTCCTTCGTCGTGGCGGGCAACATCATGCCCGCGGCCCTCGCGGACCAGTTGCTGCTCGTCGTCGCCCTGTCGATGCTGCTGACGCCCGCGCTTTTCATCTTCCACGACCGCGTCATCCTGCCGCGTGCCGCCAAGGGCGTCGCCCGTGCGCAGGACAGGATCGAGGCGCCGGCGGAGGTCATCATCGCGGGCCATGGCCGGGTCGGCGGCATCGTGAAGCGCATCCTCGAAGGCGGCGGCTACGCGCCCACGGTCATCGACTATTCCGCGGCGCAGATCGACACCCTGCGGATGTTCGGCCTGCGCGCCTATTTCGGCGATGCCACCCGCCCCGACATGCTGGAAGCAGCCGGAATCCGCACCGCGCGAATGCTGGTGGTGGCGATCGACGACCGGGAGAAGGCAACGGAACTGGTGGCCTACGTGAAGGAACACTTCCCTCACGTCCACGTCATCGCGCGCGCCCGCGACAGGCACCACGTCTACGAGTTGTTTCAGGCCGGTTGCCGGGACATCGTGCGGGAAACCTTCGACAGCTCCGTCCGGATCGGGCGTTCCGCTCTTGAAGCGCTCGGCATCGACCACGAGACCGCCGTCGCCATGGCCGAAGGCTTCGTCGCGGACGATTCGGCGCGGCTGATCGTGATGGCCCCGGTCTTTGCAGAGGTCGGCGGCAATCCGATGGACCCGCGCTACCTTGAAAAGACGAAGGAACTGATGGCGTTGCAGGACCAGATCTATGCAGAGGTCGGGCCCAGCTTCGGCCTGATGCGCGCACGGATGGCGGCTGCGGGCGACGACGTGGACGAGATCGCGCGGCGCAACGGCGTCGCGCTGTCGCCGGACGATCCGGTGCCCGGTCGCTAGTCCGCCGCGACCGCCGACAGGATCGCCTGCGCGCTGTCGGACGACCAGTCCGCATCGCCCTGCAGGCGGGCAACCTCGCGCCCCTCGGCGTCGAGAATCACCGTGATCGGCAGACCGAGGACGCCGAAGGCGCGGGCCATCTCCTGCCGGGGGTCCGTCGCCTTGGGCAGGGAGGTGACGCCGATCTCATCAAAGAAGCGGTCGATCGCTTCCGGCGGGTTGCGGCCCGTGGCGACGGTCAGCACGGCGATGTCGTCGCCCATGGCGTCCTGCAACGCGGCCAGATGCGGCATCTCCTTGCGGCAGGGGGCGCACCAGGTCGCCCAGAAGTTCAGCAAGACAGGCTTGCCGGCATAGTCGGCCAGCGTGGCCTCCGTCCCGTCCTCGGCGGTAAAGGTCACCTCCGGCGCGGGCGAGGGGTCGGATGCCACGACAAGCTTGCGCATGTCGCCATCTTTCAGCGCCTCGAGGTCCGCCTCCGCGTGGGCCGCGTTTGCAAGGATCGCGAGGCCCGTATAAAGCAGGGCGGATTTCAGGGCTTTCAAGGGGCGCGTCCTTCTCATGACCAAAACTGCGAACACGATGTGGGGCGGCCGTTTCGCCGCGGGGCCGGACGCGATCATGGAGGCGATCAATGCCTCGATCGGGTTCGACCGGCGGCTCGCGGCGCAGGACATCGCGGGCTCTCGGGCCCATGCCGCCATGCTGGCGGCCACGGGCATCATCAGTGATAGCGATGCCGCGGCCATTGGTGAAGGGCTGCTCACGGTTCTGTCAGAGATCGAAGGCGGAACGTTCCAGTTTTCCACGGCGCTGGAAGACATCCACATGAACGTCGAGGCGCGGCTGAAGGAGGTTGTGGGCGAGGCCGCGGGCCGTCTCCACACGGCGCGGTCGCGCAACGATCAGGTGGCCGTCGATTTCCGCCTTTGGGTCCGCGACCAGTGCGATGCGGCGGACGAGGCCCTCGCGGCGCTGCAAAAAGCGCTGCTGGGGCAGGCCGAGGACGGGGCCGACTGGGTCATGCCCGGCTTCACGCATCTTCAGGTCGCGCAGCCGGTCACATGGGGCCACCACATGATGGCCTATGTCGAGATGTTCGCCCGCGACCGGTCCCGCTTTGCCGATGCCCGCAAGCGGATGAATCTCTCGCCGCTGGGGGCCGCGGCGCTGGCAGGCACCTCCTTTCCGATCGACCGGCACATGACGGCAGAGGCGCTGGGCTTCGACGGACCGATGGCCAATTCGCTCGACGCGGTCAGCGACCGGGACTTCGCGCTGGAGTTCCTCGGTGCCGCGACGATCTGCGCGGTCCATCTCTCGCGTCTGGCCGAGGAGCTGGTGATCTGGTCGTCGGCCCAGTTCCGCTTCGTCAAGATGTCGGACCGCTGGTCGACGGGCAGCAGCATCATGCCGCAAAAGCGCAACCCGGATGCCGCCGAGCTGATCCGCGCCAAGATCGGCCGCATCTTCGGCGCGAACGTGGCGCTGACGATGGTGATGAAGGGCCTGCCGCTGGCCTATTCCAAGGACATGCAGGAGGACAAGGAACAGGTCTTCGACGCCGCCGACAACCTGATGCTGGCGCTGGCCGCGATGGCGGGCATGGTGGGCGACATGACCGCGAACCGCGACAGCCTGAAGGCTGCGGCGGCGACAGGCTTCTCCACCGCCACGGACCTTGCCGACTGGCTGGTGCGCGAATTGGGCCTGCCGTTCCGCGAGGCGCACCACGTCACCGGATCGCTGGTGGCGCTGGCAGAGGAGCAGGGCTGCGATCTGCCGGATTTGTCACTTGCCCAGATGCAGTCCGTGCATGATGGTATCCGGCAGGATGTCTTCGATGTGCTGGGGGTCGGGAACTCCGTCGCCTCGCGGACGAGTTTCGGCGGGACCGCCCCCGCGCGGGTGCGCGAGGCGGTGGCCCAGTGGCGGAAGGTGCTTGGATGATCAGGACGGGCGTGACGGCAGCCATCGCGGCCATGGCCCTTGCCGGCTGCGGCGCGCAGGGCGACCCCGTGCGCCCCGGCACGGCCGCGCAGGCCGCCGTCCCGGCGCGGCCGGGACCGACGATGAACGCGGGGGTCGGGATCAGCCCCAACGGCGTCTCGCCCGGCGTGTCGCTGGCGGACGGAATCGGGCGGCTGTCGCTGGGTCCGGGCGGCGTCCGTCTGGGGGCGGCGGGCATCCCGCTGAGCCTCGGGCTGTGACGGGATCGGGCCGGTGAAGGACATGTCGCCCTTGCGCTGGGTCTGGGCGGCGCTCGCCGTCTGGGGCGCGATCCACCCGATGTATTGGTTCGTGACCTGGTTCCGCACCGAGGGCTGGTCGCTGGACCGCATGATCGACGCCTGGTACGTGAATGCGGCGACGACGGGCCTGACCTGGGACCTGACCATCGCCGCGATCACCCTGACCGTCTGGGTGCTGGTCGAGGTCGCGGTGCGGCGCAACTGGATCGCCCTGCTTGCGATCCCGGCCACGTTCTGCATCGGGGTCAGCTGTGGCCTGCCGCTCTATCTGTTCCTGCGGGCGAAACCGGTGCGCTGAGGACGCCGGACGACGCTGTTTGCCGCATGCGCGGCAAAGGCGCCCCGCCCGCCGTCCCCGGCGACGTTCCGCCCTTTTCTGGCGCCCCTGTTCTGCTATGACCGGCCTCAGACTGTAGGGGACGGCTGATGGATCACTTTCTGTATCGCGACGGCACGCTTTGCGCCGAGGACGTGGCGCTGAGCGAGATCGCGGCGCAGGTCGGCACGCCGTTCTACGTCTATTCCAGTGCCACTCTGCTGCGGCATTTCCACCTGTTTGACACCGCGCTGGCGGGGATGGATCACCTCGTCTGTTTCGCGATGAAATCCCTGTCGAACCAGGCCGTCCTGCGCCTGCTGGCAGAAGCGGGGGCGGGGATGGACGTCGTCTCTGGCGGGGAATACGCCCGCGCCGTCGCCGCCGGCGTGCCGCCGGAGCGCATCGTCTTTTCAGGCGTCGGCAAGACCCGGGCCGAGATGCGGCAGGCGCTGACGGGCGGCATCCGTCAGTTCAACGTCGAGAGCGAGCCCGAGATGCGGGCGCTGAGCGAGGTGGCGGTGGAGCTGGGGCAGGTGGCGCCGATCACGATCCGCGTCAATCCGGACGTGGACGCCAGGACCCACGCCAAGATCGCCACCGGCAAGTCCGAGAACAAGTTTGGCATCCCCATTGCCCGTGCCCGCGCGGTCTATGCCCTTGCCGCCGACCTGCCGGGGGTGGAGGTCATCGGCATCGACGTGCACATCGGCAGCCAATTGACGGACCTCGCCCCCTTCGAGGCGGCCTACCTGAAGGTGGCCGAGCTGACGGAGCAGCTGCGCGCCGACGGTCACACGATCCGCAGGCTGGATCTGGGCGGCGGGCTCGGCATCCCCTACGCCCAGACCAACGAAGCGCCCCCCAGCCCGCAGGACTACGGCGATCTGATCCGCCGCACCGTCGGCCACCTCGGCTGCGAGATCGAGATCGAGCCGGGGCGGCTGATTTCCGGCAACGCGGGTCTGATGGTGTCGCGCGTCATCTATGTGAAGGAGGGGGCAGACCGGCAGTTCCTGATCCTCGACGGGGCGATGAACGACCTGATCCGCCCGGCCATGTACGAGGCCCACCACGACATCGTGCCCGTGGTCGAGCCCGCGCCGGGGGCGGAGCGCGCGACCTACGACATCGTAGGCCCGGTCTGCGAAAGCGGCGACACCTTCGCGAAGGGGCGGACGATGGCGCAGGTCGGTCCCGGCGACCTCGTGGCCTTCCGCTCCGCCGGGGCCTACGGCGCGGTGATGGCGTCGGAATACAACTCGCGCCCCCTGATCCCCGAAGTGCTGGTCCAGCGCGATCAATTTGCAGTCATCAGGGCGCGACCGACCTTTGACGAAATGATCGCGCGCGATATGATTCCGGCGTGGCTGTGATCCTGTCGGTCACGTCGCCGCGCAAGGGAGAGGCCCGCTGACCGATCACCGCACCGACCTGCCGCATCTGGACCGTCCCGTCGCGCTGACCCGTCTGGGGCTGGTGGCGGAGCGTGCGACGCGGGCCTTCTGGCCGTTGTGGAGCGTGCTGTTCGTCATCCTTGCCCCGCTGATGTTCGGCTGGCAGGACCGCATGAGCCTCGAGGTGTTCTGGGGCTTCGGCGTGGTTGCCCTGCTGGCGATCGGTGTGACGCTGGTGCGCGGGCTGCGCGCCTTTCGCTGGCCCACCCGGGCCGAGGCACTGGCCCGCGTCGACGCCAGCCTGCCGGGCCGTCCCATCGCCGCGGTGCGCGACACGCAGGCCATCGGCGCGGGTGATCCGGCGTCTCAGGCCGTCTGGGCGGCGCATCTGGCGCGCATGCGACGGGCGACCGAAGGGGCGCGGCCGGTGCAGCCGGACCTCAAGGTATCCGACCGCGACCCCTACGGGCTGCGCTATACCGCGTTGCTGTTCTTCGTGGTGGCGCTGCTCTTCGGCTCGGTCCTGCGCGTGGGGTCGGTGGCAGAGATCGCGCAGACCGGCGGCGGCGGTGCGCTGGCGACCGGCCCGGTCTGGGAAGGCTGGGTCGCGCCGCCTGCCTATACCGGCAAGCCGACGCTCTACCTCAATGACATTCCGCCCGGCCCGCTGTCCGTGCCGCTGGGGTCGCAGGTCACTCTGCGGCTTTACGGCGAGGTCGGCGCGCTGACGGTGGCAGAGACGGTGTCCGGTCGCACGACCGACATCCCGCCCGCGTCCGAACCGCAGCAGACCTTTACCGTGACACGGGCCGGCCGCGTCGCCATCGACGGGCCGAATGGCGCGGCCTGGGATCTGGCGATCCTGCCCGACACCGCACCCGAAGTCAGCCTGACCGCCCCCGTCGATGCCGACGCCATGGGCGAGATGAACCAGGCCTTTGCCGCCAATGACGATTACGGCGTGGAAAGCGGCACGGCGACCATCGCCCTCGACCTTGACGCTGTCGATCGCAGCTACGGCCTTGCCGTCGATCCCGATCCGATCGAGCCCATCGTGCTGGACCTGCCGATGCCCTTCGGCGGCGACCGTGCCGATTTCGACGATGCCCTGATCGAGGATCTGTCGCAGCATCCGCTGGCCAACCTGCCGGTCACGATCACGCTGCAGGTGACGGATGCGGCGGGTCAGACCGGCAGCAGCCTGACGGAACCGATGATCCTGCCGGGCCGGCGCTTCTTTCAGCCCACTGCCAAGGCCATCGTCGAACAGCGCCGCGATCTGATGTGGTCGCACAGCAACGCGCGCCGCATCGTGCAGGTGCTGCGCGCCGTCTCCTACGAGCCCGATACGCTCTTCACCAGTCAGACGCCCTATCTGCGCCTGCGCCAGATCATCCGCCAGCTCGACCAGTCCGACCGCACCGGCCTGACCGAGGAAACGGCGGCCGAGATCGAGCAGGCCCTGTGGGATCTGGCGATCCAGCTGGAGGACGGCACCCTCGCCGACGCCCGCGAGCGCCTGAAGCGCGCGCAGGAGCGGCTGGAAGAGGCGATGCGCAACGGTGCCTCTGACGAGGAGATCGCCGAGCTGATGCAGGAGCTGCGCGAGGCAACGCAGGACTACATGCAGATGCTGGCCGACCAGATGGACCCGAACGCGGACCAGACCGATCAGGCGCAGACCTCCGAGAACACGATGGAGCTGAGCCAAGACGAGCTGCAGGCCCTGATGGACCGCATCGAGGAACTGATGCAGGAAGGCCGCATGGCCGAGGCGCAGCAACTGATGGATCAACTGAATTCCCTGCTGGAGAACATGCAGATCACGCAGGGCGACGGCAGCGGCAGCGGGCCGCAGACCCCCGGCCAGCAGTCGATGCAGGATCTGGCCGACACCCTGCGCGACCAGCAGGACCTGTCCGACGAGGCCTTCCGCGAGATGCAGGAGGGTCAGCAGGGCCAGCAAGGGCAGCAAGGTCAGGGTCAGCAGCAAGGCCAAGGACAGCAGCAAGGCCAAGGACAGCAGCAGGGGCAGGGTCAGGGACAGCAGGGACAAGGGCAGCAACCGGGCCAGAATGGCCAAGGCCAGCAGCAAGGCCAGCCCGGCCAAGGTCAGAACGGCCAAGGTCAGAACGGCCAGACACAGAACGGTCAGGCACAGGACGGTCAGGGCGCCGGATCGGAACAATCGCTGGCAGAGCGTCAGCAGGGCTTGCGCGATGAACTCAGCCGCCAGCGCGGCGCGCTGCCCGGCCTGCCGGGAGAGGCGGGGGATGCTGCGCGCCAGTCGCTCGACCGCGCCGAAGGCGCCATGGATCAGGCCGAGCGGGCCCTGCGCGACGGCGACATGGGGCAGGCCATCGACCGGCAGGCCGATGCCATGGACGCCCTGCGCGACGGCATGCGCGCGATCGGAGAAGCGCTGGCCCAGAACGACGGACAGGAGCCGGGGCAGGGCAATGCGGACGGCAACCAGACCGGTCAGGTCCAGCCGGGCCGCCGTGACCCGCTCGGGCGGCAACTGGGCAGCACCGGCCAATACGGCACGGACGAGAACCTGTTGCAGGGCGATGACGTCTATCGCCGGGCAGAGGAACTGCTGGGAGAGATCAGGCGCCGCTCTGCCGAACAGGACCGGCCGCAGGTCGAGCGGGACTACCTCGACCGGCTGCTCGACCGGTTCTGAACGGCGGCACGACCTGCAGACATTACACGGAAAAGGGCTGTGATCAGGCGCCGGTATCGCTTGCCGCCAGCAGGCTTTGCACCTGCGCGTCAAGCCAGAGGCGCCCTTCGTTGACCGTGGCGACGTAGGACGTCAGCGGATCGGCCAGAGCGGGCACGCTCGCCGCGATGTCCTCGGCGAAGATGTAGATCAGCGCCAGCGCCACGATCACCGCCAGCGTGCCGAAGAAGCCGCGTCGTCCGCTTTTGCGGGCCTTCACCTGTTCCGCGTGCCGCAGGGGCAGGGCGTCACGCTCTGCACTGGACCGCAGGGTGGAATTGATTTCCTCGATATCCGGGAAGAGTTCGCGCCGCCGCCCGGTCTCGGGTGCGGGGGCCACCGCGACCGCCACCGGTTCCGGTCGTGGGTCGCGGGGCGCTGTCTCGACCCTGCGCACCGCCGTGGGCGTGGTCGCGGGGCGGGCGGGTTCCGGGTCGCGCAACCCCAGATCATGCTGCTGTTCCAGCCCGCCGCTGCCTTCGGACCGGCGCGCCGCTTCCTCGCGCGCCGCTTCTTCGCGCAGGATGTCAGCGATGGACGGATCAAGGGGCGTGCGCGCCTGCGGACGGACCGGCGGCACGGCAGGCTCCGGCTCTTCGACCGGCGATGGCCGCCTGACAGCGGGCCCGACCGGACTTCCGGTCCGGCCATGACCCTCCGGCCGGGTGTCTGGCTCTGCCTTCGCGGCTGTCCGCACGGGTGCCGCAGGAGGATCCGGCCGGGTCACCGGCTGTTCCGGCGCCGGAGCGTCATCCGGGGCCTGCTCCTGCTCCGGTTCCGGTTCAGGGGGCGAGGGCTCCGGGTCTTCCATCAGGGCAGAGGGTGCGGCGGCGCTTTCGAACCACGCGTGACCGCAATTCGAACACTGGACGTCGCAGCCTTCGTCGGGGATCAGGTCGCCATCGACTTCGTACTGTGCGCCACAGTTCGGGCAGATCAGCCGCATCGAATCCATCCTTTGCACGCCAGTGCAGGCCACTGCGGCCGTCTTCTTCCCCCGTTTCTAGCAAGGGGGACGCCGCGCGCCAAGGTTTGCACGGGTTATTCGCTTGATTGCATTGTAACCTGTTGCAGATTTGGGCAAAAGACACCCGAGCGGGGGGCAAGGAGACGCGCGTGATCGAGCTATCTGACGTAGCCTACAGCTATGGCGGCGCGCAGCTGTTCACGAATCTGACGCTGGCGCTGACGCCGGGGTCGTTCCAGTTCCTGACCGGCCCGTCCGGTGCCGGCAAGACGACCCTGCTGAAACTCTGCTACGGCGATCTGCGCGCCACCGCCGGTCGCGTCAGCCTGTTCGGGCAGGATGCGGCGACCATGTCGCGCGACGATGTCGCCATGGCCCGGCGCCGGATCGGCGTGGTGCATCAGGATTGCCAGTTCCTCGACCATCTTCCGGTTGCCGAGAACATCGCCCTGCCGCTGCAGGTCTCGCAGCGCGCCGCGGAAGCGGACGGCAACCTCGACGAGCTGATGGCCTGGGTGGGGCTGTCGGGGCAGGCGCAGCAACGCCCCCCGGAGCTGTCGGGCGGCGAGCGTCAGCGCGCGGCGCTGGCGCGGGCGGTCATCACGTCGCCCGACGTCATCATCGCGGACGAACCGACCGGCAATGTCGACTGGGAGATGTCGCAGCGCCTGCTGACCCTGTTGGTCGAACTGAACCGCATGGGCAAGACGGTGCTGATCGCGACCCATGACATGAACCTGATCCGCGCCGCCAAGTCCCAGGTCAGCGCCCATGTCCTGCGCCTCAAGGACGGGCGCCTGCAGGCCGGGGTGGCGCTGTGAACGCGCGCGGCACACCCGGACTGCGGCGCGCGCTGGCGCTGCTGGTGGGCGACCCCAGTGCCGACCGGGCCGTGCCGCCGACGGGCTTCACCGCGCGGCTGACGGTCTTCACCGCCGGGGCGATGGCGTTCCTCGCGGTCTTCGCGATCGCCTTTTCGCTGGCGACGGGACGTCTGGCAGATCGCTGGTCGTCGGAACTGGCGCGCACGGCGACGCTGCGCATCTCTGCCCCGGCGGATCAGGCGGATGCACAGGTCGGGCGCGCGCTGACCGTGCTGGAACAGACCCCCGGCGTGGCGACCGCCCGTGCGCTCGACGATGACGAGGAACGGGCCCTGCTGGAACCGTGGTTCGGCCCGGACCTGCCGCTGGATACCCTGCCGATCCCGCAGCTGATCGAGATCACCGAAACGGCGGAGGGTTACGACGCCACCGGCCTGCGCGCGCGCCTGCAGGCCGAGGTGCCGGGGGCGGTGCTGGACGACCACACCCGCTGGCGGGTGCCGCTGGTCGCGGCGGCGGAGCGTCTGCGGACTTTGGGCTGGGTCGCGCTGCTGCTGATCGGGGCCGCCACCGCGGCGATGATCACGCTGGCGGCGCAGTCGGCGCTGTCCGCCAACGCGCAGGTGATCCGCGTCATGCGCCTTGTGGGCGCGCGGGACACCTACATCGCGGGCGCCTTCGTGCGGCGCTTTACCCTGCGGTCCGGGCTGGGCGCCGCCATTGGCACGGCGCTGGGACTGGTCGCGGTGGCCGCATTGCCGGATGGCAGCGACGCCTCCGGCTTTCTGACGGGGCTGGGGTTCCGGGGGGCGGGCTGGCTGGTGCCGCTGCTGATCCCGCCGCTTGCCGCGGTCACCGCCTTTTTCGCCACCCGGGCCGCGGCCCTGCGCACGCTGAGGTCTCAGGCATGACAGACGCTCTTCAATGGATCCGGTCGCTGGTCTTCACCATCGTGATGTATCTGCTGATGGCGGTCATGGGCATCGTGTTCCTGCCCTACGCGCTGATCGCCCGCGACGGCGCGATGAAGACCTGCCGCATGTACGCCCGCGCGGTGATCTGGCTGGCGGGCTGGATGATCGGCCTGCGGTTCGAGCTGCGGGGCACGCCGCCCGTCACCGGCTGCATGGTCGCGGCCAAGCATCAGTCCTTCATGGATGTGATGTTCATCTACCAGCTGCTGCCGCGCCCCCGATTCATCATGAAACGCCTGCTGCTTTACGCGCCGGTGCTGGGCTGGTTCGCCTATCGCGCCGGCTGCATCCCCGTGGATCGCGGCAAGAAGGGGCGCGCGATCAAGGACATGCTGGCGCGGGTCAAGGCGGGCGACGCGGCCCCCGGTCAGCTTTGCATCTACCCGCAGGGCACCCGCGTCGCGCCGGGGGCGATCATGCCCTACAAGAAGGGGACGGCGGCGCTTTATGCGGAACTGGGGCAGCCGGTGGTGCCCGTCGCCACGAACATCGGCGTGTTCTGGCCCAAGCGCGGCATCTATCGCAAGCCCGGTACGGCGGTCTTCGCCTTCCTCGACCCGATCCCGCCGGGCCTGCCCCTGCGCGCCTTCCTGCATCGGCTGGAGGTCGCGATCGAAGGGGCATCGGACGATCTGGCACGCGAGGCAGGCTTCCCGATGCCCGACCGCCCGCTTCATGCGCCGGAGGAGGACGGCACGCCGGTCTGACGTTCGGCTACGGCTTTTGGGGGCAGAGGGGGCGCTGCCCCCGGCTGCGCCTCCCCCGAGGTATTTGGAACGAGAAGAAGGGGGCCTCAGGCGGCGAGGCCCTTCTTGCCCAGACCCAGATACTTCTGGCGTCGGTCGAGGCGCATCTTGTCCTTCGCCACCTTCTCGAGGTCGGTCAGGGCGGTCGTCAGTGCCGCGCCGACGGCCTTGATCGCGGCGTCGGGATCCCGGTGGGCGCCGCCCGAGGGTTCCGGGATGATCATGTCGCAGACACCCAGTTCCTTCAGGTTCTGCGCCGTCAGGCGCAGGGCGGCGGCGGCCTCCTGCGTCTTGGCCGCGTCCTTCCACAGGATCGAGGCGCAGCCTTCGGGACTGATGACCGAGTAGATCGAATGTTCCAGCATCAGCACGCGGTTGGCAGTGGCAAAGGCCACGGCGCCACCAGAGCCGCCTTCGCCGATCACGACGCTGACCAGCGGCACGGACAATTCGAGGCAGGCCTCGGTGGCGCGGGCAATGGCTTCCGACTGGCCACGCTCCTCTGCCCCCTTGCCGGGATAGGCGCCGGGCGTGTCGACCAGCGTGACGACCGGCAGGCCGAACCGGTCAGCGAGCTCCATCAGGCGGATCGCCTTGCGATAGCCCTCGGGGCGGGCCATCCCGAAGTTGCGGGCGATGCGGGACTTGGTATCGTGGCCCTTCTCGTGGCCGATCACCACCACGGACCGGCCGTCGAACCGTGCGAGACCGCCCATCACCGCGTGGTCGTCGGCAAAGTTCCGGTCGCCCGCAAGCGGGGTGAAATCGCTGAACAGCGCCGCGATGTAGTCCTTGCAGTGGGGGCGTTCCGGGTGGCGCGCGACCTGACATTTGCGCCAGGGCGTCAGGTTCGCATAAAGCGAGTTGAGCAGGTCGCGGCTCTTCTTATCGAGCGCGGCCGCTTCCTTCTCGATATCCATCTCGGCGTTCTCGCGCGCCATGGCGCGCAGTTCTTCCGCCTTGCCTTCGATTTCGGCCAGCGGTTTTTCGAAGTCGAGATACTGGGTCATGGAAACGCCTTCATTGCCTGACGCCGATATAGGCGACGTGCGCCCCGATTTGCAATGGCGGGTGCCCCCGGCCGTCGTTTGTCCGGCGCGATGGCGGCGGGTCAGCCGGCGATCATCTCGGACTGCCGCACGATCACCTCTGCCTGCTTGATGCTGGCGATGTCGACGAGGCGCCCCTTGTAGACGGTCGCCCCCGCGCCGCGGGCCTTCGCCGCGGTCATCGCGG
Source organism: Loktanella atrilutea (assembly GCF_900128995.1). Lineage (GTDB taxonomy): Bacteria > Pseudomonadota > Alphaproteobacteria > Rhodobacterales > Rhodobacteraceae > Loktanella > Loktanella atrilutea. The sequence goes on along the minus strand of NZ_FQUE01000008.1, from coordinate 86,328 downwards.
CGAGGATTTCGCGCGCCTCTGCGACGGCGGCGTCGGAAGGCGTGAAGACCTCGTTCGCCAGCGCGATCTGGCGCGGGTGGATCGCCCATTTGCCGACCATGCCCAGCGTGGCGCTGCGGCGGGCCTGCGCGCGGAAGCCGTCGTCGTCGGAAAAGTCGCCGAAGGGGCCGTCCACCGGCAGGATCCCGTGGGTCCGGCAGGCGGCGACGATGGCGGTTTGCGCCCAGTGCCACGGGTCGCCATAGTGCCGGTGACCGCCCTGCAACATATAATAGTCGTCCTGCGTGCCGCCGATCCCGGTCGTCTGCATCCCCATGGAGGCCGCGAAATCCGCGGCACCCAGACTCATCGCCTGCAGGCGGGAAGAACTGGCCGCGATCTCGTTCACATGGGTCAGGCCCGCGGCGGATTCGATGATGACCTCGAACCCGATGCGGCGGGCGCGGCCCTTGGCCGCCTCGATCGCCGTCACCAGCGCGTCGACGGCGTAGACGTCGGCGGCGCAGCCGACCTTGGGGATCATGATCTGGTCCAGCCGGTCGCTTGCCCGTTCCAGAAGGTCGACGACATCGCGATACCAGAACGGCGTGTCGAGGCCGTTGATCCGCACCGACAGGTGCTTTGCCCCCCAGTCGATGTCACCGATCGCCTGAATCACGTTTACCCGTGCGGCGTCCTTGTCGCCCGGCGCCACCGAATCCTCCAGATCGAGGTTGATCACATCCGCATCCGAAGCCGCCATCTTGGCGAAGAGCCTTGTCTGGGAACCGGGACCGAACAACTGGCAGCGGTTGGGGCGGGCAGGCGGGGTCGGTTGCAGACGGAAAGACATGGATGAAGTGCTTTATTTCATTTGATGTTCATATTTGGATAGATTGTTGCGCATCGGATCGCAAGCATCCTTTTGCAGGTGCAGCAATTCAGTGGGATGTGACGGATGGTCCATCAGGCGACGCCGCGACGGGGATGAACATCTGCATCGTCGTGCCGGATCGGGACGTCCGGATGTCGAGCCCGCCGCCCATGCTGTCCGCGACGCCGAAGACCATCGACAGGCCCAGACCGGTGCCCTTGCCGACCTCCTTCGTCGTGAAGAACGGGTCGATCACGTATTTCAGGATGTCCGCCGGGATACCGCTGCCGGTGTCGGTGACCTCGTAGGCCACGTAACGTCCGCATTGCAGTACCCGCCCGCCCGCAAGCGGCCGGCTGCGCAGGACATCGATGACATGCCCCGACAGCGTGACGGTCCCGCCGGGCGGCGTGGCATCGACCGCGTTCAGGACGAGGTTCAACAGCGCCGTCTCGATCTGGTTGGCATCCACGTTGATCGTCGGGGCATCGGCGATCTGGCCCAGCGTGAACCCGATCCGGGACGGCACCAGATGGTCTGTCAGGATCTGCAGGCTGGCCAGCGGCGCGTTGGCGTTGGTCGCCGTCAACGTCAGGGGCGTTTGGCGGGCATAGATCAGGATCTGCGCCACGATCCGGGCGGCACGCAGGCTGGCCGCGTGGGCGGCGGCGATGACCTGATCCTTCTCGGCGTCGTCGGTCAGATGTTCGTACAGTTCGAGGTTGCCGGAAATCGCCGTGATGATGTTGTTGAAGTCATGCGCCACACCGCCCGCCAGCTGACCGAGGGACGCAAGCTTCTGCGCCTGAAACGCCTGTTGATCCGCGAAATTGCGGGCGATGATCCGGCGTCGGGCCCCCAGCATGGACTGGGCCAGATAGAACAGCAGGGTGAGCCAGCTGGCCACGATCCCGACCTGCGCCAGCGGGCTGGACAGTTGTGGCAGGACGATGCCAAGGACGACCAGCATCGCCGTCAGGACGACCGCGATGTTGCCGTAGATCATGAACGGGGCGGTGTCGCCCCTGTGCACCAGCTGGACCAGCTGCGCGCCGATCAGGCCCGCGCCCGCCAGAAACAGATTGCGGTCCAACTGGCTGAAGGTCCAGGCGGGCAGCCAGATGAAGGTCGCCGCATTCAGGATCACCAGGCATTGCGCGATCCGGCACTGCACCAGCGACACCCGCGGCCGCAGGCTTTTGGCATAAAGCCACAGCCCGCCGTATCCCGCGATGTAGATCATGGCCCACCAGACGCCCACCCACGTTTCCGCATAGATCGAAACGAGGCCACCTGCGATCGGCACCCCGACCAGACGCGTCACGACGTCGTGGACCGAGGCGTATTCGAGGGACAGGATGCGATCGACTTCGAGCCTGTATCCCTGCGCATCAACGGCGAGCCATACGTTCTTGGGTCTCGGCATGGCTCGGCACTTCTGAAGGAGCGACACGCTCCTAAAATGAAAACTGGCAAGGGAGTGTCTGCGGTGCGCATGAAAATACAGACACCGGGCCCGCGAATCAACGTTCTTCTCGATCGGGCTGACCGCGTGTCCCGCCCTGCAAGGCGGCACGGCCGGAGGGTCGCTTCAGAACCAGTGCCAGCTGATGCCCAGAATGAGGATGCCCGACGCCAGCGCCAGCGTGATCACCCCGAACAGACCGTTCCACCTCAGGCTGACCGTCACCGGGCTGCGGTCGAGAATCGCAGAGACATAGGTCGCCGTCGTCGCAAGGGGGGCAAGGCAGACGGTCAGCGTCCACCCGGTGAGCAGTGACAGCAGCGCCGCCTGTTGCGAGATCAGCGGCGTGCGCACCATGAACTCCGCCAGGATCACGACAGAGATGATCGGGTGCAGCCCCAGCATGGCCGCCAGCAGCGTGACCCAGGCCAGCGCCAGCGCCAGCGCGACCGGCCCGCCCAGATCGACGACTGCCTCCAGCACCGGGTCCAGCGCGTGCTGCGGGACCAGCGCCACCAGCAATGCACCGATCAGACCGGCAAGGGCGAAGACGCCGATCTCGTTCACGTAGCGCGGGGCATTGGCGGTAAAGTCGCCGACCAGCCGCGCCGGGCCGCGGGTGCCGTGCCGGACCATCGACCAGATCACCGCGTAGATCGGCACTACGCCGACCAGCACTTCCTGAAAAGAGTAGGGCAACAGATGGTCGCCGCCGATCACCAGCAGCGCCAGCCCCACCAGATGCCCCAGCACGGCCAGCAGCCCCAGCCCGTCCCCCGGCGCGGGCGGCACCGCGACCGGTTTCGGAAAGACCGGGAAAAGCCGCCGCTCGACGATGTCCATCACCCCGCCGACGATCAGGAACAGGGCGGCAAAGCCCAGCCCCCAGGGCGCCGCATCCCGCCAATGCACCTCTGTGAAGATCAGCAGCAGCGTGTTCAGGGCGATGCCGAAGGGCGACCAGAAGGCGATGGTGGCAAAGCCCCGCACGATGGCGGTGACGATCCGGCGTTCGCGCACGTCATGCACCGCCGGGCTGACGGCGCTGACCGTCTCCAGCCGCCGCTGACCGGCCAGCGTCATCTCGATCAGCAGGCCAAGCCCGCCGAGGTTCAGCAGCACGCCAAAGAGGTTCCCTCCGATGCCGAGCGAGACATAGCGCCGGGACGGCGGCTGGTTGGCAAGGAAGGCGCCCGCCGCCTGAAACGCCGGATCGCGCGCGGCGACGAGGCGCAAGAAGATCAGCGCGATCAGGATCGAGGTCAGGAACGACACCCGGCCGCCCGCCACCGCAAGGTCCGACGGGCTGAGGCTGTTGCGGAACAACCCCCACAGGGCGATCAGCAGCGCCACGGCCGCGAAGGACCGCACGATCGCCGTCGCCCGGCGCAGGTTCATCGCGATGAAGACGAGGATCAGCGTGGCGCTGACCGTGGCCAGCATCGGCGAAGCGCTGGCGAAAGAGACGATGTAGGTGAAGAATCCCGCCGCCAGCAGCGCGGCCCCGGTCGTGGCATGGCCCCCCGGTGGCGTGGCCCGTGGCGGGGCGATGACGTCGTCCGTTGTCTGGGTCGCCATGTCCGCCCTGTTCCGGCCCGCAGCCGCCCCGTATCCCGTCCATCACCGCCGGATCCTGCCCCGCGGCGCGTCCTTGCGCCCGCCGCGGGCATCACCACCGCCGGGTCGTTTGTCGGTCAGGTCCGACGGCTTGTCCACCCATCCCGTAGGGCGCGTAACCCTGCATGCGGGCGCTTCGCTGACACGGCATCGCTGACTTTCAACCGGAGAATCGGGTCTGAGTTTTTGCCGGAACGACTGAAAGCGGTGGGACTGCCTCAAAATTCAGCACTCGCTCGGGACCAGAAACGAAGGGATTTAAGCCTCTAAGCATATGGAAAATAAAGCTCCTCTTAATTGCGGCCCCGCACCACCGGCCAATTACCGCCGAATACACGATAAGACCGATCGAGATTTATCTTGCAATACACGACTAACCCTATCGTATTTACCGTGTTGGGCATCGGCGCCCGTAAGGAAGAGGACATGACCATGACAATCGACATCTCGATCCGGTTCGGCGCACCATGGAGTCTGCCGGGGCACATGGCCGGACGGACCGCAGCACCCTATGCGCTCGGCCCGGTCCGCACCCCGCGGCGCCGCGTCCGGTGGCATGCGGCGACAGCCGTGGCAGCGGCGCTTATCGCGCTGGGCGCGGGGACGATATTGCAGGCGCAGGACCTGCTGAACGTCAGCTACGACCCGACGCGCGAGTTCTACCGCGACTACAACGCCGCCTTCAGCACGTGGTGGGAAGGGCAGGGGCATGACGCGCCCCGGATCGAGACCAGCCACGGCGGGTCCGGCGCGCAGGCCCGGGCGGTCATCGACGGGCTGAACGCGCAGGTGGTGACGCTGGCGCTTGCTTCTGACATCGACCGGATCGCCGCCGCGGGCAAGCTCCCCGCCGACTGGCAAAGCCGCCTGCCGCACGACGCCGCCCCCTACACCTCCACCATCGTGTTCCTGGTGCGAGAGGGCAATCCGAAGGGCATCGCCGACTGGGGCGACCTGACGCAGGACGGGATCGAGGTCATCACCCCGAACCCCAAGACCTCCGGCGGGGCGCGCTGGAACTACCTCGCCGCCTGGGCCTGGGCAGAGAGGAGCGGGCAGGACCCCAGGGCCTTCGTCCACGACCTCTACGCCCATGTCCCCGTGCTCGACAGCGGGGCGCGGGGCGCCACGACGACCTTTGCCCAGCGGGGCATCGGCGACGTGCTGCTGGCATGGGAGAACGAGGCCTACCTTGCCCTGAACGAGATGGGAGAGGAGGCCTTCGACATCGTCGTGCCGTCGGTGTCGATCCGCGCAGATCCGTCCGTCGCGCTGGTCGAGGCAAACATCGCCGACGACGACCAGCGCGCACTGGCCACGGCCTACCTCGAACACCTCTACGCGCCGGATGCGCAGGCGCTGGCCTTCAAGCACTACTACCGGGCGTGGGACACATCCGCCGCCGATCCCGCCGACGTCGCGCGGTTCCCCAAGATCGACCTTGTGGGGATCGAGGATTTCGGCGGCTGGGCCAAGGTGCAGCCGCAGCATTTCGGCGACGGGGGGATCTTCGACCAGATCTACGTGCCGCAATGACGGCCCTCCCGCGGCACCGCCGGGCGATGCCGGGGTTCGGCCTCACGATGGGCCTGACCCTGACGACGGTCTGCCTTGTCGTGCTCTTGCCCGTGGGCGCCCTGCTGTGGCAGGGCGCCAGCGCCGGCCCGGCCGCCCTGTGGGATGTCGGCAGCCGGCCGCGCACCCTGTCCGCCCTTGCCCTGTCGTTCCGGTTGTCGGCGCTCGCGGCACTCTTCAACCTCGCCTTCGGCGTGTTGCTGGCCTGGGTTCTGGTGCGCTACCGCTTTCCGGGGCGCCGCATCATGGATGCCGCCGTCGACCTGCCCTTTGCCCTGCCGACGGCCGTCGCAGGGATCGCGCTCACCACGCTCTATGCCCCCAACGGTGCCTTCGGCGCGCTGGCGACACCCTTCGGCTGGCGCATCGCCTACACGCAGGCAGGCATCTTCATCGCCCTCGTCTTCGTCGGTCTGCCCTTCGTCGTGCGCACCGTGCAGCCGGTGCTGGAAACGCTGGACCGAGAGGTCGAGGAAGCCTCCGCCACGCTGGGGGCGTCCCGCTGGACTACCGTGCGCCGCGTCATCCTGCCCGCCCTCCTGCCTGCCGCCCTGACCGGCTTTGCCCTGTCGCTGGCCCGCGCCGTGGGCGAATACGGGTCGGTCATCTTCATTGCCGGCAACATCCCCCTGCGGACGGAAATCGCGCCCCTCCTGATCGTCATCCAGCTGGAGGAGTTCGACTACCCCGCCGCCGCGGCCATCGGCATCGCGATGCTTGCGATGTCGTTCACCCTGCTGCTGGCGATCAACCTGCTGCAGATCTGGACCCGGCGGAGGACCGGCGATGTCTGATCCTTCCCCCGCCATCGATCCCGCACCCTCGGCCCTGTTCCTGACCGGTCTGGCCGGCGGCACCGGGGGCGCGATCCTCGCGGCGGCCTGCGGCGCAGGCTGGCCCCTCTGCCTGCTGGCCTACGCCCTGTCCGGCGCAGTCTGCGTCGCCCTCGCGGCCTGCATCATCCTTCTGACGGCGATCCCGCCAGTCCCCCGGGGCGCCCGGCCCCTCAACCGCATGAGGCTCGAATGACCTTCGCATCCGCCAATCCCGCGGCAGGACCCGCAACCTCGGAACGCCTGCCGGTGCGCCTTGCCCTGATCGCGCTGGCCTGCACCGGCCTCGCGATCCTCGTCATCGCGCCGCTCGTCGTGGTCTTCGCCGAGGCGCTGCGCGACGGCTGGTCCGCCGCCCTCGCCAGCCTCGGCAACCCGGACGCGCGTTCGGCGATCCGGTTGACCCTGACCGTCGCCGCCATCGCCGTGCCGCTGAACGCGGTCTTCGGCATCGCCGCCGCCTGGGCGATCACCAAGTTCGACTTCCGCGGCAAGGCGCTTCTCATCACACTCATCGACCTGCCATTCTCGGTCTCTCCGGTGGTGGCGGGTCTGTGCATCGTGCTGCTCTTCGGCGCCAATTCCACCCTGGGTGGCTGGCTGGTGGCACAGGGGCACCCGGTCGTCTTTGCCCTGCCGGGCATCGTGCTGGCGACGCTTTTCATCACCTTCCCCTTCGTCGCGCGCGAGCTGATCCCCCTGATGATCGAACAAGGCCGGGCAGAGGAGGAGGCGGCGCTGACCTTGGGCGCCACCGGCTGGCGCACCTTCCGGACCGTGACCCTGCCCAACATCCGCTGGGCGCTGCTTTACGGGGTGCTGCTGTGCAACGCCCGCGCGATGGGCGAATTTGGCGCCGTCGCCGTCGTGTCCGGCAAGATTCGCGGCCAGACCGCGACCATGCCGATCACGATCGAGATGCTCTACAACGAATACCTGTCCGTGGCCGCCTTCACGCTGGCTGCCGTGCTGGCGCTGCTGGCGCTCGTCACCCTTGCCCTGAAATCGCTTCTGGACCGTCAGCACGCGGACCAGATCGCCGCTATCGGCCAGCCCTGAAAGGATCCCGCCATGCACATCTCCATCGAGGCCATTGCCAAGACCTTCGGCGTCACCAACGCCCTGCACCCGGTCAGCCTGTCGATCCCGCAGGGGGCGCTCGTCGCCCTGCTGGGGCCGTCCGGATCGGGCAAGACCACGCTGCTGCGCATCCTTGGCGGGCTGGAACAGCCCACCGCCGGTCGCATCCTGTTCGACGGGCAGGACGTCGGACGCCTGTCGGTGCAGGACCGGCGCGCGGGCTTCGTCTTTCAAAGCTACGCGCTGTTCCGGCACATGACGGTGTTCGAGAACGTGGCCTACGGCCTGCGTGCCCGCCCGCGGGCGACGCGCCCCGCGCCGGCGGCGATCGCCCAGCGGGTGACGGACCTGCTGCGCCTGATCCAGCTGCCCGACATCGGCGCGCGCTACCCCGCCCAGTTGTCCGGGGGGCAGCGCCAGCGCGTGGCCCTCGCACGGGCGCTGGCGATCGATCCGCGGATGCTCTTGCTGGACGAACCCTTCGGTGCGCTCGACGCACAGGTGCGCAAGGATCTGCGCGCCGGCCTGCGCGACATCCACGACCAGACCGGCCTGACCACGATCTTCGTGACCCACGATCAGGAAGAGGCGATGACCCTCGCCGACCTCGTCGTCGTGATGTCGATGGGCCGGATCGAACAGATCGGCCGCCCGAAGGAAATCCGTCAGGCCCCCGCAAACGCCTTCGTCAGGGCGTTCATCGCAAGTTGACGCTGCGGCGTTCGCCCGACACCGCGACCGGGGGCAGGGCGGTCCGGGGCCAACGACTGCCCCCCGGTCGCAGGAACCGCAGCGCGATCCATTTCTCGCAGATCGCGTCGCTCTGGTTGCCGCCGCGCAGCAGCACGTGGTCCGCCCGGACCTCGACGCAAAAGCCGACGTGACCCTTCCAGCTGTCGGGGCTTTCGCGCCACAGACACAGGATCGCGCCGAAGCACGGGTCCACCGGATTGCCGAAACCGGCCCAGGCGAGCGAGGCATAGGGGTTCACCGGCAGCGGCTCTTCCGGCAGGGACAGGGCGATGCAGGTCTGCACGAAGTCGGCGCACCACGGCACTTGTGCGGGATCGCCCGCCGTGCCGCCATCGCTGACCAGAAAGGCCGCCACCGCCGCGTTGTCGAGGCTTTCGTGCAGTCCCATCATGCGTGCGGCGGTGTCCATCCAGGGCGTCGCGTCCGGCAGGACGGCCGCGGCAGCCTCTGCGCCCAGCAGCGCCTCTGCCGTGGATCTGTCCAGCAGTCCGGTCGCCGCCAGCCCGGCCTCGCGCTGAAAGGCCTTCAGTGCGGCGATGGTCCGGCGCCCGCGCACCCCGTCCACCGGGCCGGCATCGAACCCCTGCGCCGCCAGCGCCGCCTGCACCATGCGGATCGTCACCGGCCCGGTCATGCCCAGAACACGCGGCTGGCCTCGAAGGCGGCATCGGGGCGCCCGACCGTCCAGAAGTTCGGCGACTGCCACGCGGGCATCCGTGCGGCACAGCGGTCGCGGAAATTGCGATAGCCGCTTTGCGCCGCCGGATCGGTCAGCGTGGCAAGGATCGCCGCGGTAAAGAGGCCGTTGCCCAGATCCTCCTGTGCGGTCTGGTTCGACTGGCAGGCCGACAGCTGCAACACGCTCGCCGCGACGGGAAAGCTCAGCTCGTGGTAGGGCGTCGCAAGGTCCGGCCCGAGGGCCGATGACGGCAGGCTACGGTAGAACGCCTCGTTCGCGCGAAAGACCTGCGCCGCCACGCCCGGCGTCATCATCCGGGTCTTGCCCGTGACCGGGGCCGCCGTGGCGGCCCGCCCCGGTCCCGCCCGCAGCATGGAGCCCGCGTGGCAGCAGTCGAAAACCGCCAGCACGCGCACCCCTTCGGCAAAGTCCGACCAGATCTTGTAAAGCTCGTCGTCGATCATCTGCCCGTCGTAAAGGCACAGCGTCTCGTCCAGCAGATCGCGGTCCGGTCCCGTCGCCTCGTCGCCGTTGAAGTCCTTCACCTGACCCCCGTGCCCGGCATAGGTCAGCTTGAAGGTATCGCCGGCCTTCAGCGACTTCGCCGCCTCGCCGCAGGCCGCGATCACCGCGTCGCGCGTCGCTGCGGCGTCGGTCAGGTGAGTCTGGGTATCGAACCCGCGCGCCTTGGCGATGTCGCGCATCGCTTCGCTGTCGTTGACGCAAAAGTCGAGGTCCACCAGACCAGTCCCGTAATGCCCCCGGTCGACACGGTTCAGCCCCACATGCAGCGCAACCGCCGCCGGTGCCGACCGGACGGCAGGCCCCCGGGCGGGCTTCGTCAGCTTTCGGATCAGGGCAGAGAAAATGGCGGCGACATCTGCATAGCCCGCATTGGTCGGGTGCAACTCGTCGTGCCAGCGACCGGCGCCGACGGTGCCGCGCAGGTCAAGGAAGAAGACATGGGCATGCCGCCGCGCCATCGCCATCATGGCGTCGTTGAAGCGGTCCATCATCACCTTGGCGATGCTCGCCTGCAGCGTGGCGTCCACGATCCCGTTGGCCGCCATCGGCAGGCCCAGCCACTTGCCCTTGGCCGGGATGGCGCGGTCATAGCCGTGGCAGATGATTTTCACCTTGGGATAGCGCGCCGCCACGTCCCGCGCGATCCGGTCGAACTGCTGGACCGCCACCGCCACAAGCTGGTCGAAGCTGGGCAGCAGGTATTCCGCCGCCGACAGGCCGGCGTCGAAGCGGCGCAGATGCCGCGACAGGTTGCCGTCGGCGACAAGGTCGTTGCCGCCTCCGGACAGCAGCAGGATCGTGGCGCCGGTCTGTTCGATCGCGCGGCGATACTCGGCCCGCGCCACCATGTTCGCCAGCGTGTCGCCCCCTGCGGACAGCGAAAAGACGGCGTATTCCTCCATCAGCACATCGATCGTGTCGCGCAGCAGGATCGGGTACTGGAACCAGCTGTCGCCCTCCTCGACGATGATCGGCCCCCTGTAGTCGCCCTTGGACAGCCGCTGAAAGAAACGCGCCTGCCGGTTCTGCCGTTCGAACCAGTTGGCGCCGTTCAGCAGCAGGGCGGACCGCGTCGCCGCATCCGCCGTGGCGGGAATTTCCACCTTGTCGGGGTTCAGCGCGATGGCTGGCGCGAAGGGGTCCGACGCGCCGGTGTCCTCGGTGAAATAGGCCGCAAGGTCGTCGGGCGCCGTGTCCGGGTCGGCCATCTTGCGCGACAGTTCCTCCAGCGTGATCTTTTCCGTCATAGTCTGGTCTCCTTCTCTATGGCTTCTCTATGGCGTCGCGGGATACGAGCCGGGCAAGGTGCCAAAGGATCTCGGCCCCGGTCTCGGCGTGGGTGATGACATCGTGCTGGGTGTAGCGGCGGCGCCGCGCCTCGGCGGGTTGCAGGGCGTGGTCCGGCGTCTTCATCTTGCGCAGGACGACGCCCTCCAGCCGCCCGCCGGGTGCGGTCTCGGCGGCCAGCCCGGTGCGCCGGGCCGACATGCCGATGAAATGCTGCATCCGGTCGCGCTCTCCCTCGAAGGCATACAGCACCAGGTCGAGGATCGACCTCGTGTAGTGCCCCACCGCAAGCTTGCGCTCGAACCCGTAGGACGGCACCCACAGGGTGACGCGCCCCGGCCCGCGTCGGTTGATCGCGTTGATCAGCGGGCGGAAGGCGGCGCAGAAGTCGTCCAGCCGGATCGCCGGCGCGATCAGCGTCAGCGACGCGACCGCACCCTCGAAGGCATTACGCCGGTCGCCGCCATGGGCGTTCAGGGACCGCAGGTATTGCGCCAGCAGCAGCACCCCCGCACCGTCGGCGTTCAGGTGCAGCGGCGCACCGGTCGCGGCAAGACTGTCGAGCAGATCCGCCGCATCCCCGTCACGGGTCGGATCGGCGCCGCAGGCGTGGCGATGGCAGCCGGCCCGCTGCGCCGCGCGCCCGATGTCGCGCCAGAACGCCCGCCCGATGCCCGCCGTCGCCGCCTCGATCGCGGCGTTCAGGTCCGGGCTCAGCGCGCCGACCTTGTCGACCGCGGTGCGGAACAGGTGATCCAGCACCGCCGTCGTGCTGTCCACCACATCGTTGCACCAGAACAGGGTGTAGGGATAAAGCCCCGCATCCTCCAGCGCCGGGCGCCGCGCCACCTCTGCCCCGAAGGCCGCGTCGATGCCCAGCAGCGATCCCGGGATCGACAGGTGCACGGGGCGGTCCGGCTTCGCCGCGATCCGCCCGGCCGTCAGCGCCACCGCCGCGCGGGACGAGGCATAGCTGCCGCCCGTCACATGCACCCCGTCGTCGAGATGCGCGAAGTGCCCGAGCAACTGGTGACAGGGCGACGACGCCGCCCGGATCGGGCCGTCATCGTCATAGTAGATGCCGCGCCGCGACTGGGAAAAGGCAAAGGCCTCCGGCGCGGGCACGCCCAGCCGCAGCACCCAGGCGTCCAGCACGTTGTCCGACCAGTCCGCATAGGGCCAGAGCGCCACGCCCCGCAGAACCTGCCCGTCGCAGGCATAGCCGCCCCAGTCCGGCCCCCATGAATTCAGCACGAGGAAGCCGCGATCGTTGTAACCCACAAGGACGAAGGCGTGGTTCTCGCCCGGCTGCGGGTGGGGCGGGATCACCCCGTCCGTCACCGCCCGCCACCCGCCATGCGTCGCCGCCGAGACGAGGATGCAATCCGCATCGGACAGCGCCGCGTGATAGTCGTTGAGGTAGGACCGCACCCGGTAGTAGGCCCCCAGTGTCGTCGCCCGCGCCGCTTTGGCCCGTTCCGCCGACAGCGCCGTCTCGCTCGCGCAGTCCGGCCAAAGCGTGTCGGCGCAGACCCCGTTGTGATAGAACCCCTTGATCACCGACCGCAGCGAGGTGACGCCCTCGGGCCCGCCGCCGCCCGGCCCGCGCTCCTGCTGCACTGCCATCTGGTAAAGCATCCGTGCCGAAACCCTCTCGGGCCGCTTGCCGTTGCCGCAGGCCCGGATCCGGTGCAGGTCGATCAGGTTCGCCAGCGCCTGCCCGGCACAGGTGCCGTCGGCACCCTGATCGCGCAATTCGTAGGGCAGCGCCCGCGTCCTTGGACAGATGCGCTTCGCCAGCGCGCGCTCGGACGACGGGGCCAGCGGTCGCAGCGACGGCGCATAGACGCGGTCGCGCAGGTCGCTGGGGTCCGGCCGCAGTACGGCCGTGGCGATGGTCGGGTCCGGCATCGGTCCTCTCCGGTTCGGGACAGGGGATGGGGCCACCCGCCAGACGGCGGATGGCCCCGGTCCGCGTCAGGCGTGCACGCCGCCGGCGCGCATCATGGCCTGCAGGCTGTCGATCGGCGCGCCATCGGGCTGCGGCGCATCCGCCGGCGTCCAGCTGCCGAAGCTGCCTTGGTTAAGGTAGCTTTGCGGGTCCGTCACCAGCAGGCCGATCAGCGTCTCGGCCACGATCCGGCTGCCGAGCGGCCCCAGATGCGCGCCCTGCGCCTTCACCTCCGCCTCTTTCAGCACATAGAACCACAGCGGCGTCGCCCGGTCGAAACCGCCACCCGTGATGGCGGCCGACATCGCCTCCGACCCGCGGGCGATCTCCGCGGGCGTCAGGGCGTCGATGTCGATGCCCTTTTTGTAAAGGCAGTCGATCATCCCCTGCGCCGTCGGCAGGTTGAAGACATAGCCGCGCCGCAGGTTGCGGGCCGCCAGATGCGCCAGCAGGCCCGGAGGAGCATTGCGCATGGTCTTCAGCGGCAGCGCCAGCCGCGTATCGATCCGCCGCGCGACCCGGTTGGGCAGGGGCGCGGTGCCGATGAAGCGGTCCCACTCCATGATCCAGTTGTCGGGCAGCGTCGGCGCGCCGCGCATGCCGCCGTCGCCGGTGAACTGGAATATCTGATCGAAGGTCGCCCGCCCGTCGCCGGTCCCGTCCGGGGCCCGTCCGAAGTTGCGGTTGTAGTCGTAGTCGCCGCGCACCATGGAATGGCCATAGCGATAGGCCGCGACCGAGAACTCCAGCGGCATCGGCTGCACGCCCTCCGGCATCTCGTCCTTGTGGGCCGCATGGAACGCCGCATACACCGGCGCGCGGTCGGCCAGCACCCGGTCCACCACCGCCGGATCGCAGACGTTGCGCAGGAAGACGTTCACCACCAGCCACTGGTAGACATGGGTGACGTGCTGGCGTGCGGCGCGAAAGATCGCGTCGTCGTCCGTCATGCCGTCCGCCCGCAAGGCGTCGGCCATGGCGTTGTGCAGGCGCAGGACGCTCAGGTGGAACTGCGCCACGATCAGGTTCTCGTCGTTGCGCCCGTCCCCGATCAGCGCGGTGCGTCGCACGTCCGCCTCCGGCTTCGTGCCGTCGGGATTGAACAGGGCGTTCACCTCCTCCAGCGTCAGGTCGCCGCTGTCGATCGCGGCACCGACCCGCGGCAGATCGGCGTGGTCGTCCACCGGCAGCGACGGCCGTTCGAACCCGGTGCCGGGGCCGGACACGGGGGTCACCACCCCCAGCCGCATCTTGGCTGGATCGTCGGGATCGCGCAGTGCGGCTTCCAGCTTCAGCGCGGCGGGGCTTTGCCCCGGCCCGTCGCCATAGACGCTGTCCAGTTCCAGACGCCCGATCCGCAGGTTCAGCTTGACCTGCTCCGCCAGATCCCGCGATCCCGGCGCGAAATCCGGCCGGTCGATGTTGAAGGCCGCCGCGTCACCGCCCGGCGCCTCCTCGCGGTCGGTGTTGGCGGTGATGTCGTGGTCGATGAACTGCCCCATGTAGGTAAAGACCGGCGGGATCGCGGATTCGCCCTCCGCGTCCTTCTGGTCGGGTGCCTCTTCCGCCATCGCATCGGCAAGGGCGCCGAACCACGTCGCCGCATCTTCGATCGCCTCCGCCGCCGGGGCATCCTTGCAATAGTAGCGGAACGCCTGCCGGGGGGTCAGACCCGGTTCCGGTGCGGGGTCCGGGTCGGGCAGCGGATAGGTGTCCGTTCCGTCCAGTTGCCGCGATTTCACGATGCTGGCGACGTCGCGCAGGGCGACGGCATCGCCGTCCGTGTCGCGCGCCGTGGCGTCGCGCGCCGTGGCGTCGCGGGCTGTGGGGGTGGCCTTGATGGTCTGGCCGTGACCGAGTTTGTAAAGCATTGCCATTGGCTCCTGAAGAAGCCGGATGCGGGGCGCGCCGTGAAACGCTGAAAATGAACCGTCGGAAACGCAAGGTGCGCGTGAATCGGTAATCCGGCGAAAAATGGATGGGAACGACGCCTGAAAAAAATGGCGTCCGGTCTGAAAATGGGTCGTCTGTCGTGGGGTGCGCTCCTCCTTTCACTGCGCGTGGTATGGGGCAGGTCAGTCCTGCATGATCCTCGTCCGAGAGGTTTTCCCGAAATCGATCAGCCGCGTCATCAGCCGGTGGATGCCGTCGGCGCCCCCGGCCAGCACGATCGACGTCAGGCAGATGTCGACGAAGGAAAAGACGTTCGCCTGCAGCGGCGGCAGCGCCGAAAGATCGACCTGCGGCGCCAGTGCGCCGTGCAGCAGCTGAAACCCGGACAGGCTCAGCCCGATGCCCAGCGTCATCGCAGACACGGTCGCCCAGCTCTTCTTCAGCAGGCTCAGATCCTCCAGCCGTCCGCGCGTGTCGGCGGCCTGCGCCGGCAGCAGCTCTCGGGCGTTCAGCACGCTGTGGCGCAGCCCGTCGTCGACCAGCGTCATGCGGTCCTGCGGGCTGACCAGCAGGTCCATGTCGCGCGCCAGCATCTTCATCTGCGCATGATTGCGGTCCGCGGCCTGCTTCAGCGGCGCGACGATGGCGATCTCGGCCGGGCCGAAGCGCCAGTTCAGGATCAGCTCCACCGCCCGTTCGATCAGCAGCGCGACGAAGGCCGCGGTGGCGAGCAGCTGCCCCAGCTGCGTCAGCGACACCTCTGCCAGCGACAGGGCGACGAACTGCAGCCGCCCCGCGCCATAGACCAGCCCCAGCGCGGCGAGGGCGAGCACGATCTGCGGCCCGGTGACGGCACGCACGCGCGGCAGGTCGGATGGCAGGCTCATGGCGTTTCCTCCGGCGGGGGTGGTGGAAAGTGCGACCAGTGGATCAGCGGGGCGGCGGTCCCGGCGCCCGATCCGCGCAACGCGGCCTTGGCGGTGACGCCGAAATCCGCGGCGCCCGGCGCGATCCGCCCGGCAGAGATCGCCAGCGACAGAAGCCCCGCCGTCAACGCCGTCGCGCCGGAGGTGCCCGAAAAGCGGCAAAAGGCAGAGCGGTAGTCCAGCACCGCACCGTCGCGCCCGAAGACCTGCGCGTGCGGACTGGAATTATAGCCCGCCCGCCCCGGCACGTCGGTCGAGACAAGGTCCTGCGGCGCATGGGTGCCCGCGGCGGGCACACCCGCGAACGCCGGATCGCCGTAGTTGCCAAGGCCCGCGGTATAGGCCGCCGACTGGTCCTGCGGATTGAACCGCCCGCTTTGGGTGTCGAGGCGTTGCAGATCGCGGTCCAGCCGCTCTCCGTCTCCGCTGGGGGCCTGCACGGTGATGCCCGGCCCGACAGGGGTGTAGGCGGCTGGCTGGCCGGTGGCCGCGCGCGCGCCGACGGCGATGATGCCGTTGTCCGGTGCGGCCAGCGCGCCGGGGAACAGCACCCCGTCCAGCGCGCCGTTGCCCGCGGCACAGACGATGGGCACCCGGCGCGACAGCGCCAGCGTCAGATCCTTCAGCGCGGACCAAAGCGTCATCTCCTCCTCCGTCAATCCGACCCGCAGGGCCCGACCAAGCGCCTCTGCCGTGGGGGCGACACCGGGGGCAAGGCTGTCCGGGCTGGGAAAGTCGCGGGCCAGCACGATGACATCCGCCCCGATCAGCGCGGCATAGAGCAGCGACAGGATCAGCTGCTCCGGCTCCGGATCGAAGTTGGTAGAGATCGGCACGATCTCGCAGAAGGGATCGACGCCGGCATAGGCAAAGGCCGTGGGCGTGCCCGCCGGCAGGTCGGAAAAGGTGCCGCTGGCGGGATCGAACAGCCGCACGGGCGCCACATCGATCGCGTCCGGCGCCACCGGTCGCGCGCCGATCAGCCCCGCCATCGCCGTGCCGTGGGCTGAAAAGGACGGGCTTGTCGCCGGCTGCACGACAGAGGCATGGGGGTCGGCCGCGCCACCGCCAAGGTGCGTCGTCAGTTCCGCCCACAGCGGGCCGACCGTGGCCGGCAGATCGGCGGGCAGGGCGTCGCCGTGACCGGCAACGCGGGCCGCCACGGCGTCGGGTGTCGCGGGAATGCCCAGCCGGGCCGCGAAGAAGTCGATCGCCAGATCGGTGTCCACCGCATCCTTCAGGTTCGGATGGCCCGCGGCGACGGACACGTCGATCAGGGCGACGCGCGTGCGCCGGACCTGTGGTCCAAGCCGCGCCGCTGCGGCGTCCCAGCCGTCGGACGCGAAGTCCTGCAGGTCCGCCAGCACCCCGATTGCCTTCAGGTGCCACAGCGCATGGTAGGCCGCATAGTCGCCGCGTCCGCGGTCGCCGTCGCTCGGGATCTTCAAGGTCGGCCCGGTCATACCCATTCCTCCCGCGCGGCCAGCATCTGCTCTTCCAGCACGACCTCGAAGACCGGGGTCATCATCCGCGCCAGCGCCCGCCCCGCCGCCGTGTCCTGCGGATAATGCACGCCCGCCCACTCGCGGTTCTCGGCGATGCGCCGCCCGCTCAGGAACAGGTCGGCGATACCGGGATGTTCCGGCGCCACGCGGGCGAAGACAAAGGCGATGGCGTAGCTCAGGAAGGCGTGGTTCGACGGATATGACGGATGCACCGGCACCGCAATGAAGGGCGTCAGCCGCGGGTTGATGGTGCTGGGCCGCGGCGCGTCGTAGCGGTCCTTGTAACGCAGGCCGATCTCCTCGCACAGCCGGGCGAGGATCAGGAACAGCGTTACCGTCTGCGGATGGCTGCCCGCATTGGACACGCCCAGCGGGCGAAGGTAGCCCGACAGTTCCAGCTCCTGCTCGCGCAGGATCTCGGCGCGGCGGGGCGCCTCGGCCTCGGTCTGCAGGGCGGCCTGCTTGGTCAAAAGGGTCTCCGTCTCGGCCAGCAGGCCGGCGGGCGCCTTGGGCAGGGGCAGCGGCAGGTCGACCCAGAAGGGGCGCAACTGGTGCAGCCGGTCCACCTCGCGCCACGGCAGCAGGATGTCGGGCGTCTCGCCCATCACCGGGGCCACGGGGTCGGTCGTCGTGCGGTTGCGGTTCCGGTTGCGATTGCGGTTCCTGTTGCGGTTCCGGTTCAGCAGGCCGGATGCGCCACCGCTGCCCGCCGGCGTCGCCACGAAGGTCGCCGCGTCGAAGACGCCTGCCGCCGCAGGTGCGCCCTGCGCGCCGACCGGCACGGCCTCGAAACTGTCGCCCACCGCCAGCAGCCAGGTCTGCGACAGGATCGCGCTGAATGGATTGCCGGGCATCACTTCGCTCCTGCCATGATCAGACCTTCGGTCAGGATCGCCTTGGCCTGACCGTCGCGCACCGCCATCCGGTCCTCGTTGACCCAGGCGACAGAGAAGTCGGGGTCCATCCGCCGGATCCGCTGGATGCAATCCTTCGCCCCCACCGTATCGCCCAGATGCGCAAGGCTGACCGAGGTATAGCGCAGCGCGGCGCCATAGTTCGGCCGCCGCGTCAGGATACGCCGCCCGAGGGCGCTGGCGGTGCCGAAGTCGCCTTCGAGCGTCGCGATCATGCAGCGCGTCAGGTCGAGGGTGAAGCGGATCGGGCTGTGCTCTCCGATCCGCAGGGCGTTCTGCGACGCCCGGCGCGCATCGGCGTAGCGCCCGTTATAGATGTGGTGCAGGGCCATGTGGTCCCAGCAGACCGCGGAATGCGGCGCGGTGCGGATCGCGCGGTCCAGCAGGGCGTTCGCATGGTCGTGGTCGTGCAGGATGTAACCCGTCGCATGGCCGGCCAGCGCCAGCGCGATGCCGCCGGTCTGCGAATCCTCGACCTGCGCGACCAGCGCCCGGGTCTCCTCTGCCAGCGGCGCATCCTGCGCGGTCCAGTGCTCGCCCACGCGAAAGGTATTCAGATAGGCCTGCAGCGCTGCATAGACCGGGTCCTGCGTCAGCGCGCGACTGGACTGCAGGCCGCGGCGCAGGTCGGACAGGGACGCGTGGTTGATCTGGAACATCGCGGTCAGCACGTGGAACGGCGTCAGCGGCCCGTCGGGATCGCTGCCGGCATCGCGGGCCAGTGTCATCGCCACGCGCTCGATCGCCTCGCCCAGCAGCACGAGGATCTCGGCGCTGTCGATGCTGGCGCTGTCCAGCCGGTAGGGGCCGCCCTGCACGCTCCACAGCAGTTCCTGCGCACTGTGCCGCAGTACGAGGATCCGGATCGACAGGGCGCCGTCCGCCTCGTAAAGCCGCAGCCGCAGATAGAGCGACGGGCTGCTGCGCGTGACCGCCTCGTGGTCGGGGCCGGTCGTCAGGTCGCGATAGTCATAGGTCCGCGCCCCGACGTAGTCGCGCAGGCCGAAGGCGATACGGTCGACCAGCGCTTCCCCGAGGAAGAGGGCCTGGTAGGACCGCGAATGGATCACCGGCTCCAGCAGGCCCACGATGGGGCGGTCTTCGACGAAAGCGGGGGGGGCCGCGGGGCGCACGGCCGTGACGGCTGGCGCCGGGGCATCGCGCAGGGCCTCGATCCGGTCGTACCAGTGCTGCCGCTGCTCGCGCAGCCACTCCTCGAAGGGTTCGGCGGGGATGTTCACGCCTTCCAGCACGTCGGGCGGATCGGCACGCAGATGCGCCGGCAACCCGCCGTCTCCCGCCGCGAGGTCCAGCAGGTCGACGGTGGCCGCGCCCGGCACCAGCCGGACCCGGTGAGCGTCGATCTCCAGCAAGGGCGCGCCGAGGGTGTCGAGACCGCGCCGCAGGCCGTGCAGCGCCGTGCGCAGACTTTGCGCCGCCAGCTGCGGGGTCTTGTCGCCCCAGAACAGGTCCATCAGCCGGGCCCGGGCGACGCCGGCATCCGACGCAAGGGCCACCACCGCGAGCAGCGCCTGCTGATGGGCGCTGCGCGGCGTCCGGTCGCGCCCGGCCGCATCGGTCAGGCGGAACGGCCCCAGAAGGGCGATCCGGGCCCGAGGGCCGGGCGCGCGCTCGGATGGACGCCATGCCTGCGGCACGTTGAAGGCTCCCCTGATTGCATATGGTCGCACGTGATCGCGCCCGCAGCCTAATTTCCTACGGCGGATCAGGAAAGAAAATTCACGCGCCCGTGAAAAGGTGAAGGGCCCCTGACCGTGTTCTTGCCTTGCTGAATTCGAAATCACAGGGGTCCCTCCGGAAAAGAGGTGGGTTGAAATGGCAGGTGTCGGACGACTGCTCAGAACGGGTCGTCCCACGGGGCACCGGTCCCGGACCGCCCGCCGTAGGCGACGATCAGGACCACCCGGCGCAGGCGCATGACAATACATGCGGGACCGGACGGGATGGCGGCGCCCGGCGGTGTGCCGGACGAGGCCGTGGCAGCGGGGCCTGACGAAGACCGTGGGAGGGCGAAGCGGTCGGGACGGCCACAGGAGAGCCTGCGCTTTGCATCGGTCTTCGTCAGGGGCCGCACGTCCGGGACAAATGGCAGGCGTGCGGCGCTGGGTCCGGGTCGCGTGGCCGTCGTCGCAAGTTCTTGCGAAGACGTGGGAAAGCCATCGTCACCCGTCATCCACCGGCCGGGATCATTGCGGATATGGCGACCTTTGCGTGTCATCGATCCAACCCCGTAACGGTGAAGATGCGGACACATTACCGCACCCGCGTGAGCGCTGCGTTAAGGCTTTGTTAAGCAATGGGAATGACGGTGGGTGCTCCGCGAATCACCC
This sequence comes from Loktanella atrilutea, assembly GCF_900128995.1. Taxonomy (GTDB): domain Bacteria; phylum Pseudomonadota; class Alphaproteobacteria; order Rhodobacterales; family Rhodobacteraceae; genus Loktanella; species Loktanella atrilutea. The sequence goes on along the minus strand of NZ_FQUE01000008.1, from coordinate 66,121 downwards.
GGGATGTTCGAGGGTCTGCAGGATCGGACAATCCGGCCTGTCGTCGCCGGCGCAGGCCGACACCAGATGCGACAGGGTGTGCTGCATCGCGCGCAGGTCGGCAATCTTGGCCTCGATCCGCGCCAGATGGTCCGTGGCGATGCGGCGCACGTCGGCACTGGCCCGCTGGCTGTCGGCCCAAAGCGCCATCAATGCGCGGCAGTCCTCGATGGTAAAACCCAGCGCCCGCGCGCGGCCAAGGAACACCAGCCGGTGCACGTCGCTTTCGCTGAACGCGCGATACCCGTTGGTATCGCGGGCCGGCGTCACGAGCCCGATCTCCTCGTAATAGCGGATCGTCTTGGGGGGCAGCTCCGACCGCCGCGCGGCCTCTCCGATGTTCATGGATGCACCTCTCGGGTTACGGCAGCCTGTGCCGGTGTCGCGTGGGGCAGGGCGGTGGCCGCGGACCGCAGCCGGCGCAACCGCAGCGCATTGCTCAGGACGAAGACGCTCGACAGCGCCATGGCCCCCGCCGCCAGCGCCGGCGACAGCAGCGTGCCGTTCAGGGGGTAAAGCACCCCCGCCGCCACCGGGATCAGCGCCGCGTTGTAGCCGAAGGCCCAGAACAGGTTCTGGCGGATGTTGCGCAGCGTGGCGCGGCTGACCGCCAGCGCATCCACCACCGCCCGCAGGTCGCCCGACATCAGCACCACGTCCGCCGTCTCGATCGCGACATCCGTGCCGGTCCCGATGGCAAGGCCGACGTCCGCGGCGGCCAGCGCCGGGGCATCGTTGATCCCATCGCCGACGAAGGCCACGGGGCCATGGTCCGCACGCAGCCGCCCAAGCGCCGCGACCTTGCCGTCGGGCATGACCTCTGCCGCGACATCGTCGATCCCCAGCGTCGCCGCGATGGCCTGCGCCGTGGCGGCGCTGTCTCCGGTGATCATGGCGACCCTCAGCCCCATGTCCTGCAGGGCTCTGACCGCGGCGGGCGAACCCGCCTTCACCGGATCGGCAACCCCCAGAAGCCCCGCCAGCTGCCCGTCGATACTGACGTAAAGCGGCGAGCGTCCGCGCGCCGCCAGATCGTCGGCCCGCGGCGCGCCGGTCATGTCCACCCCCTCGCGCCGCATCAGACGGTCGGCACCGACAAGCACCCGCCGGTCGCCGACACGCGCCGAAATCCCGAGGCCCGTGATCGACTGGAACGCCGTGGCGGTCGCGACCTCCAGCCCCTTTGCGGTGGCCGCCCTTCGGATCGCGCTGGCGACCGGATGCTCCGATGCGGATTCGGCGGCGGCCACCAGCGCCAGCACCTCGTCCGCGTCGAAGCCTTCGGTCGTCACGACGTCGGTCAGCGCGGGCCGCCCCTCTGTCAGCGTGCCGGTCTTGTCCAGCGCCGCGACCGCCACACCCTGCAGCGCCTGAAGTGCGTCGCCGCGCCGGAACAGCACGCCAAGGTCCGCCGCCCGCCCCGTGCCCACCATGATGGATGTCGGCGTCGCCAGCCCCATCGCGCAGGGACAGGCCACGATCAGGACGGACACACCGGCGACCAGCGCATGCGCCAGCACGGGCTGCGGTCCCCAGACCAGCCAGACCCCGACGGTCAGCGCCGCCAGCGCCATGACGGCGGGCACGAACCACAGCGTCACCCGGTCCACCAGCGCCTGAATCGGCAGCCGCGCGGACTGCGCGTCCTCGACCATCCGCACGATCCGCGACAGGACCGTGTCGGCACCCACATGCGTCGCGCGATAGACCAGCGCCCCGGTGCCGTTCACCGTGCCGCCCGTGACGGGCGTTCCCGCCCGCTTCTCGACCGGTGCGGGCTCTCCGGTAATCATGCTCTCGTCGACCCATGACGCGCCAGATGTCACTTCGCCATCGACCGCCAGCCGCTCTCCCGGCCTTGCGTGAACCATATCGCCGACCACGATCTGCGCGACGTCCAGATCGACGACGCGGCCGTCACGGTCCACATGCGCCGTGGTGGGGCGCAGCCCGACCAGCCTTGCGATCGCGGCGCCGGTGCGGCCCTTGGCCCGCGCCTCCAGCGTGCGGCCCAGCAGGATCAGCACGACGATCACCGCCGCCGCCTCGAAATAGACGGCGCGGCCCTGTGCGGGCAACAGTCCGGGCGCGAAGGTGGCGACCGTCGAATAGCCCCAGGCCGCCACTGTCCCCAGCGCCACGAGGCTGTTCATGTCCGGCGCCCCGCGCAGCAGCGCGGGCACGCCACGGGCGTAGAACGACCGCCCCGGCCAGACCAGCACGAGGGTCGTCAGCACGAACTGGATCACCCATGCGGTCTGCATCCCGATACTGTCGGCGACCAGCCGGTGCAGGGGCGGGAACAGGTGGCCGCCCATCTCTGTCACGAAAACCGGCAATGTCAGCGCCGCGGCGATCGACAGGCGGCGGGTCAGATCCCGCGCCTCTGCATCCTTGCGGGACGCGCGATCCGTCGTGGCGTCACCACCCGTGCCGCCCGCGACACGCGCGGGATAGCCTGCATCCGTCGCCGCGCGCGTCAGGTCGGCGGGCGTCACCGCCCCGTCGATATAGCGCACCTGCGCGGTCTCCGTCGCGAGGTTGACGGAGGCGTCCGTCACGCCCGGCACGGCCCGCAGCGCGCGTTCGACGCGGCCCACGCAGGACGCGCAACTCATCTCTGTGACCGACAGGTCGATCACTGCATCACGCGCCGGATAGCCCGCCTCGGCCAGCACCTGCGCCAGCCGCATGGCGGGGACGGCGCCGGTGACCCGGGCCGTTTCGGTCGCAAGGTTGACCTCGGCCCCCGATACCCCCGGTTCGGCCGCCAGCGCCCGCTGCACCCGTCCCACGCAGGACGCACAGGACATGCCGGTGACGGAAAGTGTGACAGAAGCGGTCTGGGACATAGGTGGCCTCGCGGGGTTCGGTGCGATCTTCGATATGGGGGTTCCAGTCAGGGGAAGGTCAAGGCCTTCCTCACGATCAAGTGCATTTGACCTTCCCGCGCCGGAAGGTCCCATATGAAGGCCAAAGCACAGGAGAGCGCGATGACCACCTATTCGATTCCCGACATGAGCTGCGGCCATTGCAAGGCAACCGTCGAGCGCACGGTCCAGACCCTCGACCCCGCGGCCAGCCTGACCTTCGACATGCCGGCCCGCAAAGTGACGGTGCAGTCGCAGGCCCGTGACGCCGATCTGCGACAGGCGCTGGCGGCAGTAGGGTATCCGGCCACACCGCTCTGATCCGCCGACCGGACTCCGGCGGCCTTCTCGACGCCTGGCTTCTCTGCTAGTGCGAAGGCCGGATATGATGGAGGACAGCTGCAGGCATGACGACGACGCGCGAATTCACGGCAGGCGGGCGATCCCGTGCGGGAAGGTCCGCATGAGCGACCGCCCCCTCTCGCGTCGGCTGGTCAAGCTGGGCGCGCTGCTGACTGGCCCCGCGACGGCGCACCGGCAGGATCTGTGGCCGCATCTGGCCATCGACCGGCCGACCGGCGCCGTGACGTGGCGCAGGCGTCCGCTGCTGACGCTGCGCGGGCCGGTCCAGCTGATGCCGCGGGATGCGGATGTGCTGGCCATCGTCGGCAGCGGCCCCTCCCTCCGCGACCAGCGGATCGAGGCCCTGCCGTCGCGCAGCGCGATCCTGCTCAACGGCGCCGCGACCCTGGCCGACCGGATCGCGCCGCTCGCCCTCGCCATCGAGGACGAGCGCTTCGTCTTTCGCCATCATGCGATGCTGCCCGGCCTGCCGGACGACCTGCCGTGGCTGCTGTCCCCCGCCGCACTCCGCGCCATCGCGACGGTCGATCCCGGCCTGCTGACGACGCGGCCCGTGGCGCTGATCGACAACCTCGCGAAACCCGTGAACGCCCCCCGCCGCAGCCTCGACGATCCCGCGCTCGACCCCGTGCTGCTGCGCCGCGACGGTGCCGCCCTGTCGCGCGACCCCGACGCGGGCGTGGTCATCGTCGGCACCGTCGCCTATTCCGCGCTGCAGATCGCGCTGGCCGCCCGGCCCGCGCGGATCGTCCTGGCGGGCATCGACCTGAACAACGCCGCAGCGCCCCGGTTCTACGAAATCGCGGGCGACACGGCCCCCAGCGGCCTCGTCACCGGGCTGGACCGCAGCCTCGCGGGCTTCGCCCTCGCCCGTGATCACGCGGCCGCGGTCGGGGTCGCACTGACCTGCGCCTCGCCGGTGTCGGCATTGCTGGATATCGGCGTTCCCTTCGACGACCTGCTGCGCGCCGCGCCAAAGGACTGACATGACCCTGCCGCCGCTGACCGTCGCCTTCGTCTGCGACCCGGGCATGATCCTGCCCACCCTGCGCGCGATGGACGCCGTGCTGCGCCATGCCGTCCACGGGGCACGGGTGCTGTTTGCCGGGGTGAGCCTGACGCCACAGATGTGGGACTGGGTGGCGCAAGTCGCGGCAAACCACCCGGCCGCGCGCGTCCGGTCAGAGGTCATGCCCCCCGAGTGGCTGGCGGGCCGCTACAACCAGAAGAGTTTCATCACCACGACCGCGCTGGGGCGCCTGTTCCTGCCGCGCCTGACCGGAGGGCGCGTGCTCTACCTCGACGGCGACATCCTCGTGCAGGGCGACGTGACCGCCGCCGCCGGGCTGGATCTGCGCGGCAACCCGCTGGCCGGGGTGCGCGATTTCCAGATCATGAAGAAGATCAGCCGGGGCCGGCCTTCCGCGGGACGCGACCGGCAGGCCGCGATCATGCCCGCGGGCTTCGTCCTTGCGGATTACGTCAACTCCGGCGTGCTGCTGATGGACAACGACCGCATCCGGGCGACCCCCGGCCTTGTCGAGCGGATGGAAGACACGGCGGCGGTCCAGAGTTATCCTCTGTTCGATCAGGACCATATCAACGTCGTCTTCCGCGACCGGATCACGCACCTCGACCCGGTCTGGAACGCGTCATGGGGCAGGGCCGTGATGCAGCGTGGCCATCAGGCGGGGCTGCCGATGACGGGCGCGGCAAGGCGCGCGCTGATCGTGCATTTCCACGGGCCGCACAAACCGTGGAAGCCGGTCCGCCTGTCCAGCCTGTCGCGCAACGCGCGCGCGGTCTGGCAGTACCGGCGCGACATGGCGCTGTTCCGGCGCCGCTATCCGGGCATCCCCGGCTTCCTGCCACAATGAAAAATGCCCCGGGCCTTGCGGCCCGGGGCATTCCTGTCTGTAGAGGACGAAATCAGCCTTCGGCGGCTTCTTCCGTCATCTCGGTGCCGGTGGTCTGGTCGACCATCTTCATCGACAGGCGGACCTTGCCGCGATCGTCGAAGCCCAGCAGCTTGACCCAGACGTCCTGACCTTCCTTCAGCACATCCGACGGATGGTTCAGGCGGCGGTTCTCGATCTGGGACACATGGACGAGGCCGTCCTTCTTGCCGAAGAAGTTCACGAAGGCGCCGAAGTCGACGAGCTTCACGACCGTGCCCTTGTAGATCTTGCCCTCTTCCGGCTCGGCCACGATCGACCAGATCATGTCGTAGGCCTTCTTGATCTTGTCCGCGTCGTTGGACGCGATCTTGATCACGCCGTCGTCGTTGATGTCGACCTTGGCACCGGAGACTTCCACGATCTCGCGGATGACCTTGCCGCCGGACCCGATGACTTCACGGATCTTGTCGGTGGCGATCTGCATGGTCTCGATCTTGGGCGCGTGGACGCTGAACTGACCGGCCCCGGTCAGGGCCTTGCCCATCTCGCCAAGGATATGCATCCGGCCAGCCTTCGCCTGCTCCAGCGCCTTCTTCATGATCTCGGGCGTGATGCCGGCGATCTTGATGTCCATCTGCAGCGACGTGATGCCGTTCTCGGTGCCAGCGACCTTGAAGTCCATGTCGCCGAGGTGGTCTTCGTCACCCAGGATGTCGGACAGAACGGCGTAGGAGCCGTCGTCTTCCATCACCAGACCCATGGCCACACCGGCCACGGCGGACTTCAGCGGAACGCCCGCGTCCATCATCGACAGCGAACCACCGCAGACCGACGCCATGGAGGAGGAGCCGTTGGATTCGGTGATCTCTGACACGATGCGGATGGTGTAGGGGAAGTCGGTCGCGGCGGGCAGCACGGCCTGCAACGCACGCCACGCCAGCTTGCCGTGGCCGATCTCGCGGCGACCGGGGGAGCCCACGCGGCCCACTTCACCGACCGAGTAGGGCGGGAAGTTGTAGTGCAGCATGAAGTTGGTCTTGTACATGCCGGTCAGCGCGTCGATCATCTGCTCGTCGTCGCCGGTGCCCAGCGTGGTCACGACCAGACCCTGCGTCTCGCCGCGGGTGAACAGCGCCGAACCGTGGGTCCGGGGCAGAATGCCGACCTCGGACACGATCGGGCGGATTTCGTCGAGGGCACGACCGTCGATGCGGCGGCCGTTCTTGACGACATCGCCGCGCAGCACGTTGGATTCCAGCTTCTTCAGCGCGGGGCCGAGGTTGCCGTCTTCCTGCTGTTCCTCGGTGAGGGAGGCGATGATGTCCTCCTTCGCCTTGGCGACGGCAGCGGTGCGTTCCTGCTTGTCGGTGATCGCATAGGCGGCCCGCATCTTGTCCTCGCCCGCGGCCTTCACGGCGGCGGACAGCTCGGAGTAGTCGGCAGGCTCGAAGTCGAAGGGTTCCTTGGCGGACTCTTCGGCCAGATCGATGATCAGGTCGATGACCGGCTGGATCTGCTCGTGCGCGAAGGTCACGGCGCCCAGCATCTCGTCCTCGGTCAGCTCGTAGGCCTCGGATTCCACCATCATGACGGCATCCTTGGTCCCGGCGACAACCAGATCGAGCCGCTGCTCGGGGTTGTTGCGCAGGTTGTGCATGTCGTCGATTTCGGGGTTCAGGATGTATTCGCCATCCACGAAGCCCACGCGGCAGGCGGCGATCGGGCCGCGGAACGGCGCGCCGGAGATCGTCAGTGCGGCGGAGGCGGCGATCATCGCGACCATGTCGGGATCGTTGACCATGTCGTGGCTCAGCACGGTGCACATCACCAGCACTTCGTTCTTGAAGCCGGGGACGAACAGCGGGCGGATCGGACGGTCGATCAGGCGCGCGGTCAGGGTCTCTTTCTCGGTCGGGCGGGCTTCACGCTTGAAGAAGCCGCCGGGCACCTTGCCGGCAGCGTAGTATTTCTCTTGGTAGTGCACGGTCAGCGGGAAAAAGTCCTGACCGGGCTTCTGCTTGCGGGCGAAGGTCACGTTGGCCATGACGGAGGTCTCGCCCAGGGTGGCGATGACGGAGCCGTCGGCCTGACGGGCGACCTTGCCGGTTTCCAGCGTCAGGGTCTCTTCGCCCCACTGCATGGATTTCTTTACTTCATGAAACATCTATCGTCTTTCATATTGGGCCTGACCGGCGGTCCGGCTGGCCCGTTGATTGGCGGCCCCATTGCCGCCGACCCCTGTCCTTTGCACAACGCCGGGGTCTGGTGCGTTACGTCACAGATGGCGGGGCCTTACAGCAAAAGGCGCCGAATTGAAAGGGGATTACGCCGGGGGAACCGCGCCCCCGCTGGAGGGTTGACCCGCTTATGAACAAGGCTTTCACCAAAGAAGACGACGGGCCGCAGGCCGACCGGCTGGACGACTTGCCGCAAAGCCCGCATCCAAACTACGTCACGCCCGCGGGGCTTGCGCAGTTGCAGGGGCGCCTGCGGGCGGAGCATGCGCGGCTGTCTGACCTGCCGCGCGACAGTCTGGACGCCAAGCTGCCGCGCGCGATGGCGGAACGTGACATCAGGTTCCTCGAAGGGCGCATCAACCGCGCAATCGTCGTCGATCCGGCAGAGCAGGATCCGGAGGTCGTGGCCTTTGGCGCCTGCGTTACCGTCGCGGACGAAAACGACCGTCACACCGACTGGCATATCGTGGGCGAGGACGAGGCCGATCCCGCAGCGCATCGGATCGCGCCGTTCTCGCCCTTGGGGAAGGCGCTGCTCGGGGCGCGGGTGGGCGATCTGGTGGACTGGACGAAGCCCGGCGGCACGGTGGAGCTGGAGGTCACGGCGATCCGCTATTTTACATAATATGTATCGCATGCGAAACATCGGGCGATTTTATCCAATGAAATCGCGAACGATCGCTGCGGTCAGAAGTACTTCATCTTCTTATGGATTTGGGCGAATGGCCCGAGTCGTGCGCGCGACGCCCGCCGGTGACGGCGGGCGTCGGCCCTGGTGCGGGGTCAGCCGCCCGACTGCCGCAGCGCCCGGGCCCGTGCAGGCGCGCCGCCAAGATCGCGGGGGCCGGTATCCACGCTGGGAATGACGACCGTCCGGCGGAACTGCTGCACCTGCGCCGCGGCCTGCGACAGGGGCGTGTCGAATTCGGGCACGAAGCGGTGCAGCAGGTAGATCAGCGCCTGCATCGCCAGCGCCACCACGACGATCAGCGCGAAATATCCGGTCAGCAGCGTCGTACTGGAGACGTGGAAGTTCAGTTGAGGGAAGGCGCCGAGCGCCACCGGCATGTACCACGACACGACCGAGATCGCGCCGGAGGTGACGAAAATCGCGCGGCGCGTGGCGCCGACACCGTTGAACAGGGTCCGTCCGATCTGCCGCCGCACGCTGGGCAGGATGATCTGGTGGATGAAGAAGCCGTTTACCGTCAGGATCGCGACGATGGCGAGCTTGGCGTGCACCTTGGGGTTGGTCAGCAGTTCCGGCTGCGTCAGCGCATAGAGGAACAGGAAGCCGAGTCCGGTGATCCACAGCAGACGCAGGCCGATGTCGACGATGCGGGACGCGAAGGCGAAGACGCCATAGGTGTCTTCGGTGATCCGGCCCCGCACGAAGAAGCGGAGCAGCATCAGGTCAAGCAGCGTGGCGCCGCCGAGGCCCATTGCGAGGCCGATGAAGTGGAAAAATCGAAGTCCGGTCCGGTATCCGGTTTTCGGGTCACTGAGAAACTGTGAGAGCACATCTGTAAAGTCCATGATCTGCATGTCCATTCATTCAAGAGTTCGCGTGACCGTCCGAAGATGGGCAGGCCACATTTGACTTTTCGGTAAGACGCGACTTGGGAAACCACTGACGGTGCCGATCGAGAGGATCAGGCCCGTTCCCGGCGCAGGCTGTCGCCGGACTGTGCCCCGAGGTCGCACATTCCTGCGGTTCGCAGTAGCTTTGATCGAAATTGCAGCGGTTTTGCGCGATTCCCGGCCATTTCGACCGGCACAGCCGGTGGCTTCACGCTGATTTGACCGCCGGTTTACCGGTCATAAACCGCAGGTGAATGGAGCTTTCGTACAGGGCAAAGACCGGGCCCTGAAACGCAAAACGCCCGCCGAAGAGGCGGGCGTCCGTCGTGCGATCGGGTCGGGGCTGGTCAGCGACGCAGGCCCAGACGCTTGATCAGGTCCTGATAGCGGGCCTCGTCCTTGCCACGGGTGTAGTCCAGCAGCTTGCGGCGCAGGGCCACCATCTTGAGAAGGCCACGGCGACCGTGGTTGTCCTTCTTGTGGGTCTTGAAGTGCTCTGTCAGGGTCGCGATTCGCGAGGACAGGATGGCGACCTGAACTTCGGGCGAACCGGTGTCGCCTTCCTTGGTCGCGTATTCCTTCATCAGGCGGGCTTTTTCGTCGGGCGTGATCGACATCGGGGTCTCCTTGGTCAAAGGGTGAATGGCGCGATCCGGGATGTCGTCCAGAAAGGCCCTTGGAGGGTCCGGCAGGCCGAAGGGCCCGCGCGGATGGGTGCCTATAGGCGGGTTCGCCGCAAAAGGAAAGCCGGAATTCAGGCGGCCGTCAGCACGACGCTGGACAGGTCAAGTTCGGTCACGCCCGCAAGATGCGCGACGACGGTGTCATCGGCCAGCAGCGTCAGGCCGTCGTCGTCGACCGTCGTGCGCAGCACCGGCGGGGTGCCCTGATAGGTGACTTCCAGCACGTCGTGCGCGGCGTCGAAGTCGTCGATGGTGTTGGCGCCGTCGCCGGTCAGGCCGAAGGCATCCGCCCCGTCGCCGCCGTTCAGGTGATCGCCCGCACCGGCCAGCAGCAGATCGTCGCCGGCCCCGCCGTTGAGGTAGTCGAAGCCGCCGTCCGCATCGCGGCCGTCGAGGACGTCGTTGCCGCCACCGCCGTTCAGCAGGTCGTCCCCTTCGCCGCCGGTCAGGCTGTCGTCGCCCCAACCGCCCTCGAGGATGTCGTCGCCGTCGCCGCCCAGCAGCAGGTCGTCGCCGCTGCCGCCGTTCAGGCTGTCGTCGCCGTCCTCGCCGAAGAGGATGTCGCGGCCGAGGTTGCCGGTGATCGCGTCATGGCCGGCGCCGCCGTAGATCTCCTCGTCGGCGGCGTCGCCGTCGATCCGGTCATTGCCGTCGCTGCCCGACCGGCGCAGCATCGTGGCGGTCGCTTCGTCCGTGGGCGCGGTGTCGCCCGGTGCCGCGTCGGCAGCCGGATCAGCGGCGGGGACGAGATCGGGAAGAAGGTCGTCGCCATGGTCGTCGGTATCGAAGGCGCTGTCGGCTGCGACGCCGGCGGCGAAGGGCAGCATGGCCGCATCGGCCATCACGCCGCCCGCACCGGCATCGCCGTCGGTATCGGACAGGCCACCGGCCCCTGCATCGCCGTTCGTGTCGGACAGGCGCTGGAACAGCCCCGGCGCGACCTCTGTCATGTCGGTGTCGCTCGGTGCGGCCCGGTCGCTGCTTGCGCCGTCGTCGTCTGACAGCACGCCGCCGGCGCCCGCATCGCCGTTGGTGTCGGACAGAAGCTGGAACAGGCCCGGCGACACCTCTGTCAGACCGGTGTCGCCGGATGCGGTCAGGCTGTCATCCTGCGCGGGGGCGTCGTCAGAGGAATCGTCTGACCGCCCCAGCATGACGAAGGACGACATGGCAAGGCCGACGAAGCCGAGAAGTGCAAGCATGATGGTGCCTCAACGAAAAGGATCGCCCCCGATCCAGAAGTGTTGAAATTCTTTTAACACCGTCGGACTCGATTTACACGTTGCCAATAAAGAAAAGGTTAATTTCCGGTCAGGTGGGTCATGAATGCCGCCACGACGGCCTCCGGGTTCTCCTCCATCACGAAATGACCGGCGCGGCAGGCGTTGCCGGTCACCTGTGTCGCCCAACCTTGCCAGAGCGCGAGGGGGTCGCCGGTCTGGGCGGGAAAGCCGCCCTCGGCCCAGAGGAAATGCAGCGGTGCCGCGATCCGGGTGCCCGCATCGCGGCTGTTCCGGTCCAGCCGGCGGTCGGTGGTGGCGCCCGCGCGGTAGTCGGCGCACATCGCGTGCAGGCGCGCGGGGTCCGCCATCTGCCGCCGGTAGCTGTCCAGCGCCGCGGGCGCGAAGACGGCAAGGGACTTGTCCTGTGTCCATTGCGTCAGCGTCCAGTCGGCGTAGGCTGCGGGGTCGGCGCCGATCATCCGCTCGGGCAGGGGGGCGGGCTGGGCGAGGAAGGTCCAGTGATAGGCCTTGAGCGCGAGATCGGCGGTCCAGCTGTCCCAGAAATCGCCGGTCGGGACGATCTCGATGATGCCGAGGCGATCGATCCGGTCCGGGTGGTCGAGGGCGAGGCGGTAGGCGACCCGCGCGCCGCGGTCGTGGCCGATGACATGGGCACGTTCGAGGCCAAGGGCGTCCATCAGGCCGATGATGTCGGCGGCCATCCGGCGCTTGGAATAGGTCGTGTGGGCGGCGTCGTCGGCGGGGGCGTCGCTGTCGCCGTAGCCGCGCAGATCGGGGACGATCGTGTCGAAGTGTTGCGCGAAGCGTGGCGCGACCGGGGCCCAGCAGTGATGGTTCTGCGGATAGCCGTGCAGCAGGATCAGCGGCGCGCCGGCGCCGGCCCGGTGGACGGACAGGGTGACGTCGCCGGTCTTGACGAAGGAACGTGTGAAGCCGTCAATCATGGGGCCAGGGCCTTGGTGTTGTGGCGTAGGCGACATAGAGCGGATGCCGCGGTTGGCCGTGTCGGGTGAGGCCCAGTGTATGGATCTGCACGCCGCTGTCACGCAGTAACCGAGAGACCTGCGCGGCCCGGTCGCGGTGCGTGCCGTGAACGCCCCAGCCGGCGACGATCACGCCACCGGGGGACGGGCCGAGGTCGCAGGCGGCCAGCAGATGGGCATCGTTCTGCGGACCGACGGGATCGGCGCTCCGTTTCAGTTCGGCAGGGGCGGTGGCACGAAAGGCGAAGAGGTTCACGATCCGCAGCCCGCCGAAGCCTTGCATGCGGGCCCGGGTCTCGCACCGGGCGATGGTGGGATCGTTTGCCGCCTCGGTCGCCGTGGATGGGTTCAGCATGATCCAGACCAGCGGCGGGGCGGCGCCCCAGCGCCGGTCGAGGCGGTAGCGGTAGGCTTCGCAGGACGAATAGACCGCCCGAGAGGTCGTGCCGTCGGCAGCGGTATGGGTGCGCGCGACGGTTGCGGTCATGGAATGGCGATGCCGGGAATGCGTGGCGGTGCCGCCGGGGGGATTTTTCGTAGAAAAATCGTTTCCCCTTCGATTTTTCTACGAAAAATCACCACGTCGTGGCCACGATCAGGCGACGAAGACGCGGGCGGGGTGCAACTCGCTGCCCATCAGGCGGCCGACGGCAACGGCGCGGCCCTCGTGGGCGGCCCAGACCTCTGTGCCATAGTCGATGCCCGAGGCGATCACCGTCGCGGCGTTGCCGTTGCGCAGGGCGGTCAGGCTGGCGGTGGGGCAGGTGACGCGGGGCAGGTCGGCCAGGCCCACCTCCAGCGGCTCGACATGGGTGTCGAGTTCATCCGTGCGCGCGATGGCATCGATCTGTTCCAGCGTCAGCCCGTCCGCGGCCTTGAACGGCCCCGACCAGATGCGCCGCAGTTCGCGCACATGCGCATGGCAGCCCAGCGCCTCGCCCAGATCGCGGGCGATGGAGCGGACGTAGCCACCCTTGCCGCAGACCATTTCCAGCGTGACGTGATCGGCATCGGGGCGGTCGTCCAGCAGAAGGCTCTCGACCCACAAGGGCCGGGCCGCGATCTCCATCGTCTCGCCGTCGCGGGCGCGCTTGTAGGCGCGTTCCCCGTCGATCTTGACGGCGGAGAACTGCGGCGGCACTTGCATGATGTCGCCGACGAAGCGACCCAGAGCCGCCTTGATCTCGTCGTCCGTGGGGCGCAGGTCGCTTTCCGCGATCACCTCGCCTTCGGCGTCGTCGGTGTTGGTGGCCTGACCGAAGCGGATGGTGAAGACATAGGCCTTCAGCGCGTCGGTGATGTAGGGGACGGTCTTCGTCGCCTCGCCCAGCGCGATCGCCAGCACGCCGGTCGCGTCCGGGTCGAGCGTGCCGGCGTGGCCCGCCTTGTTGGCGTTCAGCGCCCAGCGCACCTTGTTCACGACGGTGGTCGAGGTCAGGCCCGCGGGCTTGTCCACGATCAGCCAGCCCGAAATGTTGCGTCCCGATTTGCGCCGTCCCATGGGGGCCTCCGTTCGATCTGAACGCGCCTGCTAGGCGCAGGGCGGGGCGGGGTCAAGCTATTGCACGACACCGACCATGGGCCCGAGGGCGGCGAAGCCGAAATCCGCCCGGTGCAGGGCGGGCGCGTAGAGCCGTGAGATGCTGCCGTCGAAGAACAGCGCGTCGGGCGTCTTGGCCACGTCGCGGAAGAAGCGGGCGAAGGTGTGGAAGTTTACCGGGTCGTTCGAGATGGCGAAGATCGCGGTGTGCCCGTCGGCGCTGGTGCCGACGCCGTTGCGGATATGGACCGACGGGCTGTCGGCCAGAAAGCGGGGGTGCAGCTTGCCGCCGATGACCAGCATCGGCCCCGATTGCGAGGCGTCGCGACAGGCGGGGCGTTGCCGGTCGTAGGCCAGCGTCTCGATCACGCGGGCGGAGGTGTCGGTGAGGCAGAACACGCCGTTGGGCAGCAGACCGAAGTTGCCCGGCCCCTTCTGGGTGACCAGCGGCGCGGTTTCGACGCCGTCCTTGATGAACAGCCCGACGGCGCGGCGGTCGTCGTGGTACATGCCGGCGTTCATCGCGAAGGCGAGCGACTGCGGCGCGATCTGGGTGGAGAGGGCGTTCCAGCCCCCCAGTACCTGCCCCGAGGCGTCCCGGTGGAACAGGCGCAGGTCCTCTGTCGTGGCATCCACGGTGCAGGCGGTGAAGCTGTGGCCGTCGAAGGTGGCGTCGTTGCAGGTCACCGCTGTCGCCTTGCCCGCGATCAGCGCCAGCACGCAGGCCAGCGCACGGATCATGCGTCGTCGTCCCCGGCCCTGGCTGCGGTTGCATCAGCGCCGTCCGCATCTGGCCCGTCGGGGGCCGCGAGGTCCGCCTTCACGTCGTCACGCTCGAACAGGGCGCGGGTGGCGTCCATCCGGTCGAAGGTATCGTCGATCTCGAACCGGATTTCCGGCGCGTACTTGATGTTGAGGACCTTGGCGACCTCGCGCCGGATCTCGTGCCGGGACTTGCGCAGGGCCAGCAGCGCCTCTTCCTTGTTGTCGCCGCCAAGCGGCAGGACGAAGGCGGTGGCGACCGAGAGGTCCGACGAGCAGCGCACCTCGCCCACGGTGATCATCATGCGAGAGAGGTCGGGATCGTGGATCTCGCCCCGTTGCAGGAGTTCTGACAGGCGGCGGCGGATCAGTTCGCCAAGCCGCAACTGCCGCTGGTTGGGGGCGCCGCCCCCGGAGGATGATGTCTTTGCCATGGCCTGCATGTAACGCCGTGCGCCGCCAATTCCAAGCAAGCCTTTTCCGACGGGCTTCGGGGGGGTATGGCTTGGCGGAAACTGGCGCAGGGGACGGACATGGCGGACACACCGGGAATCGTGATCACGGGGGCCTCTGGCCGGATGGGGCAGATGCTGGTGAAGGCGGTCGCCGCCTCTGACGCCTGCCGGCTGGTCGCCGCGCTGGAGCGGGAGGGCCACGGTTGGGTCGGGCAGGACGTGGGCACCGCGATGGGCGTCCCCGCGCTGGGCGTGGCGGTGACGGACGATCCGGTCGCAGCCTTCGCCAAGGCACAGGCCGTCATCGACTTTACCGCGCCCGCGGCCACCGTGGCCTTCGCCGGGCTGGCAGCACAGGCGCGGGCGGTGCATGTGATCGGGACGACCGGCCTGTCGGCGGTCGATATCGAGGCGATCGACCGCGCCGCGCATCATGCCGTGATCGTGCGGGCGGGTAACATGAGCCTTGGGGTCAACCTGCTGGTGCAGCTGACGCGCAAGGTGGCCGCGGCGCTGGACGCGGATTTCGACATCGAGATCGTGGAGGCGCATCACCGGCACAAGGTCGATGCGCCCTCTGGCACCGCGCTGATGCTGGGCGAGGCGGCGGCGGCGGGGCGGGGCGTCGATCTGGGCGAGGTGCGTCAGTCGGGGCGTGACGGCGTGACCGGCGCCCGCCGGCGCGGCGACATCGGGTTTTCCGCGATCCGGGGCGGCGACATCGTGGGCGAGCATGACGTGCTGTTCGCCGCCGACGGCGAGCGGATCACCCTGCGGCACGTGGCGACCGACCGCGGCGTCTTTGTCCGCGGGGCGCTGAAGGCGGCGCTGTGGGGGCAGGACCGCGATCCGGGGCATTACGACATGATGGATGTGCTGGGGCTGTGACTTGATCCCGGAGGCCGGGCGCTAGGTTACGGTGCCGGAGGAGTGCCCATGAAGACGCTGATCGCCGCACTGCTGATCGCGGCCCCCATGACGGCTGCGGCGCAGGATGCGCGCGTCGTGACGGATCGCGCGGATTTCGTCGCACTGGTGCAGGGGCACAGCCTGACCCAGCGGCTGCTGGGTGTGGCGCTGCGCGTCACCGAGGACGGGCGCATTTCAGGCGAGGCCATGGGCGGCACGGTGACGGGGTCGTGGATCTGGCAGGACGGTTATTTCTGCCGCGAGATGGCTTGGGGCGACCGGGAGTTTCCGTTGAATTGCCAGCGGGTCGATCTGAATGGCGATCTGATCCGCTTCACCGCGGACCGGGGGGCCGGCGACGACGCGACCCTGCGCATCCGCTAGAAGTCGATCGCGAGTCCCTTGTTTTCCCAGTCGCCGTAGCGGACCGGCTCTGGACCGTCACGGCCGCCGATCTCTCGCGGCAGGGTCTTGCCTTCTTGCTCCTTGCGTCGCGCGGCGGCCTCGGCCAGAGCGCGCTGGGCGGCGGGGGGCAGGTCGGATGGGTCGGTCATGGTCTTGTCCTTGCCGGGGGGTGCCCCGTGATATACCCCGCTGGGAACACCAGACAAGGGTTTCCCCATGGATCAGACCGGCCTCGCCCCGCGCCGCGCCGCGCATCATCTGCTGCAACAGGTCATCGAAGAGGGGCGGCTCTTGTCCGAACTTCTGGGCGGCGGGGCGCTGGATCATCTCGCACCAGAGGATCGCGCAAGGGCGCAGCGGCTGGCGACGGATACCCTGCGGATGCTGGACCGCGCCGACCGGATGCTGAAGCCGTTCCTGAGCAAGGAGCCGCCCCTGTATGTGCAGAATGCGCTGCGGCTGGGCACGCTGGAGATCGCGCAGGGGGGTGCGGCGCATGGCGTCGTCAACAGCTATGTCGAGATCGTCGGGCGCAACCATCATACGGCGCGGCTGAAGGGTCTTGTGAACGCGGTGCTGCGCAAGGTGGCGGACGAGGGGCCTGATGCCTGGGCGAAGATGGCGCCGCCGCTGCTGCCGGGCTGGCTGCGCCAGCCGCTGGTCGCCGCATGGGGCCGCAAGGATATCGAGGCGATGGAGGCGGTGCAGGCCACCACGCCGCCGCTGGACCTGACGCCCAAGGGCGACGCCGCGGCGGTCGCCGCCGCGGTGGGGGGCATGGTGCTGCCGACAGGGTCGGTGCGGGTGATGGAGCCGGGGCAGGTCACGGTGCTGCCGGGCTATGACGCGGGCGACTGGTGGGTGCAGGATGCGGCTGCCGCGGTGCCGGTGCGGTTGCTGGGCGAGATTGCGGGCCTGCGGGTGCTGGACCTGTGCGCGGCGCCGGGGGGCAAGACGCTGCAACTCGCGGCGCGGGGGGCCGAGGTGACGGCGGTGGATGCCTCCGCCTCCCGCATGGCGCGGGTAGCGCAGAACCTGACGCGGGTGGGGCTGAACGCGATATGCGAGGTGGCGGACGCCTTCGACGTGACGGGGGCATGGGACGCGGTCCTGCTGGACGCGCCCTGCAGCGCCACGGGGACGATGCGCCGCCACCCGGACCTGCCCTATGCCAAGGACGGGGCGGAGTTCGGCGATCTGATCGACCAGCAGGGGGCGATGATCGACCATGCGCTGACGCTTCTAAAGCCCGGTGGGCGGCTGCTGTTCTGCACCTGCTCCTTGTTGCCGGACGAGGGCGAGGTGCAGGTGGACGAGGCGCTGGCGCGGCATCCGGGGCTGGGCGTCGATCGCGCGGCGCTGGATCGGCCGGGGATCGACCCGTCGTGGATCACAGAGGAGGGCGGGCTGCGGCTGCGGCCCGATTACTGGAGCGAGATCGGCGGGATGGACGGCTTCTACATGGCGGTGCTGACAAAGCCCGCGTGACAGGACGCGCGCCCCGCGTTAACGTCGCGGCCAAGAAGATTGCGACACCGCAACGCAGAGGCAGCAGCTTGGCCGATCGGCAACCATGGCGGGCCCGGAACCGGGACTTCATGCACCGTGCGCACGCGCGGTGGGCGGCGCGCGCACGGCCTGCGACGGGCTTCGTCTCTCAACCCGAACCGCGCAGCATCGGGCTGTTCGCCCGCGGGCGGCAGTTGCTGGCAGGGAACTTCCTGTTCGCAGGCGTGCTGACGACCGCCCCCGGCGGGTCGATCTGGCAGGTCGAGGGCGACCGGGCGATGGTCGATCAGGAATTGCACGGCTTCGGCTGGCTGGACGATCTGGCCGCCGTCGGCGATGCGCGTGCGCGGCACGCGGCGCAGGCCTGGGTGGGCGAGTGGATCGCCACATGGGGTGACGGCAGCGGCCCCGGCTGGACGCCGGAGCTGACCGGGCGGCGGCTGATTCGGTGGATTTCCCACGGGGTGTTCCTGCTGCGGGGGCAGGACAGGGCGGCGCAGGACCGGCTGTTCCGGTCGCTGGGGCAGCAGACGCTGTTCCTGTCGCGGCGCTGGCGGTCGACGCGCCCGGGTCTGGCGCGGTTCGAGGCGCTGGCGGGCATGATCTATGCCGGGCTGTCGCTGGAGGGGATGGAGCGGCTGACCGCCCCAGCGATCAAGGCGCTGGCCGAGGACTGTGCGACGCAGATCAGGCCGGACGGCGGCATCGCTACGCGCAACCCGGAAGAACTGCTGGATATCCTGACCCTTTTGCACTGGGCGCAGTCGGCGATCACGTCCAGCGGGCAGACGGTGCCGATGGCGATCACGCAGGCCGTGGCCCGGATCGGCCCGACGCTGCGGGCGCTGCGCCATGCGGACGGGGGCCTTGCGCGGTTCCACGGCGGCGGGCGTGGGCCGGACGGGCGGCTGGATCACGCGCTGTCGCAAAGCACCGGCAAACGCCAGACCGGCGACGCGCAGTGCATGGGTTTTGCGCGGCTGGCGGCGGGGCGCACGACACTGATCGCCGATGCGGCCCGTCCGCCAGAGGGGGCGGCGTCGATCAATGCCCATGCCTCGACCCTCGCGTTCGAGCTGACGTCGGGGCGGCGACCGCTGATCGTGAATTGCGGGTCCGGTGTGAGTTTCGGCGCGGACTGGCGGCGGGCGGGGCGGGCGACGCCGAGCCATTCGACGCTGGGGATCGGCGGCTATTCCTCCTCCCGCCTCGGGCCCGCATTGACCGCCGGCGGCGTGTCGCAGGAAATGCTGGTCGATCTGCCCGATGTGGTGAACTGCATCGTGACGGAACTGAACGACGGGCGCCGGGCAGAGCTGTCGCACGACGGGTTTCGCATCACCCACGGCCTGACCCATGCGCGCACGCTGGAGATGACGACGGACGGGCGCGGGCTGGCGGGCGAGGATCTGCTGACCACGCTCGACGCCGCTGACAAGCAGCGGTTCGACCGGGCGCTGGATGCGACGCAGCTGCAGGGGATTCCCTTTGCGATCCGCTTTCACCTGCATCCGGACGTCGATGCGACGGTCGATCTGGGCGGGGCGGCGGTGTCGATGGCGCTGAAGTCGGGCGAAATCTGGGTGCTGCGCCACGACGGGCACGCGGATCTGACTCTGGATGCGTCGGTTTACCTTGAAACCGGGCGATTGAAGCCGCGCGCGGCGCGACAGGTGGTTTTATCCGGCGCCGCGATGGCCTATGCGACGCGCATCCGCTGGTCGCTGGCCAAGGCGCAGGACACGCCCGATGTCGTCCGCGACCTCGCCCCGCACCGCGGCGATGATGACAACGACCTTGGGGACGACACATGACCTTGCAACCCATCCGCCGCGCGCTGCTGAGCGTATCCGACAAGACCGGCCTGATCGACCTGGGCCGGGCCTTGGCCGACAGAGGCGTCGTCCTGCTGTCCACCGGCGGCACCGCCAAGGCGCTGCGGGACGCAGGGCTGGACGTGACGGACGTGGCCGAGGTCACCGGCTTTCCCGAGATGATGGACGGTCGGGTCAAGACGCTGCACCCGATGGTGCACGGCGGATTGCTGGCGCTGCGCGACGATGCGGGCCACGTCAAGGCGATGGAGGATCACGGGATCGCGCCGATCGACCTGCTGGTGGTGAACCTCTATCCGTTCGAGGAGACGGTGTCGCAGGGCGGCGATTACGCCGACTGCATCGAGAACATCGACATCGGCGGCCCGGCGATGATCCGGGCGGCGGCGAAGAACCATGCCTTCGTCAGCACGGTCGTGGACGTGGCCGACTACGACGTCCTGCTGGCGGAACTGGACGCCAACGACGGGCAGACCACGCTGGCGTTCCGGCAGCGGCTGGCGCAGACCGCATATGCCCGCACCGGGGCCTATGACGCCGCCGTCAGCACGTGGATGGCGGGTGCCATCGACCTTGCGACCCCGCGCCGCCGTGCCTTTGCGGGAGAGCTGCGGCAGGAGCTGCGCTATGGGGAGAACCCGCATCAGACGGCGAGCTTCTATGCGGATGGCACCGGGCGGCCCGGGGTTGCCACCGCCGAGCAGCATCAGGGCAAGGCACTGTCCTACAACAACATCAACGACACCGATGCAGCCTTCGAACTGGTGGCGGAGTTTGACCCCGCAGAGGGTCCTGCCGTTGCGATCATCAAGCATGCGAACCCCTGCGGTGTGGCGCGGGGGGCGACGCTGCTGGAGGCTTATCGGAAGGCCTTCGACTGCGACCGCACCTCTGCCTTCGGTGGGATCGTGGCGCTGAACACGGCCCTGGACGAGGAGACGGCGCAGGCCATCGTGGAAATCTTCACCGAGGTCGTGATCGCACCGGGTGCCTCGGATGCGGCGAAGGCGGTGTTCGCGGCCAAGAAGAACCTGCGCCTGTTGACGACGGATAGCCTGCCCGACCCCAAGGCGGCGCAGCTGACCTATCGTCAGGTCGCGGGCGGCATGCTGGTGCAGGACAAGGACACCGGCCACGTCCCCGCCGACGATCTGCGGGTCGTGACGAAGGTGCAGCCGACGGACGCCCAGATGGCCGACCTGCAGTTCGCGTGGAAAGTGGCGAAGCACGTCAAGTCCAACGCCATCGTCTACGTCAAGGACGGCGCGACGGTGGGCGTGGGGGCGGGGCAGATGAGCCGTCTGGACTCTGCCCTGATCGCCGCGAAGAAGTCCGAGCGCATGGCGGAGGCGATGGGGCTGGACAAGCCGCTGACCATCGGGTCGGCCGTGGCATCGGATGCGTTCTTTCCCTTTGCGGACGGGCTGATGGAGGCGGCGGCAGCCGGTGCCACCTGCGTCATCCAGCCGGGCGGGTCGATGCGCGACAACGAGGTGATCGCGGCGGCGGACGACGCCGGGATCGCCATGGTCTTCACCGGCATGCGCCACTTCAGACACTAGGGTCACGATATGCGATTGGTTTTCTGGGCGGGGTTCTGGACGTTCCTTCTGGATCAGGCGACGAAATATGCCGTCGTTCACGGGATGAACCTGATGACCCGTCAGGAAATCGACGTGATCCCGCCGCTGCTGGTGTTCCAGATGGCGTGGAACCGGGGCGTTAACTTCGGCCTCGGGGCCGGGGCGGACATGCGCTGGGTGCTGATCGGAATCGCTGTCGCGATCTCGGCCGCGGTGCTGGTCTGGCTGTGGCGGTCCGGGGGATCGACCTATACCTACATCGCGGCAGGGCTGCTGATCGGCGGCGCGCTGGGCAACGTTGTGGACCGGCTGCTGTACGGGGCGGTGGCGGACTTCATCAACATGTCCTGCTGCGGTTTCGACAACCCCTATGCGTTCAACGTGGCGGATGTGGCGATCTTTGCAGGCGCGCTGGGGCTGGCGTTCCTGCCCGACGGCAAGACGCCAAAGGCAAAGCGGACCAAGGATTGACCGGATGGGCGTGACGCGGGGCGCGCCGTGGTCTAGAACGATGCGAAGTGACAGATTGAGGGCGGACATGCTGCGGACACTGATCGGACTGACGGCCCTGGCCACGCTGGTGGCGTGCAGCGGCGGAGACAATGGCCAGACCGGTCCTGACGAATTCGCGGTGCTGCCCACGCGGCCGCTGACGATTCCGGAAACCAACGCCCTGCCGGTGCCGACGCCGGGCGGGACCAACCCCACGGACCCCAATCCGACGGGGCAGGCGATTGCCGCGCTGGGCGGCACGCAGTCCGGCGTGACGGGGGCGATCCCCGCCAGCGACGGCGCGCTGGTCGCACAGGCGGGCCGCTATGGCACCGAAGCGAACGTGCGTGTCGCGGCCGCGACCGAGGAGGCGCGGCTGCGCGGGCGGGGCCGCGTGCGGTATTCGCGCGCCCAGAGCGCGCAGGCCATCGACCCCTATGCCGAGACGCAACGCTATCGCGCGGCGGGTGTCGCGGTGCCGACGGTGCCGCCGCAGAACTGAGGCTGCCGCTTCGACGGTGCGATCGTGGCGCTGACGCGCCTTCACAAGGCCGTATGACCGATTGCAGTCGGGCGGTGTTGGGTTACGTTCGCGCCAAGCTTTCCAGACCCGCAGGATTTCCATGACACGCATGTTGGCCGTTCCCTTCCTGATCCTCGGGCTGACGCCCCTGCAGGCTCAGACCACGCAGGCTCAGAGCACGCAGGCGCAGACCACGCAGGCCCAGACCACGCAGGCGCTGGCCGCGACGGCGGAAGGGACGCAGGTCGCCGATGCCGGTGTCGCGGCGCGCAGCTTTACCGAAGGGGACAAGACGGTCAGCGTCACCGCGCCGGTCAGGATCGGCGACGACGTGACGACCTTCAGCCTCGACAACGGGATGGACGTGGTGGTGATCGAGGATCACCGCGCGCCGGTCGTGGTGCAGATGGTCTGGTACCGCGCCGGGTCCGCGGACGAGCTGGTGGGCCAGTCCGGCGTCGCGCACTTTCTGGAACACCTGCTGTTCAAGGGCACCGACAAGCTGGCGCCGGGCGAGTTTTCCGCCACCGTGGCGGCGAACGGCGGATCGGACAATGCCTTTACCAGCTACGACTACACCGCCTATTTCCAGCGCGTCGCGGCCGACCGTCTGCCCCTGATGATGGAGATGGAAAGCGACCGGATGACGAACCTCAAGCTGTCCGAGGGCGACATCGTGACGGAGCGGAACGTCATTCTGGAAGAGCGCAACCAGCGGACCGAGAACAATCCGGGTGCGCTGGCGCGCGAGCAGTTCATGGCGGCGCAGTACCAGAACCTGCGCTATGGCGTGCCCGTCATCGGCTGGAAGCACGAGATGGAGGAACTGAGCCTGGAGGATGCGCTGGCGTTTTACGGGCTGAACTATTCCCCCAACAATGCGATCCTGATCGTGGCGGGCGACGTGCAGCCCGATGACGTGATGGCGCTGGCCGCGAAATACTACGGCGTGATCCCGCCGGAGCCCGACCTGCCGCCGCGCCTGCGCCCGCAGGAGCCGCCGCAGACCGCGCCGCGCCGGATCACCTATACCGATGCGCGCGTGAGCCAGCCCTATCTGGTGCGCAGCTACCTTGCGACCGAGCGCAACACCGGCGACCAGAAGACCGCCGCGGCGCTGGTCTATCTGGCGGAGCTGCTGGGCGGGTCGTCCTTCACCTCCGAGCTGGGGCGCGCGTTGCAGTTCGACACGCAGACCGCCGTCTACACCAGCGCGGGTTACGATCCCTCCAGCCTCGACACCTCGACCTTTGCGCTGTCGGTGGTGCCCGGGACGGGCGTAAGCCTGTCGGAGGCGGAGGCGGCGATGGACAAGGTGGTTGCCGATTTCATGGCGAACGACATCGACCCCGCCGCGATGGACCGCATCCGCAACCAGATGAAGGCGCGCGAGATCTACGCGCTCGACGACGTGCAGGGGCGGGCGCAGCGCTATGGGGCGGCACTGACGCAGGGCCTGACCGTGCAGGACGTGGAGGCCTGGCCGCAGGTCCTGCAGGAGGTGACGGCGGAGGACGTGAAGGCCGCCGCGGCAGAGGTCTTTGACCTGAACCAATCCGTGACCGGCTGGGTCGTGGCCGACAAGGAGCAAGCCCGATGATCCGTTTCGCCATGACGTTCTGCGTGGCGCTGGCCGCGAGTGCCGCCAATGCCGCGATCGACATCCAGCAGGTGACGTCTCCCGGCGGGATCGAGGCCTGGCTGGTGGAGGATCACAACATTCCCTTCACCGCGCTGGAAATTCGGGTCCGCGGTGGCGCGGCGCTGGACGAACCCGGCAAGCGCGGCGCCACCAATCTGATGATGGCGACGCTGGAGGAAGGTGCGGGCGATCTGGACGCGCAGGCGTTCCAGACCGCCCGCGAGGATCTGGCGGCGGGCTTCGGGTTCGACGCGGGCGACGACATGGTGTCGATCAGCGCGCAGATGCTGACCGACAATCGCGACGAAGCGGTGGCGTTGCTGCGCGACGCCATCGTGAACCCCCGCTTTGACCAGAGCGCGATCGACCGGGTGCGCCAGCAGGTGCTGTCCAACATCGCCAGCGACGCGAAGTCGCCCGGCGACATCGCCAGCGCCGCCTTCGACAAGGCGGCCTTTGGCGACCATCCCTATGGCTCACCCCTGAGCGGCACGGTCGAGAGCGTGACCGCCCTGACCCGCGACGACATCGTGACGGCCCATGACAATGCGCTGGTGCGCGACCGGGTATATGTCGGCGTGGTGGGGGACATCACGCCCGCGGACCTTGGTCCGCTGCTGGACGATCTGCTGGGCGACCTGCCGGAGAGCGGCCCCGCGCTGCCGCCGGAGGTGGAGGACATGCTGGACGGCGGCACGACGGTGATCCCCTTCGACACGCCGCAGTCGGTCGCGCTGTTCGGCCAGCCGGGCCTGCGCCGCGACGACCCGGATTACATGGCGGCCTACGTGCTGAACGAGATCCTGGGCGGCGCGGGCTTCGAATCGCGGCTGATGAACGAGGTGCGCGAAAAGCGCGGGCTGACCTATGGCGTCAGCACCTTCCTCGTGCCGAAATTCCACGCCGACCTGTGGATGGGGCAGGTCGCGTCCTCGAACGCGACGGTGGCAGAGGCGATCGAGGTGATCCGCGCGGAATGGGCCCGCATCGCCCGCGACGGCGTCACGCAGGAGGAGCTGGACAAGATCAAGACCTACCTGACCGGCGCCTATCCCCTGCGCTTCGACGGGAATGCCGAGATTGCGAGCATCCTCGTCGGCATGCAGGTGATCGACCTGCCGCCGGAATACGTCGAGAACCGCAACGAGATGCTGGCGGCCGTGACGCTGGACGACGTGAACCGTCTGGCGGCGACGCTGCTGCAGCCCGACCGCCTGCACTTCGTCGTGGTGGGCGAACCGGAGGGGCTGGCGGCGGCAAACTGACAGCCGCAGGGCGCGGCAGCGGGCGGGGTCACGAATTTTCTACGAAAATTCAACGCCCGGCCGCCACGGCAGCTTGCAATTCCCGCTCGCAGAATCGCGGGCGGTCATGCTATCCCTTGTGGCATGACTTTGACTGCACCCCAGATGCGCGATGTCCAGCGGCCGGTGATCCGCCAGCTGGACGAAGCCGCCATCAATCGCATCGCGGCCGGAGAGGTTGTGGAGCGGCCGGCCTCTGCCGTGAAGGAGCTGGTCGAGAACAGCATCGACGCGGGCGCGACCCGGATCGAGGTGACGATCGCGGACGGCGGCAAGACCCTGATCCGGGTGGTGGACGACGGTTGCGGCATCGCCGCCGACGACCTGCCGCTGGCGCTGTCGCGGCATGCCACATCCAAGATCGACGGCACGGACCTTTTGAACATCCACTCCTTCGGGTTCCGGGGCGAGGCGCTGCCATCACTGGGCGCCGTGGGACGGCTGACGATCACCAGCCGATCCGGCGCGGGGGCCGCGACGGTGCAGGTGACGGGCGGTCGGATGGGTCCGGTGACGCCGGCGGCGCTGACGAAGGGCACGCAGGTCGATCTGGCCGACCTGTTCTTTGCCACCCCGGCGCGGCTGAAGTTCCTGCGCACTGACCGCGCAGAGACGCAGGCCGTGGTGGACGTGGTGCGCCGGCTGGCGATGGCGGAGCCCTTCGTGACCTTCGTGCTGCGCGACGCGACCGGGGGCGACAGCCGGACGCTGTTCCGCGCCGACGGTGAGACGGGCGACCTGTTCGACGCCCTGCGGGGGCGGCTGCGCATGGTGCTGGGCCGCGACTTTAACGACAACGCCCTGCCGCTGGACGCGGAACGGGAGGGGTTCCACCTGACGGGCGCCGCGGCGCTGCCGACCTATTCCAAGGGCGCGGCGGTGGCGCAGTATCTGAACGTGAACGGGCGACCGGTGCGGGACCGGATGCTGCTGGGTGCCTTGCGGGCGGCCTATATGGACGTGATGTCGCGTGACCGGCATCCGGTGGCCTGCCTGTTCGTCGACTGCGACCCGACGCTGGTCGACGTCAACGTGCATCCGGCGAAGTCGGAGGTGCGCTTCCGCGATCCCGCCGTCGTCCGCGGGCTGATCGTGTCGGGAATCCGTCATGCGCTGGCGGGCGCCGGGCACCGCAGCGCCACGACCGTCGGTCACGCGGTGCTGGGGGCGATGACGCCGCAGGCCGCGCCGCAGGGTCCGGCGCGGGTCTATCAGATGGACCGGCCTTCGGTGTCACCGCGGTTCACGGCGGCATCGATGACCTTTCAATCGGGGTTCGCGGAACAACCCTCTGCCCGGATCGAGCCGGTGGCGGAGGATCAGGGCGGGGCGGAACGCCTGCCGCTGGGGGCGGCGCGGGCGCAGTTGCACGAGAACTACATCCTGTCGCAGACGGCAGAGGGGCTGGTCATCGTCGATGCCCATGCGGCGCACGAGCGGCTGGTCTACGAGCGCCTGAAGGCGCAGATGGCGGACAAGGGCGTGCCGGCGCAGGCCCTGCTGATCCCGGAGATCGTCGATCTGACACCGGCGGAGGCGGACCAGCTGCTGGCGGTGGCCGAGGATCTGGCCGGGTTGGGGCTGAGCATCGAACCTTTTGGCGGCGGTGCGATCGCAGTGCGCGAGACGCCGGCGATCCTTGGCACGGTGGATGCGAAGCGGCTGATCCTCGACGTGCTGGACGCGTTGCAGGACGGGGGCGATACGGCGCCGCTGCGCGCGCGGATCGACGCGATCCTGAGCCGGATGGCCTGCCACGGGTCTGTCCGGACAGGGCGGCGCATGTCGGGGCCGGAGATGAACGCCCTGCTGCGAGAGATGGAGGCGACGCCCCTTTCCGGGCAGTGCAACCATGGGCGGCCGACCTCCGTCACCCTGTCGATGACCGATATCGAACGGCTGTTCGGGCGCACATGATCCGGCTGGGCGACCAGAATTACGCGCTGACCGATCCTGCCATGTTGCTCGCGGGGGCGGTGCTGCTGATCGTGCTGGCGGCTTTGTGGCGATCGCGGCGGCAGGGGCAGGCGATGCGCGACCTGACCGGCCAGATGGGGCAGCTGTCGGATTACATGCAGGCGCTGGGCACCGGGCAGACTCAGCTGGCTGCCAACATCAGCACCGTGGCCGAGGCGCAGAGCGTGGCGCAGACCCATGTCCTTGGCACCATGGAGCGGCGGCTGGCGGAGGTGCAGGAGCGCATGAAGGAGACGCTGACCGGATCGGCGGAGAAATCCGCCAAGCAGCTGACGGCGCTGCAGGAACGGCTGGCCACCATCGACCGCGCCCAGACCAATATCGAGAAGCTGTCGGGCGACGTGCTGTCGTTGCAGGACATCCTGTCGAACAAGCAGCGGCGGGGCCTGTTCGGCGAGATCCAGTTGACCGACATCGTGGGCAAGGCGCTGCCCGCGGACAGCTTTACCCTGCAGCACACGCTGTCGAACGGGAAGCGGGCGGACTGCATCGTGCACCTGCCGAACCCGCCGGGGCCGCTCGTCATCGATGCCAAGTTCCCGCTGGAAGCCTGGGAAGCGCTGACCGCCGCCGAAGGGCGTGACAACCAAGCCAATGCCCTGCGGGCGCTGGCCTATGCGGTGCGCAAACATATCCGCGACATCAGTGAGAAATACATCATCGAGGGCGAGACGGCGGATGGCGCCATCATGTTCCTGCCGTCCGAGGCGGTCTATGCGGAACTGCATGCCCGCCTGCCGGAGGTGGTGCGTGCGGGCTTCGATGCGCGGGTCTGGATCGTGTCGCCCACCACATGCATGGCCACGCTGAACACGATGCGTGCGATCCTGAAGGACGCGCGAATGCGCGAACAGGCGGGGGCGATCCGCACGGCGCTGAAGCAGCTGCACCGCGACGTGGAGATCATCACAGAGAAGGCCGGCAAGCTGGAGACGCACCTGCGGCAGGCGGGCGAGGACGTGGCGGGCGTGCTGACGGCGGCGACGCGGGCGGGCAAGCGGGCGGACCGGCTGGACAACTTCGATTTCGAGGAAGTGGTCCCGGTGGTGGAGAGCGCGCCTTTGCCTCTTGCGCCGCGGCGGGCCAGCGGCCAAGACTGACGTGGACGGAAAAGGACTGACATGATGATGAAGCCGCTGATCGCCCTTGCCCTTGTGGCCCTTGGCGCCTGTTCAACCTCTTTCGGCGATGGGCCCCGCGCCATCGGGGCTGCCGCGACCGATGCGTTCGGCGACACACCCTTTACCGACGGCGTCGCGATTTCGGCGATTACCCGTGATCCGAACCCGTTGCGCACGATCCAGACCTACAAGTTCGTGCCCTGCCAGCAGGGCCGGGCGGTCTGTGGTGACTCGTCGACCGGGCGGCCGGGCATCCTGACGCTGGAAGACGGCCAGTACGTCGTGCGCGGCGCCTATCCGGGCAAGACCTTCTATTTCGACCGGAACGGCGACGGCTTCATGCAGGTGGGGCAGGTGCTGACCCCGCTGGCCTGGAACTGAAGCTGCGACAGTTGACCACGCGGCATACCAGCAACCTTTTTACCCGCCCCTGCGTGCCTGTGCCATAAGCACTCACGCCCGCGACGGAGACGCCTGCATGCCATTCGAGACCTCGACCAATCTGCCGCGCAAGGTGGCCGTGATCGGTGCCGGCATTTCAGGCATGGGCGCGGCCCATGCGCTGGCACGGGATCACCGGGTCGTGCTGTTCGAGGCCTGTCCGCGGCTGGGAGGCCATGCGCGGACGCGGATGGCAGGGCCAAAGGGCGATGTGGCCGTCGATACCGGGTTCATCGTGTTCAACTACGCGAACTATCCACATCTGGCGGCGCTGTTCGACCACCTGTCGGTGCCGGTGGTGAAAAGCAACATGAGCTTCGGCGCGTCATTTGGCGGCGGGCGGCTGGAATATGCGCTGACCTCTCTCGACGCGCTGTTCGCGCAGCGGCGCAACGCGGGCAATCCGTATTTCCTGCGGATGGTGCGCGACGTGCTGCATTTCAACAAGCACGGGCTGGCGGCCTGCCGGGACACGGATCTGACCATCGGGGGGCTGCTGGCCAAGCTGGGCCTGTCGGATTATTTCCGCGATCACTACCTGCTGCCGTTCTCTGGCGCGATCTGGTCCACGCCGAAGGAGAAGATCCTCGACTTCCCTGCCTTCGCGCTGCTGAGCTTCTTCGACAATCACGCGCTGCTGGGCGCCACGGGCCAGCACCAGTGGTACACGGTAGAGGGTGGCAGCACCCAGTACGTGCAGCGTCTGGCCGCCGATCTGGACCGGCGCGGCGTCGATGTCAGGCTGGGAACGCCGGTTGCAGGCGTGCGGCGCAGGCCGTCGGGGGTGCAGGTGCGCGGGACGGGGTCGGAGTGGGAGGATTTCGACGAGGTGGTCTTTGCCAGCCATTCCGACGACACGCTGGCGCTGCTGGCCGATCCGACGCCGGACGAGCGTGCCGTGCTGGGCGCGATCCGCTACCAGCCCAACAGCGTGGTGCTGCATTCGGACACGGCCATCATGCCGCGGCGGCGCAAGGTCTGGGCGTCGTGGATCTATACCGAGACCCATGACAAGCGCAGCGACCAGATCGACCTGACCTACTGGATGAACTCGCTGCAGCCCTGGCTGGGTGAGCAGAACTTCATGGTCACGCTGAACACCACGCGCCCGATCCGCGAGGAACTGATCTGGGACCAGACCACCCTGCGACACCCGGTCTACGACACGGCGGCGCTGGCGGCGCAGGCGCGGGCACAGGCGATGAACGGCGCGAACCGGACGTGGTTCTGCGGGGCCTGGATGAAGAACGGCTTTCACGAGGACGGGCTGTCGTCGGCTTATGACGTCGTGACCGCGCTGAATGCGAACGAGCGGCTGGAACTGGCGGCGGAGTGAGCGGGCGATGAGCTCTGGCATCGATCATGTCGCCGGCCAGACCTTTCACGGGCGCAAGGGGGCGGTGAAGAACGCCTTTCGCTATTCCATCGACTACGTGATCTGCGATGCAGAGGCGGCGGTGCGGGGGCCGGCACTGTTCGGCCGAAACCGGCGCGGGGTCATGGCGCTGCACGACCGCGACCACGGCGGGGCCATCAAGGACGGGCGGGGTGCGGAATGGGTGCGGCAGGTGTTGAAGGCGAACGGGGTCGACCTGACCGGAAGGATCGACCTGCTGGCGCAGCCGCGGGTGCTGGGGCATGTGTTCAATCCGGTCAGCTTCTGGCTGATCCATGACGATGCGGGCGTGCTGCGCTGCGTGATTGCAGAGGTGGGCAATACCTTTGGCGACCGTCATTCCTATCTGTGCCGCACGCCGGACCTTGCGCCGATCACCGCGGAAACGCGGCTGACGGCGGAGAAGATATTTCATGTCTCGCCTTTTCAGCCGATTTCAGGCGGATATGTGTTCCGTTTTGACATCACGTCAGAGGCCATCGACATCCGCATCGACTATACCCGGGGTGAAGGCGGTCTGGTCGCGACGCTGAGCGGGGCGCGGCGGCCGCTGACGAACGGGAGGATCATCCGCGCCATCCTGCGGCGGCCCTTCGGGTCGCGGCGGGTGCTGGCGCTGATTCACTGGCAGGCGGTCAAGCTGTGGTGGAAGGGCGCGACGTTCCGGCGCTGGTCCAAGCCGCCGACGGACGAGGTCAGTTGACGCGGCTGCCCGCCTTCGCGCTGTTTGCGGCGATTGTCAACGCGGCCGGGCTGCCGATCTACATCTACGCGCCGAAATACTATGCCGACACCTATGGCGTCAGCCTGACGGCGCTGGGCGCGCTGCTGGCGGCCTTGCGGCTGGTGGACGTGGTGCAGGACCCGGCGCTGGGCTGGGTCAGCGAGCGGCTGGACCGGCGCAAGGCGCTGGCGGTGACGGGGGGCGTCGTGCTGCTGGCGCTGGCGATGCTGGGCCTTTTCGCGGTGCCGCCGCCGGTCGCGCCGTTGTGGTGGTTCGGGATCACGATCACCGCGCTGTTCAGCGCATTTTCCTTCCTGACGATCAACTTCTATGCGCAGGGCATCGCCAAGGCGGGAACGGGCGACGACGGCCACGTCAGGCTGGCGGCCTGGCGCGAGACGGGGGCTTTGCTGGGCATCTGCGCCGCCGCCATCGCGCCGACGCTGCTGATGGGCGCCGTGGCCGCGCCCTTTGCCGTCTTTGCCTGGGGCTTTGCGGTGCTCGCGCTGGTCGCGGCGGTCGTCATGTGGCCGGAGTGGCGGGGCCGGACGGTGGCCGAGGCGACGCCGATCCGCACGATCCTATCGGACGGCATCACGCGCCGGCTGCTGCTGCTGGCGCTGGTGAACGCGACGCCGCTGGCGGTGTCATCGACCCTGTTCCTGTTCTATGTCGACGGTCGCCTGCAGGCGCCGGGGTGGGAGGGGCCACTGCTAGTGCTGTTCTTCCTCGCCGCGGCCTGTTCCTCGCCATTCTGGTCGGCCCTTGCGCGGCGGTTCGGCGCGAAACGGGTGTTGCTGGCGGCGATGGCGCTGGCGGTCGTGTCCTTCGGCTACACCCTGCGGCTGGGGGCGGGGGATCAGGTGGCCTTTGCCATCGTCTGCGTGCTGTCGGGGGCCAGCATCGGGGCCGACCTGACGCTGCTGCCCGCCATGTTCGCGCGGCGGATGGCGGTCGTGTCGCCCAACGGCGGGCAGGGGTTCGGGCTGTGGAGCCTCGTCAACAAGCTGACGCTGGCCTTTGCCGCCGTCGTGCTGCTGCCACTACTGGAACAGGCAGGGTTCGTGTCCGGCGGCGACAGCCCGGCGGGGGCCCTGACGCTGCTGACGTGGCTTTACGCAGGCGTGCCTTGCGGCCTGAAACTGCTGGCAATTGCCCTGTTGTGGGCCACGCCGCTTGAGGAACGCGGGTCCGGGGCTATCTGAAGGGGACCAACCGACAGGAGAGAGCGACGTGGACTGGCAAGGCAAGAGATACTGGATCGTGGGCGCGAGCGAGGGTCTGGGCCGCGCGCTGGCGCACAAGCTGAGCCGCGTCGGCGTCGAGGTCATCGTCTCTGCCCGGTCGGAGGATCGGTTGCGGTCGCTGGTCGCCGAACTGCCGGGCCGGGCGTCATGGGTGACGGTGGACGTGTCGGATCTGGACTCGGTCGAGGCCGCGCGCAAGCAGGTGGGAGAGATCGACGGACTGGTCTATCTGGCGGGCGTCTACTGGCCGATGCGGTCGTCCGAATGGGACAACAGGCAGGCAGAGCAGATGGCGGACGTGAACTACGTCGGTGCCAGCCGGGTGATCGGCAGCGTGATGAAGGATTTCACCGCCCGTGACCGGGGGCACATCGTCGTGACCTCCAGCCTGACGGCGTTCCGGGGGCTGCCGGGGACCATCGGATATACGGCGTCGAAGGCTGCGATCATGTCGCTGGCAGAGTGCATGTACGCAGACCTGCGCAAGACCGGGGTCGATGTGCAGGTCGTCAATCCCGGCTTCGTCAAGACCCAGCTGACCGAGAAGAACGATTTCAACATGCCGTTCATCATGGAGCCCGAGGACGCCGCGACCGAGATATTCGACCACATGAACAACCCGACCCGGTTCAAGAAGAGCTTTCCGGTCATGTTCTCGTGGCTGTTCCGGCTGGGGCAGTTCCTGCCGGACTGGGCCTACTACGGCATCTTTCGCCCCAAGAGCTAGGCCATCGCGCGGCGGAAGATTTCTGCCGCGCGTTCCCAGACGTCCGACTCTGGCGTCGCCAGGTGCGGCAGCAACTGGTCGGCGAAGTCCTGAGAGGATTCGAGCGGCATCAGCGACGGCAGGTTGTCGATGGCGGTGACGTCGAGGACCGGTGAGTCGTGGACCCGCAGGGCGGGGGCGTCCCATGTCGTCACGCGGTCGTAGACCTTGATCGGGGAAAAATCGCTGTCGGGGTCGCAGGCGATGTCGCCGATCACACTCAGGCGGCGGTCGGCGACCTTGGCGCTGGCGGGCACGAAGACGGGCGTGCCGGGACGGGCGAGGATGCAGTTGAAGAACATCTCGTGCTGCAGGATTTCGGGGAACGGCCCGCCGGAGGCGGTTTCGGCCATGTCCCATTTGGTCGTGGCGACCCCCATGTCGCGGCACAGGTCGGCCGCCCCGGTGCCGACGCGCCCCAGCGCCCCGATGATGAGTGCGGTCGGACGCTGCGTGCCGAGCTGCACGAGATCGCCCTGCAGGTCGGCCAGCAGATGCGATTGCGACGGGACGGCGCGGACCGGTCCCATGACCTGACCGCGCTGCTGCGCCATCCAGCACATCAGGCTGACGGCGGCCCCTGCGTAGCCCGCCCAGTAGCCGAAGGCGGCGACGCGGCGGCCGCCTTCCTCTATCAGGTATTCAAGGTCCAGCAGACGCCCGCCGCCCGCCCGGAACCGGTCGAGCAGGACGCGCCCGTCGGGCTGGCCCTTGTAGGCATGGCCGAACATGATGTGCGTGTGGCGCAAGGGCGTGCCGTCGGCGGGCAGTTCCTTGAGGCCGAAGATCAGCGCGTCAAGCGGGGCTTCCGGCCACGACCCTTCCGGCGCGATCTCTGCCCCGGCGGCGGCGTAGTCGGCGGTGGGGACGATGCGCTGCGTGCTGTCCTCGACCGTGACGCGCATGCCCTGCCGGACCAGTTCCGTCACGCCCAGCGGCATGATACCGACGCGCGCCTCGTGATCGCGGGATTCCGCGCGGACCCAAAGGTGTGTCATGCCAGCATCCCCTTGTTGCGCGCGGCCCGGACGGCGTAGCGGTCGTTCATCAGCACCTGATGGGCCGACAGGTTCGGAAACTGCGCAAGGTCGATGTTCAGCCGCGTCGCGAAACCCGTCAGGACGAAAAGCCACGGATCGGCCAGCGTCAGGCCCGTGCCAATGGCGAAGGGGGCGAAGTCGAGGTGTCCTTCGAGGTAGGCCAGCGACGCCGCCATCGTGTGCGGCGCCTTGGCGGACATGTCGGCCCAGGAGGTTTCCAGATCGGCCCAGCGGGCGCCGCGCAGGGCGTGGGCGTAGTTCACATGCAGGGTGGAGGCGAGGTAATACATCGTCTCTCTCATCCGGGCCGCCTGAAAGGGGTCGTCGGGGACGAGGTGCGGGCCATGCACGGCGGCGAGCCAGTCGAGGATCGCACCGGTCTCGGTGATGACGCCGTGCGGGGTTTCCAGCGTCGGCACCCGTCCCTTGGGGTTCAGGGCCAGGTAGGCGGGAGAGGTCTGCTGCGCCGCGCGGAAGTCGACGAGCACCGGCGTGTAGTCCAGTTCCAGCTCCTCCATCACGATGGCGACGACGGGGGCGACGGTCAGGGGATTGTAATGCAGGGTCAGCATGGGTGTGCTTTCAGTAAAAGGTGCGCTGGTCCGCGCGTGCGGCGGTATCGAGGTGCGGTGCACTGTTGTAGCAGGTCACGAGCGGCCCGTGGTCGGTGATCTGGATCCGGTGGACGGAGGTGTTCAGGATCGGCAGGGCGATGCGCGCCATCTGCGGGATGTCGAGGCCGAGGACATCGGAAATCGCCTGCGCGATGATCCCGCCGGAGGAGACGCACAGCACGCGCCGGCCCGGCTGTGCCGCCATGTCCATGACATCCTTCACGCGGGCGCGGAAGTCGTCGTAGTATTCGGCGCCGCCGATCTCTCCTGCCCGCCAGGCGGTCAGGGTGGCGGGGAAATGGGTGACGAAATCCTCGGGGCCGGCGCGGTCGGTGCCGTGGACCGCCTTCATCTCGTGTGTCAGGTCGTAGTAGGCGATCTCGTTCAGACGGTCGTCGGTGGCCGCGTCTGGAAAGCCCATGCCGGCGACGGTTTCCCGCTGGCGCCGCAGGGTACCGGACAGGACGACGTCATAGGGCCGGTCATGGTCGCGCATCCAGTCGCCCAGCCATTTCGCCTGGCTGTGGCCAAGGTCGGACAGGCGGTCGTATTCCGCCTCTGTCGTGGCGGCGGAATTGGCCTGCCCGTGACGGACGAGCGTGATTTCACCCATGGTGCAGCTCCTGTTTGCTGGCTGCCGGGTTAAGGCGTCGGGCCGGGCTTGGCAACGGGGTGCCACCTTGGGATCGTATGGGACGGCCGTGGCGCTGGATGACCGGCGCGGTGACAGGGCTATGCCCTCGGCGGCTCGCCCTGCTGACCCGCGATCCTGCGCGCCACCGACTGAAGCTGCGTGAAGGTGTCGAACCGGGCCTGATGCAGGTCGCGCACGGCCCCGCCCTGCGGCGCGAAACGTGCGGCGAAGGACGACATGCGGGCCATGGCGGCGGGAATGTCGGGATGGACGCCCGCCGCCACGCTGCCGAGGATCGCGGCGCCCAGCAGCACCGGCTCTGCCGTGGCGGGAGAGGTCAGTTCGACCCCGGTGGCATCGGCGAGGATCTGGCGCACCAGCGCGCTGCGACCGGCCCCGCCGCTGATGATGATCCGTGCGACCGGCGCACCGGCGCGGGTCTGCGCGTCGATGATCTGGCGCAGGCCATAGCCGATGCCGCACAGACCCGCGATGTAAAGCGCGACGAGGCTGTCGAGATCGCGCGCCATGCCAAGGCCCGCGATGACGGCACGCGTGTCCGGTTCGGCAAAGGGCGCGCGGTTGCCGAGGAATTCCGGCACGACATGGATGCGGCCCGCAAGCTGGGCGGCATCCTGCGACCCGGCCAGCGTCTTCTCTGCCTGCCGTGCCAGAAAGGCGGGGAGGGACAGGCCGGCCGCATCGGCCATGGCCGACGCCTCGGGTGCCATCGGGTGGTGAAGAAGCAGTTGTTCTATGGCGGCACCGGCGGCGGACTGGCCGCCCTCGTTCAGCCAGAGACCCGGCACCATCGCCGAATGATAGGGCCCCCAGACGCCGGGCACGAAGACGGGCGCGGTTGTGCTGGTCATGGTGCAGGACGAAGTGCCGAAGACATAGGCCATGTTGGCGGTGGCCCCGCCGCCGCCTGCGGCACCGACGGACCCGATGCCGCCCGCATGGGCGTCGATCAGGCCCGCGCCGACAGGTGTTCCCGCCGGCAGTCCAAGGTCATCTGCAGCCGCCGCCGTCAGGCCGCTCGCGAGGGCCGTGCCGGCGGGCACGATCCGCGTTCCGATGCGGCGAAACCCGTCCTCCGCCAGGTCCGCCAGCCCGACGGTCCGGAAATAGTCGGCGTCCCAGCGATCCTCGTGCGCCAGATAGGTCCACTTGCACGTGACCGTGCAGACCGAACGGGCCAGATCGCCGGTGGCCCGCCACGTCAGGTAGTCGGTCAGATCCATGAACTGCCATGCGGCGGCGTAGATGTCGGGGCGGTTTTCCTTCAGCCAGAGAAGCTTCGGCGTTTCCATCTCTGGCGAGATGCGGCCGCCGACGTAATCGAGGACGCGGTGGCCTGTGGCATTGATGCGCTCGGCCTGTTCAAGCGCGCGGTGATCCATCCAGACCATGATGTTCCGTTCCGGGTGAGAGGGATCGCCCACCGGCAGTGGCACCCCGTTCGAGCCGAGGACGACCAGCGAGCAGGTGGCGTCGAAGCCGATCCCGCGGATGTCGCCCGGCGCGATACCGGCCTTGGCGACGGCACCGCGGACAGCCTGTGCGACGGCCTGCCAGATGTCCTCGCTTGATTGCTCGACGCAGTCGCCGTCACGGTGCAGGACAATGGCGTGGCTGTCGGTGCCGACGAGGGTTCCGTCGGTCGCGATGACGCCCGCGCGTGCGCTGCCGGTGCCGACATCGACGCCGAGCAGGTAGCCGTCGGTCTTGTCCGTTTGCTGAGTCATGCCGGTCCCCCGTCCCGTCACAGGTCGACGCTGTTGGGCAGGATGACCATGTCGCGGATCACCACGCCGCGGGGGCGGGTCAGCATGAACAGAACGGCCTCTGCCACCTCTCGCGGTTGCATCAGCGATCCGTTGGCCAGCGCCTCCTCCATCTTCTCCTTCGGCCAGTCGTCCAGCAAGGCCGTGACGACTGGCCCCGGGAGGACGGCACCCATGCGGATGCCGTATTGGGATACCTGTCGGCGTGTCGCGTGCAGAAAGGCCTGCACGGCGAATTTGGAGGCGGTGTAGATCGGCTCCCACACCACGGGGACCACGCCGGCGACGGAACTGGTGAAGATCACGTCACCGCTCTTGCGGTCGATCATGCCGGGCAGCACCGCCTGCACGCTGCGGAAGGCGGCGTTAATGTTCAGGTTCAGCATCCGGTCCCAGACGTCCGGGTCGCCCTCTGCCGCCGGACCGCCGACGTAAGCCCCGGCATTGGCATGGAAGATGTCGAGCGGGCCGACGAGCGCCTCGATCTTCGGGACCATGCCGCTGACCTGTGGCCCGTCGAGTAGGTCGATCACCAAGGGTTTGGCATTGTCGCCCAACTCTTCGCACAGGGCGTGAAGGCGGTCGGCGGCGCGGTCGATCAGGACGACCTGCGCGCCTTCCTCGATCAGGATGCGGGCGCATTCCAGCCCGATCCCCGATGCCGCGCCGGTGATGGCAGCGGTCTTGTTGTCCATGCGGTTCGTCATTTTCTTATCCTGTGATTTACGCGCGGCCGTGGCTGGCGCGGGACCGGCGGGCAAGGCTGTCGACGATGACGGCGACGGCAAGGACACCCCCCGTGATCATGTAGCGCAGCGAGGACGACAGGTTCAGCAGCGTCAACCCGTTCGAGATCGCCATGATGACGAGCACGCCGAGCAGCGCCGACCACGCCGACCCGCGCCCGCCGAAAAGCGAGGTGCCGCCGATCACCGCCGCGGCGATGGCGTTCAGGTTCACGTCGCCGGATCCGGCCTGCTGGCTGGCCGAGGCGAGGCGGGCAGCGGCGAAGACACCGCCCAGCGCCGCGAAGGTCGAACAGACCATGAAGGCGGACATGCGGATGCGCTGCACATTGATGCCGGACCGGCGCGCGGCTTCGGCGTTGCCGCCGACGGCGAACATTGACCGGCCCCACTGGGTGCGCACCAGCGCGTAATCCAATAGCACGACGAACATTACGAAGACGCCGAACATCCACGGCACGCCGCGGCTGAGCTCGAGGTAGTAGACCGCGAAGACGAGGCCGAGGGTGAGGACGGCCGCCTTGGCGATAGCGATGCTAATCCCGGGCGAGGACAGGTTCGCCGCCGTGCGCTGCGCATTGGTGCGGACCGCCCCGATGACAATTAGCACGCCCGGCAGGATGGCGACCAGATACGACAGCCACGCCGGCATGATCAGGATCTGTCCGAAGCGGACTAGCGGCGAGCTGAAGGGCAGGTTGATCGACCCCGTGGGCCCGAGGATGTAGAGTTGCAGGCCGAGAAGCGCCAGCAGGCCGGAGAGCGTCGCCACGAAGCTTGGCATCTCGAACTTGTTGCGCAGGACGCCGTAGACCACGCCGACAAGCGCGCCCATGGCGAGCGATCCGGCGATGGCCACGGCCAGCGGCAGGCCCGTGTTGATCCAGAGCACGCCGATGATGGCGGAGGACAGACCGCTCATTGAACCGATGGACAGATCGATCTCTCCCAGCAGCAGGACGCAGACCACGCCGAGGGCGATGAACCCGACGGCGGCGGCATCGAAGAGCACGTTGACGAGGTTGGCCGGGGCGAGGAAGACGGGGTTCAGCAGGCTGAACACGACCGAGATCAGCACGAGGCCGACGACGACCGGCAGCATTCCCAGATCGCCGGAACTGACCCGATCGACGAAGCCGCGCAGGGCCCCGGACAGCCCCGTGTCGTGGCGGACGCGACTGTCGCCCTGATCGAGCCGTGCACCTGTTGCCTTGGTTTGCATGTCCTGTGCCATCAGCCCTGATCCACTTCCTCGAGTTTGCGTGCGGCGCGGCGCGAGACGGCGTTCTCGTTCGCCCCGGTGATCGCCGCGACCAGTTCCTGATGCGAGGTCTCGGCGGTATAGACGCCGTTGTTCTTGCCCAGCCGCAGCACCACGATACGGTCGGCGACGGCGCGGACGTCTTCCATGTTGTGCGAGATCAGGATCACCCCGTGACCGCGTGCGCGGACCCGTTCGATCAGGTTCAGCACCTCGGCGGTCTGGGCGACCCCAAGGGCGGCGGTCGGTTCGTCCAGCATGATGATCTGCGGTTCCAGCAGCAGCGACCGCGCGATGGCGACGGTCTGGCGCTGGCCGCCGGACAGGGACGCGATGGGTTCGCGCACCGAGGGGATGCGGGCGGCGAGTTCCTGCAGCAGGGTCCAGGCGCGGACCTCCATCTGCACCTCGTCCATCCGCCAGGGCGAAATCTCGTGCCCGAGAAAGAGGTTGGCGACGACATCGAGGTTCTCGCACAGGGCCAGATCCTGAAAGACCGTGGCGATGCCAAGCTCCAGCGCCTTGCCGGGGGTGTCGAGGGTGACGGCCTTGCCCTGCACCTCGATCGTGCCCGAGGTGGGCTGGTGCACGCCGGCCAGCACCTTGACCAGCGTCGACTTGCCGGCCCCGTTGTCGCCGACGAGGGCCACGACCTCGCCCGCGTGGACATCGAGGTCGATGTCTTCCAGCGCCGTCACGGCGCCGAATTTCTTGCCCACGCCCCGCAGGCGCAGGATCAGTTCGCCGGGCGCATGCGCGGCAGATGCCTGTTCCATGATGTCCCCTCCCAAGGAAGGGGTGCGGCGCGCCTTGCGCCGCACCCGTCGATGTTTACTGCATGATGCCCATGGTCTTGCAGGGCTCTGCGTATTCGCCGGTGCAGACCTCCTCGGGGGTCTGGATGCCCTTGTCGAAGATCTCGGCCTTGATGTTTTCCTGCGTCACGACCGCCGGCACGAAAAGCTGCGAGGGGGTGTCGTAGAGGGTGGTCGAAGCCTCGGGCGTGCCGCCGTCCAGCAGGGTCTTGGCGACCTTGGCCGCGGCCTCCGCCACGATTTCCGAGGGTTTGGAGATCGTGTTGTACTGGTCGCCCGCGATGATCAGCTGCAGCGCCGCGATGGTCGCGTCGTTGCCGGTGACCGGGGGCAGGGGGTCGACGCCCGCGGCCTTCAGCGCGGCGATGGCACCACCGCCGGTGCCGTCGTTGGCGGCCACGATGCCCTTGATGTCGGCGCCGAAGCGCGTGATCTGGCCGGCGGCCCATTCCTGCGCCTTGGGCGGTGCCCAGTCCGGCGTGTCGTATTCGGACAAGGTCTTGTAGACCGATCCGTCCAGCGCCCGGTCGATGCCGTCGCGGATCAGACCGGCGGCCGCGTCGGTGGGCGATCCGTTGATCTGCAGAACGCCCGCGCCGTCCGCCACGCCGTCCGCCTTCAGCTTGTCGACCAGCGACTGGGCGATGGCGTACCCGATGCCCTCGTTGTCGAAGGACACGTAGAAGTCAGCGGGCGAATCCGGGATTGGGCGGTCGTAGGCGATGACCTTCACGTCCTGGCTGTGGGCGATTTCCACCAGCGCCGCGGCGGCTGCCGAATCGACCGGGTCGAGCACGACGACCTTGGCCCCCTGCGCGATGACCGAGTTGAACTGCTGCTGCTGCAGCGCCACGTCGCCGTTGGCGTTCTGGTAGACGAGCTGGCAGTCG
Source organism: Loktanella atrilutea (assembly GCF_900128995.1). Lineage (GTDB taxonomy): Bacteria > Pseudomonadota > Alphaproteobacteria > Rhodobacterales > Rhodobacteraceae > Loktanella > Loktanella atrilutea. The sequence goes on along the minus strand of NZ_FQUE01000008.1, from coordinate 25,805 downwards.
GGGCATTCGGTCTTCATCGCGTCCTGGAAGCCCGGCCAGTCATGCTCCTCGTAGCGGGTCGACGCCTGATCGGGCATCAGGAATGCGACGGTCTGCGCTGCAGCCCCGGTGGCGCAGAAAGCCACGGCCAGCGCCGAAGCGGCCGTCAATGTCATTGAAGTCTTCATGAGATATCTCCTCCGATCCCAGTTTTCACATCGCTGCGGCACAGGATCGCGGCGCTGGCGTCCGGTCATGCGACCGGGCGGCCATCAACGATATCCTTGGCATCCTCCCAACGGATCGCTCCGCGATGTCGTCGATTGATTCGTTGCACAATCGATTGTGCAAACTTGCTGCATCGATTGAACTCGGTCAAGATATCTTTCGGGATGATTGAGGAGGCAGGATGCGCAACGACGCGAAGCGGACGACGATCTACGACATCGCGGCGTTGGCGGGGGCGTCGCCCAGTGCCGTCAGCGCCGTCCTGAACGGGTCATGGCAAAAGCGCAGGCTCAGCCGGTCGCTCGCCGACCGCGTGCTGCGCATTGCAGAGCAGGAGGGTTATGCGGTCAATGCACAGGCCAGCCTGCTGCGGCGCGAGCGGTCGCACATCATCGGGATGATCGTGCCAAAATACGACAACCGCTACTTCGGTCACATCGCGGAAGAGTTCGAGGCGATGGCGCGGGACCGCAACCTGTTTCCCGTCGTGACCTGCACCCAGCGCGATCCGGAGCTGGAGTTCGAGGCCGCGAAGGAGCTGGTGTCCTATCAGGCGGAATGCCTCATCTCGACCGGGGCGACGGACCCCGACCGCATTTCTGCCTTCTGCAAGGCATCAGGCGTGCAGTCGATCAACCTCGATCTGCCGGGAACGCTGGCGCCGTCGGTCATTTCCGACAACCACGCGGCGGCGCGGGACCTGACCCATCTGATCATGGACCGCTGCGCCAGCGATCTGGGCTGGGCCGGGCCGCTGCGCTTCGTCGGCGGACGGCGGGAGGATCACAACACCTCTGCCCGGATCGCCGGGTTCGAGGCGGCGCATGCCGACCGCGGGATCGCGATCCCGGAGGATCATATCATGGCCCGGGGCTATTCCGCGCAGACGGCGCGATCACTGCTCGACGATTTCGCGCCGGAGGGTCCGACGGGCCTGTTCGTCAACTCGACGATCTCTCTCGAAGGGGTGGTGCAATGGCATGCGGGCCTTGGCGCGGCCCGAAGCCGGGTCCGGTACGGGTGTTTCGATTTCGATCCCTTTGGATCGTTCCTGCCGGGGAATGTCGGGATGGTGGAACAGGATGTCGGCAAGATGCTGGAAACGGCATTCGCACTGGTCGGAGAAAGAGCGGCGAACATGGAAACCATCCGCGTTCCCTGCCGCCTGCTGCCCTTTTGACAGGGGGCCGGGAGGCGCGACCGCGATGGAAATGGTGACGGGTCGGCCCGGCCCTACTGGCCCGTCCGCCGTGCGCAGTAGGCTTCCAGTCGGACGAGGGCGTCGTAGATGATGACGGCGAACAGCCCGACGATCAGGCCGCCCTGAATCACGAAGGCGGTGTTGTTCGTCAGCAGGCCGGCGATGATGACCTCGCCCAATGTCCGGGCGGCCACGGTCGACCCGATCGTTGCGGTGCCGAGGGCGATGACGATGGACAGCCGGATCCCGGTCAGGATCACCGGCAGCGCCAGCGGCAGTTCGACCCGCAGCAGCAACTGCCAGCGGTTCAGCCCGATACCGCGCGCCGCGTCCATGGTCGCGGGCGGCAGGGTCGACAGACCCGTCATCGCATTCTCGAAGATCGGCAGCAGGCCATAGAGGAAAAGCGCCACCAGCGTCGGACCCGCGCCGAAACCGAGAATCGGGACGGCCAGCGCCAGAACGGCCACGGGCGGAAAGGTCTGCCCCATGTTCGTGATCGTCCGCGACAGCGGCCGGAAGGGGGCGCCGAGCGGCCGCGTCACGAGGATCGCCAGCGTCACCGCCACCACCGTCGCCAGGCCGGAGGCCCCCGCGACCAGACCCAGATGGCTGAGCGACAGCGACAGCAGCGAGGCACGTTCGTAGATGACCGGCCCGCCCGTCGGTGCGAAGGGCGCCAGCACCGCGTAGAACCATTCCGGGCGAAGCACCAGAGCGACGAGAAGCAGCACCATGCCACCGCGCAGGATCTGCCCCGCCTTCACGGATGCACGCGCGCCCGGGCGCGGATCGCATCGAACGTGACGCGTCCGATCACCGCGCCGTCCTGTTCCACGGGGACCGCATCGCGCCCCGTCCACAGGCAGGCGGACAGCGCGTCGCGCAGGCTTGCGTCGACCGGCAGTGCCTCGCCCTCGGCGGCGCCGTCCTCCACCAGTTCGGACAGCGTCGCCAGTGACAGAAGGCGCAGTGGACGCTCTACCCGGCCCACCATGTCGGCGACGAAGTCGGTGACCGGGCGTGCGATGATCTCTGCCGGTGCGCCATATTGCACGAGGCGCCCCGCATCCATCACGGCCACCCGGTCGCCAAGGCGGATCGCTTCCTCCATGTCGTGGGTGACCAGCATGATCGTCGACCCCAGCCGCCGCTGGATCCGGCGCAGGTCGTCCTGCGCACGGGCGCGGATCACGGGGTCGAGTGCGCCGAAGGGTTCGTCCATCAGCAGAAGATCGGGGCGTGACGCCAGCGCGCGGGCCACGCCGACGCGCTGCTGCTGTCCGCCGGACAGTTCCGCCGGATAGCGGTCGCGGAACTGCGCGGGGTCCATCGAGAACAGCGTCAGCAACTGGTCGACGCGCTCTGCGATCTGCTGTGCCGGCCATTTCAGCAGGGCCGGCACCGCGCCGATGTTGCGCGCCACGGTATAGTGCGGAAAGAGACCATGACCCTGAATGGCGTATCCGATCCGCCGCCGCAGGATGTGCGGCGAGACCGCCTGCGTGGACTCTCCGTTGATCCGCACGCTGCCGGAGGTCGGCTCTTCCAGCCGGTTGATCATCCGCAGCAAGGTCGTCTTGCCGGACCCGGAGGTGCCGACGATGACCGTGATGGTGCCCGTATCGACCGTCATCGTGACATCGTCGACGGCGGGCAGACCGTCATAGAGCTTGGTGATCCCGTCGATCTCGATCATGGCGCGGGCTCCGGTGTCTTGCGGGTCAGATCGACGAGGATATCCATGACGATGGCGGCCACGAGGGCGAGAAGGACCGTCGGCAGGGCGCCCAGCAGGATAAGGTCCGTCGCCGTCTGGTTCAGGCCCTGGAACACGAAGGTGCCGTAGCCGCCGCCGCCGATCAGCCCTGCGATGACCGCAAGGCCGATGTTCTGGACCAGCACGATGCGCAGGCCCGTCAGGATGACAGGCAGCCCCAGAGGCAGTTCGACCCGCCGCAGGCGCTGCACCGGCGTCATGCCCATGCCGCGGGCTGCCTCCAGCGCTGCAGGGGGGGCTGCGCCCAGACCGGCAACCGTATTGGCCACGACCGGCAGCAGGGCATAGAGCACCAGCGCGATGAAAGCCGGCGCGAAGCCGATCCCGGCAATTCCGATGGCCTGCGCCCCCGGCACCGTATGGCCCACCCAGCCCAGAATCGGGATCATCAGGCCGAACATCGCGAGCGAGGGAATTGTCTGCAGAAAGCTGAGGACCGGCAGCACGCCGTCCCGCAGGCGGCCGTTGCGATGGCAGAGGATCCCGACGGGAAATCCGATGACGGCAGCGGCAGCCAGTGATCCGAAGGCAAGGCCAAGGTGCTGCAGCGTCGCGCGGACAAAGGCCTGCTGACGGACCGCAAATTCCTTCATCACGGACAGGTCGGACAGGACGCCTGACCAGAAAACCAGTGCGAGCGTCGCGAGTACCACGACCAGCAAGGCCGCTCTGGCGAGCGGGCCCGGTGACAGGGCCGATATGGCGTCCGCCATCAGCAGGGCAAGGATCGTCAGCAGGCACCAGAACCCGACGTCGGGCGACACGCGCGCATAGGTGCCGGCGTCTGTCAGCAGCGCCTCTGCCCCGGCCATCAGCAGCCAGACCAGCCCGGCGAGACCAGTCGCGGCCCCCGCAAGCCGCAAGCGGGGTCGGGCGCCCCAAAGGCCCAGCAAAAGGCCCGTGACGATGCAAAGAAGCCCCGGGACGGTCGCCCCGGGGCTGGCAAGACGCCACGCCGCGACACCGTCGCCCGCGACGATCCGGTTGGCCGCCAGCGTCATGAACGGCGTGGTCAGGGCTGCGAGCCCGAGGATCGCGAAGAGTACCCCGGGCATCGACAGTGGTCCGGCGGATGTCCTTGCAGACATCGCGGTGCCGATCAGTTCAGCACGCCCGTCGTCGTCAGGTAGTCGCGGGCCACGGCCTCTGCCGGTTCACCGCCGACCTGGATGCGGCCGTTGAGGTCCTGCAGCGTCTTCATGTCCAGCCCGCCGAAGATCGGGTTGAGGACGTCTGCGATGGCCGGATATTCGGTCAGCACCTCGGCCCGGACGATGGGGGTCGGCTCGTAGACCGGCTGCACGCCCTTGTCGTCCTCCATCACCACGAGGCCCGTCGCACCCACACCGCCGTCGGTCCCATAGACCATCGCGGCGTTCACGCCAGAGGTGCCGCGCGCCGCGGCCTGGATCGTCGCGGCGGTGTCACCGCCCGACAGGATGACCGTCTGGTCGGGCGAAAGGGTGAAGCCATAGGTCGTCTGCATGGCGGGCAGCACGGCGGGCGAGGACACGAATTCCGTCGAGGCTGCAAGCTTCACCTCGCCGCCACCGGCGACCCAGGCGCCGAAGTCCGACATCGTCGACAGGTCGTTGTCTTCTGCCAAGGGGCCGGTCACGGCAATCGCCCAAGTGTTGTTGGCCGGCGCGGAGTCGAGCCACGTGACGTCGTTCTGTGCAGCATCGAGTTCCGCCGCACGGTCATGCGCGGCCTCGGCGTTCTTCCAGACATCGCTGTCCGCTTCGTTGAAGAAGAAGGCCGCGTTGCCGGTGTATTCGGGGTAGATGTCGATCTGGTCCGACAGAAGCGCCTCGCGCACCACCTGCGTGCCGCCCAGCTGCAGTCGCCGCTCGACCGGCAGGCCCGCGTTTTCGAGGGCCAGGGCAATGATGTTGCCCAGCAATCCGCCTTCCGTGTCGATCTTGGAGGAGACTGTGATATCGGCCTGTGCCGTCGTGGCCAGAATGGCCGAGGCGCTGACGGCGGCGAGAAGATGACGAATATTCATGAGGGGTATGGCTCCTTACAGCGATGGCACCGACGACGTTGAAACTGGCTTGCTGCAGGCAACTAGCGCAACAGGCCGTCCCGCCAAGGCGCTTCTTCCGAAAACGATTGTGCGGGTCTGCGAGGTCGACCGGAAGAGGGTCAGGGCAAAAACGTTGGGTGTGTCCGCAAACCGTGCTGATCAGATATGCGGATCTTGGCGACATGCGCGACGAGGTCGGATTGGAGCCTTCTTTTTCGAAAGCTATTCCGCGGACATATGCGAGCGGAAAAAACTTGCTCTACGCATACGCACTGGACTGGACCTTCCCGAACTCAGCCAGCAGGGTCCGTGATCTCTATCAGGCGTTTGCGGCAAAGACGTGCGTGTTGGAGCTTGCTGCGGTCAGTTAGGAACTTCGAAACCACATATGCTCCGGATGATGGTCACGTCCCGCGTGCCGGTTTCGCAGCGGTCGCCGCCGTGAGCGCAGTCAGATCGCTGCGAAGGCGATCGGCGTCGGTCTCGAGCTCGGTCTCGATCGCCTCGTGGGTCGTGTTCCAGATCGGAATGGCCCGTTCCAGCAGCGCGAGGCCGTCGGCGGTCAGGGTCAATCGACGGGCGCGGCGGTCCTCTGGATCAGGGGTTATCGCAAGCAAGCCACGCCGTTCCAGCGGCTTGAGGTTCGCCGTCAACGTCGTGCGGTCCATTGCGAGAAGCTGTGCGACTGACCCCAGCGTCGGCGGTTCGGGCCGGTTCAACGAGATCAGCAGAGAGAATTGGCCGTTTCTGAGGTCTACCGGCCGCAAGGCCTCGTCGAATCTGCGGGCGATGGCGCGGGCGGCACGCTGCGTGTGAAGGCATAGGCACGTGTCGCGGACCCGCAAGGTCATGCCGAAAGTGGCTTGGACGGGAACAATATTTGACATCAGGTGATATACGTTGATATCAACAATATTGTCAACGGAAGGAAGATTCGATGGCGACTGACCCCTTGAAACCTGCGAAAGATCTGGCCCGCGCGGCGCCGGCGCAATGGCCGGGTGAAAGCACAGCGTATCGCGCGGCACGCACTGCGCTACTGGCCGAAGAAATCGAGTTGCGGCGTCATATCCAGCGCGTCGCCGCACAGCGGCGCGCCTTGCCGCCCGGCGCTGAAATCACCCAGGATTATCTCTTCGAGAGCGAGGACGGACCCGTCAAGCTGAGCGGCATGTTCGGTGATCACGACACGCTGATCCTTTACTCGATGATGTATGGCCCGGACCGCAAGCAGGGCTGTCCGATGTGTTCAGCCCAACTTGATGCGTGGGACGGCGAGGCCCGGCACATCAAGAAGCGCGTTGCACTTGGCGTCGTCGCCCGTTCGCCGATCTCGCGCATCCTCGCCTACGCCAAGGACCGCGGCTGGACCGGGCTGACCTTCTATTCCGACCCATCGGGTGATTACACGGCGGATTACGTCGGTGAGCGTGACGCCGACGCGCCCGCCTACACGGTGTTTCAGAAAAAGAACGGCACTGTCCGCCATTTCTACAGCGCCGAGGGTGGTATGGAAATCGCCGACCCCGGCCAGGACCCCCACAACGCACCCGACATGAACCCGCTTTGGATCCTCCTCGACACGACACCCGAAGGACGCGGCGAGAACTGGTATCCGAAGCTCGACGACTGACGAGGCGCCAAGTCACAAGCTGCATGCAAGAGCGGAATCGCTCCAACCGCTGCAACAGGAGTTGATCCGGTCACACATATCCGACCACCTCACATCGAAAGGAACGCCAACCATGACTTATATCAGCGGATTTCTGATCCCGGTCCCTGACGATCGCAAGGAAGACTACCGGAAGATGGCGGCCGAGGCAGCCGACATGTTCAAGGGCTACGGTGCCCTCGAGATCATGGAGGCCTGGGGTGAGGACGTGCGGGACGGCAAGGTCACCGACTTTCGCCGCGCGGTTTTGGCCAAGGAAAATGAGTCGGTCGTGTTCTCATGGATCGTCTGGCCGGACCGGGCGACGGCCGATGCCGCCGAGAAGAAGATGATGGAAGATGAAAGCATGACGCCGCCCGCTGACATGCCGTTCGATGGAAAGCGCATGATCTTCGGCGGCTTCGCTCCGATCTTCGAAATGGGACGCAAGGGAGACGGCAAATGACCAATCGCGACGGAACTCCGGTCTGGTATGAACTGATGACCGACGCGCCGGATGCGGCCCAGGACTTCTATGGCAAGGTCATGGGCTGGACCTTCGACAAGCCGTCAGGCGGAATGGAGCGGGACTACCGCACCTTTGCCGCCGACGGCGCTGGCGTCGGCGGCGTGATGAAGGCGCCGGACGGCGCGTCGTTCGCCCCGATCTGGACAATCTATTTCGGTGTCTCGGACGTGGACGCCATGGCTGCGAAAGTCGAAAGGCTGGGCGGCAGCATCCACATGGCGCCACAGGACATTCCCGGCGTCGGGCGTTTCGCCTTCGTTGCCGACCCGCAGGGCGCGATGTTCTATCTGATGCGTGGCGACAGCGACGCCGACAGCACCGCCTTCGACCAGATGGCGCCCGGCCATTGCTGCTGGAACGAGCTTGTGACCTCCGACCAGAAGGCTGCGCTGGATTTCTACGGCGCGCTCTTCGGCTGGACCAAGACAGGCGCGATGCCGATGCCCGGCATGGGCGACTATACCTTCATCGGCCGGGACGACGTTGACATGTTCGGAGCGATGATGGATGCCCCCGTGCCGGGTACCCCGCCAGCCTGGCACGTCGCATTCGCCGTCGCCGACATCGACACGACAAAGGCGGCGGTCGAGTCGGGCGGCGGCAAAGTGCGGGAGGGTCCGATGGAACTGCCGGGTGACCAGGGCGACTGGATGATCCAGGCGGACGACCCGCAGGGCGCGAAGGTCATGTTCGTCGGCAAGCGCGCCCCAGCGGCAGCACCATGAACGGAGCGCTTCGGACGTCCCTATGGCGCTGCGTTCAGGCCATCGTCAGGGTGCAATTTTCCGCAAGTAGATGGTCAGCTAATTACATCCGGCCGAACCAGCAATCGTTTGCGGCGTTCGTCCATCCGCGGTGCAATAGCCGGACACGGCGCGCGCACCTTCGAACGCTTTGATCTCTAACCGGACGAGGGTCTTAAGCAGTCTGGCCCGGATATGGGGCGCAATCGTCATGGTCGTTTCCGCAGCAGCGGCGAAGACCGTGTCGCTCATGGCTGTCAGACGACGGGCCAGGACCTTCGCTTCGCGCGGGAGATGGGTGCGAAGCGAAAAGCAGAGGAACGACTTTTTCGGTGGGGTCCAGTTTGGTCTTTGGATCTGAGGGCAGGGGAAGCACCTGCGCCAGAAAATAGCCGGACCGTCGGCGTTCGAGATGGGGTGGCAGGTTCCGATTGCGGGGCATGAACTGGCCCTTTCGTGCACGCGTTGTGCACCGCCGTGTGCACCCAAATGTGCACCTCGTCGTCGAGCCTCGACTTCGGATCTCTGAAAGCCCTTGTTTACATGGGCTAGATGGGGGGATTGGCTCCGACGGTAGGGATCGGACAGCATATTCAATTGTGTGCAAAGCGTTGATAATAATAAGTTTTTAACCGACGATCACGTCGCAGTGTGACAACATGATATGACGAAACTGTTCTACTGTAAATCGGCCTTGGTCAGCAACAACCGTTCAAATCAATGGCAGAGTGCAGCGTTGGCCGGTCGCAAGAGGCCGCACGACGAAGTGGTTTTGCCCGTCTGGCAACTTACTTTACTGTGCTCAGACGTAGTTCAGGCGACTTTCCTAGGAATTTGCGACGGTCCCGGACTATCAATGGGCCGTGCGCCGATATTTTGCACGCGCGTCTTACATGGCTACGATTACCCCACGGTGACCAAAATTCCGAAAAGGCTTTCCGGTGCGATGGTCCAGCGTTTTGCTATGTGTGAAGGGCTCGTCCGCGTTCACTCGAGCTTCCAACGGCGGCACGGCGTTTTGGGATACTGCCACTGCAATTGTTGCCGAACTGCCCGCGCCGTATCGCTCGGCTTATTCGGATCTGATCCTGCATCCGTTCATAGATTAACCAGTTTTCTGAAAATTCGTGCCCGGCCAGCCGTCATCAAGTCGAATTACTTTGCATGAGGTTACCGCTTTAGAAATAGTCTTTACAAAATTGAAAATCGGATCGATTCTATTTGAATGGCAACCGCTAAGATGAAAAGGCAACGGCGGATATGGCCTGGCGTCATTTCAAGGCGACCTCAACCTATTTTGTTGAAAATGCGATGCAGCAAATGACGCGCTGTCTAAGGCAAAATCGTTTAAACTACGATAAAGGGTCCTGTAGTCACGTCGGCTTACGTCAGCTCAAATGCAGTCAGAAAACGATCGACGGCGCGTGTGATCGCTTCGGTCGGGTTCTCCGGGCAGGGGACCTGATAGATGTGCTGGCGGATGCCGATATAGACGATGCCGCCGTGCAGGTTCCACAGATCCTCCATCTGAACCGCGTCTGGATGGGGGGACGCCGCCTGCATTTCGGCCAGCAGGGGGATGAAGATGACCTGCCGCAAATGATCCAGATAGCGCCGATTCAATTCCGCGCCTGCTAAGCCCGAGAACATGAAGATTCGCATCCATTCATACTGAAAGATCAGTTTGCTGTAGACGTCGTAGAACTGCAGCACGCGGTCGCGGATTGACCGGTCGCGGTCCGTCAGAAGGCTCGGCCAGTCGTCGGACAAACGGTTGAGGTAGACGTGTTCATAGACCGCTTCGAGCAGGTCGGATTTGGACGCGAAGTAGTTGAACAGCAGGGACTGCGTGACGCCCAGCCGTTTGGCCAGATCCCGCGTGTTGCCGTCGAGCCCGACGTCGGCAAAGAACGCCACGGCTCCATCCACGATCTGGCGTCGGCGCTCATCGGGGGGCAGGCGGCGGCGATCTGGGGCGGTCTCGTTATCCATGGTTGCTCCTTGATACGATTGGCCCAGAAAAACCACTTGCAATATTGTGCCAACTAATGATCGTATGATCAATAAGGTTGATCGGTTGATCAACAATCGTGCTGGAGGGCGCGACGCGAACGAGAGGGGGGATACGGTGAAAGCATCGGTTGGTGGCTATGCCCGCGCTGTGGATTTGCGTCATGCGCTGGATCTTCTGGCGCAGGGCGACGGAATGGCGCGCGTGCTGGCGGGCGGGCAAAGCCTTGTCGCGGCGATGAACATGCGTCTCAGCAGCGGCGACCTGCTGGTCGACATCAATCATATTGCCGCGCTGAAAGGCGTCACGCGGGAAGGCGACCGTCTGCGGATCGGTGCCCTGACCCGACATGCAGAAGTGGCGACCGATACTCTGATCGCGCAACATGCACCCTTGTTGCGCAAGGCAACGGACCTGATCGCCCACGCTGCGATCCGCAATCGTGGCACCATCGGCGGCGCCTTGGCCCACGCGGATCCGGCCGCCGAATTTCCCGCTTGTGTGCTGGCACTGGATGCGATGGTCCACGTGGACGGACCGGACGGTGCGCGCGACATTCCCGCCGCCGACTTCTTCACTGGCGTGTTCGAAACGATGCTGCGCGAGGGCGAGATCCTGACCGCACTCAGCCTGCCGGTAGCCGAGGAGGGCGAGGGACAGGTGATCCATGAATTGGCCCGTAGGATCGGTGATTATGCCTTGGCCGGTCTCTGCGTCGTGCGTCGAAAGGCAGGCCACCGGATCGTCTGTATCTCGGTCGGGACGCACCCGGAACTGGCGACGGCGGCGATGGACAAGCTCGATGCGGGCGATGTGGCGGGCGCGGTCGCAGCCCTGCGCGACGCCCTTGATCCGCCGTCCGACACGCAGGCCAGTGCCGCCTACCGCCGCCATCTGGCCGGGGTTCTGCTGGAACGTGCAATTGCCGACCTGAACGGAGAGTCCGCATGACCGCCACTTTCACCGACCGCATCGACATCGCCCTGACCGTAAATGGAGAAGAGGTCGAGGCCCGCGTGCCGGCCGGCCGCCACCTCGTCGATTTCCTGCGCCTCGATCTGGGGCTTACGGGGGCGCATGCCAGCTGCGAACACGGCGTCTGCGGGGCCTGCACCGTGCGGGTCGATGGTCAGGCGGTGCGCGGCTGCCTGATGCTGGCCGCACAGGCCGACGGGGCAGACGTCTGGACGATCGAGGGCCTGAGCGACAATGGCAGCGTCAGCGACCTGCAGGCCGCCTTCGTTGCCCGCAACGCACTTCAATGCGGCTTCTGCACGCCGGGCATGCTGGTCGCCGCCGCCGATCTGCTGGACGCGGGCGGCGCGCCCGACCGGGCCACGATCCGCGAACACCTGTCTGGCAACTATTGCCGCTGCACCGGATACGAGGCCATTGTCGACGCAATTGAAAGCGTGGCGCGGGCCCGCACGGACGGGGGTGCGGCATGAATTCCCCTTTCGGCAATCCGAACCGGCCCAACAGCTACATCGGCAAGACGGTGCCGCGCCCGAACGCGAAGCGTCTGGTGCAGGGACGAGGGCAATACGTTGATGACATGGTGTTGCCGCGCATGGTGCATGTCGTCTTCGTGCGTTGCCCCCATGCCCATGCGAAGATCACCGGGATCGACGCGACCGGGGCACTTGCCGTCAAGGGCGTGCTGCGGGTCTTCACCGGGGCCGACATCGCGGCGGTCTGCACGCCGTGGGTCGGCACACTTGCGCACCTCAAGGGGCTGAAGTCGCCGCCCGAACACGCCATTGCCACCGACCGCGCGTGCTGGGTAGGTGAACCCGTCGCGGCGGTCGTCGCGACATCCCGCGCGGCGGCAGAGGATGGCGCGGCGTTGGTCGACGTGGACTACGAGACCTTGGCAGAGGTCACCGATATGATGACCGCGCTGGACCAGGCCACGCCGGTCCTGCACCCGGAGATGGGCGACAACCTCGCCTTTCAGCGACGGCACGACGAAGGTGACGTGGACGCTGTCTTTGCTGCCGCGCACACGGTGGTCGAGGCGCATTTCCAGACCGGGCGGCACACGGGCGTCACGCTGGAACCTCGGTCCATCCTTGTCGACTGGAATCCCGGCGAAGGGCAGATGATCGCTTGGCACGCCACGCAGGCCCCGCACATGATCCAGGTCGTGCTGGCGCAGCACCTCGACCTGCCGGAATCCCGCGTCCGGGTGGTCTGCGGTGACGTCGGCGGGTCCTATGGCATCAAGGTCCATATCTATCCAGACGAGATCGCGACGGCGGCCATCGCTAAGATCATGGCGCGGCCGGTCAAGTTCATCGCCGACCGTCTGGAAAGTTTTACCACCGACATCCACGCCCGGGATCACGAAATCTGGGGGCGGATTGCGGTAGACAAGGACGGTAAGATCCTCGCCTTCGACATCGACGACTGGACAGCGATCGGGGCCTATTCTGTCTATCCCCGCACCTCTGCCATCGAGGGCAATCAGGTCGTGAACCTGTGTGGCGGGCCCTACGACTTCAAGGACTACCGCGCCAAGACGACCGTCGTGTTTCAGAACAAGACGCCGACCAGTCAGTATCGCGCCGTGGGCCACCCCATTGCCGTTACGGTGACAGAAGGTCTGGTGGACATGGCGGCTGCCAAGCTGGGCCTTGATCCGGTCGAGATTCGCCGTCGCAACCTCTTTGCCGACGATGCATACCCGGTCGTTTCTCCCGCAAAGTTGCGGTTCGAGGGGCTGTCGCATCATGCGAGCCTCGACAAGCTGATCGCCCTGATGGACTACGACGCACTGCGCGCCGATCAGGCCGACGCTAAATCGCGCGGAGTCGTGCGCGGTATCGGCATCGCCAGCTTCATCGAACTGACGAACCCGTCGCCCTTCATGTATGGCATCGGCGGTGCGCGGATTTCGGCGCAGGACGGCTGCACCGTGCGGATGGACCCGGACGGCAGCATCGTCGCCGCATCCTCCGTCACCGAGCAGGGGCAGGGGACTGAGGCTATGCTGTCGCAGATCGTAGCCGAAGGCGTCGGCGTCCTGCCCAGCGAGGTCCGCATCATCACCGGTGACACCCAGTCCACGCCCTACGGCGGCGGCACTTGGGCCTCTCGCGGGGCGGGCATCGGTGGAGAAGCCGCGTTGCAGGCCGCACGCGCCCTGCGGGGCGCTATCCTGGAGGTCGCAGGTGCGATGCTGCAATGTGCGCCCGATACGCTCGACATTCGCGATGGCGCGGTGGTGGACAAGGCCGATGGGGCCGACCGCATGCCGCTCGGCGAATTGGGTCGCATCGTCTATTTCCGGGGCGATACCCTGCCAAAGGGCCTGCCTCGCGAGTTGGTGCAGACCCGGCACTACACGCCGGCCGATTACCCCTTTGCCTTCACCAACGGCGTGCAGGCCTCCTATGTGGAGGTCGACACCGACACCGGCGCCGTCAAGCTGCTGAACCACTGGTGCGTAGAGGATTGCGGTCGCGTCATCAATCCACAGCTGGTCGACGAACAGATTCGGGGCGGCATTGTGCAGGGGCTGGGCGCCGCCCTGTTCGAAGAACTGCATTACGACGCCGAGGGCCAGCTGTTGAACGGATCGATGGCTGACTACCTTGTACCGATGGCGGGCGAGATGCCCGATATGATCATCGCCCACATCGAGACGCCGACGCTGGAAAGCGACCTTGGTGCCAAGGGCGCGGGCGAGGCGGGGACGGCGGGCGCTGCCGCTGCCGTGATGAACGCGATCAATGACGCGCTGCGTCCGCTGGGGGGGGAGGTGACGGCGATGCCGTTTACGCCCGAGCGGGTGCTGCGCGGACTTGGAAAATTGACAGACTGAACCGGCCCCCGTGCCCATAAGGGAGGAATACGAATGACTATCAGGACACTCTTCGCCAGCACGGCCCTGACGCTCTTGGCTGGCACGTCATTTGCGCAGGACACCGTCACAGTCAACATCGGGTCCAGCCACCCCGAGGCAAACATCTGGGTCTACGCAATGAAGAACACGTTCCAGCCCGAGGTGGACCGCATCCTTGCCGAAAAGGGTGACTACAAGGTCGAATGGAATGAATCCTACGGCGGCACACTCTACAAATTTACCGACACGCGGGCGGCGGTCAGCGACGGTATCGTCGATGTGGGCATGGTCGGTACGGTCTGGGAAGGGGCGGCGATGCCTTTGCAGAACGTGACCTACTTCACGCCCTTCGCGACCGAGGACCACAAGCTGCTGATCAAGATCTTCGACGATCTCTCCGCCAACCTGCCGGCCCTGCACGACAGCTGGACGGCGCAGAACATGGTGCCGCTGTCGTCGCTGATCACCGACAGCTATGACATCTACGCGAATTTTCCGATCAACACGATGGAAGACCTGCAGAACCGCAAGCTGAACGCGCCCGGCACCTCGGCAAACTGGCTGCAGGGGACGGGGGCCACACCCGTCGACGGGGCGCTGACCACCTATTACACCAACATCCAGACCGGCGTGACCGAGGGCACCCTGTCCTTCGCGTCGGGCATCCTGCCGACCCGCGTCTACGAGGTCGCACCCGACCTGACCCGCGTCGGGCTGGGGTCGATGTATTTCGGCGCGATCGCGGCCAACAAGGACTTCTACGACGGTCTGCCCGCAGAGGTGCAGGACGCTTTCATGGCCGCGGCCAAGGCGACCTCTACCGCTCACGGTGACTACGTCACCGAACTCGCGACCAAAGCGATGGCCGAGATGCAGGCAGCCGGCCTTCAGGTGCATGAACTGGCACCAGAAGAAAAGGCCAAGTGGATCGCCAATCTGCCCGACATCGTGGCCCCTTGGCTGGAGCAGACCGGCGAGGACGGCAAGGCCGTGCTGGCCGCCTACTTCCAGGCGCTGCGCGACAACGGTGTGACGCCGGGCCGCGACTGGGATGTGAACCGATGAGGCAGCAGTGAACGACGGCCTGCCCCATGACGGGGCGGGCCCATTTCATGACACGGTGAGGGCGATGGCCGAGGATATCGAGATCAGGGCGGACACGGGCACCCTTCCGGCCTTCGCCACGGCACCCATCGGTTTTGCCTTGGGCAGCGTTGCCAACCTTTTTTCCGCCATTGGCACGATCTGGATCGGCCTGATGATGGTGATGATCGTGCTGGACGTGATCGGGCGGAACTTCTTCAACGCGCCGATCACAGGGGTCGCGGAAATCGCGGGCCGGTCCGTCGTCGCGATTGTCTTTCTGCAGATTGCGGCTGCCGTGATGCAGGGACGTCTGACCCGCGCCGATTTCCTGATCCGCCGGATCGGAAGCGCCAGCCCCGGTGCCGCACGGCTCCTTGATAGCCTGTTCCTGCTGGTGGGCGCGCTGGTCTTTGCGCTGATCCTCTGGGCGTCATGGCCGAACACGATCAAGGCCTTTGAGACCTCCGAATTCTTCGGCGTGCAAGGTGTGTTCACCATTCCAACCCTGCCGTTCCGCGCAATCACGGTGCTGGGCTGCGCCGTGGCGCTGCTGGCCTGCCTCTACCGTGCCGCGATGACGTGGCGCGCGCCAGGCGGTGCCGCATGACGACCCTGATCATCGGTTTCCTGCTGATCGCCATGCTGGTCGGACTCGTCCTGCTGGGGCTGCAGATTGCCTACGCGCTGTTCGCGGTGGGCTTCCTCGGTATCTGGATCATCCGCGACAACAGCGGGCTGGCCTTCAAAATGCTGGAGTTGACGGCCTACAGCGGCATCGCGGACTACCTCTTCGCCACGATCCCGCTGTTCGTTCTGATGGGCCTGCTGGTCAGTGTTTCCAATGTTGGCCGCGATACGTTCGAGGTGGCCGAGGAGCTGCTGCGCCGCGTGCTCTGCGGTCTGGGCGTCGCGACCGTTGCCGCGAACACGATCTTCGCCGCCGTCACTGGCGTCTCCATCGCCTCTGCCGCCGTCTTCACCCGCGTCGCTGTGCCCGAGATGACGCGCCACGGCTATCGCCCCGCCTTTGCCGCAGGGACCGTCGCAGGCAGTTCCGTGCTGGGGATGCTGATCCCGCCCAGCCTGCTGCTGATCATCTACGGCGTTCTGGCCGAGGTCAGCATCGGCGGCATGTTCATCGCGGGCCTGATCCCCGGCCTCCTGTTGGCGATCGGCTTCGTCGTGATGCTGATGGGGGTGTCAGTCGCCTTTCCTGCCTTCGTCTATACAGATCCCGCGGCGGCCCGCGCCAAACGGCTGGACCGCACCGGGCCGGAAATGTCAGCCGGCACCATGTTCGCAAAACTGATCCCGATCATCCTGCTGGTGATACTTGTGCTGGGCGGTCTTTATTCCGGCTTCTTCACGCCGACCGAGGCGGGCGGCATCGGCGCCTTCGGTGCGCTGGTCATCGCGCTTTGGCGGCGCAGCCTTGGCGGTGGCAAGATGTGGCAAGTGATGAAGCAGACCGGCGCGATCTCGGTCGCCATCCTCGTTCTGCTGATTGCTGCCAGCTATTATTCCCGCATGCTGTCGATTGCGGGGCTGCCCAATGCAATCGCCGATTTGGTGCGATCAGGCGGATTTTCCCCGCTGGGCTTCCTGTTCTTTTATTCCGTCATCATCCTGGCGATGGGTATGATCCTCGATAGTACGTCGATCCTGCTGATCATGGTCCCGATCGCGGCCCCGATCGCACAGGGCCTCGGCATCGACCTTAGCCACTTTGGCATCATCACCGTGCTGGCAGTCGAGATCGGCTTGCTGACACCTCCCTTCGGCATCTCGGTCTTCACAGTTCACAACACGCTGAACGATCCTGATGTCACGGTCGAACAGATCTTCGCCGCCACACTGCCATTCATCGGTGTCATGTTGGTCGTGCTGCTGATTGTCGCCCTTTTACCCGCTACGGCGACCGCACTTCTTTAGCCACGGCTCGCATGGCGGCATGCGATTGAAACCTGTTCGCTGGGTCGAAAGTGGATGATGTTTGATCCACCCCCTTCGTAAATCAGCGTCCCAATCACCTGCGATGCTTGCCAACTCCCATAGCAGGGTATGCAAACCGTGAATCCTTCGGCCGTGCTGTGCGCGACTGCGTTCCAAGTCCTATCTGGTGTGCGATGTTGGCAGATTACCGCGCTGAAGGGGACGATAATGTCGAAGATAAACAGGCAACGACGGAAAAGGTGGCGAGATGGGACACGCCGCGCGGGAGAAGTCCTTTTGACTCACTGACCTGCAACCTGGGTTCAATGGCAGCCCATCCCGCAGTGTGTTGACCGTCACATTCCTGGAGTGTCGTGATCTTCGTTATCTGATGACGCGCCTGTTAGTTCAGGTTCCGCGACCACCTGCGGTTCTGCCAGCCAGGCTGCATCCGGGATAACGGATGGTGGTATGGTGGCGGCCGTCTTCCATGTTACTGCGAATGCCATGACATTTGGGCTTGGAACTGACACCCGGTGCCCCGACTTGCGGTGCACACTGTGGCCGCCGTCGGCGAAACGGATCATGGCGAGTCGATTGCGCGCTTTGTTGCGCCCGACTTTGACCAGGCGCCCACCGAACTGCCGTGCAGTGCGACACAGCCTCGCGATCCAGCCGTTTGGCGCCGTCAGTCGTCTTCCCCCATCACGTCCCGGATCAGCTGATCGAGATCCGACACCTGCACCCGCAACGCGTCCTGACCCGCGATCACCGTATCCAGGCCTTGGAACAGGAGTTTGATCAGGTTCTCCTCCTCCCCGGTGACTGGCCTCTCCAGAAGGTTGAGCAACGGTTGGAGGCGGGTGATCGCCGCCTCCATGCGGTCCAGTTGGGCTTGTGTCAGTTCCTCGGGCGTCAATTCTGTCAGCATGGTTGGCGTTGTGTCGGTCATGATGGAAATCCTGTGTTGGGTTCAGACGATGGGCGCGCAGCAGAAAGCGCAGCGCTAGAACGGGGCGCACATTGAGAAGCTGTGTAGCAAAAGCCATGCGGGCCTGAAGGGCGCTGACATACCAGGCCGGGCCAAGCGTGTTGAGAAAGATCGGGTCTTGGTCTGTGGTGGCGAAGGTCGCCTTGGCGCGTTTTCCCGGGATCATGGTAATCCCGTAGCCTGCCCCGATCCGGTCAAGCGCGATGTTCAGCGCCTGCAGATCGGTTGGCTGATCCTCGGTGAACACTCGGATCAGATCGGTGTTGAGGCGGTGCCGCCTTGCCTTTTCAACAGTGGTTTCCTGTGTAGCGCCGGGTGACGAACGACGCTCTTTTGTGGTTGGCTTATGGTCCACACGCCGCAGGATGATCGGTGGCCGAAACGTCGGGACTGCTGCAAGATCAAAATATGCGGGCAACGGCAAACCGTAAGCCAGCGCCTGACGGCGATGAGAGGCTTGGGTTGTGGCAACAGTCAGGTCGACAATGACCCGTCGTCCGGCAAAGGTCCGTCCGAGAATTACCATATGAAAATGCGCTTTGCCCGTATTCGCGTGTCTTGCGATAATGTAGGGGATGGTATCCGGATCGACGCCCCTGTCCCTGACCGCGGCCCGCATCAGCCTGACGGCAGCCACGTCGGTCATGTCGCGGCCAACAGGCAGGTGGATCGTTACGAGGTAGCATTTGTCACCCGGGCGCATCAGCATTTTCAGCGTCTTGTAGACCTCGTCTGCGGATCCGAGGGCGATTGTACCATCCAGGATCAATGGCAGATCCTCAAACGGGTATTCTGCGATTGCCTTTTCCAGACCGTCTTTCGGAGCGAAGTGTGCATACATCAGCGCTGCACCCGCAACCGGACAGGCAGTCTTCGCAGTTCGGTCGAAAACCTGTGAAGGGCCGACGTCAGCTTTTCGGGCGATATCTCGTCCGCTAAGACTTTCCGGGTCAGCACGTTCATCTGTCGGTTCATCTGCCCGATCGCGGCCGACGTCTCCTGATCGACTGCGGACTCGAACGCCGCGACGCACAGCAAGAGGAAATCCGGTATGCTGCTGCAGTTGTTTCTCCGCGCAAGAAGCTCCAGCTCATTTATTACCGAGGCTGCACGGTTGATCGTGATGGTCCGCCGTTTTTCGGTTTGATCGTCGCTGTCGGTTTTTTTGTCAGGCATCTTCAAACTCCACATCTGCCGAAAGAGACGTGTAGGCAAGCTGCTATTTTTGCAAGAAATGCATCGGGGTTATCCACATCCTTGATGTTTCTGAGCCGTATCCGGGGCAATTAACGCGCAATGGATATTCTATTCTCTCTGCGACGGCTGCCTTTTGACGTGATCACGCAGATCCGTATTTACTGCAAACAACCTGCCTCAGTGTGTCAGCCATCATTCGTGACGCCGCACTTGATCTATGATCGAGTCACCGGCAGCATCGTGCCACGGGTCGACACAGGTAGAAGGTATCCGCTTTGTGGTTTGGCTCTCTCTGGGGCAGCCCGATCGCAATCGCTGGCATGCCGGGACGACCGCTGATTTCAAATCACCGGTTTGCGCGCAATGAAGCCTGTCAGATCTTTGCAGCTACATGAGAGGTAGTAGAATGCCGCCGTTCGAACGGTACTCCGGGACACTGATGATGAGGTGACGGATCGGTTGGACTGTTGTCACCGACACAGGTCGTCGATCACCCCCCGGATGTCCATCGGACGGGATCGAGACCACGGGCACCTCCTCCAGGTTTGTTGAGAGATTCGCCTGGTAGGCCGACAGGTCGAGGACGTGTATCTAACTCGCATGATGCATGTTGGGGAAAAATCCGCTGTGGATAAATGGTGCCCTGCAGGCCATGTGCCGCCTTGCCTTGACCTGCGAGCTGATATTTCTCAACGCGTCTGTCACGGGATATTATCTGCCTTGCTAGGTAATATGATCTGACATTCGATCATCTCTCACACAAAGGTTTACGATATCCAGTAGCGCGTTGATCACGATTTTCATTGAGATGTCCTCCATCTGATATGCCGATTAGTTTTGTTGGTGAGCCCATCAGTACGGTAGCTATCCGGTCATCATACTGGAATATTGTTGCCGGCGATCACAGAACCCGGTTTGCGCCCTTCAGAACCTAGAGAGCATCGAGCCTTTGATGTTGCCGCACACAAATACAGATAACGGCATAGTGCAGCGCAGGCCGCAGCGGGATCCACATCGTGCCTGTCGCTCAGACGCAAACCCGCGTCAGGCGTATCAGCTGCTGCGTGGGTGGCCAACCGGATTCAAACGAGCGGCCGGGGCTGACTTCACACCGGACGTCCGATTTATCCAGATGTGTCGGGCTCGTGCCTTTCACAGAACACCAGCAGATCGCGCAGGGTCTCGCGGTCAAGGTGACCGTCCACGACCAGATGTGCCGCGATGGCCTCGACGGCGGTGCGGTTGGCGCCGACGAGGCTGCGGGCGCGGGCGTATGCCGCCTGCAGGCGGCGGCCGACAGTGTCGCGCAGACCCTTGTGGCGGGCGAAGAGAACGGCGGGGTCGTCAGTGGCCGAATACCAGATCAGCCGGTCGTCGCGCCCGAGGGACAGGACCTCGGTGATCGCCTCGTGCGTGGCCTGGGCGAGATCGGAGCCAGGCCCGCCACCGGCGCCGCCGGAGGTGGTGCCGAGGATCTCTTCCTCTGCCGCGCGCCCGGCGAGGCTGCGGATCAGGCTGGCCGTAACGGCCCGCGCGTCGCTTGCATGCGGCAGGGCGCGCAGGGCGGTGCGACCTTCCGTCCCCGTCAGCGTCACCGAACGAGGCTGTGCGCTGCCCGTGACGTGGGCCGCCACGACGTGACCGGCCTCGTGGATCGCGATCCGCAGGCGCAGGGCGTCGGACACCGGGGGATGCCGTTCGCGGACGGCGGTCGTCAGATCGGCGGCGGTCATAACGCGATCCGCCTTGCGCGCGGTGGCGCGGGCCGCCTGCACCATGCCCATGACCTCGGCCATCGAGGCGCCTGCCGCCGCGCGGGCGACAGGGCCGAGATCGATCTGCGGCAGATCGGGCCCGAGGTGATAGCGGAACACCGCAGCCAGCTCGCGCTCCTGCGGGGGCAGGATGCGGATCGTCTTGCCCAGTCGCCCCGGCCGCACGAGCGCCGGGTCCAGCATGTCGGGATAGTTCGTGGCCCCGATGATCAGCACGCCGTCACGGCCCCGCGTCCCGTCGATCTGCGCGAGGATGGCATTGATGACATGCCGGTCGTAGGAGGCATTGTGATCGCTCCGCCCGGCGCGCGAGCCGAGGGTGTCGATCTCGTCGATGAAGAGGACCGCAGGTGCGCGGGCGCGGGCTTCCTCGAATGCCGCCGCCATCGCGGCCAGCATCTCGGAGAACCGACCCTTCAGATGCCAGTCGCTGCAGGTCGTGGCAACAAGCGGCACACCGGCGGAGCAGGCGATGGCGGCCGCGAGGGTGGTCTTGCCTGTCCCCGGCGGTCCCGCGAGGATCAGGCCGCCGGTCACATCTGCCCAAGGCAGCGTGCCACCGGCATAGGCCCGCAGATCGCCCACGATCTGGCGCAACGGGTCACGTGCGGCGCCCAGCCCGGGCAGGTCGTCGAGCAGGGGGCCGGCGGCGGTGTTGCCGCCGGCACCGGTATCAGGGCCTGCCTTGGCCCCGTCGTCTGTACCGGTAGCGGTCTGCTGCGCGCGCAGGTCCGCGAGACACGCGGCGGTGCGGAGTGGACCGCGGGCGCGGAAGGCCAGTGTGAGGACGTCACGGGGCAATGTCGCCAAAGCGTCGGCGGGGGGCAGCGCCGCGCGCACGGCGCCCGTGCTGATCACCCCCGTCGCAGACTGTAGTTCGCGCAGGGCGAACAGGATCACTTCCGTCTCCAACGCGGCCAGCCGAAGGACCGGCAGGTGGTTCAGGACCGGGGGCAGGGCGGTCGTCCTGGTCGCCAGGATGACGAGGGGGCCCGCAACCTTCAGCTTGTCCCGCGCCCGGTCCAGCATGCCGGTCTGCACCGATCCGGACTCTGCGGGGACACTCACGACGTGGACACGCCGCTGCGGCGTGGCGTGTGGCGAGCCAACCGCATAGGGCGTGGCCCGCAGACCGGTGTAGAGCATGTCCGACAGCGCGGTCATCTCGGCGTCGTCGGCGCAGATGATGACGGTGGCGCAGCCGTCCGACAACAAAGCGTCGATCCCGGCCTGATCGCCACAGGCGGCGCAGAGACGGGCCAGCGGCAGCAGCTCGGTCAGATCGAGATCGTAGGGCGGCCTGCACGTCCCGGTGTCCCGGTCGATGGCCCAGGGGTCGTCCTGTGTCGTGATCATCGCGGTGATCTGCGGCGCGGTCAGCGTGGTGGCCAGCGGAATGGCTGGCGATGTCCCATCGAAGGCAATCGTCATGCCGTCCGCCTCTGCCCCGGTGGCGCCACCGGCACCGGTCCCGTCCATATCCGGATGATCGGCGATCAGGCCCGCGCTGAACTCGGCCTGCGTGGACAGCGCAAAGGCACGGAACTGCGACACGAGGCGGGCATCGCGCAGCGCCTTCCGGTCGGGCTCGCGCAGGTTCAGGGCACGCTCAGCCACCGCGACCCATGCGGGGGGACCATCCGACATGCCAATGGAGTGGGGGCCGGTGTCGACGGGATGCGCCGGGCCATGGCGCAGGCCAGCGAGGAGCGCCGTGGATGTGGTCCCCGTCGCAGGCGGGATCGTGGCGGTCTTTGCAGCGAGTGCAGTGCGCATCCGATCACAGGCCTTGCTGCGGCATGCGTCCGGCATCCGGGTGACGGGCGGTGTGGTGGAACGGGGCTGATGGGTCATGGTGACATCCGATCGGGACAAAGTGGGGGGATGGCCCGCGCGTTGGGCGCGCGGGTAGAAAGAGGCCGCAAAGCCAGGCGTCCGGGGCCATGCAGAGGGCCTGCCGCGCCGTGAGGGTCTCAGACGTCTCAAGGTTCTGCCGTGCAGGGCG
This sequence comes from Loktanella atrilutea, assembly GCF_900128995.1. GTDB lineage: Bacteria > Pseudomonadota > Alphaproteobacteria > Rhodobacterales > Rhodobacteraceae > Loktanella > Loktanella atrilutea. The sequence goes on along the minus strand of NZ_FQUE01000008.1, from coordinate 2,821 downwards.
TGCGCATCGCCCCGCACGGCGCGGGACACATCAGGTCGGACGCTTCGGCTTTCGTCCGGTCTTGCCGGGCTTCTGGCCAGGCAGGGCTGCAGATGGCCCTGCTTGCGTGGTGGAGGTCCTGCGGTACGGATGGCGCAGGGCGACGGCGTCCATCAGGGCGTGGATCACAGATGCGGCTGCGGCGTGGTAGATCTCGCCCTGCGTGTTGATCGCGGGCCCGAACACGGCCTTGGGCACCACCATCTCCGGATGATCCCGGTGCATGAGGCGGTGGCAGGCTTTCTCTTCGCGTTGCGCCAGATGGCCTGACACCAGCGGCAGGACGCGCAGGATTCTGGTCTGCACATCGAAGCGGATGTCGAGCTGGTGCCGCAGCCGTTTGCCGGGTCGCGCCGAATGGCCCAGCTTCACGACCGGCAGACCGGGCAGGTCCACCGCGAACATGTAGATGAACGACGGCTTGGCGGACCACGTCGCGGCACAGCCCGCACAGCTGCAGTCCCCCCAGAGCATGTTGCCGATGCTGATGTCCTGCAGATGGCCGCAGCCGTGCCGGTAGCTGCGGTAGCCGTCGGCGCCGGTCATGGCAGGTCCGTCCAGCGTCCAGCCGAACGCGCGTGCCTCTTCCGCGTAACGCGCTTCCCTGCACGTCGGGCAGTCGATGGAGAAGCCGACCTCTGCGGCACGCTCGATGCTCTGGTACTGGCGCCGCACGACGTGGCCGCAGGACAGGGCCAGGAACCCGACGCGCATGTCGTCAGGCGTCGGCCCGACGAGGTAGGCCCCGAGCTGAGCGGCGGCTGCCGCGCGCCGTGACCGGATGCAGGCATGGCACAGGGGGCGGGCGTCGCGCACGACACTGACCCGCACCGCGAAGGGGCTGTCGCAGGCCCGGCAGCAGAGCACGAGGCGGTCCTTGTCGCGCATGCGGCCGATGACGTCGAAGCCGTGCCGATCGGCGGCAAAGACCCAGCCCGGGGACACCGGTCCGGCCAGATGGCTGCGCCGACGGCTGCCGGTGCTGGGCTCCGCTTCCGAAGACAAGGCGTGGGCGGGGACGGCAACCGCTGCGGCGGACGTGGGGATGTGATCGTTCATGGGAACGCTCCTTGAAGAGGGGGTCATGGTGAAGGACCGGACGAGGATGATGTGATCCGGCACAGGTGTGCCGTCGGCATCCGGGGGTGACCGGATGCCGTGCGTGACGCGTGTGCAGGCGGTGGAAATGTGCGGTCAGGCCGGCCCGAAGTCCGGCATGACATCCCGCACAGGGGCCGGTGCCAGACAGGGCTGTGGGTCAGACCCCTGCATGCCAGTGCTGAAGGTATCGATCCGGTCGATGTCGACCCGGACAGGACGGATTCCGATAGAGCGCAAGCCATCGACATGCATCTCGCTGGTGCCCATATCATCCCGCGCCAGCGCGATCAGGTGGTCCAGCAGATCGGCGGCCACCACCATCCGCCCGGATTTGTAGCTGTTGCCGGGCAGGGGCCAAGTGCTGCAGACGATCGCGTTGTAGAGCAGAGTCTCGGACCGCGCCGCCAACATCTCGAGGTCGCGGCCGTCGTCTGCGAACAAGAGCAGCAACAGCCTGGCGGCATTGCTCAGGTCGGGATCGGACTCCGGCTGCCAGTAGAAGGCGTCCAGCGCCATATCCGCACAGGCCTCCGCATCGGCAGCCTCCACTGAGAGGGACGACAACGCCGGATCGCCGGCCCAGCCCGCAACGTCGGCATTCGCCGCGATCGACCGGATGACCAGCGCGAGGCAGGTGTCGAACGCCGTCATCGAGGCAACAAGGTTTGCCGGGATTGCAGCGCCGACCCCAGCATCAAATTTGGGGATGGGGGTTTTGAACACGCTCAGGGGCGTGGTAGGTAGGTAATCAGCCATGATGATCTCCTTAGGATCGTTAAGGTCAGCACGGAGGCGAGAGCACCATCTCTTGCTTCCGTGTGCGAGCAATATGTATTCTTGTAAACAAGTAATCAAGGGGAAAATGTGATGGCGGGTCGTGGGCGCCCTAAATCGGTAGAAACCACCCCGATCGCTGTTCGAATGACAGACGATCTCGTCAAGAGAATAGACGCGGCCCGCAAGATTCAGACCGACTTTCCAACGCGCCCTGAAATGATACGCAGGATGCTGGAAGAATGGCTGACGCGGAACGATCTTTCCTAAAATTTATCGCCAAAACACGATTTGAGCCGTGAATGTTCGTGCAGACCAATACCTTTTGGCATTACAGGCTCTAACGACATGCAACGCCTTTAGGGCAGCCTGTCTTGGTCAGTTATCTAAAATCCCGATTTAACGACATAGCTTCCTCTCAATCTGTTCGGGATTGCGATTTTAGGACCCTGTTTTGTCCAGGATCGTGATTTAAGAGCCTGAATGTGAGATAGCGATCGTCGCTTAAGGTTCGGGGCATTCGCATGCTTCAAAGTATCACCACAAGGGCGGAGCAGGCTATCTGGAAAGAGCGGTTCACTTAGATTAGGAGGCGGCATGAATTTCGCTGATATCTTCCTGCTGTCTGGTTCCGGACTTGTGGCGGGAGCTGTCAATGCCCTTGCTGGCGGGGGGACAATCTTTACCTTTTCCGCCCTCGTTGCGGTCGGACTGCCAGCTGTGACTGCAAACGCCACGAGCGCCGTGTCTGTGCTTCCCGGACAGATTGCATCAACTACAGCGTACCGCCGCGAAATTGCAGTAGCGTTCCGCCGTCTTCTACCGTTTTCGATCATCTCGGCCATCGGCGGCATCGCAGGCAGTTTCTTGCTGCTCAACACCGATGAAAGCGCATTCCGCGCGCTCG
>NZ_FQUE01000023.1 GCF_900128995.1 Loktanella atrilutea | reverse complement strand
TCCAGATCGTCATGGCAAAGCGGCGCGCCGGCGGGGGCAGCAGAAGGATGGATGCCGGCGCGCCAGACGCCGGATGATCCGGTCCGGCGGCAGGGACCCGGAGGCCCTCAAGAGCGGCGCGCAGAACGCGCCGCCGTTTGGTATCCGTGCTGCGTCACTCGGCCGACAGCATCTGCCGGCTCACGCGCACCCCTTCCGCGAAATCGAGGGCGTGCCGCGTGGCGCGGGAAAGGGCCTCGACAGCGGGCAGGGCGGCCCGCAGCGCTTCGGCGTCCGGACTCAATACGTCGACGATGTCGTGTGCGGCATCGCAGCCAATCAGACGCTCCGGCGGGATCGGAACGTCACGGCGCTCGGTGCCGGCTGCGATGCAACTACGAATTGTCGCGATCGCCCCTTCGAGGTGATCGGCCAGATCGTCGTGCAGCCCGTCCGTGTCCAATAGGCAGCTGATGAGGTCATCGATGGCGATCATGTCGCCTGACGGCATGTGTGGAACGATCTGCGTGAGCAGATGATCTGGCATCGTCCGACGATAGCCGACGGCCATCCGGACGATGTCGAAAAGCTCGGCCGTCAGCGACCGGCACGCAGCCCCCTTCATGTCCGCACCGCCGGTCTGACAGCGCGGCGTTTCGGGCTACGCTGTTCGACGGTGAAATCCTTGTCGCGCACGGCCGCGCGCCGTGGGCGGCGCGGTGCGTTGTAGCGGCGGCGATGCTCGGCGATGTCCCGGTCGGCGTGAATGCGTCCCCGCACCACGTTCAGCCGCTTCAGCGGTGCACCGGCGAGGCTGCCCAGCACCGGCGCGCCAACGGCCGCGCAGATGACGAAGCCGCTGTGCGTGAGCGGCACCAGCAGGCGGCGGCGTCCGACGAACTTCGTAGGCTCGTTCAGCCCAGCGGCGGCGTAGTCGTCCTGCTTGCGGATGTGGATCTCGTAGCCGACATTCGACTGCCGCCGTGACGTCGTGCCGTAGGCCAAGAGCGCGTAGCGCCTGTCGCCGATCCGCTCGATGTCGAGCACGACGCAGGGCCGGGCCTTTGGGCTCTCTCCTGCGCCTTCTTCCGCCAAGGGGAAACGGAACGACACGATGTCGCCGTGCGCAATGTGGTCCTGCCAGGCGGCCGTCATCTTCGGGTTCGTCTGGGTAAAATCGAGCATATCAGCTCCTCGGTTGCTGTTGCGTGAACCGACGCGCCCGTTCTCCCTTGCCCTCTATCGGTCGGGGTCTGTTCTCGTGCGCGTCACCCGGCGCGTGCACGAGAACAGGCCATCGATCTGCTCCATCCCACCGACCTTCCTGCCGGCGTCATGCGGGAGAGCGTCGAGAGGGTGCCCCTCTCGACTTCGCGCCATGGGTGCGAAGCATGTTCGGTTTATGACGGCATGGCGTGACTGAATGAACGTTCGCTTCCGCCAAAGAATGTGGCCGCGCAGAAGACGAAGCGATGCGGCTGAACAGGAGGGCAGGGGGCTGCAAACGGCCCAATGCTGACTTTAAGCCTAAATGACAACGCCGCGACTCAGCTTCACCGAAGCGGTCGTTCGCGTGTTGCGCAGCAATTTCCAAAGCCCAAAGTCCGCTGAGCGGAGGTTCCAGCCATTCGCTGTGGGCGCGAAGGTCCAGACTATGCTGCAGCAGTGGGCGCTATCGCGGTCGGGAAACGGTCATTCGTCGCGTTTGCCGCGCTCAGAACTGAATTTGGATATTGAATTGAAGCGAACTCGGATGTCGACATCTGGGGGGAGCGGTCTGCCAGTCGGGTGCCTTGCCGTTCTCTGCACGGCGTCTCAGACGTTGAGATCCTTAACCAATTTAGGATGGTGCCGAACAAGGCACGATGTGGTAGTCGCTATGAGATCGTCAGCGGAGGCGTGCCCTCTGACTGCGTAGCTGCCGTATTTCGCACCACGACGCGAAGTCCCGGCGGGAAATGACTTCAATCATGTCCACAACACCTCTCGACCCCGAAGCCGCAAGCACACTTGCCGTGGTGGTATCTTCGCATGAGCCTCTGCTTTTTCTCTCGGAGCAACTGGATGTCATTGCTGCAAGCAACTCCTTTTGCCGAGCATTCGAAATCGATGCGGCGACCCTGCCTGGCAAACACATCAGTAAGATCGGAAGCGGCGAGGGGGCAATGCTTAAGCTTGCCTCGCTTCTGAAGGCGACCGCTGCGGGAAGCGCTCAAATCGAAGCCTATGAGATTGATTTGGTGAGACCGAACCGGAGAATACGGAACCTGGTCGTCAACGCCTGCCGACTGGACGACGGCGACAAGGATCGCATCCGGATTCTTCTTGCGGTGACTGACGTGACGGACGTTCGGGCCGAAGCACGGATCAAAGACGATCTGGTGCGGGAAAAGGCTATCCTGCTTCAGGAGATCCAGCATCGCGTCGCCAATAGTCTGCAAATCATTGCCAGCGTCCTGATGCAGAGCGCACGCAAGGTGCAGTCCGAAGAGGTGCGCGGTCATCTTCACAATGCTCACCACCGTGTCATGTCGATCGCGGCGGTCCAAAAGCAGCTTTCAACCTCTCCGGGTGGCACGGTCGATATCTCTCGCTATCTCACGCAACTTTGTGACAGCCTCGGTGCATCAATGATTGCCGAACCAGAACGGCTCTCAATATCGGTCAAGGCCGATGACGCCTCCGTCACCGCAAAGATTTCAGTCAGTCTGGGGCTTATTGTCACCGAACTTGTCATCAATGCCCTTAAACATGCCTTCCCAGATCAAACGACGGGTGCGATCAAGGTCGCCTACGATGCAAGCGGCGGGGATTGGACCCTTTCGGTGACGGATGATGGCATCGGAATGCCGACAGGCAGCAATGCTCCGAAAGCCGGCCTTGGAACCGGTATCGTGGAAGCGCTGACCCGAAACCTGGAATGCGATCTTGAGACACGTGGAGCGAGCCCCGGGACTTGCGTCACGATCCGTCATCTCGGCGACATCGATCACCATGAAGATATCCGGCCTGCGGCATAGGAACCACGAGGCTGTGGCGACGCGTGCGGGCCAAAGAACTTTTGAGAAACGAGACGCAGATGAAAAATGGTAGGGCTGTCGTCCTCGTGGTCGAGGACACGGCGATTATACGCATGGGGGCTATCCACCTCGTAGAATCAGCCGGTTACGAGGCGCTGGAAGCCTGTGATGCGGACGAAGCGATCCAATTACTGGAGGCGCGTGGGGACATTGATCTGGCCTTTACCGATGTGCAGATGCCCGGCACGATGGATGGCATCAAGCTGGCGCACTACATCCGCGACCGATGGCCTCCGGTCAAACTACTGGTCGCGTCAGGTATGGCGATCATCGAGGAAAGCAGTCTGCCAACGGGGAGCCTGTTCTCCGCAAAGCCTTACGGCGAGCGGGAAATCGTCGACAAGATGATCCGCTTGCTGGACGACGACGACAGATCTTTCGCAAAGATAGAAGAATGATTGGCTTCCTTGAGGCGGACGCATTGGAAAAGCACCCTGAGTCCGTTGCATTGCCGCAAAAGATTGCCGTAACGAAGTGATCATATTGGCAGAAGCCAAATACCCTGAGTGTCTGGCAAAATCGGGATCTGCCCCGATCTGAACAAAGCCGACGCGCACTACACATCGAATCGCACACTCAATGCGCATAATGGTAGCGGCTGATTCGTGAATTGTCGCAAAATCTTTTGAAAAGCCTAAGGGTTGTGGCGCGGCTAAATTTTGCGCTGGCTTGCGAAATGCGGCTTTATTCTTTGAAATTGCAGTCCTGGGCATTGCTGCAATGCCACAGCTTATGTGCGAGATCCGCACTGAAAAGGAAAACCATCCATGCCGTATCAAATCGCATACGTCAGCACCTCGAACACGGCGCTCGTTGAATCCATACTTTCTGATATTTTGAACGTTTCAGAGAGATGTAATACTCGAGACGATATTTCCGGCGTCCTGATGTATCACGACAGATTGTTCTTTCAAGTTCTCGAAGGTTATAAAGACCTGGTTGTAAATTGCTATGCCCGCATTCTTCGCGATCCGCGCCATTCATCTATATCCTTGATGTGGGAAGGTGAGGCCGAGACACGCGCGTTTGCCTCATGGGCTATGGGTTACGCCGGGCCCGATCAGATCGGCTTTCACACCGATCAACACATTACGTCACTTGCCGACTTGGAGGGTGGAGAGGGCAGCAACGCGGACCAAAAAAACATAGCTTTGCTCCTGGCTCAGGAAGTGTTTCGGAATTTCTCAAGAGGCAATCGATGGGTTTCGCCCTTCGTGGATTCATTACCTTAAACTTGAAGTCCGATTTTTACATATCGCGCTCTTTTGCGTCCGAAATTTCTCATCCACTCGCCCATGGATCATCAACTCGTTAGCTTCGTCTTTATAATTTATAATTAAATATGGGAGTCCGCTTTCATGATCACCGCTGCAGAAGCGTGCTGTGTTTTGTGCAAGGGCCTGCCAGAAACATCACGCTGCATATCACTTGGTATTTCCCGCTCTCGAGTTGCTGCATGAGCATGTTGCGCGTGTTTAATCCTGTTTGGGCCAATCGCATCAGGGCGAATTTTCTGCTCGTGCAAAATGCTGCAGCATAGCATTCGGTAAAGAGGGCTTAAAGCGGTCGTGCGGCCGCGCAACGGCCGGTGCCGACCACGTCGGCCAGGTCCGACGTCGCTCTCGGCCCAAAGCTGCCGTCCATCGATGGACCTTACGATCCAATGCAATTTCCCCAGACCGGTCATTCGCAGTGCGTGTCATTGTCGGCGGAGTCGGCAGGGATGACCTTATGCATTGTCGATGCATCAGGTCAAAAACCAGTCAACTGTTCATGCAAATCGTAACAAATCGACCAAAAACGGTGTTCTCGGAGCAATCGAAATGGTGTGCCGTTTCGCCACGGGTAAAGGCACGGGCATGCTATTGTGATAGCAACCTCATCCTCCTCATGCAATTTGCAAGCGGATCGACTGTCACATTAGATCTGCAAGGTCCCTTTCGGCCCGATCAAGGCGGTCCCCCAGGCTCGGAGTAGCCTCTTCCAGCCAGGCCAAAGTGACGTGCGCGAAGACAGCCATTCCGACCTGCGCCGCATACGTGGCCCGGTCGTCGGTAACGCCGCGCCCCCGCAACGCCTGCGCGAGTGCCTCGGCCAGTGCTGCCATCTTGGCCAACTCACGCTCCTGCAGGGCCGGTGTGGCGGAAATCACCGCCTGGCGGGGCTGCGAGAAAGGGCGGTTGGCGTCGAGGATCGGAACGACGGACCGAAACACGCGAAACAGGGTTTGTAGCGGCGGTACATCCTGTGGGACGTTTTCGATCGCAGACCGAAGCGCTTCCAGCAGCACCGCCTGCCCGTCGAACAGCACCTCTCGCTTGTCGGCGAAGTGCCGAAAGAATGTGCGCTCCGTCACGCCTGCGAGGGCTGCGATCTCGGCCGCCGTGGTGCTGTCGAACCCCTTGTCACGAAACAACGTTACCGCCGCCTGTTGCAGCCGCGTCCTTGCAGTATCGGCCATGCGCAAAGCCTCCCCTTGTCAGTCACTGACATCAAGCTTATGTCAGTGACTGACAGGGATCATATGACCTCTGCAAGCCTGCGCAAGGAGATTGATCATGCGTGTATTTCTGACGGGTGCCAGCGGCTGGATCGGGTCCGCGATCGCACAGGACCTTTTGGGTGTGGGCCACACTGTCACGGGATTGACCAGCTCACCGGTCAAGGCCGACGCCCTGCGTGCCGCAGGCGTGACGCCCCTGGTCGGCGCGCTCGCGGATGTCGACGTCCTGCGCCGGGGTGCGGCGGATGCGGATGGCATCATTCATACCGCCTTCGGCGTAGATGTGTCGCGCATCGACGCCTTGGCCGCCGAAGATCGCACCGCCATTGAAACGTTTGGCGAGGTCTTCGCAGGATCGGTGCGGCCGATCATCGTCACCGACGGCTTCCTGCACACGACGGGCGATAAGGCGATGGAAACAGACAGGCACGAGGTGATACCCGCATTCCCGCGTGCGTCCCAACAGACGGCATTCGCGCTTGCAGACCGCGGCATCCACGCCAGCGTCGTTCGCAATCCGCGGTCCGTGCATGGCAAGGGCGAGACCCACGGCTTCGTGCCGATGTTGGCTGCTGTGGCGCGCGACAAGGGCGTGTCGGCCTATATCAGAGAGGGCCTGAACCTGTGGCCCGCCGTCCACCGCCTGGACGCCGCACGCGTCTATCGGCTGGCGCTGGAGCGCGGTGCGCGCGGCGCCGCCTATCACGCGGTGGCGGAGGAAGGCGTCCCGTTCAAGGACATCGCCGCCGCGATCGGCCGTCAGCTTGGGCTGCCGGTCACGTCGCTCTCGCCCGAAGCGGCCGAGACCCATTTCGGGCCACTCGCGATGTGGGTCGCGAACGACGGCCCTGCGTCGAACAGCTGGACGAAAAAGGCTCTTGGCTGGCAGCCCGAACAGCCGGGCATTGTCGCCGACATCGCGCAGCCCGGCTATCAGGGATAGTCACCTGTTCCCGCATCGGCACCGGTGTCCAGCCCAGCAAGCGGGCAAGGGTCGGGTCGGAGCAATCGAACTCGCCGGCGTGCGCCGCCCGGAAGTAGCCCAACATGAGCGCGATCGCACCGTCCGACGCACCGCTTTCTCGGGCATTGCGCGCCATCTCATCCTCCTGCACCAGCGTTCGCGTAATTGCGCGTCCCGTCACCTCCGAGGTCCGCCAAGTCGAGGATCTTTGCACCGGTTAATGGCGGCATGGTACCGTCGATCGCACCATCGCCTGCAAGCAGCCGGGCACCGGCCTCGGCCAGATCGCCGTGTGTCGCCTTGGCAACCTTGCCGTCCGGGGGACCAGAAAGGTCCCGATGGGCAAGGCCGCGCGCATTCAGCGCGATGGCGCTTGCCGCTTAGAAACCGTGACGCAGCGCGGTCCAAGATAGGCCGGAACGGACCAGCATGTCTTCGGTCGCGGCATGATCGCGACCGGGCGGGAAACGCGAGTCGGGCGCGGCAGACACTTGGCCTGTGTAAAGCAGGCGACGGACGCCGGTCTTTCTCGCCACGGAAATGGCCGCGCGATGGGATCCCCGCCATGCGCACGCGCGTTCGACGACATGAGCAGGACCCGTTCGGCCCCCTCCCAGGCACGGCGTAGACTGGCGACATCGTCGTAGTTGTCGCGCCGCACGCGGATGCCGGCCGCGGCAAGGTCGGCCGCCCTGTCGGGTTCGCGCGTGCGGTCCCCAATCCGGCTGGCTGGCACCAGGGTGAGAAGGTGATCATCCACTTTGCGGCCAAGCTGTCCGGTCGCACCTGTCACGATAAGCATCGCAATCTCCTTTTTCCGAAGCACTGCACTGGACGATCCAGTGCCGCTGTCACGCGACAATGGCTGTACTGCGTGGTGGTGACGACATGGCAAAAATCGAATTCTTCGTTCTTCATGAAGAACAGTGAACGCCTTGACGATCTGGTCATCTTTCACACCGTTGTGCGCGAAGGCGGCTTTCGCGCCGCGGCCCGCAAGCTTGGCCTTGCACCATCCAGGGTCAGCAGCACAATTACCCGCATGGAGGCGGCACTGGGGGTGCCGCTGCTGCGGCGCACAACGCGCAGCATGTCGGCTATCGAGGCTGGCTTGCGGCTGGCCGAACGGATCGGGCCTCTCCTTGCCGGCCTGGACGCAGCACGGGCAGAGGCAGCAGAGTCTGCAGATCTGGTTCGCGGGCGGCTCAAGCTGAACGTGCCGGGGGCCGTCATGCCTGACATCCTTCCACCGCTTCTGGCCGGGTTCTGCGCCCGCCATCCGGAGGTGGAGGTCGAAATCGTGGTCGAGAACGGAATCGTGGATATCGTCGCAGCCGGGTGCGACGCCGGCATCCGCTACGAAGACATTCTCGCGCAGGACATGATCTCGATCCCGATCGGCCCACGAATGTAGCAAATTGCCCTCGCAGCTGCCCCGGATTACCTCGAGGCGCGCGGCATGCCCGCAGCCTCAGGGGATCTTGTCGACCACGACGCCAATCAATACCGCCTGCCGGACGGTCCGCTTCTGCCCTGGCAGTTGATGGATAACGGCAGGAAGATCACGGTCGAGCCGATCCCGCGCCTGCTTCTGAGCATTAATGCGATCGACACCGGGTAACGCTTCGTGCGCGCCGGGAACGGCATCATTGCGACCTTCCGCAATTGGCTGGAAATCGATTTCGCGCAAAGTAATCTTATGCCGGTTCTGCCTGAGAAGTGGCCCACCCGCACCGGATGCCGCCTTCATTACCCAAGTCGCCACGCCCCAAGGCACCTGCTCGCATTTATCGAGGTCTGCCGGGACCACGGCAAGCTGTAAAACATGACACCTCAGATACGTGACGTTACCAGCAATTCGCATATTGAAAGCGGGTTCATTCGCCAAATTCAGCTAAGTTGATGATGACACACCAGTCTACTTGTCCCATTAGATCTCGTCGTTGATGCCATAACTGCGACGTTCGTGTTCTAGCCTCGGTCCCGGTCAGTTCGTTGATGCGGCGAATGTCTGCCCCCGCCCTTCCTGCTTAAAGAAGTGCCAACGCAAGCGGCCCGAAGTCGCCATTTGACCCACGACCTTATTGCAGATGATTTCGACTCAGTAGCTTTGGATTTTCTCATCACGACGCTCGAGTTCGGATATATACGGGGGCGTGTGTGATAGGTGGGGGCTTGATCCGCGGCACGCAAATATTCCTTTTGAGTACAGGACCTGCGGTGCCGTTCATGCGACATCTTCACGATAGCAAGCGCTACGTGACGGGACGCCGCGCTTGCAAAGGTTCATTTCGCCAGTAGATCTCAGTTGCAGGCCGGATAATTCGCGCGGTCCGCTTCGGTCACGTCGACCGGGCAGACCGAGTTGATGTTGGCCTGAGAGATGTCGGTCTCGAGCGGCATGTCCGCACAGGCCGCAAGGACGGAAAGGGCGAACGACGACAGGATGATCTGGATTTTCATGATGAACCTCAGTTGCAGGCGGGATAGCGGTAACGGTCGGCTTCGGTGACATCGACCGGGCAGGTCTCCATCCGGCCGAAGAAACTGTCGTTGACGGTGCAGATCCCGTTGGCACCCCCCGACGCGGTGTAGGAGACCGAGGCCGAGCCATCGTCGCCTACGGTGATCGAGATCATGGTGCCCTTGTGCGACGCCTCGATGTATTCGCCGTTAGAGACCGTGACCTTGGCCTCCTCGCCGTTGATGTAGACCGGTCCGCCTTCGTCCGCGTGGAACTCGATCCCGCCGGGACATGAGGCGTTGAGGGAGGGGATGTGGGCGAAAGCCGCGGTGCCGGGGAGCGCGATGGCGAGGCCCGAAAGCAAAATCTTCAAAAAAGTCATAGTTGACTCCTTGTTGCGAGGGATATTTCGTTGCTCCCCCGCTTCAGGGGAGGGTGGGTCTGAAGGCTCGTGGTGGCGGGGCTCCTCCTTTCAGGACGAATTCAGGGTGTCAGAACGCGATTGTCAGGCCGGCCCTGAAGCTATGGTCCGCGACGTCGTCGTTGCCAGTGAACCGGTAGCTCGCGAAGAACGTCCTCGCGGCCGACCGTCCCGAGATGCCGACCTCTACAAAACCCGAATCCTGGTTGGGACCGGCCGTGGTGACGGGGAACGACATGCCGGGCGCGCCCAGGAAAGAGGCCGTTCCGAGGACATCGGGATCGCCGAAACCGCGGGACAGGCCCGCCGCGACCTCGGGACGCCACATCATGTCGTCCCCCTGGTATTCGCCCGTCCACCGGACGCCGATCGACGTTTGGCCGGCGTTCAGGGTCGCGGCAGAGACTTGGCGTGCCAGGACGCTGGGTTCGCTTTCGGTATAGCCATCGCGCCGGACCCGCGCGTAGGTCAGGGCGACGGTCGGCTCGATCGTTCCCATCCCGGTCTTGATCCGCCGGCCGCCCTCGACACCGATGAACGTGCTGCGTGCGTCCGCCTCGCCGGTCACCGTCTCCGAGAGGCTACCGAATGCGATCGCACGGTCTATCGCCACGCGGTGGAAGCCGACGCCGACGGTTCCGTTCGCGAACCAGTCGTCCCGCTGCCAGCTGCCGTAGGCCGCCAGTTCCAGCGATGTAACGGCACCGGAGCCGCCGCGTGCCAGGTCCGCGGAAGTGTCCGCGTAGCCGAACGCCAGGCCGCCGGTCAGGTCGGGCCCGACGACCTGGTCCGCGCCAAGCGCGATGCCCCAGGTCCGCAGGTCCACGCCACCGAGGTAGGCATCGTCCGTGACGCCGCGTCTGACCAGCTCGCCCCAGGCATGCCGGCCCTGTCCCTCGGTTGCGCCGGCCAGCCCGTCGCGGGCGACCGCCTGCCGCGCCGAAATGGCATTTAGCAGCAGCCGATCGTTCATGATGCTGACGAAGGTCGGGTCGCGGTCCGTGCCCGACAGCGCGGCGAGTGCCGTGTCGATCTGCGCGGCCCCGAGCGGGTAGAGACCCGCCACCAGCCGCGCCTGCCCCGGCGTGCCCGGCCGGGCGTGGCTTGCAGGCAGCAGCTTGTCGACGGCGCGACCGACCTGCCGCTGGGCCGCCGTCTGCGCCACGCCGAAGGGGACCAGGTTGCCATAGCTAAGCGGAACGAGGGCGACATCGACCTTGTGCGGCCCGTAGATCAGCGCGTAGCGCGCGCCGGGCCGGGCATTCCTCTGGTCGATGGCCCCGTATGACCCGGAGACCGACACGAAGATGTCGGTGGTGGTCGCGTCGGGCGGATCGACCACCACGACGTCCGTATTCTTGGGGTCGGCCGGGATGAATGTGCCGTCGATCGTCACCACCTCCTCCGGCGGATCGACGACGACGACCGTGCTGACCGTGCCGAGGGGGATGTTCGTCGGCGACGAGACGCCGCCTCCGGTGACCTGCGGCTGCGGCACCAGCGTGCCGCCGCCCAGCAACACGCCGCCGCGGACGGTCTTGATCCCGGTCGGGGTGGTGCCCGCGCCCGTCGTGGCGACGACGGGCGTCGTCACGACCGAGGTCGGTCCCTTGACCAGGGTCGGCACAAGGGTCGGGACCGCGGTGGGCGTTGCCGTGGGCACGAGCTGCGGCGCGATGGTCGGCTTCAGCACGGACTGCTGGGACGGCACGAGGTAGGGGGCGTTGATCGTGGTGATCAGGTTCGGCGTCAGGTAGGTCGGATCGGTGTTGCGGACCTGCAGGACGAGGACGCCCGCGCCGCCGGCCCCGGCAGGGATCAGTTCACCGGCCCCGGCAAAGGTGCCGCCCAGGTTCGTCGCCTCCAGGTCCAGCTGGAAGTTCTGGCCGTTCGGCAGGGACGCCGGGTCCAGCAGCACGATCGGCGCACGCCCCACGAGGCCGGTGCCCGCGGTCAGCACGGTGATGCCCTCCAGGGCGGGGACCGGGGCATTCGCGTCGAACCGGACGTCGAGCACGGTCGGACCGAAGGGGCCCGCGGCATCCATCGCGCCGAAGGTCGCGCTGCCCGTGACATTCAGCCGGTCGGCGGTCAGGCTGCCGCCCGGGCCCTGCACCGCGTCGATTTCCAACACGCTGCCGGCATCGAGGTACAGGGTCCCCACGGTCAGCGTGCCGGGGGTTGCCGCGCCGGGCGCGACGGTGGATCCGTCCGCCACCCGCAGGACGCCGCTCGTGCTGCCGATCCCTTCGAGGCGGGACGGACCCGCCGCCGGGTCCGAGAACAGGCGGATGCCGCCGGCCAGCTTGCCTGCCAGGTCAAGGGTTCCGCCGCCGGTCACGGTCGTCAGCCCCCTGAAGGTGCTGGTCCCGGCCAGCGTCAGCCGGCCGGAGCCGCCGTGGTTCAGCGCGCCGGTGCCGGTAATGGCGCCGTTGTAGCGGTAGGCATCGGACCGGCGGAAGGTGAGTGCACCGCCATCCAGCGCGACGTCGCCGACCAGGGATCCGGTCCGGCCGTTAACGCCGACCGACAGGACCCCGGCCTGGCGGACGATGGTGCCGCCGCCGGGCGTCGCATCACCAAGCAGGACCAGGGCACCACGCAGCACCTCGATCTTGCCGGTGCCCAGGATGTCGCCGCCATACCGCAGCGGATTGCCGGACCGGTTGATCCGGAACGTACCGTTGTTCACGACGTCGCCGACGATCGAACCCGCGCCGGTGCCCGGGCTGCCGGCCGTGCGGTTGCCCAAGGTCAGCGTGCCGCTTTCGATGAAGGTGAGCCCGGTAAAGGTGTTGTCGCCCGCAAGGACGACCTCGCGCGTGCCGTTGACGCGCAGCGCCCCCGTGCCGCTGATGGTCCCCGTGTAGACCTGGCCATTTCCGCCGATCAGGATCAGCGTCCCGTCGTTGACGACGGAACCCGGCAGGAAGACCGGTGCCGTCAGCACCGATCCCGACTGGATCTCGAAGCCGCCGGTGTTGCTGATCGGGGCTCTGACGAAGACCTGGCCGGATCCGCGCGTCACCAGCTTGCCGGGGCCCGCGATTGTCCGCGTCAGGGTCAGCGGACGCGTCGCATCGTTCGTCACGATCAGATCGTCATCGAGGCGGATCTGCACCGCGATCGCGTGGTCCCCGTTGCCGGACGACGTGATTGTGGTCGGACCAGTCGCGGTGCTGAAGACGAGCACCGGCGCACCAGCGTTGACGACGGGCACGATTCCGTAGCCTTCCTTGCTGTCGAAGACGATCTGGCCGACCGTCGTGGTCCCGGTCAGGCTGACCGAAGCCCGATCCTTTCGCAGGCCGAACACCGCGGTCGCGCCGACCGCATCGGGAAAGGACAGTGGCGTCCAATTCGCCGGATCGCGCCACAGGTTGCCCAATACAGGCGATGTACCGGTCCAAGTCTCGGCATGCGCCAGCGTCGCGGCGCATAGGGTCAGGGCGCCGGCTGTCGCAAGAAGACGGCCTTTTCTTCTGATTGACCGCAGCAGAACATCCATTTCGCTTACCTCACGTTGGAATCAGGTCATCGTTGTCCGGGTCATGTCGTTTCGGGATCGGTCCGCCAGGGTCTTCGGCCGGAACAGCGTCCGTCTGCCCATGCGAGTTCAGACGGCACGGCGCACCACGCGGACGACGAGGATCACGACGATCGCGCCGACGACCGAGGCAATCAGACCGCCCAGGATGCCGCCGGCGGACAGGCCCAGCATCCCGAGGATCCATCCCGCCAGCATCGCTCCGCAGATGCCGTAGAAAATGTCCGCGAGGACACCCGATCCGCTACCCTTAACGACTATGCTGGCGACCCAGCCGATCAGCGCGCCGACGACCAGGGCGATCACGATGCCGAGGACCCCGCCGATGGCCCGTCCCGCGACATCATCCGCTGCGGCCTGGGCCCAAGCCGGGCGCGACATTTGCCAGATGGTGAAAACCACCGCGGCAGACAGGATGCGGCAATCAAGCGGGTGATGCCCCACCTTAGCAGTCCTCGGCTGGGAGCATGCGAACGGAGCTGTAGCGTCCGTCCGCGGTCACGATCTCGGCGCACGCGCCCGTCGCGGGATTGAACCAGTAGGCGGTCAGGCCCTGGGTCCGGATTAGCTGATAGCCAAGAGACTGGATGCCCATTTCGCTCTGACCGGCTCGCGCGCCCTCGAAGGATCTTAGGTCTGTGCTGCTGCCGACCGTCGGTTGTCCCGGTGACATGTCCATGGAGTCGGACACCTCGCCGCCCGCGCAGCCGGACAGGCCTGTCAGGGCCATGACAATCAAGGCGGTCAACTTCTTCATCTCCTCGGCCCTCCATGTGTTGACGATACGTTCACTATCGCGAGAGGCGAGCAATCGGACAAATGAAACAATTCAGGAAGACTTGAGGTGGACTCAACTTAAAGGCGCGGAAAGTGCCCTCATTCGCGTGCAGCTTGACAGAATCACGGACGGCATGCGCCGATATGACATTCTATCGCGACACGATGCCCCGACCACGCGACGTCGCCCACGACCGCCGTGGCCCACGACGTCGGGCATGAGCCGAATTTGACGAAGGACCTTCCGTGGACCACCATCTCAACCCCGCCTACATCCGCAGGCTGCAGTATTTCGAGTCGGTTGCACGGCACAAGTCGTTGCTGCGGGCGGCAAAGGAGCTCGGGATTTCCTCCAGTGCCGTCAGTCACCAGATGCGCGACCTCAGCCGGACCCTGGGGGAGGAGCTTTTTGTCCGCTCCGGTCGGGGGGTCGCCCTTACCCCCGCCGGCGAGATGCTCGCTGTGCAGGTCTCCTCCACCTTCGAACACCTCGCCGCCACCTTGCGTGACATGATCGGCGGCACGTCTGATGTCTTGCGCGTGGCGGTCTGTTCCTCCTTTGGCCCCCACTGGCTCGCGCCGCGTCTGCCAGCCTTTGTGGAACGCTGTCCGGAAACCCGGCTCGAAATTAGGCTCTATGCCGAACATCCAGATCAGACACAGGACGTTGCCGATTGCATCATCACGGCCCAGGAGACGAAGCTCGGTTTCATCTGCACGCCGCTCTTCGAGGAGCATTTGACCGCGGTCATCGGAGCCACGGTGAGCGGCGAGCAGCGGGACACGCTTCCGCTGATTACGACGGATTGCATGCCAGGCGAGGAGATGACGGATTGGCGCCGGTTCGCCATCGGCGCGGAGCTGGATTTCGATGTCCTGTCTCATCGCGGTTTCACGGGGTGCACGCATTACCTGCTGGCGATGGCTCTGGCTGAAGCCGGCCTCGGCATCGCGTTGGTCCCCGATTTCGTCGCCGCCGCCGCGCTGGCGGCGGGTCGGCTGGATCGGCACCATGTTCCGGTCGTATCATCCGGCCGGACCTACAAGGCCTGTTTCAAGGAGTCCCGCGCCCACGACCGGGGGTTGCGCCAATTCGCGAACTGGATGCAGCGCGAGGCAGTAGACACGCTGAGTTCGCTACCGAAATGAACGAGGCCGTCATTTTAAGATAGGTTATCTCTTAATCCTAACGCGTCGCTCTATGATCGCGAAAGAAATGAAATGGGCTAGTCTCGTCGTCAAAGTGCTGAAAGTCCGACACCCGGTTCTCGGGATAAATTAGACCTTTCACCGCATGGGTGCCGTCCGTGCGCTGGCCCTCGTACGTGGTCTCGGACCGGGCGTCGACCGCTTGGTAGAAGCCGTGGGAGGCTACCATGCAATCCTCTCTCATGTAATCGGGCGACTGCGCCGATGCCCAGACGGACCCGGCGAGGACGAGGGCCGCAACCGACGATACGTTCAATGTGCGGGTCATGTCGCGATCCGATCTGCCATGATGGGATATCAGTCAATCGCCGCGCGCAGCCTGTCAATGATCGCCTTGCAGCCCGCCGCGCTGCCGACGATCTCACCGCTCAAGTCGTCCGTAATCGAGACCATGTCCCGGGCGGCCCGGGTCAGCTCCTGATCGACCTCCTCCGGCGTGAGCAGGCCTTCCTCCTGAGCTGCGATGACGGTCGAGCAGATGCCGGCGCCGATCCCGGTCGCGGCACTCACGCCCGCGGCCGCGCCGATCTTCAGGGCACCGCCGAAGATCGCCCCTAAGACAAGGCCGATCACCAGTCCGATTGCCCCAGTCACAAGTTTGCCCATTTCATTCGTTCCTTTCAGGTGATGCCGCGCCATCTCGGCGCGCGGTCCACGGGCACAGACGTGCGAGCAGCGCAAGATTGAGAAGTGGAGCGAGCGCCGCGGCGATCGGCCAGAGCGGGTCCGGCAATCGGTCCGAGAGCAGGACCCACGGCAGGCCGAGGGGTATCAGGAACACGGCCGACAGCGGATCGCGGTGGGCGCCGAAAAGACCAAGCCGCCCGATCGCGAACAGGATCAGCGCCAGCACAAAGACCATCGCGAGAAGTCTGAGCAACCATCGGCAGGTGAGCGCACGTCTCATTGCCGACTCCTCGACCTCCTTCGCAATGGCGGACATGACGTTGGAGATTCGCCGTAAGATCCGCCATTAATGGCCTTGACCACGTAGTTCCTGCATAGCCGGAACTGCTGGTCGTAGTCCGTTCCTGCCTCGATAGAGTCGAGAATGTTCGAGTTATTCTGGTTCAGGATTGCCTATCGCAGGACATCTACGATCTTCCCGAAAATCCGATGGTTCGCCTACTCGATCCCAAAAACAACTTTAAAGTTGGCGACGTTGGCCGTGTGGTTCATGACTTGGACGACATGGACACCCGTCTGCCAGAGCTGACCTCGGTAATCCCGATCGCTCGTCAACTCTTCTAGCAGAGCCGTCCCATCCGGATTGAGGATCGAGTACGAGATTGCCGGGCCCTGGCCTAGAACCTGTACCGTTAGAAACTGCCCGTCCCGCGCATCTAACGTATAGCTGCGTGCAGCGCCTGGATCGAGACGACCCATCAATCTGGCCCCCGAAGCGCCCGGGGCGAAGGTGACCGGCTCGACGGCGTCACCCACAGATCGGCCCGGCGGTTCCTCGGGGAGCAACAGGGCGATCCCTTCCCCCGCGACCAGGAAGTCGCCCGCGGCCCAGCCTTCGTATCCCGGATCGGCCAGTGTCGCCACGCGGCACCAGCGGCGGCCCTCGGACATTCGGCAACCTTGGTTGCGGACGTTCTGTCCGTTTATGAGCCGGGTGACGATGCTCGCGCCTGCGGACGGACGGGCGCGCAGGTTCAACGTATCGCCGCCCTCGATGGCGGCCTGGAGGAAGTCGGGACCGCCCGCAAGGCCGTCGACAAAGTCGCCCTCGACTCTCTCGCCCGCCTGGCCGAGGACGGAGATATCGAGCGTGAAGTCGGCCTGTTCGCCCCGGCGGGCGGCGTTGCGATAAAGGTAGACGGCGACCGTATACGTCCCTGACGTTAAAAGGCTGCCGCGCCAGGCGTTAATCGGGTTGGTGGTCTCGCTTGCGGCGAGGGCCTCGTCTCCGGGGCCGCGTCCGGGTTCGTACACGTTGAAATATGCGGCCGTGTTGTTGGCGGACAGAGCCACTTCCATCACTTGTCCGGCTTCCGCACCGACATTGAAGAGTACGGTATCGCGACCGACAACGTGGTCCTCGACGGTCGTGCCCGTGGCACCGGGGGCGAACCGGACATCGACGCTGCGATCATGGGCCAAGGCGAATGTCGTCGTGGCACAGAGGATCGCAGCGGCAGCGAGATTTGCGATGAACGTCATGACTGTTTCCCCGCGCCAGCTTTGATATTCGGCCGGCATCGTGCCGACCGATGGAGGCGCGGACTACCGCGCCGTCGTTTGGCAGTCAGTTGGCGAATTCGCATTTGATGCGCGCGTTTCTTATGGTCCCCATCCGATAGAGCTTGTCAGCCAAGCGCGGCTGAGAAATATTTGATTGCCGCCGCGATTGAATCAATCGTGGATCGATCACGTTGTTAGAAAACCGCGCTTGCGCGCGGCATTATGCCGATTGAACCGCCGTCGCCCGTTAGGCGACGCGACCTTGGATGCAGCCGGTGGAATCACTTCAACCGAACGAGCGGCGGTACAGCAGAGCATTCATCCCCGGGCCAGGTCATCGGTATGTCCGGCCCTTAGCTGCCACTCGGCGCCTTATGAGCGAGGCGATGCAGGTTCCCCATACCGGACATTGGTGCCTCGCGTAGTGATACAGATCGGGTAAGGTATGCTCTGCGGGACGAAGCGGTCGCTCGCTATCCCTACAGCCTTGTCGTTCAATTCACCAAGGATACCGCCGCAATGATCGGCAGTTGATTGATGTTGCAGCATAACGTCTGCTGCATCTGACTGCAGCAAATACTCAGGCTGTGAGAGGCATAGTCAGCGCTTCACGGAAGTAAAGGGTGGCAACTGGCCTTGGCGGCAGCTGCTCAGATTATGTACGCCGTTTGGCACGTCTAACCACACCTCATGGCGGATGGATCGAGCGCGCCTTTTTGGCTCAACCGCCGACAGTGGAACATAACCGGCACTGAAGGACCACGTCCGCCTTTTTGAGGACATTCTCAGATTGTGCCACTGCACGGCTGCCTTTAGTTTGCCCGTATGAGCACGACTTTTTCCCCCATGAGACCATTTCCTGCCATTGGCGGCGAATGCTCGGCAATCTTGAACGCTATGGAATGGTCGGACCATCCTTTAGGCGAGCCATCGCAGTGGCCAGCGGAGCTAAAAACAGCCGTCCGAACATGCCTCACGTCCAAATTTGCCACCATGGTGCATTGGGGACCTGACCACCATACGTTCTACAATGATGTTTATGCGGCCAGGCTTGGGCGGAAGCACCCCGGCCACTTGGGGCAACCTGCGCAAGACTGGTGGTCCGAGATGTGGGATCAGCTAGACCCGTTCTTCCAAAAAGTTCTGGCGGGGGATAGTTATTATACCGAGAACGCGCGCTATACGCCTGACCGCGATGGCGCAATGAAGGACGCCTACTTCACCCACAGCCATAGCCCGATCTGGGACGATACCGGCATCGTGAGGGGAATCTTTCTGACCGTCGTCGAGACGACAGCGCAGCTCGAGGCCGAAGCCCGTACCGAATTGCTGATGGGCGAGCTGAAACATCGGATGAAGAACACACTGTCCGTCGTGCAAGCCATCGTGAACCAGTCGGTGCGACGTGCCGTCAGCAAAGACGATGTTGCAGCCATCATCCGGACGCAGATCGCGGCACTGGATCGTGCGCATGATCTACTGACGCAATCCAACCACGACAACGCGTTACTCTCCGCCCTAATCAGGGGCGTCTTGGATATGGAGGGATACGAAGATCGGATCATCGTTGAGGGGCCGGAGGTAATGATCAATTCCAGCGCGATTATAGCGCTGACATTGATATTTCACGAACTTAATACCAACGCGATGAAATATGGAGCGCTCGCTAACGAACGTGGCCGGATACGCATTTTTTGGGACCTGTCCGGCGATATCCTTAGGGTGTTCTGGCAGGAGAATGATGGTCCTGCTGTGGCGCCACCTGCGCGCCAAGGTTACGGAACTCGTTTGATCCTGGCGCTGGCGAATGAGCTTGGGGAGGTTCCTCAGATTGACTACTTGCCGGTTGGTTTCAGGTTTGCCCTCCAGGCACACCTAGAGAAGCTTGGCGTAAAGGCTGCACAGCAAGATCTAACTGAAAAGCAGTCCAGCACGAATTCTCAGGCTAGCTAACAAAATAATATCTATCACCGCGTCCAGCTACGTCAGTAGCAAGCTGCGTCGAGCTTGATACCCGCCTCGGTGCCACTGAAATAAAAGGCAAGGGGCTTTCACCATCAGCTGCATTAGCAGATGGATGAGGATAGTCGGCAAAAATAGACGGAAGAGCGTGGCCTCGGCAGAGCTGTCAACTATATCTTGGTACGCTGAACTCCACCGTCCGGTGTGGGCTCTTCACTTCGATCTGCTGCCCTTGGCGACGGAACGGGCGCAGGGTAGCCCCGAGCCTGCGCAATCGCCCATTGCAACCTTTTCGGGATATGGATCATACATAATGGCAAACCTCAAAGCGATCGTTCGGGAAGCCAGCATCAATTTGGCCCTGGGTGGACCGATGAACCTGAGGTCGATTTGATCACGGCCGTTTCTGGTCGCAGAACGTTCGCTTATCTGCCCCGTGCAGAGGTCAGCCCCCAAAACTCTGCGATGTGGCGGGTCGAGGAAATCCCGACTTCCAGCATGTATTTTCCTTCTTCGCCCAAACCCTTCGTTCCCCCTGCCTGGATGGGGGTGCCGTGGCCCATGCTTTCAATGATGTATTCCTCGATCACGACCCGTCCGATCTCGTTGCACCAGACCCGCCGGGGAAAGCCGTCGACGATCTCCTCCCGTGTCGGCGGTCCTGCGACGCCGTGGATCTTTTGCCACTGTCGAACGATAGAGCCGGCATTCGAGCGATCGACAGTAGTATCACTTCCGCCATGCCAGACTGAAATCGTCGGCCAGTCGTCCGTCGCGTTTGAGGCTTCACGAACAAGCGCATCGAGCTTGCGATCCGACGGGCCGCCATGACCCTTCATACGAAAAAGGGCCTGCATCAGCGTATTGGCGCTGCGGTATGGTAGTCCGGCAATTATCGCACCTCCAGCGAAGACCTCCGGGTAGGTTGCGAGCATCACAGATGTCATGGCGCCGCCTGATGAAAGGCCAGTGATGAAGATGCGCGATGGATCTATGGCGTGCTGATCGCTCACACGGCTGATCATCTGCCGAATGGAAAGGGGCTCGCCGTGGCCACGGTGACTGTCACCCGGCTTGAACCAGTTGAAGCTGCTTACTGCATTGTTGGACCGTCGCTGCCCAGGAAACAGCAACGCCACCCCGCACTCATCGGCGAGTGCCGACCAGCCTGATCCGCTGTTTAGCTTTCCGCCGACTGGCCACTGCCATGGAGCACGACGACGAGAGGGCCGTTCTTCGGGAAGTTCTTCGGGATATAGATGTCCGCCCGAAGCGCGCCGGGATCGGTGCCGAAACGGTCCAGGGCCGTCAAACGATTGAGGGGTTCAGCTGATGCCGACACGAAGTCTCCTTTTTTGGAAACCGGTATAGGCCACCGAGAAAGCAACGCATGGTTCCTACAATCGTTCCAATCCGAGTGATCGGCCCCAGTGCGCTGCTGACCCATCGCGGCCTCGGGGAAGCCAATCAGTCGTCAACTTCTGCGAACGATTTGTTGTTGCTTGCCAGTAATCTGGCCATCTTGTCAGCTATTTCATGCTCGCTGTAGGGTTTTGCGGAAAACAGGCTGCCTATTGGCAGGCTGCTTTCCTCAATTGTCGCCATGCCCGACGCGACCAAGAGTTTGACCGGAGGCCACCGGTCACGGATGTAGTGCGCCAGCTTGATGCCATCCATCGTGCCAAGCATCTGCACATCGGTGAAGACCAGATCGATGTCATCGCGCGCCTCTAAAATCCGGATGGCTTCGTCCGCATCACAGGCTTCCAGCGCCTCGTAACCAGCTGATTCTACGAGGTTGACGGCCCTCATACGTATGATCGCCGTGTCTTCGACCACGAGGACAATAGCCCTACCATTCTTCATCTGCTTCTCGTTTCTAAAAATGTTTGCCTGCTTACGCTGTTCGCAAGCCAGAACGCGTCGCCGATGATCTCCCGGCTCATCGCGCTTAGCCCATTGGCCTGATCATCGAGGATTTCCGGGATGGCGCGCCGCGCCCGCCCGATCGACAAGG
>NZ_FQUE01000019.1 GCF_900128995.1 Loktanella atrilutea | reverse complement strand
CGGAGGCGCCAATCAATTCTCCGGCTGATCGCCGAACCCGTGAGGTGGGGAATTTTGCGCCAGCACTTCTGGGGAAATTTGATCCAGCATTTACAATCGTCCCTCAACCCGACTTCTGAATGACCTCCGGTCGTGCAGCAAATGTGCAGAACGTTCGGAGTGTCTGCATCGCTGCGAGCCCCGACAGGTGTCCACCAGCTTGCATGAAATGGGATCGTGACGCAGGCGATGACAAGTTCTTTGCCCCGCGGGTCTTCAATATGCAAAATATCACGAAAAGAGCAGATTTGTTAATCGTGCAGCAATACTCTGGTGCTATCTCTTTGTTGTCGGCGCCACGGTGTCGGCCCCGCCGCAACAGCGAAGGGTCTGCCGTATGGCAGCTTAAAATACAAAGGACGTCCCGCAATTGCGGACCGCACCTTTATCGTGAAAACGATACACTTCTCTGCCGTATGGCAGCATTCTGAACGGCAAGCGGGGCGGGCAACGGCAGTTGTCCGCCCCGCTTGCATTCCCGGTTCGAAAGTTCGCCGCCGAAGTCTTCATGAGCCGGATCTGGAATTGCCCGGTCCCGGAAACACGAAGAGCCCCCACCGGGGGCTCCTGCGTATCGTCACGATAATTCTGCCGATCAGATCATCATCGTGTTGCCACGACCCGCGAACGGCCTGACCCCATCGATCGGCGTGTGGCGATAGAGATGTTCGACGATCTGGTTGCCGGACGCGTGCGTCAGGATTGCCCGCTCCGCCGGCGCCAGGTCATCCAGATATGCACGCCGCTCCTCGTCGATCCGATCAGTCGCGCCGCCGTTACGCCCGATGCAGTCGCGCACCTGGCGGATCACCTCTGCAGATACCACCGCCTGGTCATGATCAGGCGCGCCGCCGCGTGCGCTCTGGTAGTCCTGCTGCATGACCTCCGCGGCCGCCTCCACCAGGCTCGCGTCACCGTGCCTGGCCTTGCGGTATGCATCATTTCCGTAGACAGCCGTCCTGATCGGCGCGGCGTCGATCATCCTATTCAGATAGGCGAAAATATTTCGTCAACTTAGCAATAGCAAGGTCATTGCCGCTTTCATCTGGTGTCCCCCGATTGACGGACCTTAAGGCAAATACTTGAGAGCCAGGCCACTCTATAGTGCGATGCTTTGGTCCGACATGGCGCACCACACTTCCTTGACGTTGCGCCATCCAATAGAGCCACAGATCATCCCCGCCAGGGCAAAGCGTCATGAACAGGTCTTCACGCACAATATCGGGGTGCAGACTTCGTGGTGGGTAAAGAATACCTCCTACACCAGTTGCAAATAGAGCCTGCCCTTCCTGTCCACGAAGAAGATTTTTACTCCACCGCTCATAGGATTCTATCTCGCCTGCGGCGTCATAAATGATGCGGTGCACCCGGTGAGCTATAATCCGACCCGGAAAGGCTATCGCCGTCGCCACCAAACCCTCAAGCCAATCCGCAGGATAGTAAACGTCGTCATCCGCTGTGGCTATATATGCTTCAGGCCACCGACTCAGTGCAGGGATGATTTTCTTAAATGAACGAAGATCTTTTGTCCGGTAGATCTTTAAGCCTCGTTCCTGCAACATCAAAACCGATTCAGGTAGCTGCTCGAAATCTCCATCACCAATCCACAAACTGACTTCATCGGGCATAATTGTCTGACATAGCAGGCAAGTCAGCGTTAAATGCAGAACATCATAACGTTTGGGATAGCTCGTTAGCGATACGATAAGTGGCGCATCAAGTCCGTGTGGGCGTGGAGCAATATGGCGCGACACCATTTCCTTCATCGCCCTGCGGGTTCGCCATTTCGATTTAATTTTTCGAAAGAGTCCCATACGATATGTACAATCTATTTTTCCATCAAGATTACACTGGCTTGTTGTTCAAGTCATGATAGATATTGACGTGGTGGAAGTGCCTTAACCGTAACGTCGCTCTAGCCCGGAAATAATTGTCGCCCTCTCGTCCGGCATCATCGCCTCTAAGCTCTGGACACAAAACGACGAATAAGCGTCACTATTTAGGTCCTCCATCGTGCGGGCCAATGCAGAACCAGTCGGGTGGCCGGGCTTGATATATCCAATATCAACCGGAGGAAATATGCGTGCACCAGCCGCAATCTCTAGATGATGCGCCAAGCCGATGGGTGAAAATTGAGCGTTGGATCGAAACCGATGTTTCGCCTGCGCACGGAGTGCGGCAGGTTTGTCATTATAATAGTTTGCCACAGTCGATCGTCGCATTGGCTGGGGCTGATGTTCTACCAACAGGTAGTCCTTATGCCGACCGACCGTTCGCGCCGCGGCCTGCTGTGCAGTTTTATAACCCGGTCTGCTGCGCCCGAGTTTGGATTTCAGTCGCTGCAGTATCGCATTTGGCATTTTTTTGAGATTCCCGTGCAAGACAGGTAAATCATCGTTAAAGAAATCCGTTGGCTGCATTGGTCTGCCAATGAAGATATCGTCGTTCAAATATATAAAACGTTCAGCCAAGTCTGGGATTCTATGGATCATCGCTTCAATTGAACGTGACGAGAATACAGGAAGAAGATCAGCGTGATCAGAATAAATATCTTTATGGTCAACATAATTTATCTTACCGCTGTCCGGCAAGGAGCCAAGTTCGAAAGGACGCTGTTCATCGGTGACAATATGAATGCAGCGCACAAAGGGGCAGAATTTTAGTAATGACAAGACGGAAAACCGAATTTCGCCAGAACTGGCGAAACGAAGTTGACCAGAGGCATCTGGATGCGCTGATGGATCTTGGAAGCGTTCACGCTTGCTTAAATGAACAGGATCGCTACCGTCAACCCAAGTAATTACTGCATCAATCATCTATTTTCATCCCAATTAGATTATAGCTGAATTCAATTTAAATTATGACACTAAGAGCATTTTTACTATGTCACTTTTTGGCTCTTGCCTACTATCAGATAGTTTTAGAACAGTGAAAATACCATTGAGATCTTTCTCGTGAAACCCATACTCCTTCTTGCCCTAAACAGCCTTGGCCACTCGGTCCAGACTCCAAATTGTATGTGCATGCTTCGCTCTGGCCAAGATGACAGGCGTCAGCGCGGCTTGCGCGTCGTTACCCCAACTGTGCTTTCATCAGCCCCCACCAATATCTCCATGAGCCGGGTCTAGACTGTCGGTCCCGGAAACACGAAGAGCCCCCACCGGGGGCTCCTGCGTGTCATCACGATAATTCTGCCGATCAGATCATCATCGTGTTGCCACGACCCGCGAACGGCCTGACCCCATCGATCGGCGTGTGGCGATAGAGATGTTCGACGATCTGGTTGCCGGACGCGTGCGTCAGGATTGCCCGCTCCGCCGGCGCCAGGTCATCCAGATATGCACGCCGCTCCTCGTCGATCCGATCAGTCGCGCCGCCGTTACGCCCGATGCAGTCGCGCACCTGGCGGATCACCTCTGCAGATACCACCGCCTGGTCATGATCAGGCGCGCCGCCGCGTGCGCTCTGGTAGTCCTGCTGCATGACCTCCGCGGCCGCCTCCACCAGGCTCGCGTCACCGTGCCTGGCCTTGCGGTATGCATCATTTCCGTAGACAGCCGTCCTGATCGGCGCGGCGTCGATCAGGGGCAGATCAACTCCAAACAACCGGGCGATCATGCGGATCGCCGCGTTCACCATCTCCACGATCAGCAACAAGAGGCGCTTGAACTCCCGCTCCAGGGCATCCATCTCGGCCGGCCCGATCGCGGCGTCAGGTCGGCTTCGCTGCATATGACTCCGCTGCAGCAGATCCAGCTCGGACAGGGCTTCGGCCGCAGGCAGGGCGTCGGAGGCGTCCCGCGTCCGCGTCGCAAGCCTGCGCTGCGCTGTGGATACGCGCCGTGCGACTGTCAGGCACTGGGCAATCCAATCGCGTAGCGGGTCATGGAGCTGTCCGGGCGTCATGCGGTCCAGCGCCGAGGCGACAGTCACGCGCGCGTCTTTGATCGCGAGGTAGCTGTCGGTGTAGGTTCTGTCGTTGAGAATTGCGTTCATGTCGTCACTCCTTTGACCATATCGCATGAGCGACATTGCGAACGTCATGCAGGAAGCAAGCGATGGGTCAGGAAAAGAGCCGCGGCATCAGAGAAGGCGATATAAGGGGCCGGTAAGACATGATGATCCTGCCCGTTCCGCCGCATGTCGGCTGAGATGTCAGAACCGCACTCGTAGCTCTCACCTGCGGCCAGTCCTTATGACTGCGCGCGACCGGTCTTCAGCAAGATCGCCACACTCTGGCGGAGTTCCTGAACTTCGGCCTGGAGATGTTTGCGGCTCAGCTCTGCCGCCGCCAGGCCGGCCTCTGCTTGCAGGGCCCGGGCTTTCCAGAGCTCCAGGTAAGTCAGGGCATTGCGGTAAAGGCCCTCTGCGGTGCGATCGACGACAACCTCGCGCCCCCCGGTCCGTGTGGCATTCGACAGGACGGAGGCAATGGAAAGGGATTGTAAAAGCACGGGGGGGTCAACCTGATCACATGTTGAAATGAACATACCGCATTCCGGCGAAATGGTCAAATCGGAATGGCCTGATTTCAAAACAGGATTGGCCGCCCGGGAGCAATTGAAAAGCCACCCTGCCGAAACACAAGATCATGGCATGAAGAAATCAAATGATGAGCGTTCCACCTGCGATGTCATCGCACTGTGCAGGTATCGGACCCGTGAAGTACAAGCATGTGACCAGCAGATACCCTGCAAAATACATGTACTTTCCTGGCTCCCTCGCGTGACGCCAGGATCACCCTGACGGAGCGCGCAGAGAGAGGTCCCGGAGCACGGGTGACACCCTCCCGGAGCGCCTGTCGCCACCTCGCGATAATCATCGGTAATTTCGAATTAGATACAGAGGGTTGGGAATCCTTCTTCAAATTCTTGAAATCCTTCAAAACCCAGCCCCCGACTGCGCCCTGTAGCATCCCCGCGCCCGATCTGCACCCCGCGAAAGCGCCAGACACGCGCAGGCTCCGGGGGCGATCGACTACCGGAGCGCCACCGCGTCATCGGTAGAGGCAGGACGGTGTTGCGCATCATGATCTTGCCAGGCCAGCCGGTGCAGAACTCTTGGCGTGTAGTTCATTCCGGTGCGATCCCATCAAAAAAATGATTTACCGCACGCGCAATTGCACCCCGCAACCTGTCGGAGCGCCAATGACGAGGTCGTGTGGCTTAAAGGGGAAGTAATGGGGATAGTAAACGACTTTGCAATTGGCGTCCTGTCGCAAGGGCCGCTCTTTCGATGCCTGATCGGACTGTATGCGAGGAAGCGATACGATCGCAAGCCGGCCCTGGTCCCGCGCAGCGGTCCGTACAAGCCTCTCTTAACACATCGCTCAAAGGTCACGCCCATATCGCCCTCATCGCGCCGGTCCAGGTGGACCGCAGGAGAGGAGACTGCCAAACTGAAGAGGCTGCTGGCCGAACAGATGCTCGATCTCGCCGCGATGAAGGAACTGGTTTCAAAAAAGTGGTAACGCCTGCCATGAAGCGTGAAGCGCGCGGCGGTCACGCATCTGAGGTCCCTACTCGGGCTCTCGGAACGACAGGCGCGCCGGATTGTCGGGGCGAATCACAAGATGGTCCGCTACCGAGCGCAGCGTGAGCCGGACACGGTGCTGCGTGGGCGGTTGTGGGAGCTGGCCAAGAGCGTTGACGGTTCGGCTATCAGCGGCCCTTCGTGCTCCTGCGACGTGAGGGCGAGCCGTCCGGGAACTGGGTTCAAGTCGCAGCTGGATGAAAGTTCAGTGTCAGGTCAAAGTACCCTTACACGACCAAACATTCGTCGACGCAGAAGATCGGCATGTCTCAAGAGCCTGACTCGCTGAACACAAGCGATTCAACGCAGGCCGGAGCGGTCGGGGTCAGGCAACACTCAAGGCAATGTTGACAATGAAAAAACGAGTTCTGCTGCGAAATGATCCGCAATCTGATGCTACCAACTTTAACAATCAAGCGATCTTGCCGTGGTAGGTAACAGATGCTTACCAGCGGTCTGGTTTAATTTATTTCTTCAGAACTACACCAATACGACACATCTTAAAATGGTGGCTGGAAGTAAGCACTCGATGCAGGCAATTGCTCGCGATCTGACGGGAAATATTGTATCTGACCCGACACTCGACGTTGCATGACATGTCCGCAAACCATTTTGCCATTTATGGCTCGCACTGGATTCGCGATGTAGCCTTCGGACCACGGATAGTCCCGCCAGAAGTATGCACGGATGTTCTGCAATATGGTCACATCAGTATTCCCTTAGAGGCTTCACTACAAAATCTACAATATGGCAGCAAAGTTACTCCCTTCGATATAAGCGGACTTCTTAGCACGCCTATACATACAAGGATAAGTGTTTCAATTATAGGGCGATTGTGTGATCAGTTGTTTCCGCGCATTCATCACCTACCGTTCTCTGAAGGCCCGCCCAAACTGGTCGACCAGTGGTTTCATTAGATATGACGCCACCGTGCGTTCCTTAGTTTGCACATGGACCTCAACTGGCATGCCCGGCATCAGGACCGCGTCGCCCAGCTTGGAAAGTTCTGCTGCCTCAATATCGACAAGACCCTTGTAGAAGGTCTCTCCGCTAACCGGGTCGCGGGATGGTGCAGGGGACAGACTGTTTACGGTCCCAAACAGCTCGGGTGTCGTGCGCTGATTGAAAGCCGGGAAGCGCACCTTGGCTTTAATCCCCTGCCGCACCTGTTCGATTTGCGCGGGTGAGACTCTGAAAGAGATGTCTAGTTTGGCATCGAGAGGTACGAGGGTCAGCAGCGTCTCGGCTGGCGTGATGACGCCGCCGACGGTGTGGACGCTCAAGTCGTTGACGATGCCGGCGATGGGCGCGCGGACATCCGCGCGCGACAAACGATCCTGCAGCGCGTCGCGTCGTTCGGTTAACTCGGCCAGCTTCGTTTGCACGCTCGATAGTTCTTGCTGGGCTTCGGTCCGCGCCGTGTCATTGATAGCGAGGATCTGCATCCGCGTCTCGTTGATCCGCGACTGGGCGCGGGCGGTCGCTGATTCAATCTCGCTGAGCTCGCCGCGCATCCGGGCCTGTTCGCGCTCAACCGTGGTCAGCCGGCCAATCTCGGTCAGGTTACGATCTCGCAAGGATTGCATGCGCTCCAAATCCGCCTGCACGATGCGGACCTCGTCGGCCTTGGCGTCCCGCTGGCCGTTAAGGCCTGCGATCTCGATCTCGATCTGCCGGATGCCTTCCTCTAGCTGACTAATCTGACTCAGCCGATGCGTGAGCTTGCCGGTGAATAAACGTTCCTCATCACGGGCACTTGCGATCTCATCGGCTTTATCGCTGGCAAAACCTGCAGGAAAGGCGATTGCGACGGCGCCTTCGCGTTCGGCAATAAGTCGGGCCTTGCGGGCAGTCAGTTCAACAATTTGGCCGTTTACGATGGCCAGTTCGGCGCGGGTCTGGGCATCCTCGACCTGCAAAATGACTTGACCGGCCGCGACCGTGTCGCCGTCACGCACCAAAATCGCCGACACAGTGCCGCCGTCCCTGTGCTGCACAGTCTTCACGTTGTCCTGTACTGCGACGGTGCCGCCAGCGATCACGGCACCGTTCAGCTTTGCGGTTATCAACCAACCGCCGAGGCCGCCGATCATTAAGCAAAGCATCAGGATTGCTGTGACGATGCGCGGAGCAATGGGAAAATCGGATGTAGGTATCGTGCGGAACGTGTTTGGCAGCGCAGTCATTGGGTGTCCTTCCGGAAGGGTCACAGGTCAGTGCTGATCAATCCAGATGTCGAGGTAGCCGTTCAAGGTGATTTCAAAGACATCGTCGCCCTCGGCGTTGGCAATCTGAAGAATGGTGTAGTCGAAGTCGCCGCGGGTTTCGTGTTGCACCTCGGCAGCCCGGAGGGTCGTGGCTGGCGCCGCGGCCGTGTAATCCATGGACTGGTCGCTGCTGTGGCCGCTGCCGGACCGGTACCGGTCCTGCCCGGCCGTCACAACGTCGCCCGGACCGAAGTCCGTAATCTGGAATGCCCGCACCGCCAAGCCGTCCGCGGTTGTTTCAAAGCTCAGCGCGTAGGTGTCGTCACCGCCACCTCCGGTTAGGGTCAGATCGTCTGTATAACCCTCGAAGGCGATCAGGAAAGTGTCGTCGTTCTGCCCGCCGATCACGACCTCGAAACCGGCTATGCTATCCAGTCCCGACTCATTGCAAGCGGCCGTGCCAGCATCGACGTCAATCACAATGCTGTCGGTCATCCGCGCAAAGTTGATCGTATCGTGGCCTTCGCCTCCGATGAAAATATCAGCCTCGCCATCCTGGAATACTAAGACAAGGTCGTCGCCAGCCCCACCGTAGATCTGATCTGCCCCGAGACTGTCACACAGAAGATCGTTGCCTGCCTCGCCTTGCAGAAAGTCGTCGCCAAGGTAACCGTCAAGACGGTCGTCGCCATCACCTCCGTCGATCTGATCGTCGCCGTTGCCGCCTGTGATGACATCGTCGCCATCACCGCCCTGCAGCCGGTCACTTCCGTCGCCACCGTCAATGGTGTCGTCCCCCGCGCCGCCGTCGATCAGGTCATCGCCCCCATCGCCGCCAATGACGTCGTCGCCGTCGCCGCCCAAAAGCCGGTCGTCATCGTCCCCACCCTGAATCGCGTCGTCGCCTCGGCCACCGTCGATGCTGTCGGCGCCCGCGCCACCATCAAGAAGGTCCTCGCCCTCGCCCCCCAGCAGCAGGTCGTCGCCGTCACCCCCCTCAATCACGTCGTCGCCGGATCCGCCGTTGATGCGATCTTGACCGGCGTCGCCATTGATAACGTCGTCGCCGTCGCCCCCCAGCAACTGGTCATCGCCCGCGCCACCGGTGATCACGTCATCGCCGGCTCCGCCGTCAATCTCGTCGCTGCCGGTGTCGCCGTCGATAATGTCGTCGCCGCCGCCGCCCAAGATGCGGTCGGCTCCTTCGCCGCCCTGCACCACATCATCACCCGTACCGGCATCAATCTGGTCGTTGCCGGTCCCTCCGTCGAGGATGTCGTCCCCGGAGCCACCGGTCAGTTGGTCGGCGCCTTCGCCTCCTTCGAGCACATCGTTGCCAGCGCCACCCTCAATCCGGTCATCGCCGGCGCCACCCTCGATCATGTCGTCCCCCGCGCCGCCGTCGATCAGGTCATCGCCCCCATCGCCGCCAATGACGTCGTCGCCGTCGCCGCCCAAAAGCCGGTCGTCATCGTCCCCACCCTGAATCGCGTCGTCGCCTCGGCCACCGTCGATGCTGTCGGCGCCCGCGCCACCATCAAGAAGGTCCTCGCCCTCGCCGCCCAGCAGCAGGTCGTCGCCGTCACCCCCCTCAATCACGTCGTCGCCGGATCCGCCGTTGATGCGGTCGGCTCCTTCGCCTCCCTGCACCACGTCGTCGCCCGTTCCCGCATCGATCTGGTCGTTGCCGGTCCCTCCGTCGACGATGTCGTCCCCGGAGCCACCGGTCAGTTGGTCAGCACCTTCGCCTCCTTCGAGCACATCGTTGCCCAGGCCACCCTCAATCCGGTCATCGCCGGCGCCGCCCAGTAGCCGGTCGTTGTCATCACCGCCCTGAATTGCATCGTTGCCCGCGCCACCGGTGATCACGTCTTCACCTGCGCCACCGTCAATCCGGTCATTGCCAGCATCGCCTGCGAGCACGTCGCCACCGGACCCACCCGAGATTCGATCGTTACCGGTGCCGCCGCGCATGATATTTCGACCGCCGGTGCCGGTGAGCTGGTCGTGACTGGTACCTCCAACAGCATTCTCGATGCCGATGATCCGGTCGTGCCCAATTTCTGCCCCACTGGCGTAACCACGACCAAGGTCGACAATCGTACGCTTAGCCATAGCGGACAGGTCCAGCGTGTCACTCCCCACGCCGCCGTCGAGTAAATCGTCGGCACCATCGCGGCTGCCATGCAGATGGTCATCGCCCGCCCCACCTCGCAGGACGTCCCGGCCGGCACCGCCGTCGAGCAGGTCATTACCGGATCCGCCCTTCAACAGGTCGTGACCGGCGCCGCCGTAAAGAGCGTCATTGCCCAATCCGCCCCAGAGGCGGTCGTTGCCGGCCTCACCATAGAGCTTATCGCTGCCAATTCCGCCGTAAACCGTGTCATTGCCAGAGCCTGAGCGAATAACGTCATCACTGGCGCCGCCATACACCATATCATCACCGGCGCCCGCCGTAACGACATCAGCGCCGGCTCCCGCAGTAATTAAATCAGCAGCATAGGTGCCAACTAGCCTGTCGGCGGCAGTGGTCCCAGCGACCGGGTTGGCCACCACGTCAAAGCCCGTCTGCACCGTTATCGCCCGAGTGCCGTCGCCGATCGTGTAAGTGAGAGTCACGGCCTGTGGCGTTTCGGGGTCCGGATGGTAGATGTAACCGTCGGCCACAGCCTCGAGCGTGCCGCTAGAAGGCTTGAGATCGCGAAGCACGGGCGTTTGGCCTGTTGTTGATGCAGCGGCGGGCAAGAGATCTTCGAAGGCGATGAAGAAGGCGGCCGTTGTCAAAACATCCGGCAGCGTGTTTGGGCCGCGCAGGGTGCCAGATGCGCCCTTGTGCCTGTTGTCTTCGGGGTCCGCGATCGTCATCGGCACCACCCGAAGACGGTGCACTACTGGATCCGCGGGATAGGTCGGTACTAGCGGCTGCACCTCAATTAATCCGGACGCACCGAGCTTCTGGGGATCCACGAACTGCAACTGGTCGCCGGTGATCGATGCACGGGCGAAGCTTTCGGCGAAAAGCGACACGATGTTACCGCTGGATACGGTCACTATGCGTGACGCGGGCGACGGCTTCACTGCGTCGGGGTCTGCCTGATCTGACGCCTGTGCCGGTGACTGTGGGGCGTCTTCGCCACTGTCGTGCGGAACAGGACGCTGGTTGTCGACACCCCCTTTGGCCACCGAGTCCGCTGCAGCCTCGACTTTAGATTGCAGGGATCGCACGAAGGCCACGAGGGCAGCGACGACCGCGCCAACGAACATCGATCCGCGCGGCGTTCCTTCCGGCGTCTCGCGGAAGCGTTTTGCGTCAGTTAGAGCGACTTGGTCAGATTTTGTCCTCTTGATGTCGATCATGTCGTCACCCTTGCACTCTGATCAAGACGAAGAGGCCGTTTTATGGCTGGCTGGTCACTCGGCGCCGGGGCCGGGTGGACGGTTGCAGCAGGCTTGGGCCCCAGGATGTCCTCTTTCCTTCCAATGGCGGTCGACTTGCCACTCTGAATTACGGCGATCGTGTCGACGCTGGCTAGCGCACTTGGGCGGTGGGCGATGACGACGACGATGCCGCCCCGCGCCGTGACCCCAGAGATGGCAGTCGTCAGTGCGGCCTCGCCCTCGCTGTCGAGGTTTGAGTTCGGCTCGTCCAGCACAACCAGGAAGGGATCACCAAAGAGGGCGCGTGCTAAACCGATCCGCTGGCGCTGCCCACCCGATAGGGCATGGCCTGCGGCACCCAAACGGGTATTGTAGCCATCGGGCATCCGCACAATCATTTGGTGGACCCCGGCGGCGGTGGCTGCGGCCACGATGGCATCGGGATCTACGTTGTCAGTAAAGCGGCAGATATTCTCAGCAATGGTACCGTCCATTAGAGCCACGTCCTGCGGCATGTAGCCGATGTAGCTTCCCAGCGCCTCTTCGTCGTACTGCGCAAGGTTGGCCCCGTCGAGGCGGATGGCGCCCCGCAGCGGATCCCAAATGCCGGTCAGTACACGTACCAGCGTCGTTTTGCCACCACCACTTGGCCCGATGACACCTAGTGCCTGTCCGGCATGTAGCGTGAAGGTGATGTCACCTAAAAGCACGGTGCCCGTATCCGGTGCGGCGACAGTTACGCTTTCGACGGACAGTTGCTGCGTCGGGCGCGGCAGGCGTAAGGGTGTGGTCATACCGGCAAGCGTCGTGACCGTATCCTTCAGCCGTCCATAGGCGGTACGGGCGGCGACGACTTGTTTCCAATTGCCGATTGCCATGTCGATGGGGGCCAGTGCCCTGGCGGAGGCGACCGAGGCCGCAATGATCGCGCCGCCAGATAGTTCGCCTTGGATAGTCAGGAACGCGCCGAGACCGAGCACCGCAGACTGCATGATCATCCGTAGTACCTTGGACAGGGCACCCAGCGTGCCGCTAATATCGTTTGTTCGTGTGTGCAGGCTTAAATGGTCCGCATTGGCAGCCGTGAACCGAGCGATGACGCGGCGCGACATACCCATGGCGCGCAGCACCTCGGAATTACGGGCATTAGAATCCGCGATCCGATTGCGATTGATGACAGACTCGTGGGTTTCCTTGGCCAGCCGGCGGGTCAGGACTTCTGTCAGCAGCGCAAGGCAGGTCAGCATCACCATGCCGCCCAGAGTCAGCGCCCCCAGCAGCGGGTGCAGGGCATAAACGAAGACAAGAAAGACCGGCATCCACGGCAGGTCGAACAGAGCCACCGGGCCTTGGCTGCCGAGAAAGCCGCGCACGGTATCAACGTCACGGCCCCGCTCCAGCGCCTCGGAGGTGGAAAAGCCGAAGCGCGGCATGTCGATCGCAACCTGGTGAGCCATGGGCGCAATGCGGGCATCGAGCCGCGCGCCGAAGCGCACCAATACTTGAGAGCGTAGCACATCGAAGATGCCCTGAAAGAAGTAGAGGCCGATGGCCAGTCCTGAGAGGGTCAGCAGGGTCGGGATGCTGCCACTGCCCAACGCGCGGTCATAAACCTGCAGCATGTAGAAGGAGCCGGTCAGGGCCAGGATGCTGATGACACCGGAGAGCAAGAAGAGAAACAGTCCGATCGCATGGACGCCCCTTGTCAGCTCTGCCAGCGCCTTCTTTCTAGCAACAGCCTGAGTCTTGGTCGTAGTCATGTGAACCCCTCTGGATCTGCGGGAGGACAAACGCGAGTGAACGGGAGTCCGGACGGGAAGACCCCGCCCGGCCCGGGATCAGAAGGTGAAGTCTGACAATGTCAGATCATGTTGACCCTTAATGCCGATCTTAAAGTCAGTGGCCGTATTGCCCGACACGTTGCCACTGACGACGGTATAGATGCCGTCGTCGCGGGTTTCCGAACTTACCAGGATTTGTCCACGGTCAGTGATCGCATCTGTGACCAGCGTAAATTGCTGGACCCCCTTCACGCCAGTATTCGCGTCGAAACCGGAAAGGTCGATGCGGTCGCCTGGTTCGAAGGACAGCAGCGTATCCCCGTTGGCGGCCTTGGCCGAGCCGAAGCTAAAGGTGTCAGCCCCGGTGCCGCCGTCAATTACGTTAGCCACGTTGCCCGCGATGATCGTATCATTACCGTTGCCGGTGACGATATTTTCGATCGAAATGGTGCTATCGTCGCCGGTCTGTGCGCTGAAGATATTAGTGCGTGATGCAGATCCGCCATTAAGGTTGGCAGTGATGTTCGCCGTAATCATGGACATATCCAGCGTGTCGCTGCCGGAGCCGCCGTTATAGTAGTCGTTGCCGTCGTCCAGCCCGGCGACGAACCTGTCATCACCCGACCCGCCGGAAATCCGGTCATCGTTGCCCATACCAGTCAGGATGTCGTTGCCACCAAGGCCGTTGATAATATCGATCCGCGCATCGCCGGTCAGTTCATCAGCGACCCCGCTGCCGTTGATCTTCACCTCAACATCAAGCGGCGACGTCAGCACCACATCAATCACGTCCTGCTGACGCGCCTCGCCGATCACCGTGTCGACCCCGCCATTGGAGTTAAAGACGATACGGTGGATAGAGGTCAGGGCCGAGAAGTCGACCGTGTCTGCGCCGGCCCCGCCTTCAATGTGAATGGTGGAAGTGCGCAAGCTGGTGGTCGTAAAGTCCCCGATTACGTCGACGCGACTTCCGTTCACCACGACGGCGCCGGCGGTCGGGTCAATGGCCGCCATGTCGACGACGATCTCCTCAATGTTGTCGAGTTCTGCGATGATGCGAGAGTTGAACACCGCTGCATTGCCGCGGGTGATGACGATCTCAGTGTTCGGCGACAGACCCGTGGCGCCGGCCGCAATCGCCTCTACCACGGTGTAAATGCGGTACTGTTCAACCCGATCAGCGCGCCCGTTCACCACGAAGGTATCACCGCCAGCTCCGTTGTCGCCGCCGTCGATGAAGTCGCGGCCGTCAGCCGCGGTGCCGTTGAGGGCATTCCAGATGATCGTATCATCACCGGCACCGCCGAAGATTGAGTCGTTGTTCAAATCACCGGTGATCACGTCGTTGCCAGCGTCACCGAAGATCGCGTCGACACCGCTTCCGCCTGAGAGGCGATCATTACCGTCGCCGCCAAATAGCCGGTCGCTGCCGGCCTGCCCAAAGATCTCGTCATCGCCCGTGGAGCCGGTGATCACATCGTTGCGCTGACCACCGAAGGCCAGGTGATCGTTCGTGCCAGTCAGTGTGATCGTGTTCACCAGATCCGACCCAGTCTGGATCGTAATCGTCTCGGTTCGAGTCAGACCATCGGGTGCACGCACCTCGACAGCGATCTCGTAGACACTGTTGATGGCCAGTGGTGTGTTAAGCCGCGAGATTTCCCCAGCCGCGGTCACTGCGAAATCGGGCCCGCCGCTGACCAGCCTGTAGGTGAAGCCGGACACGTGATTGTCGTCAACTGCCGACAGCGTTCCCAGCAGGCCAATCCCTGGAAGGGTGGCATCGGCCTGGTCAACAACGTTCAGATGTAGGTCGCTGGGGGGCAGGATCGCTTCAGCTACATCGTTCAGCAAAATGGTCAACTGACGCGTATCGATGATCGTGCCGTCACGGGTATCGATGGATTGGACGACGATCTGGTACTGGTTGTCGACCGTCTGGAAAGGATCCTGCCGTTCATAATCCATCACGGGTGCGGGGCTTGCAACGACAATGGAATAGCGAGGGGTGCCGTTGCTTTCGACGCCGTTCTGAATGATCTGGAACCGCCCCCCCGCGTCCTGGCCTGGCAGGATCACATGACTGACAGCGGCCGACGGCACGCCAACAGCAGCTGCATCAAAGGGTACGCGGAGGGCGACGACGGTACCCGCCGTAGCATTCTCATTCACCGCTAACGGCAGTTCCACATTGTCGGTCTGCCCCGAAGCAATGCGTTCGGTCACGCCACTGTTATCTTTAAATACAGCCACCGCCCGCATAATCTGGCCGGCGGTGCCGGGCTGGACTACATGAGTTAGTCCAACGCCAATGGTCTGCCAGCCGGTGTTGCCGTTCTCGATCTGTTGCTGCCATTCAAAGGTCAGCCCAATCGGGTTTCCCTGCGCGTCGAGGGTGAGACCATCGATATCAAAAGCGTCGGTTAGTGTCGCGGTCAGAGTCTGGCCAACATAAGGCGTTACCAAAACCGCTGTGCCATCGTCGAACGGGGTCGGGTCGTTGATAGTCACTGTGCCAAAGGCCGCATGGGTTGCAGGCCCGATGTCTACCGTCTGGTCAGCAAACTCTAACCGTTCAATGTTCTTCAGCCGGTCGGTATCGTCAACGACTAGGTTGCGGCTTTGCAGCGTCACACCGTTCACCGTGGCGCCTGTGACCCCATCATCCAAGTCCATGATCGATATGAAGCCGTCTTTATTAGCGTCATATACGATGCCAATGCCATCTACGACCTGGCCGTCGATAGTCATCGTGTCCGCGCCTTCGATGAGATACTCCGCACGGCTGCCGCGGTAGACGGCGGTATCGATGTTATCGTTCGGCGTCTGGTCGTAAAGGATCTCGCGAACAATGCTGATCTGGCTCGGCTTGATCGTGCCGTTCAGCATATAGGGCACCAGTTCGGCCAGACTCTCCGCAGTCGTGACTGGTGGCGCGCCATTCTCGCCCGGTGCAATGGCCAACCGCACGTTCATCCAAGCGTCGCCGTCG
Source organism: Loktanella atrilutea (assembly GCF_900128995.1). Classification (GTDB taxonomy): domain Bacteria; phylum Pseudomonadota; class Alphaproteobacteria; order Rhodobacterales; family Rhodobacteraceae; genus Loktanella; species Loktanella atrilutea. The sequence goes on along the minus strand of NZ_FQUE01000019.1, from coordinate 11,881 downwards.
ATAACGTCGTAACCGCCATTGCCTTGCAGCCGGTCATTGCCATCGCCGCCCAACAGGATGTTGCCGTCACGAAACTGGGCATTCGCCTGATCCACGACCTCTAGCAGTTCGGCCAAGCCTGCAATTCGGTCGATGCCGTCGCGGTCTAACGTGTGTTTTTCCCAAGCCGCGTCGATACCGATGTCGACTTGTGAGTTGCCGCGGTCGTCGCCGGCAATCACGTCGTCAAATTTCCAGCCCGAACCACCCTCGACCAAATCGAAGCGGTCGCGCAAGATGAAGCCGGGATCGTTCACGAAAAGCGGGATGCCAAAGTCGAAGTCGACGCCCTGCGTGTCGTGCTTGGCGATTGCCCAATCAAAACCGAACATGCCGTTGAAGCGCTGGATGCCCGGACCCGACAGCATAATATCATCGCCACTCTCGCCGTCGTAGTCTGTGTCGTTGCCTTGGCCCCACATCACGTCATGACCGACGATGGTGGAGTTGAAAAATAGCTGCGAGTTGTCGCCGGCCAGCGTGTCGAATCCGTCGCCGCCCTCCAGCCAGTCATCGCCCTCGCCACCCTGCACCAACTCGTTGCCGGTGCCGCCCAGCATAAAGTCGTTGTCCTCGCCTCCAAAAGCCTCCTTGTCGTCCATCCCCATAATAATGAAGTCGCTACCCTCGTCGCCGAAGATCAGGTCGAGGCCGGTCCCGGCGCTGATCACATCATCACCTGCACCGCCACGTAGCACATCGTCGCCAAAGGGATCTTCAATAATGTCGTCGCCCGCACCGCCGAAGACGTTGTCGGATTCCATCCCTGCGTTGAGGTAGTCGTCGTCGCCATCACCCCAAAGAGTGTCGATACCCTTGTCGCCGTAAAGGGTATCTTTTCCTTCCGTTCCCCCCAGCACAACGTGTTCGCCGCCCGAGAATTTTAACGTACCGCCAACGTCATGACCGTTGGCATCAACCACACCCGACTGAATCCGCACCACCTTGGGGTCAATCATCTGTAGGAATGGATCGTCGTGTTCCGGGTCCACATCGTGACGCTCCGCGATTCCGCGGTCTAGTTCGAAGATGTAGTCGGGCGTTGTAAACAGCGTGCCGTTAAGGTGTGTCGCGTAATCGTCCGAAAGATCGGAATTGCGCATCACCAGATCGGTAAAGGTATTGGGCTCCAGCTGATTAAGCAGATTGGTGCCTTGGGTCCGCGACAGGTAATAGAACCGGTCGCCGGTCTGCAGGTGTTCAAGTTGATATTCAAAAATAAAATTGAAAGTCGAGCCTAACATACCGCCAAATTCGTTTAACTCTTCCGCCAGCCCACCGATCCAGAGATCGACGTTGTTCATACCGCCAAGTGCGGTGGTGGCATAAGCACCGCGGGCCTGAAGGAAATCCAGCCGGTCCGCCGTGGCGAGCGAAGAGGGTGCACCTTCAAGCGTGCGCCCGGTAATAAGTTCCCAAGCAGCGGCGCGTTTGTCCTCCAGTGTCTCGGCGTTGGTGATCGTCGCATGAGTGCCGTAGGCCGCGATGAAGTTCACCAAAGACTGCGGATGCTTCATGTGCTGGGCGAAGTCGAGCCAGCTAGTGTAGGGCTTAAGATCGGCCAGACCGTAATCGTGGTAGAGCTCCTTGCGGATCTCGTTGAGCGATTTGATCCCGGTTTCTCGGCCGCGAGCGATGTTGATGGCCGCGAGGTCAAGTGGCAAGCCTAGTAAATTCGATTGCAAAGCAGGGACGACGAACTCGTCAATCTCGTTCCCGACATCGCCCACCGCGCCGCGCACTACATTGGCAATAATCTCGCTTACGTCAGCGCCCGAAGCAGCAAACATCTGCGGGTTCAAAAAGGCCTCAATCAGGGTAGCCTGCTCACCACTGGCTGCTAGTGGATTCAAATTATTATCCAACCGGTCCACAGTGTCGTTCAGCATGGAATGACCGAAGCGATAAACCGTATGAGCGAATTCCGCGATAATCGACGGGTCCATATCAGGTGTATTGGTAAATACGAATGGATCAACATTGGGTTGGATCCTGCGGGCAAATTCCTCGAAAACAAGATGCTGATACTGCATTTCTGTCACGAAACGCGCAGCTTGGAACATGCGTTCGCCGTCCCACAGCAATGTAGAGGTATCAGCGGGAACTTCCGTTACATGGACCAGCAGCCATTCGTTCAAAAAGGTCAGATCACCACCGGCAGCAGATTTGAGGATCGTTAGCTTATTCTCTTCCACCAGACGATTATGCTCAGCGTGAAAGACTGAGTGTACCGCCGTTAGTGCGATGTTCTCGTTGCCGCGCCCGTCACCCGTGACGTAATGAGCGTCTAGCATCTCGTTGTCATAGGTGAAGGGATTATGATCGTCGGCAACGAGGTCGGCGGCATTAATTACACCATCCAGATTGACGTCGGCTAGATCGGCCGCATCAATCACCCCGTCGCTGTTCACGTCTGCCAGCTTGCTGCCTAGCAAGTCGACATCAGCTTGGTCGGACTGGCCGTCACCGTTGACATCCAGCCTGTCGAAGTCAGCGATCTGCGTGACCGAATTCGCGGTACCTGGGTTATGATCAGGGTCAAAGGTGCCCGGTGCGGCATGGTGTGCAATATCAACGAGGAATTGATGGCCGGTTAGTACCGCGCCCACCGTTGTGATCGGGGCAGCTGGGTTACCTTCGCGCGTCGTCCCATCGGTCATGACCATCATCGGATAGCCGTTCGGGCCGCGCACGAATTCACCATATTCATCAGTGACAAGCAGTGGCGCATTGTGAGCGTCAAAATCGTTCAACAGGATCCCAAGTTTGCTAGCAGCCTGAGCCTTAATGTCGGCCCATGTGGCGATCGTGCCAGGCTGCTGGCCATCGAGCAGATGTCCGGTGGACAGGGGGCGAAGGCCCTTGCCATCAATTGCGTCGCCCATAACGTACTCCCGCAAGAAAACGTGGTGCGAGGGGTGCGAAGTATAGGTTTGATTCTGATCAATGAAGGGCGTTGTGGTGTTCTCGGCGTTGCCGTTTGCATCAATCTTGGCCCGGGTGACGGCCATGAAGCGCAGGTTAGGCGATAGGTCGTCCGCGGTGCCAAGGATCCTGTCATTACCCGCGATCAGCGGATCGTCGGGGTTCAACGGAATATAAACCGTACCGTTCTCGGCTTTGGTCACAAGGTCCAGTCCATGGTCGAAAAACTGGCCAAAGAAGGTCATCCAAGAGTTGAAGCCCGGCGACAGGCCGATGTCCGGTGACTGGTTAGGAATATTGGCGATATCAATGTTATCGATCGCGATCTCGTTCGGGCCAAAGACCGTGGCCGCGACGTTGTCGATCAAGATTTGGTTTGATCCGGTATTGGCAATTTCAATCCGAACTCCAAGGCCGTTCGACGTTGTTGGGATCGGTCCGCTAGTCAGTGTCACGTTGGACCACTGGCCATCGCCCGGATCGGGCAAGGCGACCGTCGCCAATACATTGCCGTTTGTGTCAACAAGGCGCGCCTCTCCGCCGGTCCAGCCCATGTCCGTCCGGTCACCAATGTTTAGACTCATGTTGACAGTGCCACCGGTCGCAAGGACGACGCCCGTCATAGTCTGAGACAGCACGCCACCGCCCTGTAAGTAGGCCACGTTGCCGCCGGTATGACCTGAGGCAGAGATTATCTCGGCCGACGGTGCAAAGAGTCCGCCGCCACCGGCGATGGTCCATCCTGCCGGGGCAGTCGTGGTGTAATTGCCGCGCGTGTCCGAAATCACCCCTGGCGCCCCGACCGCTAGCGAGGTCGCTTCAAAGCTTGCGTCTGTAATGGAGATGACTGTGTCCTTGGGATCGACGGGAATGGCATTGGGGCCGTAGCGGTCGTGAAAGGCATCCAGCGTAAGTGGGTTGGCAAACCATGCGGCGACGGCAGCCGGGTTATCGATCGTCTGGTTTACTATCAGGTTCGATATCGTGCGTGGCGCACTGTCAATCACGTTACCGGTCTTGGAATAGTCGCCCTGTGACTGGGCAGGAGCGGGGCCGGGCCCGTCGAAGTCGATGGACCCCTGCGCGTCCGTCACAAAGGCTGGATCGGTGATCCGCGGAAAGGCGGTATCGGCGGCCCCCCACAGCTCCTTACCCGGTGCGAGGTTGTTGTAGGCGCCCGACACGGTGCGCAGGCCGGCGGGCAGGATGTTGGCGTCGTTGGCGTCCACACCGTAGGCCGCCTGGATCGCCGCCGTCAGGCTCATGCCGCCGGAATGAGCCTCGGCGACCTTGATGTTGCGCAGGATGAAGGCCAGATCATCTTGGTTCACGTTAAAATCGGTGGTCGCCATGGCAATGTCCCCTGAACTGATGCGGGACCTTTGCGGCGCCGCTTGAGAATTTTTTTGAAAAAGGTCGCCCGTCACCCACTCTGTGTGGAACCGGAACTTCCCTGATGCAGTTCAGACTACTGCAGCCAAAATTGGTCCGGCAGGACGAGAAGGGCAGCGATTGCCTGCGACATTCTGACGAGGTCGGACTAGGACCAAGGTCTGACGCCATACCCTGTTCCCTAAGCGCGACAGGGTGGGCCACAACGTTTCGTCAATGCGATCCTACACTCATAAAGTCATGTAAAGCATAGTCTTTTCATGACCTGTCTTTGTAGGAGGACATCAGGATCATTGGTTGGATGCCGTGACATCTTTCCCCACCGATCCCGCAAAATATGTCTCGATCCGGACCTTCATGCCAAGATCAGCCTGCTAGGCCGCTGCATCGGGCCTGTTAGCACTGACCACTCCTGATTCCGCGACCAAAGGTTAAGAAGTGGTTAAGACCAAGGTCGTAAACCATCGTTCTACCTCCGGATTAACTGCAGCTTTGTGGGTCTGCTAAACCTCCTCGCATCGGATAATCGGTCATGTCCCGTCCCTTAGTCGGACTGGACGGCGGTGCGCGCAAGCGCGCGATACCCCCTGCACCCAGGTCTCCGATCGTGACGGGTCACGCCCCTGCCGGATGGGCCCAGCAACATCATTTTGGGGAACGAAGCCATGTATCTGCCATTCAATGCCTCGCGCCGCCGCCAGCGCGAAGCGCAGAACGCCCGCAACAACCGGGCCGAGATTGTTAAGGCGCTGTCCACCGGCGAGGTCAGCCGGCGCGAATTGATGAAATGGGGCATTTTCACCGCCACAGGCGCGCTGGCCAATGTTAACGGCCTCAGCCCCTTCGCCACCAGCGCCTGGGCGCAAGAGGACACGGGCGTGCCGCTAAGCCCGACCTTCGGCGTCCAGCCTTTCACCCAGCCGCTCAAGCGGCTCGACCTGCAGACCCCGGAGACGCTGACCCCGATCATGCGCGGTGGCGAGATTGACGTGGCCTTCCCCGCAGGCACCGGAGAACTGGCGGGACGCCGGATGTCCTATCACACAGACTACCTAATGTCGGGTCGCCTGATGTACGGCAACGCGACGACCGGCCGCGGCCCGCTGGAGGGGCGCCCGCCCGGCGCCTATTTCGCCCACCAGCGGTGGGCCGAATACCTGCCGCAGAAGGGCTACGTGATGTCGCTGGTCCCGACCGCGCCGACGTGGGGCTTCCACCCCGACCTGCCGGTGCAGGAGGAGAACAAGGTCTGGACCTTCTGCAAGGGTCACGGCACGCAGGCCACGACCAAGCCGCCGCTGATCAAGATACGCTACGGCGAGCCGGTCCTGTTCCGCCACTACAACGGGCTGCCGGAGCAGGAGTCGAAGAACGGCGGCTTCGGGTCGCACAGCCAGTCCACTCATAATCACAACGCTCACAACGCCTCGGCCAGCGACGGCGCGTCGAACGCGCATTTCTTCCCCGGCCAGTTCTACGACTACCACTGGAGCACGACGCTCGCCCGGGCTGACACGATCAACAAGACCATGACCGACCGGCGCGCGTCCGGTCCCGACGGTAACGGCGGGCTGGTCCACGTGAAGGGTGACTACCGCGAACTGCAGTCGAGCCTGTGGTTCCACGACCACCGCTTCTTCTACACCGCCGAGAACGTCTACAAGGGGCACCTGGGCGCGATCAACATGTACAGTGGTCCCGACCGCGGCAACGAGGTGTTGAACGACGGTGTGAACAAGCGCCTACCCAGCGGGTCGCTGCTGGACTGGGGCAACATCGACTTTGACGTGAACCTTGTAATCTCAGATGCGGGACTAGACGAAGAGGGCCAGTATTTCTTCGACATCTTCAACACGGACGGCTTCCTTGGTGACCTGATGATGGTCAACTTTGGCTACAAGCCCTTCATGGAAGTGCTGCCGCGCAAGTACCGATTCCGACTGCTAAACGCCTGCATGTCGCGCTTTATCCGGCTACAGCTGCGGACGGCACTGGGTGACGCAGTGCCGATGACGCTGATTGCCACCGATGGTAACCTTTTGCCGCGACCGTTCAGCCTGAACCTGCTGGACACGATGGGCGTAGCGGAGCGGTTCGACATTGTTGTCGATTTTAGTAGTTTTGCCGTCGGCCAGCGGATCAACATGATCAACCTGATCACACACACCAGCGGCCGTGGACCCAAAGGTCAGGTCAACTACAAGGTCGCCGACAACGGCCGCTCCGGCGATCCCGCCACGGGGTCACTGCTGCAATTCCGAATTGTCGACAGTGTAGAAAGCGTCGATGTGCCCGGTGTGACACATTATGCCTCGCAACCCGATCCTAGCCAAGTTCCCGGTCGCCTGACGGACCAGATCCCGGTCGTCGAACCTACACGAGTGCGCCTGATTGAACTACGGCGAGGCCAAGAAAATCCCATCGACCCTGCGACGGGCGACTGCAATCCGTCTTGCATGCGACGCGAGATCTATCCTTGGTCGATGCGGGTGAACGGCGATAATCTAGGCGGCTTTAATGCTAACCATATCTCGGCCTTGGTCCCGAAACCGGGCGAAGTGGAGCACTGGGTACTGCGTAATCCGTCTAGCGGTTGGGACCATCCGGTGCACCTGCACTTTGAAGAGGGCGTCACCATCGATCGTGGCGGCAAAGCCATGTCAAAAACCGAAAAGCTAGCCCGCAAGGACGTTTGGCGGCTAGGTGAGGCGGGCGAGGTGCGGATGCAGGTCCGGTTCGGCGAATACGGCGGCGCCTACGTCAGCCATTGCCACAACACGGTGCACGAGGACTCGGCGATGATCATGCGCTTCGACATCTTGACGGATCCCAACAATCCCTATTCTTCGCGCACCCACTCCGCGGTAATGCCGACGCCGAACCCGACGCCCGAGGGCGTGACCTACACCACGCCGGAGCTTCTACCCGAAGGCAACCCCTTCGATCCCGGCTTCCAGCCCTTCCCTGTCATCCCGCCGCTGCCCTGACCGGGCAGGACGATCCGGAGCCCGCCGAAAGGACGATAACCATGCCCCATGCTTCCACGATCCGCCGCTGGACGGCCGCGGCGCTGCTGGCAGCGACGGCGCTGCTCACGGCCCTTGCCACACGTGGCGATGCCGCGCCAAAACGCGACGCCGGCTACTTCACCAACCTGCCGCTCGTCACCCAGGACGGCGAGATGGTGGCGCTCTACGACGACCTGATCAAGGACAGGATCGTCGTCTTCAACTTCATCTACACCGACTGCAACGACCTGTGTTCCTTCACCACTGCCCGGATGGCGCAGATCGCCGACTGGCTAGGCGACCGGGTCGGGCGGGACATCTTCCTCTACTCGATCTCCCTCGACCCCGCGAACGACACGCCGGAAAAGCTGCGCGCGTTCGCCGCAGGCTTCGGGATCGACACGGATGCGGGCTGGACCTTCCTGACCGGCGATCCCGCCGACATCGACGTGATCCGCTTCAAGCTGGGCGAGCGCGGCGACACCAAGTACGACCACCGCAGCGACATGCTGATCGGCAACGACAGGCTGGACTTCTGGCGCCGTACTTCGGTCATGGGCAGCCTGAAAGTGGCAACGCAGAACATTCTACAGATGGACCCGGACTGGCGCGCGCCCATCGCACCCGACATGCTGACCGAGACCGGCGACCGCCCGGCCACGGACTTCATCATCTCTGACCGGCGCGGCGAGGCGATGTTCGTCAAAGTCTGCGCGGCCTGCCACACCATCGGGTCGGGGGTGAAGTTCGGCCCCGACCTTGCCGGCGTCACCTTGCGCCGTAATCCCGACTGGCTCTTGCGTTACCTGCAGGCTCCCGATGTCATGCTGCGCGACGGCGACCCCACCGCCGTGGCCCTGAACGCGCGCTACCCTGCCGTGAAGATGCCCTTCATGGGCCTGACAGAGACCGATGCTGCGGACCTGATCTTTTACCTTGGCCAACAATTCGATGGGCTTGATAGCGCCCTCATCACACCGACTGCAGCATCGCATGACCATGCGAACCATGACCACGCATTCCACGATCACAGCGACGTACCACAGACGGCACCTCACGATCATGGCAAACACGACCACTGATGTGTGAACGATACTGAACTGCGACTTTTGTCGGTGCCAGAGTAGGAGCATTGAACCGCTCCGGGTTTGCCGGAGGTTGATTTCGGTTAGTTACGCGGCTATGGGTCAGGTTTCCAGACCTAAGTGGAAGTTTGCTTTGGCTTCTGTCAGTGGGATGTTTCCAGCAGACGGCGGTTATTGAACCAGTCTACCCTCTGGCAAACCCGGCACCGTTCCAAGCCTTGTAACAATTTCACTTCGTATTTATTACCTAGTAAGGCTTCGAGCCAAGGAACTGCAGTGATGGCGATACCCTCAGCGGAGGCCGATGAGACGGTGGACCAGATCCGCCGCGTCTTGCAGATCGAGGCAGAAGCTCTAACCCGAATGATTAACGACGTGGGCCCACCCCACAAAAAAGCGGTTGATCTGCTGCAGCAAGTCACAGGTCGCATCATCATCAGCGGTGTCGGAAAATCCGGTCATATCGGGCGCAAAATCGCCGCCACATTTGCCTCGACCGGCGCGCCGGCACAGTTTGTCCACCCGACGGAAGCCAGCCATGGCGACCTTGGTATGATTGCCAAAGGCGACGTTTGCATTGTGATTTCGAACTCCGGTGAGACGTCGGAGCTTGCGGATTTAATCACCTATACCCGCCGTTTTGGTATTCCCCTGATCGGCATCACCCGCCGGGTAGGCAGTGCCGTAGACCTCCAGTCCGACGTAACTCTGCTACTGCCAGATGCCCCCGAGGCTTGCTATATTGGCGTGGCTCCCACCACGTCCACCACTGCCACGCTGGCGATAGGCGACGCGCTGGCCGTGGCACTGATGCACCGCCGCGGCTTCAACCGCGAGGATTTCCAGATTTTTCATCCAGGTGGTAAGCTTGGCGCGCAACTCCTGAAGGTCGAAGCGCTGATGCACACCGGAGACAGCGTGCCGACGCTGACACCCGACACAGTTATGGGCGACGTGCTACTGGTGATGACCTCCAAGGGATTCGGCATGGCTGGCGTAGTTGAAGACAACATTTTGACCGGTGTCATCACCGATGGTGACCTGCGGCGCAACCTCGCCACCTTGATGGACCGTACTGCCGGAGAAATCGCGACCCACAGCCCCAAGACTGTGCGCAGCGGAGCCTTGGTGTCAGAGGCGCTGCGCATCATGAACGCCTCCAAGATTGGCGCCCTTTTCGTTGTGTCGGAGGCGGGCCATGTCGAAGGCATCCTCCACCTGCACGACTGCCTGCGCGCCGGCGTCGCCTGACCTCCTATACACACCGGGGCTTCCTGCCCCCATCTGTCACATGATTAAGACTAAGGAATATCACCCATGACATCGGTTCACGTCGGCCCAGTTACGATTGGCAACGACCTGCCGTTCGCACTGCTTGCAGGCCCTTGCCAGCTCGAAAGCCTCGACCATGCCCGGATGCTGGCAGATTCAATCATGCGCATTACTAGTGATTTGGACATCCCCTTCGTGTTCAAGGCAAGCTACGACAAGGCTAATCGTACATCGCTGTCGGGGAAGCGTGGTCTGGGAATTGAGAAAGGGCTGGAGGTATTGGCCCGGATCCGCGAAGAGTTCGGCTGCCCAGTTGTTACCGACGTCCACGATATCCCGCAAGTCCAGCGTGCGGCAGAAGTCGTGGACATCTTGCAGATTCCCGCGTTTCTCTGCCGGCAGACTGATCTACTGCTTGCCGCAGGAGAAACGGGGATTGCCATCAACGTTAAAAAAGGTCAGTTCCTCGCTCCCTGGGACATGGTGAATGTGGCAGATAAGATCGCCAGCACTGGTAATACGAACATCATGCTCTGCGAACGCGGCACTAGCTTCGGCTACAACACGCTAGTCAGTGACTTCCGCGCACTGCCGACCATGGTCAAGATGGGCTACCCGGTTGTCTTCGACGCCACCCATTCGGTGCAGCAACCTGGCGGCCAAGGCGGCTCAACTGGGGGCCAACGCGAGTTCGTTCCTTTTCTGGCCCGAGCAGCCGTCGCCGTTGGCACTGCCGCCCTATTTATGGAGGTCCACGAGGATCCAGACAATGCTCCCTCCGACGGACCTAACATGCTACGTCTAGAAGAGCTGGCGTCAATTCTACGTACTATTAAAGCCCATGACCAAATCGCAAAAGACTACTAAAACCTAAACTCATTGCTTCGACCACTCCTATTGTTATTTTTGCCCTGACGGTTGCCCCTGCATTCAATCCAGCTTGAGATAGACTTTGGCCTAATTGAAGGGACTAGAAATAAAACGAAGTGGGTTTACTGAAGATTAGATCATTGGCATTCTGAAAAAGCATGGGATCAAGATTTACGTGACCGATCTGTGCCGCAAGCATGCAAGATTTTTGATGATCTGTTCCGCCGTCAGGTCCCAGGATGCAAACATCTATCTGGCGTCACTGATCGATGGTGCGCTCAAATGCAAATTCCGCGTGGTAAGATTCGACAAGTGGTCGACCTCAGCAGGTCATTATAAATCCAGGTTCCTCACGCACCGGAGTTTGCCGGTCGGTTCATTTCCTTGATCGTCTTGCAATCCGACAGTGTTGAAATTAGTTGGCACGAACTTAGCGGTATTAAGAGGGTGCAGATGGCCTCCTCACTCACCGTCGTCACATTCTAGAGACCGACAACGACAGCTTCCGCTTAAAAGCCAGAGCCGACATAGCGGCCCAAAATAAAGAGGAAGGGCAATGATGTCTTAACACAAGTCTGGCACTCATGACATAACTTCAAGACAATTCAGTTCTCAATGGAAAAATTAGCCCATTTCTGGTAAAAATAAGGATTATTACAATAATCCGTGCAGATAGCTGCCATAATCCGTCTTGGCATAGCGGTCGGCCAGGGCGCTCAGCGCGGTCGCGTCGATCCAGCCCTGCTGGTATGCAATCTCCTCGGGACAACCGGTCTGCATGCCTTGGCGCGACTGCAGGGTGCGCACGAAGTTGCCAGCGTCCAGCAGGCTGCCGTGGGTGCCGGTGTCGAGCCAGGCATAGCCCCGCCCCATGCGCTCCACCGTCAGGCTGCCGTCGGCCAGATAGGTCTCCAGCAGCGAGGTGATTTCCAGCTCGCCTCGCTCCGATGGCGTGATGCGGCGGGCGCGGTCCGGGGCGGTGCCATCCAGAAAGTAGAGCCCGGTGACCGCGTAGTGCGATGGCGGGTTGGAAGGCTTTTCGACGATCTGCGTGACGGTGCCATCGCTATCCATGCCCACTACGCCATAGCGTTCGGGGTCCGACACGCGGTACCCGAAGACCGTGCCGCCAGCGGGTTTTGCATCGGCACTGGCCAGCATCTCGGGCAGGCCGTGGCCGAAGAAGATGTTGTCACCCAACACCATCGCCGAGGCAGCCCCATCGAGAAAGTCCTCGCCCACCAGATAGGCCTGCGCCAGACCGTCGGGGCTCGGCTGCACCAGCCAGGT
>NZ_FQUE01000031.1 GCF_900128995.1 Loktanella atrilutea | reverse complement strand
GCAAGCCCGCCTCCTGCTCCTTGATCATCCCGATTATCTGCGCCTCGGTGAAACGGCTCTTTCTCATTCGTCTGCTCCTTCACGGTTGAGCAAACTCTACATCAGGCTGAGGGATATTGCGGGGGGCAGGTCACGCTGTGACGACTAAAATATCGCAGGCGCGGGTCCGCACCACCCATGTGTCAGGAATGGCGACTGACGTAGGCATAGAGCTGGCCGCATTGATGGGAGGTCAAAAGTTGCGGCAAGAAGCGATACCTAAACTCAGGCTGCACAGTTTGACCCTCGCCTGTTTTGCATTGGGCGGTTTCTGCGGTGCCCTGTTGTTCCAAATTCTCGGGTTCTGGATTTTCACTGTTGCTGCGACTTCCTTACTACTTATAGCAGTCCCAGAAACCCTCAGAGCACATCGTCTCTGAGGCCCTTCTATGAATGACCCTTTCAGCGCGTTGTTCGAAGCGGACATTGGCGGAGTGGGAACGAAAGGCGGCTTCGTCCCGCACAGCGGACCTTGTGTTGGTCTACCAAAAAACTTGGTTTCTGAACGACCCCAACCAGTGTGGCGAAGGTCAGCTTCGAACCCATTTTGCCGGATGCAGCACTGTGCGCGGACAGTAGCTTACCGCTTGATGGACCAGACCATTGCGGTCTTGTAGCCTGCTGCCTCAAGCATTTCGATCTTGGACCGCCATCCAGCGGGGCATACCGCGAATGCAGCCCCCATGCCTCTTTCCGCAAAGGCGGCCTCGGCTGCGCGCAGAAGCGTGGTCGCGCCCTCGCCATCGTTTGCAAGAACCGTGGGATCGGCGAGGTCTGGGTGGTAATAGTCGTCGATGACACCTGTTCCTGTGATGTCGTGCGCCGGCGAAAAATGCAGCCGTGAAGCGGGCTGAGCGATCACGTAGCCATTCAAGTTTTCCGGCGCCCCCATAACCATCATGTCCCGGTCACGCAGCGTCAGGCTTCGGTTCATCCAGCCGGTAAATCTGGCATCGGCATCGGAATGCTGTTCCCAAAAGGGGTCGATCTCGAAAAGGGTCTGCTTGTTTTCCGCTGCCCGCGTGACGATGCCGGGGACGTCAGACTCGGTGGCCAGTCGGACTGTTTGGGGGCGTCCGGCGTCGCCGAGATCTGTTCGGGAGAGGTAGAGCGTTAGCGGATCGTAACCGCGATCCTGAAAGACGTCTCGCCAAGGCTCGCCAGTCACATAGCTGGACAAGAGTATCTTTGCCCCGGTCTCCGTAAGGGCACGTTCCGCTGCTGACACAAGGGCATCGACCGTGCCCTCCGGTGCGTCGGGCGAGACCGCGCTGTCGGGCAGGATCAATCCCGGATCGCCTTGTCCGCCTGCATAGATCGGTGGCACCGGAAGGCGCATTGAGTGGATCACGCCTGTGATCGCTCCATTGCGCTCGGAAACCTGCCATATCTGGCGGAACGGCTGCTGCTCGGATGTCAGCGCGAAGGCCAGCGCCTTTTCAATCTGTGCCGGTGCATCCGCGGCCATCTTCCACAGGATTGGGTCGATGACATGTCGTTCCTTGGCGTCCAGCAGAAGAAGATCGACAAGGCGTGGTATATCGCCGGTGCTGGCGATGCGAACGGCGTGTGACATCTGATTGCTCCTCAATGGCATCGCGTGGGCTTCTGACCCTTTATCGACGCGGTCCGTCCGTTTGACAAAACAGGATACGTGAGAGAGCCTTTAGAAAACTTAACGCCTTAGGCCCCGTCGATGAAGCAAATGAACCTCAACTCCCTTCGGGTGTTCGCTTGCGTGGCGCGACACTGCAACCTTCAGCGCGCGGCGGACGAGTTGAACCTGACGCGCGGCGCTATTTCCCAAAGGATCAAACAGCTCGAAATCGACCTTGGAGTGATCCTTCTGGAACGTCAGCCGCGAGGAGTGACGCTTACCACAGAAGGTGTGCGCTGGCGGGAGGCCGTCGACGACGCCCTGGCCACACTCGAAACGATGTTTACCGATCTCGGGCGAGATGGAGAGCAGATCATGCTTCACCTCGGGTCGTCCACAGCGGCGAAATGGCTGATGCCGCGCATGGAGGTTTTCTCCGCCCGATTTCCTCGTATCTCGCTCAGGACCGAGGTTCACACTCAGCAATTGACACGCAACCTGGCCCGCAACGAGATTGCCATCTGGCCGGGCAAAGCATTCGATCCAAGGCCGTTTCACAATGCGCGGCGATTGACCGATATCCGCCTTATCGCTGTATGCAGCCCAGACTTCCCGAGACCCAATTGGCCGATGGAATTGGAGACAGTGCTGACCTTACCGTTGCTTCAGGACGCGCATCGCACATGGGAAGGTTTGATCGAGGGGGCCGGGCACCGCGTCCAACACAAGCTGCTGAATTTCGACCGATCTGCGCTGGCTCTGGACGCAGCAATAGAGGGGCACGGCGTTGCCATAGCTCCGACCTACATTGTTGAAAACGATGTATTGCGGAAGCGTCTGGTAGAGGTGTGGGTCAGCCCAGCACCGCCTACCGAACAGCTCTTCGTTTCTTGGTCGCAAGATCATGTAAGACAACCGGACGTGCTTCGCGTTGTGGAGTGGATCGCCTCGGAGTTTGAACAAGACCGGACGCTGCAAAATTGGTAAGGAATGGCCGGAAGGTCCGCTCAGCCGACATTGGCGGAAAACACAGCGAAGGCCGCCATTCCAACTCAATCACCTCACCACTGGCAAATCGCTCAGCCGCGTCGTGTAGCGCGGGCTGCGGTGATCTGCCCGCAGCTGCCATGACCGAAATATTCCTTCGCTTGCTAAGACCATCGTCTTCTTGCCGAACCGCCCATTGACCTCGTCAAGCGCCTGCATCAGTGCAGGCGCCCCTTCCCGCTGGGCATCGAACAACGTCAGCGGCCGCTGCTCGTAGGGCAGCAGATCGTCAAGCATAACGCCGGCCTTGGTGAACTCGTAGGATGTGTTGTCGATCTTCGGCCAAGCCGCCAACGCACAGCGCTTTGCCGCTCCAGCAAGGTCGAACGTGTCCGACGACATCGGCGTCAGCCGCGTCGACCGGGAGCCGGCATATTGCGGCCGGTCCGGTCGGTGACGGTTGGTATAGAAGAACAGCGTAAGCGTTCCAGCAACCAGCCGATGCTGGCGCAGCTTCTTAGCCGCGCGGGTCGCATGCGCAGTGATGGCCTGGAACAGCGTATCAAATTCCGTTATCGGCGTGCCGGCCGATCGGGTCATCGCCATACCCTTGCGCTGCGGCTCGATCTCCTCGAGGGCGATGCTGGGTTCCCCCTGCAACTCCAGCATCGTCCGCTCCAGTACGACGGTGCCGACGGCGCGGGCCTGACGCAGGGCTATGTCCCGCAGCTGGAACGCCGTGCCGATGCCGATGCCCTGGAGCTTGGCCTGCGTCCGCCGTCCGATGTCCCAGATGTCGCTCACGGGCACCAGTGGCAGCAGCCAGTTCGTGACCCCCGGATCCATTATGACGAGCACGCCGGCGAAGATCGGGTCGCTCTTGGCGATCTCGTTCGCACATTTGGCTAACGTCTTCGTGGGCGCGTTCCCGACCCGCACCGGCACGCCCAACCCGGCGCAGCATATCACGCCGAAGCGCCTTGGCATGGGCGGTGCGGCCCCTGAACCCGGTAAAGTCCAGGAAGGCTTCGTCAATCGAGTAGACCTTGATTGAAGGTGTGTAGTTCGACGAGAACACCCGGATGCCATGGGCCGCGACCTTATCGCGGATGTGATGGAGCGGCTGGCCCATCTTGATGCCCAAAGCCTTGGCCTCGTCGCTACGCGCGATCGCGCAGCCGTTGTTGTTCGACAGCAGGATCACTGGAACATTCTTGAGGGTCGGGTCGAAGATGCGCTCGGCGCTGACGTAGAAGTTTGCGCTGTCGCTGATCGCGAACGGCCGTGTCACGCCAGATCATACCGCCGCACAACACCGGCAATGACCCCCCAGATCTCGCTGTCCTCGGTCAGCTCGATGTCGGGATATGGTTCGTGGCTGTTGGCGGGGGCAAGGTAGAACCGTCCATCCCGCTTGCGCAGGATCTTCGCCATGACAGCTCCCTCCACCACGGCCAGGACGGCGCGTCCCAGTCGCCGCTTGCCGGCGCGGTCGGCCGCGATGATGTCACCGTCGCGGATGCCGACGTCCCATAGGCAGTCCCCTTCCACCCGCCACTAGAAAGTCGAAGCCAGATGACGGACCACCCAGGCGATGGGATCGATCTCATCCTCGAGGTCGTCACCCGCGGGCGAGGGAAAGCCCGCGCTGACCCGCATCGCCGGCAACCCGATAATCTGGCTGTCCGCGAGGATCGGAGCTTCGATGGGATGGAGAGGCATGTCGGACTCCGCAGGGTGTTCTATTTTTGTTCCCTTACATCCGCCATGCGGCTCGCAGGTGTCAAGCTGTGTCGCGACGCCAGCCGATGCCCTTCTCGCGACTTCGCCGGCATATCGTCCGAACGATGACTTGCGCCCTTCTGCCCACCCTTGATAGCGCCTGACCTGCACGGAGGATCGACCAGGGTGGCATTCGCACAGAATTTCCGACAGCGGCCCTCTCTCGCGATCTTCAGGATTTGCGCCGCGAAACAGCTGGCTCTCCTGGTCTGATGAGATGCGCAGAATTGTTTTCGTCAGTGACACACAATGATCCAGACCTGGGCTTCCAGGCGAGTCCTGCTGACCACGCTACCAATGCGACTTATCTCGCCCTCGACTTTTGACGTCGAAGATAATGTGCAGATTAAAATGCGTTGTAATGCATTTCATTCCCAGACAATCGCATATAAATAATTCGAGATGCCCGATTTTCAGGGAGAATGAGACGAGGGAATGAGAATGGCCGATATCGATCTGAACAGCATGTCGCTGGACGAACTCAAGAAGCTGCAGAAGGACGTCGGCAAGGCCATCGATGGCTATGAAGACAAACAGCGTAAGGCTGCACTTGCGGCAGTTGAAGCCGCCGCACGCGAGAATGGATACTCTCTGGCCGAACTGACCGGAATGGCACCGAAGAAAAGTAAAACGGTCTCGCCTCCCAAATATCGCCATCCGGAAAATCCCGAGATGACCTGGACCGGACGCGGCCGTCAACCGGATTGGATGAAGGATGCTCTGGAGAATGGGCAGTTGAAAGACGATTTTCTAATCATGTAGCCTCAGCCGGCACTGCCAGCCGATGTCCTAAATGGCGCCGGCTGGTTGCCCCTTCGCACCGTCAGTCCAATCCGCCATGATCTGACTTCAATCCCTCGCCGCTCTGGTGGATCACCATGCGCTCCGCCGGGAATGGCTTGAGCAGAGCGAAGGCCTCGTCGGGCGTGCCGGTTAGCCATTGCGCGTAATTCGCGGGATCGAGGATCACCGGCATCCGGTCCGGATGGGTCTCCCTGACCAGCTCGTTCGGCGTCGAGGTGACCATGGAGCTCGTGATCATTTCACGTTCTTCGCCGCCGCCGTAGTTGCCCTTGTAGGCGCGCCAGACGCCAGCCAAGGCGAAGGGTGGCCGCGCGCCCTCGCCCGCCACGCCGAACCAGACGTAGGTTGCCGGGTTGCGGCCCTTTGCCTCGCAGAAGCTCGTCGCGGGGATCAGGCAGCGCCGCTCCTCGAAGCTCTTCGTCCAAAAGCGCGACGTGCGAAGCTTGTCGTCGCGGGCGTTGTTCACGGCCTTGGGCTGGATCGGCTTGCCGGTCTTCTTGGAGACCTGCGGCATGACGAAGCCCCAGTGCGCCGTCTGCAGCCAGCGAGTGCCGTTGGCGTTTACGCCGACGATGGGGGACATGCCCTTCGGGAAAATGGCGGTCAAAGGCTCTGCATTGCCGAGATCGTCGTGCGCCGCAACGACCGCGAAGAGCTGTCGCATTGCGTCCTTTGCCATCGTGTTGGAATAGAGGTTGCACATGTATTCGAGGATAGAGCGTTGAGGGCGCGTCAACACCTGATTTTTTGACAGTGCCATTCGACGCTCTGCCAAACCAACCCGTTCACAAGTCGATCGACTTGCCGGACTGAGTATAGCGATCGCGCGCATACATGGTAGATAGGAGGAACCCGCGGGATCTACTCTTGTTACAGGGTAACGCTCTGTCATAAATATGTTTTTTTGCAAAAAGCGGTGGCCTGTTACGGCCTGCTACGGGCGGCGTAACACAGTAAGACATTGATAATGTTCAGATAAGTGGCGTTTTCCGGCGTTGTTACGCTCAGCCATAACAAGTATATTTATATGTGTGATAGAGAGTCTCTGAGAGTAAGTATTATAATATATATGATTCAAATATTGGTAAAATAGTAACAGGAGAACGCAGTAAGCCTTATTTCTATGGCTCTGACCTTGTTACAATTCCCGTTACGGCCCCGTTACGCCGGTAACACGCCGGCGCGCCGTAAACGCCGTTTCACCGCAGATGATAAGAGCTTCATGTAACTGAAATTGTTGAGAATATTCGTCGCCACAACATGTAAAGAAACATTGTTACACATTCACAATATGAGACGTCCGTATCGCTAGCTGGGCGCTCAGTTCTTCTTGAAGCCCGTCACGCAAGGATCGTCTGTCGGCGTTGAAAAGGTCCAAACCGACGAGGAGTATCAAACCATTCTGGCAAGCGGCTTCGAACTCGATCACCGGATGCTGGCGGAGGAACACATCACGGGCCGCGAGATTGAATGCGCTGTCTTAGAGGGGACAGACGGATCGCTGCTTGTTTCAAGGCCGGGTGAAATCGTTCCGTCCGTCAAGCATGGTTTCTATAGCTACGATGCGAAATACGTTGACCCGGACGGGGCCGAACTGCGCGTTCCGGCCGCCCTTCCCGACGGCAAGGAAGCGTCGATCAGATCAATGGCCGCTCAGGCGTTTCAAGCGGTCGGATGCGACGGAATGGCTCGCGTCGATTTTTTTCTGAAAGCCGATGGTGGGCTCGTTGTGAACGAGCTGAATACCATGCCAGGGTTCACTGACATCAGCATGTATCCGAAGGCAATGGCTGCAAGCGGGATCGATGCACCGGATTTAATTGACAGATTGATCACTCATGGTGTGGCGCGGTTTCATACAGCCAAAAATTGACGAAGCAGCTATTCGCGCGTGTCGCAGCATCGGTCAGATCGAAGCCGCTGCTCTGCGAGAGAGCCATCTCTGTTTTGCACTCGCCGGGAGGAAACATCTTCTGAAGCCGTCTCGGAGACATCATTCCAGTGACGCGCAAGTTGGTCGAAACTTTCGAAAAGGCTTTCCCTGGCCGCACGTTCAAGCCGGATCTGATCGATAATGCCATATACAACGAAGCTGAAAACAGCCCCGATCATAATGACATACGGGATATGAGCAAAGTCCATCAGAAGAGTCTCCAGCAGAGGAGCGTTACGTTGATCAAGACCATGATATAAGATCGGGGTGAACCGCGCCGGGTTTGCCGGAGACCGTTTGCTTCACTTTATGCGACCATATCGAGCGCGGCACGCTGCGCATAGTAGTTGGCTTCGGCCTC
>NZ_FQUE01000011.1 GCF_900128995.1 Loktanella atrilutea | reverse complement strand
GCCTCTGCCGACGGGAGGCGGTCGAGGCGAAGCATCTCTGTCACGACATCCTGTGCGCCAACGGGCGTGTTATCATCCGGACCGCTGACGGTACGTTGTTCGGTCTCCGGCACGACTTGCCAAACCGTCCCGGACTGCACTGCCACGAACCCGCGGGCTCTCAGGATCGACTGGAACAGCGACCATACGCCGACCGCATCCAGCGCCTCGGCCGACACGACAGTGACGTTGCCGGTCAGTGCCGGGTCGAGGATCAGCGTTCGCTTTGTGATGTCGGAAATCTGCTCTGCCAGCACGGCGATGTCGGCATCGCGCAAATTAATGGTATAGGTGTCCGTCTGGGCCCGCAGGGGCGCCGGGGGCAGCGCCAGCATTACGGCAATCAGGGCGATCAGACGGATCATTGCTGGGACCGGTACGCCATGTTGCGCCCCTCGCGGCTGATCTTGACCCGAGCCATGGCTGGTTCGGCGACCCCAAGAAAGAGGGCACGATCATTGTCGACATTGCCGACGGGCTGGCCGTCCACCGTTCTCACCAGATCCCCTGCCTGTGTTCCGCGCGGCTAGCTCCGCTGTCATCATTATCAATTATTCTATAGGCATCATCGCGAGCCACCAAAGCAAATTCATTCAAGAGGTAATTGCGGATTGCCGTGATACGTGTGTGCCACAGGTCGAAGTCGTCCTGCGATCGCCCGTACTTTGGCGGGCATATCGTGAAAGTATCGGCTTGTGGTGTCAGAGGTCGCAGTAGCGTCGCAAAGGGCGACACAAAAAGCTGTGACTTGATGTTGCGTCGTGTCAGGGTCGGAGGAGGGGTAGGCGGCATCACGGCCTTGCCGCAATACAGATCAGGGCGATTTGACATGCTGGTTTCAGAAAGGCAATCCATCGTCATTCCATCCGCGCGATTGGGGCGTCGGGGGTTCTTGAAAGGACTTTGCGGAACATCCGCCCTTAGCGTGCTCGGGGGATGCGGCACGCTGAGTAGCGAACCTTCGCTGCCGCCGGTCGGCACCGTCGGCCAGGCGGCGTTTCTGGCACCACTGTCGGGACCGCAGTCGGCTGTCGGGCAAATGATGCGGGCTGCTGCAAGCCTTGGCGGCAACGACATCGGGCCGGGTGCCGAGGTCGCGGTCTACGATTCCGGCGGAACGGAGGAGGAAGCGGTGACTGCCGCCCGGGCCGCGGTGGCCGGCGGTGCGCGGATGCTACTGGGTCCGCTGCTGTCGGGGCAAAGCCGCGCGGTTGCGGCTGCCGTGGGGCGCGTTCCCGTGGTTGCGCTGACCAACGACAGCAGCGTCGCAGGCGGTAACCTTTTTGTATTTGGCATCACACCGTTGCAATCGGCCCGCGCGGTGATCGGCTTTGCCGCAACGCGGGGCAAGCGCCGGATTGGCGTCGTCGTCCCCTCGACAGAATTCGGGCAGTTGCAGTCCACCGCTGCCGCGACGGCCGGGGCTGCGGTCGGCGCAACCGTTCTTGCACCGGTCGTGACGGATACGTCCGCCGATCTGATTTCACGGCTTGGCCATGACGGTGCTTTGCCTAACGCCGTCTATCTACCGATCGTCGGCGGCGCCTTTACCGAGCAAGCTGCCGTTCTGAAGGCAGCCGGCGTGCAGATCCTTGGGTCGGATCAGTGGTCGTCGATCATCCCCTACCGCACACCGGCGCTGCTGGATGCCTGGTTCGCGGCGCCCGATCCGATCCGCTACGAAGCCTTTGCGCTTGCGTTCGAGGAGCAGTCAGGCGGAGAAGCCGGCGTTCTCGCCGGCCTCGCTTTCGATGCGGTCGAGATGGCGCGCCTCCTCGGTCGGCTAGGCCAGCAAGACCGTGAGGGGCTGCTGCGCGACGGTGGCTTCGATGGTGTGCTGGGGCCATACAGGTTTACCGATGCCGGCCAGTGTGACCGGGCGCTAGCGGTGCTGGGGGTCCAGCAGGGCGCCACCGTCCTGATTGGCGCTACCGGAGGTTGACGCTATTCAAACCGGTTGCGACGGTCCGTGCCACCGGCTCGGCAAGGGGCTGACTTGCGCCAATCCCGCTTAGGCTTGAGACTTTTCCAGATTGGCGATCAGCTGTTCGATCAGGCGCGTTGCGGCGCGGATATCGTCGGGGTCGATACCGTCGAAGGCCTGACGACGAATTCCCGCGCTGAAGGTCGCGATCTGGTCCGCTTTTGCCCGGGCGGGTTCGGTCAGGTAGATACAGCGCACGCGTTTATCGCCGTCCATCTGGCGACGTTCGACGAAATCCGACTGCTCAAGCTTATCAAGCAGGCGGTTCAGGGTAGGGGTCTCGATCTGCAGGTCTTCAGCCAGTTCGGTCTGGGTTAAACCTTCCCTCTCTTGAATACGCTGCAGTGCGCGGGCCCGCGACAATGTCATGTCCAGGCTCTTTGCCTCGGTATCGTAGCGCTTGCGCATGTCGCGCAGAAACTTGAAAGATAGGTCGAGGAAACGGCGGCGTTCGTCTGACACGGTCATACCATTCGATGTGCAACGATTAGGCAGCTAACTTCCTTGCGGCACCTTTCAAGAGCCTGTGAATGCGTCTGAACCGCGAAGACCCAAGCTGGAACTAGCCGGCCAGCACGACCATGCCGCTGTGCGGCAAGCTGATCGTCACCTCTGATCCGACGGCGGGCGGGGGCGTTTCTGACCTGTTGAAGGTGTCCAGTGTCAGGCTCTGTCGCCCCAGATCGGCGGTAATGCGGATGATCGCGCCGAGGAATTGAACCTCCGTAATGCGGCCGGTCAAGGTCACGTCACCCGGCTGACCCGCGCCGAGCGTTGCTGACTCCGGGCGCATCGCCAAAGCGACGGGGGTACCCGCCGCGGCCTTCACCTGTCGGTTCAGCACGACCTGCGTGTCGCCCATACGGACGGTGCCGGTCGCAGGATCGGTCAGGGTGGCGTCGAAGGTGTTGAGCGTTCCGACGAAGCCCGCGACGAAGCGCGTGGCGGGGGTGTTGTAGATCTCGAACGGCGTGCCGATCTGGTCGGCACGGCCCTGTGTCATCACGACGACGCGATCTGACATCGACAACGCCTCTTCCTGATCGTGAGTGACGAAGATCGTGGTGATGCCAAGCCGCTGCTGGATCGCGCGGATCTCGCGCCGCAGGCTGGCGCGTATCTTGGCATCAAGCGCCGAAAGCGGCTCGTCCAACAAAAGCACCTTTGGGCGCACGGCAAGCGCGCGGGCGAGGGCGACGCGCTGCTGCTGGCCGCCGGACAGCTGGAACGGATAGCGTGCGCCAAGGTCACCAAGGCCGATCAGGGTCAGCATCTCCTTGACCCGGTCGGCGGTTTCCTTCTTGTCGATGCCGGCGACCTTCAGCCCGAAGGCCACGTTCTGCGCGACGGTCAGGTTGGGAAACAGGGCGTAGGACTGAAACACCATGCCGATCTTGCGCTGATTGGACTTCAGTCGCGTGACGTCCTGACCGTCGATGCTGATGGTGCCGGCGGTCGGATCCTCGAATCCGCCGACCATGCGCAGCACCGTCGTCTTGCCGCAACCCGACGGACCCAGCAACGACACGAACTCGCCCTTGTCGATGCTCAGGTTGAAGTCCTTCACGACATGGTTCGCGCCGAAGGACTTGTCGAGGTGGGCCAGTTCCAGAAACGCCATGCATCAAGCTCTTTTATGTTTGGACAGACGGCTGACCATCTGGATCAGACCCATGCAGGCCCAAGTGATCGCGAATGCGATGACAGCCAGCGCTGCGGGTTCGTAGGCTCGGTTGGCGCCAAGGATCTGCATGTAGGGACCAAAGGCGGGGCGGTCGAGCAGCGCCGCCATGGTGAATTCCCCGATTACGATGGCCAGTGTCAGAAAGGCACCGGACAGTACGGCGCTCAGTACATTGGGCAGGATCAGCGTCGCCATGATGCGGAACCAGCCGGCGCCGAGGCTCTGCGCCGCTTCGGTCAGGGTGGCGACGTCGATGCTGCGCAGCCCGGTGTCGACAGCGCGGTACATGTAGGGCAGGGCGAGCGTCGCATAACCGAACATCAGCAACAGGTTGGTGCCCGTGACAGAACCGGTCAGCGGTAGCCAACCCGACGTATTGTATAACCTGATGTAGCCGAAAACCACGACGATGGCGGGAATCACGAGCGGCAGCAGGGTGACGAACTCGACCACCGGCCGCATACGCGGCATCTTGAGTTGCACCCAGTAGGCGGTCGGCACAACCAGCAGCACGCCGAAGACGATCGTCAGCAACGCCATGATCAACGAATAGGCAAATGTCGCTTGAAATTGCGGGTCTGCCATGACGACGCGGTAGGCATCCAGCGAATAGACGCCGCGCCGCATGGACAGCGAGAACTCCGTCATCCCGATCATCGGCATCAGGAAATACAGGCACCCAGAGATGATCGCGGCCCAGGCGGCGAAGCGGGTCATTTTAACCACCTCTCTGCCCGCAGGCGCAGCACGATATAAAGCGTGTTGGCCGCCCCGGTGATCAGAATCATGCCGAAGGCAAGTGCGTAACCAAGGTTCGGATTGCCCAGCACGTCGCCCCTGATCTGCGCGTACAGCAGGATCGGCGCGATGTTCAAAGATGGGCCGGTCAGGGCGATTGCAGTGGCAACGGCGCCAAAGGCATTGGCAAAAAGCAGCGCCATGGTGCCAAGGATCGACGGGAACAGGATCGGCAGCGCGACCATCCGCCAGTACTGTAGCCGGGTCGCGCCGAGGATGTCTGCCGCCTCGCGCCATTCGCGCTTCAATCCTTCCAAAGCCGGCGTGATGATCAGGATCATCAACGGGATCTGGAAGAACAGGTATGTGATGATCAGGCCCCAAGTGCTGAGCAGGTTCCAGCCGTACATACGC
This sequence comes from Loktanella atrilutea, assembly GCF_900128995.1. Classification (GTDB taxonomy): domain Bacteria; phylum Pseudomonadota; class Alphaproteobacteria; order Rhodobacterales; family Rhodobacteraceae; genus Loktanella; species Loktanella atrilutea. The sequence continues at coordinate 80,541 of NZ_FQUE01000011.1, read as the reverse complement.
AGGTTGATGCCCCACTCCGTGCGCAGATACATCGTGATTAGGCCCGCCGGACCGATGGTGGCGATGAAGGCAAAGGCCAGCGGCACGCCGGCGAAGTTGGATGCGACACCGGAGAAAGTCATCAAAGGGCTTTTGACACGGCGACTGATCCCGCCCAGCGTCATCGCCGCAGCCATGGCAAAGCCGATCAGGCAGCCCAGCAGCGCGGACAAAAAGCTGACCTTGATCGAGACCCAGTAGGCCGAGAGGATCGTCGGGGTATTGAGGTCAAGGATATTCTGAAGGGTGAAACCGCCGGCGGGGGTACGGAAGGCGCCGATCACAATGAACAGTGTGGGTGCAATCAGGAAAAGACCAGTGAACAGCATGAAGGGCACAAGGCCCACCCATTTCTGCGCCGTATCAACGATTGCCACGTGTCGCGCCATCAGGGCCCGCCCTCGAAAAAGCCTCTTCCGGAGACATCCGGAAGAGGCGTTGTCATGTCAATCGCTTACTGGACGTTCGCGCCGACTGTGCTGTCCCAGCCTGCCACGACGGCGGCATTGTTCGCGTTTACCTGATCAAGGGTCGGGAACACGGCAGCCTCATAGCTTTCGGCCGGCGGCAGGGCTTCCATCAGGTCCTGCGGGATCGAACCGGCCTTCGCGAGGTCGTTGAACCGGATCGGGTGGCAGTAGCCGGCCAACCAGCCGAGCTGACCTTCGTCGGAGTAGAGGTATTCCATCCAGAGCTTCGCCGCGTTTGGCTGCGGCGCGCGGGCACTGATCGCCTGCACGTAGACACCTGCCAGAACGGCGTCAGAGGGTACCACCACCTCGACCGGCGGGTTGCCATTCAGCGTATCGCGGGCGGCCAGGCCGTTGTAGTCCCACTGAATTACGATGGGCGTTGTGCCTTGGGCCAGCGTGCCGGCCTTGCCGATGACGGGGACGAAGTTGCCCATCTTGTTCATCTCGGCAAAATATTCGAGACCGGCCTTCGCCGCGGCCTCCCCCGGCTCTGCGCCTGTCGACATGCCGGCGGCCATGACGGCGAGGATCGCCTGGTTCGACGCGCGGGGGTCACCGGCAAGCGCGACGCTGCCTGCATATTCCGGCTTCAGCAAATCCGCGAAGGACGTCGGCACGTTGTCCACCAGATCGGTGTTCACGAGGAACGACATGACGCCGTAGTAGTCGCCGTACCAGTTGCCGTCGGCATCCTTGGCGCCATCGGGGATGCTGTCCCAGGTCGAGACCTTGTAGGGCTGGATTAGTCCCTCTTCCATCGCGGCGGGACCGAATGACAGGCCTACGTCGATCACGTCGGGCGCCTGCGGCCCGGTGTTGCCCTTGTTGGCGCGGATCGCCTCAAGCTCGTCTGCAGACCCTGCATCGGGGTTCAGCTCGTTGACCTCGATATCGGGATACTTCGCCTTGAAGCCGTCGATGACACCGCCATAGCCGCACCAGTCGTGGGGCAGGGCGACCGTGGTCAGGCGGCCTTCCTTGTTGGCGGCGGCGACCAGTTCGTCCATCGTCTGGGCTTGCGCCAGCGGTGCGAACAGCACGGAAACGGCGCTGACGGTCGTCAGCAGTGTGGTTTTCGAGATCATGGAAAACTCCGATCATGATTGCAGCGGAACGTGTCGGCAGCCGTTAACCGGGCCGTATGACAATGGTGTGACCACGTTAGCCGGGCTACTCATTAACGCAAGCAGAAGTCTGGGGCGCCTTGGCCAAAGGTGCCTCTCGGGAAGCTTTTCGTCATCTCCGGGCCTTTTCGTCTGCCGTGCGACATGTAGGGTGGATGCAAACAGGGATCCGGATGCCATGTCCTATCGATCTACCGTCGGCGGCCACGTCTTCATCTTCGCCACGCTGACAGAGGTGATGGCAAAAGCAACGCCCGACCGGGCCGGCGACCGTTTGGCCGGGGTCGCGGCCCGTACGGCGCGGGAAAGGGCGGCGGCGCAGACGGTGCTGGCGGATCTGCCGCTTGCCACCTTCCTGACCGACGCCCTGATTCCCTACGACAGGGACGCCGTCACCCGCCTGATTGTCGATACCCACGATGCCGCAGCCTTCGCGACCATCGCCCATCTGACGGTCGGCGATTTTCGCGACTGGCTGCTGTCTGACATCGCCACGACACCCGTCCTGACCGCCATTCGCCGCGGCATCACGCCTGAAATGGCGGCGGCTGTCGCCAAGATCATGCGCAATCAGGATCTGATCCTCGTAGCTAAGAAGTGCCATGTAACCACTGCGTTTCGCGGGACCATCGGGTTGCCGGGCCGCCTGTCCACACGCATCCAGCCCAATCACCCGACGGACGACGTGAACGGCATCGCAGCCTCGATTCTCGACGGGTTGATGTATGCGGCCGGGGATGCTGTCATTGGCATCAATCCCGCGACCGACAATGTCGCTCAGGCCAGCCGCCTGACGCATCTGATGGCCGAAATCATCGAACAGTATGCCATCCCCACCCAGTCCTGCGTGCTGACCCACGTGACCAACACGCTTGAATGCATCGAAGGCGGCGCCCCCGTCGATCTGGTGTTCCAGAGCATCGGCGGCACCGAAGCCACCAACGCCTCCTTTGGCTTCACCCTGTCGGATCTGGCCGAGGCGCAGGATGCCGCCCTGTCGCTGAACCGCGGCCATGTCGGGCAAAACGTCATGTATTTCGAAACGGGGCAGGGGTCGGCCCTGTCGGCGGGGGCACACCACGGCCTCGACCAGCAAACTTGCGAGGCGCGAGCCTACGCCGTCGCACGCCACTTCGACCCTTTGCTGGTCAACACCGTCGTCGGCTTCATCGGGCCGGAGTATCTGTTCGACGGGAGAGAGATCGTCCGCGCGGGGCTGGAGGATCATTTTTGCGGCAAGCTGCTGGGCCTGCCGATGGGATGCGACGTCTGCTATACCAATCACGCCGACGCGGATCAGAACGACATGGATACGCTGATGACGCTGCTGGGCGTGGCGGGCGTGACCTTCATCATGGGGATTCCGGGGGCGGATGACATCATGCTGAACTATCAAACGACATCCTTCCACGACGCGCTTTACCTTCGCCGTGTGCTGGGGGTGAAACCCGCGCCGGAGTTCGATGATTGGCTGGGGCGCATGGGCATCATGGACAGCACCGACGGATTTCGGCTGCCGGGCGGCGTCCCAGTTGGCTTCGCCCGCAGTCTGGCGCGGTTGCAGCCATGACTGGTCAGCCCCCCCTGACCGAAGATCCTTGGCGCCTTCTGCGCCGCTTCACCGATGCTCGGATCGGACTGGGCCGGGTCGGTGTCAGCCTGCCCACGCGAGAGTTGCTGGCGTTCCAGCAAGCCCATGCAGAGGCTCGCGATGCGGTGCACCTGCCGCTGGATGTGAAAGCGTTGACCGCCGAGTTGGCGGGGATAGAGGGGCTGCCCCCCGCCATCGCCTTGCGCAGTCGTGCGGTCGACAGGGACGACTACCTGCGCCACCCGCCGAAGGGCGGCATGCTCATGTCAGAGGATGCAGAGTCATTGCGAGCCGAGGCGCCCGATCTGGCGCTGGTCATCGCCGACGGGCTGTCATCGCTGGCGGTTCAGCGTAACGCTGTGCCGTTCCTGCAGGCTGTCGTGCCCTTGCTGTCCGATGTGCGGATTGCCCGACCGGTAATCGTGACGCAGGCTCGTGTTGCGGTCGGGGATCATGTCGGTGCGTTGCTGCGCGCCCGCGCGGCCCTCGTGCTGATCGGCGAGCGTCCGGGATTGTCCTCGCCGGACTCACTGGGCCTTTATTTCACGTGGATGCCAGAGGTGGGGCTGAAGGACGCGCGGCGGAACTGCATCTCGAACGTGCGGCCCGCGGGTCTGGATTTTGCCCGCGCCGCGTCAAAGACCGTTTATCTTTTCCGACAGGCGCAAGCGTTGAACCTCTCCGGTGTCGCGCTGAAGGACCGGGCGGACCATGTTGGCAACCTTGCCAGTAGCACGCGCACTTTTCTCTCGCCGCCAGCGCCCTGAGTTTTCACAGATCATTCGACACTATTCCCAAGCAATTTCCACTCATGGTCAAAAACCTCATTGCGACACTGCTCAATTCCATATAGTGGAACTGTATTCGCATTAGTGGAAGTTCTGGGAGGAGCGACGATGAGAACGACTTTGACCGCCGCAACGGTGGCTTTTGGCATGGCGGCGACGTCGATGGCCGCACAGACGACGCTGATTCTCGGCGAGGCCGGTCCGAACCGCGGCGCCCGCGCCGAGGCGACGCAGGCTTTTGCCGATGATGTCGCGGCGCGCACGAATGGCGATCTGACCATCGATATCCAGTGGGGCGGCGCGCTGTTCAAGGCTGATGCGGCCCTGCAGGGCGTCAGCGACGGCGTCGCTGACCTCGGCACCATTATCGGCGTCTATTTCCCGCAGGAGATGGTGGCCTATGACATCGCCGACCTGCCGCTGCTGAACAACGATTCCTGGGTCGGGATGCGCGCCACGGACGAATTGATGCGCACGGATCCGACAATTACCGAGAACCTTGCGGCGCAGGATCTCGTCTACCTTGGAACCTTCACCACCTCTGCGGTCAACATCGGTTGCAAGGGTACCACGATCCGCACCGTCGACGACGTGTCCGGCCTGAAGGTGCGCGGTGTCGGCGCCTACGGCGACGTCTTCCGCGATCTTGGCGCCAACATGGTCGCCATGCCGATCTACGACGCCTACCAGGGTCTCGACACCGGCCTGCTCGATTGCTCGCAGGGCTATTCCTACGCCGTCGCCGCGTTGAAGCAGCAGGAGGTCATGACCAGCTATACGATCCTGAACTGGGGCCAGGTCGGCGCGCTGGGCATCTTCATGAACAAGTTCGCCTATGACGCGCTGACGCCGGAACAGCAGACCGCGCTGAACGAGGCGGGCGTCGGCATGGCCGACACGCTGGGCGAGCTGATCAATGCCGACAACGACGCCGCCGTGCAGACCATGAAGGACGCCGGCGTCGAGGTGATCGAACTCGATGCGGCGGAGCGCGACAAGCTGGTCGAGCGTGGCAAACCCTACATCGACGCATGGGTCGAACAGGCGACCGCCGCGGGCCTTGACGGTGCGGGCATGCTGGCAAGCTACCGCGAACTGCTGGACAAATACACTGCAGAGCGGGACGCGCAGGGCTATCCCTGGACTCGCTGACCTGACGACGGGCCGCCCGCGACACGCGGCGCGGTCCGACCTTTTCGCATGAAGTCCGAAGGAGGGTCCGATGCTGCATCGCATCGAACGTCTTTTGCTTGATCTGGCGTGCTGTGCCGTCGTGGCGCTGGGGCTGCTGATCACCGTCAGCGTGCTGCTGCGCGTGACCGTCAATTCCGGCGTTCCCGACACGATCGTCATGGTGCGCGAGCTGATGGTGGTCGCCATTGTCCTGCCTTTGGCGGCAGCAACCACGGCCCGTGCGCACATCGTGGTGGAGTTCCTGTCCAACCGCCTGCCTCTGCGCGCCCAAGGCTGGCTGGTCGTCTTCGGCGGCCTCTTCGGCCTCTTCGCCTTGTCACCACTGCTTTATGCCGGCTGGAACGAGGTGGCCCACAACATCGGCAGCGGCAGCTACTACGTTGGGCAGCTGAACCTGCCGAAGTGGCCGGGTCGCGTCTTGTTCCTCATCGGCATGTCGTTCTGCTGGCTGCGCCTGTTGCTGCTGGTGATCGGCGACATCCGCACGCTGAGGGCCGGTGGCGTGCCGGCGCTGTCCGAAACCACCTCCTCCACCTTTGCCGAAGAGGATCGTTCCTGATGGACGGCACACTGATCGGCCTGATCGCCTTTGCTGCCGTGATCGGCTTGCTGGCGCTGCGCGTGCCCATTGCCTTCGTGTTGGCAGGCGTTGGCACCATCGGCACGTTCGTCATCTTCGCCACGCGCACGGGGGCCTTCACGCCGGACCGAGCGATGCGGCCGACGACATCGCTGGTGTTTTCAAATTCCTTCGACCTGATCCACTCATACGACCTGTCGATGATCCCGTTGTTCATCGCGCTGGGCCATATCGCCTATCGCGCCGATATCACGACGCGTATCTATGACGCCGCCCGCGTCTGGCTGGCCAAGGTGCCGGGCGGGGTCGCCATGGCCTCTGTCGTGGGCTGTGGCGGGTTTTCGGCGATCACGGGATCGTCGATCGCCTGCGCCTCGACCATGGGCCGCATCTGTTCGCCAGAGATGCTACGGATGGGGTACGACAAGGGCCTCGCCACCGCATCCGTCGCCGCCGGCGGCACGTTGGGGTCGCTGATCCCGCCGTCGGTGCTGTTCATCATATACGGCATCTTTACCGAAACCTCGATTTCCTCGCTGTTCCTGGCGGGCATCCTGCCGGGCATCCTGTCGTTGGCAGGCTTCCTGCTGGCAATCTACATCTGGGTCACGACACGACCCGAGGTCGCGCCCGCCTATGAGGGCGACATCACTCTGCGCGATAAATGGATTGCCGCCGTCGGCGCCTGGCCCGCCATTGCGTTGTTCGTTCTCATTGTCGGTGGCATCTACGGCGGATTCTTCACCGCGACGGAGGCAGCGGCCATCTGCGTCGCCGCCGCCTGCGTCATCGGTTTTGCCCAAGGCAAGCTGACGGTGCGCGACCTTTGGGACAGTCTGCGAGAGACCTGCATCCAGACGTCCAGCATTTTCCTGATCGCCGCCGCCGCCAAGATCTTCGTCGCCTTCACGGCACTGACCGGGGTGGCCCCGGCCATCGTGAATGCCGTCGGCGATGCGCAACTGTCGCCGGTCTTGCTGCTGGCGGCCATCGCGGTCATCTACCTGATACTCGGCATGTTCCTCGACCCTATCGGGATCATGGTGTTGACTTTGCCGCTGATGGTGCCGCTGGTCGAAAACTATGGTTTTGATTTGATCTGGTTCGGCGTCGTCGTGGTCAAGCTGCTGGAGATCGGCCTGATCACGCCCCCCGTCGGCCTGAATGTCTTTGTCATCAGCAATGTGGTGGGCAAGGCCGTTCCGATCGACAGAATATTCGCAGGCATCTGGCGGTTCCTTGCGATCGACGTGGTGGTACTGGTGCTGTTGATGAGCTTTCCCGTGATCTCTCTTCTGATTCCGAACTCACTATAGAAAGAGGGATCAGACAAGGTGAACACGATGGACAGCGAAATCGAGAAAGACCGGCGCTTTGCAACGACGCTGGCGCGTGGGCTGAGCGTCCTGCGGGCCTTCCGTCCCTCTGATGACGGTCTGGGCAATGCCGAGATCTCTGACCGGACCGGTCTGCCGAAATCCACGGTTTCGCGGCTGACCTTTACCCTGCAGGCGCTTGGCTACCTGACCCATGCCCGCCGCCACGATCGCTATCGCCCCGGTCCCGCGCTGTTGGCACTGGGCAACATGGCCAGCGCCTCGCTGTCATTCGTCGACTTGTCCGGCCCCCTGATGCAGCGACTGGCGGACGAGACGGGTACCCTGTCGTTGATGCTGGTGCGCGATCTGGGCCGGATGCTGATCGTCAAGACGTGGCGACCGCGTAACGTGGCCTCCCTTTGGCTGGAGGTCGGCCATCGTCTGCCGTTGCATGGATCATCCTCTGGCCATTGCATGCTTGCCGCCTTGTCAGAGGACGGCTTCACCGCCGCCGTCAGGGATGCGGACGGCGACCGCGGACTGTCCCCGGCACAGGCCGTCGCGGACCGCAAAGCTGCACACAACCAGATCGTGACGCAGGGCTTTGTCATCACGGACCCCGACCGCTATTTCGCCGCCAACATCCATGCCGTTGCAGTGCCGTTTCTGGCGCGGGAACTAGGCGAGCCTGTGATCTTTACCTGCGGCGCGATGCCCGATGCGTTGCCGGTTGCCCGCATGCAGACCGAGGTGGGACCGAAGCTCCTCGCGACAGTGCGCGACCTGGACCGGATGATGGGGCAGGGCAGTGGAACGTACGGAAGGGATTTGTAGTTCTGCATGGTGGAACTGAATTTTGCATGTTGAAATGGGGGTGCATATCGTTATGTGCACCGTACGGACCAAGGGAGACGGGTGATGACCAAAGTAGATTATACGCGCGACGGCGAGATCGCGGTCATTACTGTCGAAAACCCGCCGGTCAATGCGCTTGGTCAGGTTGTGCGTCAGGCGCTCTGGGATGCGATGGTTCGGTTTGACGCTGATACTGGGGCGAAGGCGGCCGTGATCATCGGCGGGGGACATCTGTTCATCGGCGGCGCCGACATTACGGAGTTCGGCAAGCCGCCGGTCGCTCCGTTCCTACCGGATGTCATCAACCGCATTGCCGCGGCGAAGAAACCCATCGTCGCCGCGATCCAAGGAGCGGCCCTCGGCGGCGGGCTGGAGGTCGCGCTCGGCGCACATTACCGGATCGCTACGAGAACGGCAAAGCTTGGTCTGCCCGAGGTCACGCTGGGTGTCATCCCAGGGGCGGGCGGCACCCAGCGGCTGCCGCGCCTTGTAGGGCTGGACGCGGCGCTGACGATGATGACGGGCGGCAAGCCTGTCACGGGCGCGCAAGCGATGGACCAAGGTCTTGTGGATGCTGTCGCGCAGGACGACCTCCGGGCCGAAGCACTGGCCTACGCAACCCGGTTGGTGGCCGATGGGGCTGGTCCGCGCGTCGTTGCAGACCTTCCGTTTCCCGGCGCGGATCCCGACGCAATGGCCACCTGGCGCAAACAATTGGCGATATCGGCCAAAGGACAGGTCGCGCCTCTTGCCGTGCTGGATGCCGTTGCCGCCGGTACTCTACTGCCCTTTTCACAAGCGCTGGCCGAGGAACGACGGCTTTTCCTGTCGCTACTTGATACCCCCCAGCGGTCGGGCCTGATGCACGCGTTCTTTGCCGAACGTGCCGTCGCCAAGGTGCCGGAAATCAACGGCGTCACCCCGCGCGAGATCAGTAGGACCGGCGTCATCGGTGGTGGGACAATGGGCGCCGGGATCGCGACCGCGATGGTTCTGTCCGGTCTGAATGTCACGCTCGTGGAACGTGACGATGCCGCTGCGGACAAGGCCCGGGATACCATCGCACGCAATCTGTCCAGCGCCGTAAAGCGTGGCAAGCTGACAGAGGCCAGGCGCGACGCGATCCTGTCGCATGCGCTGGAGACGGTGGTGGGCTACGATGCGCTGTCAGAAGCCGATCTTGTGGTCGAGGCGGTGTTCGAGGACATGGATGTAAAGCAAGAGGTCTTCCGCCAGCTTGATCGGGTCTGCAAACCCGACGCAGTGCTGGCAACTAACACCTCCTATCTTGACGTGAACCGGATCGCGCAGGTAACCGCGCGGCCCGCCGATGTGATCGGACTGCACTTTTTTTCGCCCGCGCATGTGATGAAGCTGTTAGAGATCGTGGTCGCCGACGCCACGGCGACGAACGTGACCGCCACCGCCTTCGCCTTGGCGAAGCGTCTGGGCAAGATCGGCGTGCGCGCCGGGGTCTGCGACGGCTTCATCGGCAACCGCATCCTGTCGCATTACCGCACGGCGGTCGATCACATGGTGCTGGATGGTGCCAGCCCCTATGACGTCGATCGGGCGCTGGTGGACTTCGGCGTTGCCATGGGGCCCTATCAGGTCAGCGACCTCGCCGGCCTCGACATCGGCTACATGACGCGGCAGCGCAAGGCGGCGAAGGCCCACCCCCGGGACCGCGCACGGGTCTTCGCCGATGCGCTTTATCATCAGGGGTGGCTCGGGCAGAAGACCGGACACGGCTACTACATTTATGACGACCAGAGCCCGAAGGGCCGTCCCGACGATGCCGTCACCGAGATCATCGAGAAAACGCGCGCCGACCTTGGCCTAACGCCCCGCGCCTTCTCGGCAGAGGAGATCGCGCGCCGCACCATGGCCGCCATGGTGAACGAGGCCGCCCGGGTTGTGGACGAAGGCATCACGCAGCGCCCGTCCGATGTCGACGTCGTCTTCCTGTCCGGTTACGGATTCCCGCGCCATCGCGGCGGCCCGCTGCACCATGCCGACACGGTCGGACTGGATACCATCCTGTCCGACATCCGCACCTTCGCCGAAACCGACGACCATTTCTGGACCCCCGCCCCGCTGTTGGAGCGGCTGGTGGCCGAGGGTCGCACATTCGCCAGCCTGAACCGCTGACCCCGATCCGTTGAAAGGACATCCCATGTCACACCCCGTCATCGTCTCCGTCGCCCGCACCGCTATCGGCAAGGCCGGGCGCGGCGCGTTCAACATGACTCACGGCGCCACGATGGGCGGCCATGTCGCGCGCCACGCCGTCGACCGCGTCGGCATCGACCCCGCGCTGATCGAGGACAGCATCTGGGGCACCGGCTATCCGGAATACGTCACCGGCGGCAACATCGCGCGGCAGATCGTGATCCGTGCAGGCCTGCCTGTCTCCATCGCGGGAACGACAGTGAACCGCTTCTGCGCCAGCGGATTGCAGGCCATAGCCATGGGCGGCCACATGATTGCACAAGAGGGGGCGAAAGCCATCCTCGTCGGCGGGGTCGAGAGCATCTCGATGGTGCAGCCGCCCGTCCGCAACTCGCGCGAGGCCTGGATTCTGGAAAACAAGCCCGACCTGTACATGCCGATGGTGGAAACCGCCGACATCGTCGCCGCCCGCTATGGCATCAGCCGCGCGGCGCAGGACGAACTTGGTTTGCAAAGCCAGCAACGCACCGCAGCAGCGCAGGAGGCCGGCCGCTTCGACGATGAAATCGTGCCGATGACCGTGACCATGCAGGTGATGGACAAGGCGACGAAGGAAACCTCGGAGCAGGAAATCACCATCGCGCAGGACGAATGCAACCGCCCCACGACCACGCTGGAGGGGCTGCAGAAGCTGCCTCCCGTGCGCGGCGAGGATCAGTTCATCACGGCCGGCAACGCCAGCCAGCTGTCCGACGGCGCCGCCGCGCTGGTGATGATGGACGCGAAAGAGGCGGAGCGAGCCGGCCTGACCCCGCTGGGCGCCTTCCGCGGCTTCGCCGTCGCGGGCTGCGAACCGGACGAGATGGGCATCGGTCCGATCTACGCCGTGCCGCGCCTGCTGGAACGGGCGGGCCTGACCGTCGATGATATCGACCTGTGGGAGCTGAACGAGGCCTTTGCCAGTCAGCTGATCTATTGCCGCGACCATCTGCACATCGACAACGACAAGTTGAACGTCAACGGTGGCTCCATCGCCGTGGGCCATCCGTTCGGCATGACGGGCGCACGCATGACCGGCCACCTGCTGATCGAAGGCAAGCGTCGCGGCGCGAAGCTGGGCGTCGTGACCATGTGCGTCGGCGGCGGCCAGGGGGCCGCCGGCCTGTTCGAGATTTTCTGAAGGGGATACGACATGAACCTGAATTACACCGACGACCAGATCGCCTTTCGCGACGAAGTCCGCGCCTTTCTGGCCGACAACCTGCCCGCCCGCCTGTCCGAGAAGGTCAAGTCCGGCGAAGAGCTGACCAAGCAGGACCACGAGGAATGGCACGCCATCCTCAACGCCCGCGGCTGGCTGGCCGGCAACTGGCCCGTCGAATATGGCGGCACAGGCTGGGACGCCGTGCAGCGCCACATCTTCGAAGACGAGATGACAAAGGCCGCGGCACCGCGCATCGTCCCCTTCGGCATCGCGATGCTGGGACCGGTCCTAATGAAGTTCGGGTCGGAAGAGCAGAAGGCACACTACCTGCCGCGCATCCTGAACGGCGACGACTGGTGGTGTCAGGGCTATTCGGAACCGGGGGCGGGCTCCGACCTTGCCTCCCTGCGGACGACGGCGGTGCGTGAGGGCGATTATTACATCGTCAACGGCCAGAAGACCTGGACCACACTCGCGCAGCACGCCGACATGATCTTCTGCCTCGTGCGGACAAAGAAGGAGGGGAAGCCGCAGGAAGGCATCTCCTTCCTGCTGATAGACATGAAAAGTCCAGGCATTACCGTGCGCCCGATCGAGCTGATCGACGGCAGCGTTGAGGTGAACGAGGTCTGGTTCGAGGACGTCCGCGTCCCCGTCGGCAACCTGGTGGGCGAGGAAAACAAAGGCTGGACCTATGCCAAGTACCTGTTGACGCACGAGCGCACGAACATCGCCGGCGTCGGGTTCGCCAGCGCCGGGCTGGAGCAGCTGAAGCGGATCGCGCGGCTGGAATTGTCAGCTGGCAAACCGCTGATCGAAAACCCGCTGTTCGCCGCCCGCATCGCGCAGGTCCAGATCGACCTGATGGCCATGGCCACGACCAACCTGCGGGTCATCAGCGCCGCCGCCGCAGGGCAAGCGCCCGGTGCCGAAAGCTCCATGCTGAAGGTCAAGGGCACGCAGGTGCGTCAGGAGATCAACGCCCTGACCATGCAGGCCGTCGGCCCCTACGCGATGCCCTTCCCGTCGGAAGCGGTCGATGGCGACAATGCGCCCATCGGCCCGGACTACGCCCGTGCACCTACAGGCCAGTACCTGAACAACCGCAAGCTGTCGATCTACGGGGGGTCGAACGAGGTGCAGCGGGCGATCATCGCCAAAGCCATTCTGGAACTGTGAGGACGCCATGAACTTTGATCTGACCGACGAACGCCAGATGCTGCAGGACGGCCTGCGGCGGTTCCTGCGCGACAAGTACACGCCCGACCTGCTCAAGCAGATTGCCGACAGCGAGACCGGAACATCTTCCGATGTCTGGGACGGGCTGGCGGACATGGGCGTCATCGGCGCGCTCTTCACAGAGGATCAGGGCGGCTTCGGCGGCGCAGGGTTCGATGTGGCGCTGGTCGCCGAGGAGATGGGTCGCGTGGGTGCTACCGATCCGCTGATCGACACCGGCATCCTGGGTGGCGGCCTGATCGCCGCACTGGGGACCGACGACCAGAAGGCGATGATCGAGGACATCATCGCCGGTACGCGGCAGCTGGCGCTGGCCCACGGCGAGCCGGGCAGCCGCTACGACCTCTCGCGCGTCGGCACGACCGTCGCGGACGGCAAGCTGACTGGGCGCAAGGCCGTCGTCGTGAATGGCGGGGCTGCCGACACCCTGATCGTCAGCGCCAGAACCTTTGGCGACGTGGCGGACCAAGAGGGGATCAGCCTCTACCTCGTCGCCGCCGACGCACCCGGTCTGACCCGGCGCAGCTATGCCTTGACCGGGGGCGGTCACGCGGCGGAGATCACGCTGGACGACACGCCCGGCACGCTGCTCGGCACCGAAGGGCAGGCTTTCGATGCGCTGCCCACGGCCCATGCCCGTGCCACCTGCGCCATCAGCGCCGAGGCGGTGGGCCTGATGGACGCGATCCGCGAGCTGACGGTCGACTACCTCAAGACGCGCAAGCAGTTCGGCCAGCCCATCGGCAAGTTCCAGGCCCTGCAGCACCGCATGGCGGACGTGTTGATCGAGATCGAGCAGGCCCGGTCCGCGGTCATCAACCTGGCCGGTCATCTGGAGGCGGAGCCTGCCGTCCGAGACGTCCATGTCGCGGCGACAAAGACGCTGATCGGGCAGGTCGCGCGGCTGGTGGCCGAGGAATCCATCCAGATGCACGGCGGCATCGGCATGACCGAGGAATACGGCTTGGCGCATCTCGCCAAGCGGCTGGTCATGGTCGATCACCGCTTCGGCGACACGCTCTATCACATGGACCGTTTCATCGCCCTCGCCGTCGCCTGAACCGACCGCCGCGGGGAGGCGGTGTTTGCCATGTCAGAGATCCAGACCATCGACAGCCTGATAGCGGGCCGCGCAGTGGCGCGACCGGATGCCACCGCTATCATCGACGGGGACCGCTGCTGCAGCTTTGCCGCGCTCGATGACCATGTGACCGCCGCCGCCGGGATGCTGACGGCGGCCGGTGCCGGGGCGGGTGACCGCGTCCTGATCGTAGCCGAAAACAGCCTCGTCACCGCGGTCTTCATCTTCGCCTGCCTGCGGGCCGGGGCGATCGCCGTACCCGTCAACGCCCGCATGACCGCGCCGGAACTGGCCAAGGTGATCGACCACGCCGCGCCGCGCGTCGTCATCTATACCAGCGGCTGTTCGGCCGAGGCGCAGGCCCTTGCGGGGGACGCCACGCCGCAGGACATGGGGTTCGGCGCGTTTCACATGGCCAAGTGCGACCCGAAGCCGGTGGATGCCGACACCGATGATGTCGCCGTGATCCTCTACACTACCGGCACCACGGGCGCACCGAAGGGCGTGATGCTGACCCACGCGAACCTGATGTTTGCCGGCAACCTCTCTGCCCGCATCCGGGAGATGGGACAGCGCGACCGCATCTACGGCGTCCTGCCGCTGACCCATGTCTTCGGCCTGGCCTCCGTGCTGATCGCAAGCACCATCAGCGGTGCGACGCTGCAGCTTGAGACCCGGTTCAGCCCGGCGAAGCTGCAGGCTGCCCTGATGGATGGCGTCACGATCTTTCCGGGTGTGCCGCAGATGCACGCCCTGCTGATGCGCCACGCCGCCGATCAGGGCACGCCCCGTCTGACGGGCAGCGCGTTGCGCTACGTCTCATCCGGTGCGGCGCCGCTGGATCCGGCGTGGAAGGCCAAGGCCGAAGCCTTCTATGGCCTGCCGCTTCAGAACGGCTATGGCATGACCGAAAGCACGGCGGGGGTCAGCGGCACCCGCAATGCGATCGGCGATCCCGATACCAGCGTCGGCCAGCCGTTCGACGGCGTCACGGTGCGGATCGACGCGCCAGAAGGGGCGGAGGCCGGCGAGGTGCTGACCCGTGGTCCGCATGTGATGAAAGGCTATTTCCGGGCACCAGATCTGACCGCGCAGACGATCCGGGACGGCTGGCTGCGGACGGGCGACCTGGGCCGGTTCGATGCGGCTGGCCGGCTGCACATCGTCGGGCGCGCCAAGGAGCTGATCATCCGCGGCGGTTTCAACGTCTACCCGCCAGAGGTCGAGGCGGCGTTGAACGACCATGCCGACGTGATCCAGTGCGCCGTGATCGGCGCGCGCAATGCCAGCGGTGACGAGGACATTCTTGCCTTCGTGCAGTGCCGCGATCCCGCCGCTTTCGACACCGTGGCCCTTGCCACCTTTGCCGCCGCGCGGTTGAGCGGCTATAAGCGGCCCACACGTATTTTCCCGGTGGACTCCTTGCCCGCCGCTCCGACTGGCAAAATCCTGAAACACAAACTGCTGGACACCTTCGCGGACCGGCTGACAGCAAAGGAAGCATGAGATGGCAAAAGACATGATCGGTATGGGGCCGGACCTTGGCCCCTTCTACTGGGCCGACGCCCTGCTGCTGGAAACCCAGCTGACAGAAGACGAGCGGATGCTGCGCGACGCGGCGCGCGATTTCGCGCAGAACGTGCTGCAGCCGCGGGTCACGCAGGCCTATCGCGACGAGGTGGCGGCCCCCGAACTCTTTCCGCTGATGGGCGAGGCGGGTCTGCTGGGCTGCACCATCCCCGAGGAATACGGCGGCCTTGGCGCCTCCTACGTCACCTACGGGCTGATCGCCCGCGAGGTGGAGCGGGTCGATTCCGGTTACAGGTCGATGATGTCCGTGCAGTCGAGCCTCGTGATGTATCCGATCCACGCCTACGGGTCGGAGGAGCAGCGCCAGAAATACTTGCCGGGCCTCGTCAGCGGCGAGCTGATCGGCTGCTTCGGCCTGACCGAACCCGACGCCGGGTCCGATCCCGCGGGCATGAAGACGACAGCGAAGAAGACCGCCGTCGGCTATGTGCTGAACGGGTCGAAGATGTGGATCTCGAACGCGCCCTTCGCCGATGTCTTCGTCGTCTGGGCGAAGTCCGAAGAGCACGGCGGCAAGATCCGCGGCTTCATCCTCGAAAAGGGAATGGAGGGGCTGAGCGCGCCCAAGATCGGCGGCAAGCTAAGCCTGCGCGCCTCGACCACCGGTGAGATCGTGATGAAGGACGTGGCCGTGGGCGAGGATGCTCTGCTGCCCGGCGTGCAGGGCCTGAAGGGGCCGTTCGGCTGTCTGAACCGTGCGCGCTACGGCATCGCCTGGGGCGTCATGGGTTCGGCGGAGTTCTGTTTCCACGCCGCGCGGCAGTACGGCCTTGACCGCAAGCAGTTCAACAAGCCGCTGGCCCAGACCCAGCTGTTCCAAAGGAAGCTGGCGGACATGCAGACCGAGATCACGCTGGGCACCCAGGCCGCGTTGCAGGTCGGGCGGCTGATGGACAGCGGGCAGGCCGCGCCCGAGATGATCAGCCTGATCAAGCGCAACAATTGCGGCAAGGCGCTGGAGATTGCGCGCCACAGCCGCGACATGCACGGCGGCAACGGCATTTCCGACGAATTCCAGATCATGCGCCACATGATCAACCTCGAGACGGTGAACACCTACGAGGGCACCCACGACGTGCACGCGCTGATCCTTGGCCGGGCGATCACGGGGCTGCAGGCGTTCTTCTGATTTTCAGGGGAGGGCGGGCCCGCCCGCCCACCCCTTTTCGGGGCTGCGCCCCGGGCCCCCGCCGGTTTCCGCGACCTGAAGGAATGCGGAAAACGCAGCGGGGCCTGCGGCCCGCCGGCCCCGCTTGACGCGCCTTTGGGGCACCGCTATACGCCGCCAGTCCGTACCCCGTGGGGTGCCGATTCATATGCAATGCCGTGTGCCCCATTTCCGTCGCTGGACGGGGTCCTCCGGCCAGAAGGAGAAGCGACGATGTTCAAGCTGAACGAACTGTCCGACAACGAAGGCGCAACCCACCGCCGCAAGCGCGTCGGCCGTGGCCCGGGTTCGGGCAAGGGCAAGACCGGTGGCCGTGGTATCAAGGGTCAGAAGTCCCGGTCCGGCGTGGCGATCAAGGGCTACGAAGGCGGCCAGATGCCGCTGTACCAGCGTCTGCCGAAGCGCGGTTTCAACAACATCAACGCCAAGACCTATGCCGTCGTGAACTTGGGCCTGATCCAGAAGTTCATCGACGAGGGCAAGATCGACGCCAAGAACGACGTGACGGAGGATGCGCTGATCGCGTCCGGTCTGGTGCGTCGCCGTAAGGATGGCGTGCGCGTCCTGGCGAAGGGCGAAATCACGTCCAAGATCAACCTGACCGTCCACGGCGCGTCCAAGGGCGCGGTCGAAGCCATCGAGAAGGCCGGCGGCAGCGTTACCGTGACCGCCAAGCCCAAGGCTGGCACCGAGGCGGCCTGATCGCTTGCGGGCGACACGACTGTCGCCTAGATAGGGTCTGAGTTTTCCCAAACGCCGCCAACGGGACACCCGCTTGGCGGCGTTTTTCATATAAAAGAGACTTGCATGGCATCCGCTGCAGAACAAATGGCCGCCAACATGAGCTGGGGCGCCTTCGGCAAGGCGACAGAGCTGCGCAGCCGAATCCTCTTCACCATCGGCATGCTGATGGTCTACCGCCTTGGCACCTACATTCCCGTTCCCGGCATCGACGGCGTCCAGCTGCGCGAGTTCATGACCGGCGCGGCCGCCGGCATCGGCGGCATCCTGTCGATGTTCACCGGCGGCGCATTGTCCCGCATGGGGATCTTCGCGCTTGGCATTATGCCCTACATCTCGGCCTCGATCATCGTGCAGCTTCTCGGGTCCATGTGGGAACCGCTGAAGAACCTCAAGAAAGAGGGCGAGCAGGGGCGTCGCAAGATGAACCAGTACACCCGCTACGGCACGGTGCTGCTGGCCACGGCGCAGGCCTACGGCCTCGCGAAATCGCTGGAGGCCGGTGGCCTCGCGTCCAACCCCGGCCTGTTCTTTGTTGCGGCCTGCGTCATCACCATCGTCGGCGGCACCATGTTCCTGATGTGGGTGGGCGAGCAAATCACCAGCCGCGGCATCGGTAACGGCATCTCTCTGATCATCTTCGTCGGCATCATCGCCGAAGTCCCCGCAGCTCTTGCCCGCTTCCTGAGTCAGGGCCGGTCCGGCGCAATCAGCCCATTTGTCATCGTAGGTGTCATTCTGATGGTGATCGCGGTGCTGACCTTCGTCGTCTTCATGGAACGCAGCTTGCGCAAGATCCACATCCAGTATCCCCGCCAGCAGCGTGGAATGAAGGTCTACGACGCTTCCTCCTCTCACCTGCCGATCAAGGTGAACCCGGCCGGCGTCATCCCCGCGATCTTCGCGAGCGCCCTGCTGCTGCTGCCGACCACGATCAGCACCTTCTCCGGCGGGTCATCGAACGCCTTCATGTCGACTCTGCTTGCCTACTTTGGCCCCGGCCAGCCACTCTACCTGCTGTTCTTCACAGTGATGATCGTCTTCTTCACCTACTTCTACACCCGTGAGGTCGCCTTCAAGACCGAGGATGTGGCCGACAACCTGAAGAACCAGAACGGCTTCGTGCCCGGCATCCGCCCCGGCAAGAAGACGAAGGAATACCTCGACTATGTCGTGAACCGCATTCTGGTTCTTGGCTCCGGCTATCTGGCGCTGGTGGCGCTGCTGCCAGAGATCATCCGCAGCCAATTTGCGGTGCCCTTCTACTTCGGCGGCACTTCGGTCCTGATCATCGTCTCGGTCGGGATGGACACCATTCAACAGATCCAATCGCATCTGCTGGCGCACCAGTACGAAGGGCTGATCGAAAAATCGCAACTGCGCGGCAAGCGCAGCACGACCAAGCGGAAGGGGCCGGCGCGTCGATGAATATTATTCTACTGGGACCGCCCGGCGCCGGGAAAGGCACACAAGCGCGCCGACTGGTCGATGAACGCGGCATGGTGCAACTGTCGACAGGCGACATGCTACGCGCCGCCCGCAGCTCTGGCACCGAGATGGGCCAGCGCGTCGCTGCCGTCATGGACCGTGGTGAACTGGTCACGGACGAGATCGTGATCGGGCTGATCCGTGAGCAGCTGACAAATGACGATCCGGCGAACGGCTACATCTTCGACGGCTTTCCGCGCACGCTTGCGCAGGCCGATGCGCTGGGCAACCTGCTTGCTGAACTGGGCGAGAACCTCGACCGCGTTATCGAGATGAAAGTCGACGACGAAGCCCTTGTCGCGCGAATCACGGCCCGGTCGACCTGTAGCAACTGCGGCGAGGTCTATAACGACGCGACGAAGCCGATCCCGGCCGATCATGTCTGCACCAACTGTGGTCAAAAGGCCGAATTCGTCCGGCGCGCCGACGACAATGCCGAAAGCCTGAAGACCCGCCTGCTGGCCTATTACAAGCAGACGAGCCCGTTAGTCGGTTACTATTATGCGCGTGGTGATCTGTCGTCCGTCGATGGATTGGCCACGATGGACGAGGTAGGGGCGCAGATCAGGAAAGCGCTCGCCTGAGGCGGGGGTAGGGGGTTGACCCCCGGCCTCAGCGCCTCTAGACACCCCCATCCCGTACGGGAATCACTTGCCGTGACTGGGTCGCGCCCGCTTGTTACGGACTACCTCATATGACATGGGCCCGCCGCACGTCGGACGGGCCTGCGTTGTGAAAAAAGGGTCTGGTATCACGGACCCGCAACGAAAAGGAAAGCTCACGTGGCACGTATTGCCGGCGTCAACATCCCGACTGCTAAACGGGTTCCGATCGCCCTGACCTACATTGCCGGAATCGGCAACACCACCGCCGCCCAGATCTGCGAAGCGACTGGCATCGACGCCTCTCGTCGGGTCAACGATCTGTCGGACGCGGAAGTGCTGAAGATCCGCGAATACATCGACGAGAACGTCACCGTTGAAGGTGACCTGCGTCGCGAAACCCAGATGAACATCAAGCGTCTGATGGACCTTGGCTGCTACCGCGGCCTGCGTCACCGTCGTGGCCTGCCCGTTCGCGGCCAGCGCACGCACACCAACGCACGCACGCGCAAGGGCCCCGCAAAGGCCATTGCCGGCAAGAAGAAATAAGGAGATCCGATCATGGCACGAGATACCCGCCGGACCGGCAAGAAAAAGGTCTCCAAGAACATCGCAGCTGGCGTTGCGCATGTGAATTCTTCCTTCAACAACACCAAGATCCTGATCTCGGACGTGCAGGGCAACGCGATTGCCTGGTCGTCCGCAGGCACCATGGGTTTCAAGGGTTCGCGGAAGTCGACTCCTTACGCAGCACAGATGGCCGCCGAGGATGTGGGCAAGAAAGCCCAGGAACACGGCGTGAAGACGTTGGAAGTCGAAGTGCAGGGCCCCGGTTCGGGCCGCGAATCTGCACTGCGTGCGCTGGCTGCCGCCGGTTTCAACATCACCTCGATCCGTGATGTGACCCCGATGGCCCACAACGGCTGCCGCCCGCCGAAGCGTCGCCGGGTCTGATCCATACCATTTGACGATGGGGGCCGTGCTATCCTGCACGGCCCCGATCTGCCGTTTTGAAACCTCGAGCGCACGACTTTTTGGACATGAAGTCGAGCAAGGATGGAGGGACTATGATCCACAAAAACTGGGCTGAGCTGATCAAGCCGACACAGCTGGACGTAAAGGTCGGCAACGACCCCCAGCGTCAGGCCACCCTGATCGCAGAACCGCTGGAGCGTGGCTTTGGCCTGACGCTCGGCAACGCGCTGCGCCGCATCCTGATGTCGTCGCTGCAGGGTGCCGCCATCACCGCCGTGCAGATCGACAACGTGCTGCATGAATTCTCTTCTGTCTCTGGCGTCCGCGAAGATGTCACCGACATTGTCCTGAACCTGAAGGGCGTCGCGATCCGCATGGACGTCGAAGGCCCCAAGCGTCTGAGCGTTCAGGCCAAGGGTCCGGGCATCGTCACCGCCGGCGACATCTCGGAAACCGCTGGCATCGAGGTCCTGAACAAGGATCACGTGATCTGCCACCTCGACGACGGTGCCGACCTCTACATGGAACTGACGGTCAACACCGGCAAGGGCTATGTCGCGGCCGACAAGAACAAGCCCGAGGATGCGCCGATTGGCATGATCGCGATCGACGCGATCTATTCCCCGGTCAAGAAGGTCAGCTATGACGTGCAGCCGACCCGCGAAGGTCAGGTGCTGGACTATGACAAGCTGACGATGAAGATCGAAACCGACGGGTCCCTGACGCCGGACGACGCCGTGGCCTATGCCGCGCGCATCCTGCAGGACCAGTTGCAGATCTTCGTCAACTTCGACGAGCCGGAATCGGCCAACGCCGGCGGCGACGACGACGGGCTGGAATTCAACCCGCTGCTGCTCAAGAAGGTAGACGAGCTGGAACTGTCCGTCCGTTCGGCGAACTGCCTGAAGAACGACAACATCGTCTACATCGGCGACCTGATCCAGAAGACCGAAGCCGAGATGCTGCGCACCCCGAACTTCGGCCGCAAGTCCCTGAACGAAATCAAGGAAGTGCTGTCGGGCATGGGTCTGCACCTTGGCATGGACGTCGAGGACTGGCCGCCAGACAACATCGAAGACCTGGCCAAGAAGTTCGAAGACCAGTTCTGAAGAACAGGGGGCGGACACTAATCCGCCCCTTTCGACAATGCCCGCAGTGGCGGGGAACATCCGGGCAATGGTGCCCCAATAATGCGGCTGACACGCATCAGACCGCTGGACAAAGCATAATCAGGAGATGACCAAATGCGTCACGCAAGCGGCTACCGCAAACTGAACCGCACCCACGAACACCGCAAGGCGATGTTCGCCAACATGGCTGGTTCGCTGATCGAGCACGAGCAGATCAAGACGACCCTGCCGAAGGCCAAGGAACTGAAGCGGATCATCGACAAGCTGATCACGCTGGGCAAGCGCGGCGACCTGCACGCCCGCCGTCAGGCCGACAGCCAGCTGAAGCAGGATATCCACACTGCCAAGCTGTTCGAGATCCTTGGCCCGCGCTACGCCGAGCGTCAGGGCGGCTACTGCCGCGTGATGAAGGCCGGCTTCCGCTATGGTGACATGGCCCCGATGGCGATCATCGAACTGGTCGACCGCGACCGGGATGCCAAGGGTGCCGCCGACAAGGCCCGCCTGGTCGAGATCGACGAAGAGGCGTAAGCCCCGACATCAAGTTTCGGGAAAAGGGCGCGATTTGCGGATCGCGCCCTTTTTCATATCCGGCCGTCGGCGCCGGTGACCCACCCCCGGCGGCTGACCGAGAGGAGCGGCCTTCCAAAGGGGTCTTCGGGGGCTTAGATATCGCTCATGGCAGACCTCTTCGATACCTCCGCATCCACGCCCGCAGCCCCCACCGGCCCCCGCCCGCTGGCGGACCGGCTGCGACCGCAGACCTTGGGAGAGGTCATCGGGCAGGAACAGGTGCTCGGCCCCGACGCGCCGCTGGGGGCGATGCTGGCGTCGGGTTCGCTGTCGTCGCTGGTCCTCTGGGGACCGCCGGGGGTGGGGAAGACGACCATCGCGCGGCTGCTGGCGGACGAGACGGACCTGCATTTCGTCCAGATCAGTGCGATCTTCACCGGCGTGCCGGAACTGCGCAAGGTGTTCGAGGCGGCGAAGCTGCGCCGCCAGAACGGCAAGGGCACGCTGCTGTTCGTCGACGAGATCCACCGCTTCAACAAGGCGCAGCAGGACGGCTTTCTGCCGCACATGGAGGACGGGACGATCCTGCTGGTCGGTGCCACGACCGAGAACCCGAGCTTCGAGCTGAACGCCGCCTTGCTGTCCCGGGCGCAGGTGCTGATCCTGACCCGGCTGACCGAGGACGATCTGGAGCGCCTGGCACAGCGGGCAGAGGCGGAGCTGGGGCGCAAGCTGCCGCTCGACCCGCAGGCACGCGACCAGCTGATCAACATGGCGGACGGTGACGGGCGCAGCCTGCTGAACCTGATCGAACAGGTGGCGGCGTGGAAGACGGACAAGCCGCTGGGCACCGACGCGCTGACGAGCCGCCTGATGAAGCGGGCGACGAAATACGACAAGTCGGGCGACGAGCATTACAATCTGATCTCGGCCCTGCATAAATCCGTGCGTGGGTCTGACCCTGACGCGGCGCTCTACTGGCTTGCCCGGATGTTGACCGGAGGCGAGGATCCACGCTACCTCGCTCGCCGGATCGTGCGCATGGCGGTGGAGGATATCGGTTTGGCCGATCCGCAGGCGCAGCACATCTGCCTGCAGGCGTGGGAGACCTACGAGCGTTTGGGCTCGCCAGAGGGCGAGTTGGCGCTGGGGCAGGCGGTGACCTACCTGGCACTCGCGCCGAAATCCAACGCGGGCTATGTCGCATTCAAGGCGGCGATGGCGGCGGCGAAGCAGACCGGTTCGGAACCGCCGCCGCGCCACATCCTGAACGCGCCGACCAAGCTGATGAAGGAACAGGGCTTCGGGTCGGGCTATGCCTATGACCACGACGCCGAGGACGGGTTTTCCGGGCAGAACTATTTTCCCGAGACCATGAAGCGCGGCATCTACTATCTGCCCGTCGACCGCGGGTTCGAGAGGGAGTTGAAGAAGCGTCTCGATTTCTTTGCCGGTCTAAGGGACAAGCGCAAGGGCGCCACGAATTGACAACCTGACCCGTACGGGCGACAGGAGTGACATGATCTTGACCGGACTATCCGTGGCCCTTGGCGGTGCGATTGGCGCGACGCTGCGCTGGCTGACCGGCCAGCTGACCTTGCGTGCGATGGGGGCCGGTTTTCCTTGGGGCACGGTGACGGTCAATATTCTGGGATCCTTTCTCATGGGAGTCATCGTGGTCGTTCTGGCGGAACGGGGTGGCACCCGGTTGGCGCCCTTCCTGATGACGGGCCTGCTGGGCGGGTTCACTACGTTTTCGGCCTTCTCCCTCGACGCGATCGCGCTGATGGAGCGGGGACAATTCGCGCTGATGGCGGCCTATGTCGGCGGCAGCGTGATCGTGGGGATGGCGGCGCTGGTCCTTGGGATGAACTTGACACGGATGGTGCTGGCATGAGCGGTGGCGTGCAGACACGGGTGATCGGCCCGGACGACGGCGACCAGCGGCTGGACCGCTACCTGCGGAGGCTGTTCCCGCATCTGACGCAGGGCCGAATTGAAAAATTGTGCCGCAAGGGCGACATCCGCGTCGATGGCGGCCGGGTAAAGTCGAACACGCGGCTGGAGGTCGGACAGTCGATCCGCATCCCGCCCCTGCCGACCGAAGCGCAGGTGGAGGCGGAGCGCAGTCTGATGAAGCAGGGCGTGACCAAGGCCGACGCCGCGCTGATCCAGTCCTGCGTGATCTACCGCGACGACCACATGATCGTCATCAACAAGCCCGCGGGCCTTGCGACGCAGGGCGGCACTAACACCACCCGCCACGTCGACGCGATGAGCGAGGCGCTGATGTTCGGCTATGACGAAAAGCCGCGCCTCGTGCACCGGCTCGACAAGGACACCTCCGGCGTGCTGGTGCTGGCGCGCACGCGGATGGCGGCCAAGCAGCTGACCGAGAACCTCAAGCATCACGCGACCCGCAAGATCTACTGGGCCGCCGTCGCCGGTGTGCCGCATCCCCGTGCGGCGACGATCAAGTATGGACTCGTGAAGGCCCCCGGCCACGGCAAGGGCGGCGAGAACGAGAAGATGCGCTGCGTGCACCCCAAGGAGGTCGACACGACCGAGGGTGCCAAGCGCGCGGTCACCGATTACGCCGTGCTCGACAGCCTGGCGAAGCGCGCGGCCTGGGTTGCACTGGTGCCGATCACCGGCCGCACCCACCAGCTGCGCGCCCACATGGCAGAAATTGGGCACCCGATCATCGGCGACGGCAAGTATGGCGGGACGGAGCAGGAGAATCTGGGCGATGGCTGGGGGGCCGGCATGGGCGGCGACATCAGCCGCAAGATGCACCTGCACGCCCGCAGTCTGACGATCGAACATCCCGAGACGGGAGCGATCCTGCACCTGACCGCGCCGCTGCCCGATCACATGGAACGGACTTGGGATTTCGTCGGCTGGCACGTCAGCCACGCGCCGGTCGATCCCTTCAATATGCCCGACTGATGACGGATCTAAGGCTCGTGATATTCGACGTCGATGGGACACTTGTCGACAGTCAGGCGGAAATCATCGGTGCGATGGCCGAGGCGTTTGCCGCCGAGGGTCTGACCGCACCAACCCGAGAGGTAGTGCTATCTATCGTCGGCCTGTCTTTACCAGAAAGCTTTCGCGTCCTGTGCCCGGATCAGGACGCGTCGACCCGCGAGCGCCTGACGGCAGGTTATCGGGCCGCCTTTCGCGATTACGCGACGGCGGACCTGCAACGCAAGAGCCCATTGTTTCCGGGTGCAAGGGAAGCGGTCCTTCGTCTGCACGCGCAGGACCATACGGTTCTGGCTGTGGCAACGGGCAAATCGAAGCGCGGGCTTGACCGGCTGATAGACCAACACGCGTTGCAGGAGCTATTCGTCAGCCGGCAGACATCCGACCTCCACCCTTCCAAACCGCATCCGGCGATGATTCACGCAGCATTGGCAGAGGCAGGCGTTCCTGCATCCCGTGCGGTCATGGTCGGCGACACGACCTATGACATGGACATGGCGCGTGCGGCCGGGGTGGCGACGATCGGTGTCGGCTGGGGCTATCATCCGGCCGACAGCCTGCGCGCCGACCGGATGATCCCCACCTTCGCGGCACTGGACGCCGCCATCGACGACCTGATCGGAGAACCCGCATGAACGACTGGGCCCCGAAGCGTTTCTGGACCGAGGCCAACGTAGTTGAACGGGGCGGCGGCTTTTCCGTCGATCTTGACGGGCGCGCGGTCAAGACGCCCTACAAGCAGCCGCTGCTTTTGCCGACCCGTGCCATGGCGCAGGCGGTCGCGGCAGAGTGGCAGGCACAAACCGACAAGATCGACCCGACGACCATGCCTGCGACCCGCGCGGCCAATTCCGCTATCGACAAGGTTGCGCCGCAGCACGCAGACGTCGTGGCCCTGCTCGCGGCCTATGGCGAAAACGACCTGCTGTGCTATCGCGCGGCTGCGCCGGATAGCCTCGTCGCCCTGCAGAAGGACGCTTGGGATCCTTGGTTGGCGTGGTCGGCGCAAGCGCTCGATGCACCGCTTCACGTGACGACCGGGATCATGCCGATCACCCAGCCACCCGAATCCATCGCAAGGCTGCACGCTCGTGTGGCGCAGTTCGACAATTTCGCGCTGACTGGTTTTCACGATCTGGTTCAATTGTCGGGCTCACTCGTGCTCGCCTTTGCGGTTTCTATGGGCAAGCTGACCCCACAGGAGGCTTGGCCCCTTAGCCGGATCGACGAGGATTTCCAGATCAGTCAGTGGGGCGACGACGAAGAAGCCGCCGAGGTCGCAGCCATCAAGCGGCAGGCATTCATCGACGGCGCCACCTTCATCGAGATGAGCCGCTTGGCCTGAGTCGATCACAAATCAGGCGTCACCGGTCGAACTGCCGTTCAGACAGGCAGATACAGGCGTTTGACCCGGCGGCGGGCCTTGACCTCTGGGCAATAATTCGCCCACTCTACTGTCATTGGGGGGGAGACCCGTCAAAACTCAACCGTCCCATGCCGGGCGGAAAAAATTGGCTGCCCGAGATGGGCGGATACTCAGGAAGAGGTAAACATGAAGAAGACCGTACTATTTGGAACGCTGACCATCGCCGGTTTGACGGCGGCTGCGGCGTCCGCGGCGACGCTGGACGACGTAAAGGCGCGTGGCCATCTGAACTGCGGCGTCACCACCGGTCTGACCGGCTTTGCGGCACCCGACGCGAACGGCGTCTGGGAAGGCTTCGACGTCGACGTCTGCCGTGCGGTTGCTGCCGCCATCTTCGGTGACAAGAATGCCGTCGAATTCGTCCCCACCACGGGCGAGACGCGCTTTACTGCGCTGTCCTCCGGGGAAATCGACCTGTTGGCCCGGAACACGACCTGGACTTTCTCGCGCGATACCGAACTGAAGTTCGACTTCGTTGGCGTGAATTACTACGACGGTCAGGGCTTCATCGTGCCCAAGGCTCTCGGCGTGACCTCTGCCAAGGATCTGGACGGCGCGACCGTCTGCATTCAGACCGGCACGACGACCGAACTGAACCTGGCCGATTATTTCCGCGCCAACAACATCACCTACCAACCGGTGCCGATCCAGACCAACGCCGAAGGCCAGCAGCAGTATCTGGCTGGCGCCTGCGACACCTACACCACGGACGCTTCGGGCCTCGCCGCGACGCGCGCGACCTTCGAAAACCCCGAAGATCACGTGCTTCTGCCCGAGATCATTTCCAAAGAGCCGCTGGGCCCGCTGGTCCGTCACGGTGACAACGAGTGGGGCGACATCGCCATGTGGACGCTGAACGCGTTGATCGCGGCAGAAGAGCTCGGCATCACCTCTGCCAACATTGGCGAAATGTCCGCTGCGCCGACCAACAACCCGGAAGTGAACCGCCTGCTGGGCACCGAAGGCGAGCTGGGTGCGATGATTGGCCTGTCGAACGACTGGGCCAAGAACGCGATCATGGCTGGCGGCAACTACGGCGAGATCTTCGAGCGTAACATCGGTGAAAACACCCCGATCGGTCTGGCGCGTGGCCTGAACGCTCAGTGGACCGACGGCGGCCTGCTGTATTCACCGCCCTTCCGCTAAAATTCTAGGCGAAAGGCCCGGTATATGCCGGGCCTTTCGTCATTTGCTATCGTTCACGACCAAGACGCCTGCCAGCGCGTGGTGCATCCGGGCCAACCGGAGCAACCTGAAGAAAGTCTGGTGAAGCCCGGGGAGATTTTTTGATGTCATCGATGACGGATAGTCCGCCACGCGAAAGCTTTCGGCTGAGCCAGCTGATCTACGACACCCGCTACCGATCCTTGACCATCCAGGTGGTCACGTTGCTGCTGGTCTGTGCCGGCGTGTATTGGCTGATCAACAATCTTCTGGTCAACCTGACCGCCAAGGATCTGGAGCCGAGCTTCAGCTTCCTGCAAAGCCGGGCCGGATACGACATCGGCACTACGCTTATTCCCTACACCAATGCCGATACCCATCTGCGTGCCGCCTATGTCGGCATTCTGAATACGCTGCTGGTCGCAGCGCTCGGCATCGTTCTGGCGACCATCATCGGTGTGTTGGCTGGCGTCGCCCGCCTGTCGAAGAACTGGATCGTCAGTCGATTGATGGCTGTCTACGTCGAAGGCTTCCGCAACGTGCCGTTGTTGCTGTGGATCCTTCTGATCTATGCGGTCTTCAGCGAATCGACCCCGCAGCCCCGCGATTTCCGGCCCGGCCCCGATGGAACCGCGGCCTCCTCTATGATCTGGGACTCCTTCGCCGTGACGAACCGCGGCTTCTACATGCCCGCACCGGTCTGGGGGCCGTCTTCAGAGATCCTGGGCATCGTGTTTCTCGCCTCGATCCTCGCAGCCTTCCTCTACCG
This sequence comes from Loktanella atrilutea, assembly GCF_900128995.1. GTDB lineage: Bacteria > Pseudomonadota > Alphaproteobacteria > Rhodobacterales > Rhodobacteraceae > Loktanella > Loktanella atrilutea. The sequence continues at coordinate 52,328 of NZ_FQUE01000011.1, read as the reverse complement.
GCGTTACGCCAAGAAACTGCTTTACGACACCGGTCGCCTGCTGCCGATGGTTTGGCCTATCTTCGCGATACTGATCGTTCCGGTCGTGCTGGCCTTCTTCGTCATGGGCCGTCCTGTGACGCTCGACTACCCCGTTCTGAAGGGCTTTAACTTCGGCGGCGGCATCCAGATCAGCAACCCGCTGATGGCCCTGTGGCTGGCGCTGTCCCTTTATACCGGTGCCTTCATAACGGAAATCGTCCGTGCCGGGATCCTGTCCGTGTCCAAGGGGCAGTCAGAAGCCGCCGCGGCCCTCGGTGTCCGTCCGAATCGCGCGATGAGCCTCGTCATCTTGCCGCAGGCGATGCGGGTCATCATCCCGCCGCTGACCTCACAGTATCTCAACCTGACCAAGAACTCCTCCCTCGCGATCGCCGTCGGCTATCCCGACGTCAAGGCGACCCTCGGTGGAATTACCCTGAACCAGACCGGCCGCGCGCTGGAGTGCATGTTGCTGATGGGGTTGTTTTATCTGGCGCTGTCGCTGGTCATTTCTTTCGTGATGAACATCATCAACAATTCCATGAAATTGCAGGAGCGGTGAGATGAGCGATACACACGCACAAACCGTCGCTTTCGTCCGCGAGGGCATGCTGGACCAGCAACCGCCGCCGACCCGCGAAGCGGGTACCGTCAAGTGGGTTCGCGAAAACCTGTTTCCGACATGGCTGAACGCTATCCTGACGATCGTATCGCTTTATGTCATCTGGGTCGTCGTCAGCACCTTCGTGATGTGGGCGTTCAGCCCGACTTGGAATGCTACGTCGTTAAGCGAATGCCGCCAGATGCTGGAGGAATTGGGCCGATCGACGGAAACCGCGTGCTGGGGCGTCATCCGCGACCGTTGGGAACAGCTGCTGTTCGGCTTCTATCCTTCGGACCTTTACTGGCGACCGACCGTGGCATTGATTGTGCTGCTTGCCGGTCTGGGGCCTGTCCTGTTCGGAACATTCCCGCGCTGGTTCATGGGCTTCTCGCTCGCCTCGCCATTCCTGATCTTTCTTCTGCTCTGGGGCGGGCCGATCTGGCTGCCGCTGACTGTCGCTCTGGGCTTCGGATTAGGCGTCGTGGCGTTTCGGGTCTTCTCTCGGGTCAACCAGATCGTTGCCGTTCTGGTGGCCATCGTGATCCCGCTGCTCTACTGGTTGCTGCTGGCCTGGCCGCTGGCCAGCGAGCTTGCTCGCGTCATGCCCATCGGACTGGAACCGGTGCAGTCCAAGCAGTTCGGCGGCTTCATGCTGTCGATCGTCATCGGCGTCACCGCGATCGTGCTGTCGCTGCCCCTTGGCATCCTGTTGGCCCTTGGCCGCGCATCGAACCTGTTCATCGTCACAAAGCTCAGCGTCGTGTTCATCGAGATTATTCGCGGCGTACCGCTGATCGTCTGGCTGTTCACAGCGTCTTTGTTGCTGAACTACTTCCTGCCGCCGGGGACAAATTTCGATCTGACACTGCGGGTCATCATCATGGTCACCCTGTTCTCTGCAGCCTATATCGCAGAGGTCGTTCGTGGCGGTCTCTCTGCTGTGCCGAAAGGCCAGTACGAGGGTGCCAATTCGCTGGGCCTGTCCTACTGGCAGTCGATGCAGCTGATCGTACTGCCGCAGGCCCTCAAGATCTCGATCCCCGGCATCGTGAACACCTTCATCGGTCTGTTCAAAGACACGACCCTCGTGCTGTTCATCGGCCTTCTTGATCCGCTGGGACTGATCAACTCGATCCGGGCCAGCACCGACTGGAACGGCATCTACTGGGAGCTCTACGTCTTCGTCGCGCTTCTGTTCTTCGTCGCCTGCTTCAGCATGGGCCGCTATTCACTGCATCTGGAGAAGAAGCTCCAGCGCGAACACCGTTAAGGGAGGCATGACAATGTCAGAGGCCGCACAGGACCGCACCGTCAATCGCAGCGCCATGCAGGTGAGCGACGAGGTGGCGATCGAAATCAACAACATGAACAAGTGGTACGGCACGTTCCACGTGCTGCGCGACATTAACCTGACCGTGAACCGGGGTGAACGCATCGTCATCTGCGGGCCGTCCGGGTCGGGCAAGTCGACGCTGATCCGCTGCATCAACAGACTGGAAGAGCACCAGTCCGGTCAGATCATCGTGGACGGGACAGAGCTGTCATCGGACCTCAAGAACATCGACAAGATCAGGTCCGAGGTCGGGATGTGCTTTCAGCACTTTAACCTGTTCCCGCATCTGACGATCCTCGAAAACTGTACGCTGGCGCCGATCTGGGTTCGCAAGACACCCAAGAAGGAAGCCGAAGCGACGGCGATGCATTTTCTTGAGAAGGTCAAGATCCCGGAGCAGGCCAATAAGTATCCGGGCCAGCTGTCCGGTGGTCAGCAGCAGCGCGTCGCCATCGCGCGCAGCCTCTGCATGAAGCCGCGCATCATGCTGTTCGACGAACCGACATCGGCGCTCGACCCGGAGATGATCAAGGAAGTCCTCGACACCATGATCGAACTCGCCGAAGAAGGCATGACCATGATTTGCGTCACGCACGAGATGGGCTTTGCGCAGGCCGTGGCAAACCGCGTGATCTTCATGGACCAAGGCCAGATCGTCGAGCAGAACGAGCCGAAGGAGTTCTTCAACAACCCCCGGTCAGAGCGTACCAAGCTTTTCCTGAGCCAGATCCTCGGTCACTAGCGGAATTCCGATTTTTCTCGAAAAATCGGAATGCAGCAGCCCGCGGCGATCCATCCGCACCCGCGTCATGGCCGCCGCGCACCTTCAAGTGCGCGGTGTTCATGTCTTGAGGTCGGCGGGAATCAAGAATGACAGACAGGCGCCCGTCTTGATGTCCGACCAATTGTCGACGTCGAACGACAGGACAGTCGTCGCGGCCGTGGGATAGTCATCGAACCGGGGATGCTCCGGCGGTTCGGTTGCAAGCGCTGCGGCCACATTGCCGATCCCGGGGTTATGTGCGCACAGCAGCAAGAGCTTGACCGACTGCTTGCGGATGGTCCGCTCGATGGTGTCGGATGAGGCATTGTAGAGCGACGGCAGAAACTCGGTCGGAACGTCCCGCCCCAGCCCGCCCGACAGGTCGGCGACGGTTTGACGCGTGCGCGTCGCATCGGAGCTGAGGATCAGGTCGGGAACCAGATTCCGCGCGCCGAGCCAGACACCGACGGCCCGTGCGTCGCGGCGGCCCCGGTCTGTCAAGGTGCGCGCGTGATCGGGCAGGGACGGATTGCCCCAGCCGGACTTGGCATGCCGCAGGACAATGAGTATCAGGGCCATCGGCTAGTCCTGACGCGACTTGACCCGCGATTCCGTGGACCGGATGATCGACCCCGCGCCGTGCTCCGTGAAGAGCTCCAAGAGGGATGCGTTCGGCAGCCTGCCATCAAGGATCACGACGGCGCGCACGCCGTCCTCGATGGCCTTCAACGCTGTCTCGACCTTGGGAATCATGCCGCCCGCGATGGTGCCGTCCTCAATCATGGCGCGCACCTGATCGGGGTTCAATTGGGTCACGACTTCTCCGCTGGCGTCCTTGACCCCCGCGACGTCGGTCAGCAACAGCAGGCGGTCGGCCTTGAGCGCGCCGGCGATGGCGCCGGCGGCGGTGTCGCCATTCACATTGAAGGTTTCCAGCATGTCCATGCCGGTTGCCACCGGTGCCACGACCGGGATGATGCCCGCGCCGTAAAGGTCGCGCAGCACCTGCACATTCATTTCCACCGGGCGACCGACGAAACCGAGCTCCGGATCGTCCGCCTCGGCCACCATCAGATCGTCATCCTTGCCGGACAGGCCGACCGCACGGCCGCCTTCGTCCATGATCGCCTGCACGATCCGCTTGTTCACGAGGCCGGTCAGCACCATCTCGACCACCTCGACCGTGGCTTGATCGGTAACGCGCTTGCCGCGGATGAATTCGGACTTGATGCCCAGCTTCGTCAGCATCTCGTTGATCATCGGACCGCCGCCGTGCACCACGACGGGGTTCATGCCGACCTGTTTCATCAAGACGATGTCGCGGGCGAATTCTGCCATCGCGTCGGCGTCACCCATGGCGTTGCCGCCGAACTTCACCACGACGACCGCGCCGGAGTAGCGTTGCAAGTAGGGCAGGGCCTCTGACAGCGTGCGCGCCGTGGCGATCCAGTCTCGGTTCATGTTCTGCGTCCTCATGGCTATCCCCCGGGGCCTTGTCGCCCCAAGGGATAGCGGAGGGAGGTCACCCCCTCAAGCGGCGATCACTTTGGCAGCGGCGCCTGCGCGGCGAACCACGCTGCCACGTCGTGACGTTCGTCCACGGTCATGTCGCGCGCAATGGCGTGCATCGGGCTGATCGTGTCCAGATCGGCGCTCTTCTCGCTTCCAAGGGCCTGCAAACGGTCCTGAATGTAGCGTGGCGCCTGACCTTGAAGCCGGGCGATGATCGGAAGGGCAGATGTCGGTTCCGGTCCATGACAGGACAGGCAGGCCGGGATATTCTTGTCCGGAATGCCGTTGGATGCGATCTCTCCCCCGACCGCAATCTCTTCTGCCGTCGCGAACACGTCCTGCGGCGTAGGCGAAGGCAAAGCTGCCGGCGTGCCGAAGTATTGGGCAAGATCCGACATGTCCTTGTCCGACAGCTTCTCCGCCACCTGACGCATCCGCTCCGCCTCGCGGTTGCCGCTGCGGAATGCGTGGAGTTGCAGATCGAGGTAGGTCGCCGTCTGTACCGTCAGGTTGGGATATTCGCCGGACGGGCCGCCCACACCCTCGACAGTATGACATTCCTTGCACACGCCTTCGACCAGTTGCCGAGCGTTGGCTGCATCCATCGGCTGCAGGGTCGCGACCGGGGCGCGGCCGCCGGGAGCCTGCTGTGCGAAATAAGCGGCGAGGTCGGCTCGCTGCTGCGGATTCAGTGATTTCGCGATCCAGTGCATCGGCTGCCATGCGCTGGTACCCGCCCCGGTCCAGTAGGGTTCGGCAAAGGCGTCCAGCCGATGCCGCACATAGGCGGCCGACTGTCCCGCGATTGGAGGGATCAGCATGCCGGCTGCCTCTGACACGTTCTGGTGGCACGTATAGCAGGCCGGAAGCGCCTGATCGGGTAATCCGGCCGTCGCGATGATCTCTCCCGCCACCGGATCACCCAGGGCGGCTTGGTCGCGGGGCGGGGCGATGTCCGGAAGGCTGGCGTAGTACTCCGACAGGCCCTTGATCTGCGCGTCGGTCAGGCTCGCCGCCACGGTCGTCATGATGCCGGACGGGCGCGTGCCGTTCGCGTATTCACGCAGCGCCTTGGTCATGTAGGCGGCAGAGGGCACGGTCAGGTTCGGCGCCTGACCCGCCGTCGCATCGCCGCTGCCTTTCGCGCCATGGCAAGCGGCGCAGGTGGCAATGACGTCACCGTTGCTTGCATACTCGTGCCAGCCGGTTCCGGGGGTGGCATATAGGTATTCGTCCATCGGCGGCGCCTTGATCCCGACGTCCAGACCGCTCAACTGGTCCGGCGCGTCGAATGCCAGTTCTGGTGCATCCTCTGGCAAGGCGCGCTGGGTTGCCGCGACATATTCTGCGTTTGTCATGTCCGGTAGCGCGCGCAGGAAGGCCACCACGGACCAGATCTCATCGAAATTCTGACTGGCCGGCCAGGCCGGCATGGCCGAAAAGCGCACACCATCCCGTAGGATGACGAAAAGCTGCTCGTCGCTGAATTCGCCTACGACCGATGCAAGGTGCTGTGGCCGTGGGCGCATGGATAGGGCCACTGGACTTTGACCGAGTTCCGGACCGCCGTGACAGCTGGAACAGACGTTGGCATAATGCTGGATGCCCAATGCCACGCGGGCGGGGCTGTCCAGATCGGCCGGCACGTCGACCGATCCACCGGCATTCGCCGTCGATCGCTTGAAGGTGTAATGCAGGATCGTTCGCGTCAGGGCGTTGTGGGGTGGTCTGGCCGAAATCGTGACGAGACCGAGGCTGACGATCAGGGCGCCGATGATACCGCCGATAACGGCCAGACCTGCGAATACCCCGACGATCCACTTGATGACATGCCAGCTTGGAGCCTTTATCTGCATACCCTTAACCTTCATTCAGCGATGCGAGACCGGATCACTGAAACGATAGCTTGACGTGGCGGCAGGAAAAGGGGGGGTGCGACGTTTAGGGTTCGATTGTCGCAATCACGGCGCGCAGGGTCTCTATGCCGTCACCCTTCTCCGAACTTGTCAGGATCATCTCGGGATAGGCCGCTGGATGCTTTGCCAACACGGCGCGCGTTGCGTCCAGGGCATCCTGCAGTGCCGAACCCTTGACCTTGTCTGTCTTGGTCATGACGGCCTGAAAGGTCACGGCGGACCGGTCGAGCAGCGTCATGATCTCTTCGTCGACAGCCTTGGCGCCATGGCGTGCGTCGATCAGGACGAAGACGCGGCGCAATGTCGGCCGACCCTGCAGGTAGTTCTTCAACAGAGCCTGCCATTTGGCCACGACCGCCACCGGAGCATTGGCGAAACCGTAACCGGGCAGGTCTACGACATACAGATCGCCTGCGGTAAAGTAGTTGATCTCTTGCGTCCGGCCCGGAGTGTTAGATGCGCGCGCCAGCCCCTTGCGTCCGGTCAGCGCGTTGATAAGAGACGATTTCCCGACGTTCGAGCGCCCGGCAAAGCAGACTTCCAATCGGTCGGCTGGGGGCAGGCCGTCCATGGCGACCACACCCTTCACGAACTCCGTCTGGCCCGCGAACAGCAGGCGACCCTTCTCGAGAGCTTCGACGTCGGGCGTATCGACGGGGGGAAAGCGCAGTTCCATGGTGGAGCCTTTCAATGCGAAGGGGGCGGTCGTCCCGCCCCCATGTCTGTCGGTATAGCTGGCGGCCTATTTGCCCTTCGGCTTCTTGCCGCTGTTGGCCGGGACCGGTTCGCCCTTCTTGCGGCTGAAAGTACCCTTGATATTGCCGAACACGTCCGGCTTTGCCCCGTGGCTCCGCATAATCAGGTACTGCTGGGCGAAAGTGATCGTGTTGTTCGTGATCCAGTACAGCACCAGACCCGACGCGAACCGCCCCAGCATGAACATGAACACCCAAGGCATCCAGGCAAAGATCATCTTTTGCGTGGCGTCGGCGGGCGCCGGGTTCAGTTTTTGCTGAAGCCACATGGAAATGCCCAGCAGAATCGGCAGTACGCCGAGGCTGATGATATGGATGGGCGAGGTCACGTCCGGGGTGTTCCACGGGAAAAGACCGAAGAGATTCAGAATTGACGACGGATCGGGGGCCGACAGATCCCGGATCCAGCCGATCCACGGCGCATGCCGCAGTTCCAGCGTGACGAAGATCACCTTGTAGAGCGAGAAGAAGATCGGGATCTGGATCAGGATCGGCAAACAGCCCGCGGCGGGGTTCACCTTGTTTTCCTTGTAGAACTTCATCATCCCGGTCTGCAGCGCGGCCTTGTCGTCGCCGCTGCGTTCCTTCAGCTTCTCCATCTCGGGCTGAAGTTCCTTCATCTTCGCCATGCTGACATAGGACTTGTATGCCAGCGGAAGCACTAGAAGCTTGAGGAAGAAGGTCAGTGCGATGATCGCGAAACCCATGTTGCCGATCAGCAGGTTCAGGTGGTGCAGCACCCAGAAGATCGGTTTCGTCAGAAAGAAGAACCAGCCCCAGTCGATGCTGTCGATAAATCCGGTGACCCCTGCCTTTTCGTAGTCGCGGATGGTCTCCCACTCCTTCGCACCGGCAAAGAGTTGCGTCGTGACGGATGCCGTGGCGCCCGGGGCGACGGACTGGGGTTCCTGCACCGCTTCCGCCTGAAAGATGTCGCGGCTGGGGAAGTATTTCGCGGTGGATCGAAAGGGGACGGTCTGGTTCGGAATCAGCGTCGTCATCCAGTAATGGTCGGTATAGCCGATCCATCCGGCGGAGGTGACCTCCTGACGCTCGGCGTTGGTGCCTTCGTTCGGATCGACGGCGAAGTCGATCATGTTCTTGTACTTCACCTCTTCCAGTGTGCCGTCCGTCATGCGGACCAGACCCTCGTGCAGGATGAAGAAATTCTGCAGGTCGGAGGGCATGCCTTCCTGCCGGAGCAGGCCGTAAGGGCGCAGGTTGATTGCACCGGTTCCGGTATTCTCGACGCTCTGGTCGATGCTGAACATGTACTTGTTGTCAACCGAGATCCGGGTGCGGAAGATCTGGCCGGCGCCGTTGTCATAGGCCAGCGTAACCGGCGTGTCCGGGGTCAGGGTCTCGCCGTCCTCGACCGTCCACAGGGTGTCTGGGCCGGGCACCGCATCGGCGGCGACACCATCGACGGCGGCCCAGCCGAAGGACGCGAAATAGGCGTCGGGGGTGCCGGACGGCGACAGCAGCGTGACGGTGGGCGAGGAGTCGTCGATCGTCTCGTGATACTGGGTCAGCTTCAGATCGTCGATCCGGCCACCCAGCAAGGAAATCGTGCCGTTCAGTTCCGGGGTCTGGATCGTGACGCGGGGCGCCTCGGTCGCAGGCTCGTTGGCGACGGCATCCGCCGGGGCCGCAATGCCGCCGGTGGCGACATCGGCCGCTGGGACCGTGGCATCCTGCTGCTCCTGAGCGGCTTCCAGCGTCGCAGGGGCCTGCGCCTCCGGCGGAAACAGGAAGGTCCAGACGATGATGACCAACGTGCTGAGCACGAGGGCCAGGATCAGGTTCTTGTTTTGATCTTCCATACGTCGGGACCGTCCGTCTGTGAAAACTGGTGGGGTTGCTTCAAACCGCGCAGGCCCCGAAGGTCAAGGGGATTCCGGCGCTTTGTGATCCAGTGTCAACCCCATGAAATCGAACAGGGCCGGGTCCAGAAGGTGGCTGGGCCGGGCGTTCATCAAAGCGCTGAAGATCTTCTGGCGGCGTCCAGGACTGTTCGCCTCCCACCCGTCGAGCAACCGCTTGATCTGCTGCCGCTGCAACCCATCCTGACTGCCGCACAGGTCACAGGGGATGATGGGATAGTTCAAGGCCCGCGCAAAGGCGTCGCAGTCGGCCTCTGCCACATGGGCGAGCGGGCGGTAGAGAAAGAGATCGCCCTCGTCGTTCTTCAGTTTCGGCGGCATGGTGGCCAGCTTGCCGCCGTGGAAGAGGTTAAGAAAGAAGGTCTCGAGGATATCGTCGCGGTGGTGCCCCAGCACGACGGCGCTGCAGCCTTCCTCGCGCGCGATGCGGTAGAGGTTCGCCCGGCGCAGGCGCGAACACATGGTGCAGAGCGTACGTCCCTGCGGCGTCTTGTCCATCACGACGGAATAGGTGTCGCGGTACTCGATCCGGTGAGGCACGCCCATACGCGCCAGAAACTCCGGCAGCACCGTCGCGGGAAAGTTCGGCTGCCCCTGATCGAGGTTGCAGGCCAGAAGCTCGACAGGAAGAAGCCCCCGCCATTGCAATTCGTACAGCACCGCGAGAAGGGTATAACTGTCCTTGCCACCCGACAGACACACAAGCCACTTCCCGCCGGGCGCAATCATCCCGTAGCGGTCGATCGCCTCGCGCGTGTCGCGCACCAGCCGCTTGCGCAACTTCTTGAACGCCACCGTATCGGGTGCGCCGTGGAACAGCGGGTGAATGTCGGTATCATCAAGCATGCGCCGTTCCATACTCTGCCGCGGCCGCAAGCCCAAGAGGAATTGCAACATGCAGCGATTTGACCACCCCTCGGTCCCAATCGATCCCTATCCGTCTGCGGGCACGCAGGTGGCGGAATTGCGCTACGACAGTGCGCTTGTCCTGATCCGCCTGAAGGATGCGCCGCGCCTGCGGACCGGGGAGGATGCGGATTACCTGACGGGACGACCGTATCTTGTGTCTTGGCGGTCAAGGGACGGCGAGTGGGTGCAGATCGTCGTGCCGGCGGGGCTGATCATCGACCTGACGTCCGTTCCCCCCGCGCTGCGTTTCGTGATCGGGCGGGTCGGCCCATGGCTGGAGGCGGCGATCGTGCACGATTACCTCTACATCGCATGGCAGGATGTGCCAGGCCGGGGGCCACGACCGGCGGACCGCGCCTTTGCCGACGCGATCATGCTGGCGGCAATGCGCGCAGCCGATGTCAGGCCATGGATGGCGACGGTGATCTACTGGGCGGTGCGGATCTTCGGTGGCGGCACCTTCGGGCGGGTCAAGCCGGATCGCTACGTCGATCTTTCCGATCCAGAGATCGCGGCCCAGATGGCCTTCATGCAGCCGCGCGTCTGAGATCTCGGCGAACGACAGGCGATACCATGCTTCGGATTTTCACGAGGCCTTGGAGTCCTTCAAATTTTCATAAAAATTTGGCTGGCGCGTCAATCCGGGACGTTGTCGATGCCTGACCCGCCCCAAGGATGGCAGCGCCCGATTCGACGTGCGGTCAGCCATGTCCCGCGCAGCGCGCCATGTCTGGCCAAAGCCTCCAGCGCGTAGGCCGAACAGGTCGGGTTAAAGCGGCAGCCATGGCCGACCCAAGGCGACAGCAGCAAACGATAGGCGCGCACCGGCAGCGCGACGACATGGGCCAGCGGTGTCACTGATGCACGCGGTCCAGCGCGCGGATCAGGTCGGCCTGCAACTGGGTGAAGGGCAGGGTTGCCGTCGTCTGCGGGCGACCGACGAGGACGTAGTCCCATCCAGGGCGCCCATGCTTTGGCAGGATCAGCCGCGCGATCGCGCGCAGGCGACGCTTGGCGCGGTTGCGCGCCACGGCATTTCCGACCTTCTTGGAACAGGTATAGCCAACGCGCATCAGATCGCTGCCGTCATCGCGGCGGCGGCCTTGCAGGTGGATGCCTGCCGTGCCCTGCCGACGGCCGTGGCTGGTGGCGATGAAATCGCGGCGTCGTGTCAAAATTTGCGGACGCAACAAAGCCGCCGGATCACCCTTGTCGGGTCCATCCGGCGGCGTCATGTCTGTCATCGTCAAGTTGGCGCTTACGCGCTCAGCTTGGCGCGGCCCTTGGCGCGGCGCGCGTTGATGATCTTGCGGCCAGACGGCGTCGCCATCCGGGCACGGAAACCATGACGGTTCTTGCGGACGCGGTTGCTGGGTTGGAACGTGCGCTTCATCGCGTGTCCTCCGGTTCGGGGGCCAAACCCGGCTTGGATTCGAGGCCCGTCATTCATTCAGACCTGCCCTTTAAGTGGGGCGTTGCCCTGTGTCAACGCCGACCTGTGTCAGGATTGCTAACGAAAGCTGCTTTTCGACCGCTCGAATGTTACAGTTTGCGCTCTGCGACGGGCTCGAACGCGGTATCCGTTCAATGCCCCGTGATACGGCTACCCGCCCTTGGCGGACTGCGCCATGTAGGGCAGCAGACAAGAGGCCCGCGCGGCAGAAAGATCAATGATGTCAGACGACACCACCACCAATCCCGTGCTGCGCCGTCTGCCCCTCATCGCAATCGTCATCGTGGCGATCCTCGGCGCCTATGTCCTCCGCGACTATCTGACTTTCGATGCGTTGCGCCAGAACCGCGAAGCCTTGCTGGCGTTTCGCGATGCGAACTATTTGCTGTGCGTTTTGGGGTTCATCGCGGCCTATGCGGCCATCGTCGCCTTCAGCCTGCCCGGCGCCACTATCGCGACGTTGACGGGGGGATTTCTGTTCGGCAGCGTGCCGACCGGTTTTCCCGTCCTGCCCGGCGCGATCTACAACGTCGCTGGCGCCACTATTGGGGCAATCTTGCTGTTCCTCGCCGCCCGCTGGGGTCTGGGGCAGACGCTGGCGAGGCGGATGGACGCCAGCGACGGCGTCGTCAAGCGGATCAAGGACGGGATCGACGACGAGGGGAATCAATGGTCGATGCTGTTCCTGATCCGCCTCGTCCCCGCCGTGCCGTTCTTCGTCGCGAATCTGGTGCCGGCATTGGTGGGTGTGCCGCTCTACCGCTTTGCGGTGACAACATTCATTGGCATCATGCCGGGGGCGGTGGTCTATACCTCGGTGGGCGCCGGTCTGGGCGAGGTCTTTGCAAAAGGCGAGACGCCCGACCTCGGCATCATCTTCCAGCCCGCCATCCTGCTGCCGATACTCGGGCTTTGCCTGCTCGCGGCCCTGCCGCTTATCCTCAAAGTCGTCCGTGGCAAGAAAGGTCTGTGACATGAACCGAATCAAAGCTGACGTCTGCATTGTCGGGGCCGGGTCCGCGGGCCTGTCCGTGGCCGCCGGGGCCGCCCAGATGGGCGCCTCGGTCGTCCTGATCGAGGGCCACAAGATGGGCGGCGATTGCCTGAACTACGGCTGCATTCCGTCGAAGGCCCTGATCGCCTCGGCGAAGCATGCGCACGCAGGGGTCGAAAACCCGCAGTTCGGGGTTGAACAGGTTCGGCCCGCTGTCGATTTTGCCGCCGCCAAGGATCACGTCCGGCACGTCGTCGACACCATCGCTCCCGTTGACAGTCAGGACCGGTTCGAGGGGCTGGGGTGTACCGTCATCCGAGACAACGCCCGCTTCATCAGCGAGACCGAGGTTCAGGCGGGTCAGACCATCGTGACGGCCCGGCGGTTCGTAGTCGCCACCGGCTCCGGCCCCTTCGTTCCGCCAATAGAGGGCCTCGATTCCGTAACCGTCCACACGAACGAGACGATCTTTGATCTGCGTGAGCGGCCGGACCATTTGCTGGTCATCGGCGGTGGCCCCATCGGGATGGAGTTGGCGCAGGCGCACAGGCGGCTGGGGTGCGACGTCACGGTCATCGAGGGCGCCAAGGCCATGGGCAAGGACGACCCGGAACTTTCTGCCGTCGTGCTGGACAGGGTGCGTGCCGAAGGGGTCACCGTCGTAGAGGGCACGCAGGCCGATCGGGTCAGCGGCGCCGATGGCAGCGTGACGGTCCATACGGCAAATGGCGATTTCATCGGATCTCACCTGCTGGTGGCGGTTGGTCGGTCGGTGAACGTGGATGGACTTGACCTCGAAAAGGCGAATGTATCCTACGATCGCAAGGGACTGAAGGTGGATGATAACCTCCGCTCTGTCTCGAACAAGCGGGTTTATGCCGCGGGCGACGTCGCTGGCGGTCTGCAGTTCACTCACGTTGCGGGTTATCATGGCGGCCAGCTTGTCCGTGCTCTGATGTTCGGCCTGCCAGCCAAGGCCCGGACCGACCATATCCCGTGGGCGACCTATACCGATCCCGAACTCGCGCAGGTCGGCCTGACAGAAGCGCAGGCGCGCAAGAAGCATGGATCGAAACTGTCGGTGGTCCGGTCGGAATATGCAGACAACGACCGCGCCAATACCGAAGGCCGCACCACCGGACTGATCAAGGTCATGGTGGTCGGCGGCAGACCTGTCGGCGCTTCGATCGTCGGCCATCTGGCGGGCGAACTGATCGGCATCTGGGCCATGGCCATCGCCAACAACCTCAAGATGACCGCCATCAGCAATACCGTTTTGCCCTATCCGACCTATATGGAATTGAACAAACGGGCGGCCGGGGCGTATTTCAGTCCCAAGCTGTTCGACAGTGCCCTTGTGAAGAAGGTCGTGGGTCTGGTGCAACGCTGGATCCCGTAAGACGGAGACGCAATGCTGAATACCCTTTCGGGTCGGTTCCTGATCCTGACAGTCATCTTCGTGATGCTGGCAGAGGTGTTCATCTTCGTGCCCTCCGTCGCCCGATTTCGCGAGGATTATCTGCTGACCGCGCTGGAACGGGCACAGATCGCGTCCCTCGCGGTCGAGGCGACGGACATGATCTCTCCCGATCTCGAGCGCGAATTGCTGAAGAATGCTGGCGTATTCAACGTCGTGCTGCAGCGTGACGATATGCGGCAGCTGGCCCTGTCCTCGCCCATCCCGACGCCCATTGCCGCGACCTACGACATGCGCGATCCCGGTGACATCCGGCTGATCCGCGATGCACTGGCGACTCTTTGGGACAGCGAGCCGAGGATCATCCGCGTCCTCGGCAGCCCGGTCCAGGGCGCCGGCATGCTGATCGAGATCACAATGATGCAGATGCCCCTGCGCACCGCGATGCTGGAATACGGCCTGAACGTCCTCTACCTCTCCGCGATCATCTCGGCGATCACCGCACTCCTTCTGTTTCTGGCCGTTCAGGCGTTCCTCGTTCGGCCGATCAAAGGCGTGATCAGACACATGCAGAACTACGCCGACGCGCCGGAGGATGCCCGCCGCATCATCGAACCCAGTGCCGGCGTGCGCGAGTTGCGCGACGCCGAAGACGCCCTGCAGATGCTGCAGACCCAGTTGACCTCGGCACTGCGGCAAAAGGACCGTCTGGCGCAACTGGGCGGAGCCGTGGCCAAGGTCAGCCATGACCTGCGCAACATCCTGACCTCGGCACAACTATTCACCGACCGGATCGAAGGCTCCGACGATCCGCTGGTAAAGCGGATGGCGCCGAAGCTGGTCAATTCCATCACCCGGGCCGTGCACCTGTGTGAAAGCACGCTGGCCTTCGGGCGGGCCGACGAACCCGCGCCACGACTGACCCGCGTGAATTTGGCGCGCATCGTGGCAGAGGTCGTCGAGAGCGAGCGGCTCGCGGCCGGCGACTACCCATTGTCCTTCGCCGAGGACATTCCTGCCACTATGGTCCTGCGCGCAGACGACGAACAGATATTTCGCGTCCTTTCGAACCTCGTACGCAACGCCCGACAGGCAATCATGGCGACCGGTGATCCCGGCGAGATCTGTCTGCGCGGCGAGGAGGACGACACCACTTGGCGAATCGTCATCTCCGATACCGGCCCGGGTTTGCCATCCAAGGCCCGCGACCATCTGTTCCAGCCGTTCCAGGGTGGCGTGCGGAAAGGCGGCGCGGGTCTCGGTCTCGTGATTTCCGGCGACCTGATCCGGGGCCACGGCGGCCGTCTGACCCTGCAGGACACGGACGCCACAGGGACCATCTTCGTCATTACCCTTCCAAAGGCCGACTTCGCGCTCGCCCCCGCCGCAGCCTGAAACTTTCTGCGCTTTCGGTCTTGCATCGCCCGAACGCGCCCGCTAAATCCCCCCTACGCGGATTGGTAGCTCAGTTGGATAGAGTACTTGACTACGAATCAAGGGGTCGGGGGTTCGAATCCTCCCCAGTCCGCCATTAAATTTCTCCCAGAATTTTTTTCGATTTAGATTCAGAGCGTCGCGTCCCATTTGAGGACCGGCCCTGATCTGTGAGAGTTGGTCTGCCACCCATTCTGCACCACATTCTGCTACCCAATACGGTGGTGGACCGAATGTTGAACAATCTCATGCTGCGCGGCAAGACTTACTATTTGAAGCGCCGCGTGCCGGCGCGGTATACGGACGTCGAGCCACGTCCAGTGATCTGAGAAAGCCTGAAGACCGATTCCAAGTCCATCGCGCAGCAGAAGCTGGAGCGGGTCTAGAGCGGTTATCTTGACGGCTGAGAAGCGAAAGCTTGCTGGCCGTGACGGCGACGCCGAGGCCCGCTTTCGCGCGGCGCGCAATCTGGCGGCGACGCGGGGGTATGCGTTCCTTTCGGCGGAGGCCGTGTCGGCCCTGCCGTTAGCGGAGCTGCTGGCACGGGTCGAAGCCACCCAGACAAAGTTCGGCGCGCCGGACATGGAGACCGCAGAGGCGGTCTTTGGCGGCGTGGAGTAACCGGGCCTGATGCTCTCCGGCTTGGTCGAACATGTCGAAGAGATCTCCAAACTCGAAAATCGCTTCAAGAGCACGCAACAGATGCGGCTATGGCGCAATGATCGGAAGCACGGGGAGTTGCCGGATCTCTTCAATCAGAATGGCGTGCCCATCCAGATGATGTTCCGCGCCCACGACGGGAAGAACTACGTCCGCGTGGTCTCCAACAAGGTGGTCGACATCCGGAACTTCACCCTTTTGATCGCGTGCTGCGGAAGTACTTTCGGAAGCTCCTGGATAACGGTCTGTTTGCGCGGTTCCTGATCGTCGTCATCCAGCGGGCTGACCGTGTCCCGTTCCATGGCGAGATCGATGGATCTGAAGCGCAAATTGTGCTCTTCACGGCCGAGGCGCGCGAGGCCTATTTTTTCGGCGTGGCTCGGATCGAGGCGCTGGCAAGACGCGAGACCGGTCTGATGGAGAGCTTCCTCTCCAAGGGCGTCGTCGTCATCGGGCGCCTGGCCCTCGTCCTCGCCTACATTGACGCGGCGGTGGGCCCGCGTGAAGAACCTGCCGCCATCGAGGCGGACGCCGTTCGCCGCGCCTTGGACCTCTATCTGAATGTCTTCGTGCCGATGGCGCGGGGGCTTTCTTCGAGGACTGGGCACCGCGCGACGAGCGCGATGCCCGCACCGTCGTGGAGATCATCCGGCACTTCGACATGACCCGGGTGACCATCCGCTACATCCTGCGCCTCGGCGGAGACATGTTCAGGACTGTGGCGGACGTCGAGGACGGCTTTGGCGTGCTCGTTGAGCAGGGTGTGCTGCGCCACGACAAGGGGACCTCCGGCCCCCGGGGTGGTCGGTACAGCCACGGCTACCTGGTCAATCCGCATGTCCTGCCCAGCGCGCCGGAGGTGGGGGGCGACTGAGGCCCCCTTCCGACACTACCACACCACGCTGTCGATTGAGCAGGCAACGGCTCGCCCCGGGCCGGGTGCGTGCGGAGTGTCCCTATGAGCCCCGGGAAACTCCGCGACCGTCCAGAACTGCCGGAAACAATCGCAGCGGCTGTCGATCACAGACAATCGTTCACCAAGGAACAAGACAATGCCCACCACTTCAACCGACCAACCCTTCCTCGTGTTCAACTGTGAGGCTTGCGGCCAGGAAGGCGTCAGCGCCATGGACAAGCACGAGAGGCTGCGGATCTCCTCTGCCTCGAACATCGACCCGGCGCGGAGGCATCTCAACCCGACGCTCCATGGCAACCCGGGTGGTCCCGCTGCCGCTTTGGCTGACCTCTATGCTAGCGGTGTCCTGCAGCCCGCATGGCAGGCGCACCGGCCTTACCTGCGCATCGTGATGGGGGCCTCGCCAGCCTTCTTCCGGCCCGATGAACTCGACAAGATCGGCACCTGGGTGCCGGAGCGATTGCAGACCTGGTTGACCGTCGCGCTGGCGGCATTGCGGACGCGGTTCGGCGATGGCCTCGTGCATGTCTCGCTTCACCTCGACGAGGACACCCCCCATCTGCATATCCTCGTGGCACTGACCTACTGGAACAAGCCGCGCAAGATCGACCGTCGCCGCAAGGGTGAAACCGATGCCGCCTTCAACGCGCGCAAGGCGGCGGCGGAGGCCGATCCCGGCAAGCGGACGGTTGGCCGGGCGTCGCATCCGACGCTGAAGCTGCAGGGCAGCATCGCCGCCCTGCGCGCTGCATTCGGCTCGGACTTCGCGCCTCTCGGCATCCATCCCGGCCATCCGAAGGGGCTGGACGACCCGAAGCCCAAAACGACCCGCCAGTGGATCAATGAAGAGCGTGTGCGGCTGGCGAAGGAGTGGGCGGCGCTTGCGGCCGAACGGGCTCAGGTTCCCCGGCTCAAGGAAGCCGCGGTCCGCGCGGCATTTGCGCAGGTCCACGCGCACTACCAAGCCAAGATTGCGGGACTGAAGAAGAAGGTCTCGGACATGATGTCGGCGGTGACGGCCTGGATGAGGCCTCTGGTCGCCCTGCGGAACGAGGCTGCCGCCGAGGCCGGCTTGGTTGCCCGGATCAGGCAGGCGTTCAAGGGCAAGCCGGACGCCGAGATGTGTCGCTTCACATTCACCGGCATTTAGTACTGGAACGATAACCCCAACTCGCCCTTGCATGCGTAGGGTCATCGCTTATCCAGTTATTACGTAAGCGGTGGCATTCGTCGAAATGACTTGGCCCGTCAGTATACCGTTGTGGAAACCCGGGCAGCGGCAATATGGCAGGCCGTCCTGACTGCCTCGCGCAACGCCGGTGCAAGTCGAGCAACATCGGTTTTCACGCTGCTTCGTCGGCAATCTTCTGAAAATAGCTACGACACACCAGCCCTTCCAATCGCTTCGCTCGTGCCGCGGGTCTGGTAGCGGCCGGTGCCCGGGTCTGCCATGACCTCACCGTCCTGCACGATGGTCTGGCCGCGCAGGATCGTGCGAACGGGCCAGCCGGTGATCTGCATGCCTTCATAGGGCGTGTAGTCCGAACCATGGTGTAGATCGGCCTGCTTGATCGTGGCCACCTTCGTTGGATCCCATAGCGTGATGTCCGCGTCCGCTCCGACCAGCAGCGCGCCCTTCTGCGGGTAGAGGCCATAGAGCTTGGCGGGATTGGTCGAGGTCAGCGCGACGAAGCGTTCCAAGGTGATGCGACCCTTGCTCACGCCTTCTGAAAAGAGGATCGGCAGGCGGGTCTCGACCCCCGGGATGCCGTTGGGCACCCATCTGAAGGACGTCCGCGCGCGGGAATTGTCTTTGCCGGTGTCGCCGGATCCTTCGTAGTAGAACGGGCAGTGGTCGGAGGAGAAAACCTCGAAAGTGCCGTCGCGCAATCCTTCCCAGATCGCAGCCTGACTGTCGGTGTCACGGGGCGGCGGAGAACAGACGTATTTTGCTCCCTCGAAGTCCATGTTCAGACCCTTCAGATCATCGCGGGTCAGGACGATGTATTGCGGGCAGGTTTCGGCGTGGACCTTCATGCCGCGCTTTTGCGCCCACTGGATCTGTTCCATCGGATCGCGGCCGGAGACGTGGACAATCATCACCGGCACATCGGTCAGCTGCGCGTGACTGATCGCGCGGTGTGTCGCCTCGCGCTCTGCCACCTGATGGTGCGCCTCGGCGTGGTAGTAGGGCGCCGTCTTGCCTTCGGATTCCAGACGGGCGGTCATGTACTTGATTGCGTCGTGCCCTTCCGCATGGACCATGACCAGCGCCTTTTCCCGCCGCGCCACGTCGAAGACGGCGAGAAGTTCGGCATCGTTCAGCACGAGGTCGTCGTAGGTCATGAAGACCTTGAAAGAGGTATATCCGTCGCGCACCAGCGCCGGCAGTTCCTGCCCCAGAACCTGTGGCGTGGGGTCCGAAATGATCAGATGAAAGGACACATCCGTGTAGCACTTTCCTTCGGCCTTGGCGTGGTAGGCGGTGACGCAGTCGCGCAGCGATGTACCTTTCACCTGCATCGCGAAGGGTAGGACCGTCGTGTTGCCGCCCGCCGCCGCCGATCTCGTGCCGGATTCGAAGTCATCCGCCATGACGGTTCCGTCGGAGGTCGGCTGCGCCAAGTGCACGTGGGCGTCGATGCCCCCGGGCAGGACGAGAAGGCCTGTCGCGTCGATCTCCTCTTGGGCGCCTTCGATACTGACGGCGATGTCGGTGATGCGCCCCCCACGGACGCCGATGTCGGCGCGGAACCGGTCTGACGCGGTGACGATGGTCCCGCCCCGGATTGCCAGATCGTGCGGCGCGCTCATGACGCCAGCGCCTGTTGCGAGACGACCTCGGCCAGGGCGGCAGTCAGCCGGTCGACCTGCGCCAGCGTGTTGTAATGCACCATCGAGACGCGCAGCACGCCGCCGTCGTGAGATTCATCCAGATCCTCGACCAGCCGTCGCGAGTGGAAGTCACCGAAGCGGATCGCAATGCCGTGGGCATCCATTGCGCGCGCGATCTCGCCCGAATCGTGGCCGTCGAAGCGGAAGGCGATGGTCGGCACGCGCTGTCCCGGTTCAAAACCGCGTCCGACGATATGACAGTCGTTGCGTGCATCCAGCCAGGACAGCAGCCGGTCTGCCAACAGGTTCTCCTGCGTGGTGATCGCGTCGAATGCGGCTTCCAGCCTTTGCCGCGTGCTCCCGGTGGCGCCCTGCCGCACTCCGAGGTCGGCAAGGTAGTCCACGACCGCCGTCGTGCTGTAGGCCAGTTCGTAATTCGGGTTGCCCGGCTCCAGCTTGCCGGGGATTTTGTCCTTGCCGTAAAACCAGTGGTATTGCCCGTCCAGCTCGCCCAGCAGGTCGTATTTGCCGTACATGATCGCGGTATGGGGACCGTAGCACTTGTAGAGACTGAAGACATAGTAGTCCGCGTCAAGCGCCTGCACGTCGATGGCCCGGTGGGGCGCGTAGGCGACCGCATCGACGCAAAGCCGCGCGCCGCGGGCGTGGACGAAATCGGCGAAATCGCGAATCGGGTTGATCCAGCCGAGAATGTTGGAGGCATGGTGGACGCAGACCAGCTTCGTCCGGTCGCTCATCAACGGCGCCAGATCCTCCAGCCGCATCGTCAGGCTGTTCTGGTCCAGTGGCCAGTTCTTCACGACGACGCCGAACTCCTCCAGTTCCTTCCACGGGCCGATGTTGGATTCGTGGTCGGCGTGGCTGACGATGATCTCGTCGCCCGGGCTGAACTGCCGCCGCATGGAGGCGGCGAGGGTGCGCATCAGCTGCGTGGTGGAGGGGCCGAAGACGATCTCCTCGGGGCGGGCGGCATTCACCAGCGTCTGCGCGGCCTTGCGGCCCAGCATCAACCCTTCGGCCGCGGCCTGCGATACGGCATAGCTACCACCGATCTGGACGTTCCGATGAATGAGGAATTCGCTGATCCTGTCCACCACACCGCCAACGATCTGGCTGCCGCCGGCGTTGTCGAAAAAGACCCAAGGGGCGGCAAGACCGGGGAATTGGCCTTGCACGAAATCCATATCAAGCGCGTCTTTGGTCATCGTCTATCCTGTCATCAATGATTCAGCACCGCGCCCAGAAAGTTGCGCGTGCGGGGTTCTGTCGGGGTTTCCAGAAGGGCAGCAGGGGTGCCGGTTTCGATCACCTCTCCACCGTCCATGAAAATCACGCGGTCGGCGACCTGTCGGGCAAAGCCCATTTCGTGCGTCACGACGATCATCGTGACGCCTGTGTGCGCGAGCGCCTTCATCACGTCCAGCACCTCGCCCACCATCTCGGGGTCGAGGGCGGAAGTCGGTTCGTCGAAAAGCAGCACCTGCGGTTCCATCGCCAGCGCGCGTGCGATTGCGACCCGCTGTTGCTGGCCGCCGGACAGGTGCTGCGGATACTTGTCCGCCTGTTCGGCGATGCCGACCCGCGCCAGCAGCCGGTCGGCGAGCTTTCCGGCTTCGGCACGTGAGGTGCCACGCACCCGGCGTGGTGCCAGCATGACGTTGTCGCGTACGGAAAGGTGCGGAAAGAGGTTGAAGCCCTGAAAGACCATGCCGACTTCTGCCCGCACCTTGGCCAGCGACCGGCCCGGCACCACGGGAATGCCGTCAACGCGGATCTCGCTGGCCGGATCGAAGTCTTCCAGCCGGTTGATGCAGCGGATCAGGGTCGACTTGCCTGAACCGGAGGGGCCGATGATGCACACGACCTCCCCCTTCGCAATGTCGAGATCGATGCCGCGCAGGGCCTCGAAGGTGCCGTAGAACTTGCGCAGGTTGCGGATGGAGACATAGCTCATGCCCGGCGCCCCCCGTGGTAGCGGCGTTCGAGGTAGGACACGAACAGGACCAGCGGCCAGAGGAACGCGATGTAGATCAGCGCGGCGCCGATCAGAGGCGAGGGATTGGCGGTCAGCGCCTGTGCCTGCGTCGCCTGTTTCAGCAGGTCGGGCATCGCGACGACGGACGCCAGTGCCGTATCCTTGATGACGTTGATCGCGTTGTTCGTCAGCGGTGGGATCACGATCCGCACCGCCTGCGGCAGGATCACGTCGACCATCGTCTGCCGCTGGTTCAGGCCCAGCGCGGCAGAGGCCTCGAATTGGCCGTGGGGGATCGCCTGGATACCGGCGCGAAAGATTTCGGCGGTGTAGGCGCCCGACACCAGCGTCAGGGCAGCCATGGCAGAGGCGAAGGAGGTCAGGCGCAGCCCGACGAAGGGCAGGGCGTAATAGACGACGATCAGCAGCACCAGCAGCGGGATCGACCGGAAGATATCGATGTAAAGCCGCATCAGCAGGCGTACCGGCTTTACGGCGTAGAGCCCGAGCAGCGCCACAAACAACCCGAGGATCAGGCCCGCGACGATGCTGGCCGCCCCCAGTTGCAAGGTCAACCAAAGGCCGTCGAGCAACATCGGCAGGCTGCGGCGCAGGACCGCCACGTTGAGGAAGGTATCGAAGAGGTCCATGACGGTCCTTCTGGGCGGCAGCACGGCCCCCGCGCGGGGGCCGTGCCGGTCGCGGTCAATTCAGGGTCGGCATGTCCATGACGGTCACGGTCGAGGTCGTGTCCTCGGGCACCGCGCCGAACCACTTCTCGTGCAGGGCGGCGAGGGTGCCGTCCTCCTTCAGGGTGGTCAGCACGTTGTTGACCTCGCTCGCCAGCGGCGCGTCCTTGGCGAACATCATGGAATACTTCTCGCCGGTCTCGATCCGCTGGACGACCTTCAGCTCGGGCTTGTCCTTGACGTAATATTGCAGTGCCGGAATATCAGAAATGTAGCCATCGATCCGGCCTGCCGTCAGATCCAGCATGGCCGGGGCAAGGCCCTCGTAACGGTTGATCGTGGCAAAGCCGTACTCCGCCTGATGCTCCGTCGCCCACATGTCGCCGGTTGATCCGGTGTCGACGCCGACGACCTTGTCCTTCATCTCGTCCAGCGATGCGGGGCCATCGGCCGCTACGGTCAGCGATTGATCGCTGTCATAGTAAGGCTGGGCGAAAGTAACGGACTGCAGGCGCTCTTGCGTGATGGTGATCGACGACATGGCGATGTCGATGCGCCCCGACTGCACGGCAGAGAATAGGCCTTGGAAGGGGATGTTCACGATCTCGACGCCGCGACCCAGCTTTTCGGCGACGGCATTGACCAGATCGACCTCGAACCCGACGTTGGCGCCGGTGTCGTCCTGAAATTCCCACGGCACGTTGCCGATATTCGCGCCGACCTGAAGGTCCTGCGCGGTTGCCGCGTGTGTCGCGATCACTGCCGCCGTGGCGACGGCTGCAATTCTGCTGATCTTTCCAAGCATAATATTGTTTTCCCTGTCATGGACGTGATTATTGCTTCACTATTGGTCCGACCGGTCTGACCGGTCTGACCAGATACAAGCATGCAGGGGTGCGTCTGGCAAGGTTGGTGGCCGATAATCCCGCCATTCGGCGCTCCTCGATGAAAAATGCGCCGTTACGAAAGATACGCGATGAACCAGATGAACAGTAAAAGCGTCACGCAGGCTGTCGCCGCAACCCTGCAAGAGATGATCCGGTCAGGCGTGCTGAAACCTGACGAGAAAATTCCGTCACAACGGGTCCTTTCAGAACAACTGCAGGTGTCACGGGCGTCCCTGCGCGAAGCTTTGCTGACGCTGGAAACGCTGGGCCTCGTGCGGACCTATCCGGCGCGGGGCACATTCGTCACCGGTTCTCAGGATGCAGCGGGTCCACAGCCATGGCGGTTCGACGGTCAGGTGCGCATCGGTGACGTGTTCCAGACCCGCGCACTGGTCGAGACCGAATTGTGCCGTCTGGCCGCCCCTTACGTGACGTCCGACATCGTCGCGGCACTGGAGCAGGCCACCACCGCCTTCGAGACGGCCTGGTCAGCCGGCGATCTTGTCGGCCATGTAGAGGCCGACCTGCGATTTCATGCCCTGATCGTCGAGACATGTCCCAACCCGATGCTGCGGGACTTCTACCGCTCTGTCCGTGACCTGATGACAGAAAGCCAGCGCGTTCCGATCCCGAACACCGCCGTCGCACGGATGCAGGCGTCGATCCGCGAGCACCGTGCCATTCTCGAAGCGCTTGGCCGTCAGGACGGCCCGGCGGCGGCGGCAGCGATGCAGGACCATATCCGCAACACTGCGGCCTGCGCGGGCGTGTCACTCGCGTGATATTTCCACCTGCACGGGGGAGTGGTCACGCCTCTGGGGTGAAGGTTTGGCGCAGCTGGTTCTTCTGCACCTTGCCCATGGTGTTGCGGGGCAGGGCATCGACGATGTGGACGGCGCGGGGGTGCTTGTAGCGCGCAAGCTGCGGCGCGATGGCGTCCTTGATCGTGTCGGCCGTTACCTCCGCCCCTCGGTCCAGCACGACCGCCACGGCAACGCTTTCGCCGAAGTCCGCATCAGGCAGGCCGAAGGCAGCACTCTCGGTCACGCCGTCGATGTCGTCGATCAGCGCCTCGATCTCTTTGGGATAGATATTGTAGCCGCCAGAGATGATCAGGTCCTTGGACCGCCCGACGATGGTGACGTACCCGTCCGCGTCGATCTGGCCGATGTCGCCGGTGATGAACCAGCCGTCGGGCCGCATGTCCTGCGCCGTCTTCTCGGGCATTTGCCAGTAGCCCTTGAAAAGGTTCGGACCCTTCACCTCGATCCCCCCGGGCTCTCCCGGTGGGGTCGGGGCGCCGTCCGCCCCCGCCAGCCGCAGCGACACGCCGGGCAGGGGCAGGCCGACCGTGCCGGGCTTGCGTTCTCCGTCGTAGGGGTTCGACGTATTCATGCAGGTCTCGGTCATGCCGTAGCGTTCCAGCACCGTATGCCCGGTGCGGTCGCGCCATTTCAGATGGGTATCCAGCAGCATCGGGGCAGAACCCGAAACGAAGAGCCGCATGCCGGCGCAGGCCTCCGTCGTCAATCCGGGCTGGTCCAGCAGGCGGGTATAGAATGTCGGCACGCCCATCAGCGCCGTGGCGCGACTGAAATCCTTCAGAATCGCGGCTGCGTCGAAATTGCGGTGCAGGATGATCGCGCCGCCCGCCAACAGCGTCACGTTGATCGCAACGAATAACCCGTGAGTGTGGAATACGGGCAGCGCGTGGATCAGAACGTCGTCCGCCGTGAATTGCCAGTGATCGCGCAGGGTATCCGCATTGGACGCGAGGTTGCCGTGGGTCAGCATGGCGCCCTTGCTGCGCCCTGTGGTGCCAGAGGTGTAAAGGAAAGCCGCGAGATCGTCGGCCCCCCGCGCCACGGCCTGCGCCAGCGGCGTCGCATCGTCTGCGGCATCGGTCAGGGTGCCGGCGCCGTCTGCGTCCAGCGTCAGGACGTGGGTTACACCGGCCTCTGTTGCGACGGACGTCAGTGTGTCCAACTTGGCCGGATCGCAGATAAAGACGCGCGGCGCGGCGTCGTTCAGGAAATAGGACACCTCCGCCGCCGGATAGCCGGTATTCAGCGGCAGGTGGATCGCTCCCGCCAGCAAGGTCCCGAGGTAACAGGCGAGACCATTGATCGATTTTTCGATCTGTACCGCGACCCGGTCGCCGGTCTGGACGCCCAGACCCACCAGCGCACCCGCCATCGCCTCTGCCTGCGACCACAACTCGCCGTAGGTCGTCACTGCCCCGTTCAGCGCATTGGTCGAAAAGGTCGCCCCCTCCTGCCCGACGGAGGCCGCGCGCAGGGCGTGGGCAAGGTGATTGTCGTCATACATCGGATCGGTCCTTATCGTGTCTTCAGCAGGCGGCGTACGGGCGGGGCCGCGATGATCTCGCCCATCGTGGAATAGGCTTCGTGGTTTCGCTCGATGGTGTCCAGATCGTAGAGGTAGTTCACCATGACCCCCCACGATGCCGTCTGACCGTTGGCAGAGGCATCGGCGTCTCGGTTAATCCGTTCCAGCCGGGCCCCGTTGCCAAGATGGAAGCGAGCGACCGGGTCGGTCGCACCACCGCGCGGGTGACGGGATGTCAGCATGTAATGCGCGGTGAGGTCAGAGAGGGCCACCGGGCGGCTGCCGTCCTCTGCGGCGGCGACCGTGTCCGACAGGTACTTTGGCAGCTCGTCCCGGTGCGCCAGCGCCCAGCGGCGCAGGCCCGGCACAGGCGAAAGGGTGACGAAGGTGGTCAGGTTCGGCCATTCGCGGCCCAGTTCCTCCACCACCTGCTTGATCAGAAAATTGCCGAAGGAAATGCCTCGCAGCCCCGCCTGACAATTCGAAATGGAATAGAAGACCGCCGTTTGCGCCTTGGCGGTGTCCGTCATTGCACGATCGGCTGCGAGGATTCCACCGATGTCGCCGGGGATGTCCGCGGTCAGCGCCACCTCGACGAAGATCAGGGGATCGTCGCCCAGCGCGGGGTGGAAGAAGGCATAGAGCCTGCGGTCGGGCGCGGCGACCCGGCGCCGCAGATCGTCCCAGCCGCTGATCTCATGCACCGCCTCGTAGCGGATGATCTTCTCCAGCACGTTGGCGGGCGTGTGCCAGTCGATCCGCTGCAGTTCGAGGAAACCGCGGTTGAACCACGACCCGAAGAGATGCCGGAAATCGGCGTCGAGCGGCGTCAGGGTGCGATCATCGTCCATCAGTTGCAGCAGGTCATGGCGCATCGCGACCAGTCGCCGGGTGCCGCCGGGTGCGCGGTTCAGGCGGCGGATCAGCTCTTGCGATCGCGGTTCCGACGCCGTGTGCAGATCGCGCAGCTTTGTCTCGTCACCGTCCTGCCATTGCTTCAACACGGTCTCCGTCCGGGCCCGGTCCACCCCGAAGCGGTCGCGCAGCATGGTGAAGAACGCGTGCCTGTCTGCAAGGCCCATGCCGTCGTAGCGGTCGAAGATCGCCCGGGCGAGGGCTAGGCCCGTCGCTTCGCCCTTTCCCGTAAGCAGGGTATCGCACATCTGGGCCATGTTGCGCGGGGCGGTCGTGCCCATCAGGTTGCGACCCCTGTCCGCGACCCGTCCGACAAGGTCGTTAAAGACATTGGTCGCGCGCATCATTGCTCTGGCCCCATCAGCACGTCTGGCAACCATGTGACGATGGACGGAAAGGCCGACAGAATTACAATGGCCAGCACCATGCACAGCACGAAGGGCATGGACCCGATCAGGATCTTCTTGAGGTTGATGTCGGGCGCAATGCCGTTGATGACGTAGAGGTTCAGGCCCACCGGTGGCGTGATCAGGCCGATTTCCATGTTGATCGTCACGATCACGGCGAACCAGTAGGGATCGAACCCTGCCGTCACGATGATCGGGAGCAGGATCGGTGCCGACATCAGGATCACCGCGACGGGCGGTAAAAAGAAGCCCGCGACCAGCAGGAACAGGTTGATCACCGCCATCAGGACCCAGCGATTGACCTCCAGATCGGCGATCCATGCAGCGATGGATTGCGTCACGAACAGCGACGACAGCATGAAGCTGAACACCCCCGCTGCGCCGATGATGAAAAGGATCATCACGGATTCCCGCGTGCTGTCGCGCAACACGGCCCACAGGGCGGCGGGCTGCGTCATGCGATAGACGACGATGGCGACGACGATGCAAAGCAGTGCGCCGACCGCCGCCGTCTCGCTCGGCGTCGCGATGCCGCCGTAAAGAGCATAGAGCACGCCTGCGATGATGAGGATGAACGGGATGACGCGGGGCAGGATCTCGAACTTCTCGCGCCAGCTGTAGGTGATGCCGGACAGGGCCACGCCCGCCGCCCCGCGTCGCCAGGTGTCGAAGATCGCCCAGGCGATGAAGAGGCCGACCAGCAGCAGGCCGGGCAGTACACCGGCCAGGAACAGGCGGCCGATACTTGTCTCGGTCGCGATGCCGTAGACGATCATCGTGACGGAGGGCGGGATCAGGATGCCCAGCGTGCCGCCCGCGGCGATGGACCCTGCGGCGACCTCGTCCGGATAGCCGCGCTTGCGCATCTCTGGAATGCCCATCTTGCCGATGGCCGCACAGGTGGCAGGGCTGGACCCCGACATCGCGGCGAAGAGCGCGCAGGCCCCAAGGTTCGAGACCAACAGGCCGCCCGGCACGCGGGTGAGCCAACGCTCTAGCGCCTCGTAAAGGTCGGGTCCCGCGCGGGTCGAGGAAATAGCCGCCCCCATGATGATGAACATCGGGATCGACAGCAGGGCGAAGGAATTGAGGTCGCCGTAGAAGAGCTCCGGCAGGGCCTGCAGGCTGCGGGGGCCGTCGAAGACATAGAGGAACCCGGTCGCAACCATCAGAAGGCCGACGGCCACGGGGATACCCGAGAACAGGATGACGACGGTAAACAGCGCGACAAGGCCGCCGAGGCTGAGCGGGTCCATCAGTAGTCCTCGCTCATTTCAGGTCCGATCGCGGGCAGGCCCTTGGCATCCATCGGAAAGGCCGTAACCGACAGCCAGAGGTCCGCCAGCAGTTGCAGCAGGAACAAGAAGAACCCGACCGGGATCGCGAGGTAGGGAATCCAAAGCGGCGCGGACAGCACGGTTTCGGACTTCCAGCCGCGTTCGTATGCGAAGTGCCACATGTCGAAGCCGTACCACAGCATGATCGCGATCATCAGCGCGGTGATGACGAGGGTCGCGATGGCAAGCCCGCGCCGCATCGTCTGCGGCAGCAACGTCGGCAGCAGGTCGACGCCGACGTGCCCCCGCAGCTTCTGCACGTAAGGCAAACCGATCAGGGTCGCGGCAATCATCAGATAGATCACGACCTCCGTCTGCCAGACGGTCGACTGGTTCAGTACGCTGCGGACAAAGATCATCTGGCAGGTAATGAGCACGGCCACCAGCATCATCACCGACGCGACGATTCCGCACAGGGTCGAGATGCCCATGATCGCACGGACGGGAAACGGAAGTTGGCGCGGGGCGCCATCGGGGAAAGTCACGCGGTCAGACCTCTATTGCCAAAGGGGGGACGGCGGGCCACCCGCCGTCCCAAGGTCTCATTCGACGGCCAATGCCATGTCCAGAAGGTTCTGACCACCGTCGGGCATCTCTTCGACGAAGGCGGGGTAGGAGGTGGTCTTCGCCAGTTCCAGCCAGGCGTTGAAATCCTCCTCGTTCATCTGGGCGATCTCGACCCCGGCTTTCTCGAAGGCCTCCGTCGCGATCTGGTCGCCCTGCTTTGCCTGTTCGAGGTAGAATGCCTCGGCCTTCTTGCCGGCGTCCGTCAGGGCGGTCTGCTGCTCCGGCGTGAGGTTGTCGAAGGTCGTCTTGTTCATCATCAACGGCTGATACATGAACCACAGCGCGTAGTCGCCGGCGGGCGTGTAGCACGACAGCTGCTCGTAAAGGCGATAGCTGACGAAGCTTTCGGAAGAGGTGTTCGTCGCGTCCAATACACCGGTCTGCAGAGCGGGATAAATCTCGGACGACGCCATCGAGGAGATCGACGCACCGGCGCCCGCCAGCATCTGCTCGAAGCTCTTGCCCGCGGCGCGGATCGTGACACCGTTCACGTCCTCGGGCGCGGTGATGCAGCCCTTGTTGGACCCGAAACCGCCGGCGAGGTAGCCGTGAACCAGAGTCACGACGTCATCCTCGGCCATGATCTTCTCGATCTCTGCCATGAAGGGCGACGCGGACAGGCGCGCGGCGTGGTCGTGGTTCTTCACCAGACCCGGCATCAGGGTCAGGTTGTAGGCTGGCTGCTGGCCGCCCGCATAGGACAGCGGCAGGATCGTCATGTCGAGCTGACCGCGCGACAGGGGTGTGTACTGCTCACGCGCCTTGAAAAGCGTCTGGTTCGGAAAGATCTGGATATCCAGATCGACACCGGCGGCCTTGACGTCGTCGGCCACCATCTGCGCGACCTGATGGCGCACGTCGCCTTCGGCCCACTGGTGGCTCAGTTTCAGCGTCTCTGCAAAGGCGGCAGAGCCAAGAGCCGTCGTCGCCAGCGCCGTGACGGTACCCAGAATTGCAAGTTTCATTGGTTTTCCTCCCCAAGATATGACGGTCTGCCGGGATCTCCTCCAAGACGATCCGGCGCCTTGCCCTGACGTTAACAACAAATCGCAGGCACGCAAGAAATATTGTATACAAGCGGCGGATTCTGGTATTCATGCGGAAGGATACGAAAGGCGACATGGTGACGACTGACACCCCCAACCTGCGCGACGCGATCGAGGATCGCATCCTGACCGGCGCCCTGCGCCCCGGTGCGCGGCTGGACGAGGTCTCCTTGGCGCAGGAATTCGGCGTCTCGCGGACGCCGATCCGTCAAGCGCTGTTCCAACTGGCCGCCACAGGGCTGGTCGAGCAGTTTCCGCGGCGCGGCGCCTTCGTCGTCGATACCGGCCCCGCCCGCCTGCGCGAGATGTTCGAAGTCATGGCAGAGCTGGAAGCGCTTTGTGCCCGCAATGCCGCGCGGCGCGCATCGCAGGCCGATCTGCAAACGCTCGAGGAATGTCACGAAGCCTGTCGCATCGCCGCCGACTCCGGCGACAGCGATACCTATTACTACGCCAACGAGGCGTTTCACGACGCCATCCGCGTCATCGGCGGCAATGGATTTCTGCATCAGGAGATCGGTCGCCTTCAGAAACGCCTGCAGGCCTTCCGGCGGCTGCAGCTGCGTGCGCGTGCGCGGATCGGTGCATCGCTGCGCGAACACGCCGCGATCCTTGCGGCGATCGGCGCCGGGCAGTCGGCAGAAGCGGCCGACGCCATGCGAAGCCATGTGGCGATCCAGAACGAACAGTTCACAGACCTTATCGCGACGCTGCAGCGGAACAAGTCCAGCAGCGCCGCCTGACGCCATTGGGCGCTCTCAACTGACCGTATTCGGGACCGCCCGGCCGGCAAAGAACGCGTCAAGGTTGTCGGCAACCATATGACCCATGTCCTCCCGCGTTTCCGTTGTGGCGCTGCCAAGGTGCGGCAGCAGGACGACATTCTCCATCGCGATCAGCTCTGCCGGCACCTGCGGTTCGCCTTCGAATACGTCGAGACCCGCACCCTTGATCCGACCCTCCCGCAGGGCCGTAATCAATGCGGTCTGGTCGATCACGTCGCCACGGGCGGTGTTGATCACAAACCCCTCTGGTCCGATCAGCGCGATACGTTCGGCATCCATCAGGTGCGTGTTTTCACCACCGCCCGGCAGGTGAAGCGAGACGACATCCGCCTCCTCCAGCACCGCCTCGATACAGTCGCGACGTTGCGCATTCAGATCGGTCAAGCGATCCGATGAGACCTCGGAACGATTGTAATAGATCACCTTCATCCCCAGCGCCGTCCGGGCGCGGTGCGCGGTGGCAATGCCGATGCGGCCCATGCCGATGATGCCTAGTGTCTTGCCCCGCAGCCGGGTGCCCATCATGTGGGTCGGGCGCCAACCGCTCCAGTGTCCGGCCCGCAGCTCGCGCTCGCCCTCGCCGGCCCGGCGGGCCAGCATCAGCATGAGGGTCAGAGCCGTGTCCGCCGTGCAGTCGGTCAGGACGCCCGGCGTATTCGTCACGGTCAGGCCCGCACCGTTCGCGGCGGCAATGTCGATATGGTTGAAGCCCACGCCGAAGTTCCCGATGATCCGCGCCCGGTGGTCCCCGGTAAAGATCCGCGCGGGCAGGCGATCCGACACGGTAGGGCAGACCGCATCGTAATCATTCAGGGCTGCGCCGATCGCCTCGGTCGTCATCGGCACGTCGTCCGTGTTCAACGTCGTGTCGTAGTCCCGCGACAGGCGGTGCTCGACGGCTGCCGGCCAACGCCGCGTCAGCAGGATCCTTGCCTTCGTCACGCAGCCACCTTGTTGCCCGACAGGATCGCCTCGGCAGTTTCGCCGAAGGCCGCCGGATGCGGCACGATGGCGTGCCCGAGCTCGCGGATGATATCCACCTTCTCCTGCGCGGATTCGCCGAAGGCAGAGACGATTGCACCCGCGTGGCCCATCACCTTGCCTTTGGGCGCAGACAACCCGGCAACATAGGCCATCAATGGTTTGGTCATGTGCTCCGCCGCCCAATGCGCCGCTTCCGCCTCCTGCGGGCCGCCGATCTCTCCGATCATCACGACGGCATCGGTGTCGGGGTCCGCTTCGAAGAGTTCGAGGATATCTCGGAAGGACGAGCCGTTGATCGGGTCGCCGCCGATGCCCACGGAAGTCGAGACGCCGATGCCCCGCGCCTTCATCTGACTTGCGGCCTCGTAGCCCAGCGTGCCGGAGCGTCCGACGATGCCGACCCGACCGGGCATGTAGATGCTGCCCGGCATGATTCCCATCATTGCTTGGCCGGGTGTGATCGTACCGGCGCAGTTCGGACCGGTCAGGCGCATCCGCATTTCGGATTTGTAGCGCCGCATGTAGCGTTTCACCCGCATCATGTCCTGCGCCGGGATGCCGTCGGTAACGCAGGTGCAGTACCTGATCCCCGCGTCGGCCGCTTCCATGATCGCGTCGGCCGCAAAGGGTGGCGGGACGAAGACGATCGACGCCTCGGCCCCGGTTTCTGCCACGGCGCCCTTCACGGTGTTGAACACCGGCACGCCAAGGTGGTTGCTGCCGCCCTTGCCGGGGGTCACGCCGCCTACGACGCGTGTGCCGTAGTCCATCATCTCCTGCGCGTGGAACGATCCGATCCGCCCGGTGAAACCCTGCACCAGCACGCGCGTGTCTTTCGTCAGCAAGATTGCCATGTGATCCGCCCTCCTCAGGCTGCGTTGCGTTCGACCGACTGAAGCGCCGCGACGGCAGCCTCCGCGGCTTCCTTCAAGGTATCGGCGACCGTCACGGTCGGGGCCTTCTCGGCGAGGATGCGCTTGCCCTCTTCGACCTTGGTGCCGGACAGGCGCACGATCAGCGGGCATTCGACGCCCACCTCTGACAGTGCCTTGACCACGCCTTCGGCGACCCAGTCGCAGCGATTGATGCCTGCGAAGATGTTCACGAGGATCACCTTCACCTTCTTGTCGGCCAGCACCGCGCGAAAGGATTTCGCCACCCGGTCCGGTGACGCGCCGCCGCCGATATCAAGGAAGTTCGCAGGCTCGCCGCCGGCAATCTTGATCATGTCCATCGTCGCCATCGCAAGGCCGGCGCCGTTGATGATGCAGCCGATGTCGCCGTCGAGGCTGACGTAGGACAGGCCGCGGTCCGACGCGAAAGTCTCTCTCGGGTCCTCCTGACTCTTGTCGCGCAATTCCGAGATCTCGGGCCGGCGGAACAGGGCATTCTCGTCAAAGCTCATCTTGGCATCGAGGGCGATCACCTCGTTGCCGCTGACGACAAGGGGATTGATTTCCAGCATCGAGGCATCGAAGTCGCGGAAGGCGCGGTAGCAGGCGAGGATCGTGTCGACGGTCTTGCCGATCACCGCCCCGTCAAGGCCAAGGCCGAAGGCGATTTCCCGCGCCTGGAACTCGCGCATGCCGACCCCCGGATCGACGGAGGCGCGTACCATGCTGTCCGGGGCATCCGCGGCGATTTGCTCGATCTCCATCCCGCCGGCGGAAGAGGCGATGACGATGATCCGCTCTTCCTTGCGGTCCAGCACGAAGCCCAGATAAAGCTCCTTGTCGATCCTGACCGTCTCCTCGATGTAGAGGCGATTGATGAGCTTGCCCTGCGGCCCCGTCTGCGCCGTGACCAGACGCTGGCCCAGCAGCTTTTCCGCGGCCTCCGCCACTTCCGTATCGCTGTCGCACAGGATGATGCCGCCGGCCTTGCCGCGGGCGCCGGAATGGACCTGCGCCTTGACCACCCAGCGGTCGCCGCCGATTTCCGTGGCGCGATAGGCAGCCTGTTCGGGGCTGTAGGCCAGTCCACCGCGCGGCATGCGCAGCCCCCGCGTCGCCAGCAGTTCCTTGGCCTGATATTCGTGGATGTCCATGATCGTCCTCCCTGCTGATCCCTCCGGCCTACGCCGCGCGCGCCTTCAGGACCTCCTGCACCGCCAGAATGTTCCTGGCCATTTTCTCTGATGCGGCGTCGACCATCTTGCCGTTCAGGCTGGCCGCACCACGGCCCTGCGCCGCCGCTTCCTCCAGCGCCACGAGGATCTGGCGGGCGCGGTCGACCTCGGCCTCGGTGGGCGAATATTCCTCGTTCGCGAGCGCGATCTGGCTGGGGTGAATCGCCCATTTCCCTTCGATCCCCAGCGCCGCGCCGCGCTTGCAGGCATCGCGGAACCCGTCCGGATCAGAGAAGTCGCCGAAGGGCCCGTCGATGGGCCTTATGCCATAGGCCCGGCAGGCGGTGGTCATGCGGCTGAGCGCCGCGTGCCACTGATCGCCCGGGTAGTTCGGGTTCAGGCCGCCGATGTTGACGGTCCGCGCCTTGTGGAAGGCGGCGTAGTCGGCCACGCCAAAGTGCATCGCCTCCAGCCGGGACGGGGCGGCGGCGATGGCCTCCACATTGGCCATGCCCAGCGGCGTCTCGATCAGCGCCTCGATGCCGATCTTGCGCTTCAGACCCTTGGCCATCTCGATCTGGTTCAGCATCGCCTCGACCATATAGACGTCGGCGGGCAGGCCTACCTTGGGGATCAGGATGACGTCCAGCCTGTCGCCGGCCTGTTCCACCACATCCACCACGTCGCGGTACATGTAATGGGTATCAAGGCCGTTGATCCGCAGGGACGTGACCTTGTTCCTGCCCTTCCAGTCGATGTCGTTGAGCAGCTGGATCGCGTTCTTGCGGGCCTGTTCCTTGTCGTTGGGGGCGACGGCGTCCTCCAGGTCAAGGAAGACGACGTCGGCCTCGGACTCGGCGGCCTTTTCCACCATGGAGGGATTCGACGCGGGCACCGCGAGGGTGGAGCGTTGCAGGCGCGTGGCGCGCATGCCGTGGACGGTGTGGGACATGGGGGCGTTCCTGTCAGTAAGGGGGATCAGGCGGCGGCGCGCTTGGGGGTGGCATCCGCAGCGGTCTGGCTGAAGTGGGTGATCGCTGCACCGACGCCGGACCCGGCCTCGATCTTGATACCGGTGTCGATCAGCGCCATTTCCGCAACCGACAGGGCGGTGCAGACCATGCCTTCGTTCAGCCAGCCCAGATGCCCGATACGGAACACCTTGCCTGCCACCTTGGACAGACCCGACCCCAGCGAGGTGTTGTACTTGCTGTAGGCGGTCGAGATGACGTCGCGGGCGTCGAAACCCTCCGGCACGAGGATCGCGGAGACGGTGTCCGAATACCACTTCTCCTCCTGCGCACAGAGGTCGAGGCCCCATGCGGCGACGGCCTTGCGCACGCCCGTGGCCAGCCGGTGGTGGCGGGCCCAGATATTCTCCAGCCCCTCGTCCAGCATCATGTCGACGCTGGTATTCAGACCGTGCAACAACTGGGTCGCGGGGGTGTAAGGGAAATAACCGTTGTTGTTGTTGGCAATCATGTCCTCGAAGCTGAAGAACGTGCGCGCGTAGCCGGCGCGCTTGTTTGCATCCAGCGCCCACTTGCTGACCGACAGCATGCCGAGGCCCGCCGGCAGC
This sequence comes from Loktanella atrilutea, assembly GCF_900128995.1. Classification (GTDB taxonomy): domain Bacteria; phylum Pseudomonadota; class Alphaproteobacteria; order Rhodobacterales; family Rhodobacteraceae; genus Loktanella; species Loktanella atrilutea. Next base: position 17,314 of record NZ_FQUE01000011.1, on the reverse strand, counting down.
ATGAAGCCCTTCTGCGATCCCGACACGGCGCAGTCCACCCGCCAGGCGTCCTGATCGAAGGGGATCGAGCCTACGGCGCTGACCCCGTCCACCATCAGAAGGGCCGGGTGCTTGGCCGCATCCAGCGCCTCGCGCACCGCCTTGACGTTCGAGGTGACGCCGGTGGCGGTCTCGTTGTGGGTGACGAAGACGGCCTGAATCTCGTGCGCGACGTCGGCGTTCAGGCGCTCGGCGTATTGCTCCACCGGCACGCCGGTGCCCCAGTCGCAGTCGATCAATTCCACATCAAGGCCGAGACGCATCGCCATGTCGGCCCAGAGGTGCGAGAATTGGCCGAAGCGGCTCATCAGCACCTTGTCGCCGGGGGACAAGGTGTTCTGGATCGCCGCCTCCCAGGCGCCGGTGCCGGAGGAGGGGTAGAGGAAGACGCGGCCCGTCGTGTTGCGGAACACCTTCGCGACCTTCTCGAACAGCGGTTTGGTGAAGGCGGGGAAATCGGGGGCTCGCATGTCCTGCATGGACACGTTCATCGCCATCCGCACCTGATCGGGCACGTTCGTCGGGCCGGGGATGTAGAGGTGGTTGAAGCCGGGCATGCGGTGGTCCTCCCTTGGAATGCTGCGCGTCGATCTGACCTCAGGATGCGGGCAGCGGGCCGCGGTCAGAACACCTTGCAGGATAGGAAACGCCGTCGCGGCGGGGGGGCGGTGCCTACCCGATCGGGGTCCGGGGCACCGGCTGCGCCTGACCGCCGACGTCGCGACTGTCATCGGCAGGGCCAGGGTTCAGTCCGAGGATTCGCGGGAAAAGACGGCAACCGCCATCGCACGGTTGTGCACTCCCAGCTTGTCGTAAAGGTTCTTGAGGTGATACTTCACTGTATTCTCTGAAATGCCCGTGCGGTTCGCGATCTGCTGGTTGGTCCAGCCCCGTGCCAGCACCGACAACAACTCCCTCTCTCGCACGGTCAGCTGCGCCAGCGGGGTGTCGTTGATCTTGGTCACGTCGATGAAGGGCACGCAGATGCGCCCGTTCGCCACCGCGTGCAGCGTGTCGAACAGCACCGACGGTTCGTCGAACTGATAGCAGAACCCCAGCGCACCCAACCGCACGGACTGTCGCACGTGTCCCAGATCGCGGGTGTTGGAAAAGATCGTGACCGGTAGCCCCGACCCCCGGGCCTTCAAGGCGCGCAGCACGTCGGGGGCAATCATGTCCACGAGCTGCCACGCCAGCACGACCACGTCCACCGTGTCGGGCCTGACCGCCAGCACATCTGCTCCGCGATCAACACTGCCGATCAGGCGAAACCGCGCCTCGCCGTCGAAGCAGGTGGTCAGCGCGGACACGACGAAGGGATTTGCCTCTGCCAGAAGGATCCGTACGGGGCCCGTCGTCACCGCGCGTGGCACAGTCGAAACCGTCATCTGACACCTCCCGCTGTCGCGTGCTGGGTCTGACGCAGGCTTCACCCCTCCCGCCGGTGTCTTCCCCCTCTCTTGCAGGTTGATCGGTGAAAGGCCGTGTGTCTACTGAGACTTTTGGTTGTCGGACAAGGCTTTACCGCATACCGACGTATACAGCATTCCCTGCCCGACCGGGTGGGGCTAGGGTTTCCGTCAGGACGGAAACTTGCCGGGAAACGGCAGTCGCGGCGCGGGGACGATTGCCCAACGGGCGTGGTTCGTGTCAGCACCTTGGCAGAGATGGTTTTGGGAGGAGCCGGCATGGCGGTAAAGACGGATATCCAGATCGCCCGCGAGGCGGTGAAGCAGCCGATTCAGGACGTTGGCGCCCGCCTTGGCATCGGGGCCGGCGACATGCTGCCCTACGGTCACGACAAGGCGAAGATCAGCCAATCCTTCATCTCGTCCCTGCGGGACCGACCGGATGGCAAGCTGATCCTCGTGACCGCGATCAATCCGACCCCGGCGGGCGAAGGCAAGACCACGACGACCGTGGGCCTTGGCGACGGGCTGAACCGGATCGGCAAACGCGCGGCAATTTGCATCCGCGAGGCATCGCTGGGTCCGAACTTCGGAATGAAGGGCGGCGCCGCTGGCGGCGGTCATGCGCAGGTCGTGCCGATGGAAGACATGAACCTGCATTTCACTGGCGACTTCCACGCCATCACCTCGGCCCACAACCTGCTCGCGGCAATGATCGACAACCACATCTACTGGGGCAATGCGCTGGACATCGACCTGCGCCGGATCGTCTGGCGACGGGTGCTGGACATGAACGACCGGGCGCTGCGCGATGTCGCGACCTCGCTGGGCGGCGTGGCGAACGGTTTCCCCCGCCAGACCGGCTTCGACATCACCGTCGCGTCGGAAGTCATGGCGATTCTGTGCCTTGCCCGCGACCTGAAGGATCTGGAACGGCGACTTGGCGACATGATCGTCGCCTATACCCGCGACAAGCGGCCGGTCTGCTGTCGCGACCTGAAGGCCGATGGTGCGATGACCGTTCTGCTGAAGGACGCGATGCAGCCCAATCTTGTGCAGACGCTTGAAAACAATCCGGCCTTCGTCCACGGCGGCCCCTTCGCCAATATCGCCCACGGTTGCAATTCCGTCATCGCCACCACCACCGCGCTGAAGATCGCGGATTACGTGGTGACCGAGGCCGGTTTCGGCGCCGATCTGGGGGCAGAGAAATTCCTGAACATCAAGTGCCGCAAGGCCGGTCTGGCACCCAGCGCGGTCGTCCTCGTCGCCACGGTACGCGCGATGAAGATGAACGGCGGCGTCGCCAAAGGCGACCTCGGGGCCGAGAACGTCGCCGCCGTGCAGGACGGCTGTCCGAATCTTGGCCGTCACATCGGCAATCTGCAGGGGTTCGGCGTGCCGGTGATCGTGGCGATCAACCACTTCTCCGGCGATACGGAGGCCGAGGTAAAAGCGGTGAAGGACTACGTCGCCCGGCAGGGGACGGAGGCGGTGCTGTGCCGTCACTGGGCCGACGGCGGCGCCGGGATAGAGGAACTGGCGCACAAGGTCGTGGCCCTCGCTGACAGTGGTCAGGCGGATTTCAAGGTGCTCTATCCCGACGACATGCCGCTTCTGGACAAGATCGAGACCATCGCCAGACGGATCTACCATGCCGACGGTGTCGATGCGGACGACAGGATCAGAAGTCAGCTGGCCGAATGGCAAGAGCACGGCTATGGCCACCTGCCGATCTGCGTCGCCAAGACGCAATACTCCTTCACCACCGATCCGACCCGGCGCGGCGCGCCGACCGGCCACCGGCTGCCGGTGCGCGAGGTGCGGCTGTCCGCCGGTGCGGGCTTCGTCGTCGCGATCTGCGGCGAGATCATGACCATGCCCGGCTTGCCGCGTAATCCGGCGTCGGAAACCATTCGTCTTGACTCCGAAGGCCAGATCGAGGGTTTGTTCTGATGAGTTCCGCAGCCAGGGAAAATCCGATGACCGCAACCCTCCTCGACGGCAAGGCCTTTGCCGCCACCGTCCGCGACAAGGTCGCAACCCACGTCGCCAACCTCAAGCGCGACCACGATATTACCCCGGGGCTTGCAGTCGTGCTGGTGGGCGAGGATCCGGCCAGCCAAGTCTATGTCCGCGCCAAGGGCAAGCAGACGGTGGAGGTCGGCATGAACTCCTTCGAGCACAAGCTGGATGACGACGTGTCGGAGGCCGACCTGCTTGCGGTCGTGAACCGTTTGAACGACGACCCGGCGGTGCACGGCATCCTCGTGCAACTGCCGTTGCCGGGTCACCTCGATTCCGACCTGATCATCAACGCGATCAACCCGGCGAAGGACGTCGACGGATTTCACGTCTCCAACGTCGGCCTGCTCGGCACGGGACAGAAAAGCATGGTGCCCTGCACGCCGCTCGGCTGTCTGATGATGCTGCGGGATCATCACGGGTCGCTGTCGGGGATGGAGGCGGTGATCATCGGCCGGTCCAACATCGTCGGCAAGCCGATGGCGCAACTGTTGCTGAACGACAGCTGCACCGTCACCATTGCCCATTCCCGCACAAAGAGTTTGGCCGACGTTGTACGCCGCGCCGATATCGTGGTCGCCGCCGTGGGCCGGCCTGAAATGGTGCCAGGCGACTGGATCAAGCCGGGCGCCACCGTGATCGACGTGGGCATCAACCGCATCCCGGCCCCGGACAAGGGCGAGGGCAAATCAAGGCTCGTCGGCGACGTGGATTTCGACAGCTGCGCTGCTGTGGCGGGTGCGATCACGCCGGTGCCGGGTGGTGTTGGCCCGATGACCATCGCCTGCCTGCTCGCAAATACCCTGACCGCTTGCTGCCGGGCCAGCGGCCTCGACGAGCCCGGCGGTCTGACGGCCTGAAGACGGCGGTCGCCCGCCGTCCCGGGCGCTTCGCTGTGGCGCCGCGTGGTCCGCGTCCTAACTGAAAGGGCGGGGGCAGCCGTGCGGCCCGCCAGCAACAGGGAGAAGAGCGATGTCCGTTTCACTGCAGGTGCTGTATCCGACGACCGGCGGCGCCACCTTCGATCACGCCTATTACACCGCAACCCACATTCCGATCGTGGCAGAGCACATGGCGCCCCATGCAGAGCGGATCATCTATGTCCGGGTCGCCGACGGCGAGGACGGCCAGCCCGGTCCGGCCCACGCCGTCGCGACCTTCATCTTTCGCGATGCCGCCGCACGAGAGGCGGCGCTCGCCGCAGCGGGCCCCGCGCTGGATGATATCCCGAATTTCTATTCCGGGACGCCGCAGATGATGATGGGCGACGTCATCGCCTGACGCGGGGACCCGGCACCGGAGCAGCGTCAGTAGATCGGAAAGCGCCGCATCAGCGCGGTTGCCTCTTCGCGCACCTCCGCCTCCATCCCGGCACTGTCGTCGCCACCGGCGGCAAGGCCGTCGATCACTTTCAGGATCATCCGCCCGATGGCGCGGACCTCCCCCTCGGCCAAGCCGCGGGTGGTGACGGCGGGTGTGCCAAGGCGAATGCCGGACGGCTTCATCGGTGGCGCCGGGTCGAAGGGAATGCCGTTCTTGTTGCAGGTGATGTGTGCGCGGCCCAACGCCTCCTCCACCATTTTGCCCGACAGTCCCTTCGGACGCAGGTCGGCCAGCATCAGGTGGGTGTCGGTGCCCCCAGACACGATGTCGACGCCGCCCTGTTGCAGCGTGTCCGCCAAGGCACGGGCGTTGGTCACGACTTGCCGGATATAGTCCTTGTAGGCAGGCTGCAGGGCCTCGCCGAAGGCCACGGCCTTGGCGGCAATCACGTGCATGAGCGGACCGCCTTGCAGCCCGGGAAAGACGGCGGAGTTCAGCTTTTTACCCAACTCCTCGTCGTTCGACAGGATGATCCCGCCACGCGGGCCGCGCAGGGTCTTGTGCGTGGTCGAGGTCACGACATCTGCATAGGGCAGGGGCGAAGGATGCATGCCTCCAGCCACCAGTCCCGCAAAATGCGCCATGTCCACGAACAGCTTTGCGCCGACCCGGTCGGCGATTTCCCGGAAGGCGGCAAAGTCGATATGACGCGAATAGGCGGACCCGCCTGCCACGATGACTTTCGGCCTATGCGCCTCGGCCAAATGCGCAACTTGATCCATGTCGAGGAGATTATCCTCTTGCCGCACGGAATAATGCACGGCGTTGAACCATTTGCCTGATTGATTCACGCTCGCGCCATGCGTCAGGTGCCCGCCGGCGGCAAGATTGAGGCCAAGAAAGGTATCCCCCGGCTGCATCAGTGTCATGAAGACCGCCTGATTGGCCTGCGAGCCGGAATTGGGCTGCACGTTGGCATAAGTGCAACCGAACAACGCCTTCACCCGGTCCCGGGCCAGGTCTTCGGCCTGATCGACAAACCGGCAGCCGCCGTAGTAGCGGCGGCCCGGATAGCCTTCGGCATACTTGTTCGTCATGACCGAGCCCTGCGCTTCCATGACGGCGCGGCTGACGATGTTTTCCGACGCGATCAGCTCGATCTCGTCGCGCTGACGGTCCAGCTCGCGTGTGATCGTGCCCTGCACTTCTGGGTCAATCTCCGTCAGCGGGCTGTGAAAGAAGGCGTGGCGCGTATCTACGGTCTGTGTGGCGATATTCATTGATCTCTCTCCCTGTGATATGATTCAGCCGGTCCAGCCGAGCCCGCTGGAAATGACGTGGATGGACATGAGCAGGCTGTCGACGTCCACCGGATCGGCGGCGTCTGCCCCTCCCGCCCGGCGCACACGGTCCAGCAAGTCGATCTGTAATCGGTGGACGCCGATCATCTGGGGGCGAACCGCGTCGGCCTGCGCGCGGTAGTTGGGAAATCGTCGTGACAGATCGTGGCCCCCGGTCACGCTCAGGATCATGTTGCGTGTCAGATCGTATTCCTGCTCGACCTTGGAAAAGACCGCATCGCGAACGGCGGCGTCCTGCACCAGTCCGGCATAGGCCCGGGCGATGGCCATATCGGCTTGAAACAGCACCTTCTCCGCTTCGTCGATGACCAGCCGGAACAGGCGTGACCGTTCGAACATCCGGCGCAACAGGTCCAGCCCGTTCTCGCCGCGCACCCGCGTAAAGGACGACAGCGCCGATCCGATACCATACCAGCCCGTCAGCATGTGGCGATTCTGGCTCCAGGCAAAGACCCAGGGAATTGCCCGCAGATCGGCAAGGTAGCGGATGCCGGTGCCGAATCGCTTTGCGGGACGCGATCCGATCTTGAGAAGCGCCAGTTCCTCCACCGGGCTGGCGGCATTGAAATAGTCGATGAACCCAGCCGTGCCCGTCAGGTCGAGGTATTTGACCTGTGCGAGACCCGCCAGAGCGGCCATGGCCTCGTTGAACTCCGGCGTTTCCGAAGATTGGCGGTCGTCGGACCTTTCCAGTGTGTGCCGCAGCACCGCTGCGGTCAGGAATTCGAGGTTGCCCAGCGCCGTCCCGCGGTTCGCGAACTTGGCCGATACGATTTCGCCCTGCTCGGTGACGCGCAGGCGGCCGTTCACCGTGCGCTCGGGCTGGGCCGCAATGGCGCGGCCTGCGGGGGCGCCACCCCGGCTGACCGACCCGCCGCGACCGTGAAAGAATGACACGGCGATGCGGTGGCGGGCGGCAACGCGTTGCACGGCCGTCTGCGCCTTCGACAGCTCCCAGTTCGAGGTCAGGAAGCCACCGTCCTTGTTGCTGTCCGAATAGCCCAGCATGATCTCTTGCGTGTCGCCGTGGTCGCGGATCGCCCGGCGCACGGTGCGGTTGGCAAACAGGGTGTCAAGGATATTCGTCGCCGCCCGCAGGTCCTCGATGGTCTCCAGCAGCGGCACGACCCTTATCTGCAACGGGGCATCCTGTGCCGCATCTTCTGCTGTCGCGGTCCAGCGTGCCAGCAGGTACACGCCGAGGATATCGTCGGCAGAGGTGGTCATCGACAGGATGAAGGCCCCGATCGCATCCCGCTCGCGGGCACGGGTCTCTGCCATCAGCCGGAACAGGTCGAGCGTCTCCGCCGCTTCCTCTGGCAGTTCGGTCAGTGTCGCCCGATCCAGCGCCGTATCATGATGCAGCGCATGGGTGATGGCGCGTGACCAGTCAGGCGATCCGATGGCCGGCACATCCTGACCGCGGGCACGCAGCACCGCCGCGACGGTCCGATTGGTCACCGTGGCGTTCTGTCGGATATCAAGCGACGCGGTGTGGAACCCGAAGGTCTCGATTCGGCGCATCAGCGGGCGGGTGCGTCGGGCAGAGGTATTCTGCGCGCCGACCGCCATCAGGCCGGCATCGAGCGCGGCGACGACACTCAGGAATTCGCGGGCGCTGCGAAAGGGCACAGCCTCCGTCGGTCGGCCCGCATCCGCATCCAGCGAGGCGTTCAGCCGGATCAGCAGCGCCGTGGCCCCTTGCCGGAACGGCTCCGCCGCGTTGTGCCAGCGCGTGGTTTCTGCCGCCCGCCCGCAAAGATCCAACTGTTGCGCAATCACTCCCAGAACCCCCTGGCCCACCTCAGCCACGGACAGGCTCAGCGACAGGTCATGGCACATCTGCTCCAGCACCGGTTGGTAGGACCGAAGGGCGGCGAGCCGGTATTCACCCAGCGCGGCGCGGGTGACTTCGGCGGTCACATGCGGATTGCCGTCCCGATCACCACCGATCCAACTGGAAAAACGCAGGAACGGTCCCGGCGCCGGATCGCAGGACACCCGGCGCAAGGCATGGTTCAGCGTGTCGTGCAGGGTCGGGACGGCGTCGTACAGCACTTCGCCAAAGAAATAGAGTCCCCATGCTACCTCCTGCGCGACGGTCGGTTTTTCCAGCCGAAGTTCCCCGGTCAGCCAGAGCAGTTCGATCTCCGATGTCAGCGCCTGCACATGGGCCTCCTCCTCGCGCGGGGCCCATTGCCGGGCGAGGAGGTCCGTCAGGCGGCGGTAGATCCGCCGGTGGTTCGCCAGCACCGTCACGCGCTTCGTCTCTGTCGGATGCGCGGTCATCGTGGGACCGACCCGCAGCCGCCGGATGGCCGCTTCGATCTCCGACGCAGATGCGCCGGACCGGGTCATGCTGCCCAGAACCTCTGCAAAGGATCCGCCGATGTCCGCCGCATCCCCCGCCCTCTCTGTTGCCCGGCGCTTCTGAACCGCCTCGAACTCTCGCGCGATCGCAAGAAGCTGGTGCCATGTGCCAAGTAGTTGCAGCGCAAGGAATCGTTCGCCGCGCGCCACCCGGTTGATCGGCCGGTGGCCGTCCAGCAGCGTCGCGGCATCCGGCAACTGGTCCCGCGTCACCTCGATCAGACTGCGCCTCAGGATCGCGCGGACCTGCGACGTCGCGTCGGTCAGCGCGCGGTCGGCGGCGGCTGGCAGTGATGGCGATGGGTGCGGTCCGGTCTGGAGCATGATCTGCGACCTTGCATCGGGGGTATCCGTCCATCTCACCCGCAACACCCGCCGCGCGACAGAACCGTTGGTATAAAAAGCATCCGCCGACGGGTAGGGCGCCGACTTACCCGTTTGGGCAACGGGCATGCCCACCGACACGGGCTAAGCTTTCCTCGTCAATCTTACGATGGAACGACCCTTGACCTGCCACCCCGTTGCTCACACGCAGATCGCGTCTGCGTACAAAATGGCGGTTTCAATGTATCGGCGCGGGCAGTAGAGAGGCGCCGCGGCTGATGGCCGACGGGCTGCCGGAACAGCACCCACAGACAACCTTCCTAACCGACTTCATTTGACCATGACCCCCGCCGCCCGCCTTCAAGCTGCCCTCGACCTCATGACGGACGTCGACCGCGATCCGCGCCCAGCCGATGCCGTCGTGTCGACCTTTCTGCGCGCACGGCGCGGCATGACCGAGGGTTATCGCGGCGCTGTACTGGACCTGCTGGACGCTGTCCTGCGGCATCGCGCGCGGCTGGGATGGTGGCTCGGCGCGCTGGGCCATGATGATACGCCGCGCGCCCGGCTGCTCGTATGGCTGGCGATCGGCGACAACCGCGGCCCCGACCATGCCGCGCGGCACTTCACCGGAGCAAAGGATGCGCCCGCTGGTCTGACGGCGGGGGAACGTGCCCTGCTGAAACGGCTGCAGGGCAAGAGCATCGCTGACCCGGCCATGCCGGAAGAGGTGCGGCTCGAGGTGCCGGACTGGGCCGCTGGACCGTTGCGACGCCGTTTCGGCACAGAATTCGCAGCCGAAATGGAAGCCGTTTTGACACCTCCCCCGCTTGATCTGCGGGTCAACACCCTTCGCACGTCGCGCAAGGAGATGCTGCGCACCCTCGCGTCTCTGGGTGTGCCGGCGGAGGCGACGCGTCTGGCGCCCGACGGCATCCGGATCAGGGAACGTCTGTCATTGACTCGCCTGAGCCCGCTGAAGACCGGCGAGATGGAAATTCAGGACGAAGGGTCGCAGCTGGTCGCCCTGCTGGTTGATGCGCAGCCGGGGGATCGCGTGGCCGATTTCTGTGCCGGGGCAGGTGGCAAGACGCTGGCGCTGGCGACGCGGATGGCCAACAAGGGTCACGTGGCGGCTTGCGACGTCAGCGCGGGCCGGTTGAAGCGTTGTGCCGAACGGGTCCGCAAGGCCGGTCTTCACAACGTCCAGACCCAGATGCTGACCAGCGAGACGGATCGCTGGGTCAAGCGCCGGAAGGGCACTTTTGACCGCGTGCTGGTCGATGCGCCCTGCAGCGGCACCGGCACGTGGCGCCGCAATCCCGATGCCCGCTGGCGCGCCGCGCGCGAAGAAGGGCTCGAACATCTGGTGGCGCTGCAGGCGCGGATCCTTGCCAGCGCGGCGCGGCTGGTGAAGCCGGGCGGGCGTCTGGTCTATGCCACCTGCTCTTTGCTGATTGAGGAAAACGAGGCACAGATGGCGGCCTTTCTCGCCGCGTACCCGGCATTTCACGTCGTACCGATCGCCAAGGTGGCCCCCGGTCTGGAAGGGCTATCCGCTGCGGAATACCTGTCACTGACGCCGGCCCGCGACGGAACCGACGGCTTCTTCGCTGCCGTCCTGCAGCGTGCGGCGACGCCTCTCTGATACCTCAGGGACCGGTGCGGTAGGTCAGGACAGCTGCGTCGTCGCCCGCGAAATCATCTGCCATCGCCACCATGCGGCCGTGCAGCGGCGACTTGATGCAGACCGGATCGGTTGCCGCCGGATCGCCGGCGATCGCCATGGCCTGACACCGGCAGCCGCCAAAGTCGATCTTGCGGCGCTCGCAGGATCGGCAGGGTTCCTGCATCCAGTCCTCGCCGCGGTAGGCCTGAAAGGCGGCACCCTGATACCAGATCTCGGACAGGGGCCTGTCGCGGACGTTGTCGAAGGTCAGATGCGGGATCGTCTCGGCCGCGTGGCAGGGCAGGACCTTGCCCTCCGGTGTCACGTTCAGGCCGGTCGTGCCCCAGCCACCCATGCAGCGCTTGGGATAGTCGTTGTGGTAGTCGGCGGGAACGTAGTCGAGCACGAGCTGTCCCTTCAGCCGCACGCGCGCCTCCGCCACGATCCGACCGGCCTCGGCCGCCTGTTCGCGGGTCGGCATCATGGCGGCGCGGTTTTCCATCGCCCAGCCGTGGAACTGCACGATGGCGACCTCGATCCGCCGGGCCTTCATCTCGACCGCCATCTCGATGGCGCGGGGCAGCTGGTGCAGGTTCTGACGATGGACAACGGCATTCAGCGTCAGTGGAAAGCCCGCGTCGACGATCCACTGCGCCGCCTGCATCTTTCGCGCAAATCCGCCGCGGTAGCCGCCGATACGGTCGGCCATCTCGGCGTCGGTGCCCTGCAGGGACAATTGCACGTGGTCCAGGCCGGCCTCGTCCAGTTCCTTCAGTCGTCGCTCGGTCAGGCCGATCGCAGAGGTGATGAGATTGGTGTATAGCCCCACATCCCGCGCGGCGCGCACGAGGTCGACCAGATCGCGACGGGACGCAGGCTCGCCGCCCGAAAGATGCAGTTGCAGCACGCCAAGGTCAGCCGCCTGCCGGAAAACGTCGACCCAGACCTCGGTCGGCAGTTCGGCGTCGCGCTTCGTCAGCTCCAGCGGATTCGAACAGTAGGGGCAGGACAGGGGGCAGCGATGAGTCAGCTCGGCCAGCATCGCGATGGGTGGTTTCGGGCGCACAGTCGTCGCGGCGGTGGGTTTGGCGTGTGTATTCATGGCCGGGTCTCCATGATGCGGCGGTCCATCAGACCTGCCAGAAATTCGCGCATGTCGGTCGTGATCTGGTCGACCGGGGCGTCGTACCGTGCAGCAAGGTCGCCCGCGATCTGCGAGACTGACCGTTCGCCGTCGACTTCGTTCAGGATGGCAAGGCCGACGGGGTCGAGGTTGATCGTCCGTTCCGGCGCGAGCAGTACCCACAGGTCGCGCACCCTGTCGAAATGCAGGCGCACGCCGCGCGGAATGACAGGGATGAAATCCTCCATCAGGAGGCCTTGGCGCGGGCCGGGACAAGATGCGTGCCGGGCTGCCACGCGCCGGGTGGGATCGCGCCAGGCGTGACGTAGGCGGCGTGCAGCGCGTCGAGCTGTGCCCAGAGCACGTCGGTCTTGAAGGTCAGCGCAGCCGCTGCGGCGTCCTGCTTTTCCTGCGTGTCCGCATGGGTCAAAACCCAATCGAGACCAAAGGCCACGTCCTTCGGCGCCTCCGACAGACGGTTGCGGAAATAGGAAAGACTGCTGTCGTCGGCGAAGTCATAGTGCTGCAACAGCCCCTCGATCCGGGCGGCGTGAATTTTTGGCGCGAAGAGTTCGGTGAGCGAGGCGGCCACCGCCTCCAGCAGGGTCTTGTCGCGCACGAAGCGGACGTAGGCGTCGACGGCGAACTTCGTCGCCGCCATCACGCCGTCGGTGCTGGCGACATAGTCGCGGTCGAGGCCGACGGCATCCGCCAGCCGCAGCCAGCGCATGATGCCGCCCTCGTTCTGGTCAGTGCCGTCGTGATCTTCGATCCGGGACCGCCAGGCGCGGCGCAGGGCGGGGTCGGTGACGCGCGACATAAAGGCCGCGTCCTTCATCGGGATGCTGGCCTGATAGTAGAAACGGTTGATGACCCAGGCGCGCACCTGATCGGGAGTGCAGCCACCCGAATGCAGCAGGTGATGAAACGGATGCTTGTCGTGGTAACGCTCCACCCCGATCTGGCGCAAGCGCGCCTCGAAAGCCTCTCTCGACTGGGTCATATCTCGATCTCCATCCCGTCCTGCGCGATCGTCCACCCGGCCTCTTGCGCGATGCGGCGCTGGTCGGAAGTGGGGCGCAGGACCGGGTTCGTGTTGTTCATGTGGACATAGATGCGGCGCCCCGCATCCAGCCCGTCGAAGGCGGCCATCGACCCGTCAGGCCCCGACATGGACATGTGCCCCATGCGCCTGCCAGTCTTCTGGCTCAGGCCCGCAGTTACCATCTCGTCATCCTCCCACAGGGTGCCATCGAAAAACACCACAGCGGCCCCATTCAGCCGGTCACGCAGGTCGGCGGGAAAGGCGGCGCAGCCGGGGATGTAGAACGCATCCTTGCCATCCGCCCGCAGATGCACGCCGACAGTCTGTTCGCCCATCAGGTCGGTCTGCACCGTTGCGCCCTCCAGATAGAGAGGCACCTTGCCCGGCACCGCGAAAAGCGTCGCGGTCAGTCCCTCCGCGATCTCGACCGTATTACCCAATGCGATGGTCCGCCGCGTCACCACGGCGGGATTGAGCGCGGCAAAGATCGGGTTTTCGGCCAGCGTGCGATGAATGTCCGCCGTCGCAAACAGGGTGAACGGCTGCTGTTCGCGCAGCGTCAGCAGACCGGCAACGTGGTCGATGTCGCCGTTTGTCACAAGCACTGACCGCAGCGACAGCGTCCGCAGGTCAGTGGGGTGCAAAGCGGGCGTGCGTGCCAGCTGGTCGCGGATGTCGGGGGAAGCGTTCAGAATCGCCCAATCGCGGCCCGTCGCCGTGAAGGCGACCGAGGACTGGGACTGGGGCGGGATTTCGCCCCGCCGGGCGAGGTTGCAGTTGTCACACCCGCAGTTCCACTGGGGCAGCCCGCCACCGGCAGCGGCCCCGAGGATATGTGCGCGAAAGGTCATTCAGCGGCCCCCCGCGCACAGGCAATTCCTAGAACAGCACGCCGCCGGCGTCTTCTTCGCTGTCCGGGCCGTACATGTTGATTTCCATGCCGCACTCGATTTCGCGGATGATCGGTTTCGTCCAGGCCATGATGGTCCTCCCAATGGGTTGCGTGTCCACAGACTATCAGGACCCGTCGGGCCAGCGTCTATCATACTTATGTCGCAGATCACGTCGAGGAGAGGTCGGCGCCGACCGCCTTCAGGGCAAAGGCATAGGATCGTGCGGCATCCTCCAGCGCAGCGAAACGGCCTGACCGTCCGAAATGGCCCGACGTCATGTTCGTACGCAACATCAGGATGTTCTCGTCGGTCTTCAACGCGCGCAACCGGGCCACCCATTTGGCGGGTTCCCAGTAGGTGACGCGCGGATCCGACACGCCGGCGGTCACGAGGATGGGCGGATAGGCCTGCATCGTCACGTTGTCGTAGGGTGAATAACCCCTGATGTCGTCGAAGGCTTGCCGGCTTTCGATCGGATTGCCCCACTGCGACCACTCGCCCGGGGTCAGCGGCAGCGTGTCGTCGAGGATCGTGGTCAGGACGTCGACAAATGGCACGTCCGCGATCGCCCCGGCCCACAACTCCGGCGCCATGTTCAGCGCGGCCCCCACCAGCAGGCCCCCCGCCGACCCGCCCTGAATGACGATGCGGCCCCGGTCGGTGTAGCGGTCGGCGATCAACTGCCGCGCCACGGCGATGAAATCGTGAAACGTGTTGGGCTTGCCGCCGAACTTGGCGGCCTCGTACCAATTGCGGCCCAGTTCCTCGCCGCCCCGGACATGGGCGATGGCGTAGATGAAGCCGCGGTTTACCAACGACAGGCGGTTGGCGGAAAAGGACGCCGGCATGCTGGCGCCATAGGACCCGTAACCGTAAAGCAGGCAGGGGGCCTTGCCGTCCAGACGGGTGTTCTTGTGATAAAGGATCGTCACCGGCACGAGCGCTCCGTCGTGGGACGGCGCCGCAGTGCGGACCGTGACGTAGTCCGCCGGATCGTGGCCCGAGGGGATCTCTGTCGTCTTGCGCAACCTCCGCATGCCGGTCGACAGGTCGTAATCATAGACCTGACCCGGCGTCGTGGGTGAGGAATAGGTGAATCGGAAGCTGTCTGTATCGTATTCCGGACTGGGATCGCTGCCGAGGCTGTAGGCCTCCTCGTCGAACGCGATGCTGCGCGCCGCGCTGATCGGTTCATCGGCACGCACATAGCAGATCCGGGGGAGGGCGTTGCGCCGTTCGGTCCAGATTGTCCAGTCCCTGTAGGCGGCAATGCCCACGATCATGCGACCCTCCTCGTGCGGGATTAGGTCGGTCCAGTGATCGCGCGCGGGCGTGGCAACCGGTGCCGTCATCACCTTGAAATCCTGCGCGCCATCGGCATTCGTCAGGATCAGGAACGCGTCGCCCTGGTGTTCGATGTCGTATTCCAGACCGGTAGTGCGCGGCTCGATCACCTGCGGTGCCGCGGTCGGGTCGGCCGTCGGGATGACGCTGATCTCGTTTTCGTCGTTCATGCCTGTCGAGATCGCGACGAAGGCCCCGGACCGCAGGCGATGGACACCGACGTGATAGCGCGTATCGGCTTCCGTATAGACAAGCACATCCGTCGCGGGATCGGTGCCGAGGGTATGGCGATAGACTTGGTTCGGGTGATGCCGCGCGTCGACGCGGACGTAAAGCAGCGTCCTCCCGTCGGCCCAGGCGACGGACCCGACGTCCGAAATATGGTAGTCCAGATCGGCGCCCGTGGTCAGGTCGCGGAAGGTCAGGCGATGGAACTCCGATCCGTTCACGTCGGCGGCCCAGGCCAGCGTGCGGTGATCCGGGCTGACCTCTGTCGTTCCAAGCTGAAAGTAATTCTCTGCGGCGGCGACCGCGTTGACGTCCAGCATCACCTCCGCTGTGCCGCCCTCACGCGGCGTGCGGACGAACACCGGATATTCCGCGCCGTCATCGTAACGCACGCCGTAGGCGTAGGGCCCGTTCGGACGCGGCACGCTGCTGTCGTCTTCCTTGATCCGTCCGCGCATCTCGGCCACCAGCCGCGCCTGCAGGTCGGTCGTATCCGCCATGGCCCTGTCGTAATAGGCATTTTCAGCCGTCAGATAGGCGGCAATGTCGGCAGGCAGGCGGTCCGGCGCACGCATTGCCTCTTGCCAGTTATCGGCGCGCAGCCACCCGTAATCGTCGTGCAGGTCGGTGCCGTGCACGGTGATCGTCGCGGGGCGGCGCGCGGCCTTCGGGGCGTCGGGCAGGGCGGAAAAGGTAAAGGGCATGACGGTCCTTGAACTGGGGGCTTGGTCCAGTGTGGGGTCCGGCAGGGCCGATGACAATGGCCGGGGCAGCGGCGTCCAGGACGGCCTCACCTTTTAGGTTGAATTGTCACATGGCGGTGAAGCGCCGATAGTCGCGGGACATGATGAGGGGGGAAACCAGACATGGCCCATGAAGACGTGAAGATCCATCCGGCGGTGGATAACGGTGTAAAGCATGACGAGAAACCAAACTTTTCCGGCGGCACCCTGACCTGCAACTGTGCGACCGACAAGGTCGAGGTGAAGATCAGCGCGCAGACCGCGCACAACCACATCTGCGGCTGTACCCAGTGCTGGAAGCCCGAGGGGGCGGACTTCAGCCAGGTGGCCGTGGTCGACCGCAACGCGGTCGAAGTGACGGCCCATCCCGAAAAGCTGAAGGTCGTGAACGAGGATGCCACGATCCTGCGTCATGCCTGCAAGGAATGCGGCACACACATGTATGGCCGGATCGAGAAGGACCATCCGTTCCACGGCCTCGACTTCGTGCACACCGAACTGTCGGACGAGACTGGCTGGTCCGCACCGCAGTTCGCGGCCTTCGTCTCCTCGGCGATCGAGGGAGGCGTGAGCCCCGACAGGATGGGTGACGTGCGCGCGCGGCTGAATGAACTGGGTCTGCCGCCCTACGATGCCCTGTCACCGGCCCTGATGGACGCGATCGCGACCTTCACGGCCAAGAAGAAGGGCGTACTCCCCGCCTGACTTCGACCGCCCGCGCCGGTGCGGCGCGGGCGTGATCCCCAGTAGAACGACATGCGCGGTCCGGCCCCGACGGGACTGGTGCCGCCAAAGAAGGATGAACCCATGCGAACCCGTGCAGCCGTGGCCCTGAAGGCCGGACAACCCCTCGAGATCATGGAGGTGAACCTCGACGGCCCGAAGGCGGGCGAGGTGCTGGTGGAGATCAAGGCGACCGGCCTGTGCCACACGGACGCCTTCACCCTGTCCGGCGACGATCCCGAGGGCGCCTTTCCGGCGATCCTGGGTCATGAGGGCGCGGGTGTCGTGCTGGAGGTGGGCGAGGGCGTGACCTCGCTGAAGCCCGGCGATCACGTGATCCCGCTCTACACGCCCGAGTGCCGCGAGTGCGAGTACTGCCTCAATCCCAAGACCAACCTCTGCCAGAAGATCCGCACGACGCAAGGCGCGGGCGTGATGCCCGACGGGACCTCGCGGTTCAGCATGCTCGATGGCACGCCGATCCTGCACTACATGGGCTGCTCGACCTTCGCCAACCATACGGTTTTGCCGGAGATCGCGCTGGCCAAGATCCGCGACGACGCACCCTTCGACAAGGTCTGCTACATCGGCTGCGGCGTGACCACCGGCATCGGGGCCGTGATCAACACCGCCAAGGTGGAATACGGCAGCCGCGCCATCGTCTTCGGTCTTGGCGGCATCGGCCTCAATGTGAT
>NZ_FQUE01000003.1 GCF_900128995.1 Loktanella atrilutea | reverse complement strand
TCTATTCCAAGGAATGCGACTGTCATTTCCCTCTCCATTCTGCTGCGTCACACCCGCAACGTTGCTGATGGCGGGAGAGACATCCATCCCATTAAATGGCGGGCCAAGTTCGGCGGCATGACGGTGCCGGAGGCCAAGCGGCTGAAGACACTCGAGGACGAGAACGCCAGGCTAAAGAAGCTTTTGGCCGAACAGATGCTGGATCTGGCGGCGATGAAGGATCTGGTTTCAAAAAAGTGGCAGGGCCCGCCGGGAAGCGCGAAGCCGTTGCGTATCTTCGGGCCGAGCATGGCCTGTCGGAACGGCGGGCCTGCCACATCGTCGGCGCAGATCGCACGATGATCCGCTATCGCTCTCGGCGTCCCCCGGACACGGTCCTGCGCGGTCGGTTGCGCGATCTGGCCAACGCGCGTCGGCGGTTCGGTGACCAACGCCTGGAGGATGACCTTCCGGAAGCGTCAAAGCGCAAGCGCGAAAACATCGCGGAAGCGATCGAGAACAATGTGCGAAAGCTCATCATCAAGGAAACGCCGGTTAACCCTCGATTCTACGAGAAAATGTCCGATCTGCTTTCTGACCTCGTTCTACAAAGGCGAAACGACGCGATCGAATACGCCGAGTATCTTGAGCGCATCAAAGAGATGGTAACGCAGGCGAAAGCGGGCCATGGCAATGTGTATCCGGAGAGCATGACGACTGCGGGGAAGAAGGCCCTCTTTGATAACCTCGATGGTGATGAGGATTTGGCCATGAAGGTCGATCAGGCTGTCCGAGACACGGCACCCTTCGGGTGGCGCGGCAATGCCATGAAGGAACGAAAGATTCGCCGCAGTCTGGAGCCCTTCTTTGATGACCCCGTCAAAATGGAGCGGATCTTCGAGATCCTGAAGAACCAGAATGAATATTGAGGTTGCGGAGATCGGCGGTGTCGATGTCGAAATAGTTCGCAAAAACATTAAGAACCTTCACATAGGATGCTACCCTCCCGCAGGCAGAGTTCGGGTCGCCGCCCCGGAGAGGGTAAGTGGCGAGGCCATTCGTGTCGCCGTGCTCACAAGAATGTCGTGGATTAGAAGGAAGCAGGCCCAGTTCCTGAGCCAGCCTCGTCAGCCTGTTCGGAAGTATGTCTCAGGGGAGACGCACTTCTATTTCGGTCGTCCCCTCCGGCTCGAAGTTGAAGAGTGGGACAAGCAGGTCCATCGTATCGTGCGATCCGGAGCCGATCGCTTGATCCTCAAAGTTCCATCCGGGGCTGATACCGGTCAACGGGAGCGCTGGATGGCATCCTGGATGAAAAACCGGCTTCGTGACTGGGCGCTGCCAAGGTTCGATACTTGGACCACACGGCTTGGTGTGCATCCCGATTGGTGGGGCATCCGTCCCATGAAAACGAAATGGGGCAGCTGCAACACCGACAAACGGATCATCTGGTTGAACTCTTCGCTCGTAAAGAAGCCAGAGAGTATGATCGACTATGTGATCTTGCACGAACTCGCCCACCTGATCTCGCCTCGGCACGATCAGAGATTCACTGCCGTTCTCGACCGGGAAATGCCGCGGTGGCGGAGTGTGCGCAATGAACTGAACGCCCTACCGCTGGAAGCGTGGATCGACTGAAGTCAGAAACGCTCGGCGCTGATAACGCGCAAACCTTCGCGCAAATCGCGCAAACTTATGGGGATCGCGCACGATTATGCGCGATCCTACACTTGATCAGAAATCGAGATTTTCGACGTTGAGCGCGTTGTCTTGGATGAAAGCGCGGCGGGGTTCGACGACGTCACCCATCAGTTTGGTGAACAGGTCGTCCGCCTCGGCCACGTCGTCCACCTTGACTTGCAAAAGCGTCCGCGCGTCGGGGTCGAGGGTCGTTTCCCACAGTTGCTCTGGGTTCATCTCTCCCAAACCCTTGTAGCGTTGCAGCGACAAACCTCGCTCGCCTTCTTCCAGGATCGCGGCCAGCAAATCGAGCGGCCCGTGAATCAATTGGCTGCGATCCTTCCGCACCAGCGTCGCGGGCAGATCGTAGACATCCTGCAGCGCCTGCGTGAAAGTGCCGGTCTTGCGCGCCTCGCCGGACCGCAGCAAGCCGCCGTCGAGGGTGCGGACCTCCTCCACCCCGCGCAGGATCCGCGCAAGGCGGATGCCGTGGTCCTGCGTGATCCGGCCCTGCCACCCACGCTCCCATTCCAGCGCGATGAGGTTCAGACGCTGCGCCACCTTGTCTGCAACGCCCTGCAGGTTTTCGGCCACCGCGCCGGGCGCGAAGGCGCCGGCGATCGCCGCCTGCTCGAGGATGTGACGTGGATAATGCGTCGGGAAGGCGTCGAGCACGCGGCGCAGCTGGCGTGCATCCTCGACCACGCGTCGCAGATCGGCGCCCGTGATCTCCTCGCCGTTGCCCTGCCGCAGCATGGCCCCCTCGATCCCCTGCTCGATCAGGAACTCGTCCATTGCCGCCTGATCCTTGAGATAGACCTCGGACTTGCCCCGCGACACTTTGTAAAGCGGTGGCTGGGCGATGTAGAGGTAGCCGCCCTCGATCAGTTCCGGCATCTGGCGGAAGAAGAAGGTCAGAAGCAGGGTGCGGATATGCGCCCCGTCCACGTCGGCGTCGGTCATGATGATGACCTTGTGATAGCGCAGCTTGGCGATGTTGAACTCGTCACGCCCGATGCCGGTGCCGAGCGCCATGACGAGGTTGCCGATCTCCTGGCTGCCCAGCATCCGGTCGAAGCGGGCGCGCTCCACGTTCAGGATCTTGCCCTTCAGCGGCAGGATCGCCTGCGTGCCCCGGTCGCGCCCCGTCTGGGCCGATCCGCCAGCAGAGTCACCCTCAACCAGAAAGACTTCGGTTTTAGACGGGTCCTTTTCGGAGCAATCCTTCAGCTTGCCGGCAAGGAAGTTCACGTCCATCGCCGTCTTGCGCCGGGTCAGATCACGGGCCTTGCGGGCCGCCTCTCGGGCGAGCGCCGCCTCCACGATCTTGCCGACGACGATCTTTGCGATGGACGGATTTTCCTCGAACCATTCGGCCAGCTTCTCGCCCACCAGGTTCTCGACTGCCGGGCGCACCTCGGACGACACCAGCTTGTCCTTGGTCTGGCTGGAAAATTTCGGATCGGGCACCTTCACCGACAGCACGCAGGTGAGCCCCTCGCGCGCGTCGTCGCCGGTGAAGCTGACCTTCTCCTTCTTGGCGATGCCGCTGGTCTGGGCGTAGTTGTTGATCGTCCGGGTCAGGGCGGCGCGGAAACCGGCCATGTGGGTGCCGCCGTCGCGCTGCGGGATGTTGTTGGTAAACGGCAGCACCATCTCGTTGTAGCTGTCGTTCCACCACATCGCGACTTCGATGCCGATGTCGTCACGCTCGCCGCGGACATAGATTGGCTCCGGCAGGATCGAGGATTTCGACCGGTCGAGGTATTTGACGAATTCCTTCACGCCGCCTTCGTAGAACAGTTCCGTGCGCAGCGGCTCGGCCGGGCGCTCGTCCTCGAGGATGATGCGGACGCCGGAGTT
Organism: Loktanella atrilutea; assembly: GCF_900128995.1. GTDB lineage: Bacteria > Pseudomonadota > Alphaproteobacteria > Rhodobacterales > Rhodobacteraceae > Loktanella > Loktanella atrilutea. The sequence goes on along the minus strand of NZ_FQUE01000003.1, from coordinate 384,245 downwards.
CAGGAACGCCAGTTCGCGCAGACGCTTTTCCAGCGTATGAAAGTCGTAGTCGCGGTTGCTGAAGGTCGCCATGCTGGCGAGAAACCGCACCTCCGTCCCCTTGCGACCGTTCGCGTCGCCGACGACCCGTAGGGATTCGGTCGTATAGCCGCCCTCGAACCGGGCGTAGTGTTCCTTGCCATTGCGCCAGATCCGCAACTCCAGATAGTCGGACAGGGCGTTCACGACGGACACGCCGACACCGTGCAGACCGCCGGATACCTTGTAGGAGTTGCTGTCGAACTTCCCGCCTGCATGAAGTTGGGTCATGATGACCTCGGCGGCCGACACGCCCTCTTCCTTGTGCATATCGACGGGAATGCCGCGTCCGTTGTCGCCGACGGAAACGCTGCCATCGGCATGAATCTTCACGCTGACATGGTCCGCGTGACCGGCCAGCGCTTCGTCGATGCCATTGTCAACGACCTCGTAGACCATGTGGTGCAGACCGGACCCGTCGTCGGTGTCACCGATATACATGCCGGGCCGCTTGCGAACTGCCTCCAACCCCTTCAGAACCTTGATGGAATCGGCGCCGTAAGCGGCATTTTCGGCGGTGTCGTCGGACATGCGGGAATTTCCTGTCTATTACCCGCAAAATATATGCTTTTTGTCAGGCTATGTCACGCCTAACGCACCATATTTTGTGTTCCACCGCGCCACTGCCCGTCAATCATGAAAGGCCCGCTTCAGGTTCAGCGCCGGGCGCAGCACGGCAGGGTCCGTCTCGACCAGCGCTGACAGCCGGGCAGAGGTTACATCGGCCTCCGTCAGGTCGGCTCCGGTCAGCCGCGCGCCGGTCAGGTCGGCCCCCGCAAGATTGGCCGTCGACAGGTCGGCACCGCTGAAATCCGTATCCGTCAGCGTCGCGAAGCTCAGCACCGTCCGCACGAGGCGGGCACCGGTAAAGTCCGCGCCCCGCGCGTTCGCCCCGGTCAGGTCGCCCCGCATCAGCCCCATCGATTGGTTGCCCAATTCGGCCCCGAGGTCGGCACCCACGAAGATCGCGCCGGTCAGATCGGCCTTGTTGAAGTTCCCGGCGGCGCGGGCATCCGTGAAATCCGCGCTCTTCAGCGACGCGCCGATCAACTGCGCCTGAAACAGGCTGGCCCCGCGGAGGGATGCGCCATCCATCCGCGCCTTCAGCAGCCACGCCTGATCGAGATTGGCGCCATCCAGCAATGCACCAGTCAGATCAGCGCCGTTCAACCGGGCCAGACGCAGGTTAACACCCTTGAAATTGACCCCCGACAGGTCGAGCCCGTTCAACCGGGCGCCACTCAGATCGGCATGGGGGGCGGCAAGGGCGGCGATCACCTCGTCCCGCGTCATCGTGGCCTCTGTCATTGCGGGCGAGGTCAGATCGACGCCGGCCATGATGGACTGGGCCGAGATCGGTGCGCCAATCAGCGACAGCAGTATGGCGGCAGATGTCAGTCGCATGGATCGTTCCCTTGGCACATGGGAAAGCCTAGCAAGGGATCAATCGTCATAGCCAGTCATCAGAATGGCGGACCAACTTAGACGAAGGGGATAACGCATCCGACGGCGATCAGCAGCCCGCCCGCAATTCTGTTGGTCCGCCGCACGGCAGAGGGCGATGTCAAAAGCGCCCGCGCACGTCCGAAAAAGAAGGCGAGGATCAGGTTTCCCGTCAGGGGCACGATCAGTGACAGAAAGCAGATCGCAGCGATGTCCGGCGCGGTCAGCCGCGTCAGGTCAAAGAAGCCGGGCAACACGCCCATGTAGAACAGGATCGCCTTGGGATTGCCGAGGATGACCGCCACCCCCGCAAGGAAGCCGGCCCACATGCCGGGACGCGTCAGACGGCTGTCGGATCCTATGGACCGGCCTGCGTTGCGGATGATCAGCACCCCCATGACGACAAAGGTCACGCTGGCCACCCAGCGCAGCACGACCATGAAATCGGCGTAGACCGACACGATCCACGTCACGCCGAGGATCGCCAGCAACGGCCAAAGCACGTCACCCACGACAACCCCCAGCGCCAGCGGCCAGGCCGCGTTGAACCCGCCGGACAGGGTGCGCGCGATCAGCGCCACCCAGACCGGGCCGGGCGTAAGGAACAGCGCAAAGAGTGCCGCCGCATAAAGCGCCATGTCCCCCAGTGTGATCGTCATCTCAGCCCTAACCCCGCCATTCTGACGGGATATGCAAGCGCGGACGCGTGCGATTCAGCATGCGGTTTCGGATGGCTCCCTGTCATTGCACCTCGCCTTCCGACACGACGGACCCATCCGGACCTTCGATCACAGCCAGATACTGGGCCCGTCCGCCAAGGGCTTCGAACAGCTGGATCTCCGTCCCGGTCATCCACGCCTGCGCACCCAGCGCGCAGACCTCGTCATAAAGCGCTGCGCGCCGCGCGGTGTCCAGATGGGCCGCAACCTCGTCCAGCAGCAGGACGGGCGGCTGTCCCGTCCCGGCTTTCAGCGCACGGGCATTCGCCAGGATAAGGCTGATCAACAGCGCCTTTTGCTCTCCGGTGGAACAGTCGCGCGCCGGCACGTCCTTGTCCGCATAAACGGCATCCAGATCGCTGCGATGCGGCCCCGAAAGTGTGCGCCCCGCCGCCAGATCACGCGCGCGGCCAGCGGCGAAAGCCTCGCGCAACGCGTCCTCGCCCTGCGCATCTTCGCCACCTTCGATCAGGGTCAGGGTGGCGGCAGGGAAGGCGGTCAGCGCATCCTCTTGCGCTGCCATCAGGGCCGTGATGGCCGTCCGGCGGTTCGCCTGCACCGCCGCGCCCGCCTCGGCCATGCTCGCCTCCAGCGCGGCATACCAATGCGCATCGCGGACCATGTCCTTCAGCAGACGGTTACGCTCGCGCATGGCTTTCTCATAGCGCAATGTCGCTTCCGCATGGGACGGTACGAAACTCAGGGTCGCGCGATCGAGGAACCGCCGCCGTCCCTCTGCCCCCTCGATCCACAGCCGGTCCATCGCCGGGACGAGCCAGAGCACACGGAGGATGGCGGCCAGCGCCGTTTGTGTTGTGGCCTTGCCGTCGACCTGGACGCTGCGCGACTGGCCTGCCTCGGCCCCGGTGACGATCTCGAACGCCTGCCGGTCCGCGACCACATCGGCAAAGACCTTCCAGCCCAGCGCCTCTGGCCGGCGCACGAGGTCGTCCGCTCCCGCCCGTCGCAGCCCGCGCCCCGGCGACAACAGCGATACCGCCTCCAGCAGATTGGTCTTGCCAGCACCGTTGGGTCCATGGATCGCCACGGGGCGACCGTCGGTCACAACCTCCGCCCGCCTGTGCGAGCGGAAATGCGACATCTGCAATCGCGCGACCCGTACCCCCGTCATCGCGGGTCCGCCCTTCTTCTCGTCAAAAATACCTCCGCCGGAGGCTCGGTTCTGTCAAGAACCGAAATCCTAGACCCGCATCGGCATGACGACATAGACGGCAGACATGTCGTTGCCTTCGCGCATCAGGGTCGGGTCGGCGGAACCGTTGAACATGAAGACCGCATTCTCGCGGTCCACCTGACTCGCGATTTCCAGCAGGTATTTCGCGTTGAAGCCGATCTCCAGTCGTTCGTCCGTATAGGCCACGGCCAGCTCTTCCTCTGCAGCTCCCGAATCCGGCGCGTTTACAGACAGGATCAGGCGATCCTCGTCCAGCTGCAGCTTGACCGCCCGACTGCGTTCGCTGCTGACGGTGGCGACGCGGTCCACGGCGCGGGCGAATTCGGCGGCATCGACCTCCATCCGGCGGGTGTTGCCCTGCGGAATGACCCGCGTGTAGTCCGGAAATGTGCCATCGATGACCTTGGAGGTCAGCGTGATGTCTGGCGTGGCAAAGCGCACCTTGGTCTCGGACACGCTCACCGCCACCTGCAGATCGTCGTCGTCCAAGAGCTTGCGCAACTCGCCCACCGTCTTGCGCGGAACGATGATGCCGGCCATGCCGGCGGCGCCTTCAGGCAGGGACGCATCGATGCGGGCCAGACGGTGGCCGTCGGTCGCCACGCAACGCAGCACCTGCCCATCCTCGCCGTCGGCCACGTGCATGTAGACACCATTCAGGTAATACCGCGTCTCCTCGGTCGAGATCGCGAATTTCGCTTTGTCGAACAGCCGGCGCAATACTGGCGCCGGGGCGCTGAAATTGGTGGTATAGTCGGACGTGGCCATGACCGGGAAATCCTCGCGCGGCAACGTCGCGAGAGAGAAGTTCGACCGGCCCGCCTGAATTGTGAGCCGTCCGCTGGCGCCATCCTCGGTCAGGGTGACAAGGGAACCGTCAGGCAACTTGCGTACGATCTCGTTCAGGGTGACGGCGGCGACGGTGGTCGCCCCTGCGCGGTCCACCTTGGCGGGGGCGCGGTCCACGACCTCGATATCAAGATCGGTCGCCCGGAACTGAACCGTGTCGCCCTCCGCCTCGATCAGCACATTGGCGAGGATCGGGATGGTGTTGCGGCGTTCCACGACCGATTGCGCCTGTGCCACGGCCTTGAGCAGGCTCGCCCGTTCGATGGAAAATTTCATAGGTCTCGCTCCGCCGTTGCTCCCGAGGTCCGGGACCGCGACGCTACCGCTTTTTGCGTGATGCTCAAGATGTTTCGGGTGATTTTGCGACGACTGTGGCGTGCTTACTGTTCCAGTGCGCGCCGCAGGATGTCGAGGTCGTCCGCGATCTGGCTGTCGGTCTGGCGCAACTCTTCGATTCGCTTCACGCCGTGCATCACCGTGGTGTGGTCACGCTTGCCGAACCGGCGGCCGATGTCGGGCAGGGACCGGCTGGTCAACGTCTTTGACAGGAACATCGCGACCTGCCGGGGCCGGGCGAAATTGCGCACCCGCTTCGGCCCGACCATGTCGGACAGGCGGATGTTGTAGTATTCGCTGACCTTGCGCTGGATCTCCTCGACGCTGACCTTGCGGTCGTTGGCCCGCAGGATGTCGGACAGGCAGTCCTGCGCCTGTTCCAGGTCGATGTCGCGCCCCACGAGGCTTGCATGGGCGAACAGGCGGACCAGCGCACCTTCGAGCACGCGCACATTGCTGGTGATCTTGTGGGCAAGGTATTCCAGCACGCCGGGTGCGATCTTCAGTCCCGGATAGATCTCCTGCTGACGCGCCACCTTGGACTGAAGCACACCAAGTCGCAGTTCAAAGTCCGTCGGATGCAGGTCCACGACCAGCCCGCACTGCAGGCGGGACCGCATGCGATCCTCCATCTCCTTGATCTCGCCCGGTGCGCGGTCGCCGGAAATGATGACCTGCTTGCGTGCGTCGACGAGTGCGTTGAACGTGTGAAAGAACTCCTCCTGCGTGGAATCCTTGCCGCCCATGAACTGCACGTCATCGACCATCAGGATGTCGACGGACCGCAACGCATGCTTGAATTCCATCATCTTGCGTTCGCGCAACGCCGTGATGAAGCGGTACATGAACCGCTCGGCCGACATGTAAAGCACGCGCAGTTCCGGCTGGCGCCGGGCCAGTTCGTTGGCAATGGCGTGCATCAGGTGGGTCTTGCCGAGGCCGACGCCGGAATAGAGGAAAAGGGGATTGAACGTCACAGGCCCCCCTTCCGCCACACGGCGGGCGGCGGCGTGGGCCAGTTCGTTGGGCTTGCCCACGACGAAGGTGTCAAAGGTCTGCTGGGGATCGATCGGCAGGCCCAGTGGGTCCTGGTCATCGCCAAAGGCAGAGGTCGCGACCTTGGCCGCCGTCGCCGCGACGGGGCGCGGCATGGCCGGATCGCGCCGGGTCGCGGAGACTTCGAAGCGCAGACGTTCGACAGCCTTTCCCGCACGGTTGAAGCCATAGACGATCTGATCGCTGAAATGCTGATCGACATAGTTGCCGATGAAAGTGGTCGGAACCTCGAAACAGGCAGTCCGGTTCTCGATTCCCGAGAAGCTCAGGGATGCGATCCAGCTCTGGAACTTAGCCTTGCTCATCTCCTTTTCCAGATCCGCCAGTACATGCCCCCACACGTCGTCGCTCATCTTTTTCTTCTTCCAATACAAAAACCTGCCCACGGACCCGTTCAGCCCGTCACGTCCACATGCCGCCCCGCGTCCGCCCAAGTCGCGCCCGCCGCAGCAGCGGGACGGGACGGGGCGGACCACATGCAGTGCCGCCGCGCTGCAACATCGCTCCGACCGGCGGAACGTGCGCATCGCGGCCACACGCAGAAGGATCACGGACACGACGACAGGCCACGGCAAAAGCCGCGTCTTCGGTCGGTAGGCCGACCGATGAAACCATGATCGCGTCATGGCCTGACAGTCTGGCAGCATGGATCACGGCGGCTGAAACGGCAGTGACTGTCAGGTCAGTTCCACGACCCTGTCACGTTTGGCCTGCGCCGCGATCCCCCATGTCCCCCCCGGAACGATGTGAATCGCACGGTCAATCTAGCAAGGGGTGCGCGGCACCCACAACCGAACAACGCGCTTGACTCATATCCAGAGGATTAAGAATCTCGGACGTCTTTGAAACGTCACAAAACTTTTCGTACGGGCCCGCAGGACAAAAAAAACGCACCCCGAAGGGTGCGTCTGGAACACGTGCAAACCGGCCACAGCGGGCCGGCGGAGGCTGCGTCACGCCAATGCTTTGACGCGGCTGGACAGGCGCGACATCTTGCGCGCGGCGGTGTTCTTGTGAACGACACCCTTGCTGACGCCACGCATCAGTTCGGGCTGTGCAGCCTTCAGCGCTGCGGCTGCGGCATCCTGATCACCAGAGGCAATCGCCTCCTCGACAGAGCGGAGGAACGTGCGGATACGCGAGCGGCGCATCTTGTTGACGGCAAAGCGAGCTTCGTTCTGCTTCGCGCGCTTCTTGGACTGTGGAGTGTTTGCCATGGGTCTGGGCCTTTTCAGATGTGAGGTCGCTACAAAATTCTTCGCAAGCGCCGAGAGGCCCACCGGGTTCATTACCGGAATGATCTGCCAGAGCGGGCATCACGCGCATGTCGCGGGGCGGATAGACCGCCGCCGCGCAGAATGCAAGCGCTACTTGTCGCGAAACTGCGCTTCGCGCTTTTCCGCAAAGGCAGCCATGCCTTCCTTCTGGTCCTGAGTCGCAAAAAGACCGTAGAAGCAGCGACGCTCGTAATTCAGGCCCTCTGCCAGCGTCGTCTCGAAGGCGCGGTTGACGGTATCCTTGGCCGTCATGGCTGCCAGCAGGGACTTCGCCGCGATCTTCTGCGCGGCCCCGCGCGCTTCGTCCATCAGCTTCTTGGCTGGCACGACCCGACTGACAAGGCCGGATGTCAGCGCCTCTTCGGCGTCCATGAAACGACCGGTCAGGTTCATGTCCATTGCCTTCGACTTGCCGACATACCGCGCCAGACGTTGGGTGCCGCCCATCCCGGCGATGACGCCAAGGTTGATCTCGGGCTGGCCGAACTTCGCTGTATCCGACGCGATGATGAAGTCGCACATCATCGCAAGCTCGCAACCGCCGCCCAGCGCGTATCCCGACACGGCGGCGATGATCGGCTTGCGGATCGCCTCGATCCGGCGTGACGGTTCCTGAAAGATTGCCTGCGACGTCATCTCGACAAAGGTCTTGTCTGCCATCTCGGTGATATCGGCACCGGCGGCAAAGGCCTTTTCCGATCCCGTGACGATGATGCAGCGCACCTTGTCGGATCCGTCTGCCTCTTCCAGCGCCATGCAAAGCTCGCCCAGCAGCTTCTGGTTCAGGGCGTTCAGGGCGTCGGGCCGGTTCAGCCGGATCACGGCAATATCGTCGGAGGTGTCGACGATGATGGTCTCGTAGGCCATGCGGCACTCCGTTTGACAGGTCAGACCCCATGTGATGCGCAAAAGTGCGGTGGCGTTCAAGCTATCTTTGACATCGCGGGCAAAAGAAGGACGATCGTCCCGATTGCACGATACGCGCGACAGTGCCGCCGCATCCGGGCGTGACGCAGGGTTCGCCCATCCGTCCGTAGACGGCGAAACCATGCTGAAAATAGCCCAACTCGCCATCCGCCTGCCGGTAATCGCGCAGGGAAGACCCGCCTGCGGCAATCGCCTCCTCCAACACCTGACGGATTAGGGGGACAAGCCCGGCTACCCGCGCGGCGGCGATCCGCCCGGCCTTGCGCGCGGGGTGGATGCCTGCGCGGTACAGCACCTCGCAGACATAGATGTTGCCCAGCCCCGCGACGATTCCCTGATCCAGCAAGGCGGACTTGACCGGCGTGTTACGGCCCTTCAGCCGGCCGACAAGGTAGTCCTCGTTGAAATCGTTGGCAAAGGGCTCTGGGCCCAGACCGCGCATCAGCCAGTGATCCTCGGCCTGATGCGTGCCCATCAGGTCCATCGCCCCGAAGCGGCGGGCGTCGTTGAACGTGATCCGCGCCCCCTGCCCCATATGCAGCACGACATGGTCATGCTTGGCCGGCGCCGGGTGATCGTAGTGGAACACGCCCGGGATCGCGCCGGAAATCAGCATCCGCCCCGACATGCCAAGGTGGATCAGCAGCGTCTCTCCGGTATCGAGGTCGGCGAGGATGTATTTCGACCGCCGTCGCAGCCGATTGATCGCGGCCCCCGTCAGCCGGTCTGCCATCCGGTCGGGGAAGGGCCAGCGCAGGTCCGGACGGTTCACCTCGGCCCGCGCGATGTGCTGCCCTTCCATCACGGGGACCAGCCCGCGACGCACTGTCTCGACCTCCGGCAATTCGGGCATGGGGTGTTCCTTAGGCAGGGGCGACGTTGTAGGACCGTCGCGGCACCCTACATCTGGGGCGACACAGACAGGACCGCAAGCCATGACCGACAGCGACAAGACCACCCACTTCGGCTTCGAAACCGTGCGCGAAGAGGACAAGGCGGGGCGGGTCCGTGGTGTCTTTTCCTCTGTCGCGAGCAAGTACGACATCATGAACGACGTGATGTCCGGTGGGGTCCACCGGCTCTGGAAGGACGCCATGATGGACTGGCTGGCGCCTCGCCCGGGCCAACGGCTGCTGGACGTGGCGGGCGGTACCGGCGACATCGCCTTTCGCTTCCTGAAGCGTGCTGGATCGGGCCATGCCACCGTGCTCGACCTGACAGAACCGATGCTGATCGCCGGCCGCCAGCGGGCCGAGGCCGAAAGCATGCATGACCAGCTGGACTGGGTCGTCGGCGACGCCATGGCGCTGCCGTTCGAGGACAACAGCTTCGACGTCTATACCATCAGCTTCGGCATCCGGAACGTCACCCGCCCGCAGGAGGCGCTGAACGAGGCCTACCGCGTGCTGCGCCCCGGCGGCCGCCTCATGGTGCTGGAATTCAGCCAGTTGCCCAACCCCCTGATGCAAAAGGCTTACGACGCCTACTCCTTCAACGTGATCCCGCGCATGGGGCAATTAATCGCGAACGACCGCGACAGCTATCAGTACCTCGTCGAATCGATCCGGAAGTTCGCCGATCAGGACACCTTTCTTGGCATGGTGCGCGCCGCGGGCTTCGACAACGCTAAATACCGCAACCTGACGATGGGCGTGGCCGCGCTGCACTCCGGCTGGAAGCTCTAGGTGCGCGGACCTCACAACATCATCCGCCTGATCCGGACCGGCGCGACCCTCGAACGTACGGGCGCGATGGCCGTCATCATGGACGCCTACGAGGCAGGCCCCCTGCTGCGGGCCGTGGTGCGCGGGGTCGTCTGGCCGTTCCAGTGGCTGGGCTACGCCGGCGATCCCGCCGTCCCGCCCGCGCCCCGCGCGCTGACCGCCCTCGGCCCCGCCTACATCAAGTTTGGCCAGGTCCTTTCCACCCGTCCCGACGTGGTGGGCGACGAGTTGGCCGTCCAACTGCGCGTCCTGCAGGACAAGCTTCCCCCCTTCTCGATCGAGGAGGCCAAGGCGGAAGTACAGCGCGAGCTGGGCGTGCCGGTTGATCAGGTCTTCTCCAGCTTCTCCGAACCGGTCGCCGCCGCCTCTCTGGCACAGGTGCACAAGGCGCATCTGGCCGACACGGGAGAGGCGGTTGCCGTCAAGATCCTGCGCCCCGGCATCGAACGCGCCTTCCGCCGCGACATCGATGCATTCTATTTCGCGGCCAAGGTGATCGAGGTGCTCTCGCCCTCGTCCCGCCGCCTGCGCCCGATGGAGGTCATCACCCACTTCGAAGGTGTGGTGATGGGCGAACTCGATCTGCGGCTCGAAAGCTCGGCCGCCGCCGAATTCGCCGCAAACACTGAAAAGGACGAAGGATTTCACGTCCCCTCGATCCGCTGGCACCTCTCGGGCCGCCGCGTGATGACACTGGATTGGGTCGAGGGAATAAGCGCCGGCGACAACGCGGCCATTGATGCCGCGGGGCTCGACCGTCGGGTACTGGCAGCGCGGGTGCTGCAACTGTTCCTGTCCCATGCCCTGCGCGACGGCTATTTTCACGGCGACATGCACCAGGGCAACCTGAAGATCGGGGCGAACGGTGACATCATCGCCTATGACTTCGGCATCATGGGGCGGATCGACGAATATACCCGCCGTGTCTATGCCGAGATCCTTTTCGGCTTTATCCGCAAGGACTATCAGCGCGTTGCTGAGGTCCACTTCGAGGCCGGTTACGTCCCATCCCACAAAGACGTCGACGAATTTGCCCGTGCGCTTCGCGCTGTCGGAGAGCCGATCTTCGGCATGGATGCCAGCCGCATTTCCATGGCGCGTCTGCTGTCCTATCTCTTCGAGGTGACGGAACGGTTCGGCATGGAAACACGGACCGAACTGATCCTCCTTCAACGGACGATGGTCGTGGTAGAGGGCGTGGCTCGCTCGATGGATCCGCACATGAACATCTGGCAGGCCGCACAACCGATCGTGACGGATTACGTCAGCAAATCGATCGGCCCCCGCGCGCTGTTGAACGACTTGCGCAAGGCCGCATTGGTCTTGTCGCGGTTCGGCCCGCAATTGCCGCGCCTCGCAGAGGAAGCGCTGATTCGCCTGAACAATCCGCCTCCGCCCCCGAAACCGCAGCGTCGTCGCGCCAGACTGGCATGGATGGCTTTGGGCGGCGCGATCATCGGCACCGCCTGGTTCGTGCAGGCCTTGGTCTAGGAAGGCTCCCGCACGGCGGTAACCTGCGACGCCGGGACGCTTCGCCCCCCGGCCAGTACCAATGTATTGACCCCGCCCGCGACCTGAACCTCGGTCACGCGGGCATAGATTTCCGACGGCTCCTCGGCCACGACCTTGCCTGCAGCGATGCTGACGGTGGCAAAGCTGTAGGATCCACGCGGCAGCGGTCCACCGTCCGTCGTCACTCCTGCCCAGGTGACAGGCGTGTTGTCCGTCGGAATCGGCAGTCGCTGTATTTCGTTGCCATCGCCGTCCCGCACGACGAGCTGCGCTGCATCGGCCCCACGTTGCACGTTCGGTACTACCGTCACCGGTGCGCCGTCGAAGAATGCAGGCACCGCTGCCCGCGCATCCATACCGACCCACCCCGCCAGTTGCGCAAGGCCGCCTGTATTCATCTGACCGGTCAGCGCGCGCAGAAGATCGTTGGTCTGCACCTGCTGTTCGACGCCCGAGAATGTCGCAAGCTGCGTCGCATAATCGGACGAATCAACCGGGTTGAGCGGATCCTGATTCTGCATCTGAACGGTCAGCATTTTCAGAAACGTCTCGAAGTCGGCACTGATATTGCTACCGGCCCCAGCCATGGCTGTCGCATTCGCCGCCGTGACCATCGCGGGCGGCGTCTGTACCTGTGTGACTGTCGTCATGCGAAATCCTTCCTAAAGTCGTAAATCAAGACTGCCATCGACGGTCAGCCGGGGAGGCGGCCTCACAGGAACCGCGGAAACAGCCTCGTCGCTGCTTGTCCCTTCGAGCAGCCCGCCCTCCGGCACAGCACGCCCGCCAGACCCCGCGGCCGACCTGTCCTGCCCGCTCCCGAATGCGAGTGTGACAGAAGTATAGCCAAGGCCCTTGAACTCCTGCTGCAGCACATCGACGTGTCTCCGCATCAGATCGGCCGTCTCTGGACGGTCCGCCACCACCACCATCGTGACGGTTTGGTCAAGGACCGTCACTCTCATCCGGACGCGACCCAGCTCCACCGGATCAAGCGCAACCTCTGTCGTTCCCTCCCCTTGCCGATGCAAGGACACCGACATCTGCCGTGCGACATGCTGTGCCAGCAACGGAGTCTGCGGTCGATTTGGTCCGGTATCGGCCGGTGCCACGTTAAGTGACCTCTCAGCACCTCCAGAGGTCGGTAGCAATTCCATCGCCTCCACGTCCGACAAGTTGGCTGACAAGTCCGTCAGCACGACTGCTGCCCCCCGCAGGACCGGTGCCGCCCGTACGACGGGCCCCGAATGCGCGATGTCTTTGCCAGCCATCGAACCATCGCGCCATTCCAATGGGCGGGCTCCATCGCGTCCACCATCCCCGATCGACTCCGCTGATTGGTGTTGTCCTTTACGCGCACCGCCCCTCAGTCGCAGCTGATCCACGAATGCCTTTTGGTCCAATACTGCTGACTGATTTCCGAGAGGCTTCGATTCTGCTTCAGCCGGTACGCGTGACAGCCAGACATCGTCACCCGTAAGTCCAGTATGTATCGCTTCGCTTGCAAGCTGTGTCGGTTCAACGTCTGGACCCACCGGACCCGCAGCAGACAGCGGGCCGCCGGCGCGCGCTGCCTGGACGCTCGGAACGACAGCTGCAGCGGCCTTCGGATCGGCCGTTTGCACCGCCGCCCCCCCTGGGACCGGCTCGTCGCCAGATACAAAACGTATCGAGGCGCTTGCCTTGAGCGACGTTTGCGAGAGGTCAACTCCATTACCTCTCGACCATCCCGCAACGCTTTGCGAATCATTCGGCAGAATTTTCAAGTCAGCTTTCAGTTCAGGTCCGTTTATGACCGTACTCTTAGGCAAAAAAGCTACGCCGGATCGACGCGCCATCGGCAAGGCGATCAAAGTAGAGATGGCACCGTCGGTCGTCCTGCCATCGAGACCCAAACAACTCGCTCCATCAACAGGCCGTTCAAAAGGAGCCGGTTCGTCAGTGCAGCGTCCTTCCGCCTCATCAGACTCGTCTTTGGTGTCGGACTCCTCCGCCGCACGTTCGGCATTGCCGGGATCGAATTCGCAGGTCCTTGCCTGAAGCATCGCCATGACCCCTCCGAAATCATTCCCGAGATCCCCTGTCGGCAATGTCGCGTCCGTCACCTGTCCCCGAACCGGGCCAGGGGCGGTCGATAAGACCAAGGGAATCTGCATCGCGTGACTTTCCTGTCGTGAACGCATCCCTTTTGGCTCAATAAGGTTACGAAAATTTTTACTGCTCTCGGGCACAACGGAAAAAATGCGATATCAGAGGTTCCGATGACACCGATCCCCGTTATGCCCGCCGCCGTGCCGCCCAAGACGGCCGCGTCGCCCCTGACCGATGATGCCCGTCTCCTCGCCGCGGCCAAAAAGCTGGAAGCGACCTTTTTGTCTGAAATGTTGAAATCTGCCGGTTTAGATGCCACTCGCGGGGCATTCGGCGGTGGTGAGGGCGAAGAAGGGTTCGCGTCATTCTTGCGTGACGCGCAGGCCGAGAACATGGTCGCGGCCGGCGGCATCGGATTGGCCGAATCGCTGTTCAACGCGATGAAGGCGCATGCCCATGCGTAAGCCGACCGAAGACGCGCTGTTGGCCCTGCTGCAAGAGGAACGAGCAGCCCTGCGCACAGGTGATCTGACCGCGCTGCCTACATTTGCTGCGCAAAAACTTGTCTTGGTCGAGGATATTCGGGTCCACCCGCGGAACCCTCAGCTGATCGACCGAATCACCCGCGACCTCAATCGCAACGCGGGCCTACTGGCAGCCGCAATGGACGGCATCACGGCAGCCCAACAAAGGCTTGGCGCCCTGCGGGCGGTGCGGAACGGGCTAAGCGTTTATACCGCTGGCGGCGACCGTCAAACGGTCGCGCAACGTCCGGACACGCTCGAACGCAAGGCCTGAACGGTTTCGTTCAAATTGTGCCGAACTTTCGTAGCGCCATTAACGCGCTGTTGAGAGTGGAACGGGCAACAAGATCACATCCAAAACGGATGATCTCGCCGCCGAAGATGCGGAAACCAGCGTCAGAATGACGTGTCCCTGCCCCGACAACTGGGGTGATTTCCCCACATGGCGATCAGCAAAATGCTGTCGCGAAAGGATTTAAAACATGGCCACCTTCCAGGCCCCGCCGTGGTGACCACCGCCTTTCACGACCTTCTTGCGCTTGATGATGATCGGTTGATTGCCGTGGGCTGCCATGGGTCTGATCCTCGTGTTGACGCGGCACGAGGGATGCGTTCAGGCGCCTGAACGCGGTGTTAATCGCGCAATCCGATGCAACCCGGTTTACAGATCCTTGCGGACATAGATGTCGTCCACGCCGCAGAATTCCGCCAGATTGTAGCCTTTGTTGCGCATCAGCGCGGACAGGTCGGAACTGCCGGTGTTGTTCTCGATCGCCCAGACGTCGACCCGGTGCGCGACATGATCGAAGGCGGCCAGTGCGGCCATCTCGCCACCCTCGATATCGAGCGAGACGAAATCCACGGAAGACAGCCCGCATTCGCGGAAGATCGCGTTCAGCGTCCGCGTGGGCACGGTGATGCGGTCCTCCTCGTGTCGCGGATCGGCGCGCACGCGCGACAGCATCGTGTCGTCGTATTGCGCGGCAAGACCGCTCATCTGGGTATAGCCGCGGGTCACGGCGATGAAGCTGGCGGTGCCGTCCGCATCGGCCACCGCATAGGGCAGGCAAGGGCTGCTGCGCCACATTTCTGCCGTTTCGCGGTGCTGTTTCACCGGCTCGACCAGCACGCCGGTCCAACCCAGAACGCGCTCGAAATACAGCGAATTTGAACCAGTAATTCCGTCGTAGGCCCCGATATCGAGGAATGTGCCGCCCCGCTTGCCACCCAGAAGACGCTCGACCACCCGGTCCTGCCCCGCCTGTGACGCATAGGCATAGCCCGGGGTCAGCATCCCCTCGACCTCGTGCAGCATCCGCATCAGGGGACCGCGGCGCCGCGTCCGCTCGGTCTGCAGGGCCGCGTCAAGTTCGGCGCGCACCGCCTGCAGGTCGCGCCGCGCCGCGGCGATACGGTCCGGCAGCGCTGACGTCACCCCTCCGTCCCCGGCGTGGAATAGGACTTCTCCTCGACGATCTCCGACTCCAGCAGCAGGTTGATCCGCTTCTTGATCGCCGCACGCTCATCGTTGGTGATGTAGACCGCCCGCGCCAGCGCAACGAAGGCGGGTCCGAAATCCTGCCGCGCCTCGCAGGCGCGGATGTCGTCCTCGATCGCCCAAAGATCGCCATTGATCTCCAGCAGCGCATCCCACAGCTCGCCCAGTGCGGCGCTGCGCGGCAGGACATCGTCGGCGATCTCGGTCAGGACGCGCTGTTCGTGTCGCACATGCGTCAGCTTGCCCGCATCGGTCATCTTTTCGGCCTTCAGGGCAAGGATCGTCAGCTTGTCGATCAGCTCGCCCGGCGAGGTGGGGACCATGATGCCGGTCACGCCGCGGCCCCGCGTTCCTGCAACGCCTGACCCACGTCGGCCATGACCCCGCCCCAGTCCAGCGGCCAGTGCTGCCGGAACAGTCGCATCTGTGGATACCATGGTGTGCTGTCTCCTGTGTGGGTGTAGATCCAGAACGCGTCCCAGTGCAGGACGCACCAGACCGGCACGCCCAGCGATCCCGCGATATGGGCGGTGGCCGTGTCCGACGTGATCACCAGATCGCAGGCCCGCATCATCGCCGCCGTATCGGCAAAGTCGCGTTCCGTGCTGCCGGTGTCGATGATGAAGGCATCGCTGCCGTCCGCTTGATAGGCCGCCAGCTCGGGCCCCTTGTAAAGAGAGAAGAGCTGCACCCCCGGAATGTCAGTCAACGGCATCACGTCACGGTGGCTGAAGGACCGAAAGGCATTGCCCCGATAGGTCACCGACCCGGTCCAGACCACGCCGACCTTCAGCCGGCCGGCGTGCGGTGCGACCAGCGCCTGCGCCCGTTCCACGCTGTCATCCGGCACGTGCAGGGTCGCCGGCGGCGGTATCCGGCTGTCTTCGGCGAAATGCAGCGCCGCAAGGTCCATCATGTTGACCCAGTAATCGACCGGCATGTCGGGCGGCAGCGCCCCGACGATCAGGTGGACCCCGGCGACGTCCTGCAGCAGGCGCAGCAGCGGCGGCTTCACCGCCATCACCACCCGGCAGCCCCGCCCGGCCAGCACCGGCAGGAACCGCGCGAACAGCACCGCGTCGCCGAACCCCTGCTCCGGCAGCACGACCACGGTCCGCCCCTCCAGCGGCTCGCCGCGCCATTCGGGAAACGGCAGGCTGCGCGGCTGCAGCTCGCCCGCCTCCCAGCGCGCGGTATAGCTCTGCAGTCCCGCCGCATAGTCGCCGGCCCCCAGCTGGGCAAAGGCCAGTTGCATCCGTAACTCCGGATCGCCCGGCAGGCGTTTCAGCGCATCCTTGGCCCAGGCGATGGCCTCGGCATAGGCGCCCTTGCCGCGCAGGCAGCGGGTGACCATCGCCAGATGCACCCGGTCGTCGGGATCGCGCGCCAGAAGCCGGCGCCGCAGCGCGATGCTCTCGTCATACATGCCGATGTCCGACATCACGTTCGACGCGTTGTTCATCGTCCCCGTCCCCTCCGGGTCCAGCGCCAGCGCGCGGGTATGCGCCCGCAGCGCCGTCAGGTGGCGCCCCGCCCGGCGGTGCAACACGCCAAGGTTCGACCACATCCCCGCATCCCCCGGAGCCACCGCCAGATAGCGGGCATAGGCGGTCACCGCCTCGGCGATCCGGCCCTCCCGGTGCGCGTCGGATGCGGCCTTTCGCAATGTGGCAAGATCCTCCGCCATCGGCCTCAGTCGGTCCTGTTGCGCTTGATCGGCTGCACCAGCTTGGCCGGGCGTCGCGCCTCTGCCGCCTCGAACAGCGAGAACGTCTGGTTGACGTAGTTCACCGCGCCGGAAATCAGGTCCATGTAGTCCGTCAGCTCCTCCGTCACCTCGACCTCGGACACGACGACGGACCGGTCCTGCGGCACCACCTCGAAGGTGCAATAGAACAGCGGATCGCCCCGGTTCACCTTCAGCGGCTTCTCGATGTCGGCCCATTCGAAGGCCCACATCAGCGGTCGCGGCCAGACGTTGATCGGGAACCGCCCGCCGAATATCGTGCCCGGCAGCGGCGTCTTGCTGTAGTGCAGGAACGGTGCGACCTGACTCATGTAGACCGGCTCGTCCGCAATGAAGACATAGGGCAGTTCCAGCTGGATCGTCGGCACCCCCGGATAGCGCCATTCGTGTTCCGCAGTGATGTGCAGCTTCTCGCGCAGCTTGTTGCCGCGAATCCCCGACATGTCGCCGTTCAGGTTGCGCACCGCCGGCTTGCCGTCCTTGTCACGCGTGAAACCAAGGTTCAGATCGAACGGACAGCGCACCATGAAGTAGCGACTTTCCATGTTGATGACAGCCGGGCAGCGGCTGGCGCTTTTCGCATGGGTCCTGTTCATGTCGGCGGACCGCACCCGCTCGGGGGGAAAATACACGATCCCGGCCTTGCGCTGGTTCAGGAACCAGCCGACCTGTACCGGCCCGCGCCCCGGGTCCGTCCCTTGGGTATTTTCGAAATTGACCGATAGCCGCATTGCCGATGCCCCTTGCCGCCCACGTTGAAACCGTGTCGGCGCACTGTCCGGATTGAACCGTCCGTGGTCAATATGCGGTTAATTGGGGCTCGAATTTGTTCCGGGCGGCGCAATTGAAAGGTAATCGTACTTTGCCAGGAACAGCGCCGCACCGATCGCCAGATCGACCCGCAGGCCGATGTGCCCGGCCGCCTCTGTCACCGACAGCGGGCCGTGGTCCGCGATCGCTTGCGCCAGCGCCACGATCCGCGCCGCCGGCAGAAGCGACCGCCGGTAAAGCGCGCGCCCGTTCAGTGCATCCAGCGTGGCCAGCCCCGCCTCGTCCAGCGGTCGGCGGCTGGCAAGGATCCAGTCGCCGTCCGGCCGGTCCGTGGGATAGCGGCCGTAAAGGTCGAACGGGTCGATCTGCATCGGCGACAGCGGCGGCCGCAGCGTGACGCCCCGGCGCCGCGCTGCCAGTTCGGCCCCCAGCTCCAGATATCGCGGGATGACCGCCGACCAGTCCAGTGTCGCCGCGACATGGGCCTGCCCCGCCCGCCCCATCCGTGCCCGCAGCGCGGGGTCCACGAGGGCCTTGATCGCCGCGACATAGGCCGGGATGTCGATCTGCGTCTGCTGCTGCATCAGCGTAAGATGCTGCAGGTATCCATCCGTGCCATCCGCGAAGCGCGCCGCAATATCGCGCCCGATCCGGTGCCCGCCCCCGGTCATCCGCGTCGGGATCAGAAAACCGGTCTGACCGTGACGTACCGTATCGCGAAAGCCGTCCCAATCCGGCATCACCACCGGCAGCCCCGCCGCCATCGCCTCGACGGGCACCAGGCCGAAGGTCTCCTGTATGTTGTCCACC
This sequence comes from Loktanella atrilutea, assembly GCF_900128995.1. Taxonomy (GTDB): domain Bacteria; phylum Pseudomonadota; class Alphaproteobacteria; order Rhodobacterales; family Rhodobacteraceae; genus Loktanella; species Loktanella atrilutea. The sequence continues at coordinate 365,688 of NZ_FQUE01000003.1, read as the reverse complement.
GGCAGCGTAAAGATATCGGCCCCAGCCCAGATGTGCCGCCGCACGTCCGCCTCGCGTCCGTCGATGACCTGGACCGCGACAGAGGGGCACAGCGCCGCCGCCCCGTCCCGGTGCAGCGCCTCCTCCTCGGGCCGCGTGGCATAGCCCACCATCCACAGATGCACCGGCCGCCCGACCTGCGCCGCCACTTGGCTCAACGCGATGAACAGCGGTGCCGGGTTCGCCTTCTCGACACTCGTCAGGCGCCCCATCGTCATCACGACCAGCGCGTCCTCGGGTGCATTGAACCGCGCACGCATCCTGTCCCGCGCGCCGGGCACCGGCGCGAAATCCGCCGCATGCACCCCCAGCGGGATCACCGGCAGCTGCGGTAGCGGCACGCGCGTCGCACCGAACCGGTCGCGGATGAAATCCGCCTCCGCCTCCAGCTGGCGCGCCACGACGCCCTGCACAGCGCGAGAGGTGCAGATGATCGCGTCCCAGTCCTCGACCGGGGTCAGCATCAGGTTGTGCAGCCCCTCGATCACCCGCCGGGTCGACACCGTATGGGTGATCCCCACCAGACTGCAGCGATCCGCCCCGAACCGCTGCCGCTGCCACGCCGCCGTCAGATAGCCGGGGCCGGGAAAGAACACCGTGCCGGCCCGCGTGAAATCCGCCTCGCCCCGCAGCGGCCAGGTCTGCACGGGCCGGCTCTCGCCCAGCGCCGCGACGGTCTCGGCAAAGGCGTCGCCGGCTGCCTTGGTCTCGACCACGGCATTCACCGTCGCCCCCGGAACATGGGTCAGGAACCCGCGCAGGAACGACTGACCGGCGGACCGGCGCCCCACCAGATCCCTGCCCTCGCCCTCGATCGCATCAGCGTGAAAGAAGATCGCGGGCGCGTCGTCCACCGGCGCTGTCACCCGACGGCCACGTCCCGGCAGGCGTCCATGTCCGACTCCACCGCCGCGTCAAGCGCCTGCTGCAACACCGCGCCACGCGCGAAATCCGGCCGCACGTCCTGCCCCGCCCGCACCGCCTTGATGAACCGGACGTAGTTCGTCTCGACCGGCGGCACCGGCATGTCCTGCCACGCTGCCGACGTCAGGTCCGCCCCAAGGCAGGCGCGCAGGATCGACTGATTGTTCTCCCACCTCACGTCAAGGCCGCCCTTGGTGCCGAAGATCCGCAACCGCAGGTCGTTCAGGTGCCCGCTCGCCATGCGGGACGCATGGATCACGCCGACGGCCCCACCCGCCAGCTGGACTTGCAACGTGGCAGAGTCGTTGGCATCGAGATCATATTCCCCGATCCGCCCGCCCGGCGCCTTGTCGAAGGTCCGCAACCGGCAGGACATCTGTGCCGTATCCGCCCCGGCCACGAATGTCGCGAAGTCGAGGATATGCACCCCCACGTCCCCCAGCACGCCAAGGCTGCCGTGCTTGCGGCTCAGCCGCCACAGCCATTGCGCCTCTTCGTTCCACCGGCCCCATGCGGGCTGGGTCAGCCAGCTTTGCAGGTAGGACGCCTCGAAATGGCGCACCGCGCCGATGGCGCCGCTTTCGACCAGCCGCGCGGCCTCCATCACGGCGGGCACGTTGCGATAGGTCAGGTTGATCATGTTGACGACGCCCGCCCGCCGCGCCGCATCCGCCATCTGCGCGGCCTCGGCATAGTTCACCGCCAACGGCTTTTCGCACAGGACATGCTTGCCCGCCGACAGCAGCGGCATCGTGGTCGGGAAATGCACCGCGTCGGGCGTGACGTTCGACACCGCGTCGAACGCGCCCCACTGCAGCGCGTCGATCACCGAATCGAAGGCATGGGTGATCCCGTGCCGCGCATTGAAGCTGTGCAGGTTCTCGGGGTTGCGGTCCACGCCGCCGACCAGCTCCACCCCCTCCATCGCGGCATAGGCCTCGGCATGGGCGTTTGCCATGCCGCCGGTGCCGACGATCAGGACCCGGACCGTTTCAGGGGGGGGCGGCGTCAACGAAAGCCCTCTTCACCCGCCGCGTGCAGCTTCTGGCCCCGCTGCTCCAGCGGCTCCAGCGCCGACTCGATCGGCACGTTCGGTGCCGCCGTCACGTCCTGCACCCGCGCCGCCGGGTTGTGTGCCCATTTTACCGCGTTGCGCAGCACCCGCGTCACGTTCGCATCGAAATAGGTGGGATAGGTCTCGTGCCCTGGACGGAAGTAGAACACGTTCCCCGCCCCCCGCCGGTAGGTCAGACCGGACCGGAAAACCTCTCCGCCCTGAAACCAGCTGATGAAGACGGTTTCCAGCGGCTCGGGCACGCCGAAGGGCTCGCCGTACATCTCCTCGTTCTCCAACTCGAAGAAATCGCCCAGCCCCGCGGCGATCGGATGATTGCGCGCCGTGACCCAGACCCGCTCGCGCTCGCCCGCCTCGCGCCATGTCAGGTTGCAGGGCGTTCCCATCAGCCGCTTGAAGATCTTCGAAAAATGCGCCGAGTGCAGCAGGATCAGGCCCATGCCGGACCAGACCGCCTCGGCCACCCGCTCGACCACTGCATCGTCCACGTCGCCGTGCGCCGCGTGACCCCACCACAGCAGCACGTCCGTCTCTGCCAGCCGCGCGGCGGTCAGGCCATGGTCCGGCTCCTGCAGGGTCGCGGTGGTCGCCGTGATTCCCCCGCCCGCGTTCAGCGCCGCAGCGATCGCCCCGTGAATGCCGTCGGGATACAGCTTCCCGACGACCGCGTTGTGGGTTTCGTGGACATTCTCGTTCCAGACAACCGCGCGTATCGTCATGTCAGACGCCTTTTTTCAAATCGTTACGCGGGCACACTGCAACGCACCCGAGGGGCATGCAATGCCGTCCTGATCTGTGTCAGGATGTGTCAGACAAAGTTTACACTTGATGAAAATTGGAATGTCTAATTAGACTGACAGTCATGAGCATCACGGTCATCACACCCGCTGCGTCGCGCCGCTTTCCGGCGCCCGGGGCGGTGCTGCGCCTGCTGAAGCCCTGGACGTGGTTTCCGCCGATGTGGGCCTATCTTTGCGGCGCGGTCTCGGTCGCGGCCCACGCCGACTGGTCGCTCGTCGGTCTGGGCGTGCTGCTCGCCGGTCCGATCACCTGCGGGATGAGCCAGGCCGCCAACGACTGGTGCGACCGCCATGTCGACGCCATCAACGAACCGCGCCGCCCGATCCCTTCGGGCCGCGTGCCCGGACGCTGGGGGCTGTGGATCGCACAGGGCATGACCGTCCTGTCCCTCGCCGTCGGCTGGCAGCTCGGCCCCTTCGTCTTCGGCGCCACGGTGCTCGCCTGCCTCGCCGCCTGGGCCTATTCGGTGGAACCCGTGCGCGCGAAACGCTCCGGCCTCTGGGGTCCGCTCCTCTGCGGCCTCGCGTACGAGACGCTGCCCTGGGTCACCGGCGCCGCCGTCCTCGCCGCGGGCACGCCAGCTCCGCAGGTCATCGCCGTCGCCGTGCTTTACGGCCTTGGCGCCTATGGCATCATGGTGCTGAACGACTTCAAGGCGATCCGCGGCGACCGCGAGACCGGCCTGCGGTCCCTGCCCGTCACGGTCGGCCCCGCCCGCGCCGCGCGCATCGCCTGCACCGCCATGGTTGCGCCGCAGGTCATCGTGACGGTGCTGCTGACCCTTTGGGACAAGCCCGTGCATGCGCTGGCCATCGCCGTCCTGACCGGGATCCAGATCGCCACCATGCGCACCCTGCTGCGCGACCCCGAAGGGCGGGCGCAGTGGTATCAGGGGATGGGCATCCTCTTCTACATCGGCGGCATGATGATCGCCGCCCTCGCCCTGCGCAGCATCGGAGGCTGACATGACTCTCTCATGGTTCCAGATCGTTCGCCTCGGCCTTGTGCAGATGTGTCTGGGGTCGATCGTGGTACTGACGACATCGACCCTGAACCGCCTGATGGTCGTAGAGCTTTCCCTGGCCGCCGTCGTGCCGGGGATGCTGGTCGCTCTGCACTACGGCATCCAGCTGTCGCGTCCGACGTGGGGCTTTGCATCCGACGCTGGCGGGCAGCGGACGCGGTGGATCGTCGGCGGCATGGTCGCGCTGGCCTTGGGCGCGCTGATCGCGACCGGTGCAATCCTGATCTTTCCGCACAGCTTCTCGCTCGGCCTTGCGGCATCGCTCGGCGCATATGCCCTGATCGGCCTCGGCGTCGGCGCCTCCGGCACCTCGCTGCTGGCGCTGATCGCCACCACCACCGCACCGCAGCGGCGCGCCGGGGCGGCGACCGTCACGTGGCTGATGATGATCTTCGGCATCGCCGTCACCGCCGGCACCGTCGGCACATTGCTGAACCCCTACACCCCCGCGCTGCTGCTGAAGGTCGTCTTTACCGTCACCTGCGCCGCGGTCCTGCTGACGATCCTTGCCGTCTGGGGGATCGAGGGGCGCCTGACCGCCCGTGCCGAGCCTGACGCGACACCGTTCCGTGAGGGCCTGCGAGAGGTCTGGTCAGAGCGTCGCGCCCGCAACTTCACCCTCTTCGTCTTCCTGTCGATGACTGCTTACTTCATGCAGGAACTGATTCTGGAGCCTTACGCCGGCCTCGTCTTCGACTTCACACCAGGGCAGAGCACGCAGCTTTCAGGCGCGCAGAACGGCGGCACCTTCCTCGGCATGCTCTGCGTCGGCATCCTCGCCACCGGGTTCAAGGTTGGCGGGCTGCGCGGCTGGGTCATTGCGGGCTGCATCGGGTCGGCACTGTCGCTCGCCGCCCTCGCGCTGATCGGCCCGATGGGACCAGGGGCGCCGCTGGTGCCTGTCACCGTGGCCCTTGGCTTCTTCAACGGCGTCTTCGCCGTCGCCGCCATCGGGTCGATGATGGCCCTCGCGGGGCAGGGCCGCGAGCGTCGCGAAGGCACGCGGATGGGTCTGTGGGGTGCCGCGCAGGCGGTGGCCGCGGGCTTCGGCGGGCTGACCGGGGCGGCGCTGGTCGACGTCCTGCGCCTGACGACGCAGGACACCGCCGCCTTCGGCAGCGTCTTCCTGTTCGAGGCCGCCCTCTTCCTTGCCGCCGCCGCCATGGCGGCCCGCATCATGGACCGCAAGCCGGTCGTTCCAGCCAACCTCGTTCCGGGAGAATAGCCATGCAGTATGATGTCGTCGTCGTGGGCGGTGGCCCCTCCGGTGCGACCGCCGCGGACGATCTGGTCCGCTCCGGCCACCGGGTCGCGCTGCTGGACCGGCTGGGCCGGATCAAGCCCTGCGGCGGCGCGATCCCGCCCCGGCTGATCGCAGATTTCTTCATCCCCGACGCCCAGTTGGTGGCCAAGATCACGACCGCCCGCATGGTCTCTCCCTCTGGCCGTCACGTCGACATCCCGATCGAGGACGGCTTCGTCGGCATGGTGGACCGGGAACACTTCGACGCCTTCCTGCGCGACCGCGCGGTGGCCGCCGGGGCCGACCTGATCGCCGGCACCTTCGTGCGAATCGACCGCGATGCGGACGGCACCCATGTCGTCTATCGCGACAAGGCGGACGGCACCGAACGGACCCTGTCCGCCAGGCTGGTCATCGGCGCCGACGGCGCCCGGTCCAAGGTCGCGGCCCAATGCGTCCCCGGCGGCGACAGGATCCCCTACGTCATCGCCTACCACGAGATCGTGGAGGCGCCGCAGGCCACGGCCACCTACGACCCGACCCGCTGCGACGTGATCTACGACGGCAGGATTTCCCCCGATTTCTACGGCTGGATCTTCCCCCATGGCGGTCAGGCCAGCATCGGCATGGGATCGCTGGTGAAATCCGTCGACGTGAAGCAGGCCACCGCCGACCTGCGCGCGGCCCACGGGCTGACCGACTGCAAGACGATCCGCCGCGAAGGCGCGCCGATCCCGCTCAAACCGCTGGACCGCTGGGACAATGGCCGCGACGTCGTGCTGGCAGGCGATGCGGCGGGTGTCGTGGCACCATCCTCGGGCGAGGGGATCTATTACGCCATGGTCGGCGGCCGGGTCGCCGCGACGGCGGCCGCTGCGAAACTGCGCACCGGGCGGATCAAGGACCTGCAACTGGCCCGCCGCCTTTTCATGAAGGAACACAAGCAGGTCTTTCGCGTGCTGGGCGCGATGCAGAATGCCTATTACCGGTCGGACGAGCGGCGCGAACGGTTCGTGTCGCTCTGTCACGACGTGGATGTTCAAAAGCTGACGTTCGAGGCCTATATGAACAAATCTCTGGTAAAGGCACGACCCATGGCGCACCTGAAGATCGGCATCAAGAACCTGGCCCACCTGTCCGGGCTGGTGGCCGTCACCCGCACATGACGGTGATGATTCCCGCATGGATCGACGGCACCCTGACGCCGGTCGAGAAGCTGGAGGCGCACGTCAAGGGCCTGCGGCACAAGGCGATCAGCGTCTTCGTCGTGCGGGGCGACCGCGTGCTGATCCAGCAGCGCGCCCTGTCGAAATACCATACGCCGGGGCTGTGGGCGAACACCTGTTGCACCCACCCCGCGTGGGCCGAGGACCCCGCCGCCTGCGCCGCACGGCGACTGGACGAGGAGCTGGGCATCACCGGCCTGACCCTGCGCCACCGCGACCGGATCGAATACCGCGCCGACGTGGGCGACGGCCTGATCGAACATGAGGTGGTCGAGGTCTATCTGGCCGAGGCCCCCGCCCGCCTGTCCATCGACCTGAACCCCGACGAAGTCATGGCGACCCGGTGGGTGTCCCTGTCCGACCTGCGGCGGGAGGTCGATGCGACACCGTCGGTCTTTACACCGTGGCTGCGCATATACCTTGCCGAACATGCCGCCGCGATTTTCGGAGCGTCCCTCGCGACTTGACGCCACGCCCCCGCGAGCGGCCTTGCGGTCTTGGCGTTTCGATGGGACACAGTGAAGCATGTTCAGGCACTTCGGCGCGCTGCCGGGGCAGACTGCCGGCGCCACTCCGACCGCCTGGTCGGGCAGCAGGAGAGACGAGACCGCGATGCCTGATACCTTGATGGAATGGGACGCGCTGTTCAGCCAGTTGCCAGCGCCCTGTCTGGTGCTGGACAGGCAGATGAACATCGTGACCGCGACCTCTCAGTATCTGGCGACGGTGAACATGCGGCTGGAGGACATCAAGGGGAAATACGCCTTCGATGCCTTTCCCGAGGATGACGCGCGCCTTACCATGTTCAAGGATTCCGTGCAGCGCGCCCTCGACGGCGAGGCGAACACACTTGTTGCGGTGCCTTATTCCATTCCCGTCATGTCGCCCGACGGCGAACCGACGGGCGAGACGCGAGAGATATTCTGGACCTGCCATCATAACCCGATCGTCTCTGCCGACGGAGAGATCCGGTTCATGGTGCAGAATGCACAGGACGTCACCCAGCAGGTGATGACGGAGCAGTTGAAGGATACCGTCGCCAACGAATTGCAGCATCGGGTGCGCAACATCTTTTCCCTGATCGGAGCCACGGTGAAGCGGACGGCAGCGCATTCCGAAGATCTCGCCGATTTCGAGGCCAAGTTCGAAGGCAGGCTGATGGCCCTGTCGCGGACCCATTCCTATCTGACCGGAAAGCACTGGGACGGCATCACCATCGACCAGATCGTCGCGCGCGAACTTGCGGAATATCATGATGTCAGCAGCGACCAGATCAGTGTCACGGGCGGGCCTCTCGTCATGAATGCGACCGAGGCGCAGATCTTCACCCTCGCGGTGCACGAACTGACGACGAACTCGGTGAAATACGGTGCGCTCAATTCGCCCACCGGGCGGCTGGACGTCGTCTGGACCGCCGACACCGCCGGCGGCTACGCCTTCGAGTGGCGGGAGCACGGCATCCGGATCGAGCGCCAACCGGACCGCAAGGGTTTCGGGTCGTTCATCCTTGACAGCGTGGTGCCGGCACAGTTGAAGGCCAAGGCGCGGCGGGACTTTCAGCCGGAAGCCTTTACCTATCAGCTGTCCGTGTCCGAACGGACGATGTCTCGCTAGACGGCGCCCGAAAAATACATTTCAAAAACCAAATGTTTCGCATGCGATACATATTATGTAAAACGAGGGTATTTTATTAACCATCTTTGCCCTGTCGCGGGGCGGGACCGCGGGGTGATGTATCGCCGTCGGACAAGCGGATCGGCGTCCGCATCCCGGGCACACCGTCCAGATCCACCTGCATGCCGCGATGGACGATCTGCGGATCGGCAAAGACCTGCGCCATGTCGTTGATCGGACCGGCGGGAATGCCATGCGCCTCGCAGGCCGCCAGCAGATCGTCGCGGGTCCGCAGGATGGTGGCGGCGGTCAGCAGTTCCGTGAGCCGGTCGCGGTTTGCGACGCGATCGGGGTTGCTGACGAAATCGGGATGATCCGCCAGGTCCGGCACCCCCAGCACTGTGCAAAGTCTGCGATACTGGGAATCGTTGCCGGTGGCGATGATGATGTGGCCGTCGGCGCAGTCGAAGACCTGATAGGGTGTCAGGTTCGGGTGCGTGTTGCCGGTCCGCGTCGGCGGCGTGCCGGTCGTCAGGTAGTTCATCGCCTGATTGGCCATGACCGCGACCGCGCAGTCGAACAGCGCCATGTCGATGTGTTGCCCCCGGCTCGTCGTCTGCCGCTGGTGCACGGCGGCAAGGATCGCGGTGCTGGCATACATGCCGGTGAACAGGTCCGCCACGGCGACGCCGGCGCGCTGCGGCTGGCCGCCCACCTCTCCGGTGATCGACATCAGGCCCGACATGCCCTGGATGATATAGTCGTAGCCCGCCCGATGGGCATAGGGGCCGTCCTGCCCGAAGCCGGTGATCGAGCAGTAGATCAGCCGCGGATTCACCTGTGACAGGCTGGCGTAGTCGAGGCCGTATTTCGCAAGGCCGCCGACCTTGAAGTTCTCGATCACGATATCGGCGTCGGCGACGAGGTCGCGGACGCGTTGCTGCCCCTCTTCCGTGCGGAAATCGGCAATGACGGAGGTCTTGCCGCGGTTCGTGCCGTGGAAATAGGCGGCCGTGCGTTCGCCGTCGTGATCGACCCAGGGCGGGCCCCAGCGGCGGGTATCGTCGCCTTCGGGGCTTTCGACCTTGATGACCTCTGCCCCGAGGTCGGCCAGCGTCTGTCCGGCCCAGGGGCCGGCCAGAATGCGCGCCAGTTCGACGACGCGCAGACCTTGCAGGGGACGCATCAGGCTGGCATCGCGTCGTCGATGATCTTCTTCATGTCGGCGTAGGACATGTTCGAATACTTCGTCCCGTCGATCAGGAACGACGGGGTGGAGTTGATGTCGTCCGCCTTGGCGTTCGCCTCGTACCAGGCGACGAGGTTCTGCGCCGTGGTCGCGTCGTTCAGGCAGGTGTCCAGCATCTCGTCCGTCAGGCCGGCAGTCTTGCCCAGCTTGCGCAGGTTCTGCGCGATGGCCGCGGGATCGCCACCGGCGGTCCAGTCGCGCTGCTTGTCATAGAGCATGTCGGCGATGCCGAAGAACCGCATCTGTCCGCCGCAACGGGCGATCATCGAGGCCCAGAGGCCGAAGCGGTCGAAATAGACCTCGCGGTAGGTGAACTGCACCTTGCCGGTGTCGATGTAGTCGGCCTTGAGCTGCGGCCAGACGGTGTCGTGGAATTCCGCGCAGTGCGGGCAGGTGAAGCTGGCGTATTCGGTGATCTTGACCGGCGCGTCGGCCGATCCCATCACCATGTCGGCGATGGCGGAGGGGTCGGCGGGCGTGTCGCTTTGCGCGTTGGCCATGCCGACCAGCAGGCCGTTCTGCGGGCTGTTCAGGTTCAGCGCGAAGGCGCCGCCAAGGACCAGCGTGGCGCCGCCGGCGGCGAGAAGGGTTCTGCGTTTCATGTCACGTACCTTTGGTTCGGTTCTTGTGTTTCGTCAGGACGTTGGCGGCCAGCGCCTCGAGTGCCGTCCTCAGATCGTCATTGGCGACGCCGCTTGCAACCGCGCGGGCGCGGTCCTGCGTGGCGGGGTCGGGTTGCGGGGGTGCTTTCGGGGCGGGCGCGAAGGCCACGCGCCCTTCGGCAAAGCCGGTGGGCGCGGTCTGGGTGATGCGGATCCGCGCGATCGCGCGGTAGCCATAGCAGGCGTTCACCTTTTCAAGGATCTGCAGCTTTTGCATTTCCAGCATGGGGGCGTTGGCGCCGGTCGTCAGCAGGGTCAGCGTCGCGCCGAGGGCGCCGCGGCCGTAGCTGACGTTGACCGGCGTCGCCACGCTGGACACCTGTTCGCCCACGAATTCCGCCCAGTGTGTCAGCAGCCGCGTCTCGGCAAAGCCGCGCCCTTCGCTGCCTGCGCGGATGCGCGACTGCATCAGCGTGACGGCGCGGGAAAAGCCGCGGGTCGTAGAAGTGCGGTGTGGCTGTTTCATGGTCACGGTCTAGTCTATGTCGTGCCGCACGCCAAGTCAGCGCGAGGGGGCATGAACTATGCGTGACCGATCATTGCAACTGCTGGACTGGTACGATGTCCATGCGCGGTCGATGCCATGGCGCGTGCCACCGGCAGAGCGCAAGGCGGGGGCCCTGCCCGACCCCTACGGCGTCTGGCTGTCGGAGGTCATGCTGCAGCAGACGACCGTCGCCGCCGTGCGGGATTACTGGCGCAAGTTCATGGGGATATGGCCCACGGTCGCCGACCTTGCGGCGGCGGAGGATGCGGATGTCATGGCCGCCTGGGCGGGCCTTGGCTACTATGCCCGGGCGCGCAACCTGCTGAAATGTGCGCGGGCGGTGGTGGCGGATCACGGTGGCGTCTTCCCGTCCGATCGCGCGACCCTGCTGACCCTCCCCGGGATCGGGCCCTATACCGCCTCTGCCGTGGCGGCGATCGCCTTCGATGCGCCGGAGACGGTGCTGGACGGCAATGTGGAGCGGGTGATGGCGCGGCTTTATGACGTTCATACGCCGTTGCCGGCAGCGAAGCCGGAGCTGATGGCGCTGGCGGAGGCGCTGACCCCGCGGGAGCGGCCGGGCGACTATGCGCAGGCGGTGATGGACCTCGGCGCCACGATCTGCACGCCGAAATCGCCGGCCTGCGGCATCTGTCCGTGGCGCGACGGTTGCGCGGGCCGGATCGCCGGGACGGCGACGGGCCTGCCGAGGAAGACGCCGAAGAAGGCGGTGCCTGTCCGGCGCGGCATCGCCTATGTCGCGCGGCGCGCCGACGGGGCCTGGCTGCTGGAAACGCGTGCGGACAAGGGGCTGCTGGGCGGGATGCTGGGGTTTCCGGGGTCGGACTGGTCCGACGATCCGCAGCCTGCGCCGCCGATGCTGGCCGACTGGCAGGTGCTGGACGCCACGGCGCGCCATACCTTTACCCATTTCCATCTGGAGCTGACGATTCTCTGGGCCGTGGTGGCCGAGGATGCGGTGCCGGAGCGGGGGCATTTCGTGGGCCATGACACCTATTCGCCGGCATCGTTACCCACCGTCATGCGCAAGGTGCATGATCTGGTCGCGGATTCTTTACCAATTCGCTGATAAAACGCCTTAATCTGCGGGCATGACGCTGGCAGAGAGGATGCCATGACCGCCACCGCCACCACACCCGCCATTGCCCGCCTGTCAGCCGCGCTGCCGTTCTGGCTGTCGCTGCTGCTGATTCCCATCGCCTGGATCAGCGCGGTCTGGGGCGGCTGGGCGGTGCTGCTGCTGCCGGTCTGCACGTGGTATCTGTTCGGCGTCATCGACATCTTCGCCGGGCTGAACGAGGCGAACGCGGACCCGGACACGCCCGACGACCAGTTGTGGTGGTATCGCATCATCACCATCGTCTGGGCGCCGGTGCAGGCGGCGTCGCTGTTCGGGATGATCTGGTACGCTACGCGGGCGGATCACCTGGGTGGCTGGGAACTGGCGGGGCTGTTCTTTGGCATGGGGGTCATCACCGGGACCATCGGCATCAATTACAGCCACGAACTGATGCACCAGCGCCCGAAGGTCGAACGCTGGATGGCAGATATCCTGCTGGCGATGGCGCTGTATTCGCATTTCCGGTCAGAGCATCTGCTGGTGCATCACCGCTATGTCGGCACGCCGCGCGATCCGGTGACGGCCCGCTACAACGAAGGATTCCATCGCTATTTCCCGCGGGTGCTGACGCAGTGCTACGGCTCTGCCTTCCGGGCAGAGGCGGCGATGCTGGCGCGCAGGGACCGGCCCTGGCACGAGCGGGGCAATCCGTTCTGGCGCTATTGGGCGTTGCAACTGGTATTTCTGGCGCTGGCGCTGGCGGTCGGCGGCTGGCTGGGGGTCGCGCTGTTCCTGTGGCAGGCCTTCATCGCGGTCTGGCATCTGGAGTTGGTCAATTACATCGAACATTACGGGCTGACGCGGGAACATCTGGGCGGCGGCAAGTACGAATACGTCAAGCCGCACCATTCCTGGAATTCCGCCCAGAAAGCGTCGAACTGGTTACTGATCAACCTGCAGCGCCATTCGGACCACCATTACAAGCCCGACCGGCGGTTTCCGCTGCTGCAGAACTACAGTGCCGAGGATGCGCCGCAGCTGCCCTACGGCTATTCGATCATGGGGATCGTGGCAATGGTGCCGCCGGTCTGGCGGCGGATGATGAACCCGCGGGTGCGCCAGTGGCGGCGAACCTATTATCCGCAGATCACGGATTGGTCGCCCTACAGGAACGCGACCAATCCGTGGCCCCGCTGACCTATTTCGGGTCTGCGCCGACGCGCACCATCTGCTTGCCGAAGTTGCCACCGCCCAGCATGTCGATGAAGGCCTGCGGCGCGTTCTCCAGCCCTTCGGCGATGTCTTCACGATACGTGATCCTGCCATCACCGACCATCGGGCCGACCTGCGCCATGAAGTCGGGGAACTTGTGGAAGTGTTCGAAGATGATGAAGCCTTCGACCAGCAGACGCTTTGTCAGGATGTTGCGCCAGACGGCGGGCAAGGGCTGCGCGTCCTTGACGCCCTGACCGGAATACCAGGCGATCATGCCGCAGACGGCGATGCGACCGTGGATGTTCATGTTGCCGAGAACCGCCTCCAGCGTTTTGCCGCCGACGCTTTCGAAGTAGACGTCGACGCCGTCAGGCGCGGCCTTGGCGATCGCCTTGCCCAGCGATTTCGCGTCATGGGCATGGTGGTCGAGGCAAAGGTCGTAGCCCAGCTCCTTAATCGCGTAGTCGCATTTCTCGGGTCCGCCGGCGACGCCGATGACGCGCATGTTCTTGGCCTTGGCGAGTTGCCCGACCATGCCGCCGACCGCACCGGTCGCGGCGGAGACGACGATGGTCTCGCCGTCCTTGGCGCGGCCGATGTCATTCAGGCCGACCCAGGCGGTGATGCCGGGCATGCCCAGCACACCCTGCGCGGTCGAGATCGGGGCCATGTCGGGATCAACGATCCGCACGCCGTCGCCATTGCTGATCGCATGGGTGGTCCAGCCGAAGGACCCGGCGACGATCTTGCCCACGGGGAAGTCGCTGTTCCTGCTTTCGATCACCTCGGCCACGGTGCCGCCTTCCATGACGTCGCCCAGCGCAACCGGTTTGGCATAGGACTTCGCGTCGTCCATGCGGCCGCGCATGTAGGGGTCGAGCGACAGCCAGATCACGCGAACGAGGAATTCGCCGTCCTCGATCGCGGGAAGGGTCACGGTTTCGGTGCGAAAGTTGTCGGTGGTCGGTTTGCCGTCGGGGCGGCTGGCGAGCACGATGCGGGTGGCGTCGGTCATGGCACTTCTCCTTGCGATATGTCAGGATTCTAGCGCGCAATGGCGTGACGGACAGGATGACCCCACGGGGGGCGGGTCGAAAAAAAACCCCGCATGTCCATAGGACAGCGGGGCAAAGTTAGTGCCTGCACGTCAGCCCATGTGGGGCTGACGCGTCGAGGGCACCGGCGGTAACTGTTGAAATCTATGCGTGTTTTGCCATTTCGGCGCGGACCTGCTGGCGCAGGAGGTCGATGGGCACACGCTGCCCCTCGCGCTTGAACTGCCAGTAGGTCCAGCCGTTGCAACTGGGCGCACCTTCCAGATGGGCGCCGACCTGATGGATCGACCCCTTGATGTCGTCGCTGGACAGGGTGCCGTCGGCACGGACCTTGACCGTGTGGCGGCCGTTGAGGGAGTAGAGTTCCTCTCCGGGCCGGAGCATGCCGCGTTCGACGAGGACGCCGAAGGCGACGCGCGGTTCGGCGCGTTTCGAGGTGCTGACCTGCAGCGCCTCGTTGTCGAACTTGCGGACCTTGGCGATGCGTTTGGTGGCGACCTTGCGGTAGGACTCCTCGCGCTCGATCCCGATGAAGTCACGGCCAAGCATCTTGGCTACGGCGCCGGTGGTGCCGGTGCCGAAGAAAGGGTCGAGGACCACGTCGCCGGGGTTCGTGGTGCCCAGCAGGACGCGGTGAAGCAGGCTTTCGGGCTTTTGCGTCGGATGCGCCTTGTCGCCGTTGTCATCCTTGATGCGCTCGTGTCCCGTGCAGATCGGCAGCATCCAGTCGCTGCGCATCTGGATGCCTTCGTTCAGCGCCTTCAGCGCCTCGTAGTTGAAGGTGTACTTGCTGGATTCGGACTTGCCGGCCCAGATCAGGGTCTCGTGGGCGTTGGTCAGGCGCTTGCCGCGGAAGTTCGGCATCGGGTTGGACTTGTGCCAGACCACGTCGTTGAGGATCCAGAAGCCCTGGTTCTGAAGTTCTGCCCCCATGCGGAAGACGTTGTGATAGCTGCCGATCACCCAGATCGCGCCGTTGGGCTTCAGCAGGCGGCGCGCCGCCTTCAGCCAGTCGCGGGTGAAGGCATCGTAGACGGCGAAGCTGTCGAACTGGTCCCAGTCGTTATCGACGGCGTCGACCTTGGAATTGTCCGGGCGGTGAAGATCGCCTCGCAGTTGGAGGTTGTAAGGCGGATCGGCGAAGATCAGATCGACCGACTCTGCCGGCAGACTGTTCATCACGTCGATGCAGTCGCCCCCCAAAATTTGGTTAAGCGGTAGCGCGAGGCCCTTTTGGGCCTTTGTTTTTATTGTCATGCTCTGCCTCTATCCCGGTGGATTTTTCCACTCGTTGATTGGTGACAGGATGACCGTTTGCGCCTTTGAGAGGCAATAATTAAAATGAATTATCGTGACTGGTTTTTATCTTGCCACAACATCTTGTGGATCGGCGCGAAAGTTCTGCGGTGATGTAGTGACACACCGTGACATTTCAGCCCCTCATGATGTTCGGGTGTGGGATAACCTGCGTTTCTCTCCCAGCCGTAGCCGGGATGCTGTTGCGCCAATCCCACCATCCAGTCGTCGCGCCACACTTTTGCCATAATTGAGGCAGCCGCGATGGACAGGGACCGGGTGTCGCCCTTCACGATGGTGCGGGCGGGGCATGGCAGATCGGGCGGCAGGCGATTGCCGTCGATCAAAGCGAAATCAGGCGCTTGCGGCAGATCGGCGATGGCACGGCGCATTGCGAGGTGGCTGGCGGCAAGGATGTTCATGGCTTCGATCTCTGCCACCGTGGCGAGGCCGAAGCCCACATGGGCCACATCCGGGATCAGGGTATAGAGCGCCCGGCGGCGCGATGCGGACAGCACCTTGCTGTCGGCGATGCCGGGCGGGATGCACCGGGGGTCGAGGATGACGGCGCAGGCCATGACCGGCCCGGCGAGCGGCCCGCGCCCGACCTCGTCCACGCCGGCGATTCGGGCGAAGCCTGCGCTGCGGGCGATGCGTTCGAAAGCAAGGTCTGGAGGTGGATTCGCCATGTGCGCACCTTGCCGTATCGCGCGGCGCTGGAAAAGGGCGGCCGGGTCGATCCCGGCCGCCCCCATGACGGGCATGGTGACGGGGGCGGTCTGCCCATGCCCGAACCGTCAGCGGTAGGACCGGAACCCGGCGCGGCGCAGGCAGGTCGCGTCGTAGGCGTCGCTGGTGCGACCCCAGCTCTGGACCCGCACGCGACAGGCCTGCGGCAGGCGGGCAGCGATCCGGGGGTAGTCGGACAGGCAGGCGGCGCCATAAATGTCCTGCGGCCCGTAGCGCGTGTCGACGCGGCCGAGGCAGCGGTCCGGCAGGGCCTGCAAACTGTCACCGGGCCATGGCACAGGCGCCTGTGGCGCGATGATGACCGGCGGTGCCGTCAACGGCCCGAGGCCGCCTTCGAACCGCCCATGGCCGCGGCCCTGCAGCAGGCCGCGCCAATCGAGATCGGCCTCACTTTGGCCGGAGGCGTAGGGATAACGCTGGTCAGCGGGCGTTGCCGTCGGCAGCAGCAGAATGGAAAGCGCCAGCAGGATGGCGGATAATCTGTGCGACATGGTGTATCACTCCGGCTGACGACCCGGTTCCGCGGGTGGCCTTGTGCGGCCCAGCATTGTCGTTCAGGCACCGTCAGGCAATAACAGCCACTGGCGCCTGCCGCCCTGAACCGATAGCATCTGGCGATATTGCATAACACGCAGGATTGCGGTCAGCCTTCATCATGATGAAAAAGCTCTTTTCCCTGATCCTGATCGGCCTTCTGGCCGGAACCGCCGCGCAGGCGGATTGCTATGCCGACTACAAGGCCAAGCGCGACGAGCCGCTGCGCCTGCATTACGGCGTGGCACAGGTGAATGGGGAATGCTCCAAGTCCAACGCCACCGCGGAGCTTGCGCCGCGGCTGCAGTCGGACGGGTGGGCTCTGCTGACGGTCGTGGGCGTGTTCGATGCAAACGGTCTGGACAGCAGAAAGGGCAGCGCAGGTGAGTATTTCCTCCGCTACTGAAGCGCGCGAAATCGGCAATCGCATCGTCGTGGGCGGCATCATCGGCATCGTCGTCATTCTGGCGGCGGCGGCTGTGCTGCTGTTCGTCAACCTGCCCGACGCCAACGCGTTCAACGCGCGGGTGGAACAGTTGTTCGTCGCGAACGACAACCTGACGACGGGGGCCGAGATCAAGCTGCTGGAAATCCTCGCCGGGTCCGGCACGGCGTTTTCCGACACGCTGTCGTCCTACCGATTCGTGATCTTCGTGCTGCTGGTCTTTGCGACCGCGCTGCTGGTCGCGGCCGTCGCCTTTCTGGTCATGTTGATCGCGCTGACGCGGCGGATGGGCCAGATCGAGCGGAAGGGGATCGAGGTGAACTCTCTGCTGATCAGCCGCGATCAGGGGTCGGTCTATCTGAACAACTTCGAATTCAAGCTGACGGCGGCGGCAATCGAGACGCTGAGCGTGCTGGCCGAGGCGCGGATGGACGACGAGGTGCTGTCGGGGGCCGAGATCGAAGGCGTGATATCAGGCCGCGATGCGTCCGACTGCGACGAGGCGGCGGGCGCCACGCGCATCAAGCGGCTGCGCGACACGCTGGGCAACCAGATGGTCAGCGAGTTGCTGGTCAAGAACATCGCGCGCAAGGGTTACATGCTGGCGATCGACAAGGACGTGATCCGGATGGTCTGACCGGACCGTCACAGGCCGAGACGGGACAATGCGGTGTCGAGCGGTGTCCGATCCCCGAATTGCAGCCGCACCGGCAGGGTCAGCACCTTTGCCCGGAACGCGTCCGGCAGGCGCACGGCATCCTTTTCCGTGGTGACGAGCTGGGCGACGCGCAGCTTCGCCTCCGCCTCCAGCCGCGCCATCAGGGTCTCTGTCAGGGGTTGGTGATCCTCCAGCGCCTCTGCCCGGATGACATCGGCGCCCATGGCGCGCAGGGTGGCAAAGAATTTCTCGGGGTGGCCGATCCCGGCGAAGGCCAGCAGGCGAAGGCTCTGCCAGGGCATGCCGGTGACGAGGGGGATCAGTTCCCCGGTCAGGTCAGGGGCGGGCCAGCGGGCGGCGAAGTCCGCCTGCGCCGCGGCGTCGCCGATGGCGAGCAGGAGGTCGGCGCGCGCGAGTCCGGCGGCGACGGGTTCACGCAGTGGACCCGCTGGCAGGACGCGGCCGTTGCCGAAACCGCGCCCCGCATCCACGACGACGATCGAGAGGTCCTTGAGCACGGCGGGGTTCTGGAAGCCGTCGTCCAGCAGGACGACGCTGGCGCCCGCCGCCTCTGCCGCCCGGACACCGGCGGCGCGGTCGCGGGCGACCCATGTGGGGGCGAAGGACGACAGCAGCAGCGGTTCGTCCCCGGTCTGTGCGGCGGTGTGGCGGCGCTCGTCGACGCGGACGGGACCGGTCAGGCTGCCGCCGTAGCCGCGGCTGACGATATGCGGGGCCTGCCCGCGATCCGTCAGCAGTTGCGCCAGCGCCATGGCGGTCGGAGTCTTGCCGGTGCCGCCGACGTTGATGTTGCCGATGCAGATGACGGGAACGCCGGCGCGATGACCGTCCTGCCGCAGTCGTCGCGCGGTGGCGGTGGCATAGACCGCGCCCAGCGGCGCCAGCAGCCGGGCGCGCCAGTCGGGAGCGTCTGGGGCTGTGAACCAGAAACCGGGGGCGCCCATCTACAGCCCGGCCTCGTCCAGACGGGCACGGATCAGGCCGACGATGCGATCCGTCGCCTCTGCCCCGCGCGAGGTGACATCCCAACCGGCCGTGGCCATGGCGGCGACCCGGTCGGCGGACAACAGCGCCTCGACCGCACGGCCGAGGGCGGCGGCACCGTCGATCTGCAGTGTCGCACCGGCACGCACGAGGCGGTCGTAGCGGGCGGTGAAGGGTGTGGTGCGCGGGCCGTGAATCAGCACGGCGCCCAGTGCCGCGACCTCGAACGGGTCCTGTGCGGCGGACTGGGTCAGCGTGCCGCCGGCGAAGGCGACGGTGGCAAGGCGCAGCCAGAGCCCGAGTTCGCCCGCGACGTCGACGACATGGACCTGCAGCCCCTCGTCCGGCGGCGTGCCGCTCGACCTCAGGCTCGCGGGCAGGCCGAGGGCCTGAAAGCGGTCGACAAGCTCTGGCCCCTCGCCCGCGTCGGCGGCGACGGCGACCAGCAGCAGGCGGTGGGACCGTCGGGCAGCGTGACGCTGGGCAGCGGCGAGGGATGGCACGTCGGCGGGTTCGGTCTGCGTCGCAAGCCAGACGGGACGGTTGCGCAGTGATTCCGCCAAGTCGCGGCGGTCGTCCTCGTCATGGGGCAGCACGGCGGGCGGGTCTTCGAGGACACCGACGGCAAAGGTGCGGTCCGGCGGCGCACCGGCATTGACGAAGGCGGTACGACCGGCCTGATCGCGGGTGAAGGCGGTGCGCAGATGACCGAGGGCGGCCTTGCGACGCGACCGGAACCAGCGCGACCCGAACTCTGCCACATCGGCAGCCTCGGCGTCGATGACGACGACGGGCACGCGCGCCTCCTCGGCGGCGCCGAGGGTTTGGGAATCCAGCGTGCCGCCGACCCAGAGGAGCAGCATCGGGTCGATCTGGGCGAGATGGGCGCGCACACCGCGGCGACCTTCGGGCTGCGGGTCGGTGGTGGCGACGAAATGCACGTCCTCGCCGCTGGCCTGCAGGCGGGCGTCGAGGGCCGCGACCACCGCCAGATGCGCGGGCGTCGCGCAACGCGCCCAGACGACGGCCTCGACCACCGGGGGACCGGGCTAGATGCCGAGTTCTTCGGTCGGGGAGGCGGCTGTCTCCTCGTCCCGGAGACGGTGGATATGCGCGATGAAGTAACGGGTGTGCGCGTCGTCGACGGTGCGCTGGGCATTCGACTTCCACGCGTTGTAGGCGTTGGCGTAGTCGGGGAACATGCCGACGATATGGATGTCCTTGACGTCCTTGAATGCGTTCTTCGTCGGGTCGATCAGTTCGCCGCCGAAGACGAGGTGCAGGCGCTGGGTCATGAAAGGAGACTCCTTGGGACAGGGTGACGATGGCCGGCAACTTACGCAGGTGGCCCGGGCGTGACAACCGGCGCCGTGCCGCAGGTGCAGCATGGTTCCCGTCAGGTCAGCGCGGCCAGCAGCGGCGCGTGGACCGCCCCGGCGGCAAGGACGCCGTTCACCTGCGGATGCGGATTGTTGAACACCAGCGGCCCGCCGGTGCGGTCGCTGGCGGTACCCGATGCCTCTGTCACGATGAGGCTGCCGGCGGCGATGTCCCATTCCCAAGAGGGGCGCAGGGTCAGCATCGCGTCGAACCGGCCTTCGGCGACAAGGCAGAGCCGGTAGGCCAGAGAGGAGCGGAAGCCCTTGGTGAAGGCGGGGGCGACGCCGCCCTGCCAGTGCTGCGGCGCGAGGTTGGGTTTCGTCGTCAAGACATGGGCCTGCGCCGCATCGGCATTATCCGTCACCCGCAGGGGCCTGCCGTTCAGGGTGGCCCCGTTTCCCAGCACGGCGGCATAGGTCAGGCCACGGGCGGGCAGCGAGACGACACCGGCGACGACACGGCCATTCTCGACCACGGCGATGGCATGGGCCCAGTCCTGCGAATGGTTGATGAAGGCGCGGGTGCCGTCGATCGGATCGACGATGAACTGGCGCGAGGTCGCGAGGCGGCCAGCGTCGTCCGGCGATTCCTCTGACAGCCAGCCATAGTCCGGGCGCGCGCCGCGCAGGCGATCGGTCAGCATGGCGTTGACGGCAAGATCCGCCTCTGTCACCGGGCCTTGATCGTCGTCCTTGTCCCAGACCTGCGGGTCGGCCTTGAAGAATTTCAGCGCAATCTCTCCCGCTGCGGCGGCGGCGTCGAGCAGCAGGGGAAGGTCAGTCGCCGGCAAGGGTCAGACCTTCGACCAGCAGGGAGGGGACGACGCGGGACAGGTGCGTGCGGGCGTCGTTGGCTGCGACCATGCCGCGCCAGATGTCGCGCAGGTTGCCGGCAATGGTGCATTCGTTGACGGGATGGCTGATCTCGCCGTTCTGCACCCAGAAGCCGGCGGCGCCGCGGCTGTAGTCGCCGGTATTGGGGTTGATAGTCGAGCCGATCATCGAGGTGACGAGAAGCCCGGTGCCCATCTGCGCGATCAGGTCCGCGCGGCTGGCGGTGCCCTGCGTCAGGGCGAGGTTCGTCACGCTGGGCTGCGGCGGCGAGGACGTGCCCCGCGCCGCGTTGGCGGTGGAGGGCAGGTCGAGCTTGCGGCCCGTGGCGAGGTCCAGCGTCCAGCCGGTCAGGATGCCGTCGTCGATCAGCGCGCGGCGTTGCGTCGGCAGCCCCTCGGCGTCGAAGATGCGAGAGCCGAAGGCACGGGGGCGGTGGGGGTCCTCGATCAGGCTCATGCCCTCGGGCAAGATCCGGTCGCCCAATGCGTCGCGCAGGAAGGATGCGCCCCTTGCAATGGCGCTGCCGTTGATCGCGCTGACGAGGTGGCCGATCAGGGAAGACGCCACGCGTTCGTCGAAGAGAACCGGGTAGGCACCGGTCTTGGGTCGGCGCGATCCGGCGCGTTCCACAGCGCGGGCGGCAGCAGTGCGGCCGATGTCGGCGGGGTCACGCAGGTCGGACTGAAAGATGCGGGTGTCGTAGTCGTAGTCCCGTTCCATCCCGGTGCCGCTGCCGCTGATCGCGACGCAGGAGAGGCCGATGTCGGACCGGGCGTAGCCGCCGGAGAAGCCGTTGGTGGCGGCGGTGTGGATCTGGCGGCGGGAATAGCCGGCGCTGGTTTCGGAGACCTGAGAGATGCCGGGGTTTTCCTGTGCCGCAGCCTCTGCCCGCAGGGCTGCATCCTGCAGGGCGGCGGGGTCGGGTTCGGGAGAGCCGTCGCAGAGTTCCAGATGCGCGCTGTCGGTGGAGCGTGCGAGCTGGTCGGGGTCGGCGAGCCCGACGGTGGGATCCTCCGGCGCCTCTTTCGCCATGGCGACGGCGCGTTCGGCCATCGACGCGAGGGCGGCGGGGCGGCTGTCGGAGGAGGAGACACAGGCCTGTCTTCGACCCAGCAGCACGCGCAGGCCGACGTCGACGCCTTCCGCACGCTCTGCCTTTTCAAGATGGCCCTGCCGCACGTCGATGGAAATCGAGGTCCCCTCGACCGCGATCGCATCGGCGTCGGTCGCCCCGGCGCGGCGGGCGGCATCGAGGATCTGATGAGTCAGCGCGGCGAGGTCGGTCATGGGAACGGCTTTCTGGGATGTCACTCCGCAGGTAGTCCGGTCGGGGCCGCGCCGCAAGGCCACGGCCCCGCGGGCCTAGCGGATGCGCTGGCCGTTGGCCAGCACCTGACCGTCCTTCACCTCGATGGTGGATTCCAGCGTATCGTTGCCGACATCCTTGGCAAACATGCCCAGCATCATGCGCCCCATCATCACCTGATCGGCGGGCACCAACCCCATGGCGACCAGCTTGTCGATCAGCCCGTTGGCACCCATGACGGTCAGGTCGATGCGGCCATCGGGACGGGGCATGCCGGGAAAGGTCGTGGTGTCCGTGTTGTCGAAGGTGAACTGGCCCGTGCCGTCGACCGAGGCGCCGACGGCCTTGATCGTCAGCTCGTTCAAAGTCAGGTCCTGCAGCTTGCCGGGAAAGCCCGGCCCCATGGTCGCCATCTGTGCGGGGTCGGTCAGCGCCACGTCAAGCTGCGCCGCGCCCGAAAGGTCCAGCCGCACCGTCGCGGGGTCGCGCGGCAGGGCGGCGGTGGGATCGACCATCGCCCAGATCTCGTCGTTGACGGCGACATCGGTCAGATCGAGCTTCAGGCTGAAGGGCGCCGGGGCGTCGGTGGGCGCCACGGGGGCGGAAAGGCCGAAACCGTAGGAGGCTGCGGTCATCTTGAAGGGGAACGGCATCTCGCTGCCGGTGACATCGGCGGCGAGGTCGGTGACCGCGACATCGTAGGCCACGCCCTCTTCTCCGACGGAGGTCATGACGTTCACGGGGCCGTTGGTGGCGGTGCCGTCGAGGGTCATGTCGCCCGCGACCGAGAAGATGTAGGCGGAGGAACCGGTGGTCAGGGTCGATTTGCCGGTGAAGTCACCGCCCAGCATCGCGACCGGATCGCCCAGGTCGAGGTCGGCGGGCGCGCTGCTGTCGCCGGCGAAGGCGAGACCGTCGATCTTGCCGGAGAGCATGAGCTTGCCGGCTTCCGGCGGGGTCACGTCGACGAGGAGGTCGAGTGACGTCGCCTTGACGTCGTAGCTGATCTCTCGCGTCTCGCCGGTTGCCTGACGGCTGGTGCCGGACAGGCCGTTCAGGGTCAGGCGCATGTCGCCGGCGATGTCACCCTTGGGCGACGTCAGCTTGTCGACGCTGACGACGTATTGATCCGCGGTGACATCGTAGGTCAGGTCGTCCGGCGTCCCGCTGGCGGTGATGCCCGATCCGGTCGTCGACACGGTCAGGGCGATTTCACGACCATCGGGATAGGTGATCCGGATCGGGACCTGCGGCGTGGGCGTGATCGCCACGGTGCCGTCGGCGGCCCCGGCAAAGACGATCTGCGGAATCGTGGCGGTCACGGTCGCCGTGTCGGACGTGCTGCGCAGGGCGAAGTCCGTGACGGTGACGGTCGCGCCTTCGGTCGTGACGTCGCCGGTGGTCACGTCAGCGCCAGAGGCGGTCGTGGCAATGCTGGATTGCCAGGCGTCCCAGACCTGCTGTGCGGTCACATCGGCCCAGGCGGCGGGGGCGATCGACAGGGCAGCAAGGCAGGCACCGGTGCGCAGGGCGAAGGTGGCTTTCATCGAAGGGATCCTTGTTCAGCGTCGGGTCAGCGGATCTGGCAGCCTTGCCGTTCCGGCCCAAGTGGGGAATTCTGGCGCCAACGCTAAAGCGTCCCGTGCGGGACGGAAAGGGAGTGCGATGAAAAACTTTGACCTGAACGGGCAGACAGTCCTGATCACCGGGGCCAGCCGCGGCATCGGGGCCGCTGCGGCGCGGGCCTTTGCCGCAGCGGGGGCGAACGTCGCGCTGGTCGCGCGGTCGCGGGAGCGGATCGCGGAACTTGCTGGTGAGATTGGCAAAAAGGCGCTGGCGATCCCCTGCGACGTGTCGCGCTATTGGGAGGTCGAGCAGGCGGTCACGGCCACGGTCGAGACCTTCGGTCGCATCGACGTGATCGTGAACAACGCGGGCGTGGTCGATCCGATCGGCGTCCTGTCGCAGACCGACCCGGAGGCCTGGGGCAAGACGATCGACATCAATCTCAAGGGCGTGATGCACGGCATGCGCGCGGCCATGGGGCCGATGATCGCGCAGGGGTCCGGCACGATCCTGACGGTGTCGTCCGGGGCGGCCCACAATCCGCTGGAGGGGTGGTCCGCCTATTGTGCCAGCAAGGCAGGCGCCTTCATGCTGACGCAGGTCGCCGACCGGGAAAACCGGGGCAAGGGGCTTCGGGTGATGGGCCTGTCGCCCGGCACCGTCGCCACCGACATGCAGCGCGAGATCAAGCAATCGGGCGTCGGTCCCGTGTCGCAGCTGGACTGGTCGGCACATATCCCGCCCGAATGGGCAGCGCAGGCGCTGGTCTGGATGTGCACGCCAGAGGCCGATCCGTGGCTGGGCAAGGACGTGTCCCTGCGCGAGGACGATATCCGCAGGCAGGTCGGCGTCGCGTGATCCGCACCGCGCGCGAGGGCGGGCTGGCGCTGGTGACGCTCGACCGCCCGGACAAGGCGAATGCGCTTACCTCTGCGATGCTGGCTGATCTGGTTGCCGCCGTGACGGATGCGCGGGATGCCCATGCGCTGATCCTGACCGGCGTGGGACGCGTGTTCAGCGCCGGGGCGGATCTGGAGGATGTGGCGCGGCTGAAGACCTCGTCCCTGTGGGAAGACCTGTCGGGGGCCATCGCCGCCCTGCCCGGCCTGACGGTCGCGGCCCTGAACGGCACGCTGGCGGGCGGCGCCTGCGGCATGGCGCTGGCCTGCGACCTGCGGGTCGCCGCGCCGGGGGCACGCGTGTTCTATCCGGTGATGAAGCTTGGTGTGCTGCCGCAGCCGTCGGACCCGGCGCGGCTGGTGGCGCTGGCGGGGCCCGGCGCGGCGCGGCTGATCCTTTTGGGCGGGGCCAGGATGACGGCGCAGGACGCACTGGCCTGCGGGCTGATCGACCGCATTGCGGACGATCCGGTGGCGGAGGCGCGCGTTCTCTGTGCCGATGCGCTGGCGGCGGACCTTGGTCACGTGGCAGCGATCAAGGCGCTGATCGGTCAGCGGTAGCGGCCCAGCTGCTCCATCTCTATGGCGAGGCGGGTCCGCAGGTCGGCCAGCACGCGCATTTCCGCCCGGCGGGCGGAATCGTCGGTCAGGTCGCGCAGCCGGGCGGCAGATTCGGCGATCTGGTCGTTGAGCGTGACCGCCTTCGGCTTGACCTTTGCCGCCTTGTGCATGCGGTCCATCATCGCCTCGAAGGGGTCGCGCGACAGATCGAGCGGCTTGCCGAAGCCCGGCAGACGGTCGAGGCCGCCGTCGCGGGCAAGGTCGGTCATCTTCTGGTCGACGAGGGAGCGGATGAAGCTGGACATGGGCGCGGGCCGAATTGGGGAATTGCGATCAATCTAGGGCGCGGCGCGCGCGGTGTTAAGCCCCCTGCACCCGTCCCGTCAGGATCGACCGCGCCGTCGCTTCGGCACCTTGGACATGAAGTCGGGCGGGCGTTTCGCGATCCAGGTTGCGAAGCCTGCCAGCCGGGGGTGGTCGCGCAGGGCCTGCGGCGTGTTGTACACGCGGGCGAGTTCCGCCTCTGACAGGGTGGCGTGGATTTCCTTGTGGCAGATGTGGTGCATCAGGACCGTCGGGCCGCCCTTGCCGCCCTTCAATCTGGGGATCAGGTGGTGGAGGCTTTGCGGCACGCCGGGCGGAATCGGACGCAGGCACAGCGGGCAGATCGGGTCGGGATCGGTCGTCATCGGGCTTGCACCACAGGCTTGGGTTGCCCATGACATAGGGCGCATCCCCGCCGGAGACACCATGACCGCAAAGACCCCGCAGACCGCACTGGTGATCGGCGCCGGCCCCGCAGGGTTGATGGCAGCCGAGGTGCTGTCCGCCGCCGGCGTGCGTGTCACGGTCGCGGACCGGATGCCGTCGGTCGGGCGAAAGTTCCTGATGGCGGGCAAGTCGGGTCTGAACCTGACCAAGGACGAGGATCCTGCCGCCTGCCTTGCGGCCTACGGCGACGCCGCACCGGCCTTGCGGGACGCGCTGGCGGACTTCGGACCGGCACAGGTCATGGCATGGGCGGAGGGGCTGGGGCAGCCGCTGTTCACCGGATCGACCGGCCGGGTGTTTCCGGTCGCGATGAAGGCGTCTCCGCTGTTGCGGGCGTGGCTGGCGCGGCTGGCATCGCGTGATGTCCGGATCGCGACCCGCTGGACCTGGACCGGGTGGGACGGGGCTGCCGCGACCTTCGACACGCCGGACGGCGCGCAGGCGGTCACGGCAGACGTCACGATCCTGGCCATGGGAGGCGCAAGCTGGCGCAGGCTGGGGTCCGACGGGGCCTGGGCCGCGCGATTGCAGGGCACGACCCCGTTTCGGCCCGCGAACTGCGGGTTCCGCGTTGCGTGGTCGGATCACATGGCACCCTTCTTTGGCCAGCCCGTCAAGGCGACGGCGCTGACGGCGGGCACGTCGACCTCTCGGGGGGAGTGGGTCGTGACCCGGGAGGGGATCGAGGGCGGGGGAATCTATGCCGTCTCGCGGGCCATGCGCGACGGGGCGACGCTTTGGATCGATCTGTTGCCTGACCTGGCGGCGGAGCGAATCGGTCAGCGGGCAGCCGCGAAAGGGGGAAAAGCGAGTCTTTCGCAGATTCTGAAATCCGGGCTGCGCCTACCGCCCGTGAAGATCGCGCTTTTTCACGAAATGACACGGCGGGCAGGCATCGCCAAGACGGCCCCGCTGGCCGAAACGCTGAAGGCGTTGCCCGTCATCCATGACGGTCCGGCGCCGCTGGACGCTGCCATCTCGACCGCGGGAGGCCTGCAATTCAAGGCACTTTCGGGACTGATGCTGCGTGAGAGGGCGGGGGTCTTTGCCTGCGGCGAGATGCTGGACTGGGACGCGCCGACCGGCGGATACCTGATCACGGCCAGTCTGGCGACGGGGCGGGCAGCGGCGCTGGAGGCGCTGTCGTGGCACCCCTGAACAGCGTGTTTCGGCGGGAACTTGCGGCAGGTTCCGGAAGCCGCTGAATGGGCGGAACTGTTGCAACTTCGCATCGTTGGCGCCGCGCGATTTGACGTCGAAAATGGCGGATCGTGTGGGCTGACGTGGAAAACGACTGCGACAGGGGCGAAAAAGTATTATACATTCAATGACTTGCGCTTGCCATCACAACCAACCGCGCAAGTGGGTAGGCTTTCGGGGCAGCCACGGTGGAAAAGTGACGTGCAAGTCGCTGTTCCGATGTGGCAACAGTGCTGTCCGTTTTGAACAAGCCGCTTGTTTTGCGGGATAAACGCCAGTAGACAACCTGTGATCGTCCACAACGTGCATCTAATTGGAGTACCCCACAATGCGCATCACCACCACTCTCGCAGCCGCTGCCGCAATCGCAGTGACCGGTGCCGCAGCTTCCGCTGGCGGCCTGGCCCCCGAAGTCATGGAAGCACCGGTCGTCGTCGTCGACACCCCGATGGCCCCCACCGGTTCCGTGAACTCCGGCTTCATCGTTCTGGGCCTGCTGGCCGCTCTGGTCGCCGCTTCCGGCTCCTACTAATCCTTCATCGGATTGGACAAGATTTGAAAGGGCTGGCCTTGCGTCAGCCCTTTTTGCTTGCGTGGTGACAGGGCGCGCGATGGCGGACCCCGTCGTATCGCGCGACCTGCGGCCTAGCTGCGGGACAGGATCGCGAGGCGGATGAGCGTGCGTTCCATCAGTGCCTGCTGCGGGGCGTGGCTGGCGGACCGCATGGTCAGGTCCGTGTCGGTCAGCGTGGCGATCGCACGTTCCAGCCGGTCGCGGCCCCACTGGGATGCTTGCCGCATGAGGCGGTCGCGGCGCGGTCCGAAGACGGGCGGCCGAAGCCGACCGATCCCCTGTCCGGGACCGCCCGGATCGGAGGCCACGACGTGCAGCTGCCGGAAGTGCCGCATCGCGTGGATACAGAGCGTCACGGGTAGCACGCCCTGCGCATAGAGATCGCGCAGCACCGGGCCAATCCGCTGTTCCTGCCCGCCGGCGACGACCTCGAGGATATCGTCGACGTCGACATCCGCCGCATGCGGCGCGATCAGGTCGACCTCTGCGACGGTCAGGTCCTGCGGATCGCCACGCTTGTAGAGACCCAGCTTCTCGATCGTCTGACGGAAGTCGCCGGGCGTGAGGCTGTGGGCCAGCGCATTGATCGTGTCCATGACCTCTCGGTTCGGCACGAGCAGCTGGGCGGAGTCCAGCAGGGTCTGGATGTCCTCGGCCGAAGGCGGATCGTCGTAGAGACCGATGGCTACGCTGGCACGATGGCCTTCGAAGACCTTGCGCAGCGCGGATTTCGCGGTCAGCTGGCCGGCGGTGACGACCAGTTGCGCGTCGCCGTCGCGCCAGTCGTTCAGCACATCGGTCATCAGCTTGGACAGGCCGTCGGTCGCATCCTCGACCAGCACGACACGGGGCCCGGGAAAGAATCCCTGCGCCTTGATGCCGTCGTTCACCTGCGCGGGATCCTTGCGCAGGTCCGATGCCGGAAGGCGGTTGAGACGCATCTCCGCCTCGCCCTCCGGTCCGACGAGGGCGGAGGTGACCTGCGCACGCGCGGTCGCGACGCGCATGGGATCGGCACCATAGATCAGGATGCCGGCACGGCCCGGATCAGGGGCGCGCAGGAACTTTGCGGCGTCCCGACCGGCGAGTTTCATCGGCCTGCCGTCACTGGGGGATGTCCAGCAGCATCAGGTCGGCCACGACCATGTCGCCGAGGATAACCATGAGCCGCCCGATCGCGTCGGTGGCCGCCGCCTGGGTGGCGACCGTCGACCCGGTGGCCGAATAGCTGGTGAAGCCTTCGACCTGCCCCTGCCCCACGGTCGTGCCGTCGGCGGTCTCTAGCCGCCAGCCGGCGGCGCCGACGACGTTGTAGCGCAGGGCATCGCCCGCCTGAGAGAATGCGGCGACGTCGAGCGCCTGATCGAGGTTGATCGTCAGGACGAAGGCCGGGGCAGTGGCGCGGCCCAGACGCTCTTGCAGCCGGGTGCGGATGGCGAAACCGGGGATCGTGTCGGGTGCCGCGATCGATACGCTGTCGCGCAGGGCGAAGGTCGCGGCCCCCGGTGCCAATGCCGGGGTGAAGCCACAGGCGCCGGTGGCCAGCAGCGCCAGAACGGCGCCGCGACGGGTGATCGCCCTAGACGACAATGTTCACGATCCGGCCGGGGACGACGATGATCTTTTTCGGCGTTGCGCCGTCGAGGTTACGCTGTACGGCATCCTGCGCGAGCACCGCCGCCTCGACCGTGGCGGCATCGGCATCGGCGGCGATGGTAATCTCGGACTTGCGCTTGCCGTTGATCTGGATCGGCAGTGTGATCTCCGCATCGACCAGCATCGCCTCGTCCGCCTGCGGCCAGGGGGCCTGCAGGATCAGGCCCTCGCCGCCCAGCATCGACCAGATCTCCTCGCTCAGGTGGGGGGTCATGGGGGCCATGAGCTGCGCCAGCGTCAGCGCCGCCCGACGACGGGCGGTGACGCTGGCGGCGCTGCGCGACAGGGTATTCGTGAAGGCATAGAGGCGTGCGATGGCGGCGTTGAAGCCGAAGGACTCGATTCCCATCGTCACGTCGCGGATCGCGCGGTGCATGTCCTTGAGCAGCGCCTCATCGGTTGCTGACGCGCCCTCTTCGGTGGCCTGCGCGATGTCGTTCGCGATGCGCCAGACTCGGCCGAGGTGCTTGTGGGTCGCCTCTGCGCCGGCGGCGGTCCACTCGACGTCGCGCTCTGGCGGGGAATCGGACAGGACGAACCAGCGGGCGGTGTCGGCGCCGTATTGTTTCACGATGTTAACCGGGTCGACGACGTTGTTCTTGGACTTCGACATCTTGGCTGAGGGGATGACCTCGACCCGGGTGCCGTCCGCGAGGTAGGCGCCGCCGTCGCGCAGCGTGACCTCTTCGGGGTAGTGATAGACCGGGCGGCCATCGAGCGGTCGCTTGGTCGTGTAGATCGCGTGGGTCACCATGCCCTGGGTGAAGAGCGCGTCAAAGGGTTCCGACGCGGTGCTGGGCAGGTGTCCGGTCATGTGCATCGCGCGGGCGAAGAAGCGCGAATAGAGCAGGTGCAGGATCGCGTGTTCGATCCCGCCGATATACTGGTCGACGTTCATCCAGTAGGCGGCGTCGTCGTGGACCGTCGGCGTGTCGGCGCGGGGTGCGGTGAAGCGGGCGTAGTACCACGACGAATCGACGAAGGTGTCCATCGTGTCGGTCTCTCGCCGCCCCTTGCCGCCGCATTTCGGGCAGGTGCAGTCGCGCCAGGTCGGGTGCCGGTCGAGCGGGTTGCCCGGCACGTCGAAGCTGACATCATAGGGCAGTTCGACCGGCAGGTTGGCCTTGTCCTCTGGCACCACGCCGCAGGTGTCGCAGTGGATGATCGGGATCGGGCAGCCCCAGTAGCGCTGGCGGCTGAGGCCCCAGTCGCGCAGGCGGAATTTCGTCACGCCGTGGCCGACGCCGTTCTTCTCGCAGAAAGCGATGGCGGCATCGACGGCATCGGCGCCCGTCTGCACGTCCTCGCCGGCAAAGCCGCGGACGTAAGCGACGGATTCGGTCTTTTGCGGCACGTAGGCTTCGGTCAGTGTCCCGTCGGCATCCGCCGCAGGCAGGAAGACCGGAGAGATCGGCAGGTCGTATTTCGTGGCGAATTCGAAATCGCGCTGGTCGTGGGCCGGGCAGCCGAAGATGGCGCCGGTGCCGTAGTCCATCAGGATGAAGTTCGCGATGTAGACCGGCAGTTCCCAGCTTGTGTCGAAGGGGTGGCGCACCCGCAGGCCCGTGTCGAAGCCGCGCTTCTCGGCTTTTTCCAGAGCTTCCTCGGTCGTGCCGCCCTTGCGGACGTCGGCGCAGAACGCGGCGACCTCGGGATCGTCACGCTCCAGCGCTTTGGCGAGCGGGTGGTCCGGCGAGATGCCGACGAAGGAGGCGCCCATCAGGGTGTCGGGGCGGGTGGTATAGACCTCGATCCGGTCGTGGCCTTCGGGGGCGTCGATGAGACCGAAGGCGAATTGCAGCCCGCGCGACTTGCCGATCCAGTTGGACTGCATCAGCTTGACCTTGGCCGGCCAGTCGTCGAGGCCGTCGAGACCTTCCAGCAGCTCCTCGGAATAGTCGGAGATCTTGAAGAACCACTGCGTCAGCTCGCGCCGCTCGACCTCCGCCCCCGACCGCCAGCCCTTGCCGTCTTCGACCTGTTCGTTGGCCAGAACGGTCATGTCGACCGGGTCCCAGTTCACCACGGCCTTCTTGCGGTAGATCAGGCCCTTTTCAAGGAAATCAAGAAAGAGCGCCTGCTGCTGGCCGTAGTATTCGGGATCGCAGGTCGCGAGTTCGCGGGACCAGTCGATCGAGAGGCCGAGCGGTTTCATCTGGTCGCGCATGTCGGCGATGTTCTGGTAAGTCCAGTCGCGCGGGTGGCCGCCGCTGGCCATGGCGGCGTTTTCCGCCGGCATTCCGAAGGCGTCCCAGCCCATCGGGTGCAGGACGTTGTGCCCGGTCGAGATCTTGTAGCGCGCGATCACGTCGCCCATCGTGTAGTTGCGCACGTGACCGATGTGGATGCGGCCCGAGGGATAGGGAAACATCTCGAGGACGTAGTACTTCGGCTTGTCGCCGCTGCGCACGGCCTTGAAGGCGTCAGCCTCGGCCCAGGCGGCCTGCCAGCGCGCCTCGATCATCGCGGGGGTATAGGTCGTCATCGTTCGGGGTCTTTCATCACGCACGACGCCGGGCGGGGGGCCCGGCGATCGCGACTGGCAAGGACAAGCGGTGTTACCGACCGCCGGCAATACGCAACTGACGGGCACGCGACAGGATCGCATCCTCGACCGCGCGCCGGGTATCGGCGCTGACCGGACCGGACCGGGTCTGCAGTGCGACATTCAGCGACCGCGCATCCAGGGCGGGGCTGCTGATGTAGACGGTGCCGCGGTAGGCGGTGCCGCCGCCGGGCGGCAGGCCGTAGCCATAGACGATGACGCCAGTGAAGGGATCGACGCTTTCGATCGGCAGGAAGTTCAGCACATCGAGGCTGGCGTTCCAGAGATAGCGGTTCACCTCCAGTCCCGCGTTCGCATCCTTGCCGATGCCGAACAGGTCCCAGATCGTGCCGGCAGGGACGCGGGTGCCTGACCCGCCCTTACTGACGGGGACGGACTGCTGCGCGGCGTTGGGCGTCGCCGGTGTCGCACCGGGGGCGCATCCGACCAACACCGCCGCCGCACCGACGATGGCGGCCTGTGCGAGGTATCTCAACTTCATCTTTTCCCCCGTTTTCATTTGGCAACACCTAGCTTTTAGCCCGGGGCATGCCAAGCCATTTCTGGACGGGCCGGCGACGTCTGGAATCGACTCGCGAGAGGTGGCAAGGGCGCGGATAAGATCGGCTTCGGAATGCCGGATCGGAATCCCGCGACGAGGGTGCGGCCGCGGCGGGAGCAATAACAAGAACCTCAACATACTGAAATCTAAATGAAATAATTGCGACCAGGTGCGATGACGCAACTGTGACAAACCTGCATCATCACATGGCTCTTTGCCGTCAGCCCGGTTCTTGTCGTTGCAATCGAGAGGGGTTGGGTGGAAACACACGACATGCCGAATTCGCTTTCCACGAGTTGGGCCCTGACACAGTATCAACGAGGGAAAACATGAAAAACATTCTGATGATGTCCGCAGCAGCGATCGTGACCGCTGGTGCCGCATCTGCCGACGTCAACCTGTCCGGCTACGGCCGCTTCGGTCTGACCTACAACGACGGCGTCCCCGCCGGCATTGCACAGACCCAGATCGACACGCGCTTCCGCCTGAACATCGACGCGTCGATGACCTCTGACGTTGGTGTCGAGTTCGGTGGCCGTGTTCGTCTGCAGTACGACGACAACAGCGCGACCTCGGTTCTGACGTCCACGCCGACCGCGACCGGCGGTGTTGTGAACACCACGACCACGACCGGCAGCGGCGCTCAACTGTCCCCGGCTGACCTCTATGCCAAGTTCGGCGGCCTGCGCGTCGACGTGGGCAACGTCGGCACTGCGTTCGACAACGCAGCCCTGATGTACAACTCTGAAGTCGGTTACATCGGCAACAGCAGCGGCGACCCGCTTGGTTCGTTCTACGCTTTCGCCAGCGGCCCCTACAATGCCAACCAGGTCAACCGCATGGGCGTGGCCGTGGCTTACTCCTTCGGCGCCGCAAACGTCCGCGCGTCGATCGTGAACCCGAACCAGCAGCTGGACGGCCTGCCGGGCGGTCAAGACATCGAGTACGGCATCTCCGGTGACTACGGCTTCGGCGCGTTCACCGTGTCCGCTGCCTACGTCGCCAACGGCGCCGGCATCACCGACAACGACAACTACTACATCGCTGCCGAGTATGCCATCAACGACGCCGGCACCGTCGGTCTGCAGTACTTCGACGATGGTGACACGTCCTTCAACGCCCCCGGCGACGAAGGCGAGCACTACACGCTGTACGGTTCCTACGTCTTCGGCCAGATCACCGCGAAGGCCTACGTGGCTCAGCGTCAGGGCGGCGCCGGCGATGACACCGCTTACGGTATCGGCGCTGACTACGACCTGGGCGGCGCTCTGCTGGCCGTGTCGGTCCGCGAAGACTACGACAGCAACACGCTGGCCGACTTCGGTGTGAAGTTCAACTTCTGATCCCCGGATCAGCTGTTACGGGAAGAGCGGGCCTTCGGGTCCGCTCTTTTCTTTTGGCGGGGCCGGACCTACACCACGCAGGAACCGAGGAGAGGCCCGTCATGCCCCTGAGCGACATCCAGACCCGCATCGCCGCCGCTGAAGCGCAGGCCGGGCGCGCGCCCGGCAGCGTGACGCTGATCGCCGTGTCCAAGGTGCAGCCGCTGGAGCGCGTGCGCGCCGTGCTGGACGAGGGGCAGCGTGTCTTCGGTGAGAACAAGGTGCAGGAAGCGCAGGGCAAGTGGCCCGACTTTCGCCGGGATTACCCGGGCATCGCGCTGCACCTGATCGGACCGCTGCAGTCCAACAAGGCCCGCCCCGCGATGGAGATCGCCGATGCGATCCACACGCTGGATCGGTCGAAGCTGGTAACGACCCTTGCGCGACTGGCGCAGGAGATGGGGCGGTGTCCCGATCTTTTCGTGCAGGTCAATACGGGAGAGGAACCGCAGAAGGCTGGCGTTCTGCCGGCAGAGGCGGATGCCCTGATTGCAATGGCGCGCAAGGCCGATCTGCCTGTCGTCGGCCTGATGTGCATCCCGCCGGCGGATGCGGACCCTGCCCCCCATTTCGCCATGCTGCGCGACATTGCCGCGCGCAATGGGCTTTCGGGCCTGTCGATGGGCATGAGCAGCGATTTCGAGGCGGCGATTGCCGCCGGTGCCACGCACGTCCGCGTGGGCTCCGCCATCTTCGGCGAACGGGTTGCCGCCCCATGACGGAACCGACCGACGCCTATGCCCCACCGCAGGACCCGCTGGTCGTACTGCACGACGACCATCAGGTCGTGCTGGTCGACAAGCCGGCGGGGCTCCTCTCGGTGCCGGGCAAGGGGGAGCATCTGGCGGACTGCCTGCTGAGCCGGGTGCAGGCGGTGTTTCCGACCGCGCTGCTGGTGCATCGGCTGGATCGGGACACCTCTGGCGTGATGGTCTTTGCCCTGACGCCGCATGCCCAGCGGCACCTGGGGCTTCAGTTCGAAAAACGACAGACGAAGAAGACCTACGTCGCCCGGGTCTGGGGCGAGGTGGCGGAGGCGACGGGAACCATCGATCTGCCGCTGATCGTGGATTGGCCGAACCGGCCGCGGCAGATGGTCGATCATGTCAACGGGCGGGCCGCGGTGACGGACTGGCGCCGGCTGAAGCGGTCCCCGGCCGAGACGCGGATGCGCCTGATGCCGCGCACGGGGCGGTCGCACCAGCTGCGCGTGCACATGCTGGCCATGGGGCATCCGATCCTGGGTGACCCGTTCTATGCGGAAGGAGCAGCCCGTGATTTCGACCGGCTGATGCTGCATTCGGAATCGCTGCAGTTCAGACATCCGGACGGCGGTGCGCCCACGAAGGTCACCGCGAAGGCGCCGTTCTAAGGCGCCTTCGGGCCGTTCTGGTGCCGATTTTTCGTCGACAAATCGGAGAGAAAACTTTCGTCGAAAGGTTTTCGGCTAGCCTGGTCAGTCGTTGGACCAGCCGCTGATCGCCTTGGCTTCGAGGAACTCTTCGATGCCCCAGACGCCACCCTCGCGGGCACGGCCGGACATCTTCATGCCGCCGAAGGGGGCGCCGGCGCCGCGGCTGGTGCCGTTCATCTCGACCATGCCGGATTTCAGCGCCAAGGCCATGCGGTTGCGCCGGGCGCCGTCCTGGCTTTGAACATAGTTGGTCAGGCCGTAAGGCGTGTCGTTGGCGATCCGCACGGCATCGGCCTCGTCCTCGAAGGGGATGATCGACAGCACGGGGCCGAAGATTTCCTGCTGAGCGATGGCCATGTCGTTGCTGACGTCCGCAAAGACCGTGGGCCGGACGTAGTAACCGCGGTTCACGCCCTCGGGCAGGCCGGGGCCGCCGGCGACGAGGCGCGCGCCCTCGTTGATGCCAGTCTCGATCATGCCCTGGATCTTGTCCCATTGGGACTTGTTCACGACGGGACCGATGTGGCGCCCTTCTTCCGTCGTCGGGCCGACGGTGATGGCACTGGCGACATCCGCCGCCTGGGCCACGGCCTGATCGTAGACCGACCGTTCCACCAGCATCCGGGTCGGCGCGTTGCAGGACTGGCCGGAGTTCTGCATGCAGTGCAGCACGCCGCGCTTCACCGCCTTGTCGTCGGCGTCGGCGAAGATCACGTTGGCCCCCTTGCCGCCCAGTTCCAGCGTCACGCGCTTGAGCGTGTCCGCAGCCGCCTTGCTGATCGCGATGCCGGCGCGGGTGGAGCCGGTGAAGGAGATCATGGACACGTCCGGATGGGCGGAGAGCTGGGTGCCCACGCCCTGCCCGTCGCCGTTCACGAGGTTGAAGACGCCCGCCGGCACGCCGGCATCGTGGACGAATTCTGCGAAGAGCAGCGAAGAGAGCGGCGCCTCTTCGCTGGGTTTCATCACGATGGTGCAGCCGGCGAGCAGGGCGGGGATCACCTTGAGCGTGACCTGGTTCATCGGCCAGTTCCACGGCGTGATCAGGCCCACCACGCCGATCGGTTCGAGCGCGATGCGATCGTTCGGGGCGTGGTCGCCAAGGGGCTTGATCCACTCGATCTGCTCGACCGCGTCGAGGAAGTTCTGCAGATGCCACGGCAGGCAGGTCGCCTGGCTTTCGCGGGCGAGCTTGATCGGGGCGCCCATCTCGGCGCGGATCGCCTCTGCCATCTCGTCCTCGCGCTTGCGATACTGGTCGAGGATCCCGGCGCAGTAGTCCGCCCGCTTCTGCGGGGTCAGGGCGGCCCAGGCGGGGAATGCGGCCTTGGCGGCGGCAACGGCACGGTCGGTGTCGGCCTGATCGCCCAGAGAGATGACGGCGCAGGGTTCCTCTGTCGCCGGGTCGATCACGTCGCAGTCGCGGGCGGCGGCGGGGGCGACCCAGGCGCCGTCGATGTAGAAGTCGCGTTTCTCGATCATGGGGGTCTCCTCGGGGAATGTTCGGCGCAGAGTGACAGTGCAGCCGCGGTTTCACAAGCATTGGCGCGGCGGGCGGGATTGCCTATGTAATTGACAACTGCAACCGACAAAGGAGCGACCGGCATGGCCCTGCGCATCAATGACGAAGTCCCGAACCTGACGATCGAGACCGACACCGGCGAGATCAAGCTGCACGACTGGATCGGCGACCAGTGGGCGATCATCTTTTCGCACCCCAAGGATTTCACGCCGGTCTGCACCACGGAATTCGGTGCCGTGGCACAGCTGGCCGACGAATGGGACAAACGCGGCACCAAGGTGCTGGGCGTGTCCGTCGACGGTGTGGAAGAGCACAAGAAGTGGAAGGTCGACATCGAGACCGCGGGCGGTGCCAAGCCCGGCTTTCCGATCGCGGCGGACCATGACCTGCAGATCTCGAAGGCCTTCGACATGCTGCCGGCCGAGGCCTATCTGCCCGACGGTCGCACGCCCAACGACACCGCGACGGTGCGCGCCGTGTTCATCATTGGGCCCGACAAGAAGCTGAAGCTGTCGATGGTCTATCCGATGAACGTCGGCCGCAACTTTGCCGAGGTGCTGCGCGCGCTGGACGGGCTGCAGACGGCGGCGGGGCGCGGCGTGGCGACGCCGGCGAACTGGAACGTGGGCGACGACGTGGTGATCCCGACCACCGTCTCGGACGCGGATGCCAAGGAGAAGTTCGGCGACTTCCGCACGGTCCTGCCCTATCTGCGCATGACCAAGCTGAAGTGAACGCAGGGCCGACCGAGGGTGCGGCAGGTCGGCGCTGGCTGAAGCTCGACACCCGCATCCTGCGGCATTTCGACGATGCTTTGGGCGAAGCGGGTGTGCGGGTGGACACCGGGACCGGCGCCGTTCTGCGCGATCTGGCGCGGCGGCGGGGGCGGTTTGCCGCGCTGTCTGCCGTCGCAAGGGCGCTGCGGCACCCGGCGCATGGCCTTGTCGTGGGGAACGTCACGCGCAAGCGGTTGCGCGTGCCGGCGGTTTTCGGCTGGCGCGCGTTGCGCGGCATCTACGGTTGGACGAAGGCGGTGCAGGCGCGCCTGCTGGAGCTACGGTTGATCGCACAGATGCGCGACGATCCCGATCTGGCGGCGCTGATCTACAACGGGTCGAACTTTCCCGAATCCGTGCTGGCGCAGGTCGCCGCAGATCTGGACCGCGCGCGGCTGACGGTAGAGGGCGGGTTCTTTCCCGACTCGATCCAGATCGATCCGCGCGGCGTCAACGCGGCGAACAGCGTCCCGCGCGATCCGGCCTTCTATATGGAGGCGGACGATGATTTCGCCGCAGATGGTTTGCCTGCATTGACCAAGACCCGCGTCGTGAAAGCGGGGGACGCGGCGGCGGCGACCGTGCCGAAAGACTATATCTTCGTCGCGTTTCAGGTGCCGTCGGACATGCAGGTCACGCGGCATAGTCCGTGGATCAAGGACATGGGAACCTTCTACGCAGAGGTTCAGGCCGCGGCCGACCGCAACCCGGCGCTGACCTTCGTCATCAAGGAACATCCCAGTTTTCCCTTGTCCGTGCAGGGCAGCCTGCCGCCGCACCCGCGGGTGATCTTTGCCAACGCGAACGTGACGCGCGACCTGATCGCGGGCGCGCAGGCCGTGGTGACATTGAACTCGACCGTCGGGCTGGAGGCGGTTTTCCTTGAGCGGCCCGCCATCATTCTCGGCGATGCCTGCTACGACATTCCGGGACTCGTCCGGCGCGCCCGTGACCGGGCGGAGCTTGACGCGGCACTCGTCGATCTGGCGACGGCCGGCCCGGACCCGGTGTTGCGGCGGCAGGTGCTGGGATGGCTGTGGAACCGCTATCTGGTGCGCGGCAGCTATGCCGCGCCGCCGCCAGACCTGCCCCGAGTGCTGGAACGGCAGTTGCGCCTGATGGAGACGGCGGGTCCGCGCAACGGCGGCCCGCAGGATATGTCAGACTAGAACAGGTAGACCTTGGTGCCGATCGGGACCATGTCGTAAAGCTCTGTCACATGGTCGTTCGTCAGGCGCACGCAGCCGGAGGAGAATCCGGTGCCGATGGTTTCGGGCTGCGGTGTGCCGTGGATGCGGTAATAGGTGTCGACGTTTCCGGAATAGAGGTACAGCGCCCGGGCGCCCAGCGCATTGCGGGGGTCGCCGCCGGGCAGGCCCTTGGCATAGGGGCCGTAGACCTCTGGTTCCAGCCGCACCATTTCCGGCGTGGGAATCCAGCTGGGCCATTCGCGCTTGCGCCGCACGGTCAGGACACCGGTATAATTCCGGTCCTCTGCCCCGAGGGCGATGCCGTAGCGGCGGGCGCGGCCGTTGCCGAGCGTCCAGTAGAGGTAGAAATCCTTCTTGATGACGTGGATCTCTCCCGCCGGGAGGTCGGGATTCACGTCGACCTCTTGCGGGAGGAAGCGTTCGGGCATGCCACCCTTCGGCTTGCCGAACAGGCGTGACAGCGGATTTGCTGCGACAGGGCCCGCAAATGCGGTCGCCATGGCACCGAATGCCAGAGCACGACGGGTCAACATGGAATTTGCCTCACTGCTATTGCCCGTGGATCGGGCTATTGCAGAGGGTCATATCATCCGAGTCGGGCGTGATTGAGGCAAATGTCGCAACAGTCCGGCTTTTGCGGCGGAGTGGGTCACTCGGGTGACAGATGTGGTGGACCGCGTCAGGAGCCCACGCTGCGCGCCTTGATCATTGCGACGCCGCTTTCACCCAGCGGAACGACGGCGAAGGGGCCGCCGTGGCACATATCCTCTGGATTCTGCGGATCCATCGGAGCGGCCTGTGCTAGGATGCGGGGCGCGTGGGTTTCCGCATTGTCCTGTGGGCGATAGCCGAGGAAGGACGCGCGGCTGTTGTCCACCGGCACCCGATCGTTGTCCGACACGCCCCAGACGACGGTGAAGCCGGTTGTCGGCGTCTCGATCGCAGCCGTCACCATGCGGATCAGGTCGCCGTGGCTTAGCCAGGTACCCAGCGCGCGGGCGTTGTTCGGCTTTTCCTCGCAGGAGTAGATCCGCATGCAGACGCTTTCGACCCCGCGCTTGTCCCAGTAGAGGCTCGCCAGATCCTCTGCAAAGCACTTGGCAAGGCCGTAGTAGGTATCCGGGCGGTGCCGGGCGGTGGTGTCGATGAAGTCGGTCTTGGGGTGCATGCCGACCGCGTGGATCGAGGAGGCGTAGACGACGCGGCGGACCTTGTGGCGATAGGCCGCCTCCCACACCGTGTAGGCGCCGACGATGTTGGATTGCAGGATGTCGTCCCAGGGCGCCTCGTCACCGATGGCGCCGAAGTGAACGACCATGTCGGCGCCGTCCATCACGCGCATGACCTGATCGAGGCTGGAGAGGTCGGCCTGCGCATAGGTCTCGTTCGGGGACAGGTCGGCCACGCTGTCGGCGATGTCGGTCGTGACCAGTTCGCGGCACATCTCGGCCAGTGGCTTGCGCAGGACGCCCCCCAGTTTGCCGGCGGCGCCGGTCAGCACGATCTTGTTCAGCATGGGGATGATCCTTCAGATGATGGCTTTTTCGACGATGGGGCGGTTCGCGGCGATGCGGGCATAGCCAAGGGGGGACAGGTCCAGCGTGCGATAGGCGCCGTGGGTGATCCATTCGGCCATGCCGCGCCCGAGGGCGGGCGATTGCTGCAGCCCGTGACCCGAAAAGCCGTTGACGAAGATGAAGTTGGCGACTTGCGGGTGCGGGCCGACGACGGCGTTCTGGTCAAGCGTGTTGTAGGCGTAGTGCCCAACCCATTGATTGATGACCTTCACCCGCTCGAACGCGGGGATGCGGGTGGCGATGGCGGGCCAGATCTTGTCTTCCCACAGACCGTTGTCGAAGGCGAAATCGTCAGGCTCGACCGCCGGATCATGGTCCGGATAGCCGCCGGCCATGTAGTAGGCTCCGTCAGTGCGAACGTGAACACCGGAGGGGTCGACGGTCAGCGGCAGGTCGCGGTCGAGCGGCTCCGCCGCCTGAAAGACGAACGTATAGCGTTTGCGCGGCTCGACCGGCAGTGTGATCCCGGCCATGGCAGCCGTGCGCGCGGCGCGGGGGCCGGAGGCGTTGACGACCCAGTCGCAGCTGACCTCTGCCCCTGATTTCAGCTGGATGGCGGTGACGCGATCGCCGTTGCGGGTCATGCTGGTGACCTCGTCCGTGACGAAGGTCACGCCCGCCCGCTTTGCGCCACGCTTCCACCAGTCGAACAGGCTGCCCCCGTCGAAGTATCCTTCGTTCACCGTGTTGTGGTTGCCGGCGAGGATGCCGTCGAGGTTGTAGAACGGATAGGCCGCCGCGATCTGGTCCGGCGTCATGTGCCGGGTTCCCGCCCCCAGTGCCGCCTGCACTTGCTGATTGGCCTTCAGTGCCGCGGCAAAGGCGGGCGTGTCGGCCAGATACATGTAGCCGAAGCTGTGCAGGCGCAGGGGGGGTGCATCCTCCATCCCGCTGCGGGCGCGGAAGTCCTGCACGTAGGCCGCGCCGTATTGCGAGATCTGCACGTTGAGGGCTTCGGAAAATTGCTGCCGGATGCAGGAATTCGTGTGAGAGGTGGAGGCGAAGGCGTATGTCGGGTCACGTTCGACCACCAGCACGCTGCCGTCAAAATCCGGATCCTTCGCCAGATGGAAGGCGACCGAGGCGCCATATATGGCGCCGCCGACGATCACCACGTCGTAGCGCGTCTTCATGCGGACAGCGCCACACCGGCGTCGCGCATACCCGCGATGGCCGCGTCCAGCGATCCGTCCGCGTCGATTGCCCGCGAAAGGTCGGTGCGAACGGTCACGTCGAAGCCAAGCAAGGCTGCATCCACGGCCGAGTAGTTGACGCAGAAATCCAGTGCGAGCCCGACCATCGTCAGCCGTTCGATCCCACGGGTGCGCAGATAGCCTTCGAGCCCGGTCGGCGTCCTGTGGTCGTTTTCGAAAAAGGCGGAATAGCTGTCGATTGCGGGGTTGTAACCCTTGCGGATGATCAGGTCGGCGTCAGTGCGCAGATGTCCATGGAAGTCCGACCCGAAGGTGCCCTGGATACAGTGGTCGGGCCAGAGGACCTGCGGGCCGTAGGGCATGTCGATGACCGTCATGGGATCGGCGCCGGGATGGCTGGAGGCGAAGGAGGCATGGCCGCGCGGGTGCCAGTCCTGTGTCAGGATCACGCTGCGAAAATCGTCCATCAGGGTATTGATGCCCATGACGATATCGTTGCCCCCGGTCACCGCCAGCGCACCGCCGGGGCAGAAATCGTTCTGCATGTCGATGACGATCAGGGCATGGGTCAGGGGCTGCATGACGGACCTTTCAACGCGGTTACGCCAAGGGGTAGAACCCCAGCCGGACCGGGTCAACGCCTGACAGGTTGAAGCCCCGGCACGGCTGGGCTAAAGGCGGCGGTTCGCACGCAAGGAACGCATCATGGCCACGCTTGGGATCGATTTCGGGACATCCAACACCGCCGCGGCGGTGATGGCAGGCGACGCCGTGTTCCGCATCCCGGTCGAGCCGGGCCGCGAGACATTGCCCACGTCCGTCTTCTTCGACATGGACCGC
The DNA here is from genome assembly GCF_900128995.1 of Loktanella atrilutea. Classification (GTDB taxonomy): domain Bacteria; phylum Pseudomonadota; class Alphaproteobacteria; order Rhodobacterales; family Rhodobacteraceae; genus Loktanella; species Loktanella atrilutea. Next base: position 323,576 of record NZ_FQUE01000003.1, on the reverse strand, counting down.
AAGCGGACCCTGATCGGCAGCGCGGCGAATGCCGCCCTTATCGACGGGCGAGAGGGGCGGTTCATGCGGGCGCTGAAGTCGGTTCTGGGCACGCCGCTGATGCGCGAACAGCGCCAGATCGCTTTCGAGAAGATGACCCTCCTGGAGGTCGTCGCGCGGTTCCTGTCCACCGTGCGCGAACGAGCCTATGATGCGACCCGGCTGGAGTTCGACAGTGCCCTGTCGGGCCGTCCCGTCCGGTTCCACCCCGACCCCGTGCGCCACGCGCAGGCGCTGGTCGATCTGGAAGAGGCCTATCGGATGGCTGGGTTCGAGCGCGTGAGCTTTCTGCCGGAGCCGGAGGCCGCCGCATTGACTGCAGGTCCGCTGGAGGTGGGGCAGTTGGGGCTGGTCGTCGATATTGGCGGCGGCACATCGGATTTCACGCTTTACCGGCAGGAGGCAGCGGCAATCCGCGTCCTGAACAGCCACGGCGTGCGGATCGGCGGGACCGATTTCGACCGCCTGCTGTCGCTGGCCCATGTCATGCCACTGCTGGGCCGCGGGGGCGAGGTGCGCAATGCCTTCGGCGAGGGCACGACGACGGCGCCCAATGCGATCTTCAACGACCTTGCGACATGGGAGAAGATTGCCTTTCTCTATACAGCCGAGACGCGCCGTCTGGTTGCCGATCTGGCGAAGATGGGTGTGGACCAGCAGGCCTTTGGCCGTCTGGACGCGTTGATAGAGATGGAACTGGGCCATGACATCGCCTTTGCGGTCGAAGCCGGCAAGATCGCCGCCAACGACACGCCGCGCGGATTGATCGATCTTGGCGTGCTGGACCGGGGGCTGACCGTGCCATTGCGTGCGCAGGCGCTGGGCGACACGCTGTCCGACCTGACCGCCGCCATCAGGGACGCCGCGTGGGAGACGCTGGGAGACACCGCGCCGCGCGACGTCGCCGCCGTCGTCTTCGTCGGAGGGTCGAGCCTGATGGGGACGGTGACGCAGGCGATGACGGACCTTTTCCCGCAGGCCCGACAGGTGCGGGCGCAGGCCTTTACCGCCGTCAGTGACGGTCTTGCGATGGCCGCCGCCCGCCTGACTTGAAGGCGGGCGCGGGCAGGCGTATGGCGGTGCCCATGTTCACCGTCGCCGCGCTTTATCACTTCACCCGGTTCCCGGATCCGGCGGCCCTGCGCCAACCCCTGCTGGACCTGTGTACCGCGCAGGGCATCAGCGGGACGCTGCTGCTTGCGGGCGAAGGGATCAACGGCACCATCGCGGGGTCGCGGGCGGGGATCGACGCCGTGCTGGCGCATCTGCGTGCCCTGCCCGGCTGCGCCGATCTGGTTCACAAGGAAAGTCAGGCGGCGGAGCAGCCGTTCAACCGGATGAAGGTCCGGCTGAAGCGCGAGATCGTCACCATGGGCCAGCCTGACGTCGACCCGCTGCAGGGCACCGGCACCTATGTCGCGCCGGCCGCGTGGAACGCGCTCATCACCTCTCCCGACGTGGCCGTGATCGACACCCGCAACGACTATGAGGTGGCGATCGGCACATTTGCGGGCGCCATCGATCCACAGACCCGCAGCTTTGGCGAGTTTCCGGCGTGGTGGGAGGCAAACAAGGACCGTTTCGCCGGCAAGCGCATCGCGATGTTCTGCACCGGTGGCATCCGCTGCGAGAAATCCACGAATTTCCTGCGCGGCCAGGGGGTGGAGGAGGTCTATCACCTGCAGGGCGGCATCCTAAAATACCTAGAGGACGTGCCGCGGGACGACAGCACGTGGGAAGGCGAATGTTTCGTCTTCGACGGACGCGTCAGCGTCGGGCACGGGCTGGTCGAGGGACCCCACATCCTGTGCCATGCCTGCCGCCGCCCGCTGCTGCCCGCCGATCAGGACCACCCCGCCTTCGAGGATGGCGTCGCCTGCCATCACTGCGTGGGCGAAACGACCGAGGTCGACAAGGCGCGGTTCCGCGAACGACAGAAGCAGATCGCGCTGGCCCGCGCCCGTGGCACGCGTCACATCGGATCCTTGTGAGGCCGATCCGGCGCCATCAGGACACCGGCCTTGCGCTGACGATCGGGGTGCTGTCGGGGCTGCTGGGATACTGGCTGCGCATGCCGCTGCCCTGGATGCTGGGTCCGATGATCGGCACCACCACCGCCGCCATACTGGGCTGGCCCGTGCGCGGCCCGGACAAGCTGCGCCCCATCGTCATTCCGGTGATCGGCGTGCTGCTGGGGTCCGGTATCACGGCAGAGCTGTTCGGCCAGCTTGGCAGCTGGGCGCTTACCCTGACGCTGCTGCCCCTCTTTCTTGCGGCGGCCGCCGCCTTTTCCTACGTCGTGTACCGACGGCTGGGTCGCTACGATCCGGTTACCGCCTTTTATGCCGCCATGCCGGGCGGGCTGAACGAGATGCTGATCCTCGGCGGTGCCGCCGGCGGGGACGAAAAGAAGATCGCGCTGGCCCACGCTGCCCGCGTGCTTCTGGTGATCTTTCTCGTCGTCCTTTATTTCGGCACCGTCCTTGGCGTGCGGTCCGGCGCGGGCGGGCGGGGATACGTGCCGCTGGATGCGCTGTCGCTGGCCGATTACCTGATCCTCGGTGCCTGTGCGGCGGGCGGCGTCACGCTGGCGCGGCGCCTGAAACTGCCTGCCGCCCCGGTTTTTGGCCCGATGATCCTGTCCGGCGCAGTGCATGTCGCGGGCTGGGTGGAGGTGGCGCCGCCGTCGGTCATCGTCGTCACGGCGCAGATCGTGATCGGCACGGTCATCGGCGCCCGCTTCGTCGGCGCCACCGTAAAAGAAATCGCAAGTGACCTTGCCATCGCCGCGGTGGCGACCTTCGGCATGCTGGCGATCGCCGTCCTCTTTGCAGAATCCGTCGCCCGCATCATGGGCATGCCATTGAGCCAGGCCTTCCTCGCCTACTCTCCCGGTGGACTGACAGAGATGTCGCTGCTGACGCTGACGCTGGGGCAGGATATCGCCTATGTCTCCGTGACGCATATCATCCGGATCACCGTCATCATCGCGGTCGCGCCGACCGTCTTTCGGCTGGCCCTGCGCCGGACCTGACGGTTCTGTTGCCACCTTGCACCGTGCGGTGCCGCGCTGCGGCATCGCTGTTCCCTCTGCCTGCGATAGGAGGTAGAACGAAAGGGAACCGCGACAGACTGGATCCCGCCATGCTCGAACGCCTGCTTTCCCTGTTCCAGACCGAACGCAAGGTCACCGAACTGCCAGAGGCCGATGCCCGCCACGCACTCGGCGCGCTGCTGGTGCGGGCCGCCAAGGTCGACCGCGCCTATCTGTTCGAGGAGGTCGAGGAGATCGACAATCTGCTGTCGCATATGTACGGCCTGAACAAGCTGGAGGCCGCGAAGATGCGCGCCCAGTGCGAAAAGCTGGAAGAGGCGATGCCCGATACCGAAACGCTGGCCCGCGTCCTGCACGACGCCATTCCGCTGGCAGAGCGCGAGGCCGCGGTCAGGTCGCTGTGGTCCGTGGTGCTGGCCGACGGCAGCGAGCAGCCGGAAGAGGGCGAATTCCTGCACCAGATCGAGCGGACGCTGGGTGTGTCCCCCAAGCGCGCGATGCACATCCATGCCGCCGCGGCGATGGAGGCGGGGCAGCTGTAGCCCCGGCAACGCTGACCGTAACCGCTTGCCAGCGCCCCCGCGCCTTGGTCTAACCGCGTGAAATGCCCGGAGGACCCCATGGTCGACATCGCCACACGCGTCTGGAACCACAAGTGGAAGATCGACCCCATCGTCCGGTCCCTGATCGACACGGACTTTTACAAGCTGCTGATGTGCCAGTCGGTCTTCCGCAACCGGCGTGACGTGCAGGTCACGTTCTCGCTCATCAACCGCACGAAATCCATCCGGCTGGCCGACCTTGTGGACGAGGGCGAGTTGCGCGAGCAGCTCGACTACGTCCGGTCCCTGTCCCTGACCCGGGGCGAAAGCACGTGGATGCGCGGCAACACCTTCTATGGCAAGCGGCAGATGTTCACGCCGGACTTCATGGACTGGTTCGAGAAGCTGCGCCTGCCGCCCTATCACCTTGAAAAGCGCGATGGGCAGTACGAGCTGACCTTCGAAGGCTCCTGGCCCGAGGTCATGCTGTGGGAGATCCCGGCGCTGGCGATCCTGATGGAACTCCGCTCGCGCGCCGTGTTGCGCGACATGGGGCGGTTCGAGCTGCAGGTGCTCTACGCCCGCGCCATGACCAAGGTGTGGGAGAAGGTGAAGCGTCTGAACACCCACCCGGGGTTGAAGATCGCCGACTTCGGCACGCGGCGCAGGCATTCCTTCCTCTGGCAGGACTGGTGCGTGCAGGCCCTGCAAGAGGGGTTGGGGGATGCCTTCACCGGCACCTCGAACTGCCTGATCGCAAAGAACCGCGACATGGAGGCGATCGGCACCAACGCCCACGAGCTGCCGATGGTCTACGCCGCACTTGCCGACGACGACACCGCCCTACGGCGGGCCCCCTACGACGTGCTGGCCGACTGGCAGGCAGAGCATGACGGCAACCTGCGCATCATCCTGCCCGACACCTACGGCACGCCGGGGTTCCTGTCGGGCGCGCCCGACTGGCTGGCGGGCTGGACCGGCATCCGGATCGATTCAGGCGACCCGGCCGAGGGGGCGGAGGCGGCGATCCGCTGGTGGCAGTCCCGCGGCGAGGACCCGACGACCAAGCTTGTAATCTTCTCGGACGGCCTCGACGTGGACAAGATCCTGGAGCTGCACGCGCGCTTCGCGGGGCGCGTGCGGGTGAGCTTCGGCTGGGGCACGATGCTGACCAACGACTTCATCGGACTGGTGGACGGCGACGCGCTGGCTCCGTTCTCGCTTGTGTGCAAGGCTGTGGCGGCCGACGGGCGGCCGACGGTGAAGCTGTCGGACAACCCGAACAAGGCGATGGGGCCGGCGGCGGAGATCGCCCGCTACAAGCGGGTGTTCGGGGTGGGGGCGCAGGAGCGGGTGGAGGTTGTGGTTTAGAAATAGGGCTTTTGCAACTCGACCAGCAGGATCACCCGAAATTTAAATTTGTCAGAAGGTCTTTTTTTTCCTCAACTTTAGGTGACTCAATAAGTCGCTGTGCTTGCGCCGAAGAAGTTGAAAGCTCGCGTATCGGGGGTACGCTTGCGTTCGCCTTTGGCATATAATCATAAAAAAGTGTCACTTGATCTCTATTAGGCATGGTCAGTCTCCAGGGGGTTCAGGTCACGTGAATAATAATGCTTACGCCGTATCCACTTAAAACCTTCGTGCTTCGTTACTGTGGCGACATCGAGGTCGCCTCCTACAGTATTTGAACCGATTGAAAAGCGAACAAACTGCTTTTGCGCTTCGGCCAAAAAGATAGCTAAATCAATAGCATCACGCGTAGGCATGGCAGGATTCGCTAACCCAGCTTGGGTGTGTGCGGCAACGTGTCGCAAACACTCGCCAAGTTTTTCTTGGGGAAGACCGGCTGAAAGTAGGGCGTCCGGCAGCCCTTGGCCATAACCCAGAAGAATACGATTAATTGCCTCAGTTTGCCCGCCCCAACTAATCATACTGGAGACATCTCGAGGAGCCTCACAGACTGGATTAGGACAGTCACCGTCTTGAATTTGAATTTTCCACATTTCACCTAGGTCCTGCCCAGACGAATACCCACCCACCCAGTATTGAAAAGTACCACTTGGTTTATCGGCAAGTTTGCCAAAGCGATCCTCGAAAAGGTACTTACGAACTTTATACGCGACCTCTTCGATGGTATAATCTTGTTTATTCACAGAATATTCAGTATCATCCAAACTCAGAAGACGCCTCAAGTCTTTCGAGATAGTCGATATCGAACACATCCCAAAATTTCCGATCCCTGCAGTCATTCCAGCAATTGGAAGATCTTTGCGCAGGTTGAATACCTTATTTGCGTGATCATAAATGTTGGCCACGTGATGATTTCCCGCGGCATCTATGCCGGTGAGGGATGTGGCACTATCTGCAGCAAAGACGATGCAGTCGTGGACCTTCAGAGCAACACATACCGTCATAAAATCCTCCACCACCTCTAATAGAATCAGAAAAAGTACGTAGAATCAATTTTTTAAATTGATTCGCAATCAACGGCTTGATCAGTACAGGCGACTCTCACTCCTCCACCGCCCCCCGCAACGCCTTCACCTCGCCCCTGACCTTCTTCGCCTTCAGCCTGCGCTTGACGGACCCGTAGGTCGGCTTCGTCGCCACGCGGCGCTTGGGCTTCTCGGTGGCGCTCAGCACCAGTTCGGCGAGGCGGTCGCGGGCGAGTTCGCGGTTGCGGGCCTGGGAGCGTGTGTCCTGCACGAAGAGCACCAGCGCGCCGTCCACAGTCCAGCGCCGTCCCGCCAGCCGCTTCAGCCGCGTCTTTACCGGGTCGGGCAGCGACGGCGAGCGTTCCGCTTCGAACCGAAGCTCTACCGCCGTCGAGACCTTGTTCACGTTCTGCCCGCCGGGACCGGAGGCGCGGGTGAACTGCTCCGTCATCTCCCACCCCTGAAGGGTGATGGTGGGGGTGATGTAAAGGTCGTCGGCCATGGGGTTGATCTAACGGGTCTGCGCAGGATTGCCAGTCAGGCCTGCAAGCGGCACCGGGTGGGGCCACATTTGGCTGCGCCAAACGTTTACCCCCACTCCTTTTTTCCTTTGAACGCTGCGCGTCCGCAGGAAAAAAGGGCTACCCCGGCGATGGGATAGCCCTTTCCTGAATATCGGAGGTGGGTCGGTTAGGTGCCCTGTGGGCCACCCACCTGAGGGTTTCATAACCCAGGGGCTGCCCTAGATCAGAACCCCCCAAGCTGTCCCGACACACGTCTCCAGAACTTCATGATGCACTGGATCACCTCCTTTCAAATGTTTCGCCTAATCCGGAGGGTGGCACACATATGGTGTATGTCAAATTAAAATATACCGCCCCTCGCGATTAAACGCGCGCCTGTGTGACCCGCCCAACAATGAGGCGAAATGGCACAAGGGCGACGAGGGCCACGGCGATCTTGACCGACCAGTCCGCCACGGCGAGCGAGATCCAGAGCGGCACGACCGGGCCGTGGCCGAGGAAGGGGACCGCCTCTTGCGCCCAGACGACCTGATCCGCCGCGACGGCGCTGATACCGTTGAAGGTGGCGGCGAAGGCGATGGAGAAGAAGATGACCGTGTCCACAACCGAGGACACCAGCGTCGAGCCGAGCGGCGCCACCCACCAGACACCCATGCGCAGGCGGTTGAAGACGGCGATGTCCAGCAGTTGAGCGACGCCGAAGGCAGTGGCCGAGGCGACGGCGACGCGGACCGGGACGGCGGGGCCGAATTCCAGCTGGATCTGGCTGCCGATCAGGGAACAGACGATGCCGACGATCAAGCCGACCAGCACGACGCGGCGGGCGGCCGAGACGCCGTAGATGCGGTTCATCAGATCGGTGACGAGGAAGGCCAGCGGATAGGTGAAGGCGCCCCAGGTCAGCAGGCCGTCGGCGATCAGGAACTGCACGAGGATGTTGGAGGCCACGACGATGGCGGCCATGGCGATCACGCCGGGAAGGATACGGGTCATGTTGTGGTTCCGTTTTGACAAGGGTGCGGCACTTGGCCCCCGCACCGTGCGGGGACGGCGCGGCTTAGCCCCCTGCCCCGCCCGCGTCAATCGGTGTCGGTGTCAGTCGGTCACGCGGTATTCCACGATCTGTGTCTGCTGGAAGAATTTGAAGTTGTCGTCGGACACCGTGGTGAGGCGGATCGCACCCGTGGCGTCGCGCCAGACCGCCAGACCTTCGAGGTTGTCGTAGGTATTCGTGGCGGTCTGAAACAGGGTCTGGGCCTGACCGCTGGTCATATCGAAGCGCCGCACGCGGGATCGGAAGCCGATGCCCGTGAAATCGCGTTCCAGCAGGTAGAAAAGGCCGTCGGGTCCGATGTCGGCGCCCACGGGGACGAAGGTATCGGTGCGTGCGATGCTGAAGGCGACGGACCAGCGACCGTCGCGGAAGCGGTAAACCGGAAAGGGGCGCCGCGCCTGCCCCGATCGTTCGGGCATGGTGTAAAGCGCGCCGTCGGGGCCGATGGCAAGAGCCTCGAGCGCGCCATTGCGTTCCATCGTGTTGAATTCGCGGGGGTGCGGCAGGGCGGTGGCCGCCCCGTCCGGCGTGTCGTAGGCGAGGACGCGGGCCGGCCCCTCGAACGAGATGTAGATCGTGCCATCGGGCGAGAGCGCCAGACCTTCGGAATCGCCGTCGAGCGGGCGGTTCCTGGCGTCATGCAGGCGCGCCTTGTGCGCGACCGTCATGCCGGAGACGACCTGACCCTTGCGCTCTACCGTGCCCTGCCAGAGGGTACCGCGATCGCTGACGGCGGTGAACGTGCGCCCGTCCGGCGACAGGTCGATGCCAGAAAGCCCGCCGAATTCCTTGTCCGGGTCGGTCCAGAGGAAACGGCCGACCTCGGTCACGCCGGGTGCCGCGGTTTCGCCGAACACCTGGCCACACCCTGCAAGCAGGGTCAGCAGGAACAGAATCTGTCGCACGATCAGTTGGCGGCGACCGCTGCGCATTGGCCCGGCAGGCTGGCCATGGTGAGTTCGCGTTTCGGCGCCGGTTTCGGGGCATTGGGGTCCGCCGGCGGCGCGGGGCGCGGGTTCAGGATGTTGTTCACCCAGTCCTGCGCGTCGGCGCAGCCGTCACCCGGCGGCGGCGGATCCTGCGGCGCGCAGGTGGTCGATCCCGCCGGGCAGTTCAGGCGGACGTGAAAGTGGTAGTTGTGCCCGTACCACGGCCGCACCTTGCGCAGCCAGCTGCGGTCGCCGGTCGCGTTCTTGCACATCTCGACCTTGGCGCCCGGAAAGATGAAGATGCGCGCGACGCGCGGGTCGGAGGCCGCAGCCTTGACGATCGCCTCTTGCTGAGGGGTCCAGCTGCTGTTGACGTAGGCGCCGCCGTTCCGGTCCATCCGGTCGGAGGAGATGTTCTCTCGCTCTGTCCGGGTGAGGTGCAGGTTGGTGGCGGGCTTCAGCCAGATGTCGGCGTCGAGGCCGATCTGGTGGCTTGCGTGACCGGTCAGCATGGGACCGCCGCGCGGCTGGCTCATGTCGCCGAAGTAGAGGCCGTTCCAGCCGGGCTGGGCGGCGGCGGCACGGGACAGATCCTGTAGAAAGGCGACGAGCTGCGGCTGGCCCCAGTTGCGATTCCGGGACAGGCGCATCGCCTGCCAGGTCGGCCCGGTTTCGGGCAATTGCGCCGCGCCGGCCTGACAGCCCTTGGAATAGAAGCCGACGGGCGCAGGCGCCTGTGCCGAAGGGCCGGGGATCGCACCGAAGACCTGCTTGGCGATGCGCTTGTCGTTGGTGTTCTGGCTGGAATAGACCGGTTGGGTCACAGTGGGGGCGGCAGTGGCAACCCGTGCATCCTGCTGGCAGGCGGCAAGGCCGGTCAGCAGGGCAAACAGTGCAGCGTAGCGGATCATTCGGCGCGGTCTCCGTCCTTGTTGACCCACCTTAGCAGGAACAACCCGAAGAGGAACAGGAAGATCACCGGCAGAAAGCCGAGTTGAACGTTCCCTGTCAGAAACGTGAAGAGCGAGATGCTGGCCGGTGCAAGGAAAGCCGTTGCCTTGCCCGTCAGGGCGAAGAGGCCGAAGGCCTCTGCCGGGCGGTCGGGGTGGGTGTGGCGGACCATCATCGACCGGCTGGCGGCATAGATCGATCCGCCGGCGCCGCCGATGACGATTCCGCAGGCGTAGAAGATCAGGTCGGGCACCTGCGATGTCTCTGCCAGCGGAAAGATAAAGAGGTGATCGCGCGACATGCCGACGATCAGACATCCGACGACGATCAGAAGCCAGACGCAGGCGCGGATGACGGGTTTCGGGCCGTACCGCGTATCGGCCAGCCCGCCGGCCCATGTGCAGATCGCGGCAGCGATCGCAGCAACGATGCCGAAGACGCCGATCTGGATCGTCGTCCACCCCAGCACGAGGGCGGCGTAGATGCCGCCGAAGGCGTAGAGCGCGTTTAGTGCGTCGCGGTAGAACATCGAGGAGAGCAGGAAATACATCAGGCTGGGGCGGTGCATGACGCCGCGCAGCGTTTCCGCCAGCTCTGCCCAGACTGCGCCGATCCGGGTCGAGCGGCCACCAAGGCGAGGATCATCGCGGACGTAGACGAAGAAGGGGATCATGAAGACCGCGTACCAGAGGGCGATGAATGGTCCGACGCTGCGCGTCCCCTCCATCCCCGCCGGATCGAGGCCGAGCGCTGGCGCATGACCGAGCAAGGTCAGGCCGGTGTCGGGGCTTTCGACGAAAAGCAGCAGCAGGATGAAGAGCGAGACCACACCGCCCCAATAGCCGAAGGCGGCGCCGGAGCCGGAAATGCGCCCGATCTCACGCTCTGTCCCGAGGCTGGGCAGGATCGCATTGACGAAGTTCAACGCGGATTCAGCAGCGAAGAAGCCGACGTAAAAGATGACGAGGATCGAGAACAGCGCCGTGCCGTCCGGCGCCAAGCCCCAGAGGGCGGCACTGGCCAGCACGTAGATTACCGAAAAGCCGGCGATCCATGGCATCTTGCGTCCGGAATTGTCGGCGAAGGCACCGAGGAACGGAGCTGTCAGCGCGATCAGCAGTCCGGCGATCGTCTGGCCCGCCGACCAGATCGACTGCGCCTGCGCATCGGCTGCGAGCTTGTCCATGCCGTCGGCCACGAAGGCATTGGTCGCGACGAGGGCGAAGTAGGGGCCGAAGACGAAGGTCAGACCGAGCGTGTAGTAGGGTTGCGACGCCCAGTCGAAGGCCATCCAGCCCCAGATCCGCCTCTTGGAAACCGCCACACCGACCCTCCGCCTTGTCTGGCCCGAATAGACACTGTGACCGCCGGCGGCGGCAAGGGGCGCGATCACCGGCGCCATGTCGCTGTGGCAAATCGGGCGTATGATCCGGGCGTGATCCGCGCGGGGCGGGTCGGGTCTTGTCTGACGCCACCGCAGCCCTTAGGTCGGCGCGAGTGTTGAAGGAGAAGCGCCGATGATGTCCCTGTTCCAGATCCTGATGCTGCTGCTGGGTATCGCGCGGTTCTTCATCTTCGCGCATTTCATCATGAGCTGGCTGATCAGCTTTGACGTGCTGAACGTGCGCCAGCCGCTGGTGGGCCAGATCTGGTACACGCTGCAGCGCATTTTGGAACCGATCTATCGGCCGATCCGGAACATCCTGCCCAGCATGGGCGGCATCGACCTGTCACCCATCGTGGCACTGGTCGCGATCGAGATCATCCGCATCCTGCTCGTGAACAACATCGCCCTGTTCTACTGACGCCGGATCCGGGGCGAAAACCTTTCGTCGAGAGGTTTTCGTCGCGGGGACGATTCTTCTCTGAAAAATCTCCGCCCCCTGAAGGCCATCACGCGATCCGTTCGATCGCCAGCGCGATCCCCTGACCGCCGCCTATGCACATGGTGATGAGCGCGCGACGACCCGAGATCCGGTCGAGTTCGTACATCGCCTTGACCGTGATGATCGCGCCGGTGGCGCCGACAGGGTGGCCCAGTGCGATGGCGCCGCCGTTGGGATTGACCTTTGCCGGGTCGAATCTGAGTTCCGCGCTGACCGCGAGGGCCTGCGCGGCGAAGGCCTCGTTGCTTTCGATCACGTCGAAGTCTTCGACCTTCAGGCCGGTGCGGTCCAGCAGACGACGCACGGCGGGCACAGGGCCGATGCCCATCACCTCTGGCCGGACGCCGGCGTGGGCGTAGCCCAGAATGCGGAACCGCGGCGTCAGGCCGGCGCGTTCCGCCGCATCCAGCCGTGCCAGCGTGATCGCGGCGGCGCCGTCGTTCAGGCCGGAAGCGTTGCCGGCCGTCACGGTGCCGTCCTTTCGAAAGGCGGGGCGCAGGGCGGCCAGCGCCTCGGCCGTTGTGGCCTTTGGGTGTTCGTCGGTCTTGAAGTCGAAGGTCTCTCTTCGGGTCTTGAGTTCCACCGGGACGATCTGGTCGTCGAAGCGGCCCTCGGCGATGGCCCTAGCCGCGCGCTGCTGGCTTTCCAGCGCGAAGGCGTCCTGTGCCGCCCGGCTGACGTCGTGTTCGGCGCTGACGTTTTCCGCCGTGATGCCCATGTGGCCGGTGCCGAAGGGGCAGTTCAGCGCGCCCAACATCATGTCGCGGGTCTTGATGTCGCCCATCTTGGCGCCCCAGCGCTGGTCGCTGACGATGAAGGGCGAGCGCGACATGCTTTCAGCCCCGCCGGCGAGGCCGAAATCGGCGTCACCCAGTTGCAGCGCCTGCACGACCGAGACGATGGCCTGCACGCCGGACCCGCAGAGGCGGTTGACGTTCATCGCGGGCGTGGTGTCGGGCACGCCTGCGTCCATCGCCGCGACCCGGCTCAGGTACATGTCGCGCGGTTCGGTGTTGATGACATGGCCAAAGGCGACGTGACCGATCTGCGCCGCGTCCAGCCCGCCGCGGGCGATGGCTGCGCGGGCGACCGTGGCGCCCAGCGCGATCGGCGGCGTCCCGGCCAAGGCGCCCCCGAAGGTGCCGATTGCGGTGCGCGCGCCGCCCAGAATGACGATGTCGGTCATGGAATGTCCCCCTCTGTTCCGGCGCAGGATGGCAAGCAGCGATGGCGGAGGCCAGAGAAACCTTTGGTCACCTGCGGCAAAGGGCCCGGTTCCGCTGTGCTGCACAGGGTGGCGGCTTATGTAGCAGTCGAACGAAGGAAATCCGATGCTGCTGACCGTCACCGACCTGCGCAAGACCTATGCCACCGCTGATGGCGATTTCGACGTTCTGCGGGGCGTCGATCTGTCTTTGGATGCGGGGCAGACCCTTGCCCTGACCGGCGAGAGCGGGTCGGGCAAGAGCACGCTGCTGCACCTGATCGGAGGACTGGATGTGCCGGACGGCGGGCGGATCGTGCTGGACGGCACCGACCTGACCGCGCTCGATGATGCGGGCCGTGCGCGCATGCGGCGAGAGACGGTGGGGGTCGTGTTCCAGCAGTTCAATCTGATCCCGTCCCTTCGCGTCGTGGACAATATCGCCTTTCAGGCGCGGCTGGCGGGCCGGCATGATGGGGCGTGGTGTGATACGCTGGCAGAACGCATGGGTCTGACGCCCCAGTTGCGCAAGTATCCCGAGCAGTTGTCCGGTGGCCAGCAGCAGCGGGTGGCGATTGCCCGGACGCTGGCGCCGCGCCCCCGCCTCGTGCTGGCGGACGAACCGACGGGCAACCTCGACGAGGCGGCGGCGGCGCAGGTGCTGGCGCTGATGCTGGAACTGGTAACGGACACTGGCGCGGGTCTGCTGATGGTCACGCACTCCGACCGGCTGGCGGGGCAGATGCAGCGGCGTCTGCACCTGTCGCGGGGCGTGATCGCGTGACGGGTACCGTCCTGCGTGCCCTGCTGTCGCACTGGCGGCGCAATCCGCTGCAGCTGTTCACACTGCTGGCAGGTCTGGCGCTGGCGACGGCGCTGTGGTCCGGCGTGCAGGCGATCAATGCAGAGGCGCGCGCGAGCTACGATTCCGCTGCCGCGACGCTGGGGGAAGGCACCTTTGACCAGTTGACGCGCAGCGATGGCCAGCCCCTGACGGTGGCGAGCTATGTCGCCCTTCGGCGCGCCGGCTGGCTGGTATCACCGGTGACCGAAGGACGGCTGGACGGCGTGCGGATCGTCGGACTCGACCCGCTGACGGCGCCCGGCGGGTTGGGGCCGGTGCAGATCGCGGACGGCGCCGACGTGGGGGCGTTCCTGTCTGGTCAGGGGCAGGTCTTTGGCCGGGCCGCGGCGCTGGCCGCCCTGCCCGCCGGGCCTGAAAAGGTCGAATCCCCGGATGTGGCACCGGATACGGTCATTACCGACATCGGCGTCGCGCAGCGGCTGCTGGGCCGTGATGGCCAGATCGATCGGTTGATCGTCGCCATGACGCAGCCCATCGGTCAAGCGCCCCTGTCCGAAATTGCGCCAGAGTTGATCCGGAAGGTGGCACAGGGTGGATCAGACCTTGGACGCTTGACTGACAGCTTTCATCTGAATCTGACGGCCTTCGGGCTGCTGTCCTTCGCGGTCGGCATCTTCATCGTCAACGGTGCCATCGGCCTTGCGTTCGAGCAGCGCAGGCCCGTCGTGCGGACCCTGCGGGCGCTGGGGGTGCCGCTGCGGCGGCTGATGGTGCTGATGGCGCTGGAACTGGCGCTGATGGCGCTGGTCGCAGGCGGAATCGGTGTCGCGCTGGGCTATGTCATCGCGTCGCTGCTGTTGCCCGATGTCGCCGCGACGTTGCAGGGCCTGTATGGCGCCACCGTCGCAGGAACGCTGCAATTGCGCCCGGTCTGGTGGGCGTCCGGCCTTGCAATCGCGTTCGGCGGGACGGCAATGGCCTCTGCCGCCGCATTCTGGCGGCTGGCGCGTCTGCCGCTGCTGGCCGGCGGCTCGCCCCGGGCACTGAGCATGGCGGCGGGGCGGTCGGCCCGCGTGCAGGGGGCACTGGCGCTGGTCCTGCTGGTAGCGGCCGGCGCGCTGGCGCTGACGGCACAGGGACTTGTCGCCGGTTTCGCCCTGCTGGGGTCGATGCTGATCGGGGCCGCACTCGCACTGCCGCTGATCCTTGACCGTGTGCTGGCGATGGCAGAGAGGCTGTCGCGAGGGGTTCGCGCGCAATGGTTCTGGGCCGATACGCGGCAGCAGTTGCCGGGCCTATCGCTGGCGCTGGCGGCGTTGCTGTTGGCGATGGCGGCGAACGTCGGCGTCTCGACCATGGTCAGCAGCTTTCGTCTGACGTTCACCGGGTTCCTTGACCAGCGGCTGGCGTCAGAGCTTTACGTCACCGCTGCCGACCCGGCAGATGCCAAACGGCTGGTGGATTACGTAACGCCGCGCGTCCGCGCCGTGCTGCCCATCCAGTCTGCCCCGGCGCAGATCGCTGGTTTCCCGGCTGAGGTCTTCGGCGCGCGCGACGATGCCACCTATCGCGACAACTGGGCCTTTCTGTCCGCTAACCCAGACACCTGGGACGCCGTTGCCGCAGGCGATGGTATCCTGATCAACGAACAGCTATCGCGGCGGTCGGGGTTGTCGCTGAACGATGCGGTGACACTTGGCGGACGGCAATTTGCCGTCGAGGGGGTATACGGTGATTATGGCAATCCGATCGGTCAGGCTATCCTGACGGAAGCCGCGTTCGAGGCGCTTTACCCTGACGTGACACCGCTGCGCTTTGGCCTGCGGTTGCCTGCGGCGGAGGTGCCGTCGCTGGTCGAGGCGCTGGAAAATGATGTCGGCATCCCGGCGGCGAATACCGTCAATCAAGCCGGGATCAAGCGGATCTCTCTCGATATCTTCGACCGGACCTTTACCGTCACCACGGCGCTGAACATCCTGACGCTGACCGTCGCCGGCTTTGCCATCCTAATGAGCCTGCTGACCCTTGCCGCGCTGCGCGTGCCGCAACTGGCGCCCGCTTGGGCCATGGGGCTGACACGGCGGGAGCTTGGGCTGCTGGAACTGGTGCGGGCGGTGCTGCTGGCGGTGCTGACCGCCCTCGTCGCGCTGCCGCTTGGGCTGGCGCTGGCCTGGGCACTGCTGGCGGTCGTCAACGTTGCGGCCTTCGGCTGGCGGCTGCCAATGTTCCTGTTCCCGCTCGATTATCTGCGGCTGGGGGGCTTCGCCCTGCTGGCCGCCGCACTGGCGGCGCTTTGGCCTGCATGGCGGCTGGCACGGACGCCGCCGAGCGATCTGTTGAAGGTGTTTTCCAATGAACGCTAAGGTTCTGATCCTTTGTATACTGCCTGCGATGACACAGGCGCAGGGGTTTTCCGGGCTGGGCAGCGATGCGGCCGGCTTTACCCTGCCGCAGCCGCACCCGCAGTTCGAATTTCCCGCCGATCATGGGGCGCATCCGGATTTCCGGATCGAATGGTGGTATGTCACGGCGAACCTGACCGGACCGGACGGCACCCCTTACGGCCTGCAATGGACACTGTTTCGGTCAGCCCTGGCGCCAGCGGTCCGGCCCGGTTGGGATGATCCGCAGCTTTGGATGGGTCACGCGGCGGTCACGACTCCTACGGATCATTTCGTCACCGAACGACTGGCCCGGGGCGGGATCGGGCAGGCGGGCGTCGAGGCGCAGCCCTTTGCGGCATGGATCGACGACTGGCACTTCGACGGGATCGACGAAGGCACGCTGCGCGCAACCGGACCCGACTTCGGCTATGACATGACGCTGACGGCAGAGGGCCCTTTGGTGCGGCAGGGCGAAGACGGCTACTCGGTCAAGTCGACCAGCGGGCAGGCGTCCTACTATTATTCGCAGCCGTTCTACCGGATCGGCGGCACGCTGCATCTGCCGGACGGCGACGTGCCGGTGACCGGCACAGGATGGCTGGACCGGGAATGGTCGAGCCAGCCGCTGGCCGAGAACCAGACCGGTTGGGACTGGTTCTCTGTCGCCTTCGATGCAGGCACGCGGATGATGGTCTATCGCCTGCGGCAGAGCGACGGCGCGGACTACTATTCCGCCACCTGGATCGCGGCGGACGGCACGTCGACGCCCTATACCGACGGGGAGGTCACGGCAACGCCGCTGGAGGAGACGACCGTCGACGGCCATACGGTACCGACCCGCTGGCAGGTGGAGCTGCCGGCGGAGGGTGTTGACGTCACGGTCGCGGCGGTCAACACGCAGGCGTGGATGACGACCAGCGTCCCCTATTGGGAGGGGCCGGTGACGGTCGACGGCAGCGCCAAGGGCGTCGGCTATCTGGAGATGACAGGCTATGACTGAGTGGTTCGAGACGCTGACGGGGTTGCAGGACCGGGTCTGGCAACTTCTGAAGTGCGGCGTCGCGGACAGGCACGCACCGGCGAGGCAGCCGACGCTTGCGACAGTCGGCCCCGACGGCCGGCCCGAAGCCCGCACCGTCGTGCTGCGCCGGGTAGAGCGGTCGACGGCGCTGCTGGAGGTCTATACCGACAGCCTGTCAGACAAGATGAAAAGCCTGAAGACTTCGCCTTGGGCCGCTTTGCATGTCTGGGAGCCGAAGCTTGATCTTCAGATCCGGCTGCAGGCGGATGTGACCCCGTCCGAAGGAGATGCGGTTGCAGACCGGTGGGATCCCCTGCCGGAGGCGGCGCGCCTGTCCTACGGCGTGGTGCCGCCACCGGGCACGCCCATCGATGCCGCGCTGGACTACGAGAAATCTGCCGATCAGGGCCGGTTCTGCGTGCTGACGCTGGCGCTGGTCCATATCGACGTGGTGCATCTGGGCGAGGCTCATCGCCGGGCCGCGTATCGTGCGGACGACGGCTGGGCCGGGCAGTGGCTGGTTCCGTGAACGACGGCCTGCCCCTCGTCAAGGATCTGGTGCTGGTCGGCGGCGGCCATACCCATGCGCTGGTGCTGCGCAAATGGGGCATGAAGGCGCTGGCCGGTGTCCGTGTCACGTTGATCAACCCCGGCCCGACGGCAGCCTATTCGGGGATGCTGCCCGGCTATGTCGCCGGACATTACGGGCGGGACGATCTGGATATCGACCTCGTGCGGCTGGCGCGCTTCGCCGGTGCGCGGTTGATCGACGGGGCGGTGACGGCGATCGACCCGGCGGCGCGGCTGATCACCGTGCCCGGTCGGCCGCCCGTGGCCTACGACGTGTTGAGCCTCGATGTCGGAATCACCTCCGAGATGCCCGCCCTGCCCGGCTTTGCCGATCACGGGGTGCCGGCAAAACCGCTCGGCAATTTCGCCGGTCGCTGGACGGCCTTCCGAGAAGCGGCGACAGCGCCGCATGTCGCCGTAATCGGCGGTGGTGTCGCGGGGGCGGAACTGGCGATGGCGATGGCTTGCAGCCTGAAGACGCGTGGCCTGGCGCCGGTGCTGCAGCTGATCGACCGGGGTCAAATCGTCGATTCGCTTGGTCCCAATGCGCAGCGGCGCATGCGAGAGGCGCTGCTGGCAAACGGCGTGACTTTGATCGAGGCGGCAGAGGTGACGGAGGTGACCGCGGACAGCGTCATCCTGGCCGACGGACGCCGAATCCGGTCCGATTTCACCACCGGGGCCGCCGGTGCGCGGCCGCATGATTGGCAGGCCGGTATCGGGGTCGCGTTGCACGACGGTTTCGTTGCAGTTGATCGGCATCTGCAGTCTTCCAACCCTGCGATCTTTGCGGTTGGCGACTGCGCCCACATGACCCACGCCCCCCGACCCAAGGCTGGCGTCTATGCGGTAAGACAAGCGCCCGTGCTGTTCGACAACCTGCGCGCCGTGCTCTCTGGGGGTCAGCTTCGCGCCTATGTGCCGCAGCGCGATTACCTGAAGCTGATCTCTCTGGGCGGGAAGGCGGCGCTGGCGGAACGGTTCGGCACCGCACTGGCCGGTCCGATGCTATGGCGCTGGAAGGACCGCATCGATCGCAAATTCATGCGGCAGTTCGATGATCTGACCTTCATGGGGCAGCCCGACCTTCCGTTGACAAGGGCGGAAGGGCTGGTCGAGGCGGTGGGCGACAAGCCGATGTGCGGCGGTTGCGGCGCCAAGGTCGGGCGC
The DNA here is from genome assembly GCF_900128995.1 of Loktanella atrilutea. Classification (GTDB taxonomy): domain Bacteria; phylum Pseudomonadota; class Alphaproteobacteria; order Rhodobacterales; family Rhodobacteraceae; genus Loktanella; species Loktanella atrilutea. The sequence continues at coordinate 305,007 of NZ_FQUE01000003.1, read as the reverse complement.
GGGGCGTTGCGGGCGGCATTGGCCGACCTGCCGCCGGCAGGGCGTGACGACGTCGTGATGGTGCCGGGTGATGATGCAGGGCTGCTGCAGATGGGTGCGGTGCGTCAGGTCGTCAGCACCGACCACCTGCGCGCGCTGACGGCGGACCCCGTAGTGATGACCCGGATCGCGGTCAATCATGCGCTTGGCGATATCTGGGCGATGGGTGCCGCGCCGCAGGCGGCGACGGTGAACCTGATCCTGCCGAAACTGTCGGCGGACCTGCAGACCCGCACCCTGCGCGAGATCATGGAAACGGCCGATGACTGCCTGCGGGCGGCGGGGGCGGCGATCGTCGGGGGACATACCTCTGTCGGGTCGGAACTGACGATCGGATTCACGGTGACGGGGCTGTGCGACCAAGCGCCGATCACCCTGCGCGGGGCGCGACCGGGTGACGCGCTGATTTTGACCAAACCGCTCGGCAGTGGTGTCATCATGGCGGCCGAGATGGCCGGTCAGGCGCGTGGGGATACGGTCTTCGGGGCGCTCGCCGCGATGTGCAGGTCACAGGCGCGGGCGAGCGAGATCCTGTGCGAGGCCCATGCGATGACCGACGTGACGGGATTTGGATTGGCCGGGCATCTGTCGGGGATCACAGACGCATCGGGAACCGGCGCGCGGCTGACGCTGGCGGAGATCCCGGTCATGTCGGGGGCCGTCGATCTGGCAGCGGCAGGCGTCCATTCGACACTGCTACGGGACAATATCGCCGGCAGCGGCCCCGTCACGGGACCGATGGGGCCCATGACCGACCTGCTTTACGATCCGCAGACGGCGGGCGGACTGCTGGCCGCAGTGGCGGAGGCGGATGCCGCGGGGCTGATACAGCAGCTTCAAGATGCTGGATACGCCGAGGCAGCGATCATCGGTTTGGTGACTGCCGAACCGGGCATCACGCTGATCTAAAGCCTGCGGATGAGGGCCGCCAGATCATCGGCCGCCCGCGCACGGCCCGTTGCATCAAGTGAGTCCGCCGTCACCTCGCCCAGCCATTCGCGGTCGTCCACCCGACGGGATCGGGCATAGGCCGCATCGTAGTGACGGTCCATCAGCGATGTTGCCAGCCCTTCGAAATCGCCGGCGTCCAGCATCGCTTCCCAGTCGTCGACGACGGCATGGCCGCGCAGGTTTCGCAACGGCTGCAGACGGGCACGCAGGGCATTGGGATCGGCGATGATGTCGGCATAGGCCTGCGTCAGATAGGCGGCACGGGCGGCAAGTGGTGCCTTTACGTTGATCCGGGGAGCGGCGGTCATGCGCGCCCAGATCTGCTTTGGCAGGACGATCTGGCCGATCTTGCTGCTTTCGGCCTCGACGATGGTCGGCCTGTCGGGATCCAGCGCGGACAGGGCCTGCGCCAGTTTGGACTCGAACCCCTTCTGTGCGGGCTGTCCACCGGCCACCCCGCCCAGCAGGGATCCGCGGTGGGCGGCCAGCCCCTCCAGATCGAGGATCTGCACGTCGCGTTCCGCCAGCAGGTGCAACAGAGCGGTCTTGGCGGTGCCGGTATAGCCGTCGAGCAGGATCAGGCGGTGCGGCACCGGATCGAGGTAGAGCGCGTCGTGGACCAGACGCCGATAGGTCTGGTAGCCGCCCTTGATCGTGTCCGCACGCCAGCCGATCTGCTGCAGGATCGACGAGAAGGACCCTGACCGCTGACCGCCGCGCCAGCAATAGACCAGCGGCTGCCACGCCCCGTCGTGATGTGCCAGCGGCCCGTCGACATGATCGGCAACGTTGCGTGCGACCATTGCTGCACCGATCTTGCGGGCGTCGAAGGCGCTGACCTGCTTGTACATCGTGCCGACTTCCGCCCGCTGGTCGTTCGACAGGGCGGGCAGGTTGATGGCGCCGGGGATATGGTCCTCGGCGTATTCAGCGGGGCTGCGCACGTCGATCACGGTGTCGAACCCGTGGGCCATCAGGTCGCGCAGACTTTGGAAGGTTTGCGGCATGGTTCACCCCGCTGGCCGCAACGGTCGGCGCCCGTCGTCGTGCAAGGTGAACCACTGGCCATCGTCCAGCACCGCAGGGACGAGCGGGCGCCCGTAGCCTGCGCCGCCGTCGAGATCGATACGGTTGCCGAAGTGTTCCGGCTCATCCAGCGCCGTGTGGCCATGAACGACCATCGATCCGTGATCGTCGTGATTGTCGAGCCAGCCGTCGCGGATCCAGATCAGGTCGTCCTCTACCTGGTCCGCTATCGCGACACCGGGACGGATCCCGGCGTGGACGAAAAGATGACCTTTTGCCTCGTGCATCAGCGGGTTGGTGGCGAGGAACTGGCGGTGCGCTTCCGGCACCCGGTCGCGGGCGAGTGCGACGAGTTCCTGAAGCGTCAGATCGCCTTCTGTCGTCGGGTAGTTCACCAGCGTTTCCAATCCGTCAGCATCGCGGATATAGCTTGCGGGCGCCGTCGGCACGATACCGTAGGATTCAAGGGTCCTGTCCCCGCCAAGGCGCGGGTTCAGCCATGAGAGGCCCGACTTGATTGCGGGATCGTGGGTCACGCCCTCTTCCACGAAGCGCAGGAACATGCGGTCATGGTTCCCCTTGATGAAGGTCCAGTCCAGCCCTGCATCGCGACCGTGGATCAACGTGTCGATGACGCCGCGGCTGTCGGGTCCGCGGTCGGTGTAGTCGCCCAGGAAGACCAGCGGCGCATCGGCCCCGCCGTCCGCCGCGATCAGGAGGAGCGCACGGTCGAGCATGGCCTTCTGACCGTGGATATCACCAATGGCGTAGATCATGGGGCGGTCCCTTTGCATTTCGGGACTGACTTAACAGAGGTCGCGGGGATTGACAGCCTCGGAGCCTTCGGCAGGCGTTTATCTTGTCGGATGAAGGAAGGGCCCCGCGTCGGTCAGACGCGAGGCCCCGGGGGATCACACCTGGAAGGTCAGCGGCTTGACCTGCTGGAACATGCCGGTGTCTTCGAGCGCCGTGATGGCAGCGGCGGGGACCGGTTCGTCGATGTAGAGCAATGCGATGGCTTCGCCCTTGGCGGCCGCGCGGCCCAGGGTGAAGTTCGCGATGTTCACGCCATGGTCGCCCAACGTGGTGCCGAGCTTGCCGATGATGCCGGGCACATCCTCGTTGGTGGTGTAAAGCATGTTGGCACCGATTTCTGCGTCGACGTTGATGCCCTTGATCTGGATGAAGCGCGGCTTGTGATCGCTGAAGACGGTACCGGCGACGGACCGCTCGCGCTTGTCCGTGACGACAGTGACCTTGATGTAACCTTCGAAGACGCCGGACTGGTCCTGTTTCGTCGTGCTGACCTGCACGCCGTTGTCCTTGGCGATGACCGGTGCGCTGACCATGTTCACGTCCGGATTCCTGCGGCGCATGATGCCGGCGATGGTGGCGGCGGTCAGGGCCTTGAGGTTCATCTCGGAGGCTTCGCCGTCGAACAGGATGTTGATCGCCTTGATCGGTTCGTCCGTCATCTGGCCGACGAAGTTGCCGAGGTGGCCCGAAAGTGTGATCCACGGCCCCATGATCTTCGATTCCTCGGCGGTGATCGAAGGCATGTTGATCGCGTTGGTGACGGCGCCTGTCAGCAAGTAGTCGGACATCTGCTCTGCCACCTGAAGGGCGACGTTTTCCTGCGCCTCGGTCGTGGCGGCCCCCAGGTGCGGGGTCACGACGACATTGGGCAGGTTGAAGAGCGGGCTTTCCATTGCGGGTTCGACGGCGAAAACGTCGAAGGCGGCCCCGGCGACGCGGCCGTCCTTCAGCGCCTCGGCCAGCGCGTCCTCGTCCACCAGACCGCCGCGGGCGCAGTTCACGATGCGTACGCCGGGCTTGAGCTTGGCGATCGCTTCGCGGCTGAGGATGTTGCGGGTCTGGTCGGTCAGGGGCACGTGGAAAGTGATGAAGTCCGCGCGGCCCAGCAAGGCGTCCAGTTCCACCTTTTCGACGCCCAGTTCGACGGCGCGATCTTCGGACAGGAAGGGATCGTAGGCGATGACCTTCATCTTCAGGCCCTTCGCCCGGTCGATCACGATGGACCCGATGTTGCCGGCACCGATGACGCCAAGCACCTTGTTGGTCAGCTCCACACCCATGAAACGGGACTTTTCCCATTTTCCGGCATGTGTGGAGGCGTTCGCCTCGGGGATTTGGCGGGCCACGGCCATCATCAGCGAAATGGCATGTTCGGCGGTGGTGATCGAATTGCCGAAGGGCGTGTTCATCACGATGATGCCCTTCTTCGACGCGGCCGGAATGTCGACATTGTCGACACCGATGCCCGCGCGGCCGATGACCTTGAGGTTGGTCGCGGCGCTGATCAGCTTTTCCGTCGCCTTGGTGGCGGAGCGGATGGCGAGGCCGTCATAGTTGCCGATGATGGCGGCCAGCGCCTCCTTGTCCTTGCCCAGCTTGGGCTGGAAGTCGACGTCGATGCCGCGGTCCTTGAAGATCTGGACGGCGGCGTCCGACAGCTCGTCGGAAATGAGAACCTTGGGGGCCATTTTTGGCACTCCTCTTGCAGAATGGGGGATGGGGCGGGCCGGCAGCGGCCCGCCGGGAAATCAGGCGTTGATCTCGGCGTCGAAGGCCCACTCGATCCAGGGCATCAGCGCCTTGAGATCGGAGGCTTCCACTGTGGCGCCGCACCAGATCCGCAGGCCGGCAGGGGCGTCGCGGTATGCCCCCACGTCAAGCGCCACGCCTTCGGATTCGAGCCGCTTGGCGACTGCTTTGGCAAAGGCGGCACCGTCGGTGATGCGATCGTCCGTGAACTTCAGGCAGACGCTGGTATTCGACCGCGTCGCCGGATCGACGGCGAGGTTCGCGATCCAGTCGTGCTTTTCGCAGAAATCGAAGATCACGCCGGCATTGGCGTCGGCCCGCGCCTTCAGCGCCGGCAGCCCGCCAATGGACTGGCCCCACTTCAACGCGACGAGGTAATCCTCCACGCAGAGCATGGAGGGCGTATTGATCGTCTCGCCCTTGAAGATGCCTTCGATCAGCTTGCCGCCCTTCGTCATGCGGAAGATCTTGGGCAGCGGCCATGCGGGGGTGTAGCTTTCAAGGCGTTCGACGGCGCGGGGCGACAGGATCAGCATGCCATGCGCCGCCTCTCCGCCCATGACCTTCTGCCAGGAGAAGGTGGTCACGTCGAGCTTGTCCCACGGCAGGTCCTGCGCGAAGGCGGCAGAGGTCGCGTCGCAGAGCGTCAGGCCCGCGCGGTCGGCCGGGATCATCTCGCCATGCGGCATCCGCACGCCGGAGGTCGTGCCGTTCCAGGTGAAGCAGACGTCGTTGTCGTAGTTCAGCGCGGCCATGTCGACGATCTCGCCGTAGGGCGCCTCGTGAACCGTGGCCTCGATCTTCAGCTGCTTGACCACGTCCGTGACCCAGCCCGCACCGAAGGATTCCCAGGCGACCATCTCGGCCGGGCGTTCACCCAGCATGGTCCACATCGCCATTTCGAACGCGCCGGTGTCGGACGCGGGCACGATGCCGATGCGATAGTCGGCGGGCACGCCCAGGACCTCGCGGGTCAGGTCAATGGCCTCGGCCAGTTTGGACTTGCCCACGGCGGCACGGTGCGAGCGGCCCAGAGGGGCGTCGCCGAGTGCGTCGAGTGACCATGTAGGGGGTTTGGCACAGGGGCCGGACGAAAAACGCGCGTTATCCGGCCGCGTTGCCGGTTTGGTCGTCACCATTGCTGGTATCCTCACAGATATGCGCCCTTCGTTGGGGAAGGGTGTCCCACCGCCGGATGTAGCTGCGCGCCAGTGAAATGGCAATTGAAATTCCGGCGACCTTCTGCGCAGCGCGACCTGATTGAGGACGACAACTTTTCCGGTGGTCTTATGGTGGACCTTCCTTCAAAATCACGGAAGGCTTGCCTTGGGTACGGGCCGGATGACCGGACCTGCAACGCGACCAGACCGAAATGAATTGGACGACGCCAGATGAGCAAAGACCATGATCTTGACGAAGATGTCTTTGACGAGGACGAGGACGAGTTCGACCATTTCGTCGCGGCGCAGGACACGGTCCACAATACGGTCGTGGCGGAGCTGACAGCGGGTCGCAAGAAGACCCATTGGATGTGGTTCGTCTTTCCAGTCCTGACGGGGATTGGGGAATCGCCGATGGCCATGTTCTATTCCCTGCGCGATGCGGACGAGGCTCGGGCCTATCTGGCGCATCCGCTTCTGGGACCACGCCTGACCGACTGCATGCACCTGTTGCTGGATCACCGCGGCACCGACCCGGTCACCATCATGGGCGAAACCGATGCCTACAAGCTGCGGGCCTGCGCGACGCTGTTCGAACATGCCGCCCCGACCAGCCCGGTCTTTGCGACCGTGCTGGACGAGATGTTCAGCGGGCAGCGTTGCAACAAGACGCTGCGCATCCTGCGCAGGCCGGCCTCTGACGACTTGTTCGTCTGATCGGGTCGGCTGATGACGCAGACGCTTCTGTCCTTCGGTCACGGGTATTCGGCGCGGGCGCTCGAACGCATCCTGCTGCCGCAGGACTGGCAGATCATCGGGACCACGCGATCGGAAGCCAAAGCCGCCGCTTTGATGGCCCGCGGGGTGGAACCCCGGATCTGGCCCGGTGCCGACATGACGCCTGCGCTGGACCGGGCAACGCACCTGCTGATCTCCACCAGTCCGGACGATGGCAGCGACCCCGTCCTTGACGCCTTGCAAGATGATATCGCTGCACGGGCCGGTCAGTTCGCATGGGTCGGCTATCTGTCCACGACCGGAGTGTACGGCGATCATGCGGGCGGATGGGTGGACGAGAGCACACCGCTGACGCCGGCAACGGCGCGCGGACGCGCCCGCGTCGCGGCAGAGGCGGCATGGCAGGCGATCCCCGGATTGCCGCTGCACATCTTCCGGCTGGCAGGCATCTATGGGCCGGGCCGCGGCCCCTTTGCAAAGGTCCGCAACGGCACCGCGCGCCGGATCGTGAAGGATGGACAAGTCTTCAGCCGCACACATGTCGCCGATATCGGGCGCGTGCTGGCCGCTTCCATTCGTCAACCGAATCCCGGCGCGATCTACAACGTCTGCGACGATGATCCCGCGCCGCCGCAGGATGTCATCGCCTATGCCGCCGAACTGCTTGGCCTGCCGGTGCCGGAGGCGGTGCAATTCGATGAGGCCGAGATGTCGCCGATGGCCCGCAGCTTCTATGCCGAAAGCAAGAAGGTGCGGAATGACCGTATCAAAACAGAGCTAGGCGTGGAGCTGCTGTTCCCGGACTACCACAGCGGTCTGCGCGCCCTGCTGGCGCAGGAGGAGTAAGGGGCGACAGTTCGCAGAACTTCGACACCGACCCTTGTGCCGAAACCCCGGCGACCCGATCTGCAAACACGTGATCATCCCGATAAGGCCGCCATGACCCTCCGCACGACACTCGCCCGCCTGCTGGACCGTCCCGCCGTCACCCGCGGCATCGTCGCGATCATCGTGTTAAACGCCATCCTGCTGGGGCTGGAGACATCCGATGCCATCATGGGCGCTGCAGGGCCGCTCATCATCGCCCTGGATACGGCCTGCCTTGCAATTTTTGTGGCCGAGCTTTCGGCCAAGCTTTATGTCCAGCGCGGGGCGTTCTTTCGCAACGGCTGGAACGTCTTCGACTTTCTGGTCGTGGGAATCGCGCTGATTCCTGCCGGCAAGGGGCTGTCGGTGCTGCGCGCCCTGCGGGTACTGCGCGCGTTACGCGTCATCTCGGCGGCCCCGGCGCTCCGCCGCGTGGTCGAGGGGTTCGTCAGCGCCCTGCCCGGCATGGCCTCTGTCTTTCTGCTGATGGGGATCATCTTTTACATTGCCTCGGTCATGGCGACGCAACTGTTCGGTGCGGCGTTTCCCGACTGGTTCGGCACGCTGGCGCATTCGGCCTATTCGCTTTTCCAGATCATGACATTGGAAAGCTGGTCGATGGGCATCGTGCGCCCGGTGATGGAGCAATTTCCATTCGCGTGGGCGTTCTTCATCCCGTTCATCCTGATCACGACCTTCGCAGTGGTAAACCTTCTGGTCGGTCTGATCGTCAACGCTATGCAGGACGCTCATGCCGAGGAAGGCATCGCCGCGACGGACGCCTATCGCGACGAAGTGATGGCGCGGCTGATCGCCATCGAGCGGCGGCTGGAAGATCGCGCGGCACCGGGCAGCATCCGCAGATCGGAGTCCTAGGCTCGCTTGCCGATGACGCCGACGCCCAGAACCTCCAGCACCTTGGTTTCGATATCGGAGGCGTTGAGCCCGGCCGTCGCATACATGTCCGTCGGGCTTGACTGGTCGATGAAGGTATCCGGCAGGACCATGGACCGGAACTTCAGGCCCGTATCGAAGACGCCTTCTTCGGCCAGCAACTGGGCAACGTGACTTCCGAAGCCGCCGATGGCGCCTTCCTCGATCGTGATCAGCGCCTCGTGGTCGGCAGCGAGTTTCAGGATCATGTCGCGGTCGAGGGGTTTGGCAAAGCGGGCGTCGGCGATCGTCGGCGTGATGCCCTTTGCACCCAAGGCTTCGCAGGCCCGTTCGACTTCTTGCAGACGGGTGCCGAAGGACAGGATCGCGACGCGCTTGCCGTCGCGAATCATGCGGCCGCGGCCGATTTCCAGCGGTTGCGCGTCGACGGGAATTTCGACACCGACGCCCTCGCCACGGGGGAAGCGAAAGGCGATGGGGCCCGTGTCATGCGCCGCGGCGGTGGCGACCATGCGCACGAGTTCCGCCTCGTCGGCCGCTGCCATGACGACGAACCCGGGCAGGTTGGCAAGGAAGGCGACGTCGAAGGATCCCGCGTGCGTCGCACCGTCAGCACCGACCAGACCCGCACGATCGATCGCGAAGCGAACCGGCAGGCGCTGTATCGCGACATCGTGCACGACCTGATCGTAGCCGCGCTGCAGAAAGGTCGAATAGAGGGCGCAGAACGGCTTCATGCCACCCGCCGCGAGGCCGGCGCAGAATGTTACCGCGTGCTGTTCGGCAATGCCCACGTCGAAACACCTGCTGGCGTAGCGCGCCATGAACTTGTCGAGACCCGTGCCGTCCGGCATGGCCGCCGTGACCGCAACAATCTTGTCATCCTTGGATGCCTGCGTGATCAGAGCTTCTGCAAAAACCGATGTGTAGGATGGTGCATTGCTTTTGGCTTTCTGCTGTTCGCCCGTCAGCACGTCGAATTTGCTGCGCGCATGACCGCGGTCGGCCGCACCTTCCGCGGGGCCGAAGCCCTTGCCCTTTTTCGTGATCGCATGGATCAGGATCGGGCCGGTCGCCCGGTCCTTGACGGTCCGCAGGACGGCCAGCAGTTGATCCATGTCGTGCCCGTCAATCGGGCCGACATAGGAAAAACCCAATTCCTCGAACAGGGTGCCCCCGACGGTCATGTGTTTCAGCATGTCCTTCGCCCGCTTTGCCCCTTCGCGGAACGGCGGTGGCAGGAAAGATACCGCCCCCTTGGCCGCGGCCTTCAGATCCTGAAACGGACCCTCGGCATAGAGGCGCGACAGATAGGACGACATGGCACCCACGGGTGGCGCGATCGACATCTCGTTGTCGTTCAGGATGACGATAAGACGCTTCTTCAGATGGCCGGCGTTGTTCATCGCCTCGTAGGCCATGCCTGCGGACAGGGCCCCGTCGCCGATGACGGCGATTGCATCGCCCGGATCGCCGCCCAGATCGCGGGCGGTGGCAAAGCCCAGCGCGGCGGAAATCGAGGTACTGGAATGGGCGGCTCCGAACGGGTCATAGGAGCTTTCGCTGCGCTTGGTGAAGCCCGACAGTCCGTCCTTCATCCGTAAGGTGCGAATCCGATCGCGGCGTCCGGTCAGGATCTTGTGGGGATAGCACTGGTGGCTGACGTCCCAGATGATCTTGTCGCGCGGCGCGTCGAAGACCGCATGCAGTGCAACCGTGATTTCCACCACGCCCAGACCGGCGCCAAGGTGCCCGCCGGTGCTGGCAACCGTGGCAATCGTTTCCGCCCGCAGCTCGTCCGCAAGACGTCGCAACTGGACGTCCGACAGGCCCTTCATGTCGGCGGGCAGGTGTACGCGATCCAGCAGCGGGGTCTTGGGGCGATCGGTCATGTCATGTCCTCACTTGTCGCGCGCAATGACGAAACGCGCAGCGTCCTTCAGGGTATCGGCGCGCTGTCCGTAACAACCTAGCGCATCACAGGCCGCGTCCACCAATTCACCTGCGCGTCGGCGCGCCCCATCGAGCCCCAGCAAAGACACGAAGGTCGCCTTGCCCGCAGCCGCATCCTTGCCGACCGCCTTGCCGACGGCCGTCGCGTCCCCTGTTTCGTCCAGGATGTCGTCAGCGATCTGGAATGCGAGGCCGAGGGCGTCACCGTAAGTTTTCAGCGGCGCAATGTCAGACTGACAAATGCGAGGGCCACAACAGCATGCCCACGTGATCAAAGCGCCGGTTTTGCCGGCCTGCAGTGTGGTAATTTGATCGAGCGTCAAGGGCGGCCCATTTTCAGCCGCGATGTCCAGCGCCTGTCCCAGCACCATCCCATGCGCCCCGGCGGCCTGTGCCAGCGTCAGCGCAAGGGTCGCTCGGGCCGCATCGCTCACGCCTGACCCCGGTGCACAAATCATTTCGAACGCCAGCGATTGCAGCGCGTCACCAACGAGGATCGCCGTCGCCTCGTCCCATTGACGATGAACGGTCGGGCGCCCGCGGCGCACGTCATCGTCATCCATTGCCGGCAGATCGTCGTGGACAAGGGAATAGGCATGCAGCGCCTCGATCGCCGCGGCGGCATGACCGGCGCGGTCGCCGACGTCGTGCAGACGGGCGCCTTCGAGCACCAGAAAGGCGCGCAGTCCTTTGCCGCCCTGCACCGCGTAAAGCATGGCATCCCGCAGCGGCACATCCGGCACCGGCGTCAGGGCAAGTTCGATCAGACGCTGCGCCGTGGTGGCGTCCAGCGCCAGCTGATTGGCAAAGGTCACGGGTCGAGCGGTGCCGTGCCCGCAGCCTGACCGTCCGGCCCGGTCGTGATTCGCGCGACCTTTTCCTCGGCCTCGCTCAGCTTGGTTTCGCAACGCTTCTTCAGCGCGGCGCCGCGTTCGTAAAGTGCGATGCTGTCGTCCAGCGCCACGTCGCCGCGTTCCAGCTTGCCCACGACCTGTTCCAGCTCGCGGATCGCGTCCTCGAATGTCATGCTTTCAACCGGCGTTTCTGCCATGGCTGCGCTCCCTCAACACGTTCACATGCGCGGCGGCGGAAGCCCCCAGCGCCGTCAGGTCATAGCCGCCCTCGAGGCATGACACCAGCCGCCCACCGCAGTGTTCGTCGGCCAGATCACAAAGCCGTTCGGTGATCCACGTGAAATCGTCCTCGACCAATGCAAGGCCGGCCAGCGGATCGGCCCGGTGGGCATCGAAGCCAGCCGAGACGAGGATCAGTTCCGGCCGGAAGGCATCGATACGGGGCAGCACCCGCTCCTCCATCGCGACACGGAACCCGCGCCCGTTGGTGCCTTCGTCCAACGGCACGTTCACGACATTGTCGGCGACGCCCGTCTCGTCCGCCGCACCGGTGCCGGGATAAAGCGGGCTTTGATGGGTTGAGCAAAAGAGGATGCGGGGGTCGTCCTCTACCAGATCCTGCGTGCCGTTGCCGTGATGGACATCGAAGTCGACGATCACCACACGGCTGAGGCCGTGGTGGTCCAGCGCATGTTTCGCCGCGATCGCCACATTGCCGAAAAAGCAGAACCCCATCGCCGTCGTGCGTTCCGCATGGTGCCCGGGCGGTCGCATGGCGACGAAGGCGTTGCCGACCTCGCCGCCCAGCACCAGATCAACGGCGCGTACCGCGCCACCCGCCGCGCGCCAGACCGCCGCCAGCGTACCGGGCGACATATGCGTGTCAGCGTCCAGTGAAACGATGCCGCCGTCGGGTGCCGCCCGCTTGATTGCATCGAGGTGGGATTTCGGATGTACGCGCAGGACGTCATCCTCGGCAGCCAGCGGTGCGTCCACCCGCAGTAGATCCAAGTCCCGGAGCGCCCCCAGCACGGCGTCCATCCGGGCGACCTGTTCCGGGTGGCCCGGCGGCGTGACGTGTTCAAGGCAATCGGGGTGGGAAATCAATGCAGTTGTCATGTTCCCACAAAACCGAAAGCCAGTCGAAAGGACAAGGACCTTCATTCGGCCCGACAGACTCCCGCCAAGGGCCGTAAGCGGAAAAGAGGAAGTGACACCCTTTGCCGCAACTCAGGCGTCGTCGGGCGCCAGCATGTAGCCCGAACCGCGGACGGTCTGCAGATAGCGCGGCTGCTTGGGGTCGGCCTCTATCTTGCGGCGCAGACGGGTGATCTGCACGTCGACCGCGCGTTCCTGCGTCTGGCCACCGGAACGGCTCAGTTCCTCGACCAGTTCCAGACGGCTGACAGGCTCGTGCGGCCGGGCGGAGAAGATGCGCATGAGTTGACTTTCCGTCGCGGTCAGCCGCACCAGCGCCTCGTCCTGCCGCATCTCGCCCTTCGTGATGTCATAGCGGACGGGACCCAGATGCAGGATGGTCTTGGGGATCGGCTTTGCCTCTGCCTGCGGCGCGCGACGCAGAATTGCATTGATACGGAGCAGGAGCTCCTTCGGCTCGAAGGGCTTGGGGAGATAATCGTCCGCCCCCGCTTCCAGCCCGGCGATACGGTCCTCGGTCTCTCCCCGGGCAGTCAGCAGCATGACGGGGGTGCCGGACTGGTGGCGCAGTGCGCGGCAGAAACTTATCCCGTCCTCGCCCGGCATCATCACGTCCAGCACGATCAGATCGAATTCGAGACCCGCGAGGATGCGGCGGGCGTGCGCCGCGTCGCGTGCCGTGGTGACAAGGAAGCCGGATCGGACCAGAAACTTGCGCAGCAGGCTGCGGATGCGTTCGTCGTCGTCGACAACCAGAAGATGTGCATCGTCAGCGGCCATCGGGCTTGTCCACCATGGCCCGGTAATGATGCCGCATCTCATCGTCCATCATCGCCTCCAGCACCTGCCTGAACCCGGCGACCGCAACCGGGCCCGCCGCGCGGTAGGCGGTGCGCATCCTCTCGCGCTGGGCATCTGAAAGGCTGCGTTCGAGCGCAGCGCCCTTTTCGGTCAGGTGCAGGTGACGTTCGCGCTTGTCGCGATGGCCCACCGTGCTCGACACCAGACCATCGGCGATCAGGGTGCGCAGGACACGGTTCAGTGACTGTTTCGTGACGCCGAGGATTCCCAACAGGTTGTTGACCGTCGTGCCTGGGCTGCGATGGATGAAGTGGATGGCGCGATGATGGGCGCGACCATAGGCCATATCCTCGAGGATACGGTCGGGATCGGCCGTGAAACCGCGGTAGGCAAAGAACATCGCCTCGATACCCTTGCGCAGCTGATCGTCGGTCAGGAACAGCAGCGCCTGCCCCGACTGGCCCTGTATCGGCTGGTTCATCGGCTTCGTCCCCCATGGTTCGGCAGCACAATACGTCAGTGATGTTGACATGACTAGAGTCAACTGATAGCGAATCGTCACAAATCGCGCAACTTTATGTCCGAAACGGACCTAGTCACGATACAAATGGAAATTTGAAGGGGTTTCGCCATGGAAGGCGCCTACGACGACCGCGACGGTAAAATCTGGATGGACGGCCAGCTGATCGATTGGCGCGATGCCAAAGTCCACGTGCTGACGCACGCCCTGCACTATGCCTCTTCGGTGTTCGAGGGAGAGCGCTGCTATTCCGGCAAGATCTTCAAGGACCGCGAACATGCGGAGCGACTGCATTTTTCTGCCGGTTGCCTGGACTTCGAAATCCCGTATTCCGTCGACGAGCTGATTGCCGCGAAGGCAGAAACGCTGAAGGCCAACGGACTGACGGACGCCTATGTCCGGGCCTTCGCGTGGCGCGGTGCCGGGCCGGACATGGGTGTCGCATCGGCGCGCAACCCGGTTCGCACGGCGATCGCCGTCTGGTCGTGGGGCAACTACTATGGCGAAGCAAAGACCAAGGGTGCCAAACTCGACATCGCGAAATGGAAGCGCCCCAGCCCCGAAACGATTCCGCATCAGGCCAAGGCTGCCGGGCTTTACATGATCTGCACCATGTCAAAGCACGAGGCCGAGGCGAAAGGCTGTTCCGACGCGATGATGTTCGACTATCGCGGCTATGTGGCCGAGGCGACGGGGGCCAACATCTTCTTCGTCAAGGATGGCGAGGTCCATACACCCAAGCCCGATTGCTTTCTGAACGGCCTGACCCGGCAGACCGTGATCGGCATGCTGCGTGAAAAAGGCGTCACCGTTCACGAACGCCACATCATGCCGGAGGAGCTTGAAGGCTTCGAGCAGTGCTGGCTGACGGGCACAGCCGCCGAAGTGACCCCTGTGGGCCAGATCGGCGACTACAACTTCGAGGTCGGCAGACTGACGCTGGATATCGCTTCGGATTACGAAAAGCTGGTCCGCGCCTGATCAGGCGATTTGGCCGCGTTGCGGCCGCAACAGCCCGGCAACGCGTCCGCTGTCTTCGTAGCGTGCGCGGGGCCGCCTAAGCAGCTGATCGATGGCGTGATGGCGCAGGTCGCGTCGCGCGATCTGCAAGAAGCGGTCAAGGCGCGCGCTGTCGGTCGTGTCGCGGGGCAAATCAAGGATGTGTCTTGTCATGATCGGGTCCTCCTGCAGCGCAATATACCACAATCCTGCCCGATCTCAAAACCACGGACCCGTGCGCGCCGTCATGACACTGCTGCAGCCTTGACGGATCGGGGGGTTACGCCACTTTTAAGCGATCATCACGAGGACCGCCATGGCAGAGAAGATCGAACCTGAAATCAGACGCGCCGTAGAAGAAAACGAATCCCGCAGGCAGCAGGCTGAATCAGACCGCAAGGAAAAGGAAAGCAACGAGCCCGATGAGGAGGAGGCCGTCCGCGAGGCGTCCCACCTGTCCGCCAAGCTGGTCTATCAGGTCGTTCGTCGTGAAGGCGACGAGGAACTGCGCCGTCCGCAGACCTCGCTTTTCTGGTCGGGGATCGCGGCCGGCGTCTGCATCAGTTTTTCGGTGATCGGCGAAGCGCTGTTCAAGACCTATCTGCCGGACGTGAAATGGCTGCCGTTGCTGGAAAGCCTGGGCTATACCTTTGGTTTCCTGATCGTCATCGTCGGGCGGATGCAGTTGTTCACGGAAAATACGCTGACGACGGTTCTGCCGCTCTTTGCACGCCCCAGCCTTTACAATCTGTGGTGTGTCGGGCGTCTGTGGGGAATCGTGCTGGGCGCCAACGTGATCGGCTGCTTCATCGCTGCCGGTTTCATCGCCTACATGCCGACGTTCGAGCCCGACATCCTTGCCAGCATCACGGAGATCAGCAAGCACGCGACAGAACACGGCGCCTGGATCGGCTTTGCCAAGGCCGTGCCTGCGGGTCTGCTGATTGCGGCCCTGGTCTGGATGCTGGCGGCCGGCGAGCAAGAGAACTTTTTCATCATCATCCTGATGACATGGCTGATCGCCGCCGGGGGCTTTACCCACATCATCGCCGGATCGGTCGAGATGGCCTTTCTGTTGTTGACCGGAGAACTGGGGCTGATGGCCGCGATCTTCGGCTTTTTCATCCCGGTCTTTCTTGGCAACGTGTTCGGCGGCACGGTCGTCTTCGGTCTGATCACATGGGGTCAGGTCCGGGAAGAAGTCCACGATTCCACCGACCAGCATGGTGCCACGACGCAGTCGGACTAGTTGTGACCGACGGTCCCGGTGACCTTGCGTTGCCGGGCCCGCTTCAGTCCCAGATGCCTCTCGCGCAGGATGATCATCACCCCAGCAGAAATGACGATCGCCGCACCGATCATCATGGTCAGGGTCGGCACCTCGTCGAAGATGGCGTAGCCGACGATCAGGGCCAGGATCATCGAGGTGTAGTCGAACGGCGCCACGAGCGACGCATCGGCGAACCGGTAGCTGGAGGTCAGGAAGATCTGTCCGATGCCGCCCAGAAGCCCTGCCATGATCAGCATCACCCATTGCGCCGGCGTCGGCCACGCCCAACCCCATGGCAAGGTCAACAGCGACAGAACCGTTGCCGTCACTGAAAACCAGAAGACGATGGCGGCGGTATCCTCGGTGAAGACCAGTTTGCGCACGAAGACCTGCGCCAGTGCCGCGCAGACCGCCCCCATCAGCACCAGCACCGCCCCCAGCGTCTGCGCATGATCGACCTGCGCCCCCAGCGACAGACGGGGACTTAGCACGATCAGAACGCCGGCCAGCCCCAGTGCCACGGCGGACAAGCGAAAGGCGCGCACCTCTTCGTTCAGGAACATCGCGGCGAAGATCACGACCAGCAGCGGGGCGGCATAGCCGATGGCCGTCACTTCGGGCAGGGGCAAAAGGCCAAGGCCCGCAAAGCCAAGGCCCATGGCGGACGTGCCGACTAACCCGCGCCAGACGTGCCCCATGGGGTGCGCCGTCTTCCAGCCGTTGCGCAGTTCGTGCCGCATCGCCAGCCAAGCGACGATCACGGGCAGCGCGAAGGCACTGCGAAAGAACACCGCCTGACCGGGCGGCACGTTTTCGGACACCGCCTTGACGAGGGACGACATGGCCACGAAGACCATGACCGAAACAATCTTGTAGGAAATACCGCGCAAAGGCTGCATGGACGGCCCCTTTCGGCGGCACCCTAGGCGCGCGAACCGGCAGGTTAAACCCTGTGCGGCGTCAATTCCCGCAAAACCGGACGAAAGTCCGGGCCAACGAAGACGGGGATCGCGAGCGACCGCAGGCGTTCCACCTGCAGCAGGTCATCCGTATCCGCACCCCGCCCCGGTGCGCGCAGGATCACCCGCGCAATTCGTCCGGGATGGCGTACGGCGGCATCAGCATAGATCTGCGCATCGTGCTGCCCGGTGTCGCCGATCAGCACCGCCGGCAGCGCCGGATGTGCGGCAAGGATGCGGTCGATCGCACTGCCCTTGTGATCGCCATGACGACCGGTGATGAACTGATCCGTGCCGAAGCCGTAGTCGCGCAAGAATTTCGGCGCGTTTGGCAGACCAGCGCGGGCGAAGACGGTGGTCAGGAAACCGTGGAAGTTCCAAGGCGACGAACTGACGAAATAGACAGGGTTGCGGTCCTGTTGCGACAGCGCCCGGATCAGCGTCACCGCATCGGCAAACACCTCTCGGCTTTCGACGTTGCCGGTGAAGGACGTCCAGAGGTTGCGGGGAGTGGACCATGCGCCCGTATGGATCATCGTGTCATCGATATCCGAGATGACGACGACATCGGCATCCGGCCGTGCGACCAGCACCGGGCAGATCGCGGCATGACCGGAAATCGACACGGCCACATTCACCCAGCCAACCTGATCGGTCCGCGGCAGGAAAAGTGTGAAATACCCCTCCGCATCCGTCACCGCAGAGCTTGCGCCACTCGTCACGGTCACGTCGGCAACTTCATGGGTCGCGAAAAGGCGCATCATCTGGCGCGCATTCGCCAGTTTGCTGCGCCCGTCGATCTTCTCGACCTCGCGCGCGGCCAGCACGCGACCCCGTGCAATCAGGTGATCGGGCGTGGCGTAACCGTCGTAGGGTTCGATGGTCAGCCTCTCCAGATCGCCCTGAAAGAAGACGCGTTCCGCCGCGACCTCGACGATTGCAGCCGCACGCAAGAGACTTTTCCCCAGGCCCATCACCCGCCGATGTTGACCCGCAACACCTGACCGGGGTCGGCGTCGATCAGGATCAGCAAATCACCGTCGTTCAGAACCTCGACATCACGGATGCGGCCCACGTCCTGCAGCAGACGCTCTTCTCCGGCAACACGATTACCGTCAAGCCGAAGGCGCGTCAGCGACCCGGGATTGAGGCCGGCAATGAGCAGATCCCCCTGCCAGTCGGCGTAATCGCCATCATAGAACGCCATGCCCCCCGGTGCGATCACAGGGTCCCAGTAGTAGACGGGCTGCTCCATCCCCTCCATCGCGGACTTGCCCGAACCGACCGGGCTGCCGTCGTAGTTGACCCCATAGGAGATCACCGGCCAGCCATAGTTCAGGCCGGCTTGCGGATGGTTCAACTCGTCCCCGCCGGCAGGCCCATGTTCCATCGTCCAGAGCGTTCCGTCCGGCCCCAACGTCGCACCCTGCACGTTGCGGTGGCCGTAGGACCAGATGCCGTCGACACCGTCGCGGCCCACGAAAGGATTGTCCTGCGGCACGCTGCCGTCGGCGTTCAGACGGATCGTCTTGCCGTAGGTCGTGTTGATGTCCTGCGCCAGTTGACGGTTGTTTTCGGTAAAATGCTCGCCGGTCGTGATGAAGACCTTTCCGTCCGGCGTCGGCACGACGCGACTTCCGTAGTGGGCATAGGTATCGGCCGGCGGATCCTGCACGAAGATGTCCTTCACATCCGTCAGCTTGTCGCCATCCAGCACTGCACGTGCAGCTGCCGTGACGGTGCCGCCCTCTACACCCTTGGCATAGGTCAGATATAATACGCTGCTGTCGACGAAATCGGGCGCGATGGCGACGTCGAGAAGCCCACCCTGTTGCTTTGCATCGACCTGCGGCACGCCGCCGATCGGATCGGACAGTGCGCCATCGGCCGATATCCGGCGCAGGGTGCCGGATCGTTCGGTCACAAGGAATGTCCCGTCCGGCAGGGCGGCGATTCCCCAAGGGTTCGCCAGCCCCTCGGCGAAGGTGCTTACGGCGACGGGCGTGTCCGGCAAGGCCGGCGCGCGGGTCTGGTTTTCGAAAGCGGGGTTGAAATCGGCGTTACGCGGACCCTGATCGACCTGCGCGCAAGACAATGTCGGGATCAGGGCGATGAAAGCTGCGGTGCGCATGGGTCATCCTTCTGCAGGTGTGCCAAGGCCCAGATTGCGGCGTCGGCCACGGCGGGGTCGGCGTCTGTCGTCAGGGGTCTCAACACTTCTGCCAGCGCGGGGTTCCCGCTGTTGCCGATGGCATAGCACACGTTGCGCACGAAGCGGTCGCGGCCGATCCGCTTGATCGGACTGCCCGAAAAGCGGGTCCGAAAGGCAGTATCGTCGAGACCGGCAAGCTCGGTCAGCGGTGGCGCACGCAGATCGCCCCGCGCCGCCAGCCGCGCGTCCCGTCCATCGACGGCAAACTTGTTCCACGGACAGACGGCGAGGCAATCGTCGCAGCCATAGATGCGATTTCCCATCAGGGGCCGAAGTTCAGCATCAACCGGACCACGGTGTTCGATCGTCAAGTAAGAGATGCAGCGCCGCGCATCCAATTGATAGGGCGCGGGGAAGGCCTGCGTTGGGCAGATGTCCAGGCAGGCGGTGCAGGACCCGCAATGGCCGACGCTTGCCGCGTCCGGTTCCATATCCACGGTGGTAAAGATCGCGCCCAGAAAGATCCAGTTGCCCAGATCGCGCCCCAGCAGGTTGGTGTGCTTGCCCTGCCAGCCCAGCCCCGCCGCCTGCGCCAGGGGCTTCTCCATCACTGGCGCCGTATCGACGAAGACCTTGATCTCGGCCCCCGGTACCCGGTCGATCAGCCAGCGCCCCACGGCCTTCAGTCGCTTCTTGACCACATCGTGATAATCCCGTCCCTGCGCATAGACTGAAATCGCCGCCCGATCCCGCAGCGACAGGACAGCCAAAGGATCGACGTCCGGGGTATAGCTCTCTGCCAGCATGATGACCGACCGGGCCTCGGGCCAGAGCGCCGTCGGATCCCCGCGCCATGCCATGCGCTCTGCCATCCACCCCATCTGCCCGTGCCGCCCTGCATCGACGAAGGCCGCCAGCCGCGCCGCCGCCTCGGGCACGGCGTCGGGCCGACAGATCCCGATCTTGGCGAACCCGGAGGTGACGGCAAAGGCGGACAGGTCCTCCTTCAGTCCCATCGGCCTGCCGACTTTGGATACGGCGGGGTCCGGGGCAGCGCCCCGAAATGGGGTGGGTGGGCGGGCCCGCCCACCCACCAATCAGAAATCAAGGTTGGCATAATGCGACGGCGGCAGGAATCCCGGCACCTGATCGGCCAACAGCGACCGGAACGCCGGGCGCGACTTGATCTTCGCATACCAGTCCTTCACGACCTCCGACCGGTTCCAGTCCACGTCGGAGATGTAGTCGAGGCAGGACAGTTGCGCCGCGGCGGCGAAATCGGCCAGCGTCATCTCGTTGCCCGCCAGCCAACGGCGATGCTCCAGCAGCTTCGTCATGTAGTCAAGGTGGAACCGCATGGCGCGGCTCCCTGCCTTCACGTTCGTGCTGTCCGGATAACCCGTGCCCTTCACCTTGCGAAATACGCGCTCGCCCAGAAGCTTCTCGGTGCACTCGCGATAGAACTTGTCGTCGAACCAGCCCACCAGGCGCCGCACCTCGTACCGTGCGTCGGCATCGCGGGGCATCAGCGGAGGATTGGGGTGGGTATCCTCGAGGTATTCGCAGATCGCGGCGCTCTCGCTCAGCATCCGGTTGCTCAGCCGGAGCACGGGTACCTTGCCGGCCGGATTGCGGTGCAGGAAATCGCTGTCCTGCTCCCAGTATCGTTCCTCGATCAGTTCCACCTCGATGCGCTTCTCCGCAAGGCTGAGCCTTACCTTGCGTGAAAACGGGGAAAGGGGGAAATGATAGAGGCGGTTCATGGGACACTCGCGGTTCGGGATTGCACCCTCAATGCCGCACCTTTGCCCTGCGTTCAACTCTCGAAACAGGACGCCCGTCCGTCGGCGGCAATCGTCGCGGCCCCGTCCAGGATGCTGGCCGCCCGGCGGCGCTGCGACGATGTCGGATCCGCGGCGTCGCGCGCCTTCGGGTCCGGCAGCACCATCGCCAACCGCGCCGCCTGCACGGCGCTGAGGCTCTCGGCATCGACACCGAAGTAGTGTTGCGCCGCCGCCTGCACGCCGAAGATGCCGCTCCCGAATTCGGCGACATTCAGGTAGACCTCGAGGATCCGCCGCTTGTTCCACAGCAGTTCTACGAGTGGGGTCCAGACCGCCTCCACCGCCTTGCGGACCCAGTTTCGCCCCTGCCAGAGGTAGACGTTCTTCACCACCTGCTGAGAAATCGTGGAAGCGCCACGATCGCCGCCTGCTGCCAGTGCCGCGCGGATCGCACCGATATCGAGACCCCAGTGCAGGCAGAAGTTCGCGTCCTCGGCGGCCACGACGGACCGTGCCATGACCGGCGCGATGCGCGCCATCGGCACCCAGTCTTGCGTCACACCACCACGCCTGTGGCCCTCTGCCAGCATGTAGGGTGTCGTCAGCGGGTTCACGACCCGGTAGAGGAGTGTCACCAGCACGACCGCACCAATCAGCCCCAGCACTCCACGCCGTAGAAGGCGCCGGATCGACCGGCCCGTCAAGCGCGGCAAGGGAGTGTCGGACTTTACGGATTTGCGGGTTTTCGCCATGGCCCCATAAGTCACGCGGGCCCGCCCGCGGTCAAGATTGCAGAGCCGAAAACACCCCGCGGCGTGTCCCGCCGCGAGGTGTCTTCTGACCGTCAAAAGATCTTCATTCAGCCGGGATGGCCTGCTCCTCAATGTTCAGCGGGGCCTTGAGGTGAATCAGCATTTCCTTCGGGCAGACCTGAATGAAATTCTGCCGCTCGGCATCCCAGTGCTGCAGGATGTCCTGCGCCTTGCGGCTGGAGGTCTCGGCCACGTGACGTTCAATCAGCCGCAGCAACTGATTTTCCCAATGCGGCACGGTGACCGGGCAGGTCACGAGCGTTTCCATGTTGATCAGTTCCGCCCCGGTGCCGTCCGGATCGTAAAGGTACGCCATCCCGCCGGTCATGCCGGCGCCGAAGTTTGCGCCGATGCTGCCAAGAATGACCGCAACGCCGCCGGTCATGTATTCGCAGCCGTTAGTGCCGCAGCCCTCGATCACGACATGTGCGCCGGAATTGCGGACGGCAAAGCGTTCGCCGGCACGGCCGGAGGCAAAGAGATACCCCTTCGTGGCACCGTATAGCACCGTGTTGCCAATGATCGTGTTTTCAGAGGCCACCAGCGGGCTTTGCATCTGCGGACGGACCACGATGGTGCCACCCGACAGACCCTTGCCGACATAGTCGTTGGCATCGCCGCTGACTTCCAGCTTCAGCCCGTGGACGAGGAACGCCCCCAGCGACTGGCCGGCCGATCCGCGCAGCTTTACCGTCAGGTGGTCGTCCTGCAGATCGTTGTTCATGCCGAACCGGCTGACGATATGGCTCGAGGTGCGGGTGCCGATGGTGCGCAGCGTGTTCTGCACCGCGTATTCCAGCTGCATCTTCTCGCCGTCCTTCAGGAAGCGTTCGGCGTCCTTCACGATCTCCACGTCGAGCGTATCCAGCACCGCGTTGCGCGGCTGGTTGCGGTCGTACTTGATCTTGCTGGCGCCATCGACGGTGATCAGCAGTGGGTTCAGGTCGAGGTCATCGAGATGCGCCGAGCCGCGGCTGACCTGCGTCAGCAGGTCCGCCCGGCCGATGACCTCCTGTATCGACCTTGCCCCGATGGAGGCGAGGATTTCCCGCACTTCCGTGGCGTAGAATGTGATCAGGTTCACAACCTTGTCGGCGTTGCCCACGAACTTCTCGCGCAAGGCAGGGTCCTGCGTGCAGACGCCAACCGGGCAGGTGTTGGACTGGCACTGGCGGACCATGATGCAACCCATGGCGATCAGTGCTGCGGTGCCGATACCGTATTCCTCGGCCCCCATCATCGCGGCCATGACGATGTCGCGGCCCGTGCGCAGGCCGCCGTCGGTCCGCAGCACGACCCGCTCGCGTAGTTTGTTCATGGCAAGCACCTGATGTGCCTCAGTCAGGCCCATCTCCCACGGCAGGCCGGCATACTTGATGCTGGTCGCGGGGGAGGCCCCGGTGCCGCCGTTATGGCCCGAGATCAGGATCACGTCGGCCTTGGCCTTGGCCACGCCCGCGGCGATCGTGCCGACGCCGGAGGAGGCCACCAGCTTTACTGTTACCTTGGCGCGCGGGTTGATCTGCTTAAGGTCGTAGATCAGCTGCGCCAGATCCTCGATCGAGTAAATGTCGTGGTGCGGCGGCGGAGAGATCAGCGTGACGCCCTCGGTCGAGTGACGCAGGCGCGCGATGAGCTTGGTAACCTTCATGCCGGGCAGTTGCCCTCCCTCGCCGGGCTTGGCGCCTTGCGCGACCTTGATCTCCAGTTCCTCGCAGGCGTTCAGGTATTCCGCCGTGACGCCGAAACGACCGGAGGCAACTTGCTTGATCTTGGCGGACGGATTGTCGCCGTTCGCCTCCGGCAGGAAGTGCGCCGGATCCTCGCCGCCCTCGCCGCTGTCGGATTTCGCGCCGATTCGGTTCATGGCGACGTTCAGAGTCTTGTGCGCCTCTGGCGACAGGGCGCCCAGCGACATGCCCGGCGTCACGAACCGCTTGCGGATCGATGTGATGCTCTCCACTTCCTCGATGGGAATAGCCTTGCCCAGCGGCTTGATTGCCAGCAGGTCGCGCAAGTGGATCGGCGGATTCGACTGCATCGCCTTCGAAAATTGCTGCCACATCGCGTAGGAGGATTTGGCACAGGCCGCCTGCAGCATGTGCATGGTCTGCGCTTCCCAGGCGTGCTTCTCGCCGGAACGCCGCGCCTTGTAGAAGCCACCGATGGGCAGGACCTGTTCGGTCTGGCGCCAGCCATGGGCGTGGACTTCTTCCAGCTTGGATTGAATGCCATTGATGCCGATGCCAGAGATGCGCGATTGCATGCCGGGGAAGTATTCGGCGACCATGGCGCGCGACAGGCCCACTGCCTCGAAGTTCAGGCCGCCCCGGTAGGACGACAGAACCGAAATCCCCATCTTGGACATGATCTTGAGCAGCCCCGCATCGATGGCGGCGCGGTAGCGGCCCACGGCCTCTGTCAGGGTGCCGTCGATCAGACCGCGGTTCAGGCGGTCTGCGATGCTGTCCTGCGCAAGGTAGGCGTTCACGGTGGTTGCACCGCAGCCGATCAGCACGGCGAAATAGTGCGGGTCCATGCATTCGGCCGAGCGCACGTTGACGGAGCAGAAGGTCCGCAGGCCATTCCGCGTCAGGCCGGAATGGACGGCGCTGGTTGCGAGGATCATCGGCATCGCGACACGCGTCTCTGACTGATGCTGATCGGTCAGCACGATGTGACCGGCACCGGACCGGACGGCATCTTCCGCCTCTGACCGAATGCGTTCGAGGGCATGCGCCAGTGCGTGATCGCCCGGTGCGAAGGTGCAGTCGATGTGGGCGACGCTTTCACCGAAATGATTCACCATCTCGTCGAATTCGGCATTGGCAACGAAGGGGCTTTCCAGCACGAGGATCTCGGTCTGGCTGCTGTCCTCGTCCAGCACGTTCTTGAGGTTGCCGAAGCGTGTCTTGAGGCTCATCACCCGGCTTTCGCGCAGGCTGTCGATTGGCGGGTTCGTGACCTGGCTGAAGTTCTGGCGGAAGAAATGCGACAGCGGGCGGAAGGTCGTGGACAGCACGGCAGAGGGCGTGTCGTCACCCATCGACGCGATCATTTCCTTGCCGTCCTCTGCCATTGGCGCCAGCACCTGCTCCAACTCCTCGATGCTGTAGCCGGCAGCGCGCTGCCGGCGGCGCAGGACCTCGCCTTCGAACAGCGCCTTTTCCGGCACGTTCTTCAGCAGGTCGGAGAGTTCGACGACCTTTTCGACCCAGTCGCCGAAAGGCTGCGCGACGGCGAGTTTGTTCTTCAATTCCGTGTCGTGGTAAAGCCGCCCTTCGGTCATGTCGACGGCGATCATCTGGCCGGGGCCAAGCGCGCCCTTTTCCACGACGGTCGCCTCGTCCACCGGGACCATCCCGGCTTCGGACCCGGCGACCAAGAGGCCGTCACCGGTCACGACATAGCGCAGCGGACGCAGACCGTTGCGGTCCAGACCGCCGCAGACCCAGCGGCCATCGGTCATTGCAAGTGCGGCGGGGCCGTCCCATGGTTCCATCACGGCGTTGCAGTAGCCGTACATGTCCTGCCAGCTTTGCGGCATCTCGGCCTGCTGCTTTGACCACGCCTCGGGTACCATCATGGTTTTGGCCATGGGCGCTGTGCGGCCCGCACGGACCAGCACCTCGAACACGGAATCGAGCGCCGCAGAGTCAGACGCCCCCGACGGGATGATCGGTTTGATGTCGCCCGCCGCTTCGCCGAATGCCGAAGAGGCCATGCGAATCTCGTGGCTGCGCATCCAGTTGACGTTGCCCTTCAGCGTGTTGATCTCGCCGTTGTGTGCAAGCATGCGGAATGGCTGCGCCAGAGACCACTGCGGGAAGGTGTTGGTTGAGTAACGCTGGTGATAGATCGCGAAGGCGGATTCGAAGCGCTGGTCCATCAGGTCGGGGTAGAAGACGGCGACCTGTTCGGCCAGCATCATGCCCTTGTAGATGATCGACCGCGTCGACATCGAACAGATGTAGAACCCCGCCACACCCGCGGCGGTCACGGCCTTTTCGATCCGGCGGCGGATGATGTAGAGTTCGCGCTCGAACTGCTCCTCGTCGATGTGACCCTCGCAGCGGATCAGGATCTGCTCGATCTCTGGCCGGGTGGCATTGGCCTTTTCGCCCAGCACGTCGATGTTCACCGGGACGTGGCGCCAGCCGTAGATCCAGTGGCCCATGCGCAGCACTTCGGATTCGACGATCGTGCGGCAACGCTCCTGCGCGGCGAAATCCGTGCGCGGCAAAAAGATCTGGCCCACGGCGATACGCTCGCCTTCGGCGTGTTCGTGCCCCGTGCGACGGATCTGGTCATGAAAGAACGCCTGCGGGATCTGGACGTGGATACCGGCGCCGTCGCCGGTCTTGCCGTCGGCATCGACAGCGCCCCGGTGCCAGATCGCCTTCAATGCGTTGATGCCCTTTTCGACGACGTCGCGGGACGCCTCGCCCTTGATCGACACGACAAGACCGACCCCGCATGACGCATGTTCGTCCTCGTCCCGATAAAGGCTGTTCTCGGCCATCCACTTGCGCTTGGCTTCCTCGGCGGCGACCCAGGTTTCATCATAGGTTGTCATGGGGATACTCCTTGGGTGTCACGGACGGTGCGGACGACAGGATCGCGCCGCAGTCGAATTTCGGATTGGCGGACAGGAAGCCGGGTTCGCCCGGATAGATGAACTGCACCGGGCGGTCATCCTTGTCGAAAGGTCTTTCGGGCACAGTGACGGTCCCGGTGCCGCCGATGAATATGCGCCATTTGGCATTGACGAATTCGTTGCCCTGCGACGACCAGAGCGTGCTGCCGTCATCGGCATAGGCCGTAATCTCGTATTCCGTCTGCTGCAGCGCGACGTCGTCGATGGTCACGACCTTGCCGGTCAGTCGGTCTTCGCCGACGTAGCGGGTCGAACCGATCTCGTCAGACAAGGTACGGAAATCATAACTGTCAGCCCCGGTTTTCAGCAATGTACTGAGGGACGCGGGGTCCTTGGGGCTATCTTCCAATTGCTCCCGATGGTTGGTGAAGGGATAGAAGCTGGACAGCCACTGGGCGTCCTCGTCGGTGCTGCCCAGATAGGTCAGGCCGTCCTCGGACAGGCTGACCCTGCGCTTCAAGCCTTCGGGGTCTGCGGCGCAGGTGAAATGGTGCTCTACAGCGCAGCTGCGGCTTTGGATCGTCAGAAAGGCCGTGCAGCCCTGCGGCAGCGCAAACACGTCGGCCGCCATTGCGGGCGAGCCGATCAGCGACAGGACGACCAGCGTCCGCCGCATCATTCCGCCGCCACCGCGTCGGATTGGGACAGATAATCGAGGATCGCCGTTGCGCAGTCACGGCCGTCCTTAATTGCCCAAACCACAAGGCTTGCACCCCGTACGATGTCACCGGCGGCAAAGACGCCGTCCAGCGTGGTCTTGCCGGTGGTGAAATCGGCCTTGACCGTCCCCCACCGCGTCACCTCCAACCCCTCGACACCCCAAAGCGTCGGCAGATCCTCTGGCTCGAACCCCAGCGCCTTGATGACGAGGTCCGCCTCTTCGACGTAATGGGCGCCGTCGATCAGTTCCGGGCTGCGGCGTCCGGTGGCGTCGGGCTGGCCGAGGCGCATCTTGTCGACGACCACACCGCGCAGCGGGCCGGTGATAGCCCGGGTGTCGTTCAAGTTGGCTGCATCGTCGACGAACATCTTGGGCGCGGACAGCCACACGAATTCGACGCCCTCTTCCTCGGCATTCTGCACCTCGCGCTGCGATCCGGGCATGTTCGCACGGTCGCGGCGATAGAGGCACTTCACGGATGTCGCGCCCTGACGGATCGCTGTGCGCACGCAGTCCATCGCGGTATCGCCGCCGCCGATCACGACAACCTTCTTTCCCGCGGCATTCAGTTCGCCAGAGTTGAACTCGACCACGTCGTCGCCGAAGCTGACACGGTTGCTGGCGGTCAGATAATCGATCGCGTTGACGATTCCGTCCGCATCGACCCCATGGTTATCCAGATTGCGCGTCTTGTAGACACCCGTCGCGATCAGCACGGCGTCATGCTTGCCCCGGATCGCGTCGAAGGACAGGTCGTCACCCACGTTGCAATTCATCACGAATTCGACGCCGCCGTCTTCCAGCTGTGCCATCCGCTTCATCACGACATCCTTTTCCAGCTTGAAGCCGGGGATGCCGTAAGTCAGCAGGCCGCCGCCACGGTCATAACGGTCGTAGACCGTCACCTGCACGCCCTGACGCCGCAACATGTCGGCGGCGGCAAGTCCACCGGGGCCGGCGCCGATGATGCCGACGCTTTCGGTCCGCTCCGCATGGGGGCGGATCGGTTTGACCCAGCCTTCATCGAAGGCGGTGTCGGTGATGTATTTCTCGACGGATCCGATTGTCACCGTTCCGTGGCCCGACTGTTCGATCACGCAGTTGCCTTCGCAGAGGCGATCCTGCGGGCAGATGCGACCGCAAATCTCGGGGAAGGTGTTCGTGGCCTGACTGATCTCGTAGGCCTCTTGCAACCGGCCTTCGGCGGTCAGACGCAGCCAGTCGGGAATGTTGTTCTGCAGCGGGCAATGGGACTGGCAATAGGGCACGCCGCATTGACTGCAACGGCTTGCCTGCTCCTCGGCCTTGGACCTCGCATACTCGGCGTAGATCTCGTGGAAATCCGTACGACGCAGATCGGGTGGCCGCTTTTCCGGCATATCCCGACTGACGGTCGTGAACTTCAGCATCTTCTGGCCGGCCATTGTCTTCTCCATCCTCACGCTGGCGCCGTTTTACGGCGGGTCATGCGGAAAGAAAAGGCAGCAATGCTGACCTAAACTGCAAAAGATCGATGCTCTGCTGAGAAATTATAGCGAAAAGTCGCCAAACAAGGTCAGCAAATATTACCTATATACTAAAAGTTCAGCGACAGCGCTACGAATGCGATCGATCCAATGATGATTCGCCACCAGCCAAAAGGCGCGTAACCATGCCGGCTGACGAAGCCCAGCAACCATCGCACCACCAGCACGGCACTGATGAACGCACAGATCAGACCCACTGCAATCTCGTTCACCGCCCCGACGTCGAGGACGTCACGGTTCTTGTAGATATCATAGGCAAAGGCACCGGCCATCGTCGGCAAGGACAAAAAGAAGCTGAATTCCGCGGCGGCTCGCTTGCTGGCGCCCAGCATCAGCGCGCCGACGATGGTCGCTCCGGACCGGGAGACGCCGGGGATCATGGCGAGGCATTGGATGAAGCCGATGATCAGCGACATGCGGAGCGGGAAGGCGGTGGCGTCGTCGTGCCGCGGTTGGGGCGCAATCCGCTCGACAAACAACAGCACGATACCACCCAGCACCAGCATGACCGCGATCAGGCGCGGCGTCTCGAACAGGACGGTCTTGATGAAGTCATGGGCCAGCACGCCGATCACGACCGCCGGCAGGAACGCAACCAGCACCGAGACGATGAACCGCCGCGCGGCGGGATCCCGGGGCGCATCGCGGAACACTTGCCACAGCTTGCCGAAATAGACGGTCAGCAGCGCCAGCACCGCACCAAGCTGAATGACGACCTCGAATGTCTTGCCGGCGCTTTCGAAGCCAAGAAAATGGCCGGCCAGCAGCAGATGGCCCGTGGATGATACGGGAATGAATTCCGTCAACCCCTCGATCAATCCGAGTAGTGCGGCGATGAGGGTTGTGTGGGCATCCATGGGTTACGACTGCTTCAGGTTCTTGGCGCTGTTCTTGATCGCCGTGTATTGCCCGGAGGGCCGGAACCGCCACAGGTAGTCCGGCAGGACGGACTCCATCGCGGTCGGCGCCACCCCAAGATCGCGCAGCCCGCGGGCACCATCCGATACGACGTTGTCTACCGCAAGGTTGCGCACCTGATCGGTCGTCAGCGGCGGCGTCACGAGACCGAGTGTCAGGGTCTTGAGCAGGCCGAAGCCACCAGCCATGAGTCGCGCGACCGGAAAGGGAATGTTCGCCACGATACGCTTGCGCTGGATGACCGACAGCATCCGCTGCATCAACTCGCGGAAGGTCGCCACGTCGGGGCCGCCGAGTTCGTAGACACCCTGGACCGTCGGGCTGTCGAGCGCCGCGACTGCTGCCGCAGCGACGTCGTCAACGTAAACCGGCTGAAAGCGCGTGCCGGCCCCGACGACGGGCAAAACCGGACCCAGGCGCGACATACCGGCGAAGCGGTTGAAGAATTCATCCTCCGGCCCGAAGATGACCGAAGGGCGCAAGATGACAGCGCCCGGCATGTGTTCGGTCACGGCTGCCTCG
Organism: Loktanella atrilutea; assembly: GCF_900128995.1. Taxonomy (GTDB): domain Bacteria; phylum Pseudomonadota; class Alphaproteobacteria; order Rhodobacterales; family Rhodobacteraceae; genus Loktanella; species Loktanella atrilutea. The sequence continues at coordinate 275,221 of NZ_FQUE01000003.1, read as the reverse complement.
CCTTCGGCCTTGGTGCGCGCATAGGCGCTGGCTGCATCGCTGTCCGCCCCGATGGCCGAAATCTGGACCATGCGCGCGACACCTTCGGCGCGCGCGATGCGGGCGATACGCCCCGGCGCCTCGGCCTGCACGGCCTTGAAGGTATTCTTGCACGTTTCCGCCAGCACGCCCACGCAGTTGACCACGGCGTCGACACCCCGGGTGACGCCACGCACGCTGTCGTCGTTGCGGATGTTGCAGAACACGGGTTCGACCTGCCCTACCACACCGTAGGTCCGCACGAAGCCCGCCTCTTCGGGAGAGCGACAGGCCACGCGGATACGCCAGCCGTTCTGTGCCAGACGTCGCACGATGTATCGCCCGACGAAGCCGGAACCGCCGAAGATGGTGACAAGCTTGGACATGAGGGGCCTCCTTCGCTGCTGCACGGGGTTTAGACCGCACCCCCGTGCCAGACAAGCCGAAACGCCACAGACATCGGCGCGACGATTTATCTGAATCGCGTGAAATTCGCGTTGACACGCCCCCTGCCCCCCTCTAAATCGCCCCTCACGACACCGGCCCAGGTGGCGGAATGGTAGACGCGCTAGCTTCAGGTGCTAGTGTTCGCAAGGACGTGGAGGTTCGAGTCCTCTCCTGGGCACCAAAGTCTAATTATCAAAAAGCCCCTGAAAACCTCGGTTTTCGGGGGCTTTTTGATTTTGGCCCGATGCTCTCCTTAGCGGCGTGGCGACGAAAGCAAATTGCTTGGGCTTGAAGTGCGCCCAAGCGCTCACCACCTTTCGCATTCCGCCTAAAATTTACCGTTTGATAAAAAATGAAGCTGTGGCAGGCTGCGTGGGTATCAGACCCGGAGACAGCCCATGACATCCCCCACCGCGCCCGGAATTGCCGCCGGTCGTATTGCGGCCGAACAGATCGCGGCCGGCTTTGCCGACCTTCATGCGCCGCTCGCACCGCATGAAGTCAATGTCGCCGCCGACCGCTGCTATTTCTGCTACGATGCGCCCTGTGTGACCGCCTGCCCGACGTCGATCGACATCCCGCTGTTCATCCGCCAGATCGCCACCGGCACGCCGGAGGCCGCGGCGCGAACGATCTTCGAAAGTAACATCCTGGGCGGCATGTGCGCTCGTGTCTGCCCGACCGAGGACCTGTGCGAAGGGGCCTGCGTGCGCGAGGCCGCCGAGGGCAAGCCGGTCGAGATCGGACGCCTGCAGCGCCACGCCACCGATACGCTGATGGCGCAGCAGGGGCACCCTTTCACCCGCGCACCCGAGACCGGAAAGCGCGTCGCCGTCGTCGGGGCCGGCCCCGCGGGCCTGTCCTGCGCCCACAGGCTGGCGATGCTGGGCCATGCGGTGACGATGTACGATGCGAAAGCGAAGCCCGGCGGACTGAACGAGTATGGCATCGCCGCCTACAAATCGACGAACGGCTTTGCACAGCGCGAGGTCGACTGGCTGATGGGCATCGGTGGCATCACATTGGAAACCGGCAAGGCGCTGGGCGGGGACCTGAGCCTAGACGCGCTGGCCGAGGATTTCGACGCGGTGTTCCTCGGCGTCGGCCTTGGCGGCGTGAACGCGCTGGGCATTGCGGGCGACGACCGCGAAGGCGTGGCCAACGCGGTCGATTTCATCGGCGAGCTTCGGCAAAGCGCCGACCTTGGGTCGCTGCCGGTTGGTCGCAACGTCGTCGTGATCGGCGGCGGCATGACGGCAGTGGATGCCGCCGTGCAGTCGAAGCTTCTGGGTGCCGAAAACGTCACCATCGCCTACCGCCGGGGCCGCGAGGCCATGGGGGCCAGCCGCTACGAGCAGGACCTCGCCGCCAGCCACGGCGTGCGGCTGATGTTCAACGTCCAGCCGCACTTCGTCCACGACGGCGGCATCAACCTTGAATACACTACCGACGACGGTGACGGGCTGAAGGGCACGGGCGAGACCGTCACGCTGCCCGCCGACCAGGTCTTCCGCGCCATCGGCCAGACCCTGACCACCGACGGCGGCCTGACGGTCGAGGGGCGCAAGATCAAGGTCTCCGGTGCCGGCCGCACGACCCGCGACGGCGTCTGGGCCGGCGGCGACTGCGCGCTGGGCGGCGACGATCTGACCGTGACTGCCGTGGCGCAGGGTCGCGATGCGGCCATGGACATCCATGCTGCGCTGACCGGTGCCTGAATTGCCCGAATCCGACGCCGCCCGGCGGCGGATCGCGGACCACTGTCTGCACCGGACGATTGCGGGCTTCGACCTAGGCGAGGTTACCCACGTTCAACTGCCGTCAGAGGCAGAGCGCGAGCGTCTGGTCGGCACGCAATTCAGCCAGACGCGGCGACACGGCAAATATATCTTTGCCGGAACCTCCGACGGTCCTTGGCTGCACATTCACCTCGGGATGTCCGGGTCGCTTCGGGTCTACGACGAGGGCGAGACGCCACCCGACTACGCCCGCCTCATCGTAATCTTCGAAGGGACCCGCCGCCTCGCCTTTCGCGACCCGCGCAAGTTCGGTCGCGTGAAGCTGATCGAGGATGTGGACGCGTTCATCGCCGCGAAGGGTCTGGGCCCCGACGCGATGAAGATGGGTGACAATGCCTTTGCCCAGGCCATCGGCAGCACCAAGACCGCGGTGAAATCTGCCTTGCTCGACCAGTCGAAGATGGCGGGCGTCGGCAACCTGTGGTCGGACGAGGCGCTTTATCGCTGCGGTATCATGCCGGATACGCGTGGCACCGATCTGGACGGCAAGGCCGTCGCCCACCTGCACCGCGCCGTGCAGGACATCATGGGCCACGTCATGGCAAAGAACGCCGATTACAGCCAGCTGCCCGCCGACTGGCTGATCCACCACCGCAAGGACGGGGCCGACTGCCCCCGCTGCGGCGGCACCATTACCAAGAAAAAGGTCGGCGGTCGCACCGCCTACCACTGTCCCGATCACCAGACCCACGCGGGCTGAGCCCCAACCCGGAGAACCCACAATGGCCGACCTGACCACCGACTTTCTTGGCATCCAAAGCCCCAACCCATTCTGGCTCGCCTCCGCCCCGCCGACGGACAAGGAATACAACGTCCGGCGCGCGTTCGAGGCGGGGTGGGGCGGTGTCGTGTGGAAGACGCTTGGCGCCGAAGGTCCGCCCGTCGTCAATGTGAACGGCCCGCGTTACGGCGCGATCTATGGCGCCGACCGGCGATTGCTGGGTTTGAACAACATCGAGTTGATCACCGACCGCCCGCTCGAGGTGAACCTGGAGGAGATGGCCCGCGTCAAGGCGGACTACCCCGACCGCGCGCTGATCGCCTCGATCATGGTGCCCTGCGAGGAGCAGGCATGGAAGGACATCCTGCCGCGCGTGGAGGAGACGAACGCCGACGGGATCGAGCTGAACTTCGGCTGCCCGCACGGCATGGCCGAGCGCGGCATGGGCTCCGCCGTGGGCCAAGTGCCCGAATATATCGAAATGGTCGTGCGCTGGTGCAAGCAGTACTACCAGCGGCCGGTGATCGTGAAGCTGACGCCCAATATCACCGACATCCGCAAGCCAGCGCAGGCGGCGAAGAACGGCGGCGCGGATGCGGTCAGCCTGATCAACACGATCAACTCGATCACCTCCGTCAACCTCGACGCGATGTCGCCCGAGCCGATGATCGACGGCAAGGGCACCCACGGCGGCTATTGCGGGCCGGCCGTGAAGCCCATCGCGATGAACATGGTGGCCGAGATCGCCCGCGACCCGGCGACGCGCGGGATGCCGATCTCCGGCATCGGCGGCATCACCACCTGGCGCGACGCGGCGGAGTTCATGGCGCTCGGCTGCGGCAACGTGCAGGTCTGCACGGCGGCGATGACTTACGGCTTCAAGATCGTAGCCGAGATGAAGTCCGGCCTGTCGCAATGGATGGACGAGAAGGGCTATGCCTCGACCGCCGATTTCGTCGGCCGCGCCGTGCCCAACGTGACGGACTGGCAGTATCTGAACCTGAACTACATCGCCAAAGCAAAGATCGATCAGGACAAATGCATTTCCTGCGGGCGCTGCTATGCGGCTTGCGAGGATACTTCGCACCAAGCGATCGCCATGTCGGCAGACCGGACCTTTACGGTGATCGATGAGGAGTGCGTGGCCTGCAACCTTTGCGTCGACGTCTGCCCGGTGCAGGACTGCATTTCGATGGAGCAGCTGCCGTCGGGTCGGACGGACCCCCGGACCGGCAAGCTCGTCTTGGACGACTACGCAAACTGGACGACGCACCCGAACAATCCGGGCGCCGTCGCAGCCGAATGAGCCATCGCCGGCACCCCCGCCGGGGGTGCCGGGACGTTCTAATGGCTGTCCTTGAACGCAGCCTTCGCGTCCGGCGTCGCCTCGGTCTGGTGGTTGGCCTGCCATTCTGCATAGGGCATGCCATAGAATGCTTCGCGCCCCTCGTCCTTCGACATCGGGATGCCACGGGCATTCGCCGCTTCCTGATACCAACGGGACAGGCAGTTCCGGCAGAAGCCGGCCATATTCATCAGGTCGATGTTCTGCACGTCATGGCGGTCCTGCATCAGATGCTGTTGCAGGCGACGAAACGCAGCGGCTTCAAGCTCGATACGGGTCTGGTCGTCCATCGTCATACTCCTTCAAAGTTCGCTGTCCGCCAGCACCTGCTGCAGGATCGGCGCCAGACGGGTGGCCCAAGTCGCTTGTCCGGCTGCGGTGGCGATCAGATCGTGGCGCACCTCGATCAGCAAGTTCGGGCGGCCGTGCTGGAGGGCATGCCGGTCGATGCTGTCGCCCGGCAGGTGCCCGGTGTAGGGCTGATTGTCCCCCGTCGTCCAGCCCTGCGCGCGACAGGCGGCGATGAAAGGCCGCGCAAGCCGGTCGTCTGTCGCATAGAGTATGCCGATCTCCCACGGGCGTGGCGGGCGACCATTCAGCTGGGGTGTGAAACTGTGGACCGCGCAGATCACCGGATCCGACCGTTTCTCGGCGAGTGACGCGACAGCCCGGTGATAGGGGCGGTGCAAAAGTTGCAGGCGGCGCGTCAGGTCTGCATCGTCGGCACGGGCGTTGGCCGGTATCACGGTCCCGTCGTAAAGCTTCATCAGCAGGGTCGGGTCCTGCTCTCCCCTGTTGGGGTCGATGACGAGGCGGGAAAAGCGCGACGCGGCAACCGGAGAATCGAGCGCCTCTCCCAAGGCCAAGGCCACGCCGAGGGCGCCGACATCATAGGCAATATGGCGCTGCATCTCTGCCGAGGGCAGGCCGAGGTCGCCGCCGTTCACCCAGTCGGGCACGATGTTTGTCGCGTGATCGCAGGTGATCAACCAGCGTCCCGGGCGGCCGGCGCCAGTGATTTCGTAGGCAGTATCGGTCATGGAACCTGTCATTCTTTAAACACGCCATTTACGCTAGTTGTGACAGGATTGGAATTGCGCAATAAGGGCCGTGACGGCGACGTTACCGCTAACACCCGTCAACTTCGCTGCGAAAGGGACAAGAGCCGATGAAACGCAACCGCCACGTGAAGATCGTTGCCACCCTTGGACCGGCGTCGAACAGCTACGACATGATCCGCAAACTGCACGAGGCCGGTGCAGATGTATTTCGCCTGAACATGTCCCACGGCAGTCACGACGAAATCCGCGTGCGCCATGCGATGATCCGCAAGGTAGAGGCGGACATTGGCAGCCCGATCTGCATCCTCGCGGACCTGCAGGGGCCGAAACTGCGTGTCGGCGTCTTCAAAAATGGCGAAGAAAACCTCGCAGTCGGCGCGTCCTTCCGTCTGGACCTGAAGGATGACGAAGGCGACGCCACCCGTGTGAAATTACCGCACAAAGAGATCTTCGATGCCCTGGAGCCGGGTGCGCATCTGTTGGTGAACGACGGTAAGATCAAGCTGCGCGTGAAGGATTGCGGTGCCGATTTCGCGGATTGCGAGGTCATCGTCGGCGGCACGATCTCTAACCGCAAGGGTGTCAACGTCCCGGACGTGATCCTGCCACTTGCCGCCTTGTCCGCCAAGGACCGGAAGGATCTGGACTTCGTCTGCGACCTTGGCGTCGACTGGCTGGCGTTGTCGTTCGTCCAGCGGGCCGCCGACGTGACCGAGGCGCGCGAACTGGCCAAGGGCCGGGCCGCAATCCTGTCCAAGATCGAGAAGCCGAACGCCGTAAAGGTCTTTGACGAAATTTTGGCCGTCAGCGACGGCATCATGGTCGCCCGCGGCGACCTGGGCGTCGAACTGCCCGTGCAGAACGTTCCGCCGATCCAGAAGCAACTGGTGCGCAAGTGCCGCGCCGCCGCCAAACCGGTGATCGTGGCGACGCAGATGCTGGAATCCATGATCGAGTCGCCGATGCCGACCCGGGCAGAGGTGTCCGACGTCGCGACCGCGATCTACGAAGGCGCCGATGCGATCATGCTGTCCGCCGAATCCGCCGCCGGCTCCTTTCCGATAGAGGCCGTCCAGACGATGGACAACGTCGCGCAGGAGGTGGAAGCCGACCCGACCTATACGGAGATCATCGAAAGCAGCCGGCGCGCCGCGCGCACTTCTGTGGCTGATGGCATCGTCGCGGCCGCCCGCGAAATCGCGGAGACCGCCGATATCAAGGCGATCGTCTGCTTTTCCCAACGGGGCACGACGGCGCTTCTGGTTGCGCGTGAACGGCCGCGCGTGCCGATCCTTGCCCTGACCAACGAAATGGGAACGGCGCGGCGGCTGTGTCTGACCTGGGGGACGAACTGCGTGATGACCGGGTCAGTCGACCGGTTCAAGGACGCGGTGATTGCCGCAGTCCGCGCGGCCAAGGCCGAAGGCATGGCCACGGAAGACGACATGATCGTCGTCACTGCCGGCGTGCCCTTCAATACCCCGGGTTCGACGAACATCCTGCGCGTCGCCCCCTGTGCAGAACGGTTGATTTACGCCTCCGATTCCGAGTAACCTTGCGACATAGCAAGTTATGAGGCTTCGTTTTGGACACCGACCTGGTCTTCGTCGTCGGTGTCATCATTTGCGTGATGGCCATTCCCGCGACCCTGAGTGCGTTCATGGACGGGCGCGCGCCACGTGCGCCTGCACTAATCATCCTGATCGGTGCCGTGATGATCGGCTATGTCGTGAATGAACGTCCGATGACCTACACGCTGGCAAATACTCCGGATGCCTTTATGCGGGTCATCGCGTCCTTTACCCACTGACGGCTTGCCATTCCCGCGACCTCCGCCTATACGGCGCCTTCAACCCGCGCGTCCGGCCAAGTTGGCATGCCGAGTCGCGCGTTCACCGCTACCCCAGAGGAGACGGAAATGCCGAAGATGAAGACGAAATCGAGCTGCAAAAAGCGGTTCAGCATGACGGCCTCCGGCCGGATCAAGGCGGGTCAGGCCGGCAAGCGCCACGGCATGATCAAGCGCACCACCAAGTTCATTCGTGACGCACGCGGCACGACCATCCTGTCGAAGGCTGATGAGAAGATCATCAAGCCGATGATGCCCTACGCACGATAAGGAGAATTTGATATGCGCGTTAAAGGTGGAACCGTCACGCACCGTCGTCACAAGAAAGTTCTCGACGCTGCCAAGGGTTATTTCGACCGTCGCTCCAAGACCTTCAAGGTCGCCAAGCAGGCCGTCGACAAGGCGAACCAATATGCAACCCGCGACCGGCACGTCCGCAAGCGGAACTTCCGCAGCCTGTGGATCCAGCGGATCAACGCAGGTGTCCGGTCCGTGGACGAGGCGATGACCTATTCCCGCTTCATCAACGGCCTGTCGCTGGCCGGGATCGAAGTGGACCGCAAGGTCTTGGCCGATCTGGCCGTGCACGAGCCCGATGCTTTCGCTGCGATCGTGAACAAGGCCAAGGACGCCCTGGCCGCCTGAACCGATCCGAAGTGTTTCCGCGAAGGCCGCCCCGTCGGGGCGGCCTTTGTCGTTCCGCCGCCACGCCCTTGCGGCGCAAGGGTGGAACGCCTATTCACACCACAACTTTTGATGCGGGCGCGGAGCGGTTCTCATGGATGACCTCAAGCAGAAATACCTTGGCCTGATCGCGGATGCCTCGAACGAGGCCCGTATCGAGGATCTGCGCGTGCAGGCGCTTGGCAAGAAGGGCGAAATTTCCTTGCAAATGCGCGAGTTGGGCAAGATGAGCCCCGAGCAGCGCCAGACCGCGGGTCCCGCCCTGAATGCGCTGAAGGACGAGATCAACTCGGCATTGATCGCCAAGAAGACTGCGCTGGGCGATGCCGCCCTGGATGCGCGTCTGCGCAGTGAGTGGCTGGACGTCACCCTGCCAATACGCCACCGCCCGCAAGGAACGCTGCACCCGATTTCGCAGGTCACGGAGGAAGTGACCGCAATTTTCGCGGACATGGGTTTCGCCGTGGCCGAAGGCCCGCAAGTCGAAAGCGACTGGTATAATTTTGACGCGTTGAACATCCCCGGCCACCACCCGGCCCGGGCCGAGATGGATACCTTCTACATGAAGCGGGCAGCCGGCGACGATCGCGCACCCGCCGTACTCCGCACTCATACCAGCCCCGTGCAGATCCGCTCGCTGGAGGCGCAGGGCGCGCCGATGCGGATCATCTGCCCCGGCCGCGTCTACCGTGCCGATTACGACCAGACCCACACGCCGATGTTCAATCAGGTCGAGGGGTTGGCCATCGACAGGGACGTCAGCATGGCGAACCTGAAATGGGTGCTGGAAGAGTTCTTCTCTGCCTACTTCGATGCCGACGTGAAGACGCGGTTCCGGGCCTCTCATTTCCCGTTCACCGAGCCATCGGCAGAGGTCGACATCCAATGTACATGGGTCGACGGGCAGCTGAAGGTCGGGGAGGGTGATGGCTGGCTGGAAGTGCTTGGCAGCGGCATGGTGCACCCCAAGGTGCTGGAGGCGGCGAAGGTCGATCCAACGCAATGGCAGGGCTTTGCCTTTGGCATGGGCATCGACCGGATCGCTATGCTGAAGTACGGCATCCCCGACCTGCGGGCGTTCTTCGACAGCGACCTGCGCTGGCTCCGGCATTACGGGTTTTCTGCACTGGACGTGCCGACACTACGAGGCGGGTTGTCGCGGTGATGGCTATTCTGTTCCATCAGGACAACCGGTCGTCACGGCGACAAAAACGCATTTTCGCGCTCTACGAGATCGCCCGGACCAGCGTGGATTTCGGCGCGGCAAGCTGCTTTGTCGTCGGGTCCATCTTTTTCTTCTGGTCCACCACCGAAACCGTAGCCCTATGGTTGTTCCTGGTCGGATCGATTCTGTTTGCCGTCAAACCCACACTGAAGTTGTCGCGTGAAATCCATCTTGCCCGGATCGGCGATGCCGCTGATCTGGCCCACCGATACGAGGGCTAATCGATGACGAACAGCGACGATGATTACGACGCGATCGTGGACCTGAACGACCTTTATCCCGGGGCCGGCACCTTTCGCTTTGGCAACACGAAGGCCGAGTGCCAGCAGCAGATCGATCTTGTCCGCAAGGGTCAGAAGTCAGCGAATTGCGCGCCGTGGCGAGATCTGAAGGACGATCCGGACGCCATGCCCGTCGTCGGCCGCTGCGATATCGCCGCGAACTGGGGCGGGTCGCCTGCATTGGTCGTGCACACGACCCAAGTCGTGCAGGTCAGGTTCTGCGACGTGACCGAGGAGATGGCCGAGGCGGAAAGCAGCACCTATACGCTGCAGGGCTGGCGCACGTCGAAAGAGGCCTATTTCAAGCGCAATGGCGGCTGGTCCGACGACATGCCCCTGATTTTCGAATTCTCCGAATTGGTCGAGGATCTGGACGGACGCAGCCTTTAGTCGGCTGCTACTGACGAACCAGGTTCAGGTCGAACCCTCCTGCGCTGACAGTGATCTGCGCAAGGGCGCCAGAGCGATAGACTGCTGTCATCGAGAGGGATTTGAAGTTGAAGGGTGACAGATGCCCCTTCCCTGCCGTGACGCGGTAGGACATGTCACAGGTCACCATCTCTGCGCTCTTATTCATGGCCGTGGTGGCCATCTGCACGACACGACGGCCATCGTACATGGTCAGGGGGTTCGGGCAGGTCGTACCGTTCGCAAGAACGCCGAAGATTTCTGCAGTCGTCAATGTTCCGTCAGGCACACTGGCCACGTCAGACAGGTTCGTCATTTCGTCGGCCGGCGTTACCGTTACCGCGGTCACTTTCGTGCCTTCGCGGGTCAGGGCGATGTCGCGGGTCTTGCTGCCGCGATTGCTCCCCAGGTATTCGACGGTTTCGCCCTTGCTCCGGGTTACAGCTTCGAACGTGCCATCTGCGACACCGAGCGGCGTGTTGTCGAGCCGTGAAACCAGGTGAACGTCCGATCCACTGCCATTGAAAGCGAGGGTCCCAAGCTGGCGATTACCAAGCATCATGGCAAAATTCTGTTGCTCCGCGACTGCGGAGCCGGCGAGCAACGTGAGAGCAGCAATCAAGGGCAGGCGAAGCATCGGTGTCATCCATGAGACGGAAAGGTTGCGGCACCTTATGTCAGGCACGATGCGTATGCGATATCACTTCGGCGGCAGCAGCGGCGTTCCCCTGAAGCGCGACTTATCGTCGGTAGCGCACCGCCCGGGTCAGCGGGCGGTGCGCGGTCGATCAAAGGTCGGGCAGGCCGGGCAGGACCTTGTCCATCGTGGCCGGCAGGTCGCGAACCCTCACGCCCGTCGCGTCGTGGATTGCGTTCAGAATGCAGGCGGCAGCGCCGCAGATCCCCAATTCGCCGATGCCCTTGGATTGCATAGGGTTGGCGTAGGGATCACGCTCTTCCAGAAAATTAACCGTTAATTGCGGCACGTCAGCGTTTACCGGGATGTGGTATTCACCCAGATCGCGATTGACGATGTGTCCGTCACGGGCGTCGTGGATCAGCTCTTCGGTCAGGGCCATACCAATGCCAAAGGTCATGCCGCCCAGACACTGGGACCGCGCGGTTTTCGCGTTCAGAATGCGCCCGGCGGCAAAGCTGCCGTGCATCCGACGGAGCCGCGTTTCGCCGGTGACTCGGTTGACACCGACCTCGCAGAAGAACGCGCCAAAGGTGGCCTGACGCACTTCCTTCATCGTCTTGCCGGGTTCGATCACGCCGGTCGACTCCATCGGGCTGCCACCGACAAGGTCAGACAGCGGTGTCTGCTTGTTGGCCGCCGTGGCGGTGCCGTCCCTGAGTGTCAGGTCCGCCTCGTCACAGCCAAGCTTCTTTGCGATCTCCTGCCGCAGCTTTTCGCAAGCCAGAAACACGGACGATCCGGCAGAGGAAGCCCCCCAGGAGCCACCCGATCCTGCCGATTTCGGCAGGTTGCTGTCGCCGAGACGCGTTTCGATCCGGTCCTGCGAGACGCCCAGCATCTCTCCGGCAATTTGTGTCAAAATTGCATAGGTCCCCGTGCCGATGTCGGTCATGTCGGTTTCAATCAAAACCGTGCCGTCGGGATTCAGGGTTACGCGGGCGTGGCTTTCACCGATCATGTTGACGCGCACGGCAGAGGACATGCCGTAGCCGATGAGCCACTCGCCATCCGTCTGGCCGGACGTGCGATCTTTCCAGCCAAACGTTTCCGCACCGTCGTCGAGGGCCGCCGCAAGTGTATGGGATGAAAAATCGCGTCCGTCGCTGGGGTCCTTTTCGGGAATGTTGCGCTTGCGCAGTTCGACAGGATCGATGCCCGTCTTCACGGCCAATTCGTCCATCGCGATTTCGAGGGCCGTAATCCCCACCGCCTCGCCCGGCGCGCGGACGGATCCGGCGCAGGTGGAGTTGATGCGCACGATTTCCATTCCGATCTCTCGGTTTTCACCGCGATAGAGAAATGGGGTTGCCTGCGTCACCGGCTCTGAAAAGCTCTCGTCCGGCAGTTGCGAAACGCGCGCGCGATGGCCAATCCCCGTCAGTTTGCCGTCTTTGTCAGCGGCAAGGCGAAAATGCTGCACAGTTTCCGACCGGCGCATGGTCGACTCGAAGACCTGTTGCCGCGACATTGCGACAGAAACGGGGGCCCCCAATTCGCGGGCGGCCAATGCGGCGGCGACCGCATCGGGCGAGATGCCCAGCTTGGACCCGAACCCGCCGCCGACGTAGGGCGACATCAGATGGACGTCATCCGCCGAAATGCCTACGGAGTCGGCAACTTCGTTGACGTTGTATTTGACCATCTGGGAGGTCGACCGCAGGATCAGCTTGTCGTCTTCCCACCATGCAATCGCGGCATGCGGCTCCATCGGCGCAGAGGTGTGACCGGGCGTAGTGTAGGTTTCCTCGACCGTATATGCCGCATCTTTCATTGCTGCATCGAGGTCGCCCATGCTGCTTTGCTGGTCGTCCGGCGTCTCGACCTTGGCGTCATCCGAATCCGGGCTAGTAACTGCGCTCTTTGCCGTCACTTGCAGTTCGAGCGACTGTGCACCGTGGCGCGCCTGCTCGAATGTCTCTGCCACCACGAGGGCGACGGGCTGTCCAAGATAATAGATCTCGGAACTGCCCTGCACCGGGGCTTCGTTGGCCGTGCCTTGCGCCGGGTTGCGGAGGAATTTATCGCCGTGCATCACCTTGCGGATCCCGGGCAGCTTTTCGATCGCAGCAGCGTCGATGCTGTCGAGCGTGCCACGTGCGATCGTCGCGCGGACCAAGACACCATGCAGCATGCCGGGCTGATGATCCTCGTGTGCGTAGGTTGCCGTGCCGGTGACTTTCAGCGGGCCTTCCGGGCGATCCATGCCCGTATGGATCAGGCCCTGCGCCATGTTGTCCAACCGGTTCCGGTTGTCAGGCTTGTCCATTTTCAGATGGGCGTTCATGCGACGTCCTTTCCGCAAAGTTCGTTGAGTGTCGCGATCAGGGTCCGCCGCGCCAATGGCACCTTGAACGCGTTGTCCTTCTTCGGATCAGCGTTCTTCAGAAGGATATCCGCGACGGCGTTGAAGGTCTCTTTCGTGGCAGGCTTGCCGATCAACGCGTTTTCCGCGTCTGCATCCCGCCATGGTTGCGGCGCGATGCCGCCAAAGGCCAGTGCCGCGTCCTTTACCGTATCCCCGTCCATCTCGATCCGAGCGGCGACGGAAACCATGGCAAACGCGTAGGATGCGCGGTCGCGCACCTTGCGGTAGGTCTGCGCCCCCTTGGGAGCGGCAGGCAGGATCACCGCGGTAATCAGATCCCCCTTGCGCAGGACGTTTTCGATATGCGGCGTGTCGCCGGGCAGAAGGTAGAAGTCGGACAAGGGCACATGCCGGGTTTCACCATTGGCAGCTTCGATTTCCACCACCGCAGCAAGTGCCCGCATGGCGACCGCCATGTCGCTGGGATGGGTTGCGATGCACTGATCGCTGCCGCCGAGGATCGCATGCAGACGGGTCGCGCCTTCCATGGCCTGGCAGCCCGTCCCTGGCTCTCGCTTGTTGCAGGGCATGGCGGTGTCGTAAAAATAATAGCACCGCGTCCGCTGCAGCAGGTTGCCGGCGGTCGTCGCCTTGTTACGCAGCTGACCAGATGCGCCCGCCAACAAAGCCTCGCTCAGCACCGGGTAATCGGTACGAACGCGCATGTCGGCCGCAAGGTCGGAGTTCGTGACCAGCGCACCGATGCGCAGGCCACCATCCGCTTCTGTGATCTGCTTCAGATCAAGGCGGTTGATGTCGATGAGCGCGTCAGGCTGCAGGACCTCCAGCTTCATCAGGTCCAGCAGGTTGGTGCCGCCGGCGATGATCGTGGCCCCCTGTCCCGCGGCAGATGTCGCATGGCCGGTATCCTCGGCGCGAATGTAGTCGAAAGGCTTCATGACTGGACCTTTCCGGCTGCGTCGCGAATGGCGTCGACGATGTTGGGATAGGCCGCGCAGCGGCACAAGTTGCCGGACATCCGTTCCGAGATTTCGGCTTCGGTCAGGTCGTAGGTTCCCGTAAGGCTGTCAGATACGTGGCTGGGCCATCCGTCCTTGACTTCTTGCAGCATCGCAGTGGCCGAACAAATCTGCCCGGGGGTGCAGTAACCGCACTGGTAGCCGTCGTGCTTGACGAAAGCAGCCTGCAGATCCGACAGATTGCCGGGCTGGCCCAGCCCCTCGATCGTCGTGATCTCATCACCGTCGTGCATGCACGCCAGCGACAGGCAGGAATTGATGCGACGGCCATTCACGATGACCGTGCAGGCGCCGCATTGCCCGTGGTCGCAGCCCTTCTTCGTGCCGGTCAGGTCAAGATGGTTGCGCAGGGCATCCAGAAGCGTCGTGCGGCTGTCCGCGTCGAGGTCATGGACCTCGCCATTGATCTTGAGGCTCGTCTTCATCGGGCCGTCCTTCGTGCTGGGAATATCGGTCTGGCGAACACCCGTTCACCGTCTGATCATCCAACACGCCGAAGTCCCCGCAGGTTCCCGGCGACCGCCGGTCTGCGTCAATCTGGCAGCATGTAATCCGTCAGGTGCAGATTGGGTGAGTCGAACCGTGCCGTCATCGCGACGGTCCCGGCCTGCATGGCGAAGAATGTCAGCGTCGCCAGCACGATGGCAGTTCCGGCACCCATCAGAAACGCGGTCATTTGTATGTCCTTCCCGTGCGTCCTTCGATCTGATCAAGCCAGATTTCGTGGTGTTCCTTTGCCCAGTTGCGGTCGACCCGACCGCCCCACATGGCCCAGAACGCGCCCTGCATGCCCACGGTACCGATGTAGATATGTCCGATGAAGATCGCGATCAGCAACAGCCCGATGATTGCATGGATCAGCATTGCCCAGGACAGCGTGCCGAGTGTCGCCCAGTAATAGGGGAACATCAGCGTGACGCCACTGGCGACCATCAGCGCGCCGCCGAGGATAGCCGACCAGAAGATCAGCTTTTGTCCGGCGTTGAACTTTTTGGCGGGGACATGGCCACCGTCCGTCGCCATGCCGCCCAGATGCCGCAACCAGTGCAGGTCACGCTTTTCCGGGATGTTGCGACCCATCCACATGACGGCCATCAGGATGATCCCGATCGCGAAGGAGGGGAAGAACATCATGTGGCCCCAGGTCGAAATCCAGCCAACCGCGCCCAAGGCAGCTTCGCCGAACGGGGCCAAAAGGGTCTTGCCGAAAGCGATGACCAGCCCTGTCAACGCCAACCCGATGAAGCTGACGGAAGTCAGCCAGTGGGTCGCACGTTCGAACAGCGTAAAGCGACGGACCGTGTGGTTGCTGCGCCCGTGGGCAATCGGTACGCGACCGCGGACGGCCAGGATCAATGCCAGCAGAAAGCCCATCCCGAGGATCGCCATCGCACCCAGATGCGTTGCGATATCGGCGACCCCCAGTCGCCAGTCGCGACCGAAAGGTCTCTCGAACAGTGCCGCGTTTGGATAAGGCAGTGAAGAAATTCCGCTGGTCCGCTGCGCCGGTCGCAACATCGTGCCGGTATCGTCGCCATAGATCGCCCAGCTTTGGGTCAGCTTGTCGCCGTTGTCCATCGGGGCGGTCGTCATCATCGTGTCAGGCACGACGCTGTAATCCGGACGCGCCTTTTCCGGAGAGGGTCCGGTTTGATAGCGTTCCGCCTGAAAGGTCGTCCGGTCGGCGAGTGCCACGCCGCTTAGCAGCCCACTGGCCGCATCCTGCGCCCCCATTTCCTTGCCGTTGTACTCCGTCACACCCCAACGGACTTCGGGCACCGTGCGGGCATCGCCGTCGAAGATCTCGAAGATCTGCCACGCCAGCGCAATCGCGAGGATGAAGGCAACGATGGCGCCGCCGATCCGGTAGCGGGTGAAGTCCCGCCCGTGAACAATGACCTCGTCGCTCATGCGCCCTGCTCCGGATAATATGCGGTTTTCCAGCCCCAGGCACCGGACCCGAAGCCTCGTGCGACGACGCGCTCGCGGTAAATCTCTCCGATGACGTCGCCGTCGCCGGCGAGCAGCGCGCGGGTCGAACAGACTTCGGCGCAGATCGGCAGTTTGCCTTCCGCAATGCGGTTACGGCCGTACTTCTTGAACTCCGCCTCGGACCCGTTCTCCTCGGGTCCGCCTGCGCAATAGGTGCATTTGTCCATCGTGCCGCGCGTGCCGAACAGCGTCGCGCGCGGGAACTGCGGCGCACCGAAGGGGCAGGCATAGAAGCAGTAACCGCACCCGATGCAGGTGTCCTTGTCATGCAGGACGACGCCGATATCAGTCTGGTAAAGCGTGCTGACCGGGCAGACCGCGACGCAGGGCGCATCAGTGCAGTGCATGCAGGAGATCGCGACCGATTTCTCGCCGGGCTGACCGTCATCGATGGTCACGACCCGTCGCCGGACCATGCCCCAAGGCACTTCATGCTCGTTCTTGCACGAAGTCGCGCAGGCGTTGCATTCGATGCAGCGGTCCGTGTCGCAAAGAAATTTCAAACGTGCCATCAGACAGCCTCGATCCGGCAGAGCGTTGCCTTTGTTTCTTGCATTTGTGTCACGATATCATACCCGTAGGTCTGAATCGTATTCGTCGCCTCGCCAAAGACGTAGGGTTCGGTACCTTTTGGATACTTGGGCGTCAGATCTTCGCCCATCCAGAAGCCTGCAAAGTGGAACGGCAGGAATACCGTTCCCTCTCCGACACGCGGTGTTACCAGCGCCTTGACCTTGATCCGTCCGTTGGGGGACGCGACCCAGCAATCGTTGCCGTCGGCCACACCGGCACGACCGGCGTCGGCTGGGTTGATCTCGACGAACATCTGCTGCTGGAACTCGGCCAGCCACTTGTTCGACCGGGTCTCGTCGCCGCCGCCCTCGTATTCCACGAGGCGACCGGAGGTCAGCTGGATCGGATAGTCCTTGGCGTAATCAATGTTCTGGATGCTTTCATACAGCACCGGCACACGCCATTTGCGCTGGTCTTCGTAGGTCTTGTACTCCGGCAGCAGGTCGCGGCGCGCCGTCAAAAGCGGTTCGCGGTGCTTTGGAATCGCGTCCGGGAAAGTCCAGACGACAGACCTTGCCTTACCATTGCCGTAGGGCGCCAGCCCGTGGGCGATCATCACGCGCTGGATGCCGCCGGACAGGTCGGTTTTCCAGTTCACGCCGCGCACCTGGCCAGCCAGATCGTTGCCGCCACCGTCGGCGTTGGACCCGTCGGGTTTCTGCGTGACCAGATAGGCGGCGATCGCCGTCAGGGCATTTTTCGGATAGCCGGGGAAATCGGCGCTGACGTCGTTCATCTGCGCTTTCATGCTGCCTTCGAACGCGCCAGACAGGTCGTCGAGCGCAACCTGCGCCGCTGCATCGTCCATGGCCAGCATGTCATGGGTGAACCGGTCTGCACCAATCGCGGCGATGATAAGCCGTTCGCGAGGGGTGAACTCGTCAGCCCATCCCAACGCCTCGATCATGCCGAGCGTGCCTTCAGGATAACCGTCCTGAATTTCGGAACCCGGCGTCCAGCTGTCCTCGGCCAGAAGGTTCTCACCGTCATGCTCCACCCCCCAGCGGGCGCGGAACGGCAGGCCGCCTTCGGCTACCGGTTCTGATGCGTCATAGAGGATCGGAGTACCCGGGTGCCCGTCCTTGGGATTGCCCCACGCCGGCCAGGGCAAACAGTAGTATTCACCCAGCACGGGTTCCGCCATGCCTTTCAGCGTAACGCTGTCGAACTTGTCCTGATGCTGCATGTGCAGCTTCAGCCGCTCCGGGCTTTGTGCAGTGTAGCCGATGGTCCAAGTGCCCGCATTGATCTCGCGCAGCATGTCCTCTGCAATCGGCTCGTTGTTCTGGACGCCGATGTGTTTGAACATCTCGTCCGCAAAACCGAATGCCTTGGCCAAAAGATAGGTAATCTCGTAATCCGACTTCGCCTCGAACAGCGGATCAAACACCTTGTCTCGCCACTGCAGGGACCGGCTGGAGTTCGTGACGGAGCCGTGAATCTCTGCCGTCGAGGAGGCGGGCAGGAGATAGACGTTGTCCTGCTTGTTCGACATGATCGCGACTTGCGTCGGATGCGGGTCGACCACGCAAAGAACGTCGACCTTGTCCAGCGCCTCGCGCTGCTCTGGCCCGCGGGTGATGGAGTTGGCGGCATGGCCCCAGAAGATCATGCCCTTGACCGGGCTGGGTTGGTCAAGGTTATCTGCGGGTTCGAGAATGGCATCCATGTAGCGCGACAGAGGCATCCCCTCGGCCTGCATCAGGTCCTGGCTACCAAACCGGCCCTTCATCCACTCATAGTCCACGTCCCAGACGCGGCACCAGTGCTTCCACGCTCCGCCACTCAGGCCATAGTAGGCTGGCAGCGTATCGCAGGACACACCAAGATCGGTAGCACCCTGCACATTGTCATGGCCGCGGAAGATGTTCGCCCCGCCGCCCTTCTTGCCGATGTTGCCCAGAACGAGCTGCAAGATGGATGCCGCGCGGGTCTTGGAGCTGCCGACGGTGGACTGGGTCAGGCCCATGCACCAGATCAATGTACCGGGGCGGTTTTCGGCCAGCGTCCTGGCCACGCGGGCGGTCTGTTCTGCCGGGATGCCGGAGACGCGCTCGACCTCTTCCAGAGTCCAGCGCTCGACCTCTTCCCTGATCTGATCCATGCCCCAGACGCGGCTTTTGATGTATTCCTTGTCTTCCCACCCGTTGGCGAAAATTTCCCGCACCAGACCCAGCATGAAGCCGATGTCGGCACCCGGCCGAATGCGCACGTATTCATCGGCATGAGCGGCAGTGCGCGTGAAGCGGGGATCGACGACGATCATCTTGCCGCCGTTCTCGCGCCCGGCCAGCACATGCAGCATCGACACGGGGTGCGCCTCGGCGGGGTTGCCGCCGATGATGAGGATCGACTTCGAATTGCGGATGTCGTTGAACGTGTTCGTCATGGCGCCGTAGCCATAGATGTTGGCCACGCCGGCGACGGTAGTCGAATGACAGATCCGCGCCTGATGATCGACGTTGTTCGTCCCCCAGAACGCTGCCAGCTTGCGGAACAGGTAGCTCTGCTCGTTCGAGAATTTGGCAGAACCCAGCCAGTAGACGGAATCCGGTCCGAACTCGTCGCGAATCCCGTTCAGCTTTTCGCCAAGCTCGCTGATCGCCTGATCCCAGCTGATCCGGGTCCACTCGCCTGCGACTTTCTTCATCGGATACTTCAGACGGCGATCGCCCACGGCGATTTCGCGCATGGCAGCACCCTTGGCGCAATGCGTGCCTTGGTTGATCGGCGATTCAAAGGCCGGCTCCTGCCCGACCCAGACCCCGTTCTCGACCTCTGCCCAAAGGGAGCAGCCGACCGAGCAGAACTGGCAGATCGTCTTGTGATACGTGGTCGACATGGGCGGCGTAGCGGGAGCTGCCTGGGCCTGGACGACGCGGCCTGCGCTGCTGCCGATGGCGCCCAGCGCAAGGCCGGCCAGGCCCGAGTTGCGCAGGAATTCACGGCGGGTGCCGCCCGTGCGGGGCGTCGGGGCGGTCGGTGTCGTTGTACGGCGGCGCAACATCACAAGGTCTTCCTGTTGGGGATCAGCTGCGGGACAGCCGGTAGTAGGTGGCGACGTGGTCCGTTGTCACGAACTGCGGCTGACGGGGATCGACGGATAGCGGCGCAGGGACCGCCGCCTCTGCCGCGCCTGCCCCGAGAGCCAGGCTGACCGAGGCCAAGGGCACACCCGCGAGGAAGCGGCGACGGATCGGATCGGGGTTGTCGGACATGGGTCTCACCGTTTTGGGTAGGGTCAAGTCTATAGCAACGAGACAAAGCGGCAAGGTCAAACCCACGGCCATGCCACCCGAACTTGATCTGACGCAGGTCGAATAATCACGAAACGTCTTGGCAAGACGAGGAAATTGCCGTCGGTCGCCTGCGACCCGGGGCAATCCGTCACGCCCTGCTGGCAAGCTATAGCATCTCAGCCGCGCCAGTTCGAAGCCACCCACGCTCAGGTCCTGTGCGGCTGGGCATCACATGAGGGACTGTGCCTTACGGGTAACTTGGGCTAGAAATCCGCCATGCCGATACAGCGTTTACCTACCATTTCGCACAGCGTCCCCGGATCGCCCGAACGCACGGGGGTTCCGCACAGTGTTTAACGCCAGCCTGTCGCGCTACATCTGGGAGCACACCCGGCGGCAGCAGCTTTGGATCCTGGCGATCGTCGCGCTGTCGATGATCCCCTACTACATGGCTTTCAGCCTGCCGAAAACGATCGTCAACGGCCCCATACAGGGCGACGGGTTCGAGACAGCGGATGCCACGCAGACCTTTCTAAGGATCGCTTTGCCACTTCCGGGGGCCGATGTCCTTGTTCTCTTTCAAGGCATCACCCTCGACAGGGTCCACATGCTCTTTGCGCTCAGTGGCGTGTTCCTGCTGCTCGTCATCGTCAACGGACTCTTCAAGTTCTACATCAATGCCTACAAGGGCAAGCTGGGAGAACGCCTGCTGCGCCGGATCCGGTATGCCCTTGTCGATCACGTGCTGCGGTTCCCTCCGGCCACGTTCAAGTTTCTGAAAAGCCCCGAGATCGCCAGCATGATCAAGGACGAGGTGGAGCCGATGGGCGGCTTCACCGGCGATGCCTTCGTTTCGCCAGCGCTGCTGGGCGGTCAGGCCCTGACGGCTTTGGCCTTTATCTTTGCGCAAAACCTGATGCTGGGAGGCATTACCGCCGCCCTGATCGGCGCGCAGATCCTGATTATTCCGCGGATGCGCCGCCGCCTGCTGGTCTTGGGTCGTGAACGCCAACTGACCGCGCGACAGCTGTCGGGCCGGGTCGGAGAGATCGTGGAAAGCATCGGAACCATTCACGCCAACGACACCACCAATTTCGAAAGGGCCGACATCTCGGCCCGGCTGGGGCGGATCTTCACGATCCGTTATGATATCTATCAGTGGAAATTCCTGGTCAAATTCATCAACAACTTCCTCGCGTCCCTCGCGCCTTTCATCTTCTACAGCCTTGGCGGTTATCTGGCCCTGACCGGGCATCTGGACATCGGGCAGCTTGTCGCGGTGATCGGTGCCTATTCGAACCTTCCGGGACCGATGAAAGAGCTGATCGACTGGGACCAGAACCGGCAGGATGTCGAGATCAAGTACCAGCAGGTAATCGGCCAATTCGCCGTCGACAACATGATCGCTTCGGATTTGCATACGGCGCGCCGCACCGCCGAACCGCTGGACACGCCGCTGGCCGCAATCGGTGTCCGGGTGATGGACGACGGCGGTGTCGTCAGCCTCGATCACACGGATTTCACGCTCGAACCGGGAGAGGCGCTTGCTGCCATCGGACCCGCCGGGTCCGGCAGCGAGACCTTCGCAGAGCTTTTTGCCCGGCAGGTCTGGCCAAGCAGCGGACGGATCGTGGCCGGACAATCGAACATCCTCGCGCTGCCAGAGGCCGTCACCGGTCGATCGATCAGTTATGCTGGCGGCGACGCCGTGCTGTTGTCCGGCAGCCTGCTGGACAACCTGACCTATGGCCTGCGCAACAGTCCGCCCGATCCGGACGGCCGTGCACCGTCCCCGTCCCGCCGCTGGCAACTGCAGGAGGCGAGACGATCCGGCAACCCAGATTACGACCGCGATGCCGACTGGATCGATTACGACGCGCTCGACTTGACCGGGCCGGAGAGTCTGACCAGGCACCTGCTAGAGGTGCTGGATTGCGTCGACATGACCCGCGACATGCAGGACCTTGCCCTTAATTCGACCGTGTCGGAACGCGACTACCCGGACCTAGCCGGCCGTATCGTTGCCATTCGTGGCCAGTTGCGGACGGAACTGGAACAGGGCGGGCTTGCGGAACTGATCGTGCCGTTCGCCATCGAGGCCTACAATACTGAGGCGACCATTCTTGAAAACCTGCTGTTCGGTCGCCTGCGCCCGAACAGTGCCTTGTTGGATCCATCAGAGCGCACCGCGTTCTTTCGGCGCCTTCTGCAGCAGGCCGGTCTTTACGATCGCCTTTGCGATGCAGGAGTCGAGATCGCACGGAACGTGATCGGACTGTTCGCGGATCTTCCCCCCGATCATCCGTTCTTTCGCCAGATGACCTTCATGTCGCCGGACGACATACCGACCTATCAGGCATTACTGCTGAAATTCGACAAATCCGGTGGTGTGCCAACCGAACAGGACCGGACGATGATGGTCGGTCTCGCCTTCGAATACATCGAACCGCGTCACCGCTTCGGCTTGCTGGACACGGACCTGATGGCCGAAATCGTTGCTTTCCGGCGCTTCTTTCACAATGCAATCCCGGATCATCTGAGGCCGGTCATAGAGATCTACGACGCCGGGCGATTCACCGACTCCGCGACATTGATGGACAACATCCTCTTTGGCAGGGTCAGCCAGAAATATCGCGACGGCGCGGATCAGGTCAGGTCCGCGATCCTCGATCTACTGCAGCGGCAGGGCGTCTTCGCCGAGGTACTGACCATCGGCCTTGGTTTTGATGTCGGCACCGGCGGCCGCAGACTGAGCGCAGGACAGCGTCAAAAGGTCGCCTTGGCCCGCGCCCTCGTGCGACCATCGGATTATTACATCTTCAATCGCCCCCTGACGGCGCTGGACAACCGGTCGCAGGATCTGGTGCTGACGCGCGTCCTGAGCCGCCTGCGAAATGCCGACCGCGCCCCTGCCGTCCTTTGGACCCTATCCAACCCACAGATGGCGCGCCATTTCGACCGGATCGCCGTCTTCGAAGCCGGCAAACTGGTCGAGGTCGGCACGCCGACAGCACTCGAGGAAAGTAACGGTATCTTCAGCGATATGATCGCGTCATAATACCTGCAACAGTCCACCATGAAAGCGGGAGAAACCTGCGCGTGCTGCTGAACGATGAAGTCAAGATGCTTCGGCAGGTGCCGATCTTCGCCGGCATGGCGGCGGCCAAACTGCGGCTTCTAGCCTATACCTCTGACCGGGTTGCCTATCGAAGCGGCGAGGTATTGTTCCATCAGGGCGATGATGGCGATGCCGCCTATGTCATCCTGCAGGGTCAGGCGGATGTGATGGTGACGACCCCGCAAGGGGAACTGCGCGTGGCCCAGGTCGCAGAGAACGCAATGGTGGGCGAGATCGCGATTCTTTGCGACGTAGCCCGTACCGCGACTGTCCGGGCCGTCACCCCGGTCGAAGCCTTGCGCATCAGCAAGGAGAACTTCGTGAAGCTGCTGATGGACTTCCCCGAGATGACGCTGGAGATCGTGCGCGTCCTTGCCGCACGTCTGAGCGACACGACCGCGACGCTATCCGCGGAACTGGCCGCAGCGCGTCACAGCGCAAACCATTCGATCCATTGATACGGACTGCGCCAGAGGCCGGACGCAGCCATCGCCGACATGACTGACCCCTTTTACCTGAAGGTCTGGGGCGCACGGGGCAGCATGCCGATGGCGACGGCACAGACCGCCGTTTTTGGCGGCAACACCATGTGCATGGAACTGCGGTGCGGCGACCGGGTGCTGCTGTTCGATGCAGGCTCCGGTCTGCCCGTCGCGGGCCGCACGATGCTCGACGACGGGCATCGGGACATCGACCTCTTTTTCACTCACTGTCACTACGATCACATCGTGGGCCTTCCGTTCTTCCGACCGTTCTTCGACTCTGAACGAACGATCCGCATCTGGTCAGGGCTTGCCGATGGCACGCCGACACGGACAATGTTGACCGATTTCATGCGTCGCCCGTTCTTTCCGGTTGGACCGGAAGTGTTCACGGCGCAGATCGAGACGCACGATTTTCGCCCCGGCGACACACTGCCGCTTGCGCCGGGACTTTCGATCCAGACGGCCCTGCTCAGTCATCCAGGCGGCGCAACAGGATATCGGGTGACCTATGGCGCGCGGGTCATCGCGCTGGTCTTCGATACCGACCATACGCCCGGGACGCTGGACCCCGTGGCACTGGAGCTTATGGCTGGTGCCGATCTGTGTTTGTACGATGCCACCTTTACTGACGCGGAGTTTCCTAGCCATAGCGGTTTCGGCCATTCGACATGGCAACAGGGACTGCGACTGGCGCAGGCTGCCGGTGCGGCACGGATCGGCTTTGTCCATCACGCGACATTCCGCAGCGATGCCGATCTTCTTGTGATGGAGGCGGAGGCGCAGGCAGAGTTTCCCGGCGCCTTCTTCGCTCGCGATTTTCAGATCGTCGACGTCTAACGTGAGGCCAAAAGATCCTGCAGGATCGCTGCCGTCCGCGCGGCACCATCCGTTTTCGCGAACGTCGTCGCGGCGGAAGGGTCCTGCGCCAGCGCACGGTCCATCGCGATGGCCATTGAATGGCCATCCGTCTCTGCTTCGGACAGAATGACGGCGCGACCGGCGCGACTCAGCAGCGTCGCGCGCTGGGTCTGTTCCGTCTCGCCACCCGAAGCGAAGGGCACAAGCAAGGCGCGGCACCCTGCCTGCAGGATATCGGCGACGGTATTGTAGCCCGCTTGGGAAATCGACAGACGCGCTGAAGCCAGCACAGCCGCAAAATCCGTCCGAAATCGTGCAACCGTGACGTTGTCAGATGCCGACTGAATCAAGGCGTCGTAATCCGCCTGCGGCAGGTTCGGTCCAGTGATGACAAGGCAGGCACCCAGCGCAGGCCTCAGCCGGATGGCCGCAACGGCGGCCTGCACAAGTGTCGCACCGACCGCACCGCCGCCGGCAGAGACGACGACATCGAACCTCTCTGCCGATGGCCGCGGCGCCGGCTGGCAGACCAGCCCTGTATGCATCACGCGATCCGCGATCTGAGAAGTCAGCGGGAATGAATCCGAGAGGGCGGCGAAGGCGGGATCGCCATGCACCAGAACCCTGTCATAGTGATTGCGAATCAGGTCGACCGTTTCCTGATCCCGTTGTGGCTTCGCTCGGGCCTGAAGGATGTCGCGGACCGATGCCATCAACAACGGTCTTGGCCGTGCGGCGGAAATAGCGTCGAGCAACGGCAGCAATTCGAACCGCATCTGGCGGCGACCGAATGGAAATGCCTCCGTTATGACGACATCAGGCCGCGCCGATGCAAAGGCCTCAAGTAGCAGATCGCGACGATGCGCCAACTCATCCGCGTCAGCGGGCTGACCGCTGGCATTGACAAGCCCCGAGAAACCTCCTTCGCCGATCGCAAGCGCTGGCAGTGCAACGTGATGCACACCGGCACCCGGAAAACCCGGGACCGGCATGCCACCCGTCACCATCGTCACCTCCATGCCTGCCTCGACCATTGCCTGCGCAATACGGCTGGCCCGCGCCAAATGGCCGATGCCAAGCAGGTGTTGTACATAGAAGAAGGCGCGGATGGCCGTCATGGCCGCGCACCGCCGGATTCAAACAGACACGTTAACTGCGCAACACTGTTACGATAGTCGAAGTGCTGACGCACCTTTGCCGCGACGGCTGCACCCTTTGCTGCACGCAGGTCCGGTCGCGTGATCGCCTCTTGCAAGGTCAGGGCGAGCGCGGCGGGGTCTTCCGATGGCACGAGCCAGCCGAGGGAAGGATCGGAGATCAGTTCGGGAATGCCCGACAGATCGCTTGCAACGCAGGCGAGAGTCTGGCTTGCGGCCTCGACCAGCACGTTGGGCAGGCCGTCGCGGTCGCCGTCGGCGGTGATCCGGCTGGCAAGCACGAAGACATCTGCTGCGCGGTAGGCAGCCAGCACCTCGCTCTGATCGACGGCACCGCGCCACCGGCACCGGTCGGCAATGCCCAGATCTTTTGCAAGCGCCTGCAACATTTGCAGATCCCCGCCACCGCCCATGTGATCGAAGGTCCAGTACAGGTCGCCGGGCAGCTGCGCCAATCCTCGAAGCAGCACATCATAGCCTTTTTTCGGCACAGCGCGCCCGACGCTGACCAGTCGCACGGGGTCCGCACGATCTTGTCCGTCGCGCAGTTCACGTCGGGCCTCGAAGGGCGGGAAGCGATTAAGGTTAAGGCCATGATAACTCAGGTGCACGCGCGCCGGCTCGCGCGCCAGACCCTGCAGATGGGCAAACCCGCTGGCCGTGCAGGTGACCGCCCAGCGCGCCCTCGCTAACTTTCCGCGCAGGTCCCACGCGGCTTGGGTCCAGATGTCCTTGGCATGGGCAGAGACGGACCAATCCATTCCCATGATCCGCGCCGCGTAATCCGTGACAGACGCCGGCGTATGGATAAAATGCGCGTGAAGCAAAGCATTCTTGGACGGCCATTCGCGCACGAGGACAGCGGCCTGTCCAAGACGGCGCAACCGGTTCCGGCTGGGATCGCGCAAGAAATCTCGCACGACAGCTGGAAGCAACCGCCAGAACCTTGCCCGCCGGGCAGTCGCCACAAGGCCACGCAACACGCGCAGGGGTTCATGATGCAGGTATTCGGGCAGATAAAGCAGGTCTGCTTGCATCTCGTCATGGACGGCATGCCGTTTCCGGTCCGTCGGGTGGCGAAGCGACACGATGGTCAGCTTATATCCAGCAAGCTCCAGCCCGCGCAGTTCTTGTGCAATGAAGGTTTCCGACAGGCGCGGATAGCCTTTGACGACGACAACCAACCGCTGTTGCGTCACCGCCCGAGCTCCTTGCCGACGAGGTCCGAGATGTTGTGCAGCCCGTCCAGCGTCAAGCCGTCCCACCCCTCCGATGGCCGCTTGCGGTGCGGTAGGCGGCGCAGCGCTTCTGCCATGCGGGCCGGATCGGCCGCATCGCCGGGCAGCAGCATGTCGACCATCCCCAGTTCTGCAGCACGACTGGCACGAAGCAGTTGCTCCTCTCTCGGCGCGATCCGCGGCACGATGAGGGCGGGTTTGTCGAAGGAGAGAATTTCGCAGAAGGTATTGTAGCCCCCCATGGCGACGACGGACTGCGCGTTTGCGGTCAACTCCTCCATCCGGGGGTCGAAGTCGATGACATCCACATGTGGAAAGGCGGTCCCCCGCTGGGTGAACCCAGCCCGCAGGTCTGCTGTCATGTAGGGGCCCAGCACGATCAGCGTACGTGTGGTCAACGTGGGGTCGTGCTCGAAAGCGCGCAGCACGTTTTCGATCAGGTCGGCCCCGTCGCCGCCACCGCCGGTGGTAACAAGGATGTAGTCGCCATCCGGCTGATGTTGCGACGGCTGATCGCCGCGCGCGCTGCGCTGCAGGAACCCCACGAAATCCATCCGGTCGTGCACGCCAGGCGGGACATCGAGGCCGCTGAGCGGGTCATGGAAATCCGGCGGCCCGTAGACCCAGATATGATCGAAGTAGCGGTCAATCTTGGACAGCATGTCGCTGTGCTTCCATTCGGCCTCCAACAGGTGGGGTGCATCCATTACGTCGCGTAGGCCTAGCACCAACGTCGTGCCGCGCTCCTTCAGGAACGCCAGTGTCTCCTCGACCTCGCCGCGCAGACCCATCGGTTCCTTGTCGACAATGAAGATGTCGGGGCGGAAGGACTCCGCCGTGTGCCGGATGATCGACCGACGCATGTGGATCGTATCGGCCAGATCGATATGTTCCGACATCGTGGCGTATTCGCCGTTGCGCAGCTTGATCACGCTGGGAATTTTTACGAAATCGACACGCGCCCGGTAATCGAACGCGCCGGCGATCTGAGAGCCGGAGATGATCAGCACCATCATGCCGCGGTGATCCTGCACCAGCGCTTGCGCAATGGCGCGGCAGCGGCGCAGGTGGCCAAGGCCAAAGGTATCATGGCTGTACATCAGGACGCGATGGTTGCGGTTCCGGTCTGGCATCGCGGATATCCTGTCTGGGACGCTGAAAAGGCGGTTAGTGATAAGGATCAGCGGCGTCGCGTAACCCGTCACCCAGAAAATTGAAAGCCAGAACGACCAGTATCACGGGAAGGACCGGAAAGATCAGCCAGGGATAGATGGCAACGATGTTCACGCTGCGCGCCTCGGTCAGCATGGTACCCCAGCTGGTGATCGGCGGTCGCAGACCGATCCCGAGAAAACTCAGTGCGGTTTCCCCGAGGATCATGCCGGGGATGGTCAGCGTCGCCGAGGCAATCAGGTGAGACATGAACCCCGGCACCATGTGTCGCCCGATGATCCGGCCGGTGCCTGCCCCCATCAGCCGCGCGGCAAGCACATAATCTTCTTCGCGCAGGGACAGCAGCTTGGACCGCACGGCCCGTGCCAGACCGGTCCAGTCCAAAAGTCCAAGGATCAGCGTAATGCCGACATAGACCAGCAGCGGGCTCCATGTTACCGGAATGATCGCCGCCAGCGCCATCCAAAGCGGGATCGACGGGATGGACTGCAGCACCTCTGTCACGCGCTGCACGGCGGCATCGAACCAGCCGCCGTGATAGCCTGCGAGCCCACCTATCACGATGCCCAGCACAAGGCTCATGGTTACGCCCAGCAGCCCGATGGTCAGCGATATCCGGGCGCCATACATCATCCGCGATAGCACATCGCGCCCAAGGCGATCGGTGCCAAGGGCAAAGAAGGTGCCGCCTTCGGCCGGGCAGACAAGGTGCAGGCTGGCTGGAATCTGACCCCAGAACAGATAGGGATCGCCGCGGCAAAAGAAGCGCAGCCTGTCGACGCGGCTGCCCGTCTCGTCATAGACGCGGCGTAAATTATCCATGTCGAGCGTCATGTGACGCCCGTAGACGAACGGCCCGACGAAGGCGCCCTCGTGAAAAAGGTGCACCTGCTGTGGCGGTTCGTAGATGTCGTCCAGATGCCGGGTGTCCTGATGATAGGGCGCGAGGAACTCAACAAAGATTGTGCTGGTATAAAGGAGCAGGAGGAAAACCAGCGAAACGACCGCGATGCGGTGCCTGCGGAACTGCCACCACATCAGGCGTAGTTGCGACGCCTCTGCCACCGCGGCCGCGCCGGCGTCATCGAGGTTCGGATCGAAAGGTGCATCGGACACGTAATGCGCGAGCGGCGCTCCCGGGTCGGGCAGGCCATCGGCCCGTGGCGGTGCGGTCATTTCGCAGTCCCCCGGCCGAGGCGGATCCGCGGATCGAGCAGCGCCAGCGCAATGTCCGACACGAGCACGCCCAGCACCGTCAGCACCGCGAGAAACATCAGGAACGACCCTGCCAGATACATGTCTTGGCTTTGCAGCGCGCGGATCAGCATCGGTCCGGTGGTTTCAAGCGACAACACGATGGCAGTGACCTCGGCGCCGGAAATCATGGCGGGCAGGATCGAACCGATATCGGCGATGAAAAAGTTCAGGGCCATCCGCAGCGGGTATTTGCGGAGCACCCTCCCCGGTGACAGCCCCTTGGCCCGTGCAGTCGCGACATAGGGCTTGCGCAGTTCGTCCAGCAGGTTGGCCCGCAGTCGCCGGACCATACCCGCGGTGCCAGCCATGCCGATGATGACCACGGGAATCCAGATGTGCGACAGGATCGACCGGACCTTGTCCCAGTTCATCGGCGCATCGACATAGGCGCTGTCCATCAGGTTGCCGATCGACAGCCCGAACCAGACATTGGCGAAATACATCATGATCAGCGCCAGCATGAAGTTGGGCACCGCGACCCCCATCAGGCCAAGGAACGTCAGACCGTAGTCACCCCAGCTGTACTGATGCGTGGCGGAATAGATGCCGATGGGAAAGGCGACGGCCCATGTGAAGATGATCGTAACGAACGACAGGATGAAGGTCAGCCACAGGCGGTCACCCACAACATCACTGACCGGCAGGCGATAAGCGAAACTGTAACCGAAATCGCCGTGCAGCATGCCGCCGACCCAGCGGACATAACGCACGTACTGCGGCTGGTCGAAGCCGTAGCGATCCCGCAGCATCTCGATTTCGTCCAGATCCGCCTGCTCGCCCAGCGCCTGAAGCTCTGCAACGTAGCTTTCGAAATAATCCCCCGGCGGCAGTTCGATGATGATGAAGACCAGCATCGAAATCAGGATCAGCGTCGGGATCATCGTCACGACCCGCCGCAGGATGTAGCGCACCATTCTTTACGCCCCTTCATCCAGAAAGAACGTATCGGGCAGATAGGCGCCAAGGAAGCTGGTCGGCTCGAACCCGTAAAGCGCCTTGTCGGGCACGTTGACCAGTCGGGCGTTCCGCACGACAGGCTGAAGTGCGCCATTCACCGTACCGATAGAAAATACCTGATCTGCCTTCAGGGCAAGCATTTCGTGCCAGACGGTCGTGCGATCTTCCGGATCGACACTGTTCTGCCATTTGACCAGCAGATCCAGCATCTGCTGCGCTACCGGCAAGTCAGGCGCCTCTCCGGCAGCGCCACCAGCGGCATACCAGCTGCCCCACAACGGCCATTGCAACTGGTCGCCTGTCGTCGGCGCCAGCTCGCCCGGAAACGTGTCGGCATCCGGCACGCCATTGTCCAGTCCCGCCCAGACCGACACTTGCACCAACCCGGCCAGCGCGCGACTGCGAAACACGTCACGCTGCGACGACCGTATATAAAGCGCCAGCCCGACGGCGCGGAAGTGATCGCGCACCAGTGCCAGCACATCGGTTTCCAGCGTACTTTCGCCAGCAGTTTCCACAACGATGCCGGCCTGCCTCCCGTCCGGAAGCAGACGGATGTTGCCGCCCCCCCGATCCGTCAGACCCAGTTCGTCCAGCAAGGTATTCGCCAGATCGGGATCGTGCTGAGCCCATGCGGTCGCGTACTCGGGTCGAAACAACGGGCTTTCGGGAATGACCGTATCGGCGCTTTCGGTCCCAAGGCCGAAGAAAAGCGCCTTGTTGATCTCTTCCCGGTCGATGGCGACGGACAGCGCACGCCGCATCCGCACGTCGCGGAACAGATTGCGCCAGACGGTGTCGGCGCAGTTCAGGTTCGGATACAGGGCAACCGCAGATCCCTGAGACTTGCGCCATAGGGCGACATTCAGGTCGTGGGCCTTCTCGGCCCGGCGCAGCAGAGTGTAGTCGATGAAATCCAGCCCCGCCATTTGCAGATCGCTTTCACCGGTCGCTGTCTTGGCAAGGATGATCTCTGACGAAGCGACGTTCAGCGTGATCCGATCGACATAGGGTAATTGCGTGCCCGCTTGATCGACGCGGTGAAAATAAGGATTGCGATCGAAGACGAACTGTTCTGCCGGCGGGGCGGTGCGGGGCATCCACGCCTCCAGCGTCGGCAGATCGGGGTTTTCCGGCCTGATCGAGCGCGACATCTTCATGTGCAGTCGCTTCCAGTCATCGACCTTCTGCTCTTCTGCCAGACGCGTCAGGGCTGCCCCATCGGTATAGGAGGTATGGAATTGCTTCAGATACGCGCTGGGCATGAACAACACCGTCGGCAGCGGAGCGGCCAGCTTCGACAGAAAGGCCGGCACAGGACTGGCGAAGGTATAGCGCACCGTCAGATCGTCGATCACCGCGAAATCCACCGGCGTATCGCCTGCCATCAGTTCGGGAGGCAGACCGCTTTTGTAGAGATCGGTATTCGAGATCACGTCCTCGAACGTGTAGCGGAAGTCCTCTGCCGTGAAGGGGGAGCCATCGGACCAGCGGTGACCGGGGCGCAGGTGCAAGGTGAATTGCCGCTCGCCCTCCTGCTCCACCCCGGCGAGGATGTCCGGTTCCAGCTTGAGTTCCGGCCCGTAGGCCATCAGCCGCGCATAACTGTAGATCGGGATCAGGCGCACATCGCGCTGGCCGCTGATCAGCATGCGAAGTGTACCGCCCCGCCGCCCGGTGCGCCGCCCCATTGCCGGCAGGTCCAGCATCCGCGGGACATCTGGCAGGCCCGGCACAGCCGCCGACGCCACATTGCTAACGCTGGAAGGTATCTCTGCCCGCCCGATATGCGGCACCGCCACCGCCCCCAGAAGCCCGGCAAGGGTGTCTCGTCGGGTGATCATGCGCGCAGCTCTGCCGCGTCGGCGGCAGGATTGGCAAGCACATGATGCCCGGAACCCAGATCGAGTGGAGTGAGTCCCGTATCAGGCTGGAAGGCCTGAGGCCAAGCGGCACTCGCTTCGGCGGTCGATTGGCCGACGGTTCCGAAATCCAGCGGCCTTGCCAGATCCGGATAGGGCACTGCCGCTAGCAAGGCCCTTGTATAGGGATGAACCGGTGCGCGCATCAGCACCTCGCGCGGGGCAATCTCCACGATACGTCCGGCCCACATGACGGCCACACGGTCCGCCATGTAGTCCACCACCGCAAGGTTGTGAGAGATGAAGAGATAGGTCAGCCCCAGATCGCGCTGCAGATCCTTCAGCAGGTTCAGGATCTGCGCCTGCACGGAAACGTCAAGCGCGGACACCGGCTCGTCGCAGATGATCAGGCCGGGTGAGAGGGTCAGGGCGCGGGCAATGCCGATCCGCTGCCGCTGCCCGCCCGAAAAGCTGTGCGGGTAACGGTTGCGGACGCTGCGATCCATGCCGATCGCTTCCAACAATGCGGCGGTGGCGTCACGGCGACTCTCCGGCGTACCGATACTATGGATATCAAGGGGTTCACTCAGGATGTTGCCGACGGTCATCCGCGGTGAAAGAGATGAGACCGGGTCCTGAAATACCATCTGGATCCGCTTGCGCAATCGCTGCAGGACCTCACCTTTCGCACGGAGAACGTCGACTGGCCCGGTCCCGTCGTCATAGGTGACGGTCCCCGTGTCGGGCACCAGACCGCGCATCAGGATCTTGCCGACCGTCGTCTTGCCGCTGCCGCTTTCGCCGACCAGTCCCAAACATTCTCCCCGCAGGATATCGAAGCTGACATCGTCGACGGCCGGACGTGCCACGACAGCTTTGCCGCGCAGCGCCCACTGTTCCTGCTTGACCGCAAAGGTCTTGCGTAGCCCGCGCACAGACAGCAATACCGGGTTCGCATCCGCTGGTCGTGCTACGGGTGTGATGGCGCCGTGCAACCGCGCGCGGTCCAGCGGGATGTCGCGCAACGGGCGCAGGCGTTCGCCCGGCGTCATGTCGAAATGCGGAATCGCCGTCATCAGACCCTTCAGGTAGGCATGCTGCGGGTTGTCGAAGATCGCCTCGACCGGCCCCGCTTCCATGATCTTGCCGCGGTAGATCACGACGACCTCGTCCGCGACGTTGGCAACGACGCCCAGATCGTGGGTGATCAAAAGCATCCCCATGTCGCGCCGCAGCTGCAGGTCGCGCAACAGCGTCAGGATCTGCGCCTGAATAGTAACGTCCAGTGCCGTCGTCGGCTCGTCGGCGATCAGCAGCGACGGGCCGCAGATCAGCGCCATCGCGATCATCGCCCTTTGGCGCATGCCCCCCGACAGTTCGAACGGGTACATGCGGTAGATGCGCGCCGGATCGTCGAAACCGACAAGGCCCAGCATTTCCTCCGTCACGGCACGCCGTTCCGCCGAGGATTTGACAGTATGAACCTGCAGCGCCTCCGCAACCTGATCGCCGATGGTGTGTAGGGCCGAAAACGAGGTCATCGGCTCTTGAAAGATCATCCCGATGTGACGGCCGCGGATGGCACGGATCGCCCGCCCGTCTCGCGGCATGGCCAGCAGATCGCGAGGGGCTGCGTCGGGGGTGCTGAACAGGATGCGACCGGAAGATTTGGCAGAGACTGGCTGCAGCCCCATCACCATCTGCCCCAGAACCGACTTGCCAGACCCGGATTCACCCACCAACGCCGTGACTTTGCCCGGCAGGACGCGCAGACTGACACCACGCAATGCCTCGATCATACCGCCCTGCACGGAAAAGGAGACATTGAGTTCTTCGATCCGCAGCAGATCCCTGTCCGTTCTGCCAGTGCTCATGCCGCCCGTTTCCCTGCCGCAAGTTCGACGTTTCTGCCGCACTGACGTGGTTTGGCGTGGCAAAGCGTAGACCTGCGGAATTTCACTGTCCATCGCCGTTGTCGTCGGCGCCACGCGATTTCAGCTTTGCAGGAGGTCGGGCAGGCCGGTCCAGATGCAGCCCGGATGATTGCGCGTCATGTCAAACAGATGGTCGAGAAAGGACCATGCTGCGTCATCGTGCACGAGATGATGGGACAGGATTCCAATCGGTGAATCACCCTCCGCCGCCAGGGCCGCTGCCAGATCCGCCATCAGGACATCAATGGACCGACCGCCACGCGTGCCACGCCAGTCGATCAGGTCGACGTGCGTATTTATCTGCGGCAGAGGTCCTGACTTGGCAGGACCAAAAACCGACACGGCGCGGAACCCCGCCTCTGCGAGCTTTGGCAGCAACGTTGGGGTGATGCGGTTCCAGGGCGGTACCAGCACCGGTACCATGCGGGGACCGTGCAGCTCGGCAAGTTTTCGACAACCTTCTTCGAGTTCGCGAATGACGACAGCTTCTGCACGGTGCATGCCAAGTTCCTGCTTTTTCTCGGACGATGGAGCATGGTTCGCATGGGCCCAGCCGTGGACGGCGACATTGGAAAGCGGCGACGTGTCTAGGCGCCGCGCCAGAGGCATGCCAGTCGTCTGCGGAATTACCGCCAACGTAATGGGGACGGCGTGGCGCGCGGCGCACTCCAGCAGCAAGTCAAGCTCTGGCGTCGGTTCCGTTGCATCGTCGTCCCGCCACCACAGACGCGCAGGTCGGCCACGCGCCGCCCGATCTTCGAGCGCCTTCAATACGATATCGCTCATGCTGTGCTCGTACTCATGAAAAGCCCCTCGATCAGCGCGATCAGCCGTGCGGTCGCAGCGGATTCCGAATGATGTTGCAGCACGTGCTGCCGCGCAGTCTCGCCCTGCGCCGATGCCCGTGCCGGATCGCGCAGCAGCGATACCAGCGCATCGGCCATGGCGACAGGGTCGTCCGGTGGCACGAGCATTCCGCCGGCTTCGGTCGAGACCACCTCCGGCACGCCCGCCGTTCGGCAGGCGATGACTGGCAGCCCTGCCGCTTGCGCCTCAAGGTAGGCTAGACCGTAAGCCTCATTGCAGCCAGGCCAGAGGTAGACCGCGCCTTGCGACAGCGAGGAGGCGATCGAAGGCGTGTCGAGTGCACCAAGCCAGCGGACCCGGCCCGCGGGTAGAGATGCGAACATGGCCTGAATGTCGCTTCTCAAAGGACCGTCACCAATGACACTTAAATGCCAATCCAGATCCGATGGAAGGTGTTCGAGAGCGCGCGCCATGGCGATGTAGCTGTCTGCCTTGGCGCCTGCCCGCATCATGGCGACCGTGACGATGTGCCCGACCTGCGGATGCGGATCCGTCATGAAGGGTTCGGTTACGATGAAGGGTGCCATCCGATGCAGTCGCGGCACGCCAGCCTTGACCAGTCCCGCATGATCCCGCCCGGTCAGGCAGATGTTGAATGCAGCATGATGTAAGGTATCCAGCAGGTCGGCCTGCGTTTCCGTCCAGATGCCATGGTTGCGGCGCTGGGAATATGAGGCCTCGCAGCTGACATAAGGGATGCCGTAGTTACGGGCCAATGGGACGCAGACCATGTCCGGCGCTTTGACGTAGGGATGATAGCAAAAGATCAGGTCCGGCGGATCCGTCGCCCAAAGCGCCGTGAGGCGCGCCCTCTCCTGCGCCGCATCCTGCTTTAACTGGCACAGTGCGGCAACGTCATCGGGATCGCGAAGGTAAGCCCGCAGTTCAGATGCAAGCGTGACCCTGTAGCCCGCACGGTCCAACGCTGCCCACAGTTGACGCGCCATCAGACGATCGCCCGAAGGCACGGGATGATCCGGCGCCTTGAGCGGTGCATAGAACGCGATGTGCCGGGGCGGCACGGCCATGACAAGCCTCTGGCTGCTGGGGTCTGTGACGGGACCCTAGCGAATGGGCGGGGATACGACCAGCGGCGCGGTTTGCTTGACAGGTCCTTATCGGCGGCGCATGTGAAACTGAATCTTGCATCGGACATCGCCATGGCGCTCCTCGACCGTATCACCGACCGCAGTGCCACCGTGGGTGTCATCGGCTTAGGCTACGTCGGACTGCCTCTGGCAATAGCGACCGCCCGCGCGGGCTTCGCTGTCACTGGTTTCGACACCGATGCCGCCAAAATCACCGCCATCGAGGCGTGTCGCAGCTATATCGAGGCTGTGAGCGATGCCGCGTTGACGGCAGAGGTCGAGGCTGGCCGCTTTGACGCAACCTGCGATTTCGGCCGTCTCGGCGGTTGCGACGTCATCGTGATCTGCGTGCCGACCCCGCTGACTCGACACAGAGAGCCCGATCTGTCCTTCATCGAGCGGACTTGCGGCGACATCGCGGCGACCCTGCGGGCGGATCAATTGATCGTGCTGGAAAGCACGACCTATCCCGGCACGACGGACGGTATCGTGAAGATGATCCTAGAACGCGGCGGATTGCGTTCGGGGCAGGACTTCTACCTCGGCTTCTCGCCAGAGCGGGAGGATCCGGGCAACCGGTCATACGATACCTCGACCATCCCGAAGGTCGTCGCCGGGGACGGCGCAGATGCTCGCGCGCTTGTGCAGGCATTCTATGGCGCCGTCGTCGCCAAGGTCGTGCCGGTGTCGTCAACCGCGACCGCAGAAGCGGTCAAGATCACCGAAAACGTCTTTCGTGCAGTGAACATCGCCCTCGTGAACGAGCTGAAGGTGATCTACGAGGCTATGGGTGTCGACGTCTGGGAAGTCATCGACGCCGCCGCGACGAAGCCGTTCGGCTTCATGCCGTTCTACCCCGGTCCCGGTCTGGGCGGCCATTGCATCCCCATCGACCCCTACTACCTGACCTGGAAATCGCGTGAATATGATCTGACCACCAGGTTCATCGAACTGGCGGGAGAGATCAATTCGACCATGCCACATCATGTCGTCACCCGTCTGGCAGAAGCGCTGGATATACGGCTTGGCCGCGCGCTGAGCCGCAGCCGGGTGCTGGTGGTTGGCCTGGCCTACAAAAAGAACGTTCCCGACACGCGCGAAAGCCCGTCACTGAAGCTGATCGAGCTGATCGAGGCGCGCGGCGGTACGACCGCATATCATGATCCCTTCGTGCCTCAGATCCCGAATACCCGCGCCTATCCAACGCTGGCGGGGCGGCAGTCCGTGGCGCTTGATGCCGACACGATTTCTGGTTTCGACGCGGTGCTGATTGCGACTGACCATGACGATGTCGACTACGCGGCGATTGCCGATCATGCGCCGCTGATCATCGACACGCGCAACACCTTTGTCAGGCAATCGCTGCCGATGGACAAGGTCGTCAAGGCCTGACGTGACACGCCATCGTATCGCCCTGATCGCAGACCCCCATTTCCACGACAGCACGGGTGAGTTCGGCCAGACGGGAGTCACGATTGCCGGGCGTCGGCACGCGTTGCTAAACTGGGAACAGACCCGCTCTGCAGGGCGGGCCGTCAATGAAAGCGCCATGGCGCTGCGTGCTGCCCTGAACCGGATCGCGACGCGCGGCATCCGGACCGTTGTCATCGCCGGGGATTACTCCGACGAAGGGCAGATCGAAAATCTGCGTCGCCTGTCGGATCTGCTACACGATGCAGAAGTGCAATTTGGTTTGCGGATCTACGTGCTGCCCGGCAACCATGATGCCTATGCCGTCGGCGGTAAGCATCGTGCGATCCGCTATGCCACCGGGTCGGGAACCTCCGAACTGGTGACGAGCGATCCGGCGCTGGCCGCGGACGTGCTGTCGCCAGCCATGTTCTGCCCTGGACTAAAGGAAGCGTTGGCGCCCGTGGCCCACTTTGGCCTGCGTCGCCGCCCGGGCGATCTGCATTGGGAGTCCCCTTTCGGCACGTCGGACCAATTCGAGGATCGGACATTCGAAGCGGTCGCCCCGGACGGATCGACGGCCCACCGGTTGATCGACGCCTCATACCTTGTTGAACCGGAACCCGGCCTGTGGCTGCTGATACTGGACGCGACCGTCTTCGAGCCCCGGTCAGGCATCACCGACCCCCAGCGCAAGCGGGCGTTTCGCGATCCGACGGATGCCGGATGGGATGCCGTGCTGCGGATCAAGCCGTTCCTGGTGGACTGGATCGCTGATGTGACGCGCCGCGCGGCGGCAGGTGGCAAGCTGCTGATCCCCGTGTCGCACTACCCGATCCTGCCTCACTGGCCGAATCTGACGAAGGTGATGCCACGCAGCAGTCTTGCGCGGCGCATGCCCGGCCCAGCGGTCGCGACGCAACTGGCCAAGGCGGGGTTGCGACTGCACTTTGGCGGTCACCTCCATATGGATGCAATGACCAGCGCCGGCATAATCACAGACATTTCTCTTCCTGCGACCTGTGCCTTCCCCCCTGCGTTCGCAGTGCTGGAGGGTGGCACCAGCGCCCTGACGATGACCCGGGTTTCCTTAGGTGATCTGCAGCCTGACCCGATTGCGCGGGAAATCTATAACGCCGAAGGCGCGCCATCGCCCGCAAAGGATTTCGGCAGCGAACTTGTTCACCGTCACCGCGCGCGCGCGCAATCGCACCGTCTGACACGTGAAATGCCGGACGACCTTTGGCCATTGCTGTCGTCGCTTACAGTGGCCGACTTTCCGAGATTGATTGGTGCCTCTTCTGTCGATCTACCTGAGATGTCCTTGTCGGATCTGATCTGCGACATGTTGCTTATGATCGATGGCGGGGCATCTGCACTTGCATATCTCTCGCACGACCGGCTCGCTGATCTGAGACAGGTCGCATCAATTCAAGGACATGCGAGTGATCCGCCGGGACAATGGATAATCGACTGCATTGCATTTTTGAAGAAAGCGCTTGACCGTGCGATGCATGACCGGGGCGATCGGACCCTTTACCCCTAAGACGTCGCCGCCACGCTAACTGGCAGATCAGTTGCGCGCCGGACCGCATAGACCTTGATCGGATGGCTCAATCCGCGGACGTCGACCATTTGCGGAACGCAACCGGCGCAAGGTCCGAGGCCCGCCAGATCTGCCGTCTCGGTCGAGACGACAAGTTGCACGCCCAGTTCCTTCGATTTGCCTTCAAGCCGACTCGCAAGGTTTACCGTCTCGCCCAGTGCAGTCAGCGCCGACGTATCGCCGCCCGCCTGCCGCATCGTTCCGATCCGGCCCAGAATGGCCGGACCGCTGTGCATGCCGATGCCCATGGCAAGGGGGGCCGGCAAGGCTTCCCGCAGGCTTTGATTCAGACCGTCAAGGACGCCGTCCATCGCCCGCGCCGCCGCCATCGCCTGAAGTGCGGCAACTCGTGGTGACACCTCCATGCCGAAGATCGCCATGACGCTGTCGCCCATGAACTTGTCGACGAACCCGCCGGTATCCTCGATCGTTTCTGCCATACGGCCAAGGAACTGGTTCAGGACAAAGACGATGTCATAGGGCAACCGCCCTTCGGTCAGATGCGTGAACTCGCGCAGGTCACAGAACATGACTGTCACGTCCCGTTCGACTCCCCAGAGGTAGCGGTCGATACCCATATCGGTGTCCGGCATGATCTTTGCCGGCAAAAGGGTCGAGATCGTGATGTTGCCCTTAGGATAAACCTGACAGGCCAACCGCACGTTGGCGGGGGCACCAAGCCTGCGCAGCACGCGTTGTTCAAGGTCGGAGGGGGGCGGCAGGTTGTCCTGCCCTTTCATCACGCGGACCCGGCAGGTCGAACACCGGGCACGACCCCCGCAAACCGCGGCATGGGGGATCCGGTTCACGCGACTGATTGCAAGGATCGACAGTCCCCGCGGCGCGTGCGCGGCGGGGCCGTCGACATAGGTCACCGTGATCCGCGATCCCAGCCGATCGGCGACCAGAAACAGTCCCCAGACCGCGGCAGCGGCAGCGAGAAGGCAAAGGTAGATCCAGTTCGATGTCGTGACCAGATCAACGTATCGCGCGTACTGTGACAAGCTTAGCGGGTTCCGGAAGGTGCCGGTCGCCTGCTCCAGCCGGGCGGCGCTGACGAAACCGGCGTAGCCCAATACGGGAATGAGCAGCGCCAGGCCCTGCCACAGTCGCAACGTGCGGCGATACCACGCCCGACCGCCCAGCCAATGGTGAAGACCGATGCACGCATGGATCCAGACCAACCCGATTAGAAGTGCAAGGTTGATCGCCTGACCGGGCCACATCACCCACAGGGCGTAACGATAGTCGTCGTCCACGCCGAACATTGCGTTCACGCCGTGCGTCCCCAGAACGTGACGGATCAACATGATCGGAATCATCAGGCCAAAGCCCAGCTGAATCGCGTTCTGCCATCCCATGCGCCGGATATGCGACTGTGTGAAACGCGCAAGTCCCAAGGCGAGATGAACGACCGCAGAGAGGATCAGGATCACGGTGCCCGGCAGACTGCGCGTCACAATCATCCGCGCCTCCTGAACTGCAAGCATCGTGTCGATCGATACGAGCCCCAGAGCGTGGTTCAGCAAATGGGTCAGCGCGAAGGCAAAGAGCACCAGACCGGATGCAAGGCGCAGATCGACGACCGTCGGGCGACGGACCCGCAAAGCGGCCTGCCTCGGGCTTGCAGAACCTGCATCCGCCATTGCACCGTCCCCGTCATGTCAACCAGTCATCGCAGCCGTATGCAATCGATCTGCCAGCCCCTGCAACTGAAGTCACGGGGGTGCTGCGTCATAGACTTGCACCACTCCCAAGGCAAAGGTCTTTTGATTTGCTGCTACCATCCGAAGATGACCGCTCAAGGAGGCTCCGCTATGACGGCTACACGACAGGTGTCAAAAGGTCCTCACCCTTCAGGAACGCGGCGATGTTGTCGCGCTGCAGCTTTGCCATGGCCGCACGGGTCTGGACAGTGGCAGAGCCTTGGTGCGGCTGTAACACCACGTTCTGCAGGTTTAGGAAACGCGGGTCGACATCCGGTTCGCCGACGAAGACGTCGAGCCCCGCGCCCGCGATCGTCCCACTTTCCAGTGCGTCCAGCAGTGCCGCTTCGTCAATCACCGAACCGCGGGAGATATTGATGACGACGCCGTTCGTGCCCAGCGCCGCAATGACGTCCCGGGACACGAATTTCTCCGTCTCCGGTCCGCCGACGAGGGCCACGAAAAGGTAGTCGACCGCACGCGCCAAGGCGACCGGGTCGTCGTGATAGGTCCAGTCCGGCGTGTCCTTCTCGCTCCGGGCAAAATAGTGAATGTCCATCTTGAAGGCCGCAAGGCGGTGCGCGATGTCCCGCCCGATCCGGCCAAGCCCCATGATACCTGCCGTTCCGCCGGACAGTTTACGGTTCAGCGGTACCGGGCCTTTTGCCGCCCAATCGCCGCTGCGCACATGCGCTTCCGCCGCACGCATCTCTCTGCCCTGCATCAACCACATGGCGATCGCAAGGTCGGCCACGTCGTCGTTCAGGACATCGGGCGTGTTCGTCACGCGAATCCCACGCGCCGCGGCTGCATCCACATCAATGGCATCGTAGCCAACGCCATAGTTCGCAATGACGCCTAGGTTCGACAGCAACTCCATCTCTGCCGCGCCAAAGGGCTGCCCGCCGGCATAGGCCACGGCAGTGAATCCCTTGCGCAGGGTTTCGTCCAGCGCCCTGATCGCGTCTGGCCCGGGTATTACATGCGCGTCAAAAGCGTCGGACAGCGCAGCGCGGTCGCCCGGTTTGTAGTTGCCAATGGCCAGTGTCGATGTCATCGAATTATCCTTTGTAGAAGAAGTGTGAGGTCAGCCTTGCGCCGCGACCACTGTTTGGGTTTGTCGCCCAAGGCCCTCGACCTCGACTGTCATGATGTCACCGGGACGCAGGAATCGCTGCGGCCTCATCCCCATCCCGACGCCGGAGGGTGTACCGGTCGCAATGATGTCGCCGGGTCGCAGCTCCATGAACTGCGAAAGATGGCTGACAATCTGTCGCACGCTGAAGATCATGTCCGAGGTATGCGAATCCTGCACCATTTCCCCATTCAGGGTCAGGCTGACCCGTAGCGCCTGCGGGTCCGGCACTTCATCTGAGGTGACCAGCCAAGGCCCGACGGGTCCGAACGTCGGGGCGGACTTGCCCTTGATCCACTGACCGCCACGCTCGATCTGGAAACTGCGTTCCGACACGTCGTTGATCGTGCAATAACCCGCCACATGGTGCAGTGCATCCGCCTCTGACACGTAAAGGGCGGTCTTGCCGATCACCACACCCAGCTCCACCTCCCAATCGCCCTTCTCGGACGTACGGGGGAGGATGATGTCGTCGTCCGGCCCCGACAGCGCAGAGCTCGCCTTGCTGAAAACAATCGGCTCCTTCGGCGCGTCCATTCCGGATTCAGCGGCGTGCAGCGCGTAGTTCAGCCCTATACAGTAAAAGTTCGGCACCCATGCGAGCGCCGATCCGATGCGCCCGGGATCGGTCACGACGGGCAAGCTGGACACATCGATCGCGCGTATCGCATCGAGCGCGGACAAGGACACGTCGTCGCCTGCGAGATCCTTCACATGGCCCGACAGATCACGCACCTGACCCTCGTCATCGAGCAGTCCCGGCCGTTCCTGCCCCTTCGGTCCAAATCGCAGCAGTTTCATGGTCATCCTTCCCGTCGACGGCACAAAGTTTGCATTGACAACTTTCTAGACGCCGCGACACCCGAATGACCAGCCCGTCGGCTTGCGGTCATTCCGGCCGCAGCACATCCGGATGATCGTCATAGATGCTGTCGGCAAGCGCCGCGCGGTGCCGCAGGACGGCACGCTGATTGACGGACCCCTTGTCCGTCACCTCGCCCGCCGCCAGTGACAGGGGCGCTGTCAGCACCATGGCGCGGGTCACACGGCTGGCGGATCCGCCTGCGGCTTGCGCATGCAAGGTCAGGCGGGCGACGAGGGCACGTCTGACCTTCTCATCGGCATGAAGGGCGTCATCCGGCGTGTCCGGCGCGGCCAGACGGCGCATCTGCGTAAGGTCCGGAACCAGCAAGGCGGCCAAGGATGCGCGATCTTCCCCGACGATGACCGCATCGCGGATCAACCCGCCGAACTGGTCCAGCAGTTGCGCGCGAAGTGGTCCGACGGCGACCCATGTCCCTGTACTCAGCTTGAAATTCTCGGCGATGCGCCCGTCGAACCGAAATCCTGCAGCGGGGTCTGCCGGATCGACGAAGCGCAGGGCATCGCCAAGACGATAGAAACCGTCACCATCGAAGGCCTCTGCCGTCAGACTGGGGTTGCGCCAGTAACCGGGCGTGATGTTCGGACCCTTCAGGCGGGCCTCGAACCGGTCACCGTGGGGGACGAGCTTCAGTGTCAGGCCACGCGCCGGCACGCCGATGTTGCCGGGACCGTCCTGCGGCATCGTGCAGAACAGGGAAAACGGCCCGGTTTCCGTCGCCCCCAATCCCGTCGTCATCAGGACGCGGTGGCCGGTGGACATGACGGCCAACTCCTCCAGTTCCCGCCAGGTGTGTGTCGCCATGCCGGCACCTGCGTACATCATCAGCTTGAGGTCGGCAAAGAAGGTGTCACGGAGTGCGGTGTCGTTCCACATGGCGGCGACCAGCGCCTCATATCCCAGCGGCACGTTAAAATACCACGTGGGCGAAACCTCGGACAGGTTGCGGATCGTAGCCTTGATGCCTGTCGGGCTAGGTTTCCCCTCGTCGATATAAAAGGTGCCGCCGAACCACAGCGCCATGTTGAAGGTCTTGTTTCCAGAGGCGGTATGGTTCCAAGGCGC
Organism: Loktanella atrilutea; assembly: GCF_900128995.1. Taxonomy (GTDB): domain Bacteria; phylum Pseudomonadota; class Alphaproteobacteria; order Rhodobacterales; family Rhodobacteraceae; genus Loktanella; species Loktanella atrilutea. Next base: position 231,735 of record NZ_FQUE01000003.1, on the reverse strand, counting down.
CCAGTCCACAAAGACCGGCGGCTCCTCGGTCATATATCTAAAGCAGTCCGCCACCTGCACCATGTTCGCGCAGAGCATCCGATTGGTCTGTATGACGGCCTTCGGATTGCCGGTGGTGCCGGACGTGAAAAGAAACTTTGCCACGGTATCGGGGGCAATCGCGTTGTGCGCCTTCTCCACGGCATCTGTCGGGGACGTCGCGCGGACCTCGTCCCATGGGACGATCCGATGGCTGTTCGCCATGCCACGCAACGCAATGACGGGGACATCTGTCGGAACGCCTCCGCGCAATGCCGGGTCGTAAACCGTGGCGTCATCAACCAGCACGGCGCCGGGCGTGATCTGCGCCATGACAGAGGACAGCTTGCCATAATCTTCGGCAATCAGTGCATAGGCCGGCGCGATAGCTGCCGACGGGATTCCGACATACTGCGCCGACAGCGCCAGAATGGCGTGTTCGAGACTGTTTTCGGACAGGATCGCCAGAGGACGTTCCGCTGACAACCCGCAGTCCAGCAACCACTGACCAAGGGCTTTCACATGTTCGGCAAGATCGCCGTAAGTCACCCGACGCCAGGCACCTGCATCATCCCGCTGTGCCATCCAGACACGGCCCGGCGCCATCTCTCCCCAATGATCTATGCGGTCCGTCAATCGGTCCGGTATGATGCCGAGAGCGTCTTCGCGATCAATCAGAATGCAGCCGTCCGACTGCCGATGCATTCGCAATTCAGGCTGCCAAAGCGCGACATCGTCGTTTCGTCTGGTCACGGCGGCCTCCTCCCCGAGGGCTCCACGATAATGTTTACACGGAAACAGTTTCTGGATAGCCTGTCAATTGCACAGCAATCGGGGGCGACGATGGACCGGACACTTGTGACTTACGAGATTGCGCAGGACGTCGCCATTTTGACCCTGAATCGGCCTGAAAAGCGCAACGCATTGTCGGATCACGTCATCGACGATCTGGAATCCGGCATCGCGCAAGCTCAGGGAGAGGCGCGGGCAATCGTGATCTGCGGCAACGGAGATCACTTCAGTGCCGGGCTCGATCTGGCGGAACATGCGGCGCGTACACCGATCGAAGGCGTGCATCATTCGCGGCACTGGCACGGCGTCTTCGACAAGCTGGAGCAAAGCGCCGTTCCCGCTTTCGCGGCCCTTCACGGCGCCGTCGTCGGTGGAGGGCTGGAATTGGCAGCGGCTTGTCACGTTCGCGTGGCGGACGAGACGACGTTCTTTGCTCTTCCTGAAGGCACGCGCGGCATCTTCGTGGGGGGCGGCGGATCCGTGCGCGCCGGACGGCTGATGGGGGTTGCCCGAATGACGGATATGATGCTGACCGGGCGTTCCGTCGATGCGCGGCAGGGTGAGGCATGGAACCTGTGCCAGTATGTCGTACCAGCGGGCGAGGCGCGGGCGAAGGCGTTGGAACTGGCATCAAAGGCTGCCCAGAATGCACCGATGTCGAACTACGCGATCATCAACGCGTTGCCGCGCATCAATGACATGGGGCGCGGCGATGGCTTCTTCGTCGAAAGTTTCGTGAGTGCAATGACGGCCACCTCGCCCGAAGCCGAAGCGCGGCTGCGGGCCTTTCTGGAAAAGCGGGCGGCGAAGGTGGCGCGACCGGAATGAATGTCTCCGCAAAGATCGATCTGGGCCAGCTCAGCCAGTCACTTGGCTTCGCACTGCGGATGTCGCAACTGAGCGTATTCGAGGAATTCTACGCCGCACTCGGCCAATTCGGGATGAAGCCGGGCGAATTCTCGATTCTCTATCTGCTCAGTCGCAACCCCGACGCACGACAAGGCGAGATCGCTGAACGCCTGCGGATCAAGCGCGCGCATATGACCAAGCTGGTAAGCAGCTTCGACGCCCGGGGGCTGATCCTGCGCCGGGTGCCGGACGATGACCGTCGGGCGGTCCTGCTGCGACTGACGCCGGAGGGTGAAGCCTTCGTCGCGGATCATGCGGCGGCATTCTTTGGCTATCACGCTGCGGCGGATGCAGGGCGACTGTCGGCGGCGGAACGGACACAACTGCTGAGGCTGTTACGAAAATTCGGGGGGCTGGAGGACTGACCATGAATATCGACGATCTGATCGCCATCGACATCCACACGCATGCAGAGGAACCCTGTTGCACCCCCCGCGACGACGGCTACGACCAGTTTCAGGCGGGGATGGCGAAGTATTTCAAGAACCCTGCCGGTAAGGACGGAATGCTGCCAAGCGTGCAGCAGACAGCCGAATATTTTCGCGAACGGAAGGTTGGCGCGGTGATCTTTCCGGTGGACGCAGAGCGGGAAACGGGCTTTCGCCGCTATTCCAACGAAGAGGTCGCGCAGCTGTGCGCCGAGAACGACGATATTCTGATTCCCTTCGCCTCTGTCGATCCGCACAAGGGCCGCGCGGGTGCGCGAGAGGTGCGCAGGTTGGTCCGCGACTTCGGCGTGAAGGGCTTCAAGTTCCACCCGACCATGCAGGGGTTTTTCCCCAACGACCGCGAAGCCTGCTACTCTGTCCTCGAAGCCTGCGCGGAAGAGGGCGTCATCACTCTTTTCCACACCGGGCAGACCGGTGTCGGGGCCGGTATGCGCGGCGGCATGGGGATGCGGCTGAAGTATTCCAACCCGATGCACCTTGACGATGTGGCGGCGGATTTCCCGGACATGCCGATCATCGCTGCACATCCCAGCTTTCCCTGGCAGGAAGAGGCGCTGGCCGTCGCGACACATAAACCCAATGTCTACATCGATCTGTCAGGCTGGTCACCGAAGTATTTTCCCGACATCCTCGTCAAGTATTGCAACACAATGCTGAAACACAAGGTTCTGTTCGGATCTGACTGGCCCGCCATCACGCCCGACCGCTGGTTGAGGGATTTCGAAGACCTGCCGATCCGCGAAGAGGTGCGCCCGCTGATCCTGAAGGAAAATGCGCGCAAGTTGCTGAAGATGTGACGCATGGTGCAGAACGGCACTTGAGGATCTAGATTGCGGCGACAGGGCCTTGGGAGGGGACATGCCATGAGTTTGCCACCGGTGGACGATGTGACGACGATCGACAGGCTCGATGTCGATCCCTACCCGGTCTATACAAAGATGCGTGCAGAGACCCCCGTGGTGCGTGTGGCATCGGTCAAACGCATCTTTCTGACGAAGGCGGCGGAGTGTCGTGCGGTCAAGGACGATCCCGAGACATTTTCCAGCGACGATCCCAATACGCCGATGAGGCCTGCCTTCGAAGCACATACTCTTATGCGCAAGGACGGGGCGGAACACAAACGCGAACGGGACGCGATGATGCCGGCCTTCGGCCCGAAGCCGATCATGCAGGTCTGGCAGCCGCTTTATCGGCAAATCGCTGCGGAGTATATCGACCGGCTGCCCAAGGACGGCATCGTCGACCTGCACCGTGACCTGTCGGAGCCGGTGGCCAGCCGCATCCTTGCCCATATCCTCGGCATCCCCGAGGCGACGGACGAGGAAATGGCGCGCTGGTCCCAGACACTAATCGACGGCGCGGGTAATTTTGGGTGGCGCGATGCGCCCTTTGCCGCGACAAAGATCGTCAATCAGGAAATGAATGCCCTTTTCGGGCGCGAAGCGGAGCGGCGGCGCGCCGATCCGGACGTCTCTGCCCTGTCAGTCATGGTAAATGCCGACGACCCGATAGAATGGTCGCAGATCGTTGCCAACATCAAGATCGCCATCGGTGGCGGGATCAACGAGCCTCGGGATGCGCTTTCCACGATCGTCTACGGCCTGCTGACGAATCCGGACCAACTTGAGGCCTTGAAGGAAAGCGGTGACTGGGGTGCCGCATTCGAGGAAGGCATCCGCTGGGTGGCCCCCATCCAGGCATCATCGCGCCTCGTCATGCATGACACGGAACTGGGCGGTCATACGATCCCGAAGGGAGAGACGGTTATGACGATTCAGGCCAGCGCGAACTGGGACGAGGACATATATGACCGACCTGAAAGGTTTGACGTGTTCAGAAGTACGACCCTTCATCAATCCTTCGGTTTCGGGCCCCATCACTGTGCGGGGGCACATATCTCTCGCCGGACGGTGGGGGCAGTGATGCTGCCGATGCTCTTCGAACGCTTTCCTCGCATGACCCTGCCCAATCCGTCCGTAGTGCAATGGCGCGGTTTCGGTTTCCGTGGGCCGATCAATTTACCCGTGCGGCTGAACGGGTAAGGAAACGGCGACCCGAAATCGCAATGCCGTCAGTGATGTCGGCGAGGATGGCATCGCCCAGCGCTGCACCGTCACGACGATGCAGCGCATCGAGGATCTGCCGATGTCGATCCTGCACGTAGTATTTCAGACCCTGATCCACGACCTGACGCTGGAATGGCCCGAGTTGCAGCCAGATGCTCTCGATCACGGGCATGGCGGTCTGGTGCGGGTTCACGGTATAAAGGCGGCGGTGGAAGGCCTGGTTGTTCACCGTCAGCCCGGTCTGGTCACCTGCCGCGATGGCCGCATCGCAGGCGCGGTCGAGGTCCGCCATGTCGGCGATGGCTACCTCGGACACGTAAGGTAGGGCGCGGCGGGCGGCATAGACCTCGACCGTGATGCGCAACGACAGGATCTCTTCGAACCGCTGTGGCGTCATGGCTGGGATGCGCATGCGTCGGTTTTCCAGCATCTCGATCGCGTGTTCCGATGACAGGCGTCTGATTGCCTCGCGCACGGGGGTCTGACTGCACCCAAGGACCTCTGCAAGTCCACGCAGGGTCAAGGTACTGTCCGGTGCAAAGGCTCCGATCATGATCGCTGCGCGCAGGCGCTGATAGACGCCTTCGTGATCTGAAATGCCCGGGGGCAGAGCAATGTCGGGGATTTCGGTCATGACACACGATTTTCCATCTGGTTACGGCAGTTTAGCAACCGTGCGAATTGACTCAAGAATAATATGATCATATTGCTGATGAGATTATCAAACTGATCGAGAGTTACTGAAAATGGACAAGCCCGCCGACCTTCAGTGGCTGAACGACCAGACCGACATCGAAAACATCTTTGCCTGCATCTGCGACCTCAACGGCACATTGCGGGGCAAACGGGTCGATGTCGGGCAGGCCGAGAAGATTTTGAACGGATCTGTGCGGATGCCGCTGTCGCTCGCGGGTCTCGACATCTGGGGCGAGGATATCGAAGTTTCTGCGTTGGTGTTCGAGACAGGCGACGCCGACGGCGTGTGCCAATACACCGGACGAGGCATCCTGCCGATCAACTGGACGTCGCGCCCCACCGCGCTGATACCCCTCACTCTCTACAACGAGGACGGTCGCCCCTTCATGGGCGATCCGCGTCATGCACTGGATGCCGTCGTTCGGCGCTATGCTGAAAAGGGGCTGACACCCGTGGTCGCGACGGAACTCGAATTCTATCTGGTCGATCCGACCGAGACGATTCCGCTGCCGCCCCTGTCACCGGTCACTGGCAAGCGGCTGGACAGCGACGGTGCGCTCTCATTAGACGAACTGGAGCATTTCGACGAATTTCTGAACGACGTCTACGAAGCCTGTCATGCGCAGGGAATACCGGCTGATTCGGCAATTTCCGAAAACGGCGCCGGCCAGTTCGAGATCAACATGCGCCACATCGGCGACGCGCTGCGCGCCGCCGACGACGCGGTGCTGTTCAAACGGCTGGTGCGGGGCATCGCCCGCAAACATGGCTTCGCCGCAACCTTCATGGCCAAGCCCTACGGCGATCGGGCGGGCAGCGGCTTTCACGTTCACTTTTCGTTGGAGGACGAGGCGGGCAACAACGTCTTTGACAACGGTGGCGAGGAGGGGACGCCGATCATGATGCACGCGGTTGCGGGTTTGCTGCACACGATGCAGGAAAATGCATTGGTCTTCGCACCGCACGAGAATTCCTTCCGACGGCTGCTACCGGGCACACATGCGCCGTCGTCGGTCGCATGGGGGTATGAGAACCGCACGGTGGCCGTGCGCATCCCCGGCGGCCACCACAAGGCGCGCCGGATCGAACATCGCGTAGCGGGGGCGGATGCGAACCCGTATCTCGTGCTCGCTTCCATCCTTGGGGGTGCGCTGCTGGGGATCGAGGGCGCGTGGGAGCCGACGAAGGCGCTGGTCGGCGACGCCTATGCGCAGGAGAAGGAACTGGCACACCTGCCGCTGGACTGGGCGACGGCGATCCAGGCCTTCAAGAACGGCGCGCATATCCAGTCGATCTATGCGCCGCGCCTGCAGCGGATGCTGGTCGACTGCAAGCGGCAGGAACAGCACCGGTTCAACCGGCATGTGACCGAATTCGAATACGATACCTACCTGGAGACGGTGTGATGACCCATCCCTATGCTGGCAGCGGCGCGCACACGGGCAGCTACTATGCCGCCTCGGCCAATCCATCGCCCGACCGGCCCGCGCTGAAGGGAAATATCGAGGCCGATATCTGCGTCGTCGGCGCGGGCTATTCCGGCCTGTCCACTGCACTGCATCTGGCTGAAAAGGGCTACTCCGTCATCATAGTCGAGGGCGCTCGTGTCGGCTGGGGTGCCTCTGGTCGCAATGGCGGGCAGATCGTGAACGGGCTAAATGCCTCCTTGCAGACGATCGAGCGGCGGTATGGGCGCGATACTGCGACGTTCGTCGCCGGGGTCGTGCAGGAAGGCGGAGAGATCATTCGCCAACGCGTGGCTAAATATGGCATTCAGTGCGACCTGAAGCCCAACAACGTCTTCGTCGGACTCACCGATGCCCACATGAAAGAGCTCGAGGCAAGGCAGGCGCTATGGCGCAGTTTCGGTATCGACAATCAGGTCATGCTGGACCGTAACAAGCTGCGCGACCACGTGAAGAGCGATCTTTATGCCGGGGGCCTGATGGATCGGACGGGTGGCCATATGCACCCCCTGAACCTTGCGCTGGGCGAGGCCGCCGCGTTCGAATCCTTGGGCGGCAAAATCTACGAAATGTCGCCGATCCTGTCGGCTGACACCCACGCCAAGCAGCCTGTGGTAAAGATCGCTGATGGTCAGGTCACTTGCAAGACACTGGTGCTGTGCGGAAATGCCTATCTTGGCAACGCCGTGCCGGACCTGTCTTCGCGCGTTATGCCGGTCAGCACGCAGGTCATGGCGACAGAACCGCTGGATCCAGCCGTGGCGGAGGAGCTGATGCCCGGCGACGACTGCATCGAGGATATCCGCTACATCCTCGACTACTACCGGCTGAGCGCGGACAAGCGGATGCTGTTCGGCGGCGGCACGGTCTACGGCGGCAGTGATCCCAAGGACATAAAGTCCAAGCTGAAGAAGAACATGGACAAGGTCTTTCCGCAGCTGCGTAGCGCGAGAATCGACTACGCCTGGTCGGGCAACTTCGCGCTGTCCTTCAGTCGGGTGCCGCAAATGGGCCGCCTTGGCGACAATACCTACTACGCGCACGGCTATTCCGGTCATGGCGTCACCGGGTCGCACCTTTTCGGACGCATCTTGTCGGAGGCGATCGACGGCGATCTTAGCCGGTTCGATGTCTTTGCGGGCCTGAAATGGTATCCATTCCCCGGTGGACGCGCCTTGCGCGTGCCCTATTCGGTCATGGGATCCTGGTATTACGGGATCCGGGACAAGTTGGGCCTCTGATCAAGCCCTACCAACCGGTGAGCCTCAACATCTTGGTGCGATCCGCATCCTGTTTGATGACAGCGCCATCCAGTCGTCGACGGTCATCATAGTTACCGACTCGGAGTCACTCAGTTAAGGGCAAAGTCGGGCGGTGGAGCACTGGAGCATGATGGGCAATTTGGGCAAACAGAAAGCGGCGCACCGCCTGTTCGCGCGGTGCTGCATGTACGTCGCGGTGACAGTTGAGCCAGTAGCTGCGCCGCAGTCGTACGACGTCGCCCAGAACGGGCTGTAATCGCGGATCGCGGCTGCCGATGAAATGCGGCAGAACGCATAGCACCAATCCCTCTTGCGCAGCGGCCTGCTGATTAAAGATACTGGAACTTTTGAAGCTCGGCCGCAGCCTAGGGTGGACATCACCAAGGTAGTCGAGGCCCGGCGCATAGATCATGTCCTCGATATAGCCCCCAAAGGGATGATCCAGCAGGTCGGCCCGGGTCCGTATCGGCGCGGCCTGCGCCAGGTAGGACGGGGCACCGAAAACGCCAAGCGTGTAATCAGTCAGCTTTTCGCTGATGAACGTGCTTGCTTTGACGGGGTCGAGCGTGATCGACATCTCCGTCTCGCGCCGGGACAGAGAGATGATCTGCGGCAGTGCAATCAATTCAAGAGCAATGCCAGGAAACTGCGCAACGAAGGCGGGCAGCATGCACTGGCTGAAGTAGCTGCCGAAGCCTTCGGGCGTCGCGATCCGCATCAGACCTTGTTGTAGTGGTTCCTCGCCTGCGAGATCGGCGTGCAACTGGTCAGCCTGCGCTGCCATCCCCTGTGCCGAAACGATCAGGCTACGGCCATGCGACGTCAATTCATATCCCTTGGGGTTGCGCTCGAAAAGGCGCAGGCCCAATGCACGTTCCAACCGGTCGATGCGACGCGATACAGTGACATGGCTGGTGCGCAACCGGCGGGCTGCGGTCGTCAGTTGCCCAGTTTCAGCCACGGAGAGGAAGAACCGCAGATCGTCCCACGCGAAATCAGGCATGTTTGCGGTAACACCTTCTTATGTTCGGAAACGTACAAAAGCTTTACGGATTAGTTGGTTTCTGAACACTTGTGTCAATACGATTTTGCTGTAACCCTTTCGTCAACAGATCCGCTGAGGAGAGGGTCTGGCAGATCAAGCACAACCAGATCTGTCCCGGCGGCACTCACACGCGCGCGGGGCATCTATCGGACTTGGTATCGTGCACAACAGGGAGAGAGACATGAATAGACTCATCATGACGACCGCACTGGTCGCGGCCGGCGCCATGCCGGCCTTTGCGCAGGAAGTATCGGACAACGTCGTCAAGATCGGCATCCTGAACGATCAGTCGGGCGTCTACGCCGACTTTGGCGGCAAGGCGTCCTACGAAGCCGCATTGATGGCGGTCGAGGATTTCGGAGGCACCGTGCTGGGCCAGCCGATCGAGGTCGTGACCGCCGACCACCAGAACAAGGCCGACATCGCGTCGAACATCGCGCGCCAGTGGTACGACACCGAACAGGTCGACGCGATCATGGAGCTGACGACTTCCTCCGTGGCGCTTGCCGTTCAGGCGCTGTCCAAGGACGCCGACAAGATCACCATCACCACCGGCGCCGCGACGACGGAGCTGACCGGTGCGCAGTGCGCGCCCAACAGCTTTCACTGGGCCTATGACACCCACGCGCTTGCCGTGGGCACTGGCGGCGCGCTGGTCGATCAGGGCGGCGACACCTGGTTCTTCCTGACCGCGGACTACGCCTTCGGCTACTCGCTGGAAGAGCAGACGACGGAATTCGTGGAATCCAAGGGCGGCACGGTCGTAGGCTCGGTCCGTCACCCGCTGACCAACCCTGACTTTTCAAGCTTCCTGTTGCAGGCACAGGCCTCTGGCGCCAAGGTCATCGGCCTCGCCAACGCCGGCCTTGATACACAGAACGCCATCAAGCAGGCGGCCGAGTTCGGCATCGTGCAGGGCGGCCAGCGTCTGGCAGCCCTGCTGTTCACGCTGGCAGAGGTCAACGGTCTGGGTCTAGAGGCCGCACAGGGCCTGAGCCTGACGGAATCTTTCTACTGGAACCGTGATGAAGCCTCTGCCGAATTTGGCAACCGCTTCATGGAGCGTACGGGCGTCATGCCGAACATGGTGCAGGCCGGCACCTATTCAGCAGTGCTGCAGTACCTGAAGGCGGTCGACGCCGCTGGCACCGATGCGACCGAAGCCGTCTCCGCCAAGTTGCACGAGATGCCTGTGGACGACGTCTTTGCCCAAGGCGGCACGGTCGGCGCGAACGGACGCCTCTACAAGGACGTCTACCTGATGGAAGTGAAGAAGCCCGGCGACAGCGATATTCCGTGGGACTACTACAACGTCCTGCAGACGATCCCCGGCGACCAGGCCTACATCTCGCCCGAAGACAGCGGCTGTCCGCTGGTCAACGGCTGATCGGGGCCAAGGTCCATGCAAGCCATGCCTGTGACATCACAGGACCAGCCGCGGGTGGTATTGTCCGCCCGCGGCCTCGGCAAGGATTTCGCCGGATTCACGGCCGTCAACGGCGTGGATCTTGACGTCGAGCACGCGCGCATCCACGCGCTGATCGGCCCGAACGGAGCAGGCAAGACCACGGTCTTCAATCTGCTGACGAAGTTCCTGCAACCGACCCGCGGCAGGATCATGCTGCTGGATCAGGATATTACCAAAGTCAAACCCGACAAGATCGCCCGTATGGGCCTCGTGCGATCCTTCCAGATCTCTGCGGTCTTTCCGCATCTGACCGTGCTGGAAAACGTTCGTATCGCATTGCAACGACCCAACAAGCTGGCGACGCAGTTCTGGTTGCCGCTGTCGTCCCTAGACAAGCTGAATCCTCGCGCCGAAGAGCTCATCGCAGACCTTGGCCTGAGCCAATACCGCGACACCCGTGCCACGGACCTGTCTTATGGCCGCAAGCGCGTTCTGGAAATCGCAACGACGCTGGCGTTGGATCCCAAGGTGCTGCTGCTGGACGAACCCATGGCGGGAATGGGCGGCGAGGATGTCGCCACTGTCGCGTCGATCATTGCCGACGTTGCAAAAACCCGCGCCGTGCTGATGGTCGAACACAACCTGTCCGTTGTGGCCGACATTGCCCATCACGTCACGGTCCTGCAGCGGGGTGAAATCCTCGCCTCTGGCGACTACGAGACCGTGTCGCAGAACCCGCAGGTCCGCACCGCCTACATGGGAACGGAGGATTAGATGGCCCCCCTTCTGAACGTCGCCGGGCTGCAAGCCTGGTACGGCGAAAGCCATATCCTTCACGGGGTCGATCTGCATGTGAACGCGGGCGAGACGATCTGCATCCTCGGCCGCAACGGCATGGGCAAGACGACCACGCTGCGGTCGATCATGGGGATCCTGTCGAAGCGCACCGGCAAGATAGAATTCGACGGCGCCGACCTGATGAATGTCACCCTGCACAGGACAGCCCGCGCTGGCATCGGCTTCGTGCCCGAGGAACGCGGCATCTTCGCGACCCTGTCGGTGCAGGAAAACCTGATGCTGCCGCCGAAGGTTGCCGATGGCGGTATGTCGGTGGACGAGATCTATAACCTGTTTCCGAACCTGAAGGAACGTCGCAATTCGCCGGGCACGAAGCTGTCCGGCGGCGAGCAACAAATGCTGGCGATGGCCCGCATCCTGCGGACCGGGGCCAAGTGCCTGTTGCTGGACGAACCGACCGAGGGGCTCGCCCCGGTCATCATCCAGGCGATCGGCGACGTGCTGCGCGAATTGAAGAAGCGCGGCATGACCGTGGTGCTGGTGGAACAGAACTTCCGCTTTGCCTCGAAGGTGGCTGACCGCTTCTACGTCATGGACCACGGCAAGATGATCGCCGAATTCCCGGTGGCCGACCTGCCGAACCAGATGACGATGCTGAACGAAACACTGGGGGTCTGACGATGACGACGATTTTCGGCTACCCGCTGGTGGTCTGGATGGGTCAGCTGCTGCTGGGCCTGATCAACGGATCTTTCTATGCGATGCTGTCGCTGGGCCTTGCGGTGATTTTCGGCTTGCTGCGGGTCATTAACTTCGCCCATGGCGCGCTCTACATGCTGGGCGCCTTCGTCGCTTTGCTGATGGCGACGCATCTGGGTATCAATTACTGGTTCGCTCTGGTTCTCGCCCCGCTGGTCGTGGCCGCAGGCGGTGCCGTTGTCGAACGCACGATGCTGTCGCGGCTCTACAAGCTCGACCCGCTTTACGGTCTGCTCTTCACCTTCGGCCTCGCCCTGCTGATCGAAGGCACCTTCCGCTACTTCTTCGGCGCCTCCGGCCAGCCCTACGCTGTCCCCGGCGCGCTGGCCGGAGGCATGAACCTCGGCTTCATGTTCCTGCCGATCTATCGTGGCTGGGTCATCGTCGCCTCGCTTGTCGTCTGCCTCGCCGTGTGGCTACTGATCGAAAAGACGAAGCTCGGGTCCTATCTTCGTGCCTCCACCGAAGATCCGGTGCTGGTGCAAAGCTTTGGCGTGAACGTGCCGCTGCTGCTGACGCTGACCTATGCCCTCGGCGCAGGTCTGGCGGGGCTTGCCGGTGTCTTGGCAGCACCAATCTATCAGGTGTCGCCGCTGATGGGCACAAACATCATCATCATCGTCTTTGCCGTGGTCGTGGTCGGCGGCATGGGATCGATCTTGGGCGCGATCGTCACCGGCTACCTTCTGGGTATCGCCGAAGGCCTGACCAAGGTGATTTACCCCGAGGCGTCGAATATCGTGATCTTTGTCATCATGGCCATCGTGCTGATCTTGCGACCGGCCGGCCTGTTCGGAAAGGACGCCTGACATGACAGACGCGACACATACCACATCCTCGACCTTCACAGGTGCCCGTCATCTGCGGACCGTCATGCTGATCGCGATCCTGATCTTCCTAATTGCAGCACCCTTCCTGTTCTACCCGATCTTCGTGATGAAGATTCTGTGCTTCGCCCTCTTCGCCGCGGCGTTCAATCTGCTACTGGGCTACACCGGCTTCTTGTCCTTCGGGCATGCGGCCTTCTTCGGCGGGGCCGCCTATTTCACGGCACATGCGATGAAGGAATGGGGCACCACCCCGGAGGTCGGCATCCTGATCGGCGTCGCGGGCGCAGCGGCGCTTGGCCTTGTCATCGGGCTGATCGCGATCCGGCGGCAAGGCATCTACTTCGCCATGATCACCCTCGCGCTTAGCCAAATGTTCTTCTTCTACTGTGTGCAATCCGCTTGGACGCATGGCGAGGACGGCATCCAATCCGTTCCTCGCGGCCACCTGTTCGGCCTGATCGATTTGAACGTCACGACCAACATGTATTTCTTCGTCCTCGCGGTCTTCCTCATCGGCATCGGCATCATCTGGCGTTTCGTCAATTCGCCCTTCGGCATGATCCTGAAGTCGATCCGCGAGAACGAGCAGCGTACCGTGTCCCTTGGATACGCCGTAGACCGTTACAAGCTAGGCGCCTTCGTGATGTCGGCGGCCCTTGCCGGGTTGGCTGGCGGGCTGAAAGCCATAGTCTTCGAATTCGCCACCCTGACCGACGTGGCCTGGCAGATGTCGGGAGAGGTCATCCTGATGACCCTGCTTGGAGGTATCGGCACCATGATCGGTCCTGTGGTCGGCGCGAGCCTGGTTGTGACCTTGCAGAACGAGCTGGCGACGTCCGACTTCCCCGTCACCATCGTCACCGGACTCGTCTTCATGGCCTGCGTCCTGCTGTTCCGCCGTGGTCTTGTCGGCGAGTTCTATGCATCCCGTCTGGGACGCAGGCTCGGTTTCCGGCCGGAACAGTAGGGCACACCATGGAAAGTTATGACTACATCATCATCGGCGCGGGCAGCGCCGGATGCGTGCTGGCTAACCGTCTGACGGAGAACACCGGAAACAAGGTCCTGCTGCTGGAAGCCGGTGGCAACGACAACTACCATTGGGTTCACATCCCCGTCGGCTACCTTTACTGCATCGGCAACCCGCGCACCGACTGGCTGTACAACACCGAGGCCGAGGCGGGTCTGGGTGGCCGGTCGCTGATGTATCCCCGCGGCAAGGTACTTGGCGGCTGTTCATCGATCAACGGCATGATCTACATGCGGGGACAGGCACGAGACTATGACCAGTGGCGCCAGATGGGCTGCACCGGCTGGGGATGGGACGATGTGCTGCCGCTGTTCAGAGCGCAGGAAAATCACCACCGCGGCAGCAGCGAAGTTCACGGCGCCGGCGGGGAATTGGACGTGGCCCCTGCCCGCGTCCGTTGGGACGTGCTTGATGCCTTTCTAGAGGCCGCGCAACAACACGGCATCCCGCGCACCCACGATTTCAACGGCGGCGACAACGAGGGCGGCGGCTATTTCGAGGTTACGCAACGCAACGGTCTGCGGTGGAGCGCGACGAAAGCCTTCCTGCGCCCGGCAATGAAGCGGCCCAACCTGCGCGTGATCACCAGCGCGCAGGTCGCACATCTGACGATCGCGGAAGGGCGCGTCACCGGCGTTGCCTTCGATCATGAGGGTCAGCGCAAGACGGCCCGTGCCCGCCGTGAAACGATCCTCAGCGCGGGGGCCATAGGGTCGCCGCAAATTCTGGAATTGTCCGGCATCGGTCAGGCAGATCGTCTGTCAGAAGCAGGCATCACGCCGATCCTCGACCGGCGTCAGGTGGGCGAAAACCTGCAGGACCATTTGCAGTTGCGCATGATCTTCAAGGTCAGTGGCGTGAAGACATTGAACGAGGCGGCGAGCACCATGTTGGGCAAGGCCGGTATCGCGTTGGAATATCTGCTCAAACGCTCCGGTCCCATGTCGATGGCCCCTAGTCAACTGGGCATTTTCACCCGCTCCGGTCCGGAAAAGGAGACGGCTGATCTGGAATACCACGTACAGCCTGTGTCTCTCGACAAGTTTGGCGATGCGGTCCACCCATTTCCCGCGATGACCGCCAGCGTCTGCAACCTGAGCCCCGAGAGCCGTGGTTCCGTTCACGTAAGCGGGCCGGACGCGGGATCGCCCCCTGCGATCCGCCCGAACTACCTTTCAACCGAGGGCGATCGCCGTGTAGCGGCCAAGGCGATTCGCCTGACGCGAGAGATCGCCGCCCAACCCGCCTTCGCAAAATACCAGCCAGAGGAGTTCCGGCCAGGACCGACCTACCAGACCGAGGCGGAGCTGCAGCGCGCCGCGGGAGAGATCGGCACGACGATCTTTCATCCGGTAGGCACCTGCCGCATGGGCGACGATCCCGAAAGCGTCGTGGATTCACGTTTGCGGCTGCGTGGCTTGCAAGGGCTGCGGGTCGTAGATGCCTCCATCATGCCGACGATCACCTCCGGCAATACCAATGCGCCGACGATGATGATCGCACAAAAGGCTGCCGCCATGATTCTCGAGGACGCTTCGGTCCGTAGCACTTGAACCCGTGCGACGTGCACCCCGCCGGGGAACACGCCGCGGAGGGCATCAGCTGGCAGGCATCGACGATACGCCGACCTGCGCCGGGCGCAGCAGGCGGTCGTGCAGCATGAAACCTTCGGTGGAAACCTGGATGATGTGACCGGACGTGGTGCCCGGCACCGGTGCCTCGAACATGGCCTGATGCACGTTGGGATCGAACTTGTCGCCCACCTCCGGCACGATCGGATCGATGCCGTGCTTTTTGAAGACGGACAGCAGCTCTCGCATTGTCAGTTCGACGCCTTCCAGCAAGGCCGCATTCACCGCCTTTTCAGCTTCTTCCGCAGACTGCAGGGCGCGGCGCAGGTTATCGTAGACCGGCAGCAAATCGCGGGCCATGCGGGCGCTGCCATAGTTCTCGGCCTCCTTCCGGTCACGGTCGGCTCGCTTACGCGTATTTTCGGCATCTGCCAGCGCACGCATGAACTTGTCGCGCATGTCGTCGCGCTCGGCTTCGATGGTGGCAATGCGGGCCAGAACCTCGTCGCCATTCTCGTCCATGGCATCGCCTTCGGCTGCCATTTCATCAAGGCTCATCGGTTCGGATTTGTCTTCGGACATGGTCACTTCCTGTCAGGTGCGGTCGGCGATCATCTGGCCGACCCGCTGTGCGGTATAATTCACGATGGGCACGATTCGCCCATAATTCAGTCGAGTCGGACCAATGACGCCCACGGCGCCAATGATCTTACGGTCGGCGTTCATATAAGGAGAAACCACCAGAGAGGAACCCGAAAGTGAGAAAAGTTTGTTCTCTGACCCGATAAAGATGCGCACGCCGTCGCCCTCCTCTGCCAGTTCGAGGAACTGCGCAATATCTCGTTTTCGTTCGAGGTCGTCGAACAGGCTACGGATGCGATCGATGTCACCCGCCTGATCGGCATCGGATAAAAGATGGCTGCTGCCGCGCACGATCAGTCGTTCGTTCTGCTCGCCTTCGTTTTCCCACAGGACGGCACCGGACTGCACCAGATCGGCAGCGAGAGTGTCGATTTCCTGACGTCGCGCCATGATCTCTCTCGCGATGACGGCGCCGAGAGTGGACAGCGTCTGACCCTCTGCGATCGCATTGAGGAAATTCGCTGCCTCACGCATCGAGGACGGGGTCTGACCGAGGGGTGGCGTAAATATGCGGTTTTCCACGTGACCGTCTGCAAAGACAAGGACGACAAGCGCGCGATTTGCAGACAGCGAAACGAATTCGATATGCCGGATCGGCGCTTCGTGCTTCGGCGTAAGAACGAGGCTGGCAACCTGCGTCACGCCCGACAGGGCCGAACCCACGCGGTCGAGCATGGACGCAACATCGCCATCACCGTCGCCCAGTGTTTGATCGATGCGACTGCGATCCTCGCCTGACATGTCCTCGACCTCCAACAGGCCATCGACGAACATGCGTAGTCCGATCTGGGTCGGGATGCGGCCCGCGCTGACGTGAGGGCTGCCCAGCAGGCCAAGATACTCCAAGTCGTTCATTACGTTGCGGATCGTGGCCGCGCTGACCTGTTCGGACATGGTCCGGGTCAGGGTGCGGCTGCCGACGGGACTTCCTGTTTCGAGATAGCCTTCGACAATGCGACGAAAGACCTCGCGCGCACGCGCGTTCATGTCGTCGATCCTGGGGGTGCGGTCTGGCATCGGTGTCCGGTACAAGGGATCGCATTCTTAGCGCGCTTGATGGCGCGACGTCAATCGGGCTTGGATTTCGAGGTTGGGCGGCGTATCCGACGAACGCAACCTTGAAAGGATCATTCCCATGCGCCCATCAGGCCGCAAGACCGACCAAATGCGTGACTGCAGCATCGAAACCGGCGTGACCCGTCATGCCGAGGGGTCTTGTCTGATCCGGATGGGTGATACCCATGTCCTGTGCACCGCCAGCATAGACGAACGGGTGCCGCCGTTCCTAAAGAATTCCGGCTTGGGCTGGGTCACGGCAGAATACGGGATGCTGCCGCGTGCTACGCACAGCCGGATGCGGCGCGAGGCGAAGAACGGCCAGAGCGGCCGGACGCAGGAGATCCAGCGTCTGATCGGGCGCAGCCTGCGTGCCGGGGTCGACCGTGTCGCGCTTGGCGAGCGTCAGATCACCGTCGACTGCGATGTCATCCAGGCGGACGGTGGTACGCGCTGTGCAGCGATCACCGGCGGTTGGGTCGCCCTGAAGCTGGCGGTGAACAAATTGATGAAGGCGGGGGTCGTCACCAGCGATCCGCTGGTCGATCCGGTGGCAGCGATTTCCTGCGGCATTTACGCCGGACAAGAGGTTCTGGACCTCGACTATCCCGAAGACAGCGAGGCTGGCGTCGACGGCAATTTCATCATGACCGGTGGAAAACTGGTCGAAGTCCAGATGTCGGCCGAGGGCGCCACCTTTACACGTGGACAGATGGACACGCTGCTGGATCTGGCCGGTGGCGGAATAGCGGATCTGAACCGCATCCAAACGCAGGCAGTGACATGAGACGGTTTTCCGGCAAAGACCTCGTGGTCGCGACGCATAACGCCGGCAAGATGGAGGAAATTGCCGATCTACTGCGTCCATATGATGTGACGCTGACTTCGAATGCTGACCACAACCTGCCAGAGCCGGAGGAAACCGAGGACAGTTTTGTCGGCAATGCGCGCATCAAGGCGCATGCGGCCGCCAAGGCAACCGGCCTGCCCGCGCTGGCGGATGACAGCGGGATCGAGATCGACGGCTTGAGCGGTGCGCCGGGCGTCCGCACGGCGGACTGGGCTGAAACGTCGACAGGTCGCGATTTCGACATGGCCATGGCGCGGGCGTGGTCGGAACTGGAGGCGGCGAACGCGCCCTTCCCCCGCAGTGCGCGGTTCTGCTGTACGCTGGTTCTGGCCTGGCCGGACGGCCACGACGAGGTCTTTGCCGGTGTGATGCCGGGGCAAATCGTCTGGCCGGGACGAGGAAACCGGGGTCACGGTTACGATCCGATCTTTCAGCCCGAGGGCTATGACCAGACATTCGGCGAGATGGACCGCTGGCAAAAGAACCGCATCAGTCACAGGGCCGATGCCTTCGCCAAGCTTGTGGCCGGCTGCTTTGCCTGATCCCGCATTGGAAGATTGGCGCCATGGCGGGTTCGGGCTCTATTTGCATTGGCCGTTCTGCCAGTCAAAGTGTCCCTACTGCGATTTCAATTCTCATGTGGTGAGTCATATCGACGAGGCGCGCTGGAAGGCGGCCTATCTGAGCGAGATCGATCGTCTGGGAGCTGAAACGAAAGGCCGTGTTCTCCAGTCGGTGTTCTTTGGCGGTGGCACGCCCAGCATGATGTCACCGGACCTGATCGACGCCATCCTGCGTCGCATCAGGGCAACTTGGCCGATGGCAAACGATGCAGAAATCACGCTGGAGGCCAATCCGACATCCGTCGAAGCAGGACGGTTCGCAGGCTATAGCGATGCGGGGGTCAACCGGGTGTCTCTTGGCGTGCAGGCCCTGAACGACGACGATCTGCGGCGGTTGGGACGAATGCATTCGACCGCAGAGGCGATGGCAGCCTTCGACATCGCCCGCAATATCTTTGATCGGGTCAGTTTTGATTTGATCTACGCGCGGCAAGGCCAGACTTTGGCAGAATGGACCTCGGAACTGTCACGCGCCCTTTCTATGGCAGTGGATCACCTATCACTTTACCAACTCACCGTGGAAGATGGCACCGTCTTTGGCGCGCGCGCCACTCTGGGGCAACTTCATGATCTACCGGACGAAGATCTGGGGGCAGATCTGTATCTGGCGACACAGGAAATTTGCGCCGATGCGGGTTATGTCGGTTACGAGATTTCGAACCATGCACGTCCGGGGGCCGAAAGCCGACACAATTGCATCTACTGGCAGTCCGGCGATTACATCGGGATCGGACCTGGGGCGCAGGGTCGCCTGACGCTGGACGGCAGCCGGTGGGGTACCAGCACATCTCTGGCACCCCTACCCTGGCTGGCACAAGTCGAACGCACCGGTCGTGGCGAGATCGAGCGTGAGGCAATCACGCGAACCGACCAATTGACTGAAATGCTGCTCATGGGACTACGGTTGCGGGACGGCCTGTCGACCTCACGCCTTGCAACCGCTGGATTCGATCCGGCTGCGGCGCAATTGGCAGATTTGATCGAACTCGGTCTGATCGCAGAAGACCCGGACCGGCTACGGGTAACTGATGCCGGACGACCGGTGCTGAACGGCATCTTGCGTCGGCTTCTGGCCAATCAATCCCCGGTCAACTGACGCATCAGATCATCAAGTTGGGCAAGCGATTTGTAGGTGATCGTCAATTTACCGCCCTCCTGCCCCGCCACATGATCGATTCTGACGCCCATCCGAAGGGCCGCGGTCAATTCGCGCTCGAGCATGATCGTGTCGGGATCTTTGGCGCGACTGCGGGCTGGCGACTGGCTGCGCCCCGCGGTCGGCCCTTTCTTCAGTAGACGCTCTGCCTCTCGCACGGACATCTGCTTGCCGATGATCTCTTGCGCGAGCGCTTTGGCCTCGGGGTGGCCCACCAAGGTGCGCGCATGACCTGACGTCAGTTTTCCCTCTGAAAGCCAGCCGAGCACATCGTCTGGCAATTGCAGAAGACGCATCTGATTGGCGATATGGCTGCGGCTTTTACCGAGGGCCGTGGCAAGCTGTTCCTGGGTATGTCCGAAACGATCCATCAGCTGGCGATAACCGGCCGCCTCGTCCACGGGGTTCAGGTCAGCGCGTTGGATATTCTCGATGATAGCGATTTCGAGAACTTCTGTATCGTTAAAATCGCGAACCAAGACGGGCAGTTCATGCAGTTGCGCCATTTGCGCCGCACGCCAGCGGCGTTCGCCTGCAACGATCTCGTAGATCTCCGAATCCTCCGGCGCAATTCGTACGATCAACGGCTGGATTACGCCCTTTTCGCGGATCGAATCCGAAAGGTCAGACAGCGCGTCGGCATCGAAGGTCCGACGTGGCTGATCCGGGTTTGGACGAATTCGATCTACCGGCACCATGAGATCCGGCCTCCGCGGCACGGATTTGGTGGTATCCGGCTGATCAACCGCAACATCTGCCATCAGTGCGGACAATCCACGCCCGAGACCACGGCTTTTGGGTGTCGTCGCCATCAGCTAACCTTTCGCATCGAAATCTTGTCTTTTGCCATCAGTTCAAGG
Organism: Loktanella atrilutea; assembly: GCF_900128995.1. Taxonomy (GTDB): domain Bacteria; phylum Pseudomonadota; class Alphaproteobacteria; order Rhodobacterales; family Rhodobacteraceae; genus Loktanella; species Loktanella atrilutea. The sequence goes on along the minus strand of NZ_FQUE01000003.1, from coordinate 211,449 downwards.
GCAAGTTTACGATAGGCCTGACTGCCGGCAGACTGACTGTCGTAGGTCAGCGCGGGCATGGCATAGGATGGCGCCTCACTCAATCTCACGTTCCGCGGGATGACGGTCGTAAAGACGAGCCCGCCCAGGTTCTCGCGGGCATCGGCCTCGACCTGTTGGGACAAATTGTTGCGCCGATCATACATGGTCAAAACGACCCCCGCTATCCGTAGAGATTTGTTCGCGGTCTGACGTACCTCGCGAATTGTCAGCATGAGTTGAGACAGTCCTTCCAAGGCAAAGAATTCACTTTGCAACGGTACGATCATGGCATGGGCTGCCACCATTGCGTTGACTGTCAAAATATTCAGCGACGGCGGACAATCGATAAGGATATAATCAAAGCCGTATGCATCCATTGGCAGTTGCCTCAAGGCGTCGTGCAGCAAAAATGACCGTTTTTCATTCGAGATCAGCTCGATATCTGCCGAGCTGAGGTCAGTCGTGGCCGGTATTATCGATAGATTCGGGACATCGGTTCGCTGCACAGCCTCGGCAGGACTCGCATCGCCAATCAGAAAATCGTAGGTCGTTACATCACGTCTATCGAGCGCAATACCCAATCCAGTCGAGGCATTGCCTTGCGGGTCCAAGTCGATCAAAAGTACCTTTTGGCCCTGCTCTGCCAATGCTGCGCCGAGGTTTATGGTCGTCGTTGTCTTTCCGACGCCGCCCTTCTGATTGGCAACGGCCATTATCTTTGTTGACGGTGAACGATCATCATTGGCCACGTTTAATATCCCTGATTTCCAAGATACGCGAATCTGGATCAGTACCACTGTGGTGCAGCTTGTACTGGAAATTCCAAGTTTGCTGAGCCAGAGCGAGTTCGTTCTGATACGTGCGTCCTTTCAAGAAAAGGGCGGTTCCCTCGGAATGGAGCAAACTATTGCCGAACAACAAAAGAGTTTGCAGCGGTGCCAACGCACGGGCAGTCAAGACATCCGCCCTTTGCAGATCTACGGCCTCAATTCGAGCGGGCAATACTGTAATCGATAACTTCAGTTTGCGACTTACTGTCCTCAGAAACGCGGCTTTCCGCTGGTCACTTTCAATCAACGTAAATTGGAGCTTTTGGTCGCGGAATTTATCAATAATTGCAAGAACGATACCCGGCAAACCTGCCCCGCTCCCAATGTCGGTTACGCTCTGAGAGCCATTAGGAATCAGTTTGTATAACTGCGCTGAGTCAGCAATATGACGTGTCCAAACGTCATCAGCCGTCGAGGGAGCAATCAAATTGATGGTTTTGGTCCACGCCAGCAGCAGTTCTTGATACCGTTCCAAATCATGAATTGTTTCACGTGAAACATTACTGAAAATTTCTGACTCAGGCGTCATACGGCCCGACTAACCTGACTGCGACGTACCGCAGATAGCACAAGCAAGCTTGCAGCAGGTGTCATCCCTTCAATTTTTGAGAGTTGTGCCATGGAAGCGGGTTTAACGGCCTTCAATTTCAACTTCAGCTCATTCGAAAGCCCAGACAACGAACCATAGTCGAAATTCGGCGAAATAGTCATCGCTTCGTCGCGACGTAATGCATCTATGTCCCGCTGCTGACGTTTGATATAAGGCGAATAAAGCGCGTCATTGCGAATCTGAGCGCTGATAGATGGTTCGACATCGTCTAAACCCGGCACAAGTTCGACGAGTTTTTCAAATTCCATATCTGCCAGAGACAGCGCGTCCAATGCTGAACGGCTTGCACCATCGCGACCAATATTAACACCAACGTCGGCTATTTCCGCACTCGAGAGATTGATCTTTTCAAGATGCGCGCGCACTGCAGATATTTTATCAATCTTCTTCGAAAAGGCAGCCCAGCGATCGTCGGGCACGAGACCGTACTCTCGGCCAAGAGGTGTCAGTCGCTGATCCGCATTATCAGCCCGAAGGGCAAGGCGAAACTCTGCGCGAGATGTAAACATACGATATGGCTCTGTCACACCTCGCGACGTCAGGTCGTCCAACATGACACCAATGTATGAATTGGAACGGCTGAAATGCACAGCTTCCAAGCCACGCGCACGACGCGACGCATTCAATCCGGCAACGATTCCCTGCGCTGCCGCCTCCTCGTACCCGGTTGTGCCATTGATTTGCCCCGCCAAATAAAGACCCGGGCAAACCTTTAGTTCAAGGGATGGGTGTAGATTGCGGGGATCGACATAATCGTACTCGATCGCATATCCGGGTTGCTTAATTACGGCGTCTTGGAGACCATTGATCGAGTGCACGTAGGCTTCCTGGACGTCAGCCGGCAGAGAGGTTGATATACCGTTCGGGTAAATTGTGTCGCTCGTCAGACCTTCTGGCTCCAGATAAATCTGATGTGAATCCTTATCCGCAAAACGGGTAATTTTATCTTCGATGGATGGACAATAACGCGGTCCAACGCCGTCGATATGGCCGCCATACATTGCGGACTTTTCGAGGTTGGCGCGGACGATATCATGAGTTTTCGAGTTTGTTTCGGTAATACCGCACGCGACTTGGGGCGCGGTTACACCTATCGACAAAAAGGAAAAGAGCGACGGCACGTCATCTCCGACCTGCCTATCCAGCTTATCCCACTGAATGGTCCGACCATCAAGCCGAGGAGGTGTGCCAGTTTTCAAGCGCCCTAGCTTCAGACCAAAATGGTCCAGGCGCTCAGCCATCCTTACGGACGCTTTGTCCCCCATCCGACCACCGTCGTGCCGCTGATCACCAATATGAATAACGCCGCGCAGGAATGTCCCCGTTGTTAAAATCAGGGCATGCGTTGTCAATATAGAACCATCAGCCAACTGAACTGACTCAATGACATTGTCTTGAGTACCGAAATCAACGACTTCGCCTTGTATAACAGTAAGTAGTTCTTGATTTTCGATAACTTTTTGCATTGCCTGACGATATCGCAGCCGATCAGATTGCGTTCGCGGACCTTGGACGGCTGGACCTTTGGTTCGGTTCAGCAGGCGGAATTGAATGCCAGATACATCTGCCACCAAACCCATCGCACCGCCAAGAGCATCGATCTCTCGAACCAAATGCCCTTTTCCCAATCCGCCGATAGCAGGGTTGCAGGACATGACGCCAATGCTCTCGGTATTTAACGTTATAAGCGCAGTTTCGGCCCCGGACCGCGCAGAGGCAAGTGCGGCTTCGCAGCCGGCGTGTCCACCGCCAATGACCACGACATCGAATTGTTTCACGTGAAACATTGCTATTTCCCGATGCAAAAACTGCGAAAGATCTCGTCTAGAAGGTCCTCTACATCTACCCGCCCGACGAGCATGTCAACCGCGCGCGTGGCACTTCGGATGTCCTCAGCGACCAAGTCAGCCGACGCAGCACCATCAATCATTACCCTTGCACGATCAATTTCGACAATTGCCCGCTGCATCGCGTCTCGGTGTCGATCGCGAATGACAACACTGGCACCCATTGCCCGAAGCTCTAGGATGCGGGTGATGTCCTTGAGCATTTCATCTACCCCCTGCCCCGTCAGTCCGGATACGCCGTCACCGTATACATCCGCCTTCGCACGCAGCATCAAATCGTCGGCATGAGGAGTCATTGGCAAATCCTCCGAATCTTCCATAAGAAAGATTCTTAGATCTGCCATTTCTGCCCGCTGAAGAGCCAGCGATACTCCAAGCTTTTCAACCTTATCAGTCGTGTCACGTATCCCGGCTGTATCAAGCAAGGTGACCGGTAGACCCGCAAGATCCATCCGCACCTCAATGACATCGCGGGTGGTGCCAGCGATATCGGACGTGATAGCAGCAGACCGACCTGCCAATCGGTTCAATAACGTTGATTTGCCTACATTCGGGCGACCGACGATAGCAACTTCGAATCCATCACGTATCCGCTCAGCGGCGTGCGCGCCTTCAGTCTGCGATATCAATTCTGTCGCCGTATCGTTTAAAAGAGATAGAACTTCTGGATAGACGTCGACGGGTACGTCTTCGTCGACGAAATCTATCGTCGCCTCGACCAAAGCAGCCGCACGAACGAGACGCGTGCGCCAGCGCTCCGCCATATCACTGAGAGCACCTGTAAAAATACTGACCGCCTGTCTCCGCTGCGCTTCGGTTTCAGCATCGATCAGATCAGCTAAGCCCTCAACTTGCGCTAGATCCAGACGGCCATTTTCCAAAGCCCTCCGTGTAAATTCTCCCGCTTCGGCTTGCCGTGCACCGCCTTGCTTCAGACTAGCCGAAACGGCAGCCACAATTGCCACACTGCCATGCAAATGAAACTCGACAACGGTTTCGCCAGTGAAACTGCGGCCTTTCTCGAAATGCAGAATAAGCGCATCATCCAGCATGGCGCCATCGCTATCTCTGAGCCGCCGCAACCCGCGTCGTGGTGGCACGTCGCGCATCAGCTTCGCTGCTATTTCAACCGCATCCGGACCGGACAGCCGCAGTACAGACACACCGGCACGGCCAGGCGCGGACGCCAAGGCAAAGATCGTATCTATGGCAACTACCAAAATTCGATCAAGTGTTCATCGAATCGAAGAAATCCGCGTTGGTCTTGGTCTGCTTCAACTTGCCGATCAGGAATTCGATCGCATCGGTCGTCCCCATCGGGTTCAAGATCCGCCGAAGGACATAGGTCTTGGCCAAGTCACTTTTCTCGACGAGCAATTCTTCCTTCCGCGTGCCGGATTTCAGAATATCCATCGCCGGGAATACGCGCTTGTCGGCAACCTTACGGTCCAGCACAATTTCAGAGTTACCGGTGCCTTTGAATTCTTCAAAGATCACCTCATCCATCCGAGACCCGGTATCGATCAACGCGGTCGCGATGATCGTCAGCGAACCACCTTCCTCAATATTCCTCGCGGCACCGAAGAACCGCTTCGGGCGCTGCAGCGCATTCGCGTCCACACCACCCGTCAACACCTTGCCTGACGAGGGTACCGTAGTGTTAAAGGCTCGGCCCAGGCGCGTGATAGAATCCAGCAGGATGACGACATCACGCTTTTGCTCCACCAATCGTTTGGCTTTCTCGATCACCATTTCGGAAACTGCAACGTGTCGAGAAGCGGGTTCGTCGAACGTCGATGATACGACTTCCCCTTTCACGCTTCGCTGCATGTCCGTGACTTCCTCCGGGCGTTCGTCAATCAGCAGGACGATGAGATAAATCTCTGGATGATTTTTCTCGATCGAATGCGCGATGTTCTGCAGTAGGACAGTTTTACCGGTCCGCGGCGGCGCGACGATCAGCGAACGCTGACCCTTCCCGATTGGCGAAACGAGATCGATGATCCGGGCGGACCGGTCCTTTTTGTCGTGCTCGCTGTCAACTTCCATTTTCAGCCGCTCGTCAGGGTAGAGCGGTGTCAGGTTTTCGAACGCGACTTTGTGTTTTGTCTTCTCGGGATCTTCAAAGTTGATCTTCTCAACGGTCTTCAGCGCGAAATACCGTTCATTATCATTGGGTTCCTTCATAGTCCCTTCAACCGTATCACCGGTCGACAAGGAATATTGCCGGATCATCTCGGGCGAGACATAGATGTCATCCGGGCCGGGAAGATAATTCGCTTCGGGCGACCGCAGAAAGCCGAACCCGTCCTGCAAGACTTCCAGAACGCCGTCGCCTCCGATCAGCCACTCCTCATCCGCTCGTTCACGCAGGATGGCGAACATCATGTCGCCCTTCCGCATCGTCGAGGCATTCTCGATCTCGAGTTCTTCAGCCATGGACAGCAAGTCCTTAGGACTCTGTGCCTTCAGGTCGGCCAGGTTCAGACGGTGTTCGGACATGAGGTATGGTTCCAGACGCCGCGGCGGGCGTATCAAAAGTTCGGATCGGGGAAACGCAGGATTGCCCGGACGGGCAGCGTCATTCAGCGATAATTGTCGCTGTATGAAAAGTCAACGCGTCTTAGAAGGGTTTCACGACGACCGCAACGACAGCCACGATCATCAGGACCGTCGGCACTTCGTTTGCCAGCCGATAGGTGCGACCGGATCGGGTATTACGACCCACGGCAAAATCCTTGCTTCGCGCTGCCATCCAGACATGTGCCGCCGTCATGGCAATCACGGCACCTAATTTTGCCCACCCCCAGACCGCGCTAAAATCGAGGCCTCCCATGGCGACCATCAATCCGCCGCAGATCCATGCCGTGATCATCGCCGGCCGCATGATCAAACGTAGCAGCTTGTCTTCCATGATCCGAAAGGTCCGATCCAACTCGGATCCAACGGTAGCGCGTTCGGCGTGATAGACGAAGAGACGCGGCAAATAGAACAGCCCGGCCATCCATGCGATCACGGCCATGACATGCACTGCCTTGATCCAGTCATAGTATCCGTTGAGCCAACCCACGATCTTGTCCCCGTCAAACGTTTACGTCTCCTTAAAGAATAAAGAGAAAAAAGAAAGATGATGATGTTTTAGGTAGGACCAGAATCTGTGGATTAATATTTCATACCCAGAATTATCCACATCAACAGCCAAGAGGGAGACGGAAGTTACGGCACGCAAGGATATAAAAGTATCATAAATTTATACGGTTAATCTTGACCTCTCCGGCATATTTCAGTCCTCATCAGTCTTGACTCTGTCATCAAATGAGATTTGTGCACATGGGTCAGTTCTCCCATCCCCATGTTAAGCACCTGTTCATCTTCAGGTGTCTTATCCCCTCCTCCGCAGCTCACTTGTCTTCGGACGATCGTTGTCGCACATCTGAAGATATCGCGGGCACCGCTTTTCCGATGGGTTATCCACATGACTGACGACCTGATCCTGGCCAGCGGATCGAAGATCCGTGCCACTCTCCTCCGCAATGCCGGTGTGACATTTCGTACGCAGATCGCTCGGATTGACGAGGACGCCGTTCGCTTGGCGCTACAGGCAGAGGGCGCATCGCCCCGTGATGTCGCCGATGCGCTGGCAGAATTGAAAGCGCGAAAGGTTTCAGTCAGGCAGCCGGAAGCAGTGGTGGTTGGCTGCGACCAGGTTCTGGCTCTTGGACAGGATATTTTGTCAAAGCCAGAAGATCCTGCAGCTGCCCAAGCGCAACTGCAAGCGCTTCGGGGTCGGATGCACAGTCTTCTTTCTGCCGCTGTCGTCTATGTGGACGGACAGCCGCAGTGGCGGCATGTAGGCGTCGTGCGTCTTCATATGCGCGATGCCAGTGACACCTTCATCGCCGATTACGTCGCCCGGAACTGGGAGGAGATCCGTCACTGCGTCGGCGCCTACCAGATCGAAGCGGAGGGCGTCCGGTTGTTCCATCGGATCGAAGGCGATTATTTCAATATCCTCGGTTTGCCGTTGTTGGAACTCTTGTCATATCTGACGCTGCGCGGGACATTGGCGGCATGACACGTCCAGACATTCCCCTCGCCGGTGTGATCGGCAACCCGATAAGCCAGTCCCGCTCTCCCGTGATGCATCGCCACTGGCTGCGGCGCTATGATCTGCGCGGCGATTACGTGCCCCTGCATGTCGCCTCGCAGGATCTGAAGGATGTCGTTCGTACCCTGCCCCGCATGGGATTTGTCGGCGCAAACGTCACGATCCCGCACAAGACCGAAGTGCTGAAGTTCGTCGATCATGTCTCTGACCGTGCGACCCTTATCGGAGCGGCCAATACGCTCATCTTCCGAGAAGATGGAAAGATTCACGCGGATAATACGGACGGTTACGGCTTCATGGCCAACCTTCGACACGGCGCGCCGGGCTGGGATCCGAAGGATGGACCCGCCGTGATCCTTGGGGCCGGTGGGGCAGCACGTGCCATAATTGTGGCTCTTGCGGATGCCGGGGTTCCGCAGATCCTGCTGGCCAATCGTACGCGTGCCAAGTCGGAGGCGTTGAAGGCAGAATTCGGTCAGCGGATCGTCGTTGTCGACTGGGTGCAGGCTGGAACGGTGCTTGGCGACGCAGCACTTCTTATCAACACGACATCCCTTGGCATGACAGGTCAGCCCGAATTGCGCGTGTCGCTGGACCATCTGCGCCCCTCCACCATCGTTACCGATATCGTCTACAACCCACTGCAGACCGATCTGCTGCAACGCGCAGCCGACCGAGGGTGCGAGACCGTCGACGGTCTCGGCATGCTGCTTTATCAAGGCGTGCCGGGTTTCGAACGCTGGTTCGGTCGACGACCGGAGGTCGACGAAGCGCTTCGAGCCGCCGTGCTGGCATGACACATCTTCTTGGGCTTACGGGCTCGATCGGAATGGGCAAGAGCACGACCGCTGCCATGTTCCGCGATATGGGCATCCCGGTCTGGGACGCAGACGCAACGGTCCACGGCCTCTATGCCCCCGGTGGCGCCGCGGTTGAACCCGTGAAACGTATCTTTCCGGAAGCCGTCCAGAGTGACGCGGTGTCCCGCCCTGCCCTCAATGAAATCCTGCGCACAGACCCCGAGGCGCTGAAGCGACTGGAGGAGATCGTCCATCCTCTGGTCAAGGCCGACCGCGATGCCTTCATCGCCGCCCACCCGCACGAACTTGTCGTTCTTGATATTCCGCTTTTGTTCGAAACAAGTGCGGCCGAATGGCTGGACACGGTTCTTGTGGTCAGCGCCCCGGCCGAGGTGCAGGCCGCCCGCGTTCTTGCCCGCCCCGGCATGACGCAAGAGACCTTCGACCTTATCCTGACACGCCAGATCCCGGATGCGGAAAAGCGTCGTCGCGCCGACGTGGTGATCGAAACACTGACACTGGACGACACCCGGACTGCCGTGCAAAACCTGATTTACGATCTGACAGGAAAAAAGCATGCGTGAAATCGTTCTCGACACGGAAACCACTGGGTTCGAGCCTGAAGACGGAGACCGCATTGTCGAAATCGGTGCTGTTGAACTAATCAATCACATGCCGACCGGTCGGACCTATCATCAGTATATCAACCCGCAGCGGACCATGCCGCAAGGCGCGTTCGAGGTGCACGGTCTGGGCGACGATTTCCTGCGCGACAAGCCTGTCTTCGCTGCGATTGCCCAGGATTTCCTCGACTTCATCGGCAACGATGCGAAGCTTGTCATTCACAATGCTGCCTTCGACATGAAATTCCTGAATGCGGAACTTGGCTGGGCAAAGAAACCAGCGATCGCAATGGATCGGGCGCTCGACACGCTTGCCATAGCGCGTCGGCGGTTTCCGGGGTCTCCCGCCTCTCTGGATGCCCTGTGCCGCCGGTTCGGTATCAACAACGATGCCCGTACCCTTCACGGCGCCCTGCTGGACAGCGAAATCCTTGCGGAGGTCTATCTTGAACTGATCGGCGGGCGTCAGCCGGATTTCGCCTTGTCGACACGGGCGGCGACGGGACCGGCAATCAAGACGGAAACGGCTTGGCGCCCGGCGCCCCGCGAAAAACCGCTGCCTTCACGTCTTACTTCAGAAGAAGCCGCCGCCCATGACGCTTTCGTGGCGAACATGGGTGACGGCGCCTTATGGAAAAGGCTGGCCTAATTGACCGGCTGATTTTCCTGCGCCTTCTTCTGCGCTTCCATCTGAGCAGCCAGCTTTGCCCGATAAAGCGCCACATAGTCGAACTGTTCAAGATTCAAAGATTGGAAGCCGCCTTCGCGCGTCAGGTCAGCAACCAACTTGCGGATATACGGGAAAACAAGACGCGGGCACTCGATCATCAGATACGGCCCCATCTGCTCGTCCGGAACGCCGCTTACCTGAAAGACCCCGGCATAGTCGACTTCCAGCACGAACAGGGTTTCGCCCTTTTCCTTCGTCTTGCTGGTGATGTTCAGTTTGGTGATAACCTCGAACTGGTCATCGCCGCCGCGCTTGCGGGCCTCGACATCGACGCGGGCCTGAATGTCGGGGGTCGCATCGCCGCTGATCCCCTTTTGCGCCAGAATGTTCTCGAACGACATGTCCCGGACATACTGTGCGACGATACGGTTCGTGATCTGCGGCGGCTGCACGGGTTTCTGGGGCGTGTCGTTTTCCGGGGTCTCGTTGTCGGCCATCTGGTCACTCCTCACTCTGGGTTGCCATTGGACATATCAGGCAGAGGCTTCGTGCTCAATGCCGGGTCCAGCCGGACGGACCATGCGTCGGACGCTTGTCCGGATCGATGGTTTCGAACTCGCCGTCGATCACACGGTCATCGGGCCCGACCGGTCCGGTCGGACGCGTTCCGGACTGCGGCCCCATCTCAAACTGTGCGAACCGGACGCGCGACTTGATGGCCAGAAAGGCGCGGCGGCGCACGGCGGGGATCAAGAGAGCAAAGCCGCAGGCATCGGTGAAGAACCCCGGCGTAAGCAACAATGCCCCGGCGAACAGGATCATTGCGCCGTTTGCAAGGGGTTCTGCCGGATCCTGCAAGGTCGAGAATGACTGCCGCAGCCGCCCAAGCTCTGCTGCACCCTGCGTGCGGACCAGCCAAGACCCCAGTACCGCCGTCACGAGCACAATGAGCAGCGTCGGCCACAACCCGATCAGCCCGCCAACCTGAATGAAAAGGGCGATCTCGATCAGGGGCACGGCGATGAACGCCAGAAGCAGTCGCATATCGGGTCCTTTGGTCACGGTGGCGGGGGCGCAGGTGGACTTGACCCCGGGTGGCCCCTACATAGGATGGACCATTGACGGTTTCCAGCCGCCCGGAAAGAGGAACACATGAACGGACCCATCATCCAGCTGCTCGTCCTTGCGGGAATCGCAATATTTCTGATCCTGCGGCTGCGGGGCGTTCTCGGCACCCGTGAAGGCTTTGAAAAGCCGCAAATTCCAGCGGATCAGGTGGTAAAGACCGATTCACGCCGGCGCGACTTCGAGGTGATCGAGGGTGGGCCCGACCGCGACATCACAGATCACGCGACGGAAGGAAGCGATACAGCGCAGGCGCTGACTGCCATGAAGCGGGTCGATCCGTCGTTCAACGTGACGCAGTTCCTGACCGGGGCGCGGTCTGCCTACGAGATGATCCTGATCGCCTTTGAGCATGGCAGTCTTGACGAGGTTCGTAATTTCATCTCGCCCGACGTCTATGACGCATTCGAGCAGGTGGTTCACCAGCGTGCAGACCAGGGACTGCAGGTCACTGCCGTTTTCGTCGGCATCAGCGACCTTGGCCTGAAGGACGCGACATTCGATCCGCAGACGAAAGAGGCCGAGATGACCGTCCGCTTCACCGGTGAGATGAACTATGTCGTCCGCGATCACGGCGGCGACATCGTCGAGGGTGATCCCAACGCGATCAAGCGTCAAAAGGACGTCTGGACTTTTGCTCGCGTCATGGACAGCGCTGATCCCAACTGGCGGCTGGTGGCCACTGGCGAATAATGCTTCGGGGTCTGGCACGGACGTCTCTTCTGATCTTTGCGATGACTGGGACGGCCATGGCTGAACCGACTTACACTTTCCTGACCTACGAAGACCTCGACGGCTGGGCCGCCGATGATCATGCAGCAGCTCTTAATGTATTTATCCAGACCTGCGGCGACATCCCCCGCCCCGATTGGGCGCGCCTTTGCGCCTTTGCCAAGGATGGCCCGGCAGCGCGCGACTTCTTTGAAACATTTTTTCAGCCTGTCTTGATCGAGGACGGCCAGCCCATGCTTTTCACCGGCTATTACGAGCCGGAGTTGCGCGGCAGCCTGACCCCCGACGAGGTTTACCCTTACCCGATCTATCGTCTGCCGGACGACGGTACCGAAGGCGTCTATAGTCGGCGCGAGATCGAGGAAAACCAGCCCTTCGCGGATCGCGGGATGGAGATTGCCTGGCTCTCCGATCCGGTCGATCTATTCTTTCTTCAAGTGCAGGGATCAGGGCGCATCCGCCTGCCCAATGGCCGTGTGATCCGGGTGGGCTATGCGGGAAAGAACGGGCGCGATTATACATCGATCGGACGCGCGCTGGTTGACCGCGGCGAATTCACGCTGGACGAAGTATCGTCTCCGGTCATCCGCCAGTGGGTGCTGGACCATCCGGAAGAAGGCCCCGGCCTTTTGTGGCTGAATGAATCCTACGTGTTTTTTCGCACAATTGATGAAGTTCCTGCCGAACGGGGCCCCCTCGGCGCAATGAACCGGTCGATCACGCCCGGTCGCAGCATTGCCGTCGATCCCGCGATCACCCTGCTCGGTGCGCCGGTCTGGATCGAGAAGGATGGCACGGACCCCATGCGGCGCTTGATGGTCGCGCAGGATACCGGGTCCGCGATCAAGGGCGCACAGCGGGCGGACATCTACTTCGGCACCGGCGACGCCGCCGGTGCGGCGGCCGGTGCGGTGAAGGACGGCGGGCGCATGGTCGTGCTGATGCCCGTCGAATACGCGCTGGCGAAGGTCAGCGATCCGCTGGACTACTGATGCGAAGGCCCCGGCACCTTTCCCCAGACGACAAAGCGGTCTGGGACCACGTCAGGGCGCAGGTCAAACCGCTTCACGCTCAGAAGCGGCCAAAGCCTGTGCCCGATCCCGTGCTGCCGTCGCGCAAGGTCGCACCAAAATCACCCGTTGCGCCTTTCGACGTCGGCGCGAAGGCGGACGTCACCCGCCCCCACGATATCCTGCCCCCGCTGCGCGAGCGTCTGCGTAGTGCCCCCGTCGCGATGGACGCCAAGAACTTCCTGCGGATGAAGGCGGGCAAGCTGAAGCCGGAAGGGCGGCTCGACCTGCACGGCATGTATCAGGACGAGGCCTATCCCGAGCTGATCGCTTTCATTCTGAACGCGCAGGCCGCCGGAAAGCGGCTGGTGCTGGTCATCACCGGCAAGGGCCGCGTCAGCGACGGCTGGGCACCGGAGGGACGCGGCGTGCTGCGCCGTTACGTCCCGCAATGGCTGAAACTGCCCCCCTTGGCCCCCGCGGTGCTGGAGGTGCGTCCGGCGCACCTCAAGCACGGCGGCGACGGGGCCTATTACGTCTATCTACGCAAACGCCGTTAGGCTACGCCTCGCGTTGCGGACGGGAACGATCAGCACGAGGGCGGCGAAGGCAAAGACGGCCGCATAGCCGAGCTGCTGCACCTCGAAGCCCACGCCCGCATCGATCAGCCAGCCCGACAGCCCCGGCCCGATTGCCGATCCCAGCACCATGAGCGCCGTGGCCGCCGCCTTGATCGATCCGAGATGGCGCGTGCCGTAAAGCTCGGCCCAGCAGGCATTCAGCAAGGTCGCCTGACCGCCCCCTGCACTGCCCATCAGGATCACCGCGATGGCGGTCATCCAGACTTCGGTCGCATACCAGTGCAGCACGAAGGCCGCGACCAGCGGTAGCAGATAGACCGGCAGCAACCGCAGGGCGCCGAAGCGGTCGAGGGCCCAGCCATAGACGATCGTCGACAGCACGAGCGCCGCGGTCCCCAGCGGAAAGACCGACACCAGTTCAAGCTGGGTCCAGCCTTTGATCTCGGCGAAATGGGCCTGGTGGAACCAGAAGGCGGTGGCGAAGCCGGAGAAGGACATGACTGCCGGGACCATCGCCCAGAACATCGGGTGGCGCAGCGCTTCGGCGCGGGTCCAGTGCCGTCCGTCCATGCCTGTCGCGCTCGTTTCCTGTGCGACGGAGGCCGGGGATCGCTCCAGTCGTAGCAGCCGGAACAGCACCAGCGACGCCAACACGGCGAAGACCGCGAACCCGATCCAGAGGATGTGCCAATCGACGAACCGCTTTAGCCAGACCATCGTCAGGGGCAGCAAAGCCTCTCCCGCCATGACGCCGAAGGCGGCAAAGGCCAGGGCACGTCCCCGCGTCGCCACGAACCAGCGCGACATGGCGACGGCCGCGACATGGCTGGTCATCCCCTGCCCGGTAAAGCGCAGCGCGAAGATGACGACGGGCAGCAGGATCACGAAGGGATTGAGCGCCATGAACACGCAGGCCGCCGCGAGGCACAGGACCGTGCCGATCCCGAGGACCCGCACGCGGAACCTGTCCGCGAGACCGCCAGCAAAGACCATGATGGCCGCGGAGGCGCCGGTGCCGATCATGTAGATCAGCCCCCATTCGCCGTTCGTCAGCCCATAGGCATCGCGGATCTCTCCGCCAAACGCCGCGATCAGGAACGTCTGTCCGAAGCTGGACAGGAACATCAGGAGCGCGCCGGTCACGAGGAACGGCGCATTGTCTTTCACGAAGCGGAGGTAGGTCGGCGCGGCGGTCATTGCGCCCTTGTGATCCCACACCTGCTGGAGGGAAAGGGCGAAATGAGGATCAGCGCGCAGATTTGTCGGGGGCCGGCATCGCGGCCTGCCCCGCCATGGCGCGGATCAGAGCACGTAGCGCGACAGGTCGGTGGACCGCGACATCTCGCCCAAGTGCTTCTCGACGAAGGCGGCGTCGATCACGATCTCCTCTCCGCCCCGGTCGGGCGCGGTAAAGGACAGGTCCTCGAACACCCGCTCGATCACGGTATAGAGCCGGCGGGCGCCGATGTTCTCCACGCTCTCGTTGACCTGCGCTGCGATCTTGGCCAGTTCCGCTATGCCGTCCTCGGAGAACGTTACAATTACATTTTCGGTCTTCATCAGCGCCGAGTATTGCAACGTCAGCGCGTTGTCCGTCTCAGTCAGGATGCGGACGAAGTCCTCCTCCGTCAACGCGCGGAGCTCCACCCGGATCGGCAAACGCCCCTGCAGTTCCGGCAGCAGGTCCGACGGCTTGGCGACGTGGAAGGCCCCCGAGGCGATGAAGAGAATGTGGTCGGTCTTGATCGGCCCGTGCTTCGTGCTGACGGTCGTGCCCTCGATCAGCGGCAGAAGGTCGCGCTGCACGCCTTCACGACTGACGTCGGCGCTGCGCGCGTCGGACTTGGCGCAAACCTTGTCGATCTCGTCCAGAAAGACGATGCCGGATTGCTCCACCGCCTCCAGAGCAGCCTTGGTGACGGTCTCATCGTCCAGAAGCTTGTCCGCCTCGTCCGCGATCAGGGCGTCGTAGCTTTCCGCAACAGTCATCCGTTTTTTAACCGTGCGCCCGCCGGACATCTTGCCGAACATGTCGGCCAAATTCATCATCCCCGGCTGCTGGCCCGGTATTTCGAACCCACCCAGCGGATTGGAGGTGTCCTTCAACTCCAGCTCGATCACCGTGTCGTCCAGTAGACCGTCCTTCAGCTTCTTGCGGAACATCTCACGGGTACCCTCACGGGCGTCCTTGCCAGCGACGGCAGTGACGACACGCTCCATCGCGGCTTCGATCGCTTTGGTCTTCACATCCTCGCGCATCCAAGTGCGCGTCTCGACGATCGCGCTTTCGACAAGGTCACGGATAATCTGTTCCACGTCGCGACCCACATAGCCGACTTCAGTGAACTTCGTCGCCTCGACCTTGATGAAAGGTGCACGGGCGAGTTTCGCCAGACGGCGGCTGATTTCGGTCTTGCCGACGCCGGTGGGTCCGATCATCAGGATATTCTTCGGGTACACCTCGTCGCGGAGGTCGTCGCCCAGTTGCTGACGGCGCCAGCGGTTGCGCATGGCGACGGCCACGGCACGCTTTGCGTCGTTCTGGCCGATGATGTAGCGGTCCAGCTCGGACACGATTTCGCGGGGGGTCAGATCGGTCATGATCAGTCCTTTGTCAGGGAAACGGGCGGCAGACGGTCAAGGGGCAGCACCCCCGCCAAGGGCCGCAGGAGGGTGGCGCGAATAGGGGCCCAGAACGCGCCGAGGAGGAGAAGAACGATCCCGAGCATCAGGATCGGCAGGGCGGCACTTTCGCCGCGAAAGACGGTCAACGACAGCGTGACGATGTATCCGATGGCGGCGATCAGGAACGACCGGCGGTCGATGACAATGGCGACGAGGGCAAACAGCCCGAGAATCGCCAGCAGGAAGAGATTTGCCGCCCCGCCCCGGTCCAGCAACGACAGCGCGACGGTGTTGACCAGCGCGGGGGCCGCGACGACATGCAGCCAGAACCCGTTCGCCGATCGCCGGGTGACGCGGTGCGGATCGGACATGTCGAACCGCATCGCGACACCAAAGACGGCAAGACCCAGCACAAGCGTGATCCAGGCAAAGGGCCCATCGGCCGAAAGCTTGAACATCTCGACCCAGGTGGCCGGGGTGCCGCGGGCGATGGCGGCGATCAAGATGCCGATGGAGAAGAGCCCTACGGCGACGATGGCCAGCGCGAAGGGCACACGGAACCGGGCCCAATAGACCAGCACCGCCAGCGTCGCGCAGACGGCGGGCCAGGGCAGGCTGCTGAAATCGTTTTGCGCCACCATGAAGGGCTGCGCGAACCAGATGCCGAAAGACAGCAAAGCCGTCAGCGCAAACATGATCGAGAGCGCTATGGCCGGCGCCACCATCCGCCGGCGGATCACGAAGTATTCCGACAGCACCCAAGTCAGGGCCGCTGTCAGAAGGCCGATCAGCGCACCGTTGCCACGGTCGCTGACCCCCACGAAGAGTGTGACGACGCCGACCCAGCCCGACGACAGGATCAGCAGTCCGACGACGATAAAGATCTCATTAAATCCGCGGAACAGCTCGAACGGTTCGTCACCCGCCGCTAGTCCTTCTCGCGCGCCTCGCCGGCTGTCGGCCAGGCTGGCAAGGGATGCGGCCTGCGCCTCGGATATGACACCCGCGGCGGTGGCTGCGCGCAGGTCGTCACGGTCAATCATCGAGCGATGGTCTCGACGGTCAGGTTGCCGTTGGTATAGACGCAGATGTCCGACGCGATCGCCATCGCCCGGCGCGCGATCTGTTCGGCATCCATGTCGGTGTCCATCAGCGCCCGCGCCGCGGCAAGCGCGTAGTTGCCCCCCGACCCGATGGCGGTGACGTCATGTTCGGGTTCCAGCACATCGCCCGCGCCGGTAATGACGTAAAGATCGCTGCCGTCGCTGACGATCAGCATCGCCTCCAGCTTCTGCAGATACTTGTCGGTGCGCCAGTCCTTCGCCAGCTCCACGCAGGCACGCTGCAACTGGCCGGGCGTCGCCTCCAACTTCTTTTCCAACCGTTCGAGCAGCGCGAAGGCATCGGCGGTCGACCCTGCGAAACCGCAGACGACATCCGTACCCTTCACCGCCAGACGCCGCACCTTGCGGGCAGTGCCCTTGATGACCGTCTGGCCCAGACTGACCTGTCCGTCGCCCGCAATGACGACTTGGCCGCCCTTGCGAACACCGATGATTGTCGTCCCGTGCCAGCCGGGAAAATCTTCACGGCTCATGAGAGCCTCCTTGTATTTTGCTACCCGGTATATGGACGCCACCGCCGCGGGCGACAAGGTCGGGCCTTGAACGCATCCAGCCGTAACCCTACCGTCCGGCCATGGGCCGATCCGGTGACGTCACATTTTATCTGGACACTGGACTGCTGGACAGCGCCCGGGAAGGACGTCACAATTTTATTGCGCTGGTCGCCAAGACGGTCTGTGATGCAGGACTTCGGGTTTTCTATACTGAGAATACCGATGCAGCGCGCCGTGCTTCCGCGGATCGGCCGGGTTTTGCGCTCTATCATATGGACGCCCCCAGCCATCCGCGCGCCCTCACCATGCGTCGGTCCTACTTCTATCCCTTCTGGCAAATCGAAGCCTCGGCGCGACGTTGGGAATGGGACGTCGCTTTGGCACCATTTGATCCAGACACGGTCGACCGCGACGCTGCCAGACACTTTGTTGCATCCTGGCGCAAGAGATTGTTTCCGCAGGCCCGGCACGAGGCTGTGGCTGATGGTCCAATCTACATTCCGCTTCAGGGCCTGATCCGTAAGCACCGGTCCTTCCAGTCGTGTAGTCCGGTCGAGATGATATCACGCACCGCAACCTTGTTTCCGCATAACGACGTGATCGCGACGCTGCATCCGAAAGAGCGCTACGACGACCGCGACCGTGCCGCGCTCGCCGAAATCGAGACCCGTCATGGCAACGTCAGCATCGGCACGCAGGACATGGTGACGTGCCTGAACGCCTGCCAACTTGTGGTGACGCAAAACTCTTCGGTCGCGCTTGCGGGCTATTTCTTCCGCAAGCCGGCCGTCCTTTTTGCCCAGATCGATTTTCACCACATTGCCGGCAACGTCCCGCGCGACGGTGTCGAAGCAGCCTTCGCCAACTGGCGTGAGACATCGGAATTCGAAACCTACCTTTGGTGGTTCCTGCAGCGCATGTCGATCAACGCAGGACGCCCGGCACAGGAGGTCACGACAAGGATCGCGTATGCCCTGCGCCGACATGGCTGGCCGGTCTGATACGACGAAGGGCGCCCCGTCGGGACGCCCTTTGCTAGTCGATCAGCCAGTTAGGCTTAGATCGCGCCTTCGATCCATCCCTTCAGCGATGCCTTCGGCGCAGCGCCTGCCTTGTTCGACACGACTTCGCCATTCTTGAAGACGAAGAGCGCCGGGATGCCGCGCACGCCCATCTGGGCAGGAGAATTGGGATTGTCGTCGACGTTGACCTTGACGATTTTCACCTTGCCTTTCAGCTCTTCGCTGATCTCCTCCAGCGCCGGGCCGATCTGCTTGCACGGACCGCACCATTCGGCCCAGAAATCGACGACAACGGGAATGTCGGACTGGCGCACTTCTGTGTCGAAGGTGGCGTCGGTGACGGCGGTGGTAGCCATGGGGCTTCTCCAATCGGATTGTGTGTCAGGGCTGGAACCTATGAACGCGCCCCTCGAACGTCAAGGACGCTGCGCGCCAGCGCCGCGGCCGTCAGGGCAGGGGGCAGATTCATCAGGATCGCTGGCCGGGTCCAGAGGATCGCAGTCTCGATCCGGCGGCCGGGATAGATTTGCCCCAGCGCCGCAGCGTAGGCCCCCATCTGCCGCAACAAACCGTCCGGCACGTCCTCGACCCTGTCAGGCGTATTGCGATTGGTTTTGAAATCCACCGCCGTCACGGTGTCAGGCGTCACGATCAGCCGATCGATGGTCCCGTGCATTCGGCCCAGTTCCGGCAGGTCGGCAGTGATACCGACTTCTGCCAGCGTGTCAGGGGCATAGAGAGTTGCCAGATGCGGCGCGTCGATCAACGACAATACCGCGTCGATCAGGTCGTCGGTGGGCACGGTTTCGGCATCCGGCGTGGCCTCGACAAGGCGCGCGCCGACACGTCGCCGATCTGCCGGGGGCAGGGCGGGGAGATGTTCCAACAACAAATGGATCAGACTGCCGCGAATGAGCGATGCAGCGTCACCATCTTCGCCCTCGCCCGCAATGGTCTTGTCGCCGCCAAGGTTTGACGGTTGGACAGTGACCGTGCGCACCGCTTCCGGCAGCGGTGCCAGTGTCTCGGCCGGTCCGGCGGCGACCGTCCGCAGCGGCGGTGGCTGCAACGCGCCGCCGTGCCAGTTCCCATGCTCAACCCGTTGCACCACCAGATAGCCGGCCAGCGCCTCTGTGCCGGCCGACTGACTGACGCCTTCGGCCACTAGATCGTGCCACGCGGTCCCGGACTTGCCCGTCTCGCCAGCTGCGCCGACGATCAGCCAGCTTTCCGCGCGCGTCATCGCGACGTAAAGCAGCCGCAGCCTTTCGCGCGCCTGAGCGGCGGCGATAGAATCATGGTGGACCGCCATGGCTGGCGGCATGTCAGCCTTCAAGGTCTTCCAAAGCGGTGCATTCCCCGTCAAAATCTGCGACTTCACCTCGTTCTTGCGCTCGGCGGTGTCGGGCAGGATGACGATGGGCGCTTCCAGCCCCTTGGCGCCATGAACCGTCATCACGCGGATCTGGTCGCCCTGCGCGTCGATCTGCCGTTTCACCGTCAGATCGTCCGTATCCATCCAGGTCAAAAAGCCGGTCAGGCTGGGTGTATTGTCGGCCTCGTAGGCGAGTGCCTGCGCCAGCAGGGCATCGATCCCGTCCTCCGCCTCTGCCCCAAGCCGTGCCACCAGCGCTTGCCGACCACCATGACGCACCAGCAGTCGCGCGATCAGATCATAGGGGCGCAGGAAATCCGCCTGTTCCAGCATATCGTACAGAATGTCGGTCGTCCTATCAGCATCCGCTTGCCGGCGCAGAGCTTCCCACAAGTAGCTTTTCTCGGGTCGCCTGTGCGCCAACGTGAAAAGCTGCTGTTCCGACCACCCGAAAAGTGGAGAGCGCAACGCCGCCGCAAGCGAAAGGTCATCCTCCGGAAGTGCCAAGAATCGCAGGAGCGCCGCGATATCCTTCACCGCCAATTCTCCACCCACCCGCAGCACATCCGCACCGGCGATGGGCAGACCCGCTTGCTTGCAGGCGCGGATCAGCTCCGGGAACAGCAGGTTCTGCCGACTTTGCACAAGGATCAGCACGTCACCCGCGTGCACCGGCCGGCGGCCATATCTATCGCCGACCTTCACGGGCAGTGTTTCCTCCCGGATCATCCGCTTGATCTGGCGCGCCACACGGTCCGCCATCTGCACGAGGTGATGGTCCGCACTGACCTCGTCCACCGGTTTCAGCCAGTCGTCGTCAGGATCGTCGGTGGCCTTTTCGGGGCTTATGACGGGCCACAGATCGACCCGCCCGGGCATGTCGGCGTTGAAGGCGATGTGCTGAGACACGTCTCCAAGACCCTCCGCGCGCTCCCGGACAAAGGTATTGTCCACGACCCGCAGCACTGCCAGCGAAGAGCGGAAGGAATGTGCCAGCGTCCGTGTCTGCAGTGGATCCTCGATCTGGCGCAGAGCATTGTCGAAATAGTCGCGCATCCGGTCGAACTCCGCCGGGTCGGCGCCTTGGAAGGAATAGATCGACTGCTTCTTGTCACCGACAACGAAGACCGTCCTTCGGGTATCGCGCGCACCCTCGCCGCTGACGAACTCGCGTGTCAGGTGCTGTACGACCGCCCATTGCGCGGGAGAGGTATCCTGCGCCTCGTCCACCAACAGGTGGTCGATTCCGCCGTCGAGGCGGAACAGCACCCAAGCTGCAACTGACTTGTCCGTCAGCAGCTGCCGCGCCTTGCCGATCAAGTCGTCGAAGTCGAGCACGCCCAGCGCCGTCTTTTTTGCTTCGTAATCGCGTACGAAGACATGGGCGAACCGGTGCAACGCCACGCTGCGGTCAAAAGCCATCAGCGCCAACCGCTCGCCGCGCAGGGCCGCGACTGTTTCCATCAAGCCTGCCAGTGCATCGGTCAGGTCAGGGTGGGCGGTGCGGACGGCCTTTGTCGGAAAACTGTCGTATTTCGGGCTGAATGGCTCGTTCACCTTAGAGCTTTCCCCGAAGAGTAAGACGTTTTCAAGGATCGCCAGATCGCCGGCGCCGGGGGCCGTCAGGTTCACCCCGATCAGCTTGTCCGCCGCCTTGTTGTCGTTAGAGCCGCCGGTCCGGCAGGCGCGGATCAGGTCACGGATGATCTCGGTCGTATCGGCATCAAAAACCTCTGACAATAGGGCGTCCATCGTGCGCCCTGATGGAATGTCGAGCATCTCACGCAGCGCCGCCGTATCGGCGGGCCGGGCAAAGTCATTGCTGCGCCCGGCCACTTCGCGCACCAGCTTGTCCAACTCTCCTCCGCCGAAGTAACGCAACACGTCGGCCAGCAGCCCAGCTTGCGATCCCGCTGCGATCCGGTCGAGCACCTCGGCGCGCATCAGGGCAGCCGTCCGGTCCTCTATTTCTCTGAAATTCGGGCTTACCCCCGCCTCGAGCGGGAAACGCCGCAGGATGCCGGCGCAGAACGAGTGGATCGTCTGGATCTTCAGCCCGCCCGGCGTCTCGATCGCGCGGGCGAACAGGCGGCGGGCGGCAGACAGCTTTTCAGGCGCGATGACCCCCTCCACCCCCAGCTCGGCCAGTTCCTGACGCAGCGATCCGTCGTCCTGCATCGCCCAGGCGCCCAGCCGCTTAAACAGCCGGTTCTGCATCTCGGCCGCGGCCGCCTTGGTGTAGGTCAGGCATAGCACGTTCTGCGGTGACACGCCTTCCAGCAGAAGCCGCGCCACGCGATCGGTCAACACCCGCGTCTTGCCTGATCCCGCATTGGCGGACAGCCACGTCGACAACGTCGGATCGGCCGCGGCGACCTGATTGCGGGTGGCGTCGTCGCGGATCATTCCAGTATCTCACGCCGCGCGGGGTCGGCGTCCGTCCATTCGCCGTAGCGCGACAGGTGGTCATAAAAGCTGTCATAGGTCGTCGTTGCCGGTGCCCGGCGCGCGACATAGCCCCAGTCCGGCTGGCTCGTCATCGTCAGGAATGTCGTCAGCTCTGACCAGACGCGGGCGGGGGGATGGTCATCCAGCGGGGCTGGAACGGTCTTCATCCCGGCGTTGAAACCAATAAACGCCGCCCCCGCGACTGGCCGTGCACCGACCGCGGCAAAGCCGCCGCGCTCAACCATCGCGGCCTCCAGCAGCAGCTGCTTGTCGAATTTTGCCTGCTGTTTGGTCGTGGGAATGGCGCCGGTCTTGTAATCGTAGATCAAAGTCCGGCCGTCCGAAGTCTCGTCCATCCGGTCCGCCTTGCAGGTCAGTCGCATGTCAGGGCCGGGCACGGCGATGTCGCCCCAAGCTTCGAGCGCCAGCATTCGCCCGGCCTGCTGCCGCAATGCCTCGTCCGCCAGAAATCCGGGGGCGAGGCTTTCAAGCTGCGTCATCCACTGCAGGCGCACCGTGGGCCAGGGACAATGCTCGGCCAAGACTGTGTCCGCGACAACCAGGAACTGAGTCATGGCAGCCGGGTCGGCGGCATCCGGGCGCAGGGCAATGAACTTTTCCAGAATCTTGTGAAATACGGTCCCCTTCATCGGGGCATCTGCATCCGCCGTCACCGGATCAAGGGCCCGCAGCCGCAACACCTTTTGCGCGTAGATCGCATAGGGGTCGCGGTAGAGCGTCTTGATCTGCGTCACGGAAATGTCGCGCGGTCGGGCCGCCGCGGGCGGGCAGGGGGCAGGTCGCGGTGCCCGCGACACTGCTGCCACGGGCGCAGAGATCGCGGCGGCGCGCGCGACCCATTCCGCCCCCCGCGCGCGCATCGCAGCCAGCGCCTGAGGTCCGTTCTGATCCGGCAGGCCCTGCATCAGATTGATCAATCGGTTCACCCAGCGCGACGGGACCGTTTCCGCGTCGGCACTGCGGCGGGATCGCGTTATCATCACGGCGGGCGCGCAGGCGGCCTGCTGGTAGTCATGCGCCGACAATCCGATCTGCCGTTCCGGCAACAGCAGCCCGGCCTGCTGGCGCAGCGTACGGTTCAGCCACGGATCGGGCTTTGGCGTGCCGGGCCAGACGCCGTCGTTCAACCCGCCAAGGATCACGAGGTCCGCACCGCCCACCCGCGCCTCCAGCGTGCCCCAGATCAGGATGCGCGGATCGGTCGCCTCGGCGTTGCGGACCTGCTCTTGCGCCAAAAGCGCCGTGAACAGGGACGCATAATCACGCAAGTCCATGTCACCGCCTGCATCCGCGTCTCGGGCCAATGCATCACAGACACCTTTCGCCGCACGACCAGGTGCCTGCAGGAACAACTCGCCACTCGTGGCGCCAGTCGGTCCGGCGGCAAGGGCCGCGGTCGCTGCCATGTGTCTGTCCAGATGTGTGGCGATCGGCAAGGTGCCGTCGTGACACAGCAGCGCAACGACACGTCCCACCCAAGTGGCCCAACCGGTCAGCTCGGCGGTGGGCGCTTCGCGTTCGGCGACCCATGCGGCGACGGTGCCCGTGCCGATGAACGGAGGCCCCCGGCGGCGCAGGTTCAGTTCCAACTCTCGCGTCCACAGCAGGTGCTGGTTGCGCCGGTCGCTGCCCGTATGGGTAAGTGGGTGTTTGAGAAGCACAAGAAGCGTCTCTGCCGTCACCGGCTGGCCCAGGGCGCGCACCACATGTGTCAGCAGGCGCCCCGGAGCTGACAGGGCCAGCGGCAGGCCTGCACTGTCGTCCGGCCTGATCTGCCAGCGGTCCAATGCAGCGGCGACCTGCCGCGTCAGCATCCGGTCGGGACTGATCAACGCGGCCGTCTGTCCCGCAACGGCTGCCTGCCGCAGCCGAAGGGCGATCGTTTCCGCCTCGGCCCGCGGGCTATCGGTCTCGACCAGATCGACCAGATCGGTGGCCGCGCAAAGATCACCCAAAGTCGCACCCTCGCTGCGCCATTGATCGGTGACGGGGGCAGGCCGCAGGGATAAAGAGATCAAGCGGTTTCGCGCCGGGGCCGCGGCTTTTCTCGTGGTCCATGGCAAGACCTTGGAGGCTTGCAGATCTAGTGCACGCATCAAGTGCGCGAAGCGGTATTGCGGATGATCCTCCTGCGGCGGGTCGGCCTCCATGCTGTCCCAGACTGCCTGTGGCATGTCATGGTCGAAACCCGGGAGCACCAAAGCCCCTTGCGGCAATCGCGCGACGGCCTGCATCAGCAGACCGGTGGCTCCCCGCGACCCCGTCGACCCTGCGACGACCACCGGGCCCGCCGGTGGTTGCGTCTGCCAGCGCTCGATCAGAGCGGTCACGACCATGCGTTGCCGCGCAGCGACGTCTGGCGCGTCGCGTCCTGCCTCGAAATAGGGCTGCAGGATGGTCAGGAACCGCAACGAACGTTGCCAATGTCCCGATTGGTCGCTGACGTCCAGTTCGGCCAGCCGCGTCGGATCGACGCCCTCGCCGTGCATTTCGTCCATCAGCGCCGCGAGGCTGTCTGACAGGTCGTAAAGTGCGCTGCGCGGCGCAAGTTCGGGCGCCGCTTCCAGCAGACGATGCACCGCCCGCGACAGTTCAAGCCGCCGCCGCAAGGGCGACACCGGTGCGGCCAGCCCCGCCAATGTTCCTTCGAACGCAAGGTCCGTGACCGGCTGGATGCGGGGCAGCAAACGGGCCGGGCCCCTGTCGAATGCGGCTTGGATCTGCCGCATCATACGCGGCGCGTTGACGAAAACCCGGACAGCCGTCAGATCATCGCTACGAGCTGTCAGGCCATCGACGAACGCCGCTGCAAAGTCGGCGCCCGGCGGCAGACCATAAACGCGGGGTGTCGATGACGGTTTAAACATCGGCTGCGTGCAGCATGGCTTCGGCCACCGGGATGCTGTCGGGCCGTCCGACATCGCACCATTGACCGGAATAGGTCACGCCGCGCAGGCCGCCGGTCTCGGCCATGATGTTCCACAGCGCGTTGAGCGAGAACACCTTGTCGCCGATTTCCTTAAGCCGTTCGGTCCGGATGATCTGCGCGCCTGTATAAATCAGGTCCGGTGCCCGGTTCAGTCGACCATCGTCACCAAGGCTGAAATCGCCGCGCCCCGTATGACACTTGACCTGCGCGGGCGGAACCAGCAGCAAAAGCCCTTCCATCTCCGGCTGCCAGGCCTGCGCCAGAACCGCCAGCGGATTGGGACCTTTCCAGACCGCATCCGTATTCATCGTCATGACCGGACCGTCGCCCAGCAAGGGCAGCGCATGCCGTAGGCCCCCGCCGGTTTCCAGTACGGGGTCTTCGGCAGAGATCGCGACGTCGCGTCCCTTCAGATGAAGTCTCACCATGTCGCCCAGATAATTCACGTTCACGACCCTCCGGCTGATGCAGGGCAGGTTCGTCTGATCCAACGCGTGGTCCAGCAGGGTGCGGTCATCCACCACAATCAGCGGTTTAGGTCGGTCGTCACTCAGCGGCGCCATCCGGGTACCGCGGCCGGCGGCGAACAGCATGACGGGAAACCGCTCTGTCATGGGCGGTCCTCGGGTGCTGGCAAAGTGGTCAGCACGACCTCGCGCATATCCGCCAGTGCGGGATGCGCCAGATCGCGCCGCAGGGTGTCCCATACCGCTGGAAGATAGCGTGCGTAGGACGTCTTGCCGCGCTCCGCCAGACGGGCGAAGACGCCGAGGATTCGCAGGTTGCGCTGGGCGCCCAAGGCAGCCAGTTGCGCCGACAGCACGACCGGATCGGCCCCGGTTGCCGCGGCAAACCGGGCAGTCTGCCGGCTCACCTGCCTGTCGGGCACCGCTCGGCGGATGTCACTGAGCAACGAAGCGAGGTCGTAGCCCCGCGGCGCGATGAAGGCATCCTGGAAGTCCAGCAAGCCTACCCGGTCGAGGCCACATCGGTCCGGCCGCCAGATCAGGTTCTCGGCGTGGTAGTCGCGCAGCGCGACCCTGTCCGCGATTGGCGCAAGGGTGGTCAGCGTCTCTCTGGTTATCGCGACCAATGGGGCCGGATCGCAGCGGCAATAGGCCTCGGCTACCACGGCCACCATTTCACCGCCGACCTGCGGGGTCATCTTCTTGAGGTTTTCAGGCGGTGTCATGCTGTCCAATGCCACAAGCACATCGACGGCAGCGTCATAAAGGTCGTCCTCTGCCATCTTGCCGGTGGCGACGGCAAGGGTTTCCGGACCCAGATCCTCGAGCAGCAGAAAGCCATCGACCTCGGCATGATGAAGGATCCGCGGTGCCGAAAGGCCCTGTGACAACAACCAGGCAGCAATTTGGACGAAAGGCGTTACCGTTTCACCGGTCGCAGGGTCGGCGTCCATCAAGATGGCCTGTTTGCCCTCTGCACCCGTCAGTCGCAGATAGCGGCGGGCCGATGCATCGCCAGCCAGTGCTGCCGCCGACCAGTCCTGCCAGCGGGTGCCGTAAAGGAAAGCGCGGATCTGCATATTCCTGTCAGTCATGCATGGCCTCCAGTCTTGCCTGCCATGTATCGGACCCGCAGAGGGTCAAATCGTGATGCCCTGTTCCCGCTTCAAAGCAGCAAATCAGCGCATCGGCAGGCAGGTCCGGTCCCAGCCGGTCGGGCCATTCGATCAGGCAGATCGCGGTGGCAAAGGCGTCTTCCAGACCAAGCTCGAAAATTTGCTGACTATCCGTCAGCCGGTAGAGATCGCAATGCCAGATCTCCACCCCATCGGCCTCGTAGGTCTGCACGAGCGTGAAAGTCGGTGAGGGAACGTCTTCCTGTGGTCTTCCCAGCCGGGCACGGATCAAGGCGCGGGCAAAGGTGGTCTTGCCCGCACCGATCGGCCCTTCCAGCAGGAGCGTGTCGCCGGGTCCAAGCCTTGCCGCGATCTGACCCGCAATAGCGGCCGTGGCGGCCTCGTCTTCGAGGCGTATGCAGGCGAACTGTGACATGTCGGCAGACTAGAAGAAGGGGGCTGCGCTGCAAGGCAAATCAACCCGTGGCGAGGCGCTCGCCCGAAGTCTTCAAGCGCGCACTCAGCGGCGCTGTCAAACGTTCCGTGCTGACGGTGAAGCGGATCATCGTCATGCCGCCACTGATCGCCATGATTTCGCAATTCATCCGGCGCCCGGTATGCAATACAAGCTGATCCCGCACCATTGCACGGTCATGCCGCAGGCGACCGAAATCCTCGATCTCTCGCCATAGCGTGGTTGAGGCTGCCCGGGATTTCCACATCCGCAATGCCCCGCGCAGGTCGTGGACCGTCATTTGCGGCTCGTCGTCGGACTGCCATAGCTGGTCGTAGGCCACATTGGTCATGGTCAGCGTATTGCTGGACGAAAACACCGCGATAGCGTCGGGAAGGGCGTCCAGAACGGCCTGACCGGACTCGATTTCCGTCCTGAAGCGACGGGTCAGAGATATCTCTGCACTGATGTCCTCGAACAGGAACGCGATGGCCCCGTCCGGATGCGGTCGTCCCGAGACGCGATAGGTCTGGCCATCGGGCATGTCCCAGTTTTCGGAATATGTGCCACTCTGCGCGGCAGCCTCCAGCGCGGCAAATTGTTCCCGCCATGTGGCGTAGTTCTTGGGTTCTGGCAATCTGCGCATTTCGCGCAGACGGTCCAGCACTCTTTCAATGCTGGGCCGCGTCGACATGAATGCAAAGGGCAGGCCCGTCATGTCCAGCAATGCCGGATTGAACATCGTCAGCTGCCGCTTCTTGTTGAAGATAGCCAGTCCCGTCGACAGTTGCGCAAAGGTCTTGCCGAGCGTCTGTTGAAAATCAAATTGCGCGCGTTCGGCCCGGATAGTCGCGTTTGCGTCGATCGCGTAATAAATCACCGAACCATCCTGCGGCACGGCGGTAATCTCGAACCAGTGCTCCGCCTTTTCACCGGGAAGCTGCAGGGCCTGACGCCCTTCGAAGGTGCGCGGATCGGTTGGCAGCGGCGGCTGGATTTCGGGAAAGAGTCTCTCTCCCGGCCAGACCTGCCCGCGTCGTTCGCCATCGGGCATCAGTCGGTCGGCATAGGACAGATAGGCCGCATTGGCCCAGGTCAGTTGGCCCTGACCATCCTCTCGCCAGATCAGCTGAGGCGTGTCGCGCATGATCAGCCGCAGCAGATTGAGTTCGTCCAACATGGATGCGCGTTCGATGTCGCTGCAGGTCCGTGACACGGACTGGACGCCACCGTCCTCCTCCAGCGTGATGCGGACAAGACCGTCCATCATTGCAAGAATCAACGACAGACCGGAATCGACAGCCGATTGGATCCTTATCCTGTCGCCGGGTCTAAGGTCTTGTAGTCGATCGCGCAGGTCCGGAAACTGCGGTTCGAGTACATGGAGAAGGGCGGCACGCTCGTTCCTGTCGTCGGCCGCGACGGCGATCAGTGCCGCTCCACTTGGAGACGCATCAATCAGCATATCGCCCTGAAACAAAAAGGCCGGTGCCGACACCTCGGGAAGTCGCTGCGCATTGCCGTTGGGCCTCGCTATCAGGAGCGATCGGACGGACTGAAATGCACAAAACAGTCCCACGGCCACAAGTCCCCCAGCGGCAGCAAGGCGTAAAACGTCCAGACTCAACATCACCGCGATTCTCCCGGTTGTCCTTGCCCGACAATCTGGGGTTGAGGTTAACGTCTGCTTAACAATCCTGAACTATTCTAGAATTGGTTGGTTTTTTCCCAACGGTGGATAGGCCCCGCTTTGTCCCCGGACAAGAACGCGCATCGGCCATGTCACCGTCACGATTGCACCCGCGACGATACCTTCTGCCCGTCGCCGTCGCCGCGGCCCGTTCGCAAAGGACAATTGCGCGCCAGACCTTTCCAGCAACGTCTTTGCAATGAACAGCCCAAGGCCCATGCCCTCGTAACCGGGACGGCGCAAACCGTCCAGCGATCCGCGCCGCCGTCGTACGAACGGGTCTCCGATGCGGCCGATAACTGATTGGGGAAACCCGTGACCGTCGTCCGCGATCCGCACGAATACCTGTGTATCCGACCAGTTCACGTCGATTTCGACCCTCGTTTCCGAGAAATCGACCGCATTCTGGATCAGGTTGCGCAAGCCGTGAATGATCTCTGGCCGCCGAGAGATTACGGGCTGAGCGCTGTCGCAGCTGGATTCAGGTGCGATATCAAAGGTCACGTCGCGACCGCGCTGCAGGTGCGGCTCTGCGGATTCACGCACGACGGTTTCCAGCAGAGCGGTGCGCAGGTGCAGGTCATCCTTGCCGGCGCGTCCCATGGAATGAAGGATGTCGCGGCATCGGTCCGCCTGCGTCCGGATCAGCAGGGCATCCTCGCGCAATTCCGGTTGGTCGGCCAGATCCTCCAGCAACTCGTTGCTGACCAGTTTGATCGTCGCCAAGGGTGTGCCAAGTTCGTGCGCCGCGGCGGCGACGACACCGCCAAGATCAGTCAACTTCTGTTCGCGGGCCAAAGCCATCTGCGTTGCGAGCAGGGCATCACCCATGGCGTTCATCTCTGTCGTGACCTGACGGGCATAGATGCCCAGGAAGATCACGCCGATTACCAAGGACACCCAGAAGCCGAAATGGAATAGCGGTGGCAGCAACAGCAAGGTGCCGTCCGCCATCTGCAGCGGCACGGCCACCGTTCCAATGATGGAAATCATGACAATTGCCAGAAGCCCGAGCGCGACGAAGCTCATCAGGTGCAAGACCGTGGCGGCAATGGTCACTGGTGCAAGGATCAGCAGGGCGAAAGGATTGTTCAATCCGCCGGTCAGATACAGAAGCAGCGTCAGCTGCACGATGTCGAAAGCCATCATCGCGCTTGCCTCGCGTTCCGACAGCCGCTTACTTTCCGGATAGACGAAGCTGCTGACCAGATTGGCAAGGATCGCGGCGCCGATGGTGATTGCCGGAGGCCCGGCATCCATCCGCAAGTCGTAGACCCGCGTGGCGACGAGGATTGCCACGATCTGCCCGCCAATGGCGAACCAGCGCAAAATCAGCAGGGTCCGTAGCCGAACCCAGTTGCTGCGTTCCCGGTCCTGCAGGGCGTCCAGATCGTGGAGGGTCATCGTCCAGTCCGAGAATCAAGGGAATGTGCACGGGTAGCCCATTGTTACGGAGGGCGCGATGCGCGATCAATGCGGCGCTTTGCAAAGGATTTGCCGATGACCCGTCTGATCGCCCTGCTTGCCAGCCTTGCGACCATTGCCGTCGTTGGTGTGACGTACCTCGTGACGCTCGGTCGTGGCGACATGGGACAGTGCTTTACCTCTGCCGTGGCCGGCGGGGCGATCGGGGGACCTTTCACACTCGTCGATACCACTGGCAAGACGGTGTCAGACAAGGATGTCATCACGGAACCATCACTGATCTATTTCGGCTACAGTTTCTGTCCCGACGTCTGCCCGATCGATAATGCCCGCAACGCCGCAGCCGTCGATCTTCTGGCGGAGAAGGGCTACAGCGCCAAGCCCGTCTTTATCACCATCGACCCTGAACGGGATACGCCAGAGGTGATGGGTGACTACGTGCAGAACTTTTCCGACAAAATGGTCGGCCTGACCGGCAGTGCCGAGCAGATCAGGCAGGCGGCCGAGGCCTACCGCGTCGTCTACGGACGCGGCGATGATGACCCGGACTATTATCTGATGAACCACTCGGTCTTTACTTACCTGATGATGCCGGACACCGGCTTTGCCACCTTCTTCCGCCGCGAGGATACGCCCCAGCAGGTGGCCGATCAGGTATCCTGCGCCATCGACGCGAGTTGACGCCGCCTGTTGCGACCCTAATTCAGGTCAAAGACGTGAAGGACAATTTCATGGATCAAGAGTCCCTCGACCTCGGCCCCGACAGGACGCTGCTTCTGGTCGATGACGACGAGGCTTTCGTCAAGCGGCTGGCCAAGGCCATGGAAAAACGCGGATTCGAGGTCGAGACCGCTGAATCCGTGGCGGCAGGGCGCGCGGTCGCCACGGCCCGACCGCCGGCCTACGCCGTGGTCGACCTGCGGCTCGAGGATGGCAACGGGTTGGACGTCGTCGAACTGCTGCGTGAACGGCGGCCGGATGCGCGGATCGTCGTGCTGACTGGGTACGGCGCAATCGCCACGGCCGTCGCGGCGGTCAAGATCGGCGCTACGGATTATCTGGCAAAGCCCGCAGATGCGACAGATGTCACCAATGCGCTTCTGGCGCGCAAGGACGAACTACCGCCACCCCCCGACAACCCGATGAGCGCGGACCGCGTGCGCTGGGAACACATTCAGCGCGTCTACGAATTGTGCGAACGGAATGTCAGTGAAACCGCGCGGCGCCTGAATATGCACCGGCGAACGCTGCAGCGGATCCTCGCCAAGCGCAGCCCGAAGTAATCACAGATCGTAGCGTTTCACGATCCGGTCGACGACGGTGCCGTTCCTGCGCACGACATCGCCGGGAATGACGTCGATATCACGTAATCCCATCCGGCTATAGAACGCGAGGCCCCCCGCGTTGTCGGATGTGATACGTGCAAGGATTGCGTCACCACCCCGCGCCCGACACGCTGCCAGCGTCGCGGCAAAGAGCGTGCGGCCGGTAGCGGACACCGGATCGCGACGATCGGCGAACGTGCCGATGGAATAAAGCCCAGCGCCGTAGTCGAACACCGCCTGAAATCCCACAATCCGATCGCCGTCGAGGGCCGTCATGCGAACAGGGGCCTCATCCATGTAGTGGGCAGCGAAATCGACCTCGGTATACGGTTCTTCGTAGGCCGTACTGCCGCCGCGAGCGATGATGTCGTTCAGGATCGCGACGCAGGCGGGCACGTCTTCGGCGGTCATCGGTCGGACGGTCAGCATCACATCTCCTTCAACAGCGCCGCATGGCGGTCGGTATAGTCCTGCCGCACGGCGACGGGGGGACGCAAGGCGATGGTCAGGGTTCCGACCAGTTCCGTGTCCTGCTTGCCAAAGAACTTGTCAGCCTCAACCTGCGAAAATCCTGCGATCTGAACCGCTTCCAACCAGGCCGATACCCGGTCGGCGGCCTTGATCTGACGCTTCACCTTGACCGGCAGTTGCGCCGGCAGGCCGAACCGCAAGTGGATCGCTGCGGTCAGCCGCGCGTCGAGCTCTCCATAGGCGGGGCCCACAGCCGACTTCACCGGAGAGATCATGTCGCCAATGACATATTCCGGCGCGTCGTGCAGAAGCGCTGCCAGCCGCCACTTCGCCGGGGCGGCGGGCTGCTGTCGTGCAAAGATCTGCTCGACCAGCAGCGAATGTTCGGCGACTGAATAGGCATAGTCACCCAAAGTCTGCCCGTTCCAGCGCGCGACAAAGGCCAGACCGTGGGCGATGTCAGCCACCTCGATATCCACGGGCGTGGGATCCAGCAGGTCAAGGCGGCGTCCCGACAGCATCCTCTGCCATGCGCGTGGTGTCTTCATGCCGCCCCCGGTCCTGCGTCAGGACGTTCGTTGTTTCGCCACACCCACTATGCTATCGGACAGCCCAAAGATGAAGTGCAAGGAGCACGTGACATGACCACCGATTACGTCGTGAAGGATATCGGGCTTGCCGCCTACGGTCGCAAGGAACTG
Organism: Loktanella atrilutea; assembly: GCF_900128995.1. Taxonomy (GTDB): domain Bacteria; phylum Pseudomonadota; class Alphaproteobacteria; order Rhodobacterales; family Rhodobacteraceae; genus Loktanella; species Loktanella atrilutea. Next base: position 178,806 of record NZ_FQUE01000003.1, on the reverse strand, counting down.
GATATCGCGGAAACCGAAATGCCCGGCCTCATGGCCTGCCGCGAGGAATACGGCGAAGCGAAGCCCTTAAAGGGTGCCCGCATCGTGGGATCGCTGCACATGACGATCCAGACCGCCGTGTTGATCGAAACATTGACAGCGCTGGGCGCCGACGTGCGCTGGGCCTCGTGCAACATCTTCTCAACGCAGGATCACGCCGCCGCGGCGATTGCCGAAGGCGGCACGCCGGTCTTCGCGGTCAAGGGACAGAGCCTTGCGGAACATTGGGACTACCTCGACCGGTCCTTCCAGTTTCCCGAGGGGGCGAACATGATCCTCGACGACGGCGGCGATGCGACGCTCTACGTCCTGCTGGGCGCCCGCGCCGAGGCAGGCGAAGAAATCATTCCCGTGCCGCAGTCCGAGGAAGAGGAAGCCATCAAGGCGCAGATCAAAAAGCGGATGGAGCAGTCGCCCGGCTGGTTCACCAAGACCCGCGACGCGATCAAGGGCGTATCCGAGGAAACGACGACCGGCGTGCACAGACTCTATGACCTGCACAAGAAGGGCCAGTTGCCGTTTCCGGCGATCAATGTGAACGATTCAGTGACCAAGTCGAAGTTCGACAACAAGTATGGCTGCAAGGAATCGCTGGTCGACGGCATCCGCCGCGCCACCGACACGATGATGGCCGGCAAGGTCGCCGTCGTTTGCGGCTACGGCGACGTGGGCAAGGGCTCCGCCGCGTCCCTGCGCGGTGCCGGCGCCCGGGTGAAGGTGACCGAGGTCGACCCGATCTGCGCGCTTCAGGCCGCAATGGACGGGTTCGAGGTCGTGCTGCTGGAGGATGTGGTGGATTCCGCCGACATCTTCATCACCACCACCGGCAACCGCGACATCATCCGCATCGAGCACATGCGTGAGATGAAGGACATGGCCATCGTCGGCAACATCGGTCACTTCGACAACGAGATCCAGGTCGCCGCCCTGCGCAACCACAAATGGACGAACATCAAGGAACAGGTCGACATGATAGAGATGCCGTCCGGCTCTCGCATCATCCTGCTTTCGGAAGGACGTCTGCTGAACCTCGGCAATGCCACGGGCCATCCGTCCTTCGTTATGTCTGCGTCCTTCACCAACCAGGTGTTGGCGCAGATCGAGCTTTGGACCAAATGCGAAGAATACCAGCCGGGCGTCTACATCCTGCCCAAGAAACTCGATGAAAAAGTCGCGCGTCTCCACCTTGCCCGCATCGGTGTGAAGCTGACCGAGCTCAAGAAGGATCAGGCGGATTACATCGGCGTAACCGTTGATGGCCCGTTCAAGCCGGAACATTACCGCTACTGACCGCGCACACCGGCATTTCACCGAACCGGCCTTGCGGGGCCGGTTTTTTCTTGTTCACGCAGCGGTGATGCCCCTACGCTTCCGATCGGGCCGAATGACGGCCCGATTGCAAATCGTGGGGGACGCCATGGGAAAACGTGATGACCTGATTGCGAAATACGCAACCGATATCAGGGACAAATGCGGGATGACGCCGGACATGGACCTTTTGACCAAGGTCACCATCGGCTGCGGACCGTCGATCTACAGCGAAGATGCCAGTACCGTCGCCGGCAGCGACACAGAAGAGCTGAAGCGTATCAAGGATGGCTACCTGAAGAAAAAACTGGGTCTGTCGGACGGTCCCGAACTGATGGGCGGCATCCAGAAGGCGATCGAGACCTACGGCCGGTCCAACCGCAACAAGTATCGCGCGGTCATCTACTATCTCTTGACCAAGCACTTCGGCAAGGAAGGCATCTACGGCTGACACCTGCAGAGGATCGTATCGCCGGTCGTTATGGCGACGATTGCCTGCCGGTCGCCGCGGTCTAGGTCCCGGCGGGAAAGAGGCCTCTCCATGTTCCAGACCCTGCGCGACCGTTTCACCGACGACGGCGACCCGATGCCTTGGCGGTCGGTCGCCGTCACATGTCTTGCGGTGATGGGACCGCCTGTCGTCGCGGTGCTGATCTTTGGCCGGATTGGCGCCGTCGCCTTCATCGCGACTCTGGCAGCGCATCTAGCGGCCAAGGACAGCGGCATTCTGATCGGCGGGCTTGTAACGGTGGTCATGGGTTTCGCGGGACTGCTGACGGTTGGCGCGCCCGACATGGCATTGATGGTTGCCACCGCTTTGGGAATCATGGCCGGAGTGGCGGGCTACTACGGCTTTGCATTGCCCGTCATGCGCGCGTTGATTACTTGGACCGTCTTTACCGGTCCGATCTTTCCAGCCGATGACAAACCGTTGCTTTTTGCCATCTTCCTCGGCGCCATGATCTGGGCCCTTGGAGTGTCGAAACTCTTTGGCGAATCCGGCAATAATGAACCGGCAGAGGCAGATTCCGAAGCCTATGCGCTCGTCTTTGGCGCCATGCTGGCGGCGGGATTGGGGATTTCGGTCTGGATCGGGGGGCACTGGTTCGGACAGCACGGGTTCTGGTTCCCGCTGACCTTCGTCGTGCTTTGCGTACCGCCGCACGGTCACCTGTTCGGGCGCACGGTCAAGCGAACGGTCGGCACGCTCCTTGGTACGGCCGTCGCGCTGGGGTTTGCTTGGCTGTCGGACGCGACGTGGCTGATGATCGCGCTGGGCGCGATCTGCCTGCCGCTTGGGTTCCGCGTGCTACCCGCGAACTATACCCTTTTTACGGCTCTCCTGACCGTCGCGGTGCTCGAAGTGCTGGCACTCGTCTCTGACGTCGACAGGCTGGCGTGGGAACGGGTGGCGACGATGGGGGCCGCTGCCGTCATGACGGCAGCCTTGGCTGGTTTGGGTCTCGTGGGTCTTTGGCTGATCCGCCCCGCGGCAATCAAGGCCCTGTGGGCTCAGGACTGAAGCCCGCCAAGGGTCAGGATATGTCGCCACTCTGCAGCCGTGACCGGCTGCACCGACAGCCGGGAGTTCTTGACCAGCACCATGTCAGCCAACGCCGGATCCGCCTTGATCCGGTCGAGCGCCACGGGGCGCGGCAGTGGCTGACCTGCGCGCACATCGACGCAGACCCACTTCGGATCGTCGGCCGTGCTGTCAGGATGCGCAGGCGCCACGACCTCCATGATTCCGACAATCTCCAGCCCGGTCCGCGAGTGATAGAAAAAGACTTCGTCCTCCACCTTCATATCGCGCATGAAGTTGCGTGCCTGATAGTTGCGCACGCCATCCCATTCCGATGTCCCTTTTGCCACCAGGTCGTCCCAGCCGAAGACATCGGGTTCGGACTTCATCAACCAATAGGCCACGTCATTCCTCCTTCAACGGTCGCGACAACAGGGTCTGTAATGCAGTTTCGACACTGATGTCACGGTCCGTCAATGCGGCAACGACGGCGCAGATTGGCAGATCGATTCCGCGTTCGTGACCCAGACGCGTCACGGCCCGCGAGGTTGCCGCCCCCTCGACCGTCAGCGTCGTATCGATGCTGGCTCCGGCGCCCAACGCCAGACCGAAGCGATAGTTGCGTGACAGCTCGGACGTACAGGTCAGCGCCAGATCGCCCAGCCCTGACAGTCCCGCCAGTGTCTGCGGATCCGCACCCAGCGCAGCAGCCAGCCGTTGCATCTCGGCAAAGCCGCGGGTCATCAGCGCGGCGCGTGCACTGTCGCCAAGCCCCGCCCCGATCGCGACACCGCAGGCGATGGCAATCACATTCTTCAAGGCACCACCAAGTTCCGCCCCGATGGTATCGGTCGTGCGATAGACCCGTAGTGTGCCAGTCGATAGCGTCTCTTGCAGGGCAAGACCGGTTCGCGCACTGCCGCACGCCAGCGTCAGCGCCGTTGGCAGGCCACGTGCGATATCAGCAGCAAAGGATGGCCCTGTCAGGATCGCACCGGTGGCTTGCGGCAGGGTTCGTGCAATGGTTGCGGCCGGCCCGGTCAGGGTGGTCAGGTCAATCCCCTTGCAGCAGGCAACCAGCGTCCGGGATCGCAGCACATCCTCGTAAGCTATCAACACATCGCGCAGGGTCTGTGCAGGCACAGCCAGCAGTACCGTATCGGCCTCACCGGCGTCGGGCAGATGACTGGTGATCGTCACGCCCTCTGGGATCAGAACGTCCGGCAAACGGTGCGACCTGCGGGTGGTCGCCATATCCGCCAGATCACGCGCCCAAAGCGTCACGTCCCGCCCGTCGCGTGCCAAGGCGACGGCGAGGGCCGTGCCGAAGGCGCCGGCCCCCATGACGGTGATCACGCCTTCGCCCCTTTCTTGCCCGATCCCAGCATTGCCGGGGCCGTGGCGTCCAGCGGCCAGCGCGGGCGGGCTGACAGGGTCAGGTCGTCGCTGTCGCCCCGCGCCAGCCGGTGCAGGCCGGCAAAGGCGATCATTGCGGCGTTGTCGGTGCAAAGGGATAGTGGCGGTGCCACGAAGCGCACGTCGCGTTCCGCGCAAAGGTCCGTCAGCGCCGCCCGGATCGCTCCGTTTGCGGCAACGCCGCCCGCAACGGCCAACACCGGCTCTGTTGGAGACAGCGCCACGTAAAGATCGAGCGCCCGTGCCGTCTTTGCTCGCAGCACGTCCGTCATTGCAGCCTGAAATCCGGCTGCCAAGTCGGCCTGATCGCTGGCGGTCAGGCTCAAGTCCGCCGTCATCACGCCATCTCGGGCACGCAGCAGCGCTGTCTTGAGGCCGGAAAAGCTCATGTCGCAATCGGTGCGGTCCAGCAGCGGTCGGGGCAGGGCAAAGCGGTTCGGGTCGCCCTGCGCGGCCGCCCTCTCCACCGCCGGCCCTCCAGGCTGTGGCAGACCGAGCAGGCGCGCGGTCTTGTCAAAGGCTTCCCCCGGCGCATCGTCGATGGTGCCGCCGATCCGTTTGAACCGGTCGGCGTCATGCACAATCAGGAATTGGCAATGCCCACCGGACACCAGCAGCATAAGGTAGGGAAAATTGACGTCATCAGTCAGCCGCGGTGTAAGTGCATGTCCTGCCAAGTGGTTCACGCCGATCAGTGGCAGCCCGGTCGCTGCAGCAAGACCCTTGGCGCACATGACGCCCGACAGGACGCCACCGATCAGCCCCGGCCCCGCCGTTACCGCGATCGCGTCGCAGTCGCGCAGTGCGACGCCGGCCTGAGCCAACGCCTGCTCGACGCAATGATCGATCTTTTCCGCATGGGCCCTGGCCGCGATCTCTGGCACCACGCCGCCGAAGGCTGCGTGCAGGACGCCTTGGTCGAAAACAATCGAGGACAGGATTGCCGTCTTACCGTCCAATTGCCGCACCACCGCTGCGGCGGTATCATCGCAGCTGCTCTCGATGCCGAGGATAGTCCGTGTCATGGGGCGACCTGTTGCGCTGGGATTGCCTGCAGGTAACACTGCCATGGCAACCAGACAACATGGGCCGCGATGGAACCGATCCTGATCATCACCCGGCCCGCCCCCAGCGGAGAGGCCTTCGCCAGATCTGTGATCGCAGCGCTGGGACGCGCCGTCCCGGTCATCGACGCTCCGGCCCTGCAGATCGTGCCGATTGCCTACCAATTCCCGGACGACGCATCGCAAATCATTTTCACCTCTCCGCGGGCCGTCGTTCTTGCCCCCGACGGGAACGGGCGCACAGCTTGGTGCGTCGGCAATGCGACAGCTGCGGCGGCTGCGGCCCGCCATTACGCGGTGCACAGCGCCGCCGGCGACGCAGATGCGCTGGTCGGGCTGATCCTTGCACAGCGCCCGCGCGGGCGTCTCGTCCACCTCGCCGGCCGGCATCGCCGTGGCGCCATCGCCGCGCGCCTGACTGCCGCTGGCCTGCGCTGCGACACGATCGAGATCTACGATCAGGTGCCCCTCGACGTGCCGGATACCCTGCACCAAGCGACACAGGGCGATGCTCCGCTCGTCGCGCCCATATTCTCGCCCCGGTCCGCGCAGGGCCTGCGCAATCTATCGTATCGTGCGCCTCTGCATATCGTTGCGATCAGCCCCGCCGTCGCCGCCGCATTTCGCGGCCTCGATGCTGCAACACTCTTGACCACAGGCCATCCCGACGCAGATCACATGAGGGACATGACGGTTGCAGTGCTTCGCAGCCTGACCGCTCCGGACGACTAGCACTTGAGGGTGGGGTCCGTGCGGGCTAACGTTCCATGATGAATGCCGGGCCTCGAGTCCGGTCAGGACAGGATGGTGAACTTGGTGGCGACTCAACCGGCAAAGCGACGCAGTCCGAAGGCAAAACCGAATACCGAGCAGGTCACGGAAGCTGTGGCACGTCCGGAACCGGGCGCCGCGGTCACGGCCATGCCGCCGCCGACGCTGACACCTCATGTGCAGCCCGCACCGCCGACCGCCGCCGCGTCCTCCGTCGAAACCGATCCGAAGTCACCGTCAGAGCCTATGACCGATACGGCCCAGCCGGCGAAACCTGATGTAGACACAACGCATCCGGCAGAGACTGAAACGATACGAAACCCGGACAGCTCCGCACCGCAGCATTCTGCGCCAGTTTCGGAGCGGCGGCAGAGCGGTGGCTTCTTCCCGTTGTTGTTGGGCGGAATCGTCGCCGGCGGTATCGGCTACGGGATCGCCTATACTCAGTTCGGCCAACCGCAGGAGGTCGATCTGAGCGGTCTGCAAAGCCAGATCGATGCCTTGCAGGCGCAGGTGAATGACCTTCCCCCTCCCGCCGAGCTTTCGGGCGTGACCCAGCAGATCGATGATCTGTCCGCTCGCGTCGACAGCCGCTTTGCAGCCCTGAACGAACAGGTTGCACAGGCCGCCCAGCAACCCCCCGCCATTGGGGAAGAGGCCCAGCAACAGGCCGTCGACCAGATCAGCGCAGAGATCAAGACGCAGCAGGACGCACTTGCGCAACAACAGGCTGCCGTCGAACAGCAGCGTGCCGATCTGCAGGCGCAGATCGATGCGACGCGCGCCGAGGCCGAAAAGATCCAGCAGGATGCAGTCGATGCCGCTCGCACCGAGACCGCCCGCGCCGCGTTGGCGCGCGTCCAGGGTTCCATCGAAAGCGGTGCACCGATGCAGGCCGCCCTTTCCGACCTCGGGTCGTCCCTGACGGATCCCGTGCCGGACGCTCTGACGGCCGTATCCGAAGGCACGCCGACGCTCGCAACCCTGCGGGAAACCTTTCCCGAAGCGTCCCGCGCCGCGCTCGCCGCCGCCAGATCTGCCGGAGAGGCAGGTGACAGCGCAGGGGCTCTCGGATCCTTCCTGCGTAATCAGCTCAACGTCCGCTCCGTCGCCCCGCGCGAGGGGAACAGTGTCGATGCGATCCTGTCCCGGGCAGAGGATGCGCTACGGAGCGGCCGCCTGAACGATGCCCTTGCCGAAATCGCCACATTGCCCGAATCCGCGCGCACGGCGATGTCCGACTGGACAGCCGAGGCCGAGGCCCGCGCCGCTGCCGTCGATGCCGCCGACAAGCTCGACGCTTCCCTGACCGCTAACTGAAGGCCGCCCAGATGTTCACGACTTTCATCAAGATACTCGCCTTCGTGCTCGTCGTCACCGGTCTGACCTGGGGCGCCGTGCAACTTCTGGACATGCGCGGCGGGGCCAATATCTCTGTCGCCGGTTACGAGATCACTTTGAATGCGCTGCAGCTTGTCTTCGCCTTCGCGGCCCTCGTCGTGGCGGTGTGGCTTGGACTGAAACTGTTGAAGCTTCTGATCGCCGTCTTCCGCTTCCTGAACGGTGACGAAACCGCGATTTCGCGCCACTTCGATCGCAACCGCGAACGCAAGGGTTACGAGGCGCTGTCCGAAGGTATGTTCGCGCTGGCCAGCGGCGAGGGCCAGCTTGCCATGACCAAGGCGCGGAAGGCGGACAAGTATCTGGATCGCCCCGAGCTTACGACCCTGATGATCGCGCAGGCGGCAGAGTTGACTGGTGACACCCGCACTGCCGAGGCCAGCTATCGCAAGCTTCTGGAAAAGGACGAGACGCGCTTTGTCGGCGTGCGAGGTCTGATGCACCAGAAACTTGCCGAAGGCGATACAGACACCGCGCTGGGCCTCGCCCGCAAGGCGTTCGAGATCAAGCCGCGGCACGAGGGTGTCCAGAACACCCTGCTTAAACTGCAGGCGGAAAAGGCCGATTGGACCGGCGCGCGCGAAACGTTGGGGGCCAAGCTGAAATCCGGTAGCCTGCCGCGTGATGTCCATAAACGTCGTGACGCCGTGTTGGCCTTGTCAGAGGCGAAAGACATTCTCGACGAGGGCAAATCGATGGAGGCGCGCGAGGCCGCCATTCAAGCGAACAAGCTTTCGCCCGACCTGATCCCCGCGACCGTCATGGCGGCCCGCGCCATGATCGCCAATAATAACGAACGCAACGCGGCCCGCATCCTCGCCAAGACGTGGGGTGTGAACCCGCATCCCGATATAGCCGCCACTTTCGCCGAGATCGTGCCGGAAGAGCAGCCCGAAGCGCGGCTGAAGCGGTTCCGCGCCTTGACCAAGCAGAATCCTGATCATCCGGAAACCCGGATGCTGCTGGCCGAACTCAATATCGCGGCAGAACATTTTCCCGATGCCAAGCGCGCACTGGGGCGCCTCGTGACCGAGGATCCCACCTCGCGCAGCCTGACCCTGATGGCCGCGATCGAACGGGGCGAGGGCGCGGACGATGCCGTTGTACGCGGGTGGCTGACACGCGCTTTGACTGCACCCCGTGGTCCGCAGTGGATCTGCGACAACTGCCAGCATATCCACGCCGCATGGACCCCTGTCTGCAACAACTGCGCCGCCTTCGACACGCTCGAATGGAAGCGTCCCCCGAGCGGAGAGGTCGCAATGCCTGCCGGCACCGAAATGCTGCCCCTGATCGTGGGCCACACACCGGCCACCGTGACCACGCCAGAGATGGAAGTGCTGGACGCTACCTTGGCGGACGAACAGCCCGAACACGCAAAATAGGTCTTTTCCAGCCGCCTTGGGGGTGGTAATGCCACCCCCAAGGCGCCGCACTAGCTCAGTCGGTAGAGCACATCATTCGTAATGATGGGGTCGGGGGTTCGAATCCCTCGTGCGGCACCAGAATCACCTTCTAATTGCATATGGATCGACCGTTTCCGAAGCCGTGGCGAGTCTATTGATAAGAAAAAGCGGCCCGGCGGACCGCTGCCGAAGGGTCGTCTCGATAACGCTTTACGAAAAACAACATTTTCACCGGTGGGCGGCGTCCTTAACCCGTTTTCGACATGGCAGGCCGAAGGGGACTGTTCGGGTGGGTCTGCAGGCTTTCGAACTGGGGCGTGGCAAGATAGTAGCCTTGGATGAGGTTCACGCCCAGATCCCCGAGTGCAGAGAGCTCTTCCGGCGTCTCAATCCCTTCGGCTATGACTTCGACACCCAAGTCTTCGCACATTGCCACGATGTGCCTCACAAGGATCTGCCGGACCTTATTCTTGTCGATATCTGTGATCAGATGACGATCGATCTTTAGTATGTCCGGAACGATATCGGCCAGCAGGTTCAGCCCGGCGTAACCTGCCCCGAAATCATCGATCGCAGTCCTGAACCCGGACTTTCGGTAGACACGCATGATCGACTGAAGATGCTGTGTATCGACAACGTTTTCCGATTCTGTGAATTCGAAGATGATGCGCCGGATATCAAAGCCACATTTATCCGCGGCATTCAGCGTCTGCTTGATGCAGTTTTCAGGATCGTAAACCGCATTCGGCATGAAGTTTATTGAAATTGCACCGTCGATTCCCAGACGCGATGCCGTCCGGATCGCCGTTGTGCGGCACAATTGATCGAACTGATACTGGTTCTCTGGCGTGACGTGCTGAAAGATTTCGCTCGCCGACCGGCCGTCCTTACCGCGAACCAGGGCTTCCTGAGCGAACACCTTGCCACCTGCGATGTCAAAGATCGGCTGGAATGCCATGGTAATGTCCTCGGCGAACTTCGCACCAGCCCGGGATGAACAATGCTCGCAGGGATCGCGATCCGCAGCTTTTTTCATCACATGTCACTCCATGGTTTAAATTTCGCCGCGCCGAACTAGCGAACAACCGATAATCGCGCGTAAACGTCCACGTCGAAGACGATGGCGATTTAATTAAAGACGGTCATTTCAAGTGTCATGCAAGTTGGATTGCGAGTTAAATCATTCCGAACGACGTCCTCAGGCTTTAATGTAAAACAGGTTTGAGTTTGCTTGCGCCACTCTGGGTGTCGTTTCCGGCTGCGGCGACCCGTTGCATCGCTCACCCTTTTAGCAAGCCTCGCAATTCATAGACGAGTGACAAGGCGTCCTTCGGAGTCAGGTCGTCTGGTAGCACGTCGCGCAACCGATCTTCGACGGCCGAGGTTCTGGACGCAGGGGGCGGGGTCGGTGGAATCGCGGCGAACAGCGGAAGGTCGTCGATGACCGCCCGCCGCGCTGCCCCGCCTTCGCGTTCACCCTTCTCCAACGCATCCAAGACAACCTTGGCCCGCGCGACGACAGCAGCGGGCAGCCCGGCAAGCCGCGCCACCTGAACCCCATAGCTGCGGTCTGCGGTGCCCTTCCTCACTTCGTGCAGAAAGATCACGTCACCGTCCCACTCCTTGACGCTGACCGTCGCGTTGTCGACACCTGCCAGTTTGGCAGACAGGCTGCTCATCTCGTGGTAGTGGGTGGCGAACAGCGCGCGACACCGGTTCACATCGTGCAGGTGTTCCAGCGTCGCCCAGGCGATGGACAGGCCGTCGTAGGTCGCCGTGCCGCGCCCGATCTCGTCGAGTATGACAAGCGCGCGATCATCCGCCTGATTGAGGATCGCCGCCGTCTCGACCATCTCCACCATGAAGGTGGACCGCCCCCGGGCAAGGTCGTCACTGGCGCCGACCCGGCTGAAGATCTGGCTGACGATGCCGATCCGCGCAGCGGTCACGGGCACGAAGGCACCCATCTGCGCCAAGACGGCGATCAGTGCGTTCTGTCGTAGATAGGTCGATTTGCCTGCCATGTTCGGCCCGGTCAGCAACCAGATCGGCGTCTCCGTCAGGTCGCAGTCGTTGGCGACGAATGGCGTGCCCGTTCGCCGAAGCGCCTCTTCCACCACCGGATGGCGCCCCCCGGTCACAAGAAAGGCCCGGCTGTCGTCGATCACGGGGCGCACCCACGCTTCTTGCCGCGCGAGATGCGCAAGGGCGGCGGCCAGATCGATCTCCGCCAGCGCACGGGCCAGTTGGCCCAGCGCTGCATGTGATGCAAGAACGGCCTGCGACAGCGAGGCGTATAGACGTTTCTCGATCTCCAGCGCCTCGCCACCCGCATTCAGAATACGGGATTCGATCTCGTTCAACTCGACCGTGGTAAAGCGGACCTGATTGGCCGTCGTCTGCCGGTGAATGAAGGTGTCGGACAGCGGCGGCGCCTGCATCCGTTCCGCATGGGTTGATGTCGTCTCGATAAAGTAGCCCAGCACGTTGTTGTGCTTGATCTTCAGCGCATTGATTCCCGTCTGCGCAATGAAATCCGCCTGCATCTGCGCAATGACGCCGCGGCCTTCGTCGCGCAGCTTGCGGGCGTCATCGAGGGCCTCGTCGTAGCCGATCGCAATGAAGCCACCGTCGCGGGCCAGCAGCGGGGGCTCGGCAACCAATGCCGCTTCGAGCAGCGCCAGCAGCGTATCATGACCGACAAGATCGTTCTGCACCCGCACCAGCGTGTCGGGCAGGTCAACCGCTGTGAGGGTCTGATGCAGGCGCAGGGCCTGTCCAATGGTGTTGCGGATCGCTGCCAGATCGCGCGGGCCGCCACGATCCAGCGCCAGCCGCGACAGAGCACGATCCAGATCATGCACGCCGCGCAGCATGTCCCGCAGGTCGCCGGTCAGCGCCGGGTTATCCACGAGGGCCGCGACCGCCTCCTGCCGGGCCGTAATGACGTCCAGCCGCCGGGATGGCGATGACAGGCGGCGTTCCAGAAGGCGGGCACCTGCCGCCGTCACGGTCCGGTCAATGGCATCGAGAAGCGATCCTGACCGCCCGCCGCCCATGGCATGGGTCAGTTCCAGCGACCGCCGCGTCGCTGCATCGATCTGCATGATCGCGTCGCGGTTTTCCTGCACCGGCGGGCGCAGCAGCGGCAAGTTTCCCTTCTGGGTGATCTCCAGATACTCGACCATTCCCGCCAGCGCCGCCACCTCGGCCCGGCTGAAGGTGCCGAAGGCATCCAGCGATCCGACACCGAACAGGGCGCAAAGCCGCTTCTCGCCTTGCGTGCTGTCGAAGGCGGCCCGACCCAACGACGTCAAACTGGCGCCGTTTTCCGTCACCGCATCGCAAAACTCCGCCTCCGTCCCGTCGGCAACCAAGACCTCGCGCGGTGCCAAACGGGCCAGTTCCGGTCCCAGTCCCACGGCGGAACAGGCCATCACCCGCAGCGCCCCGGTAGAAATGTCGACCCAGGCCAGTGCCGTGGCGTCGCGCACCTGCGCAATGGCGGCAAGGAAGTTGTGCCGGCGCGCGTCCAGCAGCGTATCCTCGGTCAGCGTGCCGGGCGTCACCAGCCGCACCACGTCGCGCTTCACGACCGACTTCGACCCGCGCTTCTTCGCCTCCGCCGGGTCCTCCATCTGCTCGCAGACGGCCACCCGAAATCCCTTGCGAATCAGGGTCAGCAGGTAGCCTTCGGCACTGTGGACCGGCACGCCACACATGGCGATATCCTCGCCCAGATGCTTGCCGCGCTTGGTCAGCGCGATGTCCAGCGCCGCCGCCGCCTGCACCGCGTCGTCGAAGAACATCTCGTAAAAATCGCCCATCCGGTAGAATAGGATCGCGTCCGGATACCCCGCCTTCAGGTCCAGATACTGCGCCATCATCGGCGTTGCGGTGTCGCTCATCGTCATCCCCCGGCGTTCGGGAACTGCTATCATTCGCGGCCCGGCGATGAAAGCCGTTGAGCGCGTCGCACCCCCTCGCTACACCTCTCCCTCAACGCCGAAGAGGGCAGAATGATACGCCGCCAGATCGCCTGCGAGGATGCGCTGACAATCCATATTGCACCCGATCCCGGCAAAGGGGAGGTGCAGGCCCCGTCGGGTATCGACAAGGCGTCCCAGATCTGTTCGACCGTCATTACGGTAATAGATATCCCCGACATGGCCCTGATCGCGGCCCGAGGTATTGGTTTGACTGCCGAAAGGGACTGAAAACATGGCTATCTGGAACCTCGGATCGATCAATGCCGACTTCGTCTATGCCGTGCCGCACATGCCGGGCCCGGGCGAGACGCTCGCCGCCACGGGCCGGGAGATATTTCTCGGTGGCAAGGGCACCAACATGTCCGTCGCCGCAGCCCGTGCCGCGGCGGTCGTGCATCATATCGGTGCGGTGGGGGACGACGGCGAATGGGCTGTCGACCGTCTGATGGAATACGGCGTCGACACCCGCTTCATCGCTCGGGTGGACGAGGATACAGCACAGGCCGTCATCGCCGTCGATGCCAACGGCGAGAATATGATCATCCTCTTTCCCGGCGCAAACGACGCGATCCCTCAGGCGATCCTGCAGGAAGCGATGGCAGAGGCTGAAACCGGCGATTGGCTGCTGATCCAGAACGAGACCAACCTTCAACGCACCGCCGCCACGCTGGGCAAGAAGATGGGGCTGAAAGTCGCCTATGCCGCTGCCCCTTTCGATGCCGACAGGGTGAAAGCGGTGCTGCCGCACCTCGACCTGCTGGTGCTGAACCGGGTGGAAGCTGACCAGCTGGAGTTTGCCACCGGCGAGCGGCCAGAAGCACTCGGTGTGCGCGATGTGATCGTGACGCTCGGGGCCGATGGCGCGGACTGGTTCGGCCCCGAGGGCAAGCGTCACTTCGACGCGATCCCTGTCACGCCGGTAGATACGACCGGCGCAGGCGATACCTTTACCGGTTACGTGCTGGCCGGACTGGACCGGGGGCAGCCGATGGCGCAGGCCATCAATCTCGCCATGCGAGCGGCGGCGCTGATGGTGACGCGCCACGGCACGGCGGACGTCATTCCGGATCTGAAGGATCTGGAGGGTTTCAGACCCTGAACCGCGTGTCAGTGGTGCAGGAATGGCGCTGACGATCCCCAAAGCTGCTCGATCCGGGCATCGCGGCCACAACCCTCGCGGTAGAAGTCGTAGGCGTCGCTCTGGCGCTTCGGTCCACCGCGCGTCAGGATCAGCTTGTCGCCCTTGTAATAATCCTGATGATAGTCCTCGGCACGGTAGAATGCGCCGGCCTGAACGATCGGCGTGACGATCTGTCGGCCCAAAGCCTCCTGTGCACTGGCCTTGGCCGCCGCGGCGGCATCCGCCTGAGCCTGCGTCTGCACGAAGATCGCCGTGCGGTACTGGTCACCCCGGTCGCAGAACTGGCCGCCCGCGTCCGTCGGATCGACGCTGCGAAAGAACAGGTCCATGATTTCGCGGTAGCTGATGACGCTGTTGTCGAAAGGAATCTCGACCGCCTCGTAATGCCCCGTGCCGCCGCGACCGACCTGCTTGTAGGTCGGATTCGCGACTGTTCCACCTGTATAGCCGGAAATCACGTCCCCCACGCCCTTCACGCTTTCGAAGTCAGATTCGACGCACCAGAAGCAGCCACCGGCCACGATGGCGGTCTCCTGCGCGGCCTGAGCGCCCTGCGGGGTCAGGGCGGTGACGGCTCCTGCAGCGATGCAAAGCGCCGCGGCCTTCATGTGACGAAAGAGATATTTCATGTCTATTCCTCCTGTTGTGGCCAACCTGCATCCCCTAGGGTCATCGCACAAGCGACCCGCAGCCATGTCACGCGGGTTTGACCTTCGCGCCCGATCTGTAACAGGACACCCCATGCCCGCCGATGTGACCACCCACCAGTCCGCCGATGATTCCCGCAACGAAGAAATCCTGATCTGGGTCGACGGGCATCTGAAGCCGAAAGCCGAGGCGACGGTCAGCGTCTACGACAGTGGTTTCATGCTCGGTGACGGCGTATGGGAGGGGCTGCGCCTCTACGAAGGTCACTGGGCCTTCCTCGACGACCACATGGACCGCCTGTTCGAGGCGGCGAAGGCCATCGATCTCGACATCGGCCTCGACCGCGCCGGCGTCATCGCCGCCCTGCGCGAGACGCAGGCGGCGAACGACATGAAGACCGATGCCCACGCCCGCCTGATGTTGACGCGGGGGGTCAAGGTCCGCCCGTTCCAGCATCCGTCGCTGTCGCAGTCCGGCCCGACCATGGTCATCATCATGGAACACTCGACCCCGTCGATCCCGCGCCCCATTGCCCTGGCCACCGTACCGCACCTGCGCGGCCTGCCGATGACGCAGGATCCCAAGCTGAACTCCCACTCCAAGCTGAACTGCATCCTCGCCTGCATCGCGGCGCAGAAGGCCGGCGCCGACGAGGCACTGATGCTCGACGTGCATGGTTTCGTGAACACCACCAATGCCTGCAACTTCTTCATCGTGCGCAAGGGCGCTGTCTGGACCAGCACTGGCGACTACTGCATGAACGGGATCACCCGCCAAAAGGTCATCGACCTGTGCCGCGCCAATGATATTCCGATCTTCGAGCGCAACTTCTCCCTTGTCGATACCTATGGCGCGGACGAAGCCTTCCTCACGGGCACCTTCGGCGCACAGACCCCCGTCGGCAGTATCGACGGCCGGCAAATCGGAAGAGGGACAATCGGACCGATGACGACGCGGATCCGCGGTCTGTACAAAGACCTGATCGCGAGGCGCCCATGAAAATCGCCATGTGGTCCGGGCCGCGGAACCTGTCTACCGCGATGATGTACAGCTTTGGCGCGCGTCCCGATTGCACGGTGATGGACGAACCCTTCTACGCCGCCTACCTCGCCGCGACCGGCTTCCACCACCCCATGAGGGATGCGATCATCGCGTCGCAGCCGACCGATCCTGCGCGGGTGGCAGACCTCTGCAGACGCGCGCCCGGTACCCCGCACCTTTATATGAAACACATGGCTCACCACATGCTGGACGGCTTCCCGCTGGACTGGACGCGGGATTGCGTGAATATCCACCTGATCCGGCACCCGGCTCGGGTCGTCGCCAGCTACGGGGCCAAGCGCGACAGCATCACCGACGCCGATATCGGTTTCGCGGCGCAGCGGGCTCTTTTCGACCGGATCGGCGGCATCGTCGTCGACAGCGCAGACATCCGCGCCGATCCGCCGGGAATGCTGCGCACCCTCTGCGCCGCGATCGGCCTTCCGTTCGATCCAGCAATGCTGCACTGGCCCGCGGGCGGTCATCCCGACGATGGCGTCTGGGCCCCGCACTGGTACGGCGCCGTGCACGCCTCCACCGGTTTCGCAGGAGCAGAAGGTCCGCTGCCTACCGTGACGGGCCCCGCCGCCGAACGTGTCAGCTGCGCCATGCCACACTACGCGGCCCTCTCCACCCTTGCGCTGAAAAAAATCGAGGAGGTCTGAAACTCTTTGCAACGGCCCCGCGTGTGTTCACCCGCAAGCAGCTTTTGTAGCTTAAAGGGTTTGTCTTGTGACGAGTGGCCGTGTTTTCTGGCCGACAAGACTTGCAGTTGTTCAAGAGTATCGCGTTAAGCCCCGCCCGCATCGCTGATGCAGGCGGGGTTGTTTTTTATTTCAGACGGCGGGCGCGAGAGGCGAGAAGCTTCAGCCGCAGCGCGTTCAGCTGGATGAAGCCCTGCGCATCGGTCTGGTCGTACGCGCCGGCATCGTCCTCGAAGGTCACATGCGCCTCGGAATACAGGCTCTTGTCAGACCAGCGCGCCACGGTGCGTGCCGACCCTTTGTACAGCTTCACGCGCACGGTGCCGCTGACATGCTCCTGGCTCTTGTCGATCAGCGCCTGCAGCATCTCGCGCTCGGGAGAGAACCAGAAGCCGTTGTAGATCAGCTCTGCATAGCGCGGCATGATGCTGTCCTTCAGGTGGCCCGACCCGCTGTCCAGCGTGATCTGCTCGATCCCCCGGTGCGCCTCCAACAGGACGGTACCGCCCGGCGTCTCGTAGATCCCACGCGACTTCATTCCGACAAAGCGGTTTTCCACCAGGTCAAGCCGTCCGACACCGTGCTTGCCGCCCAGTTCGTTCAGCTTGGTCAGGATCGTCGCAGGCGACATCGCTTCGCCGTTGATCGCCACGGCGTCGCCCCGGTCGAAGGTGATCTCGACCATCTCGGCTGCGTCGGGGGCATCCTCCGGCGCAACCGTGCGCTGATAGACGTAGTCCGGCGCCTCTTCGCGCGGATCCTCCAGCACCTTCCCTTCAGAGGAGGTGTGCAGCAGGTTCGCGTCGACGCTGAACGGCGCCTCGCCCCGTTTGTCCTTGGCGACGGGGATCTGGTTCTTCTCGGCGAACTCCAGCAGCTTCGTTCGGCTGGTCAGGTCCCATTCACGCCAAGGCGCGATCACCTTGATATCGGGGTTCAGCGCATAGGCCGCCAGCTCGAACCGTACCTGGTCGTTGCCCTTGCCGGTGGCGCCGTGGGCCACCGCGTCGGCCCCGACCTCTGCCGCGATCTCGACCAAGCGTTTGGAAATCAGCGGCCGGGCAATCGACGTGCCCAGCAGATAGAGCCCCTCGTAAAGCGCATTGGCGCGGAACATGGGGAATACGAAGTCCCGCACGAATTCCTCGCGCACATCCTCGATGTAGATCTCGGAGGCGCCCATCATCTCGGCCTTCTTGCGGGCGGGCTCCAGCTCCTCGCCCTGGCCCAGATCGGCGGTGAAGGTCACGACCTCGCAACCGTATTCCGTCTGCAGCCATTTCAGGATGATCGAGGTGTCCAGACCGCCCGAGTAGGCGAGGACGACTTTCTTGGGGGCGGTCATGGTCAGAGCCTTTGCATCAATGTTGCCTGACTGTGCGCGATACTTGTTTTCGCCCAAGGGGGCAAGGTTGCGCCTTCCCCGTCGTCAACCCTTAAGTGTGAACATTGCCCGACCCCGGCGACCGCCGCGTTACCCCACCGTCGCGTCAACCTTTGCTTAACCCGGCTGCGTTGTTTTCATTGGCAGAAAGCCATAATGTTTCGCATGCGAAACATTATGATTTTGCAATGTATTTTTTAGAAACGCAGAATCGCCCTCATTCGCCAGCGCCGCCAGCGCGACCTGCGGGGCGACCCACAATGCCTGGTGGTTCTGCTCGGTCGGCGGGCCAAGACGCCGGACCGGATGCGCCAGATAGACATGGCACAGCTTTTCGGCAAACCGCTTGTATTCCGGCATATAGGTGAACCGACGGAAGGCTCCCAACCGGCGGGGCCGCGCGATGGTCCAGCCGGTCTCCTCGAACACCTCGCGGTGCAGCGCCTGCAGCGGGCTCTCGCCCGGATCGACGCCGCCGCCGGGCAGTTGCAGCTCTTCATGCGGGCTGCCCTGCCAGGTCATCAGGAACGCCCCGTCGCGTGGCAGGATGGCATAGACACCGGCCCTGATCCCGTAACGCTGCCCGGTCCTGGGCGTGCTGCCATACCGTCTGATCATGGCTCTCCCCTTGGACCGTCGCTTGCCGTGCCTATATAGCCGCGGTATGCCAAATCCGATCTTGTAAGGAAAGCCCATGACCCTCGGCTCTCGTATCGCCTGGGACGACACCGTCCTGCCGTTCCAGCTCGACGCCTCGGACATCCGGGGTCGCGTCGCCCGCCTCGACGGCGTACTGGAGGAGGTGCTGCGTCAGCATGACTATCCGCCGCTGATCGAAGGGCTGATCGCCGAGATGTGCACCCTGACTGCCCTCATCGGTCAGACAATGAAACTGCGCTGGAAGCTCTCCCTGCAGGTCCGCGGGTCCGGCGGCCCGGTGCGTTTGCTCGCAACGGACTACTATGGGCCGACCGACGACGGCGAACCTGCCCGGATGCGCGCCTATGCGTCCTATGACAAGGACACGCTGGACCCGGAGGGCGATGCCTTCGCACAGATCGGCAAGGGCTATTTCGCGATCCTGATCGACCAGGGTGAGGGTACGCAACCTTACCAGGGTATCACGCCTCTTGCCGGCGGGTCGCTGGCAGCCTGTGCCGAGACCTACTTCGCCCAATCCGAACAGATCCCGACGCGCTTTTCACTTACCCACGGTCGCAGCACGCTGGCCGGCGAGGGAGAGCACTGGCGCGCCGGCGGCGTGATGCTGCAGCACATGCCCAAGGCCTCTCCGCTGATGAAGGACGAGGGCGGCTCTGGCGAAGGCGGCCTGCTCGCGGCGGAAGACATTCTCGACGAGGACGAAGGCGAAAACTGGCGCCGTGCGAACATTCTGCTCGACACCGTCGATGCGCTGGAACTGATCGGCCCGACGGTCCAGCCGACGGACCTGCTCGTGCGCCTGTTTCACGAGGAGGAGCCCCGGGTTTACGATCCGCAGCCCGTCACATTCGGCTGCACCTGTTCCGCCGACCGTGTCCGGCAGAGCCTGTCGATCTACTCCGCCAAGGATATCGGAACGATGACGACGGACGAGGGCATCGTGACCGCCGACTGCCAGTTCTGCGGTGCGCATTACGAATTCCAGCCGGAGACACTGGGGTTCGAGGCCGAAGCCACCCATGGCGACGACTGACCTTGAAGCGCGACTGAAAGAGGCGCTGGCCCGGCCGGGCCGGCCCTCGACCGACTACGATCTGAACCGCGATACGCTGCCGCCCACCGACCGTATCCTGCGACCGGCCGCCGTCCTGATCGCGGTGTCGCCGCAGACCGAAACCGTCTTCCTGACGAAACGCTCTGCAGCGCTGAAGCATCATCCGGGGCAGGTGGCTTTCCCCGGCGGCAAGCAGGACCCCGGTGATCCCACCCTAACCGCCGCCGCCCTGCGCGAAGCAGAAGAGGAGGTTGGCCTGCCCCGATCCCAAGTCCGCGTGCTGGGCGAGATGCCGACCCACGAGACGGTGACGGGCTTTTCCATGACGCCGGTCCTCGGCCTGATCGAAGGGCCCTACGTGCCGCGCGCCGAGGCGGGCGAGGTGTCAGAAGTCTTCGAGGTGCCGCTGGCGCATGTCACCGACCCCGCCAATTTCATCGTCCAGTCCCGCCGCTGGCAGGGGCGGGTCCGGCACTATTATACCGTGCCTTTCGGTCCCTATTATATCTGGGGCGCGACAGGTCGCATCCTGCGTGCCCTTGCAGACCGGATGACGCCATGAAGATCGCGCCTGACTGGCTTGCGAATCCTGCGGTCCAGCAGGTCTGCGCCATGCTGACAAGCGCAGGCTATCAGGCATGGTTCGTGGGCGGCTGTGTGCGCAACGCACTCATCGGTGCTGGTGCAAGCGACATCGACATCACGACCGATGCGCGGCCTGAAACCGTCTCTGCCTTGGGGAAAAGCGCCGGTTTCAAGGTTGTGCCGACGGGTGTGGATCACGGCACGGTCACCGTAGTCGTCGAGGGGACGCCTTTCGAAATCACGACCTTTCGGCGTGACATCGACACGGACGGACGACACGCCACCGTTGCCTTTGCCGACACGCCAGGGGAAGACGCGCAGCGTCGAGATTTCACGATGAACGCGCTGTACGCCGCCCCTGACGGCACGCTACGCGATCCTTTGGGTGGCGTCGCGGACGCTTTGGCGGGCCGCGTTCGGTTCATCGGCGATGCGAACCGACGCATTGCGGAAGACTACCTGCGCATCCTGCGCTTCTTCCGCTTCCACGCCTGGTACGGCGACCCGGCGCTTGGCATCGACGCAGAGGGTCTCGCCGCCTGCGCCGCAAATGTCGAAGGGATCGATGGCCTGTCGGCGGAACGGATCGGTCAGGAGATGCGCAAGCTGTTGTCCGCCCCCGATCCCGCGCCTGCTGTCGCCAGCATGGCTGCCTGCGGCGCCCTTCTGCGGGTGCTTCCCGGTGCCGGGCCAGAGGCCTTGACCGTGCTGATTCATATCGAGGAAGAGGTCGGATTAGAGCCTGATTTCATCCGTAGGCTCGCCGCCCTCGGCGGCGATCCAGAGCGCCTGCGGCTGTCGAAGGCAGAAACCACGCGCCGCGACATCCTGCGTGACATGACACCCGGCACGGGCGAGGTCGCGTGGCGCCACGGTGCGGCTACCGCCATCGACAGGGCGGCGGTGCTGGCGGCGTCTTTGTCGCGACCGCTTGATCCGAAAGAGATAAAGACTGCCCAGCGCGGTGCGGGTCAGATCCTGCCCGTGAAGGCTGCAGATTTCATGCCCGCCCTGCAGGGACCCGCGCTCGGCGCGGCGCTGAAAGCGGCAGAGGCACGCTGGATCGCCTCCGATTTTACGCTGACCCGCGAGGAACTGCTTAGCTAGGGTTTCCCTTTGTCCGACACGGGCCTACATCTGGGGTCCGAGAGACTCAAGGCTCCCCCCGTGTTTGGTTACTTCGAGCGCCTAGTCGATCCCTATACGCCGTATCAGGAGACCGACACACCGCCCACGCGGCTCTGGCCGTTCCTGTGGGACTATACCCGGCCGCTGCACCGCGTCTTTGCGGTCACGGCCGGACTGTCGACTCTTGTCGCCTTCATTGAGGTCGGACTGATCGCCTATCTCGGCCGCCTTGTCGATCTGCTGGACAAGGACCCGAACATCTTCTGGGCCGACCACGGGCTGGAGCTGCTCGCGATGGCTGCCTTTTTCCTGACCCTGCGGCCGCTGATCCAGACGGCACATACGGCACTGTTGAATCAGACGATCAATCCGAACCTGACGGCACTGTCGCGCTGGCGGGCCCACCGGCAGATCATGCGCCAAAGCGTCGGCTGGTTCGAGAACGACTTTGCCGGTCGCATCGCGAACCGCGTGATGCAGACGCCGCAGGCCGTAGCATCGGTGATGAACCAGTTCTTCGAGGCCGTGGCTTTCGCTGCCGCCTATCTGGTCGGAGCCTTCGCCCTGCTGGCGGATGCTGACCTGCGGCTGGTGTTGCCGCTGCTGGCATGGTTCATCCCCTACCTTTTGCTGCTGCGCTGGGTCATCAAGCGGATCAAGCCGGCGTCGCAGGCCTCTTCCGACGCGCGCAGCGTCGTGACCGGACGGATCGTGGACGGTTATACCAACATCCATTCGGTCAAGATGTTCGCTCATGCGGATGCAGAGCTTGGCTATGCAAAGGAGGCGATCGAGGGGTCGCGGACCACCCTGATGCGGGAAATGCGGCTCTATACCATCATGGACCTTGCGCTGGTCTTCCTGAACGGCGTGTTAGTGGTGGGCGTCGTCGGTTGGGCGCTGTCCCTTTGGCTGGGCGGTCTGGCGACGGTCGGCGTGGTGGCGGCGGCTGCGGCACTGGTGCTGCGCCTGAATGGCATGAGTGGCTGGATCATGTGGGCGGTCAGCCAGTTGTTTCAGGAACTCGGCGTCGTGGCCGAGGGGCTGGAGACGATCGGCCAGCCGGTCACCCTGACCGACACACGCGGCGCTGCGCCTTTGGCGGTCACCGCGGGGCGGATCGAGATCGACGGGCTGAGCCATCACTACGGCAAGGCAAAGGGTGGCCTCGACCGCGTCTCGCTGGTCATTCCTGCGGGTCAGAAAGTGGGGCTCGTCGGCGCCTCGGGCGCCGGCAAATCGACCCTGATCAAGCTTCTTCTTCGTTTCTATGATGCGGAGGGCGGTGTGATCCGCATCGACGGGCAGGACATCTCTGGCGTGACGCAGAATTCGCTGCGCCATGCGATCGGTATGGTGCAGCAGGATTCAGCATTGCTGCACCGGTCGGTGCGCGAAAACATCCTCTACGGTGCACCTCAGGCAAGTGACACAGCGATGATCGCCGCGGCCCGTCAGGCAGAGGCGCACGACTTCATCCTGACGCTGGAGGATACCGAAGGCCGTCATGGCTATGACGCACGGGTCGGCGAAAGAGGCGTGAAACTGTCCGGCGGGCAGCGGCAGCGGATCGCGCTGGCACGGGTCATTCTAAAGGACGCGCCGATCCTTTTACTGGACGAAGCGACGTCCGCTCTGGATTCCGAGGTCGAGGCGGCAATTCAGGACACGCTGGTCACGATGATGGATGGCAAGACGGTGATCGCCATCGCGCACCGGCTGTCCACCATTGCGCGGATGGACCGGATCGTCGTGATGGATGACGGGCGGATCGTCGAGGACGGCACGCATGACGAGTTGCTGGCGCTGAACGGCCGCTATGCCCGGTTCTGGGCGCGCCAGTCCTGCGGGTTTCTGGGGGAAGACGCATGACATTCACGAACTGGATCGACCCCAACGCCCGCGCCGACGGCCCGCCGCCGCGCACCCTGCTGGCCTTCATCCGCTGGGCGCTGCGCGGCAGTTTCGGCGCTATGGGGGCGGGGGCGTTGATTAGCACGCTGGCCGGCGTGCTGGAGGTGCTGGCCGCCCTGATCCTCGGTCGGGTCATCGACTCTGCCTTGGCCAGCGAACCCGGTGTCTATTTCGGCGAAAACGCGTGGCTGCTGATCGGGGTGGCCGCGTTCTTCATCCTGTTCCGGCCCCTGGTTCTGGGGCTGTCGGGGATCATGCAGTCCGTCGTGGTCGCGCCGGCGATCTACAACCTTGTCCTGTCGCGGCTGCACCGGCACACGCTGGGGCAAGCGGTGACGTTCTTCGACAACGACTTTGCCGGGCGAATCAGCCAGAAGCAGATGCAGGCCGCGCGGGCGACGACGGATCTGGGCGTCGATACCATCAACACGGTGTTCTATGCGCTGGCCTCGGTCGTGGGATCGATTGTCCTGCTGACGGATATCGACATCTGGGGTGCCGTCGTGCTGGCGCTGTGGATGGGTGCCTATATCGGCCTGATCCGCGCCTTCATGCCCCGCATCCGAGAAACCTCGAAGCAACGGGCCGGGTCACGCGCGATGGTCACTGGTCAGGTCGTGGACACGATCACCAACATCAAGACGGTAAAGCTTTTTGCCCATGCCGACCACGAGGACCGCGCCGCCACCGACGCGATGGAAAAATTCCGGCTGGACTCGCTGGGCTTCGGTTGGGTCAGCGCAGGCTTCCGGTTCTGGCTGATGACGCTTGCGGGCGTGCTGCCCGTCCTGCTGGTCGGCATGACGCTGTTCCTGTGGCAGTCGGGGGCGGCTACGGCGGGCGACATCGCCGTGGCAGGCACCATCGGCCTGCGGCTGGCGCAGATGACCGGTTGGGTCAGTTTCACCCTGATGGGCATGTATTCCAACGTCGGAGAGGTCGAAGACGCGGTTCGCACTCTCGCCAAGTCCCATGCCCTGCCGGATGCAGAGGATGCCGTCGATCTCGACCTCAGCGCCGGGCGGATCACGCTGGACGACGTCACCTTCACCTACGGCGGCGGTGAGGGCGGCCTGCGCCGGGTGACGCTGGATATCGCGAGCGGTGAAAAGCTGGGGATCGTGGGCGGATCCGGTGCCGGGAAATCGACGCTGGTGGCGCTGTTGCTACGGCTTTACGATCCCGAGACAGGAACCGTCAGCATCGATGGTCAGGATCTCCGGCGCGTCCGGCAGGAAAGCCTGCGTCGCAAGATCGGAATGGTCACGCAGGAAACAGCGATGTTCAACCGCTCTGCCCGTGACAACATCCGCTATGGTGCGCCAGAGGCGACGGACGACGAAATCCGCAAAGCTGCGGCGCGGGCGGAGGCCGAGGAGTTCATCGCCAATATCCGCGATCACGCCGGGCGCAAGGGTTACGACGCGCATCTGGGCGAACGCGGTGTCAAGCTGTCGGGCGGCCAGCGCCAGCGGATCGCGATAGCCCGTGCGATCCTGAAGGACGCGCCGATCCTCATCCTTGACGAGGCGACGAGCGCGCTCGATTCCGAGGTCGAGGCCAGCATTCAGGGGGCGCTGGACGCGGTGATGGAGGGCAAGACGGTCATCGCCATCGCGCACCGCCTTTCGACGTTGCGCCAGATGGACCGGATCATAGTTATGCACGGGGGCCGGATCGTCGAGGAAGGGACCCACGACGCGCTGCTGGCGATGGAAGGGCTTTACGCGCGCTACTGGAACAGGCAATCGGGGGGCTTCATCACCGTCGAGGACGCCGCGTGAGCCTGACCATCGAAAGCCTGACCCATTTGGGTGCCGGTCGTGCCAGCGATGGCACACTGGTGCCGCGGACCCTGCCGGGCGAAGAGGTCGTGCTGCGCGCCGACGGGACGGCCCAGATCGTGACGCCGTCCACCTTGCGGGTGTCGCCGCCTTGCCGCCATTTCAAGGCTTGCGGCGGCTGTGCCCTGCAGCATGCGGCCGACGACTTTGTCGCCGGGTGGAAGCAGCAGGTCGTGGCCCGTGCCCTGTCGGCGCACGGTCTGGAACCTGCGTTCAGGCCGATCCATACCTCGCCGCCCCGGTCGCGCAGGCGGGCGAAGTTCGCGGGCCGGCGGACGAAATCGGGTGCGATGGTGGGCTTTCATGCGCGGGCATCAGATGTGCTGGTCGCCGTGCCAGACTGCCAGCTTGTCACCCCCGGCCTGCTTGCGGGTCTGCCGATGCTGGAGGCGCTGACCGTCATGTCCGCGTCCCGGCGTGGCGAGGTCGCGCTGACCGTGACCGAATGTGCCGCCGGCCTTGACGTCCTGGTGCAGACTGACCAACCGCTGACCGATCAGTTGCGCATCGACCTTGCGGTCTTTGCCCAGAACAACCGCCTCGCACGCCTGACATGGGTCGACGAGACCGTGGTGACGATCCGTCCGCCGGCGCAGGTCTTCGGTCCGGCGACGGTGACGCCGCCTCCCGGTGCATTTCTGCAGGCCACGCAGGACGGGGAGGCCGCCCTGCTGGCCGCGGTAAAGGAGATCGTGGGCCCAGCTGCGCGGATCGTGGATCTGTTCGCAGGCAGCGGCACATTTTCCCTCCCGCTCGCGACCAAGGCAGAGGTCTGGGCGGTCGAAGGCGACGCCGCGATGACGCAGGCCCTCGACCGGGGCTGGCGGGGGGCCCGGGGGCTGAAGAAAGTCACGGCGAGCGCACGCGACCTTTTCCGCCGCCCGCTCGAACCCGACGAACTGAAAGGGTTCGATGCTGCTGTCATTGACCCGCCGCGGGCGGGGGCCGCAGCACAGGTTGCGACTTTGGCGGTCAGCGCGATCGACCGCGTGGCCATGGTGTCCTGCAATCCGGTCACATTCGGACAGGACGTGGCAACCTTGGCAAACGCCGGTTTCTCGATCGACTGGGTGCAGGTCGTGGACCAGTTCCGCTGGTCACCGCACGTCGAAATGGTCGCATCGCTCACGCGGGCGTGAATTCGTCACGTGCAACGGGTCTTTGACGCACGCCATCGGTGGTGTATCGGGTTTCACAGGCCGACGTCAGATCGGCGGTGGGACATTCAGGCAGGGCAGACCGATGTTGAACAGACGTTTCGTGATGATGGGCGCGCTTGGCACGCTGATGGCGGCCTGCGCCAAAGCGGTGCCGAACAAGTTCAAGCGCTACGACGGGCCACCGGTCACACGTCTTCAGGTGTTCAAGGGCAAACGCAAGTTGCAGGTCCTCAGCGGCTCTCGTCTGCTGAAGGAATACGACATCGAGATGGGGTTCGCGCCCGAAGGTCACAAGCAGGTCGAACGCGACGGCAAGACCCCGGAAGGCGCCTACCTGATCGACCGGCGCAACGGCAACAGCCGCTATCATCTCTCGCTGGGTATCTCCTACCCGGATTCGCAGGACATCGCCCGGGCTGCCGCCATGGGGATGCGGCCGGGCGGCGACATCTTCATCCATGGCACGCCACGGGAATACATCGGCAAGACCGACTGGACCTGGGGCTGCATCGCGATCGCCAACGACGAGATCGAGGATCTTTACGCGATGGTGAAGGACGGCACGCCGATCTACATCTACCGCTGACCCCTACTGGGTCAGCGACGCGGTACCGAAGGGCGTCATCGCGGTGTCGAAGGATGCCACGGCGGGAGCTTGCGCAACCGGATCCGTACCCATCGTCATCACCCACCAAAGCTTGCCGGCCGGTTCCTGGAACCATGCCAGTCCCATGCGGCGCGCGGCGGGGTCCAGCACGACGCGGCGGGTGTCCGGCTGCTTCATCCAGGCGGCCAGCGTTTCGAGCTCGGTCTCATATGACTCGGAAATGTTTTCGCCGAGGATGCGGCCCTGAAACCCGACGCGGCGGGCCCGGTCCAGCGGCGACGATCCGTCGGACCCGAAAAGCCACGGCCGGTTCTGGACGGACATGTCACGGGCATGGGTCTCGTCCGCGGCGTTCAACTGCGGATCAAGGCTGACAGGCGGCGCGCCGGCGGCGGCGCGCAGCGTATTCACGCTGTCCAACATGCGGAACTGGATCTCGTCAGTGTCGCCGGGTTCGATCCGGTAGACCTGCGGCAGCGGCAGGCCATCGGGTCCGATCCGGCCCCGCGGTGCACGCGCACAGGCGGCGAGCCCGAGGGCACTGATCCCGATCATCACGAAACGTCTTTGCATTGCGGCACCCTTCCTGGCGTTGATGCGTGTCTTAGCGGGAACGGCGGGGCAGTTCAAACGCCACGTCGGACCATGGGCGGCGATCTGGCGGAGGTTTGATGTGCCGCAATCTCGCGCGGGGCCCGTTGCCGATTTGTCGCAGGGTGCGGGCCGATCATCGGGCATAGGCGGAGTGAGTGTCGCATCGTCACGGCCAGGGACCGTATCATCGCCGCATCACGGGACGGTGTGGCGCGACGCATGTTCGTCCGCCGGCTTGTTGAACTGAGGATCGTGGACGATCATCAGGGACGGGGACGCCAATGGCGTCCCCGTTCGCGAATTCAAAGTTCCGGCATCGCCGGTTTTGACCCCAGTGCCCCCGCCAATGCAAAGCTGACGGCGACGAGCGGCAGGCACAGGCCGAAGGTCCAGCGCAGGCCCGCATGTTCCGCGACGAAGCCCAGCAGCGGCGGTCCAAGCAGGAAGATCACGAAAGAGAATTGCGCCAGTGCCGCTACGTTGATCGCTGCGGGGCGGTCGCTGCGCTGGGCCGCGGCGGACATGGCGAGGGGAAAGATCGCCGCCGTGCCAGCGCCGACGAGAGCGAAGCCCAGAAGCGCCACAGGCGCGGCTGGTGCGAAGAAGATCACAAGCACGCCCAGCGCCATGCTGGCCTGCATGAGGCGGGCCACATGGTCCGGCGCGTGGCGATCGACGATGCGGTCGGCAAAATAGCGGGTGATGGCCTGGCTGAGTGCCGCGGTTGCCACCGCCAGACCGCCGAGGAACGGCAGCGCGTCGAAGACGGAGCGCATGTAGATCGCGGACCAGTCGATGCTGGCCCCCTCCAGCAGCATGGCAGACAGCGACACGCCGACGAGCGCCATGATCCCCAGCGTCGGTCTGGCAATGATCGGGCCGTTTTCCCCGCTGTCGGTGCCGCGCCGCGGCGCCGGCTGAAAGTCGCCAAGCAGAAACTGCACTGCAAGAAGGATCAGCGGCAGCACCAGCGCAAGGTGGACGCCCGGCGGAATGCCCAGCTGCGCCATGGCCGCGCCAAAGATCCCGGCGCCGAAAAACCCGAAGCTCCAGAATGCATGGGCGCGGTTCATGATCCGCCGTCCCATCGCAGCCTCGGTCCGATCCGCCTCGACGTTCACGATGACCTCGGTCGCGCCCATGGTCAGTCCGGCTGGGATCAACAGCAGGAAGAGTGCAAGCGGCGAAGGCGCATGGACGGCGATCGCAAAGAAGAGCGCCATGAGCGGCAGCAGCACGAAAAGCGCCCGGCGGTGGCCGAGCCATGCGATGACCGGTGCGGCCAGTGTCAGCGAGATCAACGTGCCGGTGGAAGTGCCGATCAGCGCGAGACCCAGCGCCCCTTCCTCGATTCCCATGGCACGCTTGATGTCTGGCAGGCGTGGGAACAGGTTGCCAAGCGCGAAGGCATAGATCGCGAAGGACGCGAAGACGCGCTGGTGCGGGGCAAGACGGGCGGTGAGTGGCATCGGGATGCTTTCGGAAGAGGTCGCGGGCACATAATCACGCGGACTTCGCGGGGCCAATGGGGCCCATGCCGTCCTTGACGAATTGGTCCCTTTGGCGGGCGTATGCAGCGAAAGTGCGACGCGTCGCCGTGCCGCCTGCCCGGAAGCCTCCGGCGGGAGTTTACCTGGCCAGATAAATGAGGATCGTCACGAGCGGTCAGTCTCGAGCCAGCCCGAGAGGTTCCGGGCAATGATGCCGCAGAGCGCATCGATGTGGGCGGGATCGTCGTTCAAGCAGGGAATGTAGGTGAAATGATCGCCACCTGCGTGTTCGAAGGATTCCTTGATCTCTTCGTTGATCTCTTCCAGCGTTTCGATGCAGTCGGCGCTGAAGGCGGGGGCGCAGACGGCGATGCGTTTGATCCCCTCCTCCTCGGCCAGACGGGCGACTTCCTTGACGGTATAGGGCTTCAGCCATTCTTCCGGCCCGAACCGGGACTGAAAGGTCGTGCGGATCTCGGTCTTGTCCCAGCCGAGCCGTTCGCGCAGCAGGCGCGTCGTCTTCTGGCACTGGCAGTGGTAGGGATCCCCTTCGCGCAGGTAGCGTTCCGGCACCCCGTGATAAGAGCAGACAAGGACCTCGGGCTTTTCCGCGGCGGCGGCGTAGGCGCGTTCGATGGACTGGGCGAGGGCGTCGATGTAGGCCGGATCCTCGAAATAGGGATCGACGATGCGGGCGGTGGGCTGCCATTTCTCCTGCATCAGGGCCTGAAAGAACTTGTCATTTGCCGTGGCAGAGGTGGCGCCGGCGTAATGCGGGTAAAGCGGGAAGAACAGGATCTTGGTGCAGCCGTCCTCGACCATTCCCCGCACCTTGGATTGCGTGGACGGGTTGCCGTAACGCATGCAGAAGTCGACGCGCACGTCGTCACCGTAGCGGGCCTGCATCTGCTTCTTGATGGCCGCGGTCTGGGATTTCGTGATCGTCAAAAGCGGCGATTCGTTCAGGTCCTCGTTCCAGATCGACTTGTAGTTCGCGCCGGACGTGAAAGGCCGTTTTGACAGGATGACGAGTTGTAGCAGCGGCTGCCAGACCCAGGCGGAGTAGTCCACCACACGCTTGTCTGACAGGAATTCCGACAGATAGCGGCGCATCGACCAATAGTCGTAGCCGTCCGGTGTGCCGAGATTCGCCAGCAGGATGCCGACGCGGGCGGGCTTGATCGCGGGGTGATCCGAACCGGCGTGGGCCGGGCAGGCGGCTGGGCGTTCGGTCGGCTTCTGGTCGAACATGTCCATTGTCTTTCCTGTCCCGTGATCACGAGGTCAGATAACGGGAAATGGCGTCAGGTCAATCGTTACGGTTCTTAAGCGGTGTTTCCGCCGTGCCCAATGCGTCAGCCAGTCGCGCCGTTGCAGAGCCGGGCCGCAGCGGCTGCGGCTGACTGTCGGCGGGGGCCCAGCCGGTCAGGGTCACGACCTCGAAGGTCGCAGTGATACGGCCGCCCGGTTCCGCGAAGTGTGCGGCGTAGAGGCGCGCGGCCTCCTGCAGGACGCGGCGACCGGTCGGGCGGCGCAGGCGGTCGTGCAAAGCGTTCGCCTCGCCCATCGCACGTAGGTCGCGCATCAGGGCGAAGGCATCCGCGTAGGTGATGCGGATCGTGTCGCTGTCGGCGACGGGCAGCGCGAAGCCGGCGCGCTGCAGAAGGCCGCCCAGATCGCGGATCTCTGCCATCGGGGCGATGCGAGGGGACAGGCCGCCGGTCAGGCGCGATTCCGCGTCCGCAAGGCAGCTGCGCAACTCCTGCAGGGTCTGGCCGCCAAAGAGGGTGCCGATGAAGAGCCCGTCGGGTGCCAGCGCGCGGCGGGACTGCACCAGTTGTCCAACGAGGTCGTTGGCCCAGTGCAGGGACAGGTCGTGGATCAGCAGGTCGTGGCTGGCCGCGGTAACCGGCAGGACATCGGTATCGGGAGTCGTCGGCGCTTCGGGAAGGATGCCGTGCCAGATCGCGGGGGTCGGCGTCACGATCAGGGGGGCCGTAAACGGCCTGTTAACGTCTTGCAGTCTTTCCTGCACGTCGGCGGCAATCCGGTCCCGCAGGAAGCTGTCGCGCGCGCGGGTGCGGTAGCGGGTGAGGGCGGTGCGGTCGGTCAACTGCTGCATGGGGGTCATCTAGGGGCGAATGATGCGAATGCAAAGCATCGTACGGGCGGTCTATCCACCGCAATGTGTCGCCTGCGAGGCGCAAGTTGCCGACGATCACGGATTGTGCGGTCCCTGCTGGCGCGAAACGCGGTTCATTCAGGGCCTGACCTGCGAGGCCTGCGGCACGCCGTTGATGGGGCAGGGCGCGGGGCCGGTGCACTGCGACGACTGCATGACGATCGCGCGGCCCTGGGCGCAGGGGCGGGCGGCGCTGGTCTACGACGGCATCGGGCGGCGGATGGTGTTGAACCTCAAGCACGGGGATCGGACCGATCTGGCGGTGCCGGCGGCGCGGTGGATGCTGCACGCGGGTCGCGGGATGATCGCGAAGGACATGGTGGTGGTGCCGGTGCCGGTCCATTGGACCCGGCTGATCGCGCGACGCTACAATCAGGCGGCGCTCTTGTCGCGACTTGTGGCACGCGGGCTGGGTGCGTTGCATGTGCCGGACGGCTTGCGTCGCGTGGTGCGCAATCCGAAGATGGAAGCGGTGGGGCGCGATGCCCGCTTTGCCGCGCTGCAGGGCGCCATCGCCCACCATCCGCGCCGGGCGGCGCTGCTGGCCGGGCGTGAGGTGCTGATCGTGGATGACGTCATGACTTCTGGCGCAACGCTGGCCGCGGCGACGGAGGCGGCCCATGCGGCGGGCGCAGGACGGGTGTGCGTGCTGACACTGGCGCGGGTGGTGAAGGACACCTAGATTGGGGGCAACCCTATCAAGGAGCGTTTCGCCATGACATCAGTCGAGATCTACACCACGCCCACCTGTGGTTTTTGCCATGCGGCCAAACGGCTGCTGTCGTCCAAGGGTGTCACCTTCTCCGAAATCTCGCTGGCGCAGCAGCCCGAGCGCAGGGCCGAGATGATGCAGCGGTCCGGCGGCGGCCGTACGGTGCCGCAGATCTTCGTGGGCGAGACTCATGTCGGCGGCTGCGATGATCTTTATGCGCTGGACAAGGCCGGCAAGCTGGACGCCTTGCTCGCTGCATGAGGGCGGCACTGGTCCAGCTGACGTCGAGCGACGATCCCACCGCGAACCTTGTGGTGACGCGGGCGATGGTGGCTGAGGCTACGGCGGGCGGCGCGACACTAATCTGCACGCCAGAGGTCACGAACTGCGTCAGCCAGGATCGCGTGCGGCAACGGACGGTGCTGAGGCATCAGGACGACGATCCGACGCTGGCCGCGTTGCGCGAGGATGCGGTGCGGCTGGGAGTCTGGATCGCGATCGGGTCGCTGGCGATCCGGACCGAGGATTCCGACGGCCGTTTTGCCAACCGAAGTTTCCTGATCGGACCTGATGGCGAAATTGCTGCGCAGTACGACAAGATCCACATGTTCGACGTCACCGTGTCGGAAACGGAGAGCTATCGCGAATCCGCAGGCTATCGCCCAGGCAAGCGGGCCGTTCTGGCGCGGACGCCAGAGGCGGTGCTGGGGTTAACGGTCTGCTATGACATGCGGTTCCCACACCTTTACCGCGCGCTTGCGCAGGCGGGGGCGGACGTGCTGTTGGTGCCTTCGGCGTTTTCACCTGTCACCGGGGCCGCGCACTGGGAAACGCTGTTGCGCGCCCGGGCGATCGAAACCGGCTGCTTCGTGCTGGCCGCGGCGCAGACGGGGACGCATCCGGCGCAGTCCGGCAAACCGCGGCAGACCTGGGGACACAGTCTTGCGGTGGCTCCGTGGGGCGAGGTGTTGGCGGACGCGGGCACGGCGCCCGGCGTCACCATAGTTGATCTGGATCTGGCTTTGGTGGCACAGTCGCGGACGCGTGTGCCGTCCCTGACCCACGACCGACCCTTTGAAAGCCCCTGATGCCCGATCAGACCCAGCACCTGGCCGTCACCCTGTTCAGCGAACTGCTGGCGGTGGACCAGCTGGCGCGGGCCAGCATGGCGCGGGTGCTGCCGAAGGGGATGGAACTGTCGCATTTCTCGGTACTGAACCATCTGGCGCACAGCGGGGCCGAACGCACCCCCGCGCAGCTGGCGCAGACCTTTCACCTGACCCGCGGTGCGATGACCAACACCCTGAGCAAGCTGGAATGGGCGGGCTGGGTCCACGTCAGGCCCGACTGGGACGATGCGCGGCGCAAGCTGGTGTCGATCAGTCCTTCTGGCCTGTCGGCGCGCAACGCGGCAATCGCCGCGATATCGCCGTTGGTCAGCGAAGTCGTGGCGAAGGTGGGCGAAGACAAGGTGCGCGCGACATTGCCGGTCCTGCGGGAGTTGCGGGCGAAGCTGTCGGATCCGGCCTGACGGCCGGAGCGCTCCGCGCGGGGAGTATTTGGAAAAAAGCGAGGGGGCGCAGTTCCTTATCTGTCGCGCCTTGGGGCGGCTTCGATCTGGGATCGATGACGGCGGGTTTGGGTCAGGCGGGTTTCGTGGCGGCGGTGACGTAGTTCACGGACAGGTCGGTCGGGGAGGTGGACCAAGTGAACTGCAGGAAATTAAAGACGTAGCCGGTGCGATCGACGGGCGTCAGGCCGGCCTTTCGCAGCAGGTCGAAAAGTTCGTCCGGAGTGATGAACTTGTTCCAGTCGTGGGTTCCTTTAGGCAGCCAGCGCATCACCCATTCCGCGCCGAAGATCGCCATGGCGAAGGATTTCGGATTGCGGTTGATGGTGGAGCAGAGGTGCAGCCCACCCGGTTTCAAGAGCTGCTGACAGGCGGTGAGGTAGCCTAACGGATCGGCGACGTGCTCCACCACCTCCATGTTCAGGACGACGTCGAACTGTTCGCCGCTTGCCGCCATCGCCTCGGCCGTGCCGTGGCGGTAGTCGATCTGAAGACCGGACTGTTCGGCGTGGATTTGCGCCACCGGGATGTTGCGGGGGGCGGCGTCGACGCCGACCACATCGGCACCAAGCCGCGCCATCGGTTCGCACAGCAGCCCGCCGCCACACCCGATGTCGAGGATCCGCAGCCCGGCGAAGGGGCGGTCGGTCCCGAGATCGCGGTTGAACTCCGCGGCGATCTGCCGCGTGATGTAATCCAGCCGCACCGGGTTCATCATGTGCAGCGGCTTGAACTTGCCGGTTTCGTCCCACCATTCCTCGGCCATCGCCTCGAACTTGGCGACCTCCTGGTCGTCGATCGTGTTGGTGTTCATGGTGGGCCTCGCATTGGTCAGGTGGGCATGGTTTTAGCCGTCTCTGCCCTATATAGGTGTTGCATGGAAAACGTCCCGAGCCAAAAGAGCACAGCCGTCGGCTTGTACCCCCCGAGCGACCCTTTCGACCAGCGCGTGCTGGACGTGGGCGACGGGCATAAGATCTATGTCGAACAGTGCGGTAACCCCGACGGAATCCCCGTCGTCGTGCTTCACGGCGGGCCGGGGGGCGGATGCAGCCCGGCGATGCGGCGATATTTCGATCCCGCACTCTATCGTGTCGTGCTGTTCGACCAGCGCGGCTGCGGCCGGTCGCGGCCGCACGCAAGCGTGGTTGCGAACACGACGTGGCATCTGGTCGGCGACATCGAATTGATACGCCAGACGCTGGGCGTCGATCGCTGGATCGTCTTTGGCGGCAGTTGGGGGGCGACCCTTGCGTTGATCTATGCGCAGGCACATCCGGATCGGGTCGCCGCACTCGCCCTGCGCGGCGTGTTCCTGATGACCCAGCCGGAACTGGACTGGTTCTATGGCGGCGGCGCGGGGCGGTTCTGGCCTGACCTGTGGGACCGCTTCGTAACGTTGATTCCAGAAGCCGAGCGTGACGACCTGATCGCGGCCTACCACCGGCGCCTGTTTTCCGGCGACATGATGACCGAGACGAAATATGCCCGCGCCTGGGCGCAGTGGGAAAACGCGCTGGCGGCAATGGACAGCGACGGCGTGACCGGGGAAAGCCCCGCAGACTACGCCCGCGCCTTTGCGCGGCTGGAGAACCATTATTTTCAGCACAAGGGCTGGCTGGACGCGGCTCACCAGATCCTTGCGCGGACAGACCGGCTGGCCGGGATTCCCGGCGTGATCGTGCAGGGGCGGTATGACATGATCTGTCCGCCGGTATCCGCATGGACCCTGTCCCGCCAGTGGCCGATGGGCAAGCTGACGCTGGTCGGGCGCGCGGGGCACGCCCTGTCAGAGCCCGCGATCAGTGCGGAACTGGTGCGCGCGATGGACCGTTTCGGGGTGGAGCGGGAGCGGCTTGGTCTTTGATGTGACGCTGCCCTTGCGGTGGCGTCACGGTTGCTCTATATGGCTTCTCAACAGCGGCGTGCTGGCCTCCACCCCCAGCGCCCAACCGGAATTCATAACGGGCCGCGCGCCCGTTTTTTTGTGCTTGGAGGAATCCATGAACGACCTGATCGCCAAGGCGGCCATCGACCGCCGGATCGCCGAGATCGTCACCCCCGTCATCGAGGACATGGGGTTCGAGGTCGTGCGCATCCGCCTGATGACCGGCAAGGAATCGACGCTCCAGATCATGGCGCAGAAGCCCGACGGCACGATCGAGGTCGACGACTGCGCCCAGATCAGCACCGCCGTGGGTGCCGTGCTGGACGTCGAAGATCCGATCCTCGACAACTACACGCTGGAGGTCAGCAGCCCCGGCATCGACCGGCCGCTGACCCGCCTGAAGGATTTCGACCAGTGGCAGGGCTTCGAGGCGAAGCTCGAGACCGACCAGCTGATCGACGGCCGCCGCCGGTTCAAGGGCGAGCTGGCCGGCACCGAGGGCGACGAGGTGTTGATCACCATCTCTGCCGGCGACCACGGCAAGGAAGAGGTCACGATCGGCCTGAAGTTCGAGTGGCTGTCCGACGCCAAGCTGGTGCTGACGGACGAGCTGATCCGCGACGTGTTGCGCGGGCGCAAGGACAGCGGGCAGATCGACGAGGCCCAATTCGACGAGATTGAAACCATCATTGATGGGAATGAGGAGAACACCTGATGGCCATTACTTCCGCAAACCAGCTCGAGCTGCTGCAGACCGCCGAGGCGGTCGCCCGCGAAAAGAACATCGACCCCGGCCTCGTGGTCGAGGCGATGGAGGAATCCCTCGCCCGGGCGGCGAAGTCCCGCTACGGCGCGGAAATGGACATTCGTGTCAGCATCGACCGCAAGACAGGTCGCGCGACCTTTACCCGCGTCCGGACGGTCGTCGAGGACGAGGAATTCGAGAACTATCAGGCGCAGTTCACGCTGGAAACGGCGAAGGACTGGATGGAAAACCCCCAGATCGGCGACACGCTGGTCGAGGAAGTGCCGCCCGTCGAGCTCGGGCGCATCGCCGCGCAGTCGGCCAAGCAGGTCATCCTGCAGAAGGTCCGCGAAGCGGAGCGCGACAAGCAGTACGAGGATTTCAAGGACCGCGCCGGTACGATCATCAACGCGCTGGTCAAGCGCGAGGAATACGGCAACGTCATCGTCGACGTGGGCAGCGGCGAGGCGATCCTGCGCCGGAACGAGAAGATTGGCCGCGAAGCCTATCGCCCCAACGACCGCATCCGTTGCTACATCAAGGACGTGCGCCGCGAACAGCGCGGGCCGCAGATATTCCTGTCGCGGACAGCGCCCGAGTTCATGGCCGAGCTGTTCAAGATGGAAGTGCCCGAGATCTACGAGGGCATCATCGAGATCAAGGCCGTCGCCCGCGACCCCGGGTCGCGCGCCAAGATCGCCGTTATTTCGTATGACAGCAGCATCGACCCGGTCGGTGCCTGCGTCGGTATGCGCGGTTCCCGCGTGCAGGCCGTCGTGAACGAGCTTCAGGGCGAGAAGATCGACATCATTCCCTGGAACGAGGATATGCCGACGTTCCTGGTGAACGCGCTGCAGCCCGCCGAAGTGTCGAAGGTCGTGCTGGACGAAGAGGCCGGCAAGATCGAGGTCGTCGTGCCGGAGGAGCAGCTTTCGCTGGCCATCGGACGTCGCGGCCAGAACGTGCGTCTGGCGTCGCAGCTGACCGGTCTGGATATCGACATCCTGACCGAGGAAGAGGAATCCAAGCGTCGTCAGGCCGAGTTTGAACTGCGCACGAAGCTGTTCATGGACACGCTGGATCTGGACGAATTCTTTGCCCAACTGCTTGTTTCGGAGGGGTTCACGAACCTCGAAGAGGTTGCCTATGTCGAGGCCGAGGAATTGCTTGTCATCGAAGGTGTCGACGCTGATACGGCTGGCGAGTTGCAGGCCCGTGCCCGCGACTATCTGGAAGCGCAGAACAAGAAGGCTCTGGATCACGCCCGCGAGCTGGGTGTCGAGGACAGCCTCGTCAGCTTCGAGGGTCTCACCCCGCAGATGGTCGAGGCACTGGCGATGGATGGCGTCAAGACGCTGGAAGATTTCGCGACCTGTGCGGACTGGGAACTTGCCGGCGGCTGGACGGTTGTCGACGGTCAGCGTCACAAGGACGAGGGCGTGCTGGAGAAGTTCGACCTGAGCCTCGAAGAGGCACAAACCCTTGTCATGACAGCGCGTGTGGCGCTGGGCTGGGTCGACCCGGCAGACCTTGTCGCCGACGACGATGATACCGATATGGAAGAGGAGGCGGAGGCCTGAGGGCCTTCGACTGCACATGACCCGTGGCGGATTGAAGAAGACCTACGAGGACGGACCGGAGCGGCGGTGCATCGTCACCGGCGAGACGCAGCCGAAGTCCGGTCTGGTCCGCTTCGTGGTCGGGCCTGACAATCAGGTCGTGCCCGACATCTTGGGCAAGTTGCCCGGACGTGGTATGTATGTCGCATCGACTCGAGACGCGCTGGACAAGGCTCGCAAGGGCCAGTTCAGCCGGTCGGCCAAGGCGCCGGTCAGCGTCCCGGACGGACTGACGGAAGAGGTCGAGCGGCAGCTGGCCCGGCGCACGCTGGACCT
The DNA here is from genome assembly GCF_900128995.1 of Loktanella atrilutea. Lineage (GTDB taxonomy): Bacteria > Pseudomonadota > Alphaproteobacteria > Rhodobacterales > Rhodobacteraceae > Loktanella > Loktanella atrilutea. The sequence continues at coordinate 140,941 of NZ_FQUE01000003.1, read as the reverse complement.
GATCGCGATGGCCCGCAAGGCGGGTCTGGCGGTCTGCGGCTTCGAGAAGGTCAAGGGCTGGCTGGCCGGGGGCGCGCGGGTGCGGGTCCTGCTGCAGGCCCACGATGGGTCAGAGCGCGGCAAGGCCAAGCTTTGGACGCCCGAAGGGGCAAGATATTACAGTTGCTTGACTGCAGCTGAATTGGGTTTGGCATTCGGGCGGCAAAGTGTGATACATGGCGCGCTCGCGACTGGCGGACTCAGTGACCGTGTTGTAGAGGAAGCCGCAAGACTGCGCGGCATCCGCGAGATTGACGACGGCAATATGGCTGTCGGGAAGGATACATAGCTAGATGAGCGATACTGACGGCAAGAAACCATTGGGCCTTGGCGGGTCGCGTCCGAGCAACGTGAAGCAGAGCTTCAGCCACGGCCGGACGAAGAACGTCGTTGTGGAAACCAAGCGCAAGCGCGTCGTGGTGCCGAAGCCCGGAACACCTGCGCCCAAGACCGGCGTGGCTGCTGGCTTGCCGGCAGGTGGCGATCCGTCGAAGCGGCCTGCAGGCATCTCGGACGTCGAACTCGCCCGTCGGATGAAGGCACTGGCGCTGGCGAAGTCGCGCGAAGTTGAGGAAGCCGCCAAGCGCGAAGCCGAAGAAAAGGAGCGTGCCGAGGAGCGTGAGCGCCGCCGTGCCGAGATAGAGGCCAAGGAGGCCGAGGATCGCGAGCGCGAGGAGCGGGCCCGCGCGAAGGCAGAGGAAGAGGAAGAGAAGCGTCGCGCGGCGGATGCCGCCCGGAATGCGCCTGCGGTGCAGGTCGACGCACCTCCGGGACAGACCGAGGTGGATCGCCCGACGTCCAGTGCCCCGCGCAAGGCGACGGAGCGCGAGCGCGAGGCACAGACCCGTGACACGACCAAGGCAAAGCCGGCCCGCGAGGGCGACGGCCGCCGCGGCGGCAAGCTGACGCTGAACGATGCCCTGACCGGACGCGAGGGCGGTCGTCAGCGGTCCATGGCGCAGATGAAGCGCAAGCAGGACCGCGCCCGCCAGAAGGCGATGGGCGGTCAGGTCGAGCGCGAAAAGGTCGTGCGCGACGTGCAGCTGCCCGAGGCGATCACCGTCGGGGAACTGGCGAACCGGATGGCCGAACGGACGTCCGACGTCGTCAAGGAACTGATGAAGATGGGCATGATGGTCACGCAGACCGAAACCATCGACGCCGATACGGCCGAACTGCTGATCGAGGAATTCGGCCACAAGGTCGTCCGCGTGTCCGATTCGGACGTGGAACAGGTCATCGACCAGGTCGAGGACAAGGCCAGCGACCTGAAACCGCGTGCGCCGATCATCACGATCATGGGCCACGTCGACCATGGCAAGACTTCGCTGCTGGACGCGATCCGCAAGACCCGCGTCGTCGCCGGCGAAGCCGGTGGCATTACCCAGCATATCGGTGCCTATCAGGTGACGACCGAAGGCGGTCAGGTGCTGTCGTTCCTCGACACCCCGGGCCACGCCGCCTTTACCTCGATGCGGTCGCGCGGTGCGCAGGTTACCGACATCGTCGTGCTGGTGGTTGCTGCGGACGACGCCGTGATGCCGCAGACCATCGAGGCGATCAACCACGCCAAGGCGGCCAAGGTGCCGATGATCGTGGCGATCAACAAGATGGACAAGCCCTCGGCCAATCCCGACAAGGTGCGGACCGACCTGCTGCAGCACGAAGTCATCGTCGAGAAGATGTCCGGCGACGTGCAGGACGTCGAGGTATCGGCCCAGACGGGTGCGGGGCTCGACAATCTGCTGGAAGCGATCGCACTGCAGGCCGAAATCCTCGACCTCAAGGCCAACCCCGACCGCGCCGCCATGGGTGCCGTGATCGAGGCGCAGCTTGACGTGGGCCGCGGTCCGGTGGCCACGGTTCTGGTGCAGCACGGTACACTGAAGCGCGGCGATATCTTCGTCGTCGGCGAACAGTGGGGCAAGGTCCGCGCGCTGATCGACGACAAGGGCGACCGCGTGAACGAGGCCGGTCCGTCCGTCCCCGTCGAGGTGTTGGGTCTGAACGGCACACCCGAGGCCGGCGACGTGCTGAACGTAGTCGAGACCGAGGCGCAGGCGCGCGAGATCGCGGACTACCGGATGAAGGCCGCTAAGGACAAGCGCGCCGCCATCGGGGCCGCGACCACGCTGGAACAGCTGATGGCGAACGCCAAGGCGAACCAGTCGGTCAGCGAACTGCCGATCGTGGTGAAGGCCGACGTTCAGGGCTCCGCCGAGGCGATCGTTCAGGCGATGGAGAAGATCGGCAACGATGAGGTGCGCGTCCGCGTGCTGCACTCGGGTGTCGGTGCCATCACCGAGACGGACATCGGCCTGGCCGAAGCATCGGGTGCGCCGGTCATCGGCTTCAACGTCCGCGCCAATGCGACGGCGCGCAACGTGGCCAACCAGAAGGGCGTGGAGATCCGGTACTACTCGGTGATTTACGCGCTCGTGGACGACATCAAGCAGGCGGCCTCCGGTCTTCTGTCGAACGAGATCCGCGAGAAGTTCATCGGCTATGCAAACATCAAGGAGGTCTTCAAGGTCTCCAACGTGGGCAACGTCGCGGGCTGTCTGGTCACCGAAGGTGTGGCGCGGCGTTCTGCCGGCGTGCGTCTGCTGCGCGACAACGTGGTGATCCACGAAGGCACGCTGAAGACGCTGAAGCGTTTCAAGGACGAGGTGACCGAGGTCCAGTCAGGCCAGGAATGCGGCATGGCCTTCGAGAACTACGAGGATATCCGCCCCGGCGACGTGATCGAGATCTTCGAGCGCGAGTCGGTGGAGCGTAATCTGTAAAGGGTGCTGCCCTTAGAATAGTGAAGGCCCGTCAGCGTTGCTGGCGGGCCTTTTTCTTTGCGTTTATCTGGTCAGATGAATGAGAGGGGAAGGCGCCTGGGGCGGCGCCGGATTTTGAGTATTTTGGAAAAAGCGAGGACAGGCCCGTCAGAGCCAGTCGCGCAGGATCGGGATGAGGGGGATGTCCGCAGGGGGCATGGGGTAGTGGGTCAGATCGTTTGCGCGGACCCATTTGAGCGTCTGCCCCTCGCGCCCCTGTGGTGTGCCCTGCCATTTGCGGCAGGCGTAGAGTGGCATCAGCAGGTGGAAGTCGTCGTAGGTGTGGCTGGCAAAGGTCAGCGGCGCGAGGCAGGAGGCCCAGGTATCGATGCCCAGTTCCTCCTGCAATTCGCGGATCAGGGCCTGTTCCGGCGTTTCGCCTGCATCGACCTTGCCGCCGGGAAATTCCCAGAGGCCGGCGAGGGACTTGCCTTCGGGCCTCTGGGCCAGCAGGACGCGCCCGTCCACGTCGATCAGCGCGACGGCCGAGACGAGCAGGACCTTCACGACCGGTAGTCGGCGTTGATCGTGATGTAGGCGTGGGTCAGGTCGCAGGTCCAGACGGTGCTGGCGCCGTCACCGAGGCCGAGGTCGATGTTGATGTCGATATCCGGGTTCTTCATGTAGGCGGCGCATTTTTCTTCGGAATATTCCGGCGCACGCCAGCCGTCGCGGGCCAGCACCAGATCGCCCAGCCGGATCGTAAGGCGGTCGCGGTCGGCCTGTGCGCCGGACTTGCCGACGGCCATGACGATGCGGCCCCAGTTCGGATCCTCGCCGGCAACCGCGGTCTTGACCAGCGGGCTGTTCGCCGTGGCCATGGCGACGCGGCGCGCGTCGGCGTCGGAGGCGGCGCCCGTGACGTTGATCGTGACGAACTTCGTCGCCCCTTCACCGTCGCGCACGACCTGGTGAGACAGGTCCAGCATGACGGCGTGCAGTGCGTCCTCGAAAGCCTGTTGGCCGGTCACGTCGACACCGGAGGTGCCGGTCGCCGCCAGCATCAGACTGTCGGAGGTGGAGGTGTCGCTGTCCACGGTGATGTTGTTGAAGGTCCGGTCGGTCAGGCGGCCCAGCATGTCCTGCAATGGCCGATAGGCGATCTTCGCATCGGTGAAGATGTAGACCAGCATCGTCGCCATGTCGGGGGCGATCATGCCGGAGCCCTTGGCGATGCCGGCGATCTTCACGGGCTTACCGTCGATCTCGACCGTCTGCGTCGCCCCCTTGGGAAAGGTGTCCGTCGTCATGATGGCGCGGGCGGCGTCGTTCATGGCAGTGGCGGATTGCGCGGCGGTCAGTTCTTCGATCTTCGCGACGATCCGGTCGTGGGGCAGGGGTTCGCCGATCACGCCGGTAGAGGCGGTGAAGACGCGGGCCGCATCGATGCCGGTCGCGACGGCCACGGAATCGCAGATCGCGGCGACGGAGGTGGTGCCGGCCTTGCCGGTGAAGGCGTTGGAATTGCCGGAGTTCACGAGGATCGCGGCAGGACCGTCACCGGCCCCCAGCTTCGACTGGCAGTCGAGCACCGGGGCCGAACGGGTCGCGCTGCGGGTGAAGACGCCGGCGACGGTGCTGCCGGCAGCAAGCACCGCCAGCATCACATCGGTCCGGTTCTTGTATTTGACCCCCGCCTGCGCTGCCGCGAAGGTGACGCCCTCGATGACAGGCAGGTCAGGAAAGGCGGCAGGCGCGAGCGGGGAGATGGCCATTACTTACTTCTCCAGCAGGTCGAGGTTGGTCAGGACGGAGGGGTCGATGCTGCCCTCTTCCGGCAGGGTGATGTCGGCATTGGCCTTCAACTCCTCGATCTTGGCAAGGATGACGGCTTCCTGAAGCTTGCTGACGATCTCGGGCTTGACCTCCTCCAGCGGCGGGACCGGCTTCTCTCGGGTCTCGTTCAGCTTGATGATGTGCCAGCCGAACTGGGTCTGGACCGGACCGGACACGTCGCCGGGCTTCATGCCGTCCAGCGCCGTCTCGAATTCGGCGACCATCTGGCCCGGTCCGAACCAGCCCAGCTCTCCGCCCGTGGGGCCGGACGGGCCGGTGGAGACCTCTGTCGCGACAGCCGCGAAGTCCTCTCCTTTATTGATCCGTTCCTGCGCGGCCTCGGCGGCCTCTTTCGTGTCGACCAACAGGTGGCTGGCATTCCATTCCGTGACGGGGTTTGCCGTCGCGGCGGCGGTCATCTCGTCATAGGCAGCTTGGACCGCCTCGTCGGTGACGGCGGTGGCGCTCAGGTCGGTGATGACCTCGCCCGCCCGCAGGGACCGTTCCTCGTTCGCCATGGCCCAGACCACGCGGGCCGGCACGTCGGTCAGACTGTTGGACAGCAGCTGCTGCTGCACGACCTGATCAAGGATGCCCTGATAGATCACATCGGGGGGGAACTGGTTATACTGTTGCGGGAGCTGGCTGCGCGCGATGATCATCTGACCAAGGGTAATCTCGGTGCCGTCGACGGTAGCGACGACGGTTGCGGGATCGGCGGTGGCCGGTGCGGTGGTGTCTGCATCCGCGGCGGTGGCGTCCGTTGCTGAAGCCTCCGATGACGGCGCGTCGGTCGAAGGTGCATCGGTCGCGGGGGCTTCCGTCGCAGGTGCCGCGGTGGCGGGGGCCTCTGTCGTGGTGGTATCCTGCGCCTGAACGGCATTCGCGAGGGTCAGCGCCATGGCGGCAGAGCCCAGCAGATAGGTCAGTTTCGACATCGTTTACGTCCTTACTCTCATGCACCCCGGGGGGCGCAACGTTGACAGTTTTCAGCCCGCCCCTTACATCGCTGTCAAGCCTTGAGGGGGCTGGTCTTGCTGCCTTGTCTAAGGGCCTTGGCATACGCCTACAAGCAACCTCCTCTCACATCGGTATCACAGGGGCGGCACAGGTCCGCTTGGAGAGCACATGCTGGGTCTTGGAACGATTGCAAAAAAGGTCTTCGGGACCGCGAACGACCGCAAGGTGAAGGCCGTGCGCCCACTGATCGACCGGATCAACGCACTGGAGCCAGAGTTCGCGGCCCTGTCCGACATGCAGATCAAGGAACGCACCCGCGCATTTCAGGAACGGGCGCGTAGGGGCGAAAGCCTTGATGACATGCTGCCCGAAGCCTTCGCCAATTGCCGCGAAGCGGCGCGGCGTGCGCTGGGGCTGCGCGCTTTCGACACGCAGTTGATGGGCGGGATTTTTCTGCATCAGGGTAACATTGCCGAGATGAAGACGGGCGAGGGCAAGACCCTCGTCGCCACCTTCCCAGCCTACCTGAACGCGCTGTCCGGCAAGGGTGTCCACATCGTCACGGTGAACGACTACCTTGCCCGCCGCGACGCCGACTGGATGTCCAAGGTCTATGGCGCGCTTGGCCTGACCACCGGCGTTGTGGTGCCGCAGCAGCCCGAAGAGGAAAAGCGGGTCGCCTATCAGTGCGACGTGACCTATGCCACCAACAACGAGCTTGGCTTTGATTACCTGCGTGACAACATGCGGTCCGAGCTCAGCCAAATGTATCAGCGCCCCCACAACTACGCCATCGTGGACGAGGTCGACTCGATCCTTATCGACGAGGCGCGGACGCCGCTGATCATCTCGGGCCCGGCGCAGGACCGCAGCCAGATGTATCGCGATATCGATACCATCGTGCCGGGGATCATTGACGATCATTTCACGCTGGACGAAAAGCAGAGGTCGGTGGCCTTTACCGACGAAGGCAACGACTATCTCGAAGAGGCCCTGTCGCGGATCGGCCTGCTGCCGGAAGGTCAGACCCTCTATGACCCGGAAAGCGCCTCTCTGGTTCACCACACCAGCCAGGCCTTGAAGGCGCACAAGCTGTTCGCCAAGGACAAGGACTACATCGTCCGCAACGACGAGGTCGTGCTGATCGACGAGTTCACCGGCCGCATGATGACCGGCCGCCGTCTGTCCGATGGTCTGCATCAGGCGATCGAGGCCAAGGAGGGCGTCAGCATCCGGCCCGAGAACGTGACGCTCGCGTCTGTCACCTTCCAGAACTACTTCCGCCTTTATGACAAGCTGGGTGGCATGACCGGCACGGCGTTGACCGAGGCCGACGAATTCATGGAGATCTACGGCCTCGGCGTGGTCGAGGTGCCGACGAACCGTCCCATTGCGCGTCAGGACGAACACGATCAGGTTTATCGAACCGCGCGCGAGAAGTTCGAGGGCGTGATCAAGGAAATTCGCGAGGCGAATGCCAAGCAGCAGCCGATCCTCGTCGGCACGACCAGCATCGAGAAGTCGGAATTCCTGTCCAACCTGCTGAAGGGCGAGGGCATCCCGCATAACGTTCTGAACGCCCGTCAGCACGAACAGGAAGCGCAGATCATCGCCGACGCAGGCAAACTGGGCGCCGTCACCATCGCGACGAACATGGCCGGTCGCGGCACCGACATCCAGCTGGGCGGCAACGTGGAGCTGAAGGTGATCGAGGCGTTGGACGCAGACCCCGAGGCCAATCCCGACGAGATCCGCCAGCGGATCGAGTCGGAGCATGCAGATGAAAAGAAGAAGGTGCTGGAGACCGGCGGCCTGTTCGTGCTGGCGACCGAGCGTCACGAATCCCGCCGCATCGACAACCAGCTGCGTGGTCGCTCCGGCCGGCAGGGCGACCCGGGGCGTTCGTCGTTCTTCCTGTCGCTTGACGATGACCTGATGCGGATCTTCGGGTCCGAGCGTCTGGACAAGGTGCTGTCGACGCTGGGCATGAAGGAAGGCGAGGCGATCGTGCATCCTTGGGTGAACAAGTCGCTGGAACGCGCGCAGGCCAAGGTCGAGGGGCGCAACTTCGATATCCGCAAGCAGCTGCTGAAGTTCGACGACGTGATGAACGAACAGCGCAAGGTGATCTTCGGCCAGCGGCGCGAGATCATGGAGGCGACTGACCTGTCGGAGATCGCACGCGACATGCGTCATCAGGTCATCGAGGACATGGTCGACGAGCACATGCCGCCGCGCAGCTACGCCGACCAGTGGACGACAGAGGCGCTTTATGCCGACGTGATCCAGAACCTCGGGATGGACGTGCCGGTCATGGCCTGGGCGCAGGAAGAAGGCGTCGATGCCGAAGTCATGCGCGAGCGGCTGGAGCAGGCCTCCGACGAGCACATGGCGAAGAAGGAAGAGGCCTTTGGCGCCGACACCATCCGCAACATCGAAAAGCAGGTATTGCTGCAGACCATCGACGCCAAGTGGCGCGAGCATCTGGTGACGTTGGAACACCTGCGGTCGGTCGTGGGCTTCCGCGGCTACGCGCAGCGCGATCCGCTGAACGAATACAAGACCGAAGGCTTCCAGTTGTTCGAGCGCCTGCTGGATGGCCTGCGCCTCGATGTGACGCAAAAACTGGGTCAAATCCAGCCGATGACCGCCGAACAACAGGCGCAGATGGTGGCGCAACTGCGCCAGCAGCAGGCCGCCTCCGCACCCGCGCCGACGGACACCGTGGAACGCGCGACCTCTGCCGCGACGCCCGGCGACGCCTCGGCCCGCGAAGGGTTCGTCGAGGACGATCCCCGCACCTGGGGCAATCCGGCGCGCAACGATGCCTGTCCCTGCGGATCGGGCAAGAAGTTCAAGCACTGCCACGGCGCACTCTGACCGGTCGTCCTGCCACATTCATGTCACGTTAATACCTTGCCGCGGTCCCCGTCAGGACACCGCGGCAAGTCAGATTGTTTCCGTATCCCACCCGGGTCAGGAGACAGCAGATGAATCAGGTCATGCGCAAGGCACTCACGGCGGGCACGACGTTCGCGATCGCGCTTGGCATCGGATTCGTCATGCAGTACGGCGATGCGCTGGCGTCGCGACTGGGTGTGGATGAACCGATCGGCGGCCCTGAAGCGCGCAGTGCGCGCGACGCGCAAGCAGAGATCCCGGAGGAAACCGTCGCCGTGCTGGCGCCCGCCCGTCCACCGGTCGACCGGGGCGCGTCGTTGCCCGTACCGCAGGAAGCCGCCGTCCCGCAGATGGAAGCCATCCCGCGCCTTGATCAGCCGCAGGACGCTTTGGATGCCGAAGCGGTCGACGGATCGGCCCCCGTGCTTGCGAGGGCCGATGCCCTGCCGGCGGTGGAACCTGACGCTGCGGTGCTGGCGGACGTTGCCGCCTGCTCTCCCGAGATGACGGCAGAAACGCTGCCGCTGGCCATGGTGCGCCTGTCGTTGACAGATGCTTGCCATCCGCAGGCTGCGGTCAAAATCCATCATCGCGGCATGATGTTCAGCGCCCTGACCGACGCAAAGGGTCAGCTGCAGATCGACGTGCCGGCCCTGACGGCACAGGCCCTTTTCATCGCCGACTTCGCCGATGGTCCGGGGGCCGCGGCCGCGATCGTCGTGCCCGACATCGACGACATCGACAGAGCCGTTTTGCAATGGCAGGGTGACGAGGGTGTGCAGGTTCACGCGCTGGAATTCGGCGCCGGCTATGACGATGCCGGCCACGTCTGGTCCGCCAGCACGGGAACGCCAGAGGCTGCAGCCGGAGGAACCGGTGGTTTCATGACCGCACTGGGCGATCCGGCAATCAGCGACGCTTACCACGCCGAGGTCTATACCTTTCCAAGCGGCCATTCAGCGCGCAATGGTCAGGTCATTCTGAACGTGGAAGCCGAGGTGACCAGTGGCAACTGCGGCCGCGACGTGTCCGCTCAAAGCATCCAGATCGCACCCCAACAGGACCCTCATGCCGTCGACCTGACGATGACCATGCCGGACTGCGACGCGATCGGCGAATTTCTTGTGTTGAAAAATATGTTTGCGGACCTGACACTCGCGGCGAAATGACGCCGCAGCGAAGATCGGGACAGAACGTGATGGGCGCTGCGGCAAGGGGACTTGCCGCAGCGTTGCTCTTGTCCGGTCCGTTATGGGCGGGAGAGGTCACAATCACCTCTGCCCATGGCGATCTGACGCTGACGGGACGCATTGCCGGTTACGACGGCACCTACCTTGAAATCGAATCGCCCCATGGCCCGGTGACGCTGGCCTATGCCGGGGTCACCTGTGCCGGGGACGACTGTCCGCCACGCGACGGCTATGTTCCGACCCTGCGCCTGTCGGGAGAGCCGGTGCTGAGCACCCTGCTTTTGCCGGCTCTGCTGACCGGCTATGCCCGCGATACCGGACTGACGCTGAAGACCGGACCGGAGGTAGACGCGGCCACGCCCTATATCCTGCAGGACAAGGGGGGTAAGACGCTGCTGACGGTGCGTCTGCGCGCCGGATCCAGCGCAGAAGCCTTCGCCGATCTGATGACCTTCGAAACCGATATCGCGCTGACCTACCGGGCCGCCAATGCCGGCGAGATCGCCCGCGCGGCCGAGGTAGGTCTTGATATCGGGCCGTCGTCCGATCGCAGCCTGATCCTGGGTGGCGAGGCGCTGGTGGCCATCACCTCGCCGCGCAATCCGCAACGTACGATCGATCCGGCGGCACTCATCGCCGCCTTTGCGGGGCGCATCACCGATTGGCAGTCACTCGGGCAGGAACCGCAACCGCTGACCTTGCACCTTGGCCCAGCCGAGGATGGTCAGGTCGAGGCGTTTCTGGCCCTGCTGCCGCGGCCGCCCGGCGCCGAGATCACCCATCATGCAACCGCCGGCGATCTGGCGGCTGCCGTGGCCGCCGACCCCGGGGCGCTGGGCATCACGCCGCTGCGTGCGACCGGCGTGGCGCAGCCTCTGGGCCTGCGCGACAGCTGCGGGCTGACAATGGTACCGCGTCTTGCCGGCCTCAAGACGCAGGATTATCCACTGACGACGCTGGCTTTCGCCATCGTCCGGTCGCACCGCCAGCCAGACGTCGTGCGCGACCTGCTGCGGTGGCTGCGCAGCCCTGCAGCGCAACTGATCGTGCGCCGGGCCGGACTGTCGGATCAGGGCATCGCGCCGATCCCGCTGGACGATCAGGGCGAACGCATCGCCCACGCCGTCGCCATCGCCGGCCCCGACACATCGCTGCGCGACCTGCAGGCCATGGTGTCACTCATGCTTGACCACGTGCGGATCTCTCTCACCTTCCGGTTCGCCAACGGGACAACGGACCTCGACGTCGCCTCTGCCGCCAATCTGCGCACCTTCGCGCTGGCAATCCGCAACGGTGCCTACGCCGGACGCGATATCCTGCTGATCGGTTTCAGCGACGCGGAAGGAGAGGCGGACGCGAACCGCGACCTGTCGGCCGCGCGTGCCCTTTCGGTCGAGTCGGCACTTCTGACGCTGCTGGGCACGCTCCCCTCCGATGTGCGGATCGGCACCCGCGGGTTCGGAGAGGCCCTGCCGATGGGCTGCGACGACACGAGCTGGGGGCGTCGGATGAACCGCCGGGTGGAGGTCTGGGTGGGGGACTAAAGCAGTCCCTCTGCCCGGAACGACAGCTCTCGGGACTTTCCGATGATCAGATGATCGTGGACCGTCAGCCCCAGCGCCCTTGCCGCCGCCGCGATCTGGGCGGTCATGGCAATGTCGGCCTGTGACGGCGTCGGATCGCCCGACGGGTGATTGTGGACGAGGATCAGCGAGGCGGCATTCAACTCCAAGGCCCGCTTCACGACTTCTCTCGGATAAACGGGAACGTGGTCGATGGTGCCACGGGCCTGTTCTTCGTCCGCGATCAGCGTGTTCTTCGTATCGAGGTAAAGGATGCGAAACTGTTCCGTGTCCCGATGCGCCATCACCGTATGGCAATAGTCCAGCAGCGCGTCCCAACTGCTGACGACATGGCGCGCCATGACCCGGCTGCGCGCCATGCGATGTGCCGCCGCCTCCACCACCTTCAGTTCCACGATCACCGCATCGCCAACGCCCTTGACCTTGCCCAAGGCTGCGGGCGGTGCCGACAGGACCCGGTTGAAATCGCCGAAATGGTCGATCAGAGCCCGCGCGAGAGGCTTGACGTCCTGCCGTGGAATGGCGCGGAACAGGACCAGTTCCAGAAGCTCGTAATCCGGTAAGGCCGAGGCCCCGCCTGCCATGAAGCGATCGCGTAACCGTTGCCGGTGATCGCGGATGTAGGACGGCTGCCGACCGCCGACGGGCGCCGCGGCCTCCGCCTCATCCGAAGCAGCGAAAGTGAAAATCGGCAGGGAATCCTGAAACGCATGTGGCATGGGCGCGATGATGCCGCAGCCTTGATGAACAAAAGATTAAGCTCGCTGCCCCGCTTGCGATGCGCCGCGGAACCTTTAGGTGAGTGGGGATAGAACAAAGGACACCCCGGTTTTGAAAGACGCGCTGATCTACTTCCGCTGGTCCTTGGTCGTGACATTTCTGGGCCTGATACTGGCGGGGGTGCTGGGTTTTGTCCTGCAGGGGGGCACGTCCGGTGCCGTTGCATTCCTGCTGATCGGCACCGTGTTAGCCGTGCTGGAAATCAGCCTGTCCTTCGACAATGCCATCGTGAATGCCAACACGCTGAAACGCATGTCAGAAGTCTGGCAAAAGCGCTTTCTGACCTGGGGGATCCTGATTGCGGTCTTCGGCATGCGGTTGGTATTCCCGCTGCTGATCGTCGTGGTCGCCGCCGGTGTCGGCCCGTGGGAGGCGCTGCACCTGTCGATCGCCGAGCCTGAGCAGTATGCCCATATCATCGAGGAGGCGCACGTTTCCATCGTAGGCTTCGGCGGGGCCTTCCTCATGATGGTCGCCTTGCGGTTCTTTTTCGATGCCGACAAGACCGTCCATTGGATCGCACCGATTGAGCGGGCAGTTGCGCATTTTTCCAACATCCGCGGGATCGAGATGGCCGTCGTGCTGGGCGCGATGATGCTTGTTGCGTGGCTGCTGCCGGAGGCGGACGCCGCGACCTTCCTTTTCGCCGCCGTGGCGGGACTGGTCGTCTTTTTGGCGCTGGACGTGATCGGCTACCTGCTCGATTCCCCTGACGAGATGCTGGAAGGCACTGCCAAGGCCGGCTTCGGTGCATTTCTTTACCTCGAGGTGCTGGACGCCTCCTTCAGCTTCGACGGCGTGATCGGGGCCTTTGCGCTGACGCAGGATCTGCTGCTGATCGCGATCGGCCTTGGGATCGGTGCGATGTATGTCCGGTCGATGACGATCATGCTGGTGGAAAAGGGTACGCTGGCGGAATTCGAATACCTCGAGAACGGGGCGTTCTGGTCGATCCTGACCCTGTCCTTCATCATGTTTGCGCAGACCATGATCGAGGTACCGGAATACGTTACCGGCCTGCTTGGCGCAGGCTTCATCGCCGCGGCCTTCTGGTCGTCGCTTCGGGTCCGCAAACGCGAAAGGTCCCCGGCCTGAACCGGGGACCCTGCATCGGTCAAGAGGCGCTGACTCTCCGATTTTTCTAGAAAAATCGGCGCCAGGGGGCATCGTCAGCCCTTCATCGAATCCCAGAAGCCCTTCACCGACTTGAAGAAGCTCGACCCCTGCGGGTTGTTGTCCTTCGACAGCGTGTCGAACTCCTTCAGTATCTCGCGCTGGCGCACGGTCAGGTTCACCGGCGTCTCGACGTTCAGTTCGATGAACATGTCGCCCGCCGCACCGCCACGCAAGGCCGGCATACCCTTACCACGCAGGCGCATCTGGCGACCGGACTGGCTACCCTCGGGGATCTTCACGCGACTGCGGCCACCGTCGATGGTCGGGACCTCGATCTCTCCACCCAGGGCGGCAGAGGCGATACTGACGGGCACACGGCAGAACAGGTTGCTGGCCTCACGCTCGAACAGCGGATGATCCGCCACTTCGATAAAGATGTAGAGGTCGCCCGCAGGTCCGCCGCGCATCCCCGCCTCGCCTTCGCCGGCCAGGCGGATCCGCGTGCCTGTCTCGACCCCCGCGGGGATATTGACCGACAGCGACTTCTCCTTTTCGACCCGGCCGGCGCCGTGGCAGACATGGCAAGGGTTCTTGATCGTCTGGCCCATGCCGTTGCAGGTCGGGCAGGTGCGTTCGACGGTAAAGAATCCCTGCTGCGCACGGACTTTGCCCATACCCGAACAGGTGGGGCAGGTGACGGGTTCGGACCCGTCGTCGGCACCGGTCCCGTTGCAGTTGCCGCATTGCACGGCGGTCGGCACGGTGATCGTCTTGGCCAGACCCGCGTAGGCATCCTCCAGCTTGACCCGCAGGTTGTAGCGCAGGTCGTTGCCGCGCGTCGCCCGCGCCCGTCCGCCGCCGCCACCGCGCTGGCCGCCCATGAAGTCGCCGAACAGGTCGTCGAACACGTCAGAGAAGGCCGAAGCGAAGTCACCGTTGCCCTGCGCTCCGCCGGGACGCCGTCCGCCACCGCCGCCGCCCATGCCGCCTTCGAACGCAGCGTGACCGTAGCGGTCGTAGGCTGCCTTCTTGTCCGCGTCTTTCAGCACCTCATAGGCCTCGTTGGCCTCCTTGAACTGCTCTTCGGCCTTGGGATTGTCGGTATTGCGGTCCGGGTGCAATTCCTTCGCCTTCTGGCGATAGGCCTTCTTGATCTCGTCGGCGCCGGCGCCTTTGCGCAGTCCCAGCGTCTCGTAGTAATCTCGTTTTGCCATCGTCACATTTCCCCCTTGGGAATGAGAAAAGACCGGCCCGGTTGAAGGGGCCGGTCTATCCCGTCAGGCGAATGCCTTACTTGTTGCGCTTGTCGTCGTCCAGATCCTCGAAGTCGGCGTCGAGGATATCATCCTCGTCAGCAGCCTTGGGTGCGTCGGCATTGTCGCCTTCTTCCGCATCCTGGCTGGCCTTGTAGATCGCCTCACCCAGCTTCATGGCGGATTCGGTGACGTTCTGGATGCCGGACTTGATCTTGTCGACGTTGTCGTTCTCCAGCTCGTCCTTCAGCGCCGCGATCGCCAGCTCGATCGCCTCGATGGTGGTCGGATCGACCTTGGAGCTGTGCTCCTCCATCGACTTCTCGGTCGAGTGGATCAGGCTTTCCGCCTGGTTCTTGGCTTCGACCAGCGCACGACGCTGCTTGTCCGCGTCGGCATTGGCCTCGGCGTCCTTGACCATCGCCTCGATATCCTCGTCCGACAGACCACCCGACGCTTGAATCGTGATGTTCTGCTCCTTGCCGGTGCCCTTGTCCTTGGCGCCGACGGACACGATGCCGTTGGCGTCGATGTCGAAGGTCACCTCGATCTGCGGCATGCCGCGCGGTGCCGGCGGAATGCCTTCGAGGTTGAACTGGCCAAGCATCTTGTTGTCGGCCGCCATCTCGCGCTCGCCCTGGAAGACGCGCAGGGTCACGGCGTTCTGGTTGTCTTCGGCGGTTGAGAAGGTCTGCGACTTCTTCGTCGGGATCGTCGTGTTGCGATCGATCAGGCGGGTGAAAACACCGCCGAGGGTTTCGATACCCAGCGACAGCGGCGTCACGTCCAGCAGCACCACGTCCTTGACATCACCCTGCAGCACGCCGGCCTGGATCGCAGCGCCCAACGCCACGACCTCGTCCGGGTTCACTCCCTGATGCGGTTCCTTGCCGAAAAACTTCGCTACCTCTTCCTTGACCTTGGGCATGCGGGTCATGCCGCCGACAAGGACGACCTCGTCGATATCACCGACCGACAGGCCGGCATCCTTCAGCGCGGCTTGGCACGGCTTGATCGAGTTCTTGATCAGGTCGCCGACGAGGCTTTCCAGCTTGGCGCGGGTCAGCTTCATCACCATGTGCAGCGGCTGGCCGTTGGACCCCATCGAGATGAACGGCTGGTTGATCTCGGTCGAGGAGGACGACGAAAGCTCGATCTTGGCCTTCTCGGCGGCTTCCTTCAGACGCTGCAGCGCCATCTTGTCCTTGGTCAGGTCGACCTGGTTTTCCTTTTTGAATTCGTCAGCCAGATAGTTGACGATGCGCATGTCGAAGTCTTCGCCACCCAGAAAGGTGTCGCCGTTGGTCGACTTCACCTCGAACAGACCGTCGTCGATTTCCAGGATCGTGACGTCGAAGGTACCGCCGCCGAGGTCATAGACCGCGATCGTCTTGGTATCCTTCTTGTCGAGGCCATAGGCCAAGGCGGCCGCCGTCGGCTCGTTGATGATGCGCAGCACTTCGAGACCGGCGATCTTGCCGGCGTCCTTGGTGGCCTGACGCTGGGCGTCGTTGAAGTAGGCGGGCACGGTGATGACGGCCTGCGTCACTTCCTCGCCCAGATAGGATTCAGCGGTTTCCTTCATCTTGCCGAGGATGAAGGCGGAAATCTGGCTGGGAGAATACTTGTCGCCCTTGGCTTCGACCCAGGCGTCGCCGTTGCCGCCGTTCACGACGGAGAAGGGCATGTTCTTCTTGTCCTTCGCCAGTTGCGGATCGTCGAAGCGACGGCCGATCAGACGCTTGACGGCGAAGATGGTGTTTTCGGGGTTGGTGACGGCCTGGCGTTTCGCCGGCTGGCCCACAAGGCGCTCGTCATCCGTGAAGGCGACGATCGACGGCGTGGTGCGGGCACCTTCGCTGTTTTCGATCACGCGCGGTTTGCTGCCATCCATGATGGCAACGCAGGAGTTGGTCGTTCCGAGGTCGATACCGATAATCTTGGCCATATTCAGATCCCTTGTACGTCAGGCGATGTGAGAGGCGCAGACCCGTTGCGGCACCTGCGCCCGTTTGAATGAAAGCGGACAGACCTGCGCCTGTCCGGCTGTCTGGCGTATATAGGGAGGGGGTCTGAAGCCTGCAACAGCCCACGCCGGCCAGATTGCGTAAATTCCGGGCAGCGACCGGCGCAGGCGCAGGCGTGCCTGTATATCAGTTGGCTGCGCCCCAGCTTACCGATGCGCGACGGCGGGTATAGAACTCGCCCAGCAGACCCAGCATCAAAATCACGATTGCAACATAAAGCGGGTAGGTCGGAGAGCTGAAATGCGGATTGTAGTTCAGGAACACGTCGCCGCGCAGCTGGTCGATGCAGTGAAACAGCGGATTCCAGTCGAAGATCGCCAGCATCGACGCAGACAGCGTGTTGGCAAGGAACATCTTGCCCGATGCGATCATATTGACCCGGCCATAGATCGAACTGCCCATGCGCGCGACCTCTGGCGCCCAGGGCTTGATCGCAAGGAATACCGTGCCGATCGCAACCCCTGAAAACCACGCGATCATCAGCATCTCCATGGCGCCGATGGGATTTTCGATCACCACGGGCTTGTAGGTGACATGGTAAATGAACAGCACGACGGTGATCGACAGGAACTGCAGGTAAAGCGAGGACAGCGCCGAGGCGCAGATCGAGATTGCTGTGCTCATCGGGGCGTGCTGCATCATGGCAGAGGCGGGCCCCTCGGACCCGACGACGGCGCTCATCGCCTTTGTATGCGCCATGTAGAGGAAGATACCCGACATGATGTACAGAAGGTAATCGCCCCGCACCGCGGCACCGCGCATGCCCAGCAGCGCGAACATGGCATAGAACGAAGCGATCATCAGCACGGACTGGAAGACGTTCAGCACAAGACCCATCAGCGGATTGCGGTGCGACTTGCGGATGTCGCGGACAGCGCTGTGGTAGATCAATTCCAGCATTCCCAGCGCGGTGCGGGAGTGCGACTTGCGGGTCTGAACCTGAAACATCTGTCGTCGTCCTGTCGTCTGACCCGAAAACCGCAAACCTGTCGCGACCCTGAAACGAAAATCTTGCCGTTCGCCTGACACGGCACCATAACGGCGGAAAGGGCTGATTTTCAATCAATTCAGTGTGTACCCCGCAATTACGGAGAAAGTGAGACCATGGATTTCGAAAAGCTGACGCAGGTCATGCGCCGACTGTCGCTGGAAGCCGGCGACCGGATCATGGAGATCTACGATTCCCCCGACTTCGACGTGCGGTCGAAAAGCGACGACAGCCCGGTCACTGCCGCCGACGAAGCCGCCGATGCCATCATCAGCGCGGGTCTGCGCGAAGCGTTTCCCGACGTGGCGCTGGTGACGGAAGAACAGGCGTCGTCCCATAGCGTGCAGGCCAGCACCTTCCTGATCGTGGACCCGCTGGACGGGACCAAGGAATTCATCAAGCGGCGCGGCGATTTCACGGTCAATATCGCCTATGTCGTCGACGGCGAACCGGTGCGCGGCATTGTCTATGCCCCAGCCAAGGGACGTCTGTTCTATACCACCGCCGACGGCCAGTCGGTCGAGGAGACCGGTCCCTTTGCCAAGGACACCGTGGGCGAGGTGGAACCGTTGGCGGTTACGACCAATCCCGACAACAACGCGCTGATGGTCGTCGCCTCGAAATCCCACCGCGATCAGGCTACGGATGACTATATCGACCTCTACCTCGTCAAGGACATGAAGAGCGCCGGATCCTCGCTGAAATTCTGCCTGATCGCGACGGGAGAGGCCGACCTCTATCCCCGCCTCGGGCGCACGATGGAATGGGACACCGCCGCCGGCCATGCGGTGCTGACCGGCGCCGGTGGCCATGTCGTGCGCTTCGACACGCATGAACCGCTCGTCTACGGCAAGGCCGGCTATGCCAACCCGTTCTTCATTGCCTACGCCCCCGGCGTCGAATTGCAGCGCGCCTGATGTCCGTCCTGATCGTCATACCCGCCCGCTATGCCTCGACCCGGTATCCCGGCAAGCCGCTCGTCGCCCTCCGGGGCGCAAGCGGCGAGGCCAAGACCCTGATTCGCCGCAGCTGGGATGCGGCGATGCAGGTGACGGGTGTCGACCGCGTCGTCGTGGCCACCGACGACGACCGCATCCGGGACGCGGCGCAAGGGTTCGGGGCAGAGGTCGTGATGACCCCCGAATCCTGCCGCAACGGCACCGAACGCTGCGCCGCCGCCATCGACGCCATGGGCGCGAAGTTCGAGATCGTGGTGAACCTGCAGGGCGATGCGCCGCTGACACCGGCCTGGTTCATCTCCGACCTCGTCGCCGGGCTGCGTGCACGGCGCGACGTCGATGTTGCGACACCGGTCCTGCGGACCGAGGGCCGCGCGCTGCGCGGATTTCTGGAAGATCGCCGCGCGGGTCGTGTCGGCGGCACCACGGCGGTCTTCGGGGAACGGCGCAATGCCCTTTACTTCTCGAAAGAGGTCATCCCCTACACCGGCAAGACCTATCCCGACGATGCCGACACGCCCGTATTTCACCACGTCGGCGTCTATGCCTACCGCCCCGATGCCCTGCGCGCATACGGCACATGGCCCATCGGTCCTCTGGAAACGCTGGAGGGGCTGGAGCAGCTGCGGTTCCTTGAACAGGCGCGACCGGTCCTGTGTGTCGAGGTTGACGCGAAGGGCCGGCAATTCTGGGAACTAAACAACCCGGAGGACGTGCCCCGGATCGAGGCGATGCTGGCAGAGATGGGGGCTGACTGACGTGGCGCGCGTCAGTGTGATCGTTGTCAGCAACGGCCGCCCTGACGCCCTACAACGCTGTCTCCTCGGCCTCAGCCAGATCGACCACCCGGACTGTGAGGTGATCGTTGTGGCCGATGCCGTGTCCTTTCCTGCCATCGCGGCCAGCGGTCTGACAGAGGCAATCAAGGCGGTCGCCTTCGAGATACCGAACATCAGCGCCGCGCGGAACGCAGGCCTGTCGCTGGCGGCAGGCGATGTCGTGGCCTTCATCGACGACGATGCGGTCCCGGAACCGCGCTGGTTGTCACACTTGACCGCACCCTTCGACGATCCGGCGGTCGCGGCGGCAGGCGGTTTCGTGCGCGGACGCAACGGGATCGACTTCCAGTGGCGCGCGCGGCTGGTCTTCGCCGACGCACAGACGACGCCGGTCGAGGTCGATCGCGTCAGGCCGACCCTGCTGGCGGGTGGGCCGGGGCGCGCGGTCAAGACCGAGGGTACAAACATGGCGGTGCGGCGCAGCGTGCTGCTGGATCAGGGCGGCTTCGACGAAGCCTTAGCCTTCTACCTCGACGAGACCGACCTGAACATGCGGTTGGCGCAGATCGGTGCAGCCACGGCGATCGTGCCGCTGGCGCAGGTCCACCACGGCTTTGCCGCCAGTCCGCGCCGGCGGGCGGACCGCGTGCCGCGCACGCTGTTCCAGGTCGGCGCCAGCCTTGCTGTCTTTCTGCGCAAGCATGGCCCCTCGGGCCGCGTGACGCCCTGGGCAGGGCGGGCAGAGCAGCGCGGTCGGCTGCTGCGAATGATGGTGGCGGGACAAGTGATGCCGGGCGACGTTCACCGGCTGCTGGCCACCTTCGATGCCGGTTGGGAGGATGGCATGGCGCGCCCGGTGGCGCAGCACCCTGTCTTGCCTGCGCCGCCGCCATTCCTGCGATTTCCGACGGGTCCGCGGCCCCATCGCGTCATTCTGGCCCGTTCATGGCGGGCCGGTGCGGGCCGTGCGGCGGCGGCGCAAGCGGTCCGCGACGGCGCCATCGCCTCGCTCTACATCCTGTCCCCCACGGCCCTGTTCCACCGTGTCCGGTTCACTGCCGACGGGGTCTGGGAACAGACCGGCGGACAGTTCGGCAAGTCGGACCGGTCAGGGCGCCTGTTCCAGCCATGGCGCGCGAACGCTCGGGTCAGCCATGAAGTGGCGCGTCAACAGGCGCAGCGTCTGCCGGCTTAGCAAGAGTTTTCCATGCAGGATGGATCCAAACCGGTTCCGCCTTGGTTAATTCACAATGGTCGCGTAAACCGCGCGCAGTGCAATTCGTATTATTTGAAACGGACGAGGCTCATTATGCGCAGTAAAGTCACCAAGGCGGTTTTTCCGGTGGCCGGGATGGGAACGCGATTCCTGCCGGCAACCAAGTCGGTTCCGAAAGAAATCATGACCCTCGTCGACCGTCCCCTCGTTCAATACGCTATCGACGAGGCACGCGAAGCCGGGATCAAGGAATTCATCTTCGTCACCGCTCGCGGTAAATCCGCGTTGGAAGACTATTTCGACCACTCGCCGGAGATGGAGCGTACGCTGCGCGAATCGGGCAAGGACAGCCTGCTCGAAGTGCTGCAAAGCACATACATGGACAGTGGTGCCGTGGCCTACATCCGTCAACACAAGGCAATGGGTCTGGGCCACGCCGTCTGGTGCGCCCGCCGGCTGATCGGCGACGAACCCTTTGCCGTCATGCTGCCCGACGACGTCATCGCAGCCGACCGCCCCTGCCTTGCGCAGATGGTCGAAGCCTATGCCGAAACCGGGGGCGCCATGGTCGCCGCGATGGAGGTCGAGGCCGACCGCACCTCTGCCTATGGCATCCTCGACGTCGAGAGCGAGAATGGTCCGATCGCCAAGGTCCGGGGGATGGTAGAGAAACCCGCCGCCGGCACGGCACCGTCCAACCTCGCGGTCATCGGACGTTACATCCTGACCCCGGACGTGCTTCAGAACCTCAACAACGTCGAACGCGGCGCGGGGGGCGAGGTGCAGTTGACCGACGCCATCGCGATGGAGATTGCGCAGGGCCGCAATGTCTTCGGCTACAAGTTCGACGGGCAGCGTTACGATTGCGGGTCCAAGGCCGGTTATCTGCAGGCCACCGTCGCCTTTGCGCTTCAACGGCCGGAGTTGCAGGGCGAGTTCCGGCAATACCTTCAGGATGTGATGGGTCAGCGCCTCGCGGCGCAATAGCGCCCGGTGGGGTCTGCGCGCCTCATCGACGTCAGCCGGCTGGCGTCGCGGGCGGGTCAGGTCGCCACGGGCGTAGACCGTGTCGAACTGGCCTACCTTCAGGCGTTGACGGCTGACGGCGCTACACCCGTCTATGGGCTGTGCCGGACCGCGCTTGGGTTCGTCATCCTGGACCGTCTGGGCCTTCTGGCACTGGGCCAGTGCTTCGCGACCCGCGAATTTCCCAGGCCAGACCTGCTGTCGCGTCTCAACCGACGCCTGACCCCCGCGGCGCGACTGGGACAAAGCCTCGTGCGGCGGCACGCGATCGGCCGCGGGGGGCGGCGCGGTCTGCGGCGACTGCTGCGGCGACGGGTGCCAGCGGGTTTCACCTATATCAACGTGGGCCACAGCAACCTGACCGCCCGCGTCTGCCGGGCGGTGAGGGCGCAAAAAGACGCGCGGATCGCCGTGATGATCCACGACACGATTCCCCTCGACTGGCCGGACCTGCAGCGCGAAGGCACTGCCGGGCGCTTCGCTGCGAAGCTTCGGGTCGCGCAAAGCTTTGCGGACCTGCTGATCTGCACCTCCGACGCCTGCGCCGCAGACGTCACGCGCCACCTCGGGCGCGTCGGGCGCTTGCCCCCTATCATCACCGCGCATCTGGGAATCGATAAGCCGCGGCCCGTGCCAGAGGACATTCCGCCCGGATTGATGCCGCTGCGCCCCTATTTCGTGATCCTCGGCACCATCGAGCCACGCAAGAATCATGCGCTTTTGCTGGATATCTGGGACGACTGGGGCCCGGGCGCACCCGACCTTCTGATCTGCGGCCGCCGCGGCTGGAACAACGCGGCGGTCTTCGACAGGCTCGATGCCGGCGTGCCCCATGTGAGGGAGGTCGCCGGCCTGAACGACGGCGCCGTCGCTGCCCTGCTGCGCAGCGCCACGGCGCTGTTGTTTCCGTCGCTGGCCGAAGGATTCGGTTTGCCACCGCTGGAGGCCGCAGCGCTGGGCACGCCGGTCGTCTGCGCCGATCTGCCGGCCAGCCGAGAATTGCTGGGCAACTGGCCCGTTTACGCCGACACCCAAGATCGCTATCTTTGGGAAAAGGAAATCAAGAGGTTGCTGCAGTCATCACAGGCAGATCCCCGGCCCGCGTTTTCGCCGCCGGTCTGGTCGGCGCATTTCAGGACCGTCTTAGCGAATCTTTGACAGGAACCGGCCGATGATGAGTGGCAGTCGTAGGGGTAGTGGTGCGGATCTGGCGGTCCTATAGGCTTAGGTTGCAGCGACGCCGCTGGCTGGTCCGCGCGTTCCGCAAACGACGGGAGCTTTCGGTCATCGCCGACCGGACGGGCGCGATCAGACCCGACGACATCCTCGTTTTTTCCACTTTCCGCAACGAAGACGTGCGGCTGCCGTATTTTCTGGAATATTACCGCAAGCTTGGCGTGAACCATTTCATCATGGTGGATAATGCGAGCACCGACGGCGCGGCCGCCTACCTGAAGGATCAGCCCGACGTCAGCCTGTTTCACGCCGAAGCGAGCTACAAACGGGCGCGTTTCGGCGTCGATTGGCTGAACTGGCTGCAGCGCAAGTATGCCCACGGTCACTGGACGCTGGTCGTCGACCCGGACGAGTTGCTGGTCTATCCGTTCTGCGACACGCGGCCCCTGCGCGCCCTGACCGACTGGCTGGACGCGTCCTCGATCAAGTCCTTCGGCGCCATGCTGCTGGATATGTATCCCAAGGGCAGGCTCGACGATACGCCCTACCGGCGGGGCAGCGACCCGCTGCGGATCGCGGAATGGTTCGACAGCGGCAACTACGTGATCCACCGCAATCCTCAGTTCGGCAACCTGTGGATCCGGGGTGGCCCCCGCATGCGGGCCTTCTTTGCCGCTGCACCCGACCGGGCCCCTGCCCTGAACAAGGTGCCGTTGGTCAAGTGGGACCGCAAGTATGCCTACGTCAGCAGCACTCACATGCTGCTGCCGCGCGGCCTGAACCTTGTCTACGACGAATGGGGTGGAGAGAAGGCCAGCGGCGTGCTGCTGCATACCAAGTTCCTGTCGACCTTCACCGACAAGGCAAAGGAGGAGCTTTCCCGCGGCCAGCATTACGCGAACAGCGTCGAGTACCGCGCCTATGCCGCCGGCGACGAGGCCAATCCGGACCTGTGGTGCAAGTGGTCCGAACGCTACATCAACTGGCGCCAGCTGGAAATTCTGGGGATCATGTCCAAGGGCAACTGGGCGTGACCTTCGGTGTCGTCATGCTGGTCCACACGGACTTCGACCGGGCAGAGCAGCTGGCGCGCCACTGGGTCGACGGGGGCTGCCCGGTCGTGATCCACGTCGACAAGAATGTCCGGACCCAAACGTTCGATCGCTTTCGCGAGGCGTTGGGTGATCTGTC
The DNA here is from genome assembly GCF_900128995.1 of Loktanella atrilutea. Lineage (GTDB taxonomy): Bacteria > Pseudomonadota > Alphaproteobacteria > Rhodobacterales > Rhodobacteraceae > Loktanella > Loktanella atrilutea. The sequence goes on along the minus strand of NZ_FQUE01000003.1, from coordinate 117,156 downwards.
AGAGGTAAAGTTCAGCCACCGTCACCGGTGCGAATGGGGGACATGGGGCATCGTCGCCGGCACGCAGTCCGCCTGCGAGCTGATGCTGGCATCGTTCCCGCAGGTGCGCCATGTCTTCCTTGCCTCGGGGTCCTGCATGCCGCTGCGCCCGGTGCGCGAGCTGCGCCGCTACCTCGACAGCCGGCCACGCACGGATTTCATCGAAAGCGCCACGACGGCGGATGTGCCGTGGACGGTCGGCGGCCTCGATCACGAACGATTCACCCTCCGGTTCCCCTTTTCTTGGCGAAAGAACCGCTTTCTCTTCGACCGCTACGTATCCTTGCAGCGCCGCCTGCGGTTCCGGCGCCGGATTCCGGACGGCATCCTGCCGCACATGGGGTCGCAGTGGTGGTGCCTGACGCGGCAGACGCTGTCGGCGATCCTGCAGGATCCGGACCGGCCGCTTTACGATCGTTACTTCTCCAGGGTCTGGATCCCGGATGAAAGCTACTTTCAGACCCTCGCCCGCAGCTATTCCTTCAACATCGAAAGCAGGTCGCTAACGCTGTCGAAGTTCGATTTCCAAGGCAAGCCGCATATCTTCTACGACGATCACCTGCAATTGCTGCGGCGGTCGGACTGCTTTGTCGCGCGAAAGATCTGGCCGCGCGCCGATCGCCTGTATCAGGCCTTCCTGGTCGAGGATGCGGCGATGATGAAGGGGGCAGAGCCCAATCCCGGCAAGATCGACCGCATCTTCTCCAAGGCCGTCGATCGCCGGACCAAGGGGCGGCCCGGCCTTTACATGCAAAGCCGCTGGCCCAACGCCGACTGGGGCAACGGAATCACGGCAGAGCCCTATTCCGTCTTCGAAGGCTTTACCGAGCTGTTCGAGAATTTCGAGCCTTGGCTTGCCAAGATGACCGGCGCACGGGTCCACGGGCACCTTTACGCACCCGATCGGGTAGAGTTCGACGGCCGCCAGACCATCGTGAACGGAGCCCTGTCCGACAATGCCGCTCAACGCGAATTGAACGCGCAGATGTTCCTGACGAACCTGATCTGGAACACGCGCGGCAAGCGGCAGGCATTTCAATTCGGGCCGCGCGATACCCAGGGTATCAACTGGATGATTGCCAAGGATCCCAATGCGCAGATCTTCGTCATCTCGGGGTGCTGGGCGGTGCCGCTTTATCGGTCGAACAGCAACTTTGCCGACCTGCGCAACGCGGCGGCCCACCTTCAGCGGGTCGAGAACGAGCATCTGTCGGCCCTGCGGTCGCCTTGGGCCAAGGCGCGCGTCCGCATCTGGACGATGGCCGATTTCGTCGAATCACCGATGGAGGTCTTGCAGACCATCGTCGATGACATGACTGGCAAGACCGGTCGCGGCCTGACCGAAGTGCCGCGCATGCACGACCTCGGCGGCTTCGGACAGTTTCTGCAGAACCTCAAGAATCAGGGGATGCACCCCTACCTCATGGGCGATTTCCCTGTTGCGGCGCCGCCGCTGAACCAGGCGCCCAAGCCACGCAAACCCTATCTGGTCAAATAAATTGTCAAAATTCGACTACTTCATTGTCTTCGCCGAAATGCGGACAGGATCCAATTTCCTCGAAGCGAACCTGAACATGTTCGACGGCGTCACCTGTCTGGGCGAGGCGTTCAACCCGCATTTCATCGGTTATCCCAACAGCAGCGACGTGCTGGGCCTGACCCAGCCGCAGCGAGAGGCCGATCCGCAGGCACTGATCGACCGGGTCAAGGCGGCGCCGGGACTGAACGGCTTCCGCTTCTTCAACGACCATGACAGCCGCGTGTTGGACATCGCCCTGACGGATCCGCGCTGTGCCAAGATCGTGCTGACCCGCAACCCCGTCGACAGTTTCGTCAGCTGGAAGATTGCGCAGTCCACCGGCCAGTGGAAGCTGACCAATGTCACCCACGCCAAGAGCCAGCAGGTTCCTTTCGATGCCGCCGAGTTCGAGGCCCACATGGCTGCCCTTCAGGCCTTTCAGACACTGATCCTGAACACCCTGCAGCGCAGCGGCCAGACAGCGTTCTACGTCGCCTACGAGGATCTGCAGGATGTGGCGGTGATGAATGGCCTCGTGCGATGGCTGGGCGTCGACAGCCAGATTACCGGCCTGAACAAGAAGCTGAAGAAGCAGAATCCGGATCCGATGGCCGACAAGGTCGCCAACTTCGCGCAAATGGAACAGGCGCTGGCCCGGATGGACAGATTCAACCTGTCGCGCACGCCGAATTTCGAACCCCGCCGGGGACCGCTGATTCCGACCTACGTCGCCGCTGCGCGGAGCCCGCTGCTATATATGCCGCTGAAATCCGGCCCGAACGCTGCGGTGCAGGATTGGCTGGCGGCCCTCGATCAGGTGACGGCGGCCGACTTGCAAACCGGGTTCAGCCAGAAGACGCTGCGCGACTGGCTGCGCCAGCATCCCGGCCATCGCAAGTTCACCGTGGTCCGGCACCCGGTCGTCTGGGCGCATACGGCCTTTTGCGAACGTATCGTCGCCGGCGGCAAGGGCAGCTTTGCAGAGATCAGGGCGACACTGCGCAAGGTCCATGGGGTCGATGTGCCCGACGGCGGCGCAGTGCCCGAGACTGACGTCGTCTATGACATGACGGCGCATCGCACCGCCTTCCTCGCCTTCCTCAAGTTCCTGCGGAACAACCTCTCTGCGCAGACGTCGGTGCGCACGGATGCCGCCTGGGCCACGCAATTGTCACTGCTGCAGGGCATGGCCGATTTCGGTGTGGCGGATGTCATTGCGCGGGAAAGCAGCCTGCGCGGCGATCTGGCGCGGCTGGCCGGCCAGATCGGGCGCACGACCATGCCGCCGCTGGCAGATCAGACGGACCCCTGGGCTGCGCGTCTGGAGTCGATCTATGACGATCAGGTGGAACAGGCAGCGCAGGACGCCTACGGTCGCGACTACGAAGCCTTCGGCTTCGGTCCCCTGCGGACCTGACGTCTGGCCGGCAAGGGGCCGGGCCTTGTCAGGCTGCCTGAGACGACTGGTTTTCCGTCAGGATCGCGTAAAGGGTCGAAGGGTCGCTGTTGGCCCGCAACTTGGCGCAGATATCAGGGTTGCGCATCGTTCGCGACACCAGTGCCAGCGCACGCAGATGTTCTACCCCCGCTTCTTCCGGGGCGAGCAGGGCAAAGATCAGGTCCACCGGTTGGCGGTCGACGGAGTCGAAGTTCAGCGGCTTCTCCAGCCGCAGAAAGATGCCGTGCACCTTGTCGACCTCTGACAGGCGGGCGTGGGGCAGGGCGATGCCATGCCCCACGCCGGTCGGACCCAGACCCTCACGCTCGATCAGCGCATCGATCACGTCGCCGGCGGGCGTGTGGTAGGATTGTTCGGCCAGTGCACCCAGATCGTGGAAAAGACGCTTCTTGCTCGTGCAGCCGCCAAGGATCTTGACGGCGCCTTGCTTGAGGATGTCGGCCAGTTGCATCAATCCGTCCCTGTGTCACGTCTTCGGTGGTCAGGCCGCGTCGTGCGGGTCGATCCAGCCGATATTCCCATCGTCGCGCTTGTAGACCACGTTGATGCGGCCCTGTTTCTCGTTCCGGAAGACCATGACGTGACTGTTGGCCAGCTCCATCTGCATCACGGCTTCGCTGACCGAGATCGAGGGGATCTTTGCCTCCGTCTCTGCCACGATCACCGGTGCGTCGCTGACCTGCTCGTCCTCGTCGCTGTCATCCTTTGTTGCTGCAAGGATATACGACCCACCGCCCGAAACTTCAACCGGGTCGGGGCGATCACGCTGGTGATCCTTCAGCCGGCGCTTGTATCTGCGCAACTGTTTGTCCATTTTCTCGCAGCAAGCATCGAAGGCGGCATAGATCTCGGGGTCTTTGCCCGTGGCCTGCACAGTCAGTCCGGTGGAAAGGTGCACCACGGATTCCGCCACATGCTCGTGCCCGGATTTGGAGAAGACGATATAGGCCTCGGTCGGGCGCCCGGCGTATTTCGCCAGCGTTTCGCCCATCTCGGTTTCAACGTGGGTCTGAAGCGCCGCGCCGATGTCGATCTGTTTTCCGCTGATCTGATACCGCATGATCTCTCCTGTTCTGCTGGTATTCACGCACACCGGATCAAGGCAGCGATCTGGCTGCCGGTTCCACGGTGATGCGTCTGGAATGATGAAGCCGCGCTCTTTACCAAAAGCTTAACATTTCCGCCGGGCGCAGGCGCCCCGTCAGCAATGCGATGGAATTGCGCTGGTTTCATCTATCATATTCAGCGCCACAACCGTGCGTCTGTCAATGCCGGGTCAGATGACGCGGAAGCCCTTGCCCAGATAGACACGCTGCACGTTCTCGTCGCGGATGACCTCTTCAGTCGTCCCGCTCATCAGGACCTTGCCGTCGTTCAGGATGTAGGCGCGGTCGACGATCTGCAGTGTCTCCTGCACGTTGTGGTCGGTGATCAGCACGCCGATGCCACGGGTCTTCAGATCGGCGACGAGGTGCCTGATTTCGGCCACGGCGATCGGATCTACACCGGCGAAGGGTTCGTCCAGCAGCACATACTTCGGCCCTGCCGCAAGGCAGCGCGCGATCTCGGCCCGCCGCCGCTCACCCCCTGAAAGCGCCACGGCAGGGGCGCGGCGCAGGTGTTCGATCGAAAACTCGGACAAAAGCTGTTCCAGCCGATCCCGCCGGCGCTTCTTGCTGGGTTCAGCGATTTCCAGTACCGCCTTGATGTTGTCCTCGACCGTCAGTCCGCGAAAGATCGACATTTCCTGCGGCAGATAGCCGATCCCGCGGGTGGCACGGCGATACATCGGCAGGGTCGTCACGTCCTCGCCATCCACCGTCACCTGGCCGCCTTCCAGCGTGATCAGGCCGGCGATCAGGTAAAAGCAGGTGGTTTTGCCGGACCCGTTCGGCCCCAGCAAGGCCACGACCTCGCCCCGGCCCAGATGCAGGCTCACGTCGCGGATGACCGGGCGCTTGCGATAGCTCTTGCGCAGGTTGCTGACCCGCAGCCCGCCGGCCTCCACCTCGGTCTCTGCACCGGCGTCGCGGGGCATCAGTTGTTGCCGTCCTGCTGGAACACCGTCTTGACCCGGCCCGACATCTGCGCCGTGCCGTCGTTCAGGTTGACGGTCATCGAATCCGACGACAGCGCGCTCTTGCCCTGCGTCAGCAATACCGAGCCATCAAGCTGCAGCAGTCCGTCCGCAAGGTTGTAGTCGGCCGTCTCGGCCTCCGCCGCCTCGGTTGCGGTGGCAAAGGTTACGCCGCCGCTGGCCTGCAGGCGGGTGATGTCGCCGCTATCCGCGGCATAGGTCACGCGCACTTCTGGCGCGGCCAGCCGCAGGTCGCCCTGCCCAATCTTCACGTTGCCGCTGAAAACGGCAGAGCCGGTGTCCTGATCGACCTTCAGGTTGTCCGCCGTCACCTCGACCGGCGCATTCGGGTCGGCCCGGATGCCGCCAAGATCGATGTTGGTCTGCGCCAACAACGGTGTCGCGCCAAGGGCGAGGACGATGGCTAGAAGTCGGGTCATCTCAATTGTCCTTCGCTGGGGCGGCTGAGGGGGTATATACCAGTTTCACGCCCTTGGTGAAATTCATCTGCTGCCCGGCGCCGTCCTGCCCGGCAGAAAACGTCACCTGCCCCGCCTCCAGCTGGCCATAGGGGGCATGCACCTCCAGCGCGCCGTCAGAGGTGACGGTGCCGCTGGTCATGTCGGCCACCAGCCCGGCGGTTTCCATCGTGTAGCCGGAAGAGGTTTCAACCCGCGCCAGACCCGAAAGGTGCGCGACACGGCTTTGCGTGTCGATCGCGCCGCTGCCGGCGGTGACGCGCAGGGTTGTCCCGTCGGTGGCGTCGAGCGACAGGCTGGGGCGATCGATGCTGACTTGCGGACCGCCTGCGGCATCGGGACGCGCGGCGGCGGCCGTGATCTGAATCGTGTCACCGGTGTTCGTCAGGCCTGAAAAGCGTGGCGCCGCGATGCGCTGTTCGGCGGCGGCGGCGTCGATGTCGGCAAAGGGGATGGTCTGCGTGCCGCGATCGCCGCGTGCGAACAGAAACAGCGTTGACAGCAGCATCAGCGCGGCAAGCGGCAGCAGGATCTTCAGCCAGCCGACCAGCTGCGAATGAAAGTTCGACGCGACCGCCATCAGTGCGCGAACACGTCGGGATCGGCCCAACCCGCAAGGTCGAGGCGTGCGCGGGTCGGCAGAAAGTCGAAGCAGGCCTGCGCGAGGTCGGTGCGCCCCTCACGGGCCAGACGCTCTTCCAGCACGGCCTTCAGCCGATGCAGGTGCAGCACGTCGGATGCGGCATAGTCTAGCTGTGCCGTCGTCAGCTCCGGCGCGCCCCAGTCGCTTTGCTGCTGATGCTTGCTGATGTCGACGCCCAAAAGCTCGCGCAGCAACTCCTTCAGCCCGTGACGGTCGGTATAGGTGCGGACCAGCTTTGACGCGATCTTGGTACACCAGACCGGCGTGCAGAGGACGTCGTAGGCGTTGTAAAGCGCCGCGATGTCGAAGCGGCCGAAGTGGAACAGCTTCGTCACGCCGGGGTCCGCCAGCATCCGGCACAGGTTGGGGGCCGGCGCGCGGTCCGGGGCGACCTGCACCAGATGGCAATGCCCGTCGCCACCCGACATCTGGATCAGGCACAGCCGGTCGCGGCGCGGAATCAAACCCAACGTCTCGCAATCGATGGCGACCACGGGCCCAAGGTCCAGCCCGTCGGGAAGGTCGTCGTGGTACAGGTGGTTCGTCATGGGGCGTGGCGCCTTGGTCTGCATCTCCGTCAGATAGGCCGCGCGGGTCGCGCCCTCAACCCCTGGCCTCCAACCGCACGCCGGCGCGGATCGGCAGATGGTCAGAGGCCGCGCGAGTCATCGCCGTGTCCAGCATGTCGATCCGGTCCAGCGACAGGCCCCGCGACAGGCCGATCCGGTCCAGCGGCGCCAGCCGCCAGCGGGCATGAAACGAGTGCCCGGGCGAATGCAGGTCGAAGACCTGTGCCAGCGGCCCCAGCCCGCGCCGCGCCGACCATTCGTTCAGGTCGCCCGCGATCAGCGTCGGCATCTCCTCGCGCCCCGCAACCCACTCGACCAGCGTATGTTGCTGGCTTTGTCGCGATCGTCGCAGCAGGCCCAGATGCGCCCCGATGACGCACAACGGTCCTGCGGGCGTGGCCACGACCGCCGCGACCGCACCCCGCGGTTCCAGCCCCGGCAGGGTGATCCGGTCCACGGACCGTACCGCCCAATCGGGCCGGACGAGGATTGCGTTGCCATGCCAGCCAAGGCTGACCGCACTCGTCGCCACGGCCACCGCCGACAGGCCGGTGTCGCCGATCCGGTCGCGGGGCAGGGCAGAGGGACGCTGCCCCAGCCGCAGATCCGCCTCCTGCAATATGACGATGTCGGCCTGCGCCTCTTTCAGCACGCTCAGGATACGGTGCGGGTCGCGACGGCGGTCGGTGCCGACAGCCTTGCGAATGTTGTAGCTGACGATGGACAGCGCGGGACCGGTCACAGCATCGGTGCTCCGATGCGGAACAGCCCCTCGCTGATCCGCCGCAGGGCATGCGCATCCCCGATCCCGGTTTCGCACTCGGCGGTCTTGCCCGTGAACCAGTCGGCCAGACGGCCGACGCTGTCGGCGTCATGCAGGATCAGCGCATCCTCGAAGTTCAGCAGCATGCTGCGCACATCGAAGTTCACCGAACCGACGTAGGCGGCATCGTCGATGATACCCGCTTTCGCGTGCAGCATCCCCGGCTGATAGAGCAGCACGCTGCACTTTGCCCGCTGCAGTTCACGCATGTAAGCCCCGCGGGCGAAATCCGCGATACGTTGATTCGACCTGCGCGGCATCATCAGCTTGACGTCCACGCCGCGTCGCCCTGCGATCGACAGCGCCTCGGCCAGCGTATCGGTTGGCAGGAAATAGGGCGTCGCGATCCAGATCCGGCGGTTCGCCCGGTGGATGGCGTTGACCAGAACGTCGTGCAGTCCGTCATGCTTCAGATCGGGACCGGAGGGGGCCACCTGAGCCACCGTCGTCCCCGCGCCCCGCGACGGAAAGGGTGCCACCGGGATCGCCTCGCCTCCCGTGCCGTCCCAGTCAGAGGCAAAGACGTCGTCGAAGCTGCCGACCGCCGGGCCGGTCAGGGTAAAGGCCAGATCGGCCCAGACATCCTCACCGGTTCCAAGATATTCCTCGCCCACGTTCATTCCGCCGCCGAAGACCTTGACGTTGTCCACGACAAGGATCTTGCGGTGGTTTCGCAGGTTCAGATGCCCCCGCATCGGCGGCTGTACGAGGGGAGAGAAGAAATGCACCTCGCCCCCCGCCTCCTGCAGGGCTCGCAACGCGCGCCGCGGCGGAAACAGCGTGCCGAGCCTGTCGATCACAAGCCGAACCTTGACGCCGTTCTGCGCGCGCTCCGTCATGGCGGCGACGAAGGCGCGGCCGATCGCGTCATTGGCCACGATGTAGAACAGCGCGTCGATCCGTGTCTGCGCGCCCTGCACCAGATCGAACAGCGCGGCCTTTGCCGTGTCGGGCCGGTCGAGCAGGGTGAAGTCATGACCGGGCAGCGCGCCGGGCAGGCGATAGGACCGCAGGATCTCGTCGATATCGTTGATCGGCTGGCCGTCCGTCGTCTCGCGCAGAGTCAGCGCGCCGGGACCGGAAGCGCGCTTGCGCACGCCAAGACCGATGAAGATCGGGATTGCGAAATAGGGCGCCACGATCAGAAACAGCAGCCAAGCGGCCGTGGATTGCGGCGACCGGCGCTGCTGCAGCAGGTAGGCCGCTGCCGCCAACACCAGAAAACTGATCAGAACGATTTCGCCGTGGGTCGTCAGCCAGCTCATGCGGGGCGCAGTCTCCGTGTGTCGGCACAACCTGTCACGGGATGCGACACCTTGTCCATGCAGACCGAACACGGCCCGCCGTCAGACGGATCCGTCCGACGATACGTCAACCACGCAAACCCTGATGGGATGGCGTGGCCTGCATGCCGATCTGTCATGAAATCGACCGGGACCGATCCCGGCGTGTTCTGGTCGGGCTGAGAGGATTCGAACCTCCGACCCCCTGCTCCCGAAGCAGGTGCGCTACCAGGCTGCGCTACAGCCCGACCGTGGCGGCGTCGTAACCTCGCCAGCGGCATTTGACAAGCCTAATCGCTGTCGCGTCTGCGCGGTTCCGCAAGCGGTGGCACGCGACCGGGCAAACCGCGCATGTGCGGCCGGGCCTTGGCAGAGGGTGCGGTGTCAGGCACCTTGCGCGGTTCCGCCTTGGGCGCGTCCAGCTCGCGCGGGCGGGGACGCAGAAACGTGCCCGTCTCGAACCGCGCACGGGTGCGCAGGACGGGTGTGGCACTGTCCTCCGACCGGCTTTCGCGCAGCACGATGTAAAGGCCCGAGGCGATGATGATCCCCGCGCCCAGCACCGTCGCGCCGTCCGGCGTCTCGTCAAAGAACAGCATGCCATAGGCCGTCGCCCAAAGGATCTGGCTGTATTGCATCGGTGCGACGATCACCGCCTCGCCCGCCTTGTAGGCCGCGATGACAAGCAGGCCCGCAACGAAGGCAAGAATGGAAATCACGGCCAGCATCCCGATATGGGCGATCGGCAGCGGCTGATAGACGAAGGCGAGCGCCGATCCCATGACAAGGAAGTTGCCAAGCATCGGGAACAGCATCAGCACGACGGGCCGTTCGTCCGCACCGATCTTGCGCACGATGATCGACCCCAGCGACCCGCCGACCGCCGACAGCAGCGCCGCCGCATGGCCAAGCTGCAGCACGGTGCTGCCGGGGCGCAGCACGACCAGCACGCCGATCAGGCCGACGATGACCGCCAGCCACCGGCGCAGGCGCACGGTTTCACCCAGAATGGGGACGGACAGGATAGTGATCAGCAGCGGCGCGGCGAACAGGATCGCGTAGACCTGTGCGAGCGGCAGCACCGTGAAGGCATAGAAGGCACAGAACCCGGTCACGATGGCGGTGACGGTGCGCAGCAGCATCCACCACGGATGGCGCGGCTGCAGGGTGCCCGGGTTGTTGTCCCGCATCAGCGACACGGTCGCCAGCGGAAAGGCCAGCGTGACCGAGAAGAATACGATCTGGATCGGTGAATAGCTGCCCCCCAGCACCTTGATCAGGACGTCGTGGGTGGCGAAAATGCCGAAGGCGATCAGGGCGAGCAGGGCCCCGCGAGCATTCGATGACATCGGTTTTTCCTTGCGCGACCGCGGTTCGGGGGCCGCTACGTGGTCTACCCTGACGGCAATAAGGTCAAGGACCAGTCAAGGCAGGGCGGCGATTCCGGCCGCCCCACCCGATTGTGCAGTGCTTCGCCTACAGGCTGGCGTCGAGCGCAGCGAGAATCGCATCGCCCATTTCGGTCGTGCTGATGGGCGAGCCGCCTTCCGGCCCCAGCAGATCGGCGGTGCGGGCACCGTCCGCCAGCACCTTCTCTACCGCTGCCTCCAGCCGGTCGGCCTCGGCCCCGGCGTCGAAGGAATAGCGCAGCGCCATGGCGAAGCTCAGGATGCAGGCAATCGGGTTCGCCTTGCCCTGCCCGGTGATGTCGGGGGCAGAACCATGCACCGGCTCGTACAGCGCCTTGGGCCGGCCGTTGGCCATCGGCAGGCCAAGCGACGCGCTGGGCAGCATGCCGAGCGATCCGGTCAGCATCGCGGCGGCGTCCGACAGCAGGTCACCGAACAGGTTGTCGGTCACGATGACGTCGAACTGCTTGGGATTGCGCACCAGCTGCATCGCGCCGTTGTCCGCATACATGTGGGACAGCTGGACGTCGGAATATTCCTTCTCGTGGATCTCGGTCACGACCTGCCGCCACAGCACGCCGGATTCCATGACGTTGGCCTTCTCCATCGAGCAGACCTTGTTGTTCCGCCGCCGCGCCAGTTCGAACGCCGACCGCGCCACGCGGGCGATCTCGCTTTCGGTATAGCGCTGGGTATTCACGCCGACGCGCTCGTTCCCTTCGACATGGATGCCGCGGGGTTCGCCAAAGTAGACGCCCGAGGTCAGCTCGCGCACGATCATGATGTCGAGGCCCGCAACGATGTCCCGCTTGAGCGAGGAGAAATCCGCCAGCGCGTCGAAGCACTGTGCCGGGCGCAGGTTCGAAAACAGGTCCATCTCCTTGCGCAGGCGCAACAGACCGCGTTCCGGCTTTACGGAAAAGTCGAGGTCGTCGTACTTCGGCCCGCCCACGGCGCCCAGCAGGACGGCATCGACCTCCTGCGCCTTGGCCATCGTGTCGTCGTGCAACGGCGTGCCGTGCTTGTCGTAGGCACAGCCGCCGACCAGATCCTCGGTCACATCGAAGGGCATGTCGCGCTTGTCGCCATACCAGGTGATGATGCGCTTCACCTCGTTCATGACTTCCGGGCCGATGCCGTCACCGGCGAGGATGAGGAGGGATGGGTTCGACATGCGGACTGTCCTTGGCTGATGCGGTTGACACCGCGTAACGCCAAGCCCGCGACGTTTCAAGCCATGCCCTTAGCGGTGCAGATCGACCCAGACCAGCCGGTGCGGTCCCGCTGCCTGCGCCAGTGCGGCATCCGGATCGTCGGGGGCAGGCCAGAACACGCCCGCGCCGGTGACGGTCCATGTCGCGGCGGGCAGGACATAATCGACGCGCAGGTTGCCGGGCGCACCGTCCGGCCAGTCTGCGGTATCCAATGCCGGATCGCCGGTCTGGCCGGGGTCCGCGGCGGCCATGCCGCCGGCGCTGACAGGCAGGGGATCGGTCAGGCGCGGATCAGCCAGGACGTCGCGCATCGCCTGCCGCAATCCATCGCCGTCGAAAGGGTCGAGGTTGGTATTCCCGAGCAGGACGAAATCCTGCGGCGCGGGGCCAAAGGCGCCGTCCAGCACCTGCGTCCAAAGCCGCAGCTCGTCGCGATTGCGCAGCCCGTTGCGATCTTCCGGTCCGTCGAAGACCGGAGGCGTCGCGGAAAATGCCAAGATGTCCACCGGCCCGCCCGGCGCCAGCACCGGCACGATCCAGTGGCCCGTGGTGGACAGGCGCTGCACGGCGGCGATGTCATCGGTCCAGAGCGGGCCCTTGGGCAGCACCGCGCCCGAAAGATCGCGCCACAGCAGGTCCGACAGATCCCGCACTGCGTCCGGGTCGAACGGCCAACGTGACAGAAGGCCCATGCCGCTGTCGCCGCTGAACTTGCCCCAGCCCTGCGCATCGCGCGCCTCCCCGATGCGGCCGTTGCCATCCAGATCGAGGCCCGTCGCCATACCGCTGTTGGGCGCCAGTGCAAAACTGTGCTCAAACCCCATGCGCCCCGCTAAATTGCGCAAAGCCTCACCGTCGAGGTCGTAGTCCACATCCGTTAGCAACAGGACGTCAGGCGCCACCTGCTCCACGATCGCCACGGTGGCCTCTATCTGCGCATCCTCACGCCCCAGATCGCGCAGCAGCAGCCCCGGCCCCTCGCGGCCCAGCGCAGCGCCGAAGGTCGCGACGCGCAGGTCCTCGGCCGGGGCAGCCGTTGCGGCAAGGATCAGACCGGCAACAAGCCCTCTGCCGCCGCGCGGGCATACTCGCGCTTGCGCTGCTTGTGGATCAGCTGCGCAACACGGCTGAGCGCGATGCCACGCATCAGCAGGCTTGCGGGAAGGAACGCCCATGCGGCCACCATCCAGATCAGGGTCTGCGGATCGTTCACCGTGATCGGCATCACGAAGATCGACACCAGCTTGCCGATTGCAGGAAACACGAAGGGCAGCAGAAAGCCAAGGATCAGGTTCGACTGGCTGTCGCGGTTCAGGCGCTTGACGACGTCACCGCCGCCGGTCGGGTCGAACATGGGCATGTTGACCCAGACGTTGAAGGCACCGCTGCGCCGGGGCCAGTGATGGAATCGCAGCAGCAGCCCGAAGATGGCGATCGACAGCAGCGACACCAGATAGGCCAGCCCGGCCGAGATCCGGATCAGGTAAAGCGTGTAGTCGGGCGTGTCCTGCGGCATCATCAATATGATCAGCCGGACCGGAGAGAACGGGAAATCAAGAGAGCCGCCGATCCGTTCGCCCAGAAGCTGCAGCACCAGCGTCAGGGTCGACGGTGCCTCGTTCCCGCGCATGATCAGCGACAGGACCAGTACGGTCGCGAAAAGCGCAATGAACCGCAGCCGGTTGAACGGTGGCGCGCTGCGAAACTCGATGAAGCTGGGGCTGGCGACGGTATACTCGACCAGTGTGAAGATGGCGCCGAAGATCGCGACCAGTGCAACGATCTGTGCGCCGTCCTTGCTTTGGATCGGCAGCAGCATCGATGGCAGGGTGACAAGGGCCACCACGCAAATTGCACGCAACACCGCTCCGGGGAGGGTCGAACTGATCGCCATAACTGCCTTTGCCCGGTCGGCCACGGTACGTCGCCGTCGCCTTTTCCCGCCATCATGCCGCAATCGTTTCGCGGACCGCCTCTTTGTTGCCACGATTTTGCCCCGATTGCATGAAGTGTTGCAACGCCGGGTTAACGATAGCGAAGGATAACTGGCGGATTTGCGGCAAAAGTGGTGCGTCAATGCAACCGTTTCATGGCATCAGCAAGGCAGTCTTGATCCGGTCACAAGATGATGGGGCCAGATTGCTCCGACCCCATAGAGGAACCTTCAGTCTAGATCGGAGCGCTGTCAGACCCAAGGCCGCGCCGTCGCGGCCTGTTCCTCGAACGACCTGATCGACCCGACCTTTTCCATCGTCAGGCCGATGTCATCCAGCCCGTGCATGAGGCAATGCTTCTTGAAGGCGTCGACCTCGAAGTGGAACACCTCGCCATCGGAGGACGTGATCGTCTGCGCATCCAGATCGATCTCGATACGGGCGTTCGACCCCTTCTCGGCGTCCTTCATCAGCACGTCGACCTGTTCCTGCGGCAGCACGACGGGCAGGATGCCGTTCTTGAAGCAGTTGTTGTAGAAGATGTCGGCATAGCTCGGTGCGATGATGCAGCGAATGCCGAAATCCTTGATCGCCCAGGGCGCATGTTCTCGGCTCGACCCGCAGCCGAAATTGTCCCCGGCCACGAGGATTTCCGCGTTGCGGTACTGCGGCTTGTTCAGGACGAAGGACGGGATCTCGTTGCGGTCGTCGTCATAGCGCATCTCGTCGAACAGGTTCACCCCCAGGCCCGACCGCTTGATGGTCTTCAGGAACTGTTTCGGGATGATCATGTCGGTGTCGATGTTGATCAGGGGCATGGGGGCAGCGACGCCGCTCAGCTTGTCGAACTTGTCCATCACATCATCTCCCGTACGTCGGTCAGGTGCCCTGTGATCGCCGCTGCGGCGGCCATCGCGGGGCTCATCAGGTGGGTGCGGCCGCCGCGGCCCTGACGGCCCTCGAAGTTGCGGTTGCTGGTCGCGGCACAGCGTTCGCCGGGGGCGAGCTGGTCGGGGTTCATCGCAAGGCACATGGAACAGCCCGCCATGCGCCATTCGAAGCCCGCATCGATGAAGATCTGCGCCAGACCCTCCTCTTCGGCCTGCGCGCGCACGAGGCCCGATCCCGGCACGACCATTGCGCGGCTGACGGCGATCTTCTTGCCCTTCAGGATCGCGGCGGCAGCGCGCAGGTCCTCGATCCGGCCGTTGGTGCAGGACCCGATAAAGACGGTGTCGATCTTGATCTCGGACAGCGGGGTACCGGCCGTCAGCCCCATGTAGTCGAGGCTGCGCTGCGCCGCATCGACCTTGCCACCGGCAAAGTCGGATGCAGCGGGTACGGCTGCGGTGATCGGCAGCACGTCCTCCGGCGAGGTGCCCCATGTGACGGACGGCGCGATATCCTCGCCCTTCAGGGTCACGACCTTGTCCCAATGGGCGTCGTCGTCGGAATACAGGGTCTTCCACCAGTCCATCGCTGCTTCCCACTGCGCCCCCTTCGGCGCGTGGGGACGGCCCTTGCAATAGTCGAAGGTCTTCTCGTCGGGTGCGATCAACCCGGCGCGGGCGCCGCCTTCGATCGCCATGTTGCAGACGGTCATACGGCCTTCCATCGACAGATCACGGATCGCCTCGCCGCAATATTCGATGACATAGCCGGTGCCGCCGGCGGTGCCGGTCTTGCCGATGACGGACATGGTGATGTCCTTGGCGGTGACACCCGGGCGCAGCTTGCCGGTGATCTCGACCTTCATGTTCTTGCCCTTGCGCTGGATCAGCGTCTGGGTGGCAAGGACATGCTCCACTTCACTTGTGCCGATGCCGTGGGCCAGTGCACCAAAGGCGCCGTGGGTCGCCGTGTGGCTGTCGCCGCAGACGACGGTCATGCCGGGCAGGGTCCAGCCCTGTTCGGGGCCGACGATGTGGACGATGCCCTGACGGACGTCGGACACGGGGTAATAATGGATGCCGAAATCCTTGGCGTTGGTGTCCAGCGCCTCGACCTGGATCCGGCTGTCCTCGGTCATCGTGGCCGCATTGGCGCGGTCCAGCGTGGTCGGCACGTTATGGTCCGGCACCGCGATGGTCTTGTCCGGCGCGTGCACCGTGCGACCGGTCATGCGCAGACCCTCAAAGGCCTGCGGACTGGTCACTTCGTGGACGAGGTGGCGGTCGATATAGAGAAGGCAGGTGCCGTCTTCGGCTTCGTGGGCCACGTGGGCATCCCAGATCTTGTCATAGAGCGTCTTGGGGGACATGGGTCCTCTCCCGTATTAATCATGTGAATGTGCAGGCATGATGTGGGCGCAAGCGCGCCGCGCGCATCATAGATGGGCGAGGATCGTCCGGGTCGCGCCAAAGAACCGCCAGGGCAGCCGCGCGCGATCATCCATGTCGAAAACCGGTTTCATGGCAGAGGAGATACACCCCCGCGGGCTGTGCCGCAAGGGAATCTCAATCCGTCAGCACAACGGGGCCGCGTCGATTGCGGCGGTCAGATCCTTGTACCTGAAGACCGACAGGCCGAAACCCTCTTCCGAAATTTCATCCGCCGTGACGCCGCGCAGCGCGATGACCTGATCGATGTTCGACACCGTCATCCAGGCGGGCGCATCGGCAGCGAGGGACAGGAGCACGATTGTGTAGGGTTCGCCGTGTCGGACAGTGTCGGCATCCCCGCCCCCGGTCAGGGTGGTCCGCTCGATCGAAGCCCAGAGTTCACGGGCCGAATTGGCCCGGCGTTGCCGTCAAAGGGCGACGAGTTCGCGTCCGGCGTGTCTTCGCCGGTTCTATCGAAGAGGGCAAAAGTCAGAAGGCTGCACAGAATCACGGGACGTATAATCAGTTTCATCAACTATCACGACGCTCATTGTTCCCAAGATATCCTATAATACATTAAAATATAAAGGCTTTTTAGATTTTGGACGGGGCTGTATCAGTGCACGGTGTATCGTCTTGCCAGGATCACCGCGTGCGCACAGGCTGGACGTGTCGGGCTGGCATGTCACATTGGAAACGACACGGCAGGCAGGCCTGACCGAAGGGGTGCGCAATGGCTCTTCATGACCAACTCCTCGACACGGACGAGTCGACTCCGATCGGCACGGTCGTCACCCTTTGGCAAAGCCTCGTCGCGCAAGCGGATTACTTCATCGGCACGTTGTGGCGGCCATGGGTCGGCTACCAGATCCTGATCGCGCTTGCGATCTTCGGGGTTGCGCATGTACTGCGCATGGTGCTGGCCCCACGCCTGCATGCCTGGATGCGCGCCCGTGAAGGCTGGCCGATGTGGCGCATCCGCTGGCTGGTCGTGCTGCACAAGCGGTTGCGCAGCATCATCTTCGTCCTGCTGATCTGGCTCGTCATCTCGGTGATGAGGGAGGTGACGTGGAACAGCCGCAGCTACCAGCTGTCGATCATCGCGAACCTTGCGACCGCTTGGCTGATCGTGGCGCTGACCACACGCCTGATCGCCAACCCTTTTCTGCGCAAGATCGTCCGCTACGGCGCCTGGACCTGGGTGACGCTGCGCATCCTCGGCCTGACGGAGGCCTTCGAGCGCCTGCTCGACAACCTCGCCGTATCCGTCGGCACCATGCGGATTTCGGCGCTTCTGCTCGTGCAGGCGATCTTCGTCATCGGTTTGCTTTGGGTCGGCGCGCGCTTTCTGTCGCGGACCGTGCGCAACCGGATCACTGGCAACGAGGATATCAGCCCCTCGATGCAGGTGCTGGCAATCAAGATGATGCAGCTGCTGTTCTACGGCCTTGCGGTCTTTATCGGGCTCAAGGCGATCGGCATCGACCTGACCGGACTTGCCGTGCTGTCGGGGGCGATTGGCGTCGGCCTCGGCTTCGGCCTGCAGAAAGTGGTGTCGAACCTCGTCTCCGGCGTGATCCTTCTGCTGGACAAGTCGATCAAGCCCGGCGACGTCATCAGCCTCGGCGATACCTTCGGCTGGATCACGTCGCTCGGCGCGCGCTATGTTTCGATCACCACGCGCGATGGCAAGGAATATCTGATCCCGAACGAGGATCTGATCACCGGACAGGTGGTGAACTGGTCGCACCAGAACGATTTCGTCCGACTCGACATCTATTTCGGCACGGCCTACGGCGACAACCCGCACGAGGTTCGCAAGATCGCAGTCGAGGCGGCGATGGCAGTCCCCCGCGTGCTGCAAAGCAAGCCTGCCGTCTGTCACATCGTGGGCTTCGGCGACAGTTCGGTCGACTACATCCTGCGGTTCTGGATCTCTGATCCCACCGGTGGCCTGACGAACATCCGCGGCAACGTGTATCTGGCGCTTTGGGATGCCTTTGCGGAACACGGAATCTCGATTCCGTTCCCGCAACGAGAGGTCAAGGTTCTGCCGGATTCGACCCTGCAGACGACGACGAGGAAGGACCCCCCTGTGTCCTGACAGGAACGTGATGCCCCTAGGTCAATTCCGTATTGCCCGGTGACGCCAACCAGTTAACTATACATTTATGTAATGTTTAAAGGGTACCTGAAATGTTTTTCCAAGGCATCACCGCGTCCGCGGTTCTGAAATCCACCGTCGCCACTTTCATCCTTGTCAGCGCAGCTCAGTCCGTCGCGGCCCAGACCGCCACGGGCACCGACGCCAACGCAGGCGCAAGCGGTTCCGCCTATGGCGAGAGGGCCACGGCCACCGGCCCGTTCTCGGTCGCCGTCGGCACTGATTCGCAAGCCACAGGCACGGATGCGGTCGCCGTGGGGGGCGACGATGACGGCACAGGCGCGCAGGCGCTCGCCGCCTCGACCACCGCCGTCGGCGGTGAAAGCCTGGCCCAGCAGCCCGGCGACAGCGCCTTCGGCTGGGAAGCCATGGCGATCGGCAACCGTTCTACCGCGCTGGGTCACCAGACCACTGCCGCTGGCGCGCAATCGGTCGCAGTGGGAGAGGATGCCTCGGCCACCGGCATCAGCGCGATTGCCATCGGCGGCAACAATGACGCCGACGGTGACGGGGTCGTGGACGACGGTACGGGATCAAATGCCAACGGCAATGACGCGGTCGCCATCGGCGCCGCCGCCAGCGCGCAGGGCAACTCGACCACCGCGCTGGGGGGCGAAAGCATTGCCAGCGGCGCCGGTGCTACCGCCATCGGTTGGCAATCGAACGCTGTCGGCGCACAGGCGCAGGCATTCGGCCACCAATCCACCGCAACTGGCGATCTGGCCCTCGCCATCGGCGAGGATAGCCGCGCACTCAGCAACAACTCGACCGCCATCGGCAACCTGTCGACTGCGGACGGTATCGACGCCTTGGCGCTGGGCGATCAGGCCAATGCCGCCGGCCCCTCGACGACCGCCGTCGGCGGCGAAAGCAACGCCACGACCCCCGGTGCCACGGCGCTGGGCTGGCAGGCGCGCGCCACGGGTGCGATGGGCACGGCCGTCGGCCATCAGTCCACCGCCTCGGGCGGCCAGTCGTTTGCGGGGGGTGAGGATTCCGTTGCCTCCGGCATGAACGGCATCGCCATCGGCAACACCGCACTGGCGAGTGGAGAGGATGCGGTGGCCATCGGCGGCAACCGCGATGGCGCGACCGGCATGCAGACGATCGCCTCCGGCACGTCCTCCACCGCTGTCGGCGGGCAGTCGCAGGCCACCATGGCAGGCGCCACGGCGATCGGCTGGCGGGCGCAGGCCACGGGTGTCCGGGCGCAGGCCTTCGGTCACCTCGCCATCGCCAGTGGCGAACGCGCGACCGCCGTGGGCGAAAATGCGACCGCCTCCGGCGCGACGGCGCTGGCCTTCGGCAATCTTGCCACGGCATCGGGCGCGAACTCGGTTGCCATCGGCAACGGTGCGACGGCCACCCGCGACAATCAGGTGGTCGTCGGCACCGCGACGAACACCTACACGCTGCCCGGCATCGCCTCTGACGAAAGCCGTGATGCGCAGTCCGGCAGCGTGCGTCTGGTGACGTCGGACGCGAACGGCAACCTCGCCGTCAGCGATACCGATATCGGCGCCTTTGCGAGCATCGGCCAGACGCTGTCGGCGCAGGGCAATTCCATCGCCGCACAGGGCGCGCAGATCCAGCGTAACCGCAACGATATCCTGGACAACCGCGATGGTATCGCGATGGCCATGGCGCTGGAGGTGCCCTACGTCCCGGTCGACCGCCAGTACGCGGTTTCGGGCGGCCTCGGCGCCTTCGACGGCGCGACGGCCTTCGCCATGTCCGGCGCGTTCCGGATCAACGCCAACACGCAGGTCGACGCCGGCGTGACCTATGGCTTCGACCGGCAGAAGGTCGGCGGCCGGGTGGGCGTCAGCTACTCGTGGTGATCGCTGCCCTCCTGCGAAAACGTGCAACGCCGTGGCTTCTTGCCACGGCGTTTGCCTCTGCGATTGCATTGCCGGTGACGGCGCAGCAGACGACGCAGATCGAGGAAAGCTTTGCCGTCGCCCTGATCCGCGACACCTTGCTGGCGGTCAATCACGCGAACTGGACCGGCAATTATACGACCCTGCGCGACTATGCCGCCACTGCGTTCCACGATGCCAACACGGCGACCGATCTGGCGATCCTGCTGCAGCGCTTCCGGGCCGAGAAACTGGACCTGCTGCCCGTCCTCTCCGTCGATCCGGTGATCGAGACGAGTGCCGTTTCCCTCGATCAGCGCATCATCCGCCTGTCGGGCCATTTCCCGCTGCAGCCCCGGTCGATCACCTTCGATCTGGAGTTCATGAACGAGGCCGGACGCTGGCGCATCTACGGCCTGTCGGTCGGCGCGTTCGATACGGTGACGCCGCAAGTCCCGGTTGACACACCCCCCGCAGCGGACTAGGGCCCCGCCTTCGGTTGTTGAAATTTTTCGGGAGACCCCCTAGGTTTCAATCAGGCCTTGCACCGGGGCCACCCGTCCGGTGCTTTTCATCGGAGGACGATGCACTGTCTCTTTCCACCTCGGCAGCATCCGCTGCCACCCAAGGGGCCCACGCTGTGAAGGCGGCGGCTTCCTACGACAGCGACCAGCTGCTTGACGCAATCCTGATATCTCTGGACGACGACAAGGCCGAGGAGGTCGTGAAGATCAACCTGCGCGGCAAGTCGGAAATGGGCGACTGGATGGTTATCGCCTCCGGCCGGTCCACGCGTCAGGTCTCTGCCATGGCCGAACACCTGACAGACAAGCTGAAGCAGGACTACGGCCTGATCACCAAGACCGAAGGCAAGGATACCGGCGACTGGGTCCTGATCGACACCGGCGACGTGATCGTCCACCTGTTCCGGCCCGAAGTGCGCGAATTCTACCAGCTGGAAAAGATGTGGACACCCGGCAGCCAGGATGTCCTGGCCGTGGATCCGTCCAAAGCCCCCTGATGCGCCTGCGCATCTGCGCGGTGGGCCGTCTGCGCGGCGGCCCTGAATCCGCGCTGATCACCGACTACCTGACCCGTTTCGACCGGACGGGCCGTGCGCTGGCGCTCGGCCCCGCAGAGGTCGTGGAGGTCGAGGACAAGAAGAACGGCGGCATGGCCGGCGAGGCCGCGCTGCTGGCAAAGGTCGTGCCCGACGGCGCGCTCCTTTGCGTGCTGGACGAGCGCGGAAAGGTCATGACCTCCCCCGATTTCGCAACGCAACTCGGTAGCTGGCGCGATCAGGGCCGTCAGGACGTGGCCTTCGTCATCGGCGGTGCCGACGGCATCGACCCCGCGCTCCGCAACCGCGCCGATGCGGCGCTGTCCTTCGGTAGGATGGTCTGGCCGCACATGCTGGTGCGGGTCATGCTGGCGGAACAGCTTTACCGCGCCGCGTCGATCCTGGCGGGATCGCCCTATCATCGGGTGTAGGCGCCTCCGGCGGGAGTATTTCTGGAAAAAGCGAGGCGGCCTCAAAGGCGCATCACGGCTTTCGCGACGGCCTGGCCCAAGGTCTGATGCGAAGCCGCATTGAAGTGCACGCCGTCCTGCGGGCTGACAGAGATATGCTCGCCCGCATCCAGAAAGCCGACGTTCCAAACCCTCGCAAGGGCCTCGTAAAGCGGCGGCAGCGCCAGCGATTTCGTGGCGCCGCCAAAGAAGACCTGTGCGATGGGCCCCTGTTCCAGCACCGGCGGCGGGCAGACGAGCAGCACCTTGAAGCCGCCGTGCCGGGTCTGCATCTCCTCACCGCAGGCGATGGCCAGCAGGCCGGCGACGCCGGCGGCGATCCCCTCTGGCGTCAGGCCGACATGCGCCTTGCAGTCGTTGGTGCCCAGCATGATCGTCAGCAGGTCGATCGGACCGTGGCTTTCCAGCGCGATCCGCAGGCCGAGGTGGCCGTTCATGTGGACGCCCATCTCGGGGTCGGTCAGGGGGCTGGCGGTGCGGCCGGGCAACCCTTCCTCGATCACCTCGCAGCCCAGTTCCGCCGCCATGACCCGAGGCCACCGCGTCGCCGCGTCGTGGCGGGCGTAGACGCCGCGCGTCACGATGGGGGGCGTGCCGTGAGTGTTGCTGTCGCCGAAGGTCAGGATGGTGCATGTCATGCCGCCGACGCTAGGCCCTGCACGCGGAACGGGCAATCCCCCTTGGCCTTTGCCCCGCGCGCCCACATATAGGGGGCAACGACGGATCAAGGAGACTGCGATGCAAATTCTGGGCCAGACGCCGGCAAAACCCGCCACGGGCGAACATATCAAGGACGGGACCGACAACAGCTTCATCGCCGACGTGGTCGAGATGTCCATGAAGGTCCCGGTGATCGTCGACTTCTGGGCGACCTGGTGCGGCCCCTGCAAGACGCTCGGCCCGGCGATCGAGGCCGCCGTCACAAAGGCTGACGGCCGTGTGAAGCTGGTGAAGATCGACGTGGATGCCAACCCCGGCTATTCCGGCCAGCTGCGCGTGCAGTCGATCCCGACGGTCTATGCCTTCTGGCAGGGCCAGCCCGTCGACGGCTTTCAGGGCGCGCTGCCGCCGTCCGAAGTCAACGCCTTCGTCGAGAAGGTCGCCAACCTCGCCGGTGAGCCTGACAACGGTCTGGCCGACGCCATCGCCGCCGCGCAGGAGATGCTGGACGAAGGCGCCGCCGCCGATGCCGCCGAAACCTTCGCCGCGATCCTGCAGGAAGACCCGGACAATGCCGCCGCCTACGCCGGCCTCGTCAGCGCCTACCTTGCCCTGAACGACATCGGACAGGCAGAGGCGATCCTGAACGGCGCCCCTGCCGCGATCAGCACCGACCCGGCGTTGGAGGCCGTCGCCGCACGCATCGCCCTGCTGCGCGAAGCAGAAAGTGCCGGTCCAGTGGCTGAGCTGGAGGCGAAGCTTGCCGCTGATGACGGCGACCACCAGACCCGCCTCGACCTCGCGACGGCGCTCCACGCCAATGGCCGCAGCCAGGAGGCGGTGGATCACCTGCTGGAACTGTTCCGTCGCGACCGCGAATGGAACGACGGCGCGGCCAAGGCGCAGCTGTTCAAGGTCTTCGATGCCTTGCCGCCGAAGGACCCGATCGTGCTGACCGGGCGGCGTCGGCTGTCGTCGATGATATTTGCCTGATGGGGGACGCGGGCTAGATCGTCCTGCATCATGATAGCATCCGCAGACCTTCCCGAGACCATTCCGATCTTTCCGCTGCCGGGCGCATTGCTGCTGCCGCGTGGACGGTTGCCGCTGCACATCTTCGAGCCGCGTTACCTGCAGATGATCGAGGATGCGATGAAGACGCAGACCCGTCTGATCGGGATGATCCAGCCCTACGACGCCCCCGGGCAGGCCGGCAAGCTGCACGCCATCGGCTGCGCCGGGCGCCTGAACGCCTTCACCGAAACCGATGACGGTCGCTACATGATCACCCTGTCCGGCGTGTCCCGGTTCCGGGTGATCGACGAGGTCGAGGGCTTCGCCCCCTATCGCCGCTGCAAGGTGAAATGGTCCGGCTTCGAACGCGACCTTGGCCGACCGGAGCATGATGCCGACTTCGACCGCAGGACATTCATGGAGGCGCTGGGGCGGTTCTTCGAGGATCAGGGTCTGAAGACCGACTGGGATTCGCTGGGCGAGGCGGAGGACGAGCTCCTGATCAACTCGCTGTCGATGCTCTGCCCCTTCCCGCCGGAGGACAAGCAGGCTCTTCTCGAGGCGCCAAGCCTGTCGACTCGGCGTGAGACCCTGATGACACTGATCGAATACGCCCTGCGCGGCGGCGATGACGAGGTGATGCAATGACCGGAACGCCCTTCGACCCGCGGATGCTGGAATCCCTCGTCTGCCCCCGGACGCAAGGCCAGCTGCGCTATGACGCCGACCGGCAGGAACTGATCAGCAAGGCCGCGAACCTTGCCTTTCCGGTGCGCGACGGCATCCCCGTCATGCTGGTGGACGAGGCCCGGGCGCTCGACGCCTAGCGCATCAGGCGCGGCAGATCGCCGTTCAGTCCGGCGGCTTCCCGAATGAACCGCCGCCGCAGGCCGGGCATTGCGTTGATCGCACCCATGCCCAGGTCGCGCAATCCACGCAGCACCGGGTTATCATTGGAAAACAGTCGGTTGAAGGCATCCGTGGCGATGGCGAGCCGTGTCGCTTCCGACCGGCGCCAGATCTGATAGCGGTCCAGCACGACGCTGCTACCGATATCCTCGCCCCGCATCCGGGCCTCCTCCAGCACATGCGCCAGCGCCGCCACGTCGCGCAGGCCCGCGTTCAGGCCCTGACCCGCGATCGGATGAATGCCGTGCGCCGCGTCGCCGACCAGCGCCGTGCGGGGCGCCGTCAGGCTGTTCGCAAGCGTCAGGCCAAGCGGATAGGAAAACCGCTCCCCGACCAGCCGGATCTCTCCCAGAAACGACCCGAAAGCCGGGCGCAGGGCGTCCAGAAACGCCGTATCGTCCATCGCGATCATCGCGCGGGCCCGGTCTGCCTGTTCGCTCCACACGACGGAACTGCGGTTGCCGGTCAGCGGCAGGATCGCCAGCGGCCCGCCGGGCATGAAGAATTGATGCGCCACACCGTCGTGCGGCATGTCGTGTTCCACCGCGCAGACGAGCGCGATCTGGTCGTAGTCCCAGCCAGTCCGGCTGATCCCGGCGCGGCGCGCCACGCCGCTACCGCGCCCGTCACAGCCGACCAGCAGCCGCGCGGTCCGCGTCTCGCAGTCGTCCAGCGTCACCGTGACGCCGCCGCCGGTCACCGCCTGCGCGGTGACACTGCGCCCGGTCAGATGCGTGATCCGGTCGCTGCCCGCGATCGCGTCCAGCAAGGCGGCCCGCAGGTGGCGATCCTCGATCAGCCAGCCCATCGGGACCTCCTCGACCTCCGCATGGTCAAAATGCATCATCCAGGGGCTCGCCCCCTCTCCGGCGCGGCCGTCAGTGACCTTGATGTCCAGCATCGGCTGGGCATCGGCCTTGACTGCATCCCACAGGCCGATGCCGCGCAGCAGGCGCATCGACCCCAGCGCGATGGCATAGGCGCGGCCGTCGAAATCGCGCTTGCGATGTGTGTCCGGCGTGACGGTGTCGATGACGATGACGCGCAGGCCAGCCTGTGCCGCGGCCAGTGCCAGCACCGGGCCGTTCAGCCCGCCACCGACGATGATGATGTCTGTCTGTTCCATGGCCTGACATATGGACGTCCGGGCGGGATTGTCCATGCGGTGCGGGGTCGCTAGCGTGGCCGCGAACCGCGAAGGGGACTGATGATGGACGACTGGCGCTGGATGACCGCGACCGCCCTTGGCGAAGGCATCGCCTCTGGCGCCATCGACCCGGTGGCGCTGGCCGAGACCTACCTTGACGCCATCGCCGCCCATCCGATGCGCGACCGCATCTACGCCCGCGTCACCGCCGACCGCGCCCGGGCCGAAGCAGCCGCAGCCGCCGCCCGTGCGCGGGCCGGCCTGCGGCGCGGCCCCCTCGACGGCGTGCCGATCAGCTGGAAGGACCTTTTCGACACCGCCGGCGTCGCGACGGAGGCAGGCACCCGCCTGATGGCGGGCCGCACCCCCGATGCCGACGCAGAGGTGCTGCGCAACGCCACCGCCGCAGGCCTCGTCTGCCTCGGCAAGACCCATCTGTCGGAAATCGCCTTTTCGGGCCTCGGTCTGAACCCGATGACAGCGACGCCGCCCAATGTGAACGATGCGGATGCAGTGCCGGGCGGGTCGTCTTCCGGCGCCGCGGCCTCGGTCGCCTTCGGCCTTGCCGCGGCGGGCATCGGGTCCGACACTGGCGGGTCCGTCCGCATACCGGCGGCCTGGAACGATATCACCGGCTTCAAAACCACCCACGGGCGCCTGTCTCTGGCGGGCACGGTGCCGCTGTGCCTGACCTTCGACAGCGTCGGGCCGCTCTGCCGGTCGGTGCAGGACGCCGCCCTGCTCACGGCCGCGCTGGAAGGATCGCGGGCCCCCGACCTGTGCCGTGCAACCGGACCGCTGCACCTCGCGATCCTTGATACCGTGGCGATGGAAGATCTGCGCGACGCACCTCTCGCCGGCTTCACCGCCGCTACCGACCGCTTAAGAGATGCAGGCGCGCAGATCACCCATCTCAGCGTCCCCGACCTGACCAAGGCCTTCGCCTTCGCCGGACCGCTCTACACCGCCGACAGTTGGGCGTGGTGGCGCGAACGGATCGAGGCCGATCCCGAGGCGATGTTCGCGCAGATCTACGAACGGATCAGCGCGGGTCGCGACGTCAAGGCCGCCGACTACATCGCCGCATGGAACACTCTGCGCCGTATCCGCGCGACCTGGGCCGCCGCCACCGCCGCCTTCGACGCCGTGATCATGCCCACCGCCCCGATCCTGCCGCCCCACGCGCAGCGCCTTCTGGACGACTCCGACTACTACAAGTCGGAAAACCTGCTCGCCCTGCGCAACACCCGCGTCGCCAACCTGATGGACCTGCCCGCCGTGACCCTCCCGACGGGCACGCCGTCCTGCGGCATCATGCTGTGCGGTCACACCGGGCAGGACGACCGCCTGCTGCGCGTGGCGGCGGTGGCAGAGGCCGCGCTGACCTGATCACGCGACGCAACCGAAATGACACATTTCGCACCGATCCCCCTTGGTTTGGGGGGTAACGCGCTGGACAGCCACATCACGTAGCGGCTACCCTCACCCCAAGCGGGGCGCTCTATGATCCCGTAACGAGGCAGTGATGGATTTCCCCAAGCGGTTTGCGAACCTTCCGGTTGCGACGTGGCCCCGATTGCGTGGCCTGCTGGATGCTGTCCAGCCGGGTGGCGATCCCATCAACATGACCATCGGCGACCCGCAGCACCCGATGCCGCCCTTTCTGGCCGAGGCGATGGCAAGCCAGATCGCAGGCTTCGGCGGCTATCCCAACAACGACGGCAGCCCCGCACTGCTTGACGCCATCGCGCGCTGGCTGAACCGCCGCTACGGCGTGACCGTCGCGACCAGCGAGATCATGGCCCTCAACGGCACGCGCGAGGGCCTCTACAACGCCGCGATGGCACTGTGCCCTGAAACCAAGAACGGCCAAGTGCCCGTCATCCTGACGCCGAACCCCTTCTATCAGGTCTACGCCGTCGCCGCCCTCTCCGTCGGGGCCGAACCCGTCTACCTGCCCGCCACCGCCGACACGGGCCATCTGCCCGATTTCGAGGCCGTGCCCGCCGACGTGCTGGACCGCACCGCCATCGCCTATATCTGCTCGCCTGCGAACCCGCAGGGCGCCGTGGCGAGCGAGGATTACTGGCGCACCCTGATCGGTCTTGCCGAAAAGCACGACTTCAAGATCTTCGCCGACGAATGCTATTCCGAAATCTGGCGCGACACGCCCCCCGTCGGCGCGCTGCAGGTGGCGCAGGCGATGGGCGCCGACCCCGACCGCGTCGTGATCTTCCACTCGCTGTCCAAGCGGTCGAACCTCGCGGGCCTGCGGTCTGGCTTCTGCGCCTCGGGTCCGCGCAACATGGCCGCAATCCGCAGCTTGCGCGCCTACGCCGGTGCGCCGCTGCCCGGCCCGGTGCAGGCGGTCTCGGCCCTCGTCTGGGACGACGAGGATCACGTCGCCGCCTCCCGCGCGCTCTATGTCGAGAAGTTCGAGATCGCCGACCGCATCCTTGGCAACGTGCCGGGCTACGCCAGCCCGGAGGCCGGGTTCTTCCTCTGGCTGCCGGTTGATGACGGAGAGACGGCGGCGCTGGACCTGTGGGCGAAAACCGGCGTGCGCACACTGCCGGGCGCTTACCTCAGCCGAGAGATCAGCGGCTTCAATCCCGGCGCACATTATATTCGGGTGGCCCTCTGCGGCCCCAAGGACGACGTCGAACGCGGACTGACCCGCCTGCGCGACACGCTTTACCAGTGAGGAACGGCAAGATGGCATCCTATCAGACACGGCACCGCGATCCGCTACTGGATAGCGAGACCCAGGCCGCGCTCGAACGCCGCAGCCGGGAATTGCTGGGGATCGCTCTGGTCGTGCTGGGGATCGTGGTCGCGATGATCTGCTTCAGCTATTCGCCCACCGATCCGTCGTGGATCTCTGCCAGCGATGCGCCGGTGCAGAACTGGCTCGGCCTGTTCGGCGCCGCCACTGCCGCGCCGCTGATGATGATCGTGGGCAAGGGCATCTGGACCCTGCCATTGGTGCTGATTGCCTGGGGCCTGCGTTTCGTGCTGCACCGGGGATCGGATCGGGCGATGGGCCGCGTGGTCTACGTCCCCGTCGTCATCGCCGCCGCATCCCTCTATGCGGCCTCCCTGCCGCGCGGGATCGACTGGCCAGCCAATTTCGGCATGGGCGGCCTGTTCGGCGACACGGTACTGGGCATGGCGCTGACGATCCTGCCGCTGGGGCCGGTGATCGGGGTCAAGCTGCTGTCGCTGCTGCTGGGTGCCGCTACCGTCGGCCTGATGGCCTTCGGCCTCGGCTTCACCCGCCCGGAACTGCGCAGCGGCCTGCGCTTCGTCCTGATGGGCACCGTGATGATCTATGACATGCTGCTGAGCCTGATCGGGCGTGGCACGGTCCGCGCCACGCAGGCCGCCGTCGCGGCACGCGGCAGCATGGCCGCCCGGATGCAGAACCGGGCCGACGCCCGTGCCAGCCGTCCGCTGGAACCGTCCGTCGCACCGCGTCAATACCCTGCTGCGCAGTCCCGCCCGGCGATGGCGCAGGACGGCAGCCGCAAGATGCCGCCGATCATCCGCGCCGACGGCAGCTACGGCGACCCGCAAACCGCGGCACCCACTCCCGCTCCGGCGCCAGAGGCGCCGGCCTCGCGCAAGATGCCGGGTCTTGGCGGCATGCTCCGCCGCCAGGTGGCCGAGCCGGAACCGGAGCTGGTCGAGGCGGATGTCTTCGACCATGACCTCGACGCGCCGACCGACGACCGGGTGCACAGCCGCATCACCGATGCCATTAAATCCCGCGTCATGCCCAAGCCGCAGGCCGAACCGCATCCCGTCACCGGCATCCGGATCGAGCCGTCGCTGACTGCCGGCAAGCGCCCCCGTCCGCTGATCCTGCCCTCCGTCCCGCCCCTGACTGCCGCCGCCCCCGCCGCTGCTGCGCATGACGACTGGCAGGACGAGGCCGAGATGCTCATCGACGATGCGCCCGCATACGACGCGCAGGATTACGCCACGGCCGAGGCGCAGGACACGCCGCCGCCCGCCGCCGCCCCGTCCGTCTATCAGCGCAGCCCCGTGCCCCGGACCGAGGCACCGTCGCTGACCGCCGAACCCCTGTTTGACCCGGACGCCCCACGCCCGGCGATTCCGACGCAGGCCCCGAAAAAGGCCGTCGTCCAGCACGGCATGAACCGCGCCACGATGCCCAGCAAGCAGGCCCGGGCCGAGGCGCAGCCCTCCCTGACATTCGAGGAGAAATACGCCGACTACGAACACCCGCCGCTGAACCTGCTGACCAACCCGTCGGAAGTGAAGCGCCACGTCCTCTCCGACGAGGCGCTGGAACAGAACGCCCGGATGCTCGAATCGGTCCTCGACGACTACGGCGTGAAGGGCGAGATCGTCAGCGTCCGCCCCGGTCCCGTCGTCACCATGTATGAACTCGAACCCGCGCCGGGCCTCAAGGCCTCCCGCGTGATCGGCCTGGCCGACGACATCGCGCGGTCCATGTCCGCGCTCTCCGCCCGCGTCTCCACCGTGCCGGGCCGCACCGTAATTGGCATCGAACTGCCGAACGAGAACCGCGAGAAGGTCGTTCTGCGCGAAATCCTCTCCGCCCGCGACTTCGGCGACAGCAACATGAAGCTGCCGCTGGCGCTGGGCAAGGACATCGGCGGCCAGCCCATCGTCGCCAACCTGGCCAAGATGCCCCACCTGCTGATCGCCGGCACCACCGGTTCGGGCAAGTCCGTCGCGATCAACACGATGATCCTGTCGCTTCTCTACAAGCTGACGCCGGAAGAATGCCGGATGATCATGATCGACCCCAAGATGCTGGAACTCTCCGTCTATGACGGCATCCCGCACCTGCTGTCCCCCGTCGTCACCGACCCGAAAAAGGCGGTCGTCGCCCTGAAATGGGTGGTGGGCGAGATGGAGGAACGCTACCGCAAGATGTCCAAGATGGGCGTGCGCAACATCGACGGCTACAACGGTCGCGTGAAAGAGGCGCTGGCCAACGACGAGACCTTTAGCCGCACCGTCCAGACCGGTTTCGACGACGAGACGGGCGAGCCCGTGTTCGAGACCGACGAGTTCAAGCCAGAGGTCCTGCCCTACATCGTGGTCATCGTGGACGAGATGGCCGACCTGATGATGGTTGCCGGCAAGGAAATCGAGGCCTGTATCCAGCGCCTCGCCCAGATGGCCCGCGCGTCGGGCATCCACCTCATCATGGCGACGCAGCGGCCTTCGGTCGACGTCATCACCGGCACGATCAAGGCGAACTTCCCGACCCGGATCTCCTTCCAGGTCACCTCGAAGATCGACTCCCGCACCATTTTGGGAGAGATGGGGGCCGAGCAGCTGCTGGGCATGGGCGACATGCTCTACATGGCCGGCGGGTCCAAGGTCACCCGCGTCCACGGCCCCTTCTGCTCGGACGAGGAGGTCGAGGAGATTGTCAACTTCCTGAAATCCTTCGGCCCGCCCGAATACATGTCCGGCGTGGTCGAAGGCCCCGACGAGGATACCGAAAGCAGCATCGACGCGGTGCTGGGCCTCGCCGACGGGTCGGATCTGGAAAACGCACTCTACGACACGGCCGTGGCTATCGTCATCAAGGACCGCAAGTGCTCCACCTCCTACATCCAGCGCAAGCTGGCGATCGGCTACAACAAGGCCGCCCGGCTGGTGGAGCAGATGGAGGATCAGGGCGTCGTCAGCCCTGCCAACCACGTGGGCAAGCGCGAGGTGCTGGTCCCCGAGCAGCACTGATCCTCTTCTTCTCGTCGGAAATACCTTCGGGGGGGCCGCAGGCGGGGGGCAGACAGCCCCCCTCCGCCCTTTGCCAAGCCGCGCGAAAGGGTGTCTAAGGTTCCCGCAACTGGGACGCATGACATGACCGACTACTACAGCCCCACCGGCGGCCTGCCGCCGCAGACCGACCTTCTGACTGACCGTGCGGTCTTCACCGAAAGCTATGCGGTGATCCCGAAGGGCACCCTGCGCGACATCACCACCAGCTTCCTGCCGCACTGGCGCAAGATGCGCATGTGGGTCATCGCCCGCCCGATGACTGGCTTCGCGGAAACCTTCAGCCACACGATCACGGAGGTCGCCCCCGGCGGCGGCAGCGAAAATCCGGAGAGCGATCCGACTGCACAGGCCGTGCTGTTCGTCGTCGCGGGTCATGCGGAACTGACCATCGGCGATCAGACCCACCTGCTGTTCCCCGGGTCCTATGCCTACCTGCCTGCCGGCTGCGCCTGGTCCTTCGCCAACGACCATGACGCGCCCTGCACCTTCCACTGGATCCGCAAGGCCTATGTCGCCGTGGACGGCATCGCCCCGCCCGATCCCTTCGTGACGCAGGACGCCGACGCCCCGGTGATCGAGATGGCGGGCACGAACGGGGCTTGGTCCACCACCCGCTTCGTCAGCCCCACGGACATGGCCCACGACATGCACGTCAACATCGTGAACTTCCAGCCCGGCGGCACGATCCCCTTCATGGAAACACACGTGATGGAACACGGACTCTACGTCCTGCAGGGCAAGGCGGTCTACCGCCTGAACCGCGACTGGGTCGAGGTCGAGGCCGGCGACTACATGTGGCTGCGCGCCTTCTGCCCGCAGGCCTGCTATGCCGGCGGGCCGGGGCCGTTCCGCTACCTGCTCTACAAGGATGTGAACCGGCAGATGCCGCTGACCCTGCGCTGACATGCGGATTTTGATCAACGGCTTCGGCCGCATCGGCCGCACGATCCTGCGGCAATTGCTGACGACCCGCACCGATGCGGGGATCGAGGTCGCCGGCATCAACGACATCGCCCCGCTGGACCTCTGCGCCTACCTTTTCGCCCACGACAGTGTATTCGGACCCTTCCCCGGCGAAGTGTCGGCGGACGAGAACGCGCTGCGGGTGGGCGACAGGCATATCGCCTTCACCCATGCGCGCGACTTGTCGACGCTGGACCTTCGCGGCATCGACCTCGTGCTGGAATGCACCGGCATCGCCCGCACATCGGACATCGCAACCCGCGGCCTGACTGCGGGGGCAGGGGCGGTGCTGATCTCCGGTCCCTCGCCCGCGGCAGAGGTGACGGTGGTGCTGGGCGCCAACGACGAGGCTCTGGGGGACGCGCGCATCGTGTCCAATGCCAGCTGCACCACGAATGCGCTGGCGCCGATCGTGAAGCATCTGCATAGCAGCCTCGGCATTACCGCGGCTCACATGACCACGATCCATTGCTACACTTCCAGCCAGCCGATGACCGATGCGCCGCGCGGCGATTTCGCCCGCAGCCGCGCCGGGGCCTTGTCGATGGTGCCCACGACGACCTCCGCCACAGAGCTGGTGACCGAGGTCGTCCCCGAACTCGCGGGCCGCATCACAGGCGCCGCCGTGCGCGTGCCGGTCGCCAGCGTGTCCTGCATCGACCTGACCGCCACGACCGAAACCGCGGTCACGACCGATGACCTGCGAGCGGTGCTGCGCCGCGCCGACCCCGCCCTGATCGGTGCGACCGACCTGCCGCTCGTCTCCTCGGACCTGCGCGCAAGGCCCGAATCGCTGGTGCTGGCGCTGCCGGAATGCTTTGCCACCACCGACCATCAGATCAGGGTGTTCGGATGGTATGACAACGAATGGGGATTCTCGGCGCGCATGATCGACATGGCGGTCCGCATGGGCGGGCGCTGAGGGGGGCTGTCTGCCCCCCGGCTTCGCCGCCCCCCGAAGGTATTTTCAACCTGAAAAAGGATGGACCGTGAAGGGCGTCACGCGGACTTCCTGAAGGTTCGCGCCGTCGCCGATGCGGTCGATCACGGCGAAGAGGCCGGGGGCATGCAGCGGCGTAAGCACGCCGTGCCATGTGCCGCGATGCAGGTTGATCGCCTGCCCGGGGGCGGTGACGAAGGCCTGAGGTTGGCCCGGTTCCCCGCCATCGTCCGGGGCGACGATGACGAGGAAGGGATTTAGGGACATCGGGATGAAGGCCTGGCTTCCGTCCGGGTGCCGTTCCAGAAGGTCGCAGCTGTAGGGCAGGGCGCGGGGCTCCGCGTCGAAAAGGCTGATCCCGGCGCGCCCGTCGCCGAAGTCGAGGCGGGCGCGGTCGTGCCAGCGCCCGCAGAGACCCGCATTGATCAGCCGGTCGGGGTCGCCCGCCGTGTCCATCACGTCGCCGAAGGGGGCGAAGGCGCCGGCGGTCAGGGGCTGGGCGATGATCACATCAGCGCCTGCAGGCGCAGTTCGGCGATCCGCTCCACCTGGTCGCAGGCGGTGGCGAATTCTTCTGCAACGCTGTTCTGCAGCCGGTCGCCGAAGGCGCGCAGGATGCTCTCCTTGGTGTGGTCGCGCACGGCGATAATGAAGGGGAAGCCGAACTTCGCGACATAGGCGGCATTGGCCTTCTGAAAGGTCTCGCGTTCCTGATCCGTCAGCGCGTCAAGGCCGGCGGTTGCCTGTTCCGCCGTGCTGTCGGCAGTCAGCCGCCGTGCCGCCGCCAGCTTGCCCGCAAGGTCGGGGTGGGCGCGCAGGACCTTCAGCCGGTCCTCTGTCGTGCTGGACCGGAATACGCGGGCCAGCAGGTTGGCGAGGCCCGCCGGCGTGTCCTGCGCCGGTCCCAGTTCCAGACCGTGGGCACGTTCGGCGATCCACGGCGAATGTTCGTAGATGCCGCCGAATGTTTCGACGAAGGCGGCCTTGGACATCTGGCTCGGCCGGTCGCGGCGTACATGGGGGAAACGCGCGCGCCAGTGATCGGCGATCTGCGCCCGGGTGGCGAACCAGACGCCGTCATGACCTTGGGCATAGTCGATGAACTGCCGCAGCGCCTCGACGCGGCCCGGCCGGCCGAC
The DNA here is from genome assembly GCF_900128995.1 of Loktanella atrilutea. Taxonomy (GTDB): domain Bacteria; phylum Pseudomonadota; class Alphaproteobacteria; order Rhodobacterales; family Rhodobacteraceae; genus Loktanella; species Loktanella atrilutea. Next base: position 83,272 of record NZ_FQUE01000003.1, on the reverse strand, counting down.
AAGGCGACAGTGCAGACCGACGGACATCATCTTGGCCTGCCCCTCCTGCCCCTCACGATAGAGCGCGTCGAAGCTGGCCTTGAGATAGTCGAGGAACTGCCCGCCCGCGTTGAACCCCTGCGGCGTGGCGAAGCGCATGTCGTTGGCGTCGAGCGTATAGGGCACGATCAACTGGTCGCGCTCGCCCATCTCCATCCAGTAAGGCAGGTCGTCGGCGTAGCTGTCGGCGAGGTAGTCGAAGCCTTCCTCCGCCGCCAGCCGGACAGTATTGATCGAGGCGCGGCCCTGGTAGAAGCCGCGCGGCCGCTGGCCCGTGACCTCGGTATGCAGGCGGATTGCGCGCTGGATATGGGCCCGCTCGGTGTCCTCGTGGGCGTCCTTGTATTCGATCCACTTCAGCCCGTGCGAGGCGATCTCCCACCCCGTCTCCTGCATGGCGGCGACCTGTTCGGGCCCCCGCGCCAGTGCCGTCGCCACGCCGAACACGGTGATCGGCAGATCCTTCAGCAGCCGGTGCAGCCGCCAGAACCCGGCCCGTGCGCCGTATTCATAGATCGTTTCCATGTTCCAGTGGCGCTGTCCCGGCCAGGCGCTGGCGCCGACGATCTCTGACAGGAAGGCTTCCGATGCCGCATCCCCGTGCAGGATGTTGTTCTCGCCGCCTTCCTCGTAGTTCACGACGATCTGGATGGCGATTTTTGCGTCGTTCGGCCATTTCGGGTCTGGCGTCCGGGCGCCATAGCCGATCATGTCGCGGGGGTAGCGGGTCATTCCGGTCTTCCTTTGGGATCGGGCCGTTTATACCGTGATTGGCGCGACTGGCGAGAGGGCATTGAGATGTACGACATGGCGATCCTGTGGGAATGGCTGACCTTCGCCGTGCGCTGGACCCATGTCATCACTGCGATCGCCTGGATCGGGTCCAGTTTCTACTTCATCGCCCTCGACCTCGGCCTGAACCGCAACATCCCCGGCCCCGCCGACGGCGAGGAATGGCAGGTCCACGGCGGCGGCTTCTACCACATCCAGAAATACCTCGTGGCGCCCGACGCGATGCCCGCCCACCTGACGTGGTTCAAGTGGGAGAGCTATTCCACATGGCTGTCCGGCTTCGCGATGCTGATGGTGGTCTACTGGGCGGGCGCGAACCTTTTCCTGATCGACCCGGCCAAGGCCGACCTCGCGATCTGGCAGGCGATCCTGATCTCGGGCGGGTCGCTGGCGCTGGGCTGGGTGATCTACGATGCGCTGTGCAAATCGCCCCTTGGCGAGCGGCCGACGGTGCTGATGCTGCTGCTGTTCGCAATGCTTGTCGTTATGTCCTGGGGCTACAATCAGGTCTTCACGGGGCGCGCGGCGCTGTTGCACCTCGGCGCGTTCACTGCGACGATCATGACGGCGAATGTGTTCCTCATCATCATGCCGAACCAGCGCATCGTGGTCGCCGACCTGAAGGCGGGGCGCAAGCCGGATCCGAAATACGGCAAGATCGCCAAGCTGCGCAGCACGCACAACAACTACCTGACGCTGCCGGTCATCTTCCTGATGCTGTCGAACCATTACCCGCTGGCCTTCGGCACCCAATACGCCTGGATCATCGCGGCGCTCGTGTTCCTGCTGGGGGTGACGATCCGGCATTATTTCAACAGCATGCACGCGCGAAAGGGCAAGCCGACCTGGACCTGGGCCGCGACGGTCGTGATCTTCATCGTGATGGCCTGGCTGTCGAGTTTTCCGGGATACGAGAGCCTTGACGACTCCGAGGCCCGCACCCTGACGCCCACCGAAGAAAGATTCGCGCAGGCCGACGGCTTTCAGGACGCGGCCCAGATCGTGCAGGGCCGCTGTTCCATGTGCCACGCGCGCGAACCGGTCTGGGACGGCATCCGCTGGGCACCGAAGGGCGTTTTTCTGGAAACCGAGGCCGACATCGCCCGCCACGCGCACCAGATATATGTGCAGGCCGGCATCAGCCACGCCATGCCCCCCGCCAACGTGACAGAGATCAGCGACGCGGACCGGCAGGTGCTTTCCCGCTGGTTCCGCGCCGCCTCGTGACAATCAGCGCTGGCGCGCGACCTCTGCATCGATGTTAAAGCGGCTGTCGGGGATGCTCGCACCCTTCGTCAGATCGTTCAGGATCACCGTCGTCTTCTCGCCCACGTCATCGGTCACGATCCACTGCCGCAGCTCGACCGGGTTGGCGGTAAAGACCATCTGGATGTTGCCGTATTCCGGGTGGGCCGGGTCCTGTGCCGTAATCGTGGTGGACGTGCCGTCGGACGTATGCCCCGTCACCATCCGCGCCTGACCGAGGTTGACGTTGCGGTCGAGGATGATGCTCAGCGGCGTCTTCGACAGGGGATAGCGTTCGACCGGCTGGTTCGACTTGGGATCGAAGACGCCGACCTCGCCAGCACCCGCCAGCACGAGGCTGTTGTCGGGAGCATTGTATTCGAACCGGATCCGTCCGGGGCGCTTGATGTACAGCTGACCCGTGGACAGCGTGCCGTCACCGTTGATCTGCGTGAACCCGCCCTGTGCCGACTGCATCTGGTTGAGGTAATTCGATACCTCGTTCAAAGACAACTGCTGCGCGCTGGCGGCGCTGCCGGCCAGCACCAGTGCGGCGGCCGAAAGGAAGAGGGTGCGTCTTTTCATGGCATTCACCTTGCATTGCGTTCACCCCCAGATAGGGCGGGGGTGTCCTGTCTTCCATGACGATATGGCCGCTGACATGCGATAGCGCCACGGGGTCAGCGCTTAGCCGCCGCCGGGAACAACCGCAGGGGCCTTTGCATTGAGGAACCGAGACGGCGGGATTCCCCGCCGCGGAAGATCAGGAGAATTCATATGCCAGACGTTTTCGTCGCCGGCCTCGACGGCCAGACCCGCAAGAAATCCATTGACATCCTCAACGCCAATCTGGCCGAGGGCATCGCATTGACGCTTGCGGTGAAGCAGGCGCACTGGAACCTCAAGGGGCGTGGCTTCATCGGTGTGCACGAGCTTCTGGACGATGTCGCCGCCCGCCTGCGTGACGGCACCGACCTGCTGGCCGAACGTGCGGTGATCCTCGGCGGATTCGCTCGCGGCACGCAGGAAGTTGTGGCCGATACCGCCAAGATGGAACCCTACCCGGTCGAGATCAGCGACATCAAGGAACACATCGAGGCGCTGAAGGAACGCTTCCTTTACGTCGGAGAGGCGGTCCGCAAGGGGATCGACGCCGCGAGCGAGGCCGGCGACGAGGACACCGCCGACATCCTGACGGAAGTCAGCCGCGCGATCGACAAGGACGCCTGGTTTATCGGCGCAAACGCGCCGGCCTGATTGCCGCTACCGACACCGGAACGCGTCGCCTCTCGGCGGCGCGTTTCTCGGTTCTACCGCTTGCGGCAGGACCGCAGCTGGGCGTCATACAGTAACGCCCGCGCCTCGACCTCGCCTGCTATGCGGATCAGCCACGATTTGTCGCGCCAGGTGCCGCGCATGTAGCCGCCGCGCCCGTCGTGATAGGCAAGGTACTGGTTGCGCACGTCCGATAGCGGCACGCCGGTCTCGCGCACCGTCGCCACCATGTACCAGCCCATGAAATCGGACGCTGCGTTGATGTCCTCTCGCTTGGCCCGCCGGTTGCCCGATGCGCGCTGGTATTCTTCCCAGGTGCCGTCCAGCGCCTGCGAATATCCCATCGCCGACGATTGCCGTCCGACGGGAATCACCCCCAGCGCATACTGGTGCGGCGGGCGGTTGTTACCGATGAATTTCGATTCCTGATAGATGATCGCCATCATCGCCGGCATGGGCACGCCGTACTTCTTCTCGACCTTCTTGAAAGCGCGCCGGTATTCCGGCCGCTCGCTCAGGATATTGCACGCATTGTCCAGGTCGCGCGGTGCGGAATACTCGCGGCTGCCGCAGGACCCCAGCAACGCAAGCAACACCAGTGCGCGAAAGAAACTGCTCATATGCCTCTCGCTTTTCGTCTTTTATTTTTATCCACCCTAGCCGGAAATGACCCGTTTGTGAACGCTTAAGGTGCGCCCGGTCATCACGAAATAGTCGGATTGCGACATGACATCGGCGTGGGGTGGGTGCATACAGACTGTTTCTGGTGTACAGGCTGCTGGAATATGGACTTTTCCGACCGGAAACGTCTAATGACACTGCGGGGGTATCTGCATCCATGTTCAAGACGCGCGCGAAATATCATCTCGGTCAGGTCGTCAGACACCGCAAGCACCCGTTCCGGGGCGTGGTCTTTGACGTGGACGCGATGTTTTCGAATACCGACGCGTGGTACGAGGCGATTCCCGAGGAATCGCGCCCGGCCAAGGACCAGCCCTACTATCACCTGCTGGCAGAGAACGAGCAAAGCTTCTACGTGGCCTATGTTTCGGAACAGAATCTCGTCGCCGATTATTCCGGCGAACCCGTCGACCATCCCGATCTGCCGGACCTCTTCGGTCCGTTCGAGGACGGTCACTACCCCCTGCACGTCCAGCTCAACTAGGCGGATCCTCCACCGCCGGCACCGCCTTGACATAGGCGGCGATGGCCGCCCTGTCCGCATCGGTCAGTTGCGCGGTGTTCTTGACGACCTCGGCCATCTCGCCCCCCGCCGTGTCGAAATCGGGGGTGAAGCCGCTCGACAGATATTCCGCGATCTCTCCCTCCGACCATGACAACCCACCCGGCGTGATGTTGGGAATCCGTCCCTTGCCCGAAGGGTTCGGTGCCCCCGACAGCCACGCGCTGCGATCCAGTCCGCCCAGCGCGTCGCGTGGCGTATGGCATTCGCCGCAATGGCCCAGCGCCTCGACCAGATAGCGACCGCGCGCGACTTCGGGCGAGGGCGCCTCTGCCATCACCCAGTCGTCCTTCAGATACAGCGCCTTCCAGACCCCCAGCGTGGCGCGGATGTTGAACGGAAACGACAGGTCATGCGGCTGGCTGGGCGTCGGATCGGCTGGCAGGGTGCGCAGGTGGGCAATCAGGTCCGCCACGTCCTGCAGGTCCGCCTTGTGGTAGGCCGTGTAGGGAAACGCCGGATACAGGTGCGCGCCGTCGGCGCCGACACCCTGCGTGATCGCGTCGGCGATTTGCAAATCAGACCAGCCACCGATGCCATGGTCGGGATCCTGGCTGATGTTCGGGGCATGGAAGGTGCCGAAGGCGCTGACGAAGGCCTTGCCGCCCGACAACACATCCGCCGGGCCGTCCGCTGCGGCGTGGCACGACGCGCAGCCCGCCGCCGCATAGACCAGTGCCCCGTGGCCTGCATCCGGCGTCAGACCGTCCAGCGCGTCGGATGCCAGCGGCTGGGGCCGTGTCGCCACGGCCCCGCCCGCCAGCACGACAAGCGCCACCAGCGCCAGCCCGGTCAGGACCCGACGCATCCTACTTGTCGGACACGCGGAATTCCTCGTGGCAGCTGCCGCAGGCCTTGCCCACATCCCCGAAGGACGCCTTCAGGCTATCCAGATCGGTGCCGGCATTTTCGGCCAGCGCCGTGGTCGCCGTGGCAAGCTGCTCGATGTGTTCCTCGAACTCCGGCATGTCCGACCAGATCTCGGCCTTGGCCTTGGTCCCCTCGATGCTGCCTGCATCCGTGCCCTCGACCCAATAGCCGGCCTGATCGAGGCTCGCGAGCGCGGCGAGGTTCTCGGCCGCGCGTCCGGCAGCTTCGGCATCGTATGGCATCTTGTCCTGCGCCATCCCGCCGAGCGTTCCGATGTTGAAGGCATAGAGCGTCATGTGCGACTGGCGCGCCTTCACCGCCTTCTCGGCGGCCGGATCCATGTGGCTGGCCGCAAAGGCCGCCGTCGCCATCAGGGCCGTGCCCGCCAGAACCGTGCCGAAACGCTTGAAAAGTGCCATGTCCGTCTCCTGTTCAGAACCATTCCCGGGAACAGGCTACAGGAGCTTTGGTCAAATCCATCAGACCAAGGTCGCGCGATCACGAAAAAGTGCGCGCGACCCCGCCCGCGTATCAGTAGCCGAGTGCACAGCCGTCCTTGCGCGGGTCCGACCCGCCCTGCAACACGCCATCCTCGCGCAACAGGATCGCCTGCGCACCGCCGATCGCCGTGTCGGGTGTGACGACCTCGTGCCCCATGTCGGACAGTTCCGTCCGCACCGCATCGGCATAGCCGCGTTCCAATTTCAGCTGTCCCGTTTCGGCAAAGGCGCGCGGCCCGTCGATCGCTTCCTGCGGGTCCAGTCCGAAGTCGGTGATGTTGGTCACGAACCGCGCGTGGCCGGTGCACTGATAGGCCCCGCCCATCACGCCGAACGGCATATGGGTCTTGCCGCCCTTCTGCAGCATCCCCGGGATGATCGTGTGCATCGGCCTCTTGCCGGGGCCGCCCTCGTTCGCATGGCCCTCGGTCAGGCTGAACCCCGCGCCGCGGTTCTGGAACAGGATGCCGAACTTGTCCGACGCGATGCCCGACCCGAAACCGTGGAAGATCGAATAGATCAGCGACACCGCCATCCGGTCCCGGTCGACCACGGTGATGTAGATTGTCTCCTTGTGCACCGCCTCCGCCCCCGGCAGATCGACGGTCATTGCCTTCTTTGGGTCGATCAGCGCAGCCAGCCGCTTGGCCGTGTCCATCGACAGCATGTGATCCAGCCGCGTCATGTGGTCCGGATCCGACAGGAACCGGTTGCGCGCGTCATAGGCCAGCTTCGTCGCCTCCGCCTCGATATGCACGCGCTGCGCCCCCCAGGGGTCCATCGACGCGATGTCGAATTGCGACAGGATGTTCAGGATCAGGATCGCCGTCGCCCCCTGACCGTTTGGCGGATGCTCGTACAGATCCAGCCCGCCATAGCCGCCCTGCACCGGATCGCCCCAGCTACTTTGCGTCTGTGCGAAATCGTCCAGCGTATGCACGCCGCCCATCGCGTTCAGCGACGCGACCATGTCCTCCGCCACCTCGCCCTCGTAGAACCCGGCGCGGCCTTCCGTGGCGATACGCGTCAGCACCTCGGCCTGATCGGGCGCGCGGAACATCTGCCCCGGCTGCGGCACCTTGCCGTTCAACAGGAACCGGTCGCGCGCCACGCCCTGCAGCACGCCCTCGTCCATCGCCCAGTCGAAGGCGACGCGCGGGCTGACGGGCACGCCGGCCTTTGCGTAATGGATCGCGGGCGCCAATGACGCCTTCAGCCCCAGCTTGCCCCAGTCCTTCGACAGGGTGCAGAAGGCATCGACCGCCCCCGGCACCGTCACCGCCGCCGCATCGCTGACCGGCACGACGGTATGCCCCTTCGCCCGCAGGTCTGCTGCGGAATAGGCGGCGGGCGCACGGCCCGACCCGTTCAGCGCGTGAATCCTGTCGGACCCCGGCGGCGTCATCAGGACAAAGCAGTCGCCCCCGATCCCCGTCATCTGCGGTTCGCAGATCCCCAGCAGCACGGCACCCGCGATGGCGGCATCCACCGCATTGCCCCCCGCCTCCAGCATCTGGATCGCGACCTTCGCGGCCAGGGGATGCGATGTGGCGCACATCCCGTTCTCGGCAAAGGTGGCCGACCGGCCGGGTATCTGAAAATCGCGCATCGTGCCTCTCCCTGTTCGTCGGGCGAAACGTCGGTCATTCCCGCGGGAAAGACAATCGCACAATTGGAAAGGCCGGTCCGGCACCGCGCTACTGGGTGGGGGCTTCGAAAGCGCGGTGCCGTTGAAGCTTTTGCAGCTACGCAACCTCCTTGCCCGAGAATCGTGGCGGCAAATGGGCATGCGCCCGCTGCTTTCAGGGCTTTTTCAGGCGCGAATAAGGCGCTAGGTCAGGACCCATGAAACATGTCGATTATCCCCTGCTCACGCAGACCGTCGCCGCCCTGACAGAGGGTGAGACCGATGCCGTGGCCCTCATGGCGACCGTGGCGTGCGAGGTGCATCATGCCGACGACCGCTTCGACTGGACCGGCTTCTACCGTGTCACGGGGCCGGACCTGCTCAAGATCGGGCCCTACCAGGGCGGCCACGGCTGCCTCGTGATCCCATTTTCCCGCGGCGTCTGCGGCGCGGCGGCGCGCACCGGTCAAGTCCAGCTCGTCCCCGACGTGGACGCCTTTCCGGGCCACATCGCCTGCGCCTCCTCCACCCGGTCAGAACTCGTCCTGCCGGTCTGGAACGGGGCGGGCACCCTGCTGGGCGTCTTCGACATCGACAGCGACCAGCCCGACGCCTTTACCAAGGATGACGCAGAGGCTTTGACAAGGATCCTCGCCGCGACCTTCGCCGCGGCGTCCTGATCGCACCGCCTGCATCCGACACCTTTCAGGGAATGCCCATGACCGACATCACGCTTCTGGACGGCGGCCTCGGGCAGGAACTGGTGCACCGCGCCGGCGACACGCCCACCAACCTGTGGTCCACCCAGGTCATGATCGACCACCCCGGCCTCGTGCAGCAGGTCCATGCCGACTATTTCGCCGCCGGCGCCACCGTGGCCACGACCAACACCTACGCCATCCACCGCGACCGGCTGGGCGAGGAGGGGCAGGACAGCTTCGCCGCCCTCCATGCCCAGGCGCTGGCAGAGGCGACCGCCGCCCGCGACGCCCACGGATCTGGCCGGATCGCCGGCAGCATCGGCCCGTTGATCGCCAGCTACCGCCCCGACATCCACCCGCCGGCCGCCAAGGCGGTGCCGCTCTATGCCGAGGTGGCACAGCTTCTTGCCCCCGCCTGCGATCTGCTGATCTGCGAAACCGTCGCCTCGCTCGCCCACGCCCGCGCGGTTCTTGACAGCGCAAAGGACAAGGGCCTGCCGGTCTGGCTGTCGATCACCGTCGACGACCGCGACGGCCGCCGCCTGCGGTCCGGCGAACCGGTCGGTGGCATCCTGCCCATCGCGTACGAAGGCGCCGCCGCCGTCCTCGTCAACTGCTCCGCGCCAGAGGCGATCCACGCCACGCTCGCCATTCTGTCCCGCGGCAACCTGCCCTGCGGTGCCTATGCCAACGGGTTCGAGCGGATCACCTCCGATTTCCTGCAGGACAGGCCCACCGTCGCGACGCTGTCATCCCGTGACCTGTCGCCCGCCGCCTATGCGACCCACGCGATGCGCTGGATCGATGCTGGCGCCACCATCGTCGGCGGCTGCTGCGAGGTCGGTCCAGCCCATATCGCGGCCCTTGCCGCCGCCATCACCGCCGCTGGCCACCGCATCGTCTGACCGCAAAGGAAGACCAATCCATGCCGTCCATCTTCGACCACGTTACGCTGGGTATCTCGGATCTGATGAGTGCACGCCGGTTCTACGATGCGGTCATGGGTGCACTTGGCCTGCCGATGCTCTGGAGCAATGACCGGATGCTTACCTATGGCGCCGGAGGAGAGGACTTCGGCCTGCAGCTTGATGCCGGCGCCCCGCGCCACGGCACCCACGTCGCCTTTCGCGCGCCGGACCGGGCCACCGTTGACCGCTTTCACGCCAGCGCGCTGGCGGCGGGCGGTACCGATGCCGGTGCCCCCGGCCTGCGCCCGGAATACGCGGTGACTTACTATGCCGCCTTCGTGCGCGATCCCGACGGCAACCGGATCGAGGCGGTCTGTCACCTCCCGCAACCAGACGCCTGACATTCCGCGCTCGCCCGGATCGCCAAGGTCCGGGCCAAACGTGAAACGCCCCGCCGATTGACGGGGCGCCTCATCGCAGATTGCGCGAAAGTCAGTTGTTGGCAGGCGCCGCACTCTCCGCATCGGCGGGGGCGCTGTCGTCCTTCACGGTCACGTCCACCTCGACCTGCGGACCCAGCGCATGCAGGCCCTTCAGGATGTCGATGGCATAGGCCAGCTGATAGTCCTCGTCCCGCAGCTTCGCCGCATCCTCGGCCCGGGCGCGGTCTTCCTCGATCTGCTTGATCTCGTCCTCGCTCAGGCTGTCGTTCGACAACGTGCCGCGCAGATCGGCCTCTGACCGCATCTGCTGCGCCGTCGTATCCTCGGTCTCGGTCTCGTCCGCGGGATGCACGGCGGGCTGTTCCACGATGATGTCGGGAGAGATACCGAGGTTCTGGATCGACCGCCCCGACGGCGTGTAGTAGCGCGCCGTCGTCAGCCGCATCGCGCCGTTGCCCTGCAGCGGCACGACGGTCTGCACCGATCCCTTGCCGAAGGACTTGGTGCCCACCACGATCGCCCGGCGATGATCCTGCAACGCGCCTGCCACGATCTCCGATGCGCTGGCCGATCCGCCGTTGATCAGCACGACCATCGGCAGCCCCTGCGCCAGATCGCCCGCCGTCGCGTTGTAACGGTCGCTGTCGGCGGAATTGCGGCCACGGGTCGACACGATCTCTCCGCCTTCAAGGAAGGCATCCGACACGAAGACCGCCTGGTTCAGCAACCCGCCCGGGTTGTTGCGCAGGTCCAGCACGATGCCGTCGACGTTCTCGACCCCGCCGGCCTCCTCGATCTGCTTCTTCAGGCCTTCCTCGAGGTTGGGGAAGGTCTGCGCGTTGAACGTCGTCACCCGCAGCACCACGGCCTTGCCCTCGGTGCGGGCCCGCACGGCGGTCAGCTTGATCGTGTCGCGCACGATGGACACGTCAAAGGGCTCCGGCTTGTCGCCGCGCACGACGGAAATGATGACTTCCGACCCCACCGGCCCGCGCAGCAGCTTCAGCGCCTCGTCCAGCGTCAGGCCCAGCACGTTCTCGCCGTCGACCGCGGTGATGTAGTCGCCGGCCATCATGCCGGCGGCGGCGGCGGGCGTCCCGTCGATGGGGGACACGACCTTCACCCAGCCTTCTTCCTGCGTGACTTCCAGCCCCAGACCGCCGAACTCGCCGCGGGTCTGCACCTGCATGTCCTTGGCGTCGTCCTCGGACAGATAGGACGAATGGGGGTCAAGCGACGTCAGCATCCCGTTGATCGCAGCCTCGATCAGCTTCTTGTCGTCCACATCCTCGACGTAGCCCTGACGGATCCGCTCGAAGATGTCGCCGAACAGGTCCAGCTGCTCGTAGACGCTGCTTTCCTTGCTGGCAGTCTGCGCCAGCAGCGGGCCTGCGAATTGCGTCGTGGCCACAAGGCCCAGCACGGTGCCGCCGGCGGCTGCCATCAGAATTTTCTTCATGCGTGTTCCTATCTAGTCCAGCGCGAACCAGGTGCCTGGGTTGACGGGACTTTGCCCGTCTCTGACTTCAAGATAAAGGGTCTGCGTCGCCGCAACCGCCGATCCGGGCGCCGGATCGGTCAAAATCGCGTCAACGTCTGGCGAATCCCCGCCCAGCAACCCCAGCGGCGCCCCCGCCGGCAGGACCTGACCGGCCTCGCCATAGACCTCCGCCAGCCCGCCGATGACGAACAGGACGTCCTGCGCCGGTTCCAGGATCACGACGTTGCCATAATCCAGCAGCGGCCCGCGGAACAGCAGCGTCGCCGCCACCGGCGTCGTCACCAGCGCCCGCGGCCGCGCTGCGATCACGACGCCGGGCCGCGCGATCCCCGCCGCATCCGGCGCGTCGAAGGCGCGCAGCACCGTGCCGCGCACCGGCAGCGGCAGATCGCCCTCCGCCACCAGCTCCGGCGCCGCCACGTCGACACTGCCCGCCAGCGCATCGGCAAAGGCCGCCAGCGTGTCGGTGCTGGCCAGCAGCAGGGCCGTCTGCACCGCATCCTCCGTATAGCGCTGTGGCAGATCGGTCCGGTCTGCCACCGCCGCCGACAAGGCGGCGCGCGCCGTCTGCGCCCCCTGCAGTCCGTCGCGCAGCGTATCCGCGGCGGTTTCCTGCAGGGACTGCAGCAGCGCCAGTTCCTGTAATTGCCCGCGGAGGCTGTCCGCTTTCGTCTGCAACGCCGGCGCCACATCCGCCACCAGCAGGCCGGACCGCACGGTCCCCAGCGGCCCCGCCGGATTCAGCAGCAGCAGCGGCGCCGGGGCCTTGCCGATCGAGGCGAGGACGCCCAGCAGTTGCGAGATTTCCTCCTGCCGCGCGTCCAGCTGTACCTGCAGCGTGTCCCGCCGGATCGCCACCCGCCGCAGCCCGTCGCGCAGGGCGACCAGTCCGTCCTCGTAGGCGCGTACGGTTTCGGTCAGGGCGGCAACCCGGTCGCGCGCCCCCGCTGCGGCATCCAGCTGCGCCCGTGCCGCCCGCAGCCGGTCCGCCGCCTGTGTCGCCGCGTCGCCGGGCGTCTGCGCTGCCAGCGGCCCGGCAAGGCACAGCGCCAGCAGGATCGCCGCACGGCGCATCAGGCGATCAGGCTCCGGCCCGTCATCTCTTCGGGCTGCGGCAGGCCCATCAGTTGCAGCAGCGTCGGTGCAAGATCCGCCAGCCGCCCGTCGCGCAGACGCGCGCCAGCCGGCCCGCCGAACAGGATCACGGGCACGAGGTTCGTGGTATGCGACGTGTGCGGCCCCCCGGTCTCGGGGTCGACCATCGTCTCGCAGTTGCCGTGGTCGGCGCAGACCACCATCGCACCACCGGCCGCCTCCAGCGCCTCAAGCACGCGGCCAAGGCCGCGGTCAACCGCCTCGCAGGCCTTGATCGCGGCACCCAGATCGCCGGTATGGCCCACCATGTCCGGATTGGCATAGTTCGTCACGATCAGGTCGTAACCCTTCCCGATCGCCGCCACGAAATCGTCCGTGACCTCGACCGACGACATCTCCGGTTGCAGGTCGTAGGTCGCGACCTTGGGCGACTTCGGCATCTCGCGATCCTCGCCCTCCTCCGGCTGCTCCTTGCCACCATTCAGAAAGAAGGTGACGTGCGGATACTTCTCGGTCTCCGCCAGCCGGAACTGGGTCCTGCCGTGATGCGCCACCCATTCCCCCAGCGTATTGCGGATGTCGCGCTTGGGAAAGACGGCGTCAAACCACGCGCCGTGACGGTCGGAGTATTCAACCATCCCCAGACGCACCGCCAGTTCCGGCATCTCGCGCGGGAAGCCGTTGAAATCCGGATTGCCGATCGCCTCGAGAATCTCCCGCGCCCGGTCCGAGCGGAAGTTCAGGCAAAAGAAACCGTCGGCGGGGCGCATGCCGTCGTAATCCCCGATCACCGTGGCGGGGATGAACTCGTCGGTCTTGCCGGCGTCATGGGCGGCGGCAATCGCGGCCTGCGGCGTCTCTGCCCGGTCCCCCTCGCCCTTCACCATCGCGTCGAAGGCGGTCTGCACCCGGTCCCACCGGTTATCGCGGTCCATCGCGTAATAACGTCCGATGACCGTCGCGACCGTCACGTTCTCGGGCAACTGCGCCAACATGTCGTCCATGAAAGCGGGGGCAGAACTTGGCGCCACGTCGCGCCCGTCGGTGATCGCATGGATGACTACGGCAATGCCCTGCGCCGCCAGCATCCGTGCGGTCTCCACCAGATGCGCGACGTGCCCATGCACGCCGCCATCGGACACCACCCCCATCAGATGCGCCCGCCCGCCGGTGTCCTTCAGCCGCGCGGCGAAGCGCCGGATCGCCTGCTGCTCGGGATAGCTGCCATCCTCGATCGCAAGGTCGATCTGACCGAGGTCCATCGCCACCACGCGGCCCGCGCCGATATTGGTATGCCCGACCTCTGAATTGCCCATCTGCCCCTTCGGCAGGCCGACATCCGGTCCGAAGGTCACGAGGGTCGCATGAGGACACTCCGCCATCAGCCGGTCGAAGTTGGGCGTCTCCGCCAGCACGGGCGCATTGGCCTCGCGCCCGTCACGCAATCCCCATCCGTCGAGGATGCACAGCACCACGGGTTTCGGCACGGGCTGGGTCAGCGGCATGGCAACTCTCCTGAAATTTCGCGCACCCTAGCGCAACGGCCGATCATGTAAAACGACCGCGTCCTCGCTTTTTCCCAAATACTCCCGCCGGAGGCATCCTGTCCCACGGGGACAGGATCTGCCCGAACCGCAGTCACACCCTACAGGTCGAAAGTCGCAAACACCGGCGCGTGGTCGCTCGGCTGTTCCCAGCCGCGGACATGGCGCAGGATGCGGCTGCCGTGCGCTGCACCGGAGATGTCGGGCGTGGCCCAGATGTGATCCAGCCGCCGGCCCTTGTCGGCGGCATCCCAGTCCGGCGACCGGTAGGACCACCAGCTGTAGAGCTTGCCCTGCGGGATGTCCTGCCGCGTCACGTCCACCCAGTTGCCCGCATCCTGCGCCTGCGCCAGATGCTCCACCTCCACCGGCGTGTGGCTGACGATCTTCAGCAGCTTCTTGTGGTCCCAGACATCGTCCTCGCGGGGGGCGATGTTCAGGTCGCCCACCATGATCGACTTCTCCGGCCTGTCGGCATGGAAGGCGTTGCGCATCTCGGTCAGGTAGTCCAGCTTCTGCCCGAACTTGTCGTTCACCGTCCGGTCCGGCTTGTCACCGCCCGCGGGCACATAGAAGTTGTGGATCGTGACGCCGTTCTCCAGCCGCCCGGCAATGTGCCGCGCGTGACCGAGCGAGGCGTAATCCGCCGCCGCCGTCTCGACGATCGGCAGCTTCGACAGGATCGCGACCCCATTGTAGCCCTTCTGCCCGCGTCCGATCATGTGGGTGTAGCCCAGCGCCCGGAACTGCTCGACCGGGATCTTGTCCAGTGGGCTCTTGCATTCCTGCAGGCACAGCACGTCCGGCGCCTCGTTCCGCAGCAGCGCGACCACGAGCGCTTCGCGCAGGCGGACCGAGTTGATGTTCCATGTGGCAAGGGTAAAGGTCATGTCGTCTCCTTACAGCAGGGCTTGCGTCGGGGCGATGTGACCGCAGAGCGTGCCGCGCCAGTTGCGGATCTGCGGTTCCATCCGGGCCCGGGCCGCGGGATGGGCGGGGTCGAGCACCCCCAGCTTCACGAGGATCGCCGCGATGGCGGATTCCGACGCGCGCGTCGCACCGTCCGCGATCTTCAGCGCGACGCCCAGTCGTTTTTCGGGGATGATCGCGACGAAGACGCCCTCCGCCCCGGTCTTGATCGACACCCGGCCTTCCATCGCGCGCATCAGCTCGGTGCAGGCGCGGGTCTCTCCCGCCACAAGCGCTGGAAAGGTCGCCATCGCGTCGCGCAGCCGCACGGCGGCCTTGCTCCTTGCATCCTCGCGGTCGTGCGCCGTGGCGAAGAAGCTCATCGCCCGCGCCAGCCCGTGGACGGAGGTCGCGAAATTCGGCGCCGAACAGCCGTCGATGCCGTAGCCGGGAGACGTTTCGCCCGTCACCTCCTCGAAGGCGGCCTTGCAGGCCTGCTGCACCGGGTGGTCGACAAGTTCGTAGTCCGCATCGCCGCCCAGATGCCGGTTCAGCGTCAGAAATCCCGCGTGCTTGCCGGAACAGTTGTTGTGGATCTGGCATGGCGCGGCATGGGCCCGGATGATCTCGTTACGGGCGGGAATGTCGTTCGGCCATTGCGGTCCGCAGCGAAAGTCGCCGTCGGCAAGGCCAAGGCTGTCCAGCCAGACCTGCACCCGGTCGGTATGGATATGTGCCCCCTGATGGCTGGCGCAGGACAGCGCCAGCTGTTCGACACCTAGCCCGTGCGCATCCGCCGCACCGCTTTCGACCAAAGGCAGTGCCTGGATCATCTTGCAGGACGACCGGGGATAGATCGTGGCCTGCGGATCGCCCCAGGCCTCCAGGATCTCTCCGTCCGCACCGCAGATGACCGCATGGCCCTGATGACGGGATTCGAGGATGTCGCCGCGCCAGACGTCGACCAGATCCACGGGAGCATTCATCGGCATTTCCTTTTCGTCACATCCCCCCACGGGTTTGTGCGCGGATCGGGGCTTTGCAGTTTGGGCGAATTTTTGCTAGGGACATGGCTATCGCGTTGAACACGGACCCGCCAGACGAAAAGGTTGATAAAACCCCTGCGCGGGCAGGACAGAGGCAAGGGCAGCTTGGAGGCCTATACATCATGATCAAGACGACAATCCGCACCCTGGCGCTGGCGGCGGCGACCTGCGTGGCATCACAGGCGGGGGCGCAGGCGACGACCGACAACCTCGTGGCGGCGAACACGGACTGGAGCACCTTCGAGGCCGAGAACCCGCGCGAATGCATTAGCACCTCGGCGCCCAAGAACAGCACGCTGACCGATGGCAACGGCAACCCGACCACCGGCAACCGCGGCGACATCTACCTGATGGTCTTCTACCGCCCGTCAGAGAACGTGAAGGGTCAGATCATGTTCACCGGCGGCTATCCCTTCGCGCCGGGATCGACCGTCGATCTGGACGTCGGCGGCTCGCAGTTCCAGCTGTTCACCGAAGGTGAATACGCCTGGCCCGCCACGCCGGAGGATGACGCCCGCGTGGTCGCCGCGATGAAGCGGGGATCCGATGCCGTGCTGAAGGCCCGGTCCGGCCGGGGCAACGTCACGACGGACACCTTTTCCCTGCTCGGCTTCACCGCCGCGGTAGAGGAAGCCGCCAACCGTTGCGCGGGGTAACGATTTTTCTGGCGAAAAATCACCTCCGCCGGCGCAGGTCCGACGTCGAACGATCCGCCGGCCCCGGTTTTCGCTTGGAAACCGGGGCTTCTTCCATATATGAGGCGCGCTTCACCGTTCCGAAAGGTCCAGACCCATGACCGCCACCGCCCCGATCACGCAAGACGTCCACACCATCCCCCGCAAGGTGCCGGAGGGGCCCGTCAACCTGATCGGCCTGACCCGTGACCAGATGCGCGAGGCCCTGATCGCCGCCGGGACGCCGGAGAAGCAGGCGAAGATGCGGGTGAACCAGCTGTGGCAGTGGCTCTATCACTGGGGCGTGCGTGATTTCGCGCTGATGACCAATCTCGCCAAGGACTACCGCGCCATGCTGGCCGAGACCTTCGTCATCCAGTTGCCCGAGGTCGTGACCCGTCAGGTCAGCACCGACGGCACCCGCAAGTACCTTGTCCGCATCGCCGGCGGTCACGAGGTGGAGGTCGTCTACATCCCCGAGGAGGATCGCGGCACGCTCTGCATCTCCTCCCAGGTGGGCTGCACGTTGACCTGTTCCTTCTGTCACACCGGCACGCAGAAGCTGGTCCGCAACCTGACTCCTGCCGAGATCGTCGGCCAGATCCTGATCGCCCGCGATGATCTCGGCGAATGGCCGCAGCCGGGGCAGGGGACCGGCGACAACGGCCCGCGCCTGCTGTCGAACATCGTGCTGATGGGCATGGGCGAACCGCTCTACAACTTCGAGAACGTGCGCGACGCCATGAAGATCGCGATGGACGGCGAGGGCATCGCCCTGTCACGCCGCCGGATCACGCTCTCCACCTCCGGCGTGGTCCCCGAAATCGCCCGCACCGCGCAGGAGATCGGCTGCCAGCTGGCCGTCAGCTTTCACGCGACCACGGACGAGGTGCGCGACCGTCTGGTCCCGATCAACAAGAAATGGCCGATCGCGGAGCTGCTGGACGCCCTGCGCGTCTATCCCAAGGTTTCCAACTCCGAGCGGATCACATTCGAATACGTCATGCTTGACGGCGTGAACGATTCCGACGCCGACGCGCACCGGCTGGTCAAGCTGATCGATGGCATCCCCGCCAAGATCAACCTGATCCCCTTCAACGAATGGCCGGGCGCACCCTACAAGCGGTCGTCGAACAACCGCATCCACGCCTTCGCCGACATCATCTACAAGGCCGGCTACGCCTCCCCCGTCCGCAAGCCGCGCGGAGAGGACATCATGGCCGCTTGCGGTCAGTTGAAGTCCGAGACCGAACGCGCCCGCAAATCCCGCAGGCAGATCGAGGCGGATGCGGGGCTTTAACGCTTCGCTAACCGGAACTGCCCCAGACTGGCGGGATGAAGGTCTCCGTCGATATTCCCGAACCGATGCTGCGCGCGCTTTCGGCTTTGGCGCGTACGGAAGATGTGACGGTCGGACAGCTGATGCGGGATGCGATCGCCCGTGATCTGCGACTGCGCGCCAAACCGAAGAAGGACGCAAGGACTGATGAGGCGCTCGTCGCCTCACTCCGCTCGCTCCTCGCGCAGGATCTGGCTGACGCTCAAGATTGGCCCGATCTTCAGGGCAGACTTGCCCGGCATGGCTTCGCCCTGCGCCCCGCAGGCGGCGGACTCATTCTCTGCAGCCTGTCGGATGGTCAGAAATGCTGCAAGGCCTCCGACCTTGGCTACGCGCACAGTCACCTTGCACGCACGTTCGGCCGTGCTTTTCCGGGACACCCCCAGGCTCATCTATACCGGCCGACAAAGCCGCCGGCCGCTGTCGTCCTGATCGAAGACTCTTAAGCCTTGCGCGGGTCCATCATGCCCTCTTTCACGCCGAACCGCAGCAGCACCAGATTGACGGGATAGGCGGCCAGCAGCCCGCAGGTCAGGGATACGATCATCGACGTCCAGAACCGCACATCGCCCATCGTGGCCTGCCCCGCCAGCCACAGGTCGACGCCGATGGCCACCACCTCCATCACCGCGATGGAGGGTGTCTCCGAGATCAGAGCGTCCTTCAGGGCCTGCGAAAAGTCCACGCCGTCCTGCATCAACGGTCCGATCGTCAGTGCCAGACCGAAGAGGTAGGCAAAGGTGAATGTCACCGCCGCCGTCCAGCCGTTGCCTGCCGCAAAGAGTCCCACGGCGATCAGCACGCCCACGATCTCTCCCGCGCCGCAACCGGAATAGCAGTGCGCCACGGACCGGAAGCCGCGCCGCCAGAGGCGGTCGTCGGCGATCTGCCTGCGGCCGGTCAGCCAGTAGATCAGCAACCCCAACGGGCCGGAATAGATGACGGTCAGTGTCCAGACCGCCTTCATCAGCGACATGATCGGCTGCCGTCGCAGGTCCCACCAGAGGATCGCGACGGAGGGGATCATGAGGCAGGCCCAGCCGATCAGGAAGGCGGGGCTGTCGAGGAATGTCCTGATGCTATCCATGAACTCCAACGGACCGCCCCCGCGATCCGTTCCGTCACCGCCCGGGAATATCCCGTCGCTTCGTCCCCTTGCCGTCCCAGTCGTCCAGCGCCGCCATTGCGTCCTCCGCCGTCTCGACATAGCGGAAAAGGTCGAGGTCAGCCTGCGCGATGGTGCCAGCGTCGGCCAGCGCCTGCCAGTTGATGATCCCCTCCCAGAACGCCTTGCCGAACAGCAGGAACGGCACGCGGGCCATCCGGCCGGTCTGGATCAGGGTCAGCGCCTCGAACATCTCGTCCAGCGTGCCGAACCCCCCGGGGAACACGCAGACCGCCGAGGCGCGCATCAGGAAATGCATCTTGCGGATCGCGAAGTAGTGGAAATTGAAACACAGGTCCGGCGTGACATAGGCGTTCGGCGCCTGCTCGTGCGGCAGCACGATATTCAGGCCGATCGACAGCCCACCCGCGTCCGCTGCACCGCGGTTGCCTGCTTCCATCACGCCGGGACCGCCGCCCGTGGCGATGATGTTCTCGCAGGGATCGTCGGCCAGCGATCGCTCGGTGATCATCCGGGCAAAGGTCCGGGCCTCGGCGTAATACTTCGTCAGGTCGGCCAGCGTCTCGGTTCGCGCCTGCGCCTTGTTGGCCGGGTCGGGAATCCGCGCGCCACCGAACAGCACGACGGTGGATTTCACGCCGGCCTCGTTCATCAGCATCTCCGGCTTCATCAGCTCCAGTTGCAGCCGAATCGGCCGTAACTCGGGCCGCGCCAGAAAATCGTCGTCCGCGAAGGCCAGTGCGTAGGACGGCGCACGGGTCTGCGGCGTGTCCGGCACCTGTCGCGCGGTGACGCGGTCCTCGCCGGACCGGCGGAACTTGTTTTCGTGGTCTTCGGGCATGAAACGTCCTTGAGATTGCGCGACTGGGGTTGCGCGTCTATAGCCCTTGCGAACCCGCAGAACCAGCCAAGAGGTCCGCCCCCATGTCGAACGCCGCTCTGGAAACCGCAATCGAATCCGCCTGGGACGCCCGCGACCAGATCACCCCGGCGACGACCGGCGAAACCCGCGAGGCGATCGAGGACACGCTGAACGCATTGGACTCCGGCACCCTGCGCGTCGCGGAAAAGCAGGCGGACGGATCGTGGCACGTGAACCAGTGGGCCAAGAAGGCAGTGCTTCTATCCTTCCGCCTGAACGACATGGAACCGATCAGCGGCGGTAACGGCGGCAGCACCTGGTGGGACAAGGTGCCGTCCAAGTTCGACGGCTGGGGCGAAAACCAGTGGCGCGACGCGGGATTCCGCGCCGTCCCGGGCAGCATCGTCCGCCGTTCGGCCTTTATCGCCAAGGGCGTCGTGCTGATGCCGTCCTTCGTGAACCTCGGCGCCTACGTGGATGAAGGCACGATGGTCGACGGCTGGGCGACGGTCGGCTCCTGCGCGCAGATCGGCAAGAACGTCCACCTGTCCGGCGGTGTCGGCATCGGCGGCGTGCTGGAACCGATGCAGGCCGGCCCCACGATCATCGAGGACAATTGCTTCATCGGTGCCCGGTCCGAGGTCGTAGAGGGCTGCATCATCCGCGAGGGTTCCGTGCTGGGCATGGGCGTCTTCATCGGCCAGTCCACCAAGATCGTCGACCGCGAGACGGGCGAGGTCACCTACGGCGAGGTGCCGCCCTATTCCGTCGTCGTGGCCGGCACCATGCCGTCGAAGAACGACATCAGCCTGTATTGCGCGGTGATCGTGAAGCGGGTCGACGAACGGACCCGCAGCAAGACCGGCATCAACGAGCTCCTGCGCACCTGATGATCGTCAGCCGCACGGTCGCCCGCCACCGGATCGCCACGGGTACCCGCCCCGGCTGGTTCGGAGCGTGGTCGCTCGTGGCTGTCGACGCCCTCCTGCTCTTCGTGGTAATGGGGCTGGCGTTCGGCGCGGCGCAAGGCCTTTTGCACAGCTGGCCCGTCTGGGCGGCGATCCTAGCCCTCTTCCTCGTCTTCTTCATTCCGTTGCAGATCGTACTGATCACCGCGGCGCTCTGGGCCGCCAAATCGCGATGGATCGGGCATGACGACGGTCTCGAAGGCGGTGCTTCACTTTCCGTTCACGAAGACGGGAACCTTCCTCATTCCTGAGGCGTTCTGTCGCGGAAGGCCCTGTTGGAGGGCAAGACTTACAAAGGAACGTCGTATGGGCTGGCTCGCAGCAATCATCATCGGTGGCATCGCAGGATGGCTTGCCGAACAATTCATGAAGTCCGACATGGGCATCCTCATGAACATCATCCTGGGCATCGTCGGTGCCTTCGTCTTCAACCTGATCTTCGGCACGCTGCTGGGTCTCTATGCCGCCGAAAGCTGGATCAGTTACCTGATCGCCGGTTTCATCGGTGCCTGCCTGCTGATCTGGATCGCACGCCTGGTGCGTCGCAAGACCTGATCACCGCCTGACGGCACGAATCCGACGGCGCGCAGACCCCTGCGCGCCGTTTTTCATTGTCCCGACCTGCAGGACCGCCACCGCATGATCGCCAACCTGTCGCTCCTGCCGCTTCTCGCGGTCTTCCTCGTCGCGGCCGCCGTCGTCGTCGCCGCCTCGATCAAGGCGACGGGGCTGGCCGACGTCATCGCCGATCGGACCAAAATGGGCGAGGCGCTGGTCGGCGGCCTCATCCTCGGCGGCGCCACGTCGCTGGCGGGGGTGGTCGTCTCCGTCGATGCGGCGCTGAACGGCAATGCAAGCTTCGCCTTTTCCAATGCCGTCGGCGGCATTGCAGCGCAGACCCTGTTCCTTGCGCTCGCCGACATGATCTATCGGCGCGCCAATCTCGAACACGCCGCCGCCGAACCCGCCAACCTGTTCCAGGCGGTCCTGCTGATCGGGCTCCTCGCCCTGCCGCTCTGCGCCGTCGCGGGGCCAGAGGTGTCGGTCTTCGGTCTGCACCCGGTCTCCCTCGTCATGTTCGCCGCCTATCTCGGCGGGATGAAGGTTGCATCGATCGTGGCAGAGCAGCCGATGTGGCGCCCGGTCCAGACCGAGGCGACACGAGAGGACACGCCCGACGATCCCGATGCCGCCGGCAAGTCCGCCCTGCGCCCCGCGCTCTACTTCGCCGGTCTGGTGGCGCTGATGGGCCTCGGCGGTCTGGCGATCAGCCAGGTCGGCAGCGCGCTGATCGACCGCTTTGGCCTTGCCTCCTCGCTGGTCGGCGCGGTCATCACCGCCGTCGTCACATCCCTGCCGGAACTGGTGACGACACTCGTCGCCGTGCGCCGCGGCGCGCTGCAACTGGCGGTCGGCGGGATCATCGGCGGCAATACCTTCGACACCCTCTTCCTCGTGGCCTCCGACGCCAGCTACCGCGACGGCTCGCTGTTCCACGCGATCGGCGACAACGACCTCTACTGGCTGACGACGGGCCTCCTGATGACCGCCGTCCTGCTGGGCGGGCTGATCGTGCGGCAGCGGGCCGGGCCCGGGCGGATCGGCATCGAAAGCGTCCTGATGATCCTGATCTACGGCACGGCGCTGGGGCTGGAACTGACTTGACAGGGCGCAGCATCGGCGCGATGCCACCGCCCATGAACAAGCGCACGCAACAGGTCTACACGCTGCTGGTCGAGGTCGGACGGTCGAAGGACGACGGCCTGCCCAGGGATGCCACGGGTGCCGCCCTGATGTGCTACGCCTCCGGCGTGGACGAGGCCGAGGCCGTGCGCGAGACCGTGGCGATCCTCAAGCAGGCCGACCTCTCGCCGCTCGATGTCTCCGGCTATGGCACGCTCGACGAACGGCTCGCCGAAGGCCATGACATCGACGACGACGAACGTGCCCTGATGCAGCGCGCGCTGGACGAAAACAGCGTCATCGTGGCCCAGATGACGCCCTTCTTCGACGACGGCGACGCCACAGCCTGACGGCACCGTTTGCATGCGCCGCAGCCCCGCGCTACCTCTCGGCCAAACCGAAAGGACCGCCCATGCCCCTCGACCCCGTCGACCTGACCGCGCAACTGGTGCGCTGCAACTCCGTCACCCCGGCCGAGGGCGGCGCGTTGGTCCTGCTGGAACGGGTCCTGACCGAGGCGGGCTTCGCCTGCACCCGCGTTGACCGCGGCGGCATCGCGAACCTCTACGCCCGCTGGGGCCGCAAGGGGGCGAACCGCAGCTTCGGCTTCAACGGGCACACGGATGTGGTTCCCGTCGGCAACCCCGACGACTGGACGGTGGACCCCTTCGGCGCGGAAATCCGCGACGGCTTCCTCTACGGCCGCGGGTCGACGGACATGAAATCCGGCGTCGCGGCCTTCGCCGCCGCCGCCTGCGACTTCGTGACGGACACGCCCCCCGACGGCGCCGTGATCCTCGCCATCACGGGGGACGAGGAAGGCGACGCCCGGGACGGCACCACCGCCCTGCTGGACTGGATGGCGACCAACGGCGAGGCGATGACCGACTGCCTTGTGGGCGAGCCCACCAGCCCCGACCACATGGGACAGGCGATGAAGATCGGCCGCCGCGGCTCCATGACCGCATGGTTCACCTTCCACGGGGTGCAGGGCCATTCCGCCTATCCGCACCGGGCGAGGAACCCGCTCCCCGCCATGGCCCGCCTGATGGACCGGCTCGCGGGCCACACACTCGACACGGGCACCGCCCATTTCGACCCGTCCTCACTGGCCATCGTCACGATGGACACCGGCAACCCCGCGACGAACGTGATCCCCGCCACCTGCCGCGCCACGGTGAACATCCGATTCAACGACGACCATACCGGCGCCGCCCTGACCGACTGGATGCAACATGAACTGGACGCGGTCGCCACCGACACCGGCATCCGCATCGACATGGCGGTCAAGATCAGCGGCGAAAGCTTCCTCACCCCCCCCGGCCCCCTCTCCGACCTGATCGGCAAGGCCGTCCAGGCAGAGACCGGCAAGACCCCCGACCTCTCGACCTCCGGCGGCACCTCCGACGCGCGCTTCGTCAAGGACCACTGCCCAGTCGCGGAATTCGGCCTCGTCGGCAAGACCATGCACATGGTCGATGAACGGGTCCCCGTCGCCGACATCCACACCCTCAAGGCGATCTACGCCCGCATCCTGCGCGACTACTTCGCCTGACCTCCTCGCTTTTTTCGAAATACTCCGGGGTCCGGGGCTGGCCCCGGTCCGACATATCGCATGACGAACCACCCGCCCCGTGCTAGGTGCCTCGCCATGACACAGATCCCCTCCAAGACCGAGATCCTCGCCTTCATCGCCGACAACCCGACCCAGACCGCCAAGCGCGACATCGCCCGCGCCTTCGGCATCAAGGGGGCGGACCGCATCCTGCTGAAGCAACTTCTGCGCGAGATGGAGGCGGCGGGCCAGTTGGCGAAACGCCGGTCGTCCTACCGCGATGCGGCGAAGCTGCCGCCGGTCTCGGTTCTGCAGGTCGAGGCGCCCGACGCCGACGGCGACCTTCATGCCCGTCCGCTGGAATGGAACGACGCGCTGCCGCCGCCGCGCATCCTGCTGGCGCTGCGGTCCTCCGATCCCGCACTGGGCGCCGGCGACCGCATCCTCGCGCGGCTGACCGAGACGCCGGGCGAGCCGCACGCCTACCTCGCCCGCATGATCCGGCGAATCGGGACGAACCCCGAACGCATCCTCGGCGTCTACCGCGCCCAGTCCGAGGGCGGCCGCGTCATGCCGATCGACAAGGGGTCGGACCGGCAATACGTTATCGCTGCCGGTGCCACCGGCGGCGCGCAGGACGGCGAACTGGTGGAGGCGGAGCAGACCGGCCCCAAGGGCCGCATGGGCCTGCCCAAGGCACGCATCGTGACCCGGCTGGGCGATCCCTCCGGCCCCCGCGCCGTCAGCCTGATCGCGATTCACCAGCACGGCATCCCCGACCACTTCCCCGACGACGTGGTGGCAGAGGCGGACGCCGCGAAACCCGCGTCCATCAAGGGCCGCAAAGACCTGCGCAAGGTGGACCTGCTGACCATCGACCCCGCCGACGCCCGCGACCACGACGACGCCTGCTTTGTCGACGCCCACGACGACGGCAGCTTCACCATCTGGGTCGCCATAGCCGACGTGGCCCATTACGTCACCCCGGGGTCCGAACTGGACCGCGAGGCGCGCAAGCGCGGCAATTCCACCTATTTCCCCGACCGCGTCGTGCCGATGCTGCCCGATACCCTGTCCGGCGACCTCTGTTCGCTGCACGAAGGCGTCGACCGCGCCTGCATCGCGGTCGAGATGCAGGTGGATGCGGAGGGCAACAAGACCGGCCACACTTTCCACCGCGCGGTGATGAACTCGGTCGCCTCCCTGACCTACGAACAGGCGCAGGCGGCGATGGACGGCAATCCCGACGCCCAGACCGCGCCGCTGGTCGAGACGGTCATCAAGCCGCTCTACGCCGCCTACGCCGTGCTGGCGAAGGCGCGGGAGCGGCGGCAACCGCTGGACCTCGACCTGCCGGAACGGCGGATCGAGCTGGACGAGGATGGCAAGGTCACGGGCATCGCTTTCAAGGACCGTCTAGACGCGCACAGGCTGATCGAGGAATTCATGGTCCTCGCAAACGTCTGTGCCGCCGAGACACTGATCGCGAAGAAAACGCCTCTGCTGTTCCGCGTTCACGAGGAACCGAGCCCCGAGAAGCTCGATGCCCTGCGCGAGGTGGCCGAGGCTTCGGGGCTCGTGCTGGCGAAGGGGCAGGTGCTGAAGACGGCGCATCTGAACCGGCTGCTGGCGCAGGCGGAAGGCACCGATGCGGACGAGCTGATCAACCTCGCGACCCTGCGCAGCATGACGCAGGCCTATTACAACGCTGAAAACTTCGGCCACTTCGGCCTCGCCCTGCGCAACTACGCGCATTTCACTTCGCCGATCCGCCGCTATTCCGACCTGATCGTGCATCGCGCGCTGATCACGGCGCATGGTTGGGGCAAGGACGGCCTGTCGCCCTGGGACATCGAGCATCTGGACGAAACGGCCAAGCAGATCTCGGACACCGAACGCCGGTCGATGGCGGCGGAGCGGGACACGACGGACCGCTACCTCGCCGCCTTTCTGGAGGATCAGGTGGGGGCGGAGTTCGGCGGACGGATCGCCGGAATCGCGCGCTTCGGCGTCTTCGTGAAACTGGACGGCACCGGGGCCGACGGCATGATCCCGATCCGCAACCTCGGGCGCGAGTATTTCCACTACGACGCCGAGACGCAGACCCTGATGGGGTCGGAAACGGGTCAGATCATCGGCCTCGGCCAGCGCGCCCGCGTCCGGCTGGTGGAGGCCGCACCCGTGACCGGTGGCTTGATCGTGGAATTGCTGGAACTGGACGGGCGGACCCAGCCGAAAGGGCCGGCCAAGGGTCGCGGCAAGCCGCCGCGCTTCAAGCAGGGCGCGGCGAAGAAGAAGGCCAACAAGACGGCGCGCAAGGTCAGTCGGGTCCGCCAGGCGCGCTGACGGGAATATCCGGCTTTGCCGTATGCCTCCGGCGGGAGTATTTGGAAAAAAGCGAGGACGGCGGTTGGCGGCCGGTGGAAATGTGCCGGCTGCGGCGGACCGGGGGTAGGCGGGGCGATTCGTGTGGTTATGCTGGGTGGAAACGTCATCGGACACCGAGATATGCGCATTGCCCTGACCCTATGTCTTTCGGTGGCGACGGCCGCCAATGCTGCACCGGAGCGTACATTGCGCCCGTCTGTGCGGCCGCCGGCGGTGACAGTCGCTGCTGCGGTGGCGCCGTTGGCGCGGACCTATGCGCGGGTGCCGGATGCCGGGTTCGATGCCTGGGTGCGGCGGTTCCGGGGGCGGGCGCTGGGGCAGGGGGTGTCAGCGGCCACCTTCGATGCGGCCTTTGCCGACGCGGGGTTCATTCCTGACAGCATTGCGCTGGACCGCAATCAGGCGGAGTTCGTGAAGCCGCTGGCCGATTACATGGCGACCGCTGCCTCTGACACCCGGGTGGCGACGGGGCGGGCGATGCTTGTGCAATATGGCAGCCTGCTGGACCGGATCGAGGCGAAATACGGTGTCGATCGTCAGGTTGTCCTGGCGGTCTGGGGGATGGAGAGCAACTTCGGTGCGCGGCGCGGGGCGGTGCCGCTGATCTCCACCTTGGCCACGCTGGCCTACGAGGGACGGCGGGGGCGCTTCTTCGAAGGGCAGCTGGTGGCGGCGCTGCAGATCCTGCAGCGGGGGGACACGACGCCCGCCCGGATGACCGGATCATGGGCCGGGGCGATGGGGCACACCCAGTTCATGCCGACGAGCTATGCGGCCTATGCCGTGGATTTCACCGGCGACGGGCGCCGCGACGTCTGGTCCGACGATCCGAGCGATGCGCTGGCCTCGACCGCCGCTTACCTGTCTCATTTCGGCTGGACGACGGGCCAGCCCTGGGGGGTGGAGGTGCGGCTGCCCGAAGGGTTCGACTATGGCCTGACCGCGCGCCGCGTGACGCAGTCCGCCGCGGACTGGGCCGCGCTGGGCGTGACCGGCGCCGACGGGCGGGCGGTGCCCGGTCACGGACCGGCCAGCCTGATCACGCCCACCGGGGCGGGCGGGCCGGCGTTTCTGGTGTTCGGAAACTATGACGTCATTCGCCGCTACAACAACGCCGAGGCCTATATCATCGGCGTCGGTCATCTGGGCGACCGGATCGCGGGGGCGGGGCCGCTGTCGCATCCCTTTCCACCGGGCGAGCGCGGGCTGACCCGGGCGGAGCGGGTGGAACTTCAGCAGCGACTGACGGACGCGGGGTTCGGCACCGGCGGGGCGGACGGCAAGATCGGTCCCGCCACGCGCCGGGCGATCCGGGCGTATCAGGCGCGGGCCGGGCTGCCGCAGGACGGCCACGCCGGCGTGGCGCTACTGCAGCGGTTGCGCTGAACAGGCGGCGCCGCCGAGGCAGGCGGCGAGCCGGTCCGTCGTGGCCGTGTCCGGTGCGGGAAAGGTCCAGCCGCCGCAGGGGCCCATGGTCAGCACCGGAACAGGTCCGTCGATCTGCACGAAGGCCAGCAGCGGTTCGGTCCCCGGAAAGCCGCCGCACCACGGCCCGGCACAGGTGACGTTCACCACGACATCCCCGTCATAGGGCACGGTAAAGCCGTCGGGCGTCAGTCCCATGCCGGTCATCCGGCCGGTGGCGGTGGTCGCCTCTGCGATCCCGTCCGTGTTCGGCAGACCGGTCAGCGTGCCTGTCAGGATCAGGTAGGGCAGGTCGCTGGCCGCGGCCTCTGCATAGCTGGTCATCAGATCCGGCGCGCGGCAGGACAGGGCCTGCGCCTGACCGGCGGCCAGCAGAGCCGCGGCGGTCAGCAGCGCCTTCACAGCCGGTCGCCCAGTTCCGCCAGCACCTGCGCATAGACCGCGCGCTTGAAGGGGACGATCGCCTCGACCAGCTGGTCCTTGGGCATCCATTTCCACTCCGAGAATTCCGGATGCTCGGTCGCGATGTTCACGTCCGCGTCGGTGCCGTGAAAGCGGAACAGGAACCACTTCTGTTCCTGCCCGCGATACTTGCCGCCCCAGGCCTTGCCGACAAGGTCGTGCGGCAGGTCGTAGCGGATCAGGCCGCGGGTCTCGGCCT
Organism: Loktanella atrilutea; assembly: GCF_900128995.1. Taxonomy (GTDB): domain Bacteria; phylum Pseudomonadota; class Alphaproteobacteria; order Rhodobacterales; family Rhodobacteraceae; genus Loktanella; species Loktanella atrilutea. The sequence continues at coordinate 54,853 of NZ_FQUE01000003.1, read as the reverse complement.
CGACGCTGATCAGCTTCTCGGTGACGCCGGTCTCTTCCCACAACTCGCGCAGGGCGGCATCCAGACATTTCTCTCCGGCATCGACGCCGCCCTGCGGCATCTGCCAGGCCGGGGTATCGCTGTCGCGGCGCTGACCGACGAAGACATGCCCGCGGGTGTTGGCAAGCATGACTCCCACGCAGGGGCGGTAGGGAAGCTGTTCGATCTGGTCGAGTGTCATGAAATGGCCTTGGGTTTTCATCGTCGGGTCCTTTCGTTTGAGGCGGTTCTGCCCCGAACGACCGGCGCTAAGCGATAACAAGCCGAGTGTTATACATAATCCTTGGTGCTATCCACGCCAGATGCGCCCGCGACAGCGCGACGCAACCCGCCGTCGGCCGCCCGGGCCCCCGCCACCGGTGGATGAAGATCGCGGAACCACGGCCTTTCACGGGATAGGGCCAGTTCCAGTCCGAGAGAATCACCAGATCGTACATCGGGTCGGCGCGGCGGAGATTCTCGTGGGACAGGTCGTGCGGCGCGCGGACCATCATGTTGTAGTCGGGGTCATCGACGTCGTCCGACCATAGATCGCCGGGACGGATTGGCACGGCCCATGGCGTAGGCGGCGCGATGCGGTCGGGACGGTAGAGCATGCCGACGATCCGGTGCGTGCCGCGCGGCGTGGCGCCGTCACCTTCGCGCTTGGCGTCCGTCAGGCCACTGCGCCCGATGGTGCAGGGAAACCGCTGACCGCGGAATCGCAGGTGAGTCGGGGTCAGGACGAGGTCGGTGGGTGTCATCGGTTCTTCCTTGCTGTCGCGGGCATAGACCGGTCGGGGTCGCTGGGCTAGCCTTGCGTCAGGACGGGGCGCGGGGGCAGACATGCATCTTTACGAGCTGATGATGGGCTTCGGCATCGCCCTGATCAATGTGGTCGGCGTGCTGGTGATCTATGCCGTCACCCGGGCGATCTGGGGCGGCCGACAGACAGAGGAGACGACGGCCCTCGCCGGGTCGGTGATGACGCGGGTGGCGACGCTGCACGGGCTGATCCTCGCGCTCGTCTTCGCCCAGGAACTGGCGGATTATTCCGACATCCGGTCCGATCTGGTCAGCGAGGCGACGGCGATCGCCGACATCTTCAATGACATCCGCCGCTATGACACGCCGCAAATGGCAGAGGTGCAGGCCACGCTGGCCGCCTACATGCGTCATGTGATCGCCAACGAGTGGGAAACGCTGTCTGACACCGGCAAACTGACCGGCGCGGGCTGGCAGCTGCGCGAGAAGATCCATCAGACGGTGCTGGACCTGAACCCCGACACACCGCGCCGGGAGGATCTGCGCGCGCATATGGTCGCGAAATCCGAACTGATCGCGGAACTGCGCCAGAAGCGCGAGAACAACGCGGTGCGATCCCTGTCGGGTCTGTTCTGGTTTGCGGCGATCGTGGGGCTGGTGTGGGTCGCGGTCCCTTATTTCACCTATGCGCCGACGCCGCTGCACCTGTCGCTGCTGTCGCTTTACGGGGCCTATACCGGCGTGATCCTCTACGTGATCTTCGCGTTCTTGGACCCGTTCTCACAACCGGGCGCGCTGCCGCCAACGGCCTTTACCCAGTTGCTGGCGGGAGAGATGGGTCGCTATTAAAGCAAATGGCCGGACTTGGCCGCCTTGGTGGCAAGATAGGCGTGGTTGTGGGCGTTCTCGCCTACCTTCAGCGGCACACGTTCGACCACGCTGATGCCAGAGGCCTCCATCCGAAGGATCTTGGCGGGGTTGTTGGTCAGCAGTCGGACGGCCGAGAATCCCATTTGCCGCAGGATCGCGGCGCCGATGCGGAAATCGCGCTCGTCGTCGTGAAAGCCGAGTCGATGGTTCGCCTCGACCGTGTCGAACCCCTGATCCTGCAGGGCATAGGCGCGCATCTTGTTGGCCAGCCCGATGCCGCGCCCCTCTTGGTTGAGGTAGAGCAGCACGCCGTGCCCCTCTGCCCCCATCTGCGCCAGTGCGGCGCGCAACTGGGGCCCGCAGTCGCATTTCAGCGATCCCAGCAGGTCGCCGGTGAAGCAGGCGGAGTGCAGGCGCGCAAGCACCGGGCGGGCGCGGTCCGGCTGGCCGATCTCGACGGCGTAATGCTCCTCTCCGCCATCTTGCGGGCGAAAGACGTGCAGGCGGCCGGCCTCTGATACGGACATCGGCAGGCGGGCGCTGACGACGCCGGTCAAGGGCGACATATCCGTCGCGCGGGCGGCGAAGCCGTCGATGACGGTCAGGCCATGCGTTGCCGCAAATGCCGCAGGATCGTCCAGCGGCGCCACGACGGCGGCAGGCAGCAGGCGGGCGGACTTGCACAGGGCGATGGCCGCGCGGGCCAGATCGGCGGACCCGTCGCGCAGGGCGCGCAGCGGCCCCTTCATCGGACTGCGCAGGTCATCCGCGGGGTTGGCCAAAGCTTGCACCCAGGCAGGGCCTGCATCGGTGGGGATCAGGATACGGGCCACGTCGCCATCATAGGCCGCGACCTTCAGCGTCCGCGCGCGCCAGTCGGTGATGGCGACCGCAGCACCCATGTCGCGCAGCAAGGCCAGACGACCGGGCTGCAGCGTCTCGGCCGCCAGAACGACACCGGCCCCGGCCACCACGACGGGCACGCCCATACGCAGGTCCGCGCGGGCCCGGGCCAGTCGTTCGGTATCGTCAGGAGCGAACCCCATGGGTCAAGGCCTTTGCAATCGTCGACCCGACTTAGGCCCTGCCTGCGACAAATGAAACATTTGTATATGAAATCACACGTCCGTGTGAACCTTTTGCAGCACAACTTGTTGATCACGTGACTGCTGCACACCTGTCGTGAAAGAGTTCTGGAGGTCGATATGGCCCAATTGAAGAAAATTCTGCTGGTTGACGATGATGACGACCTGCGCGAGGCGCTGGGCGAACAGCTGTTGATGACCGAAGATTTCGACGTGTTCGAAGCCGACGACGGCGCGACCGCGATGACAAAGGCCAAGGAACAGCTTTACGACCTGATCATCCTCGACGTCGGCCTGCCCGACACCGACGGCAGGGAGCTGTGCCGTCTGATGCGCAAGCAGGGCGTGAAATGCCCGATCGTCATGCTGACCGCGCAGGACAGCGATGCTGACACGATCTACGGCCTCGATGCAGGGGCCAACGACTACGTCAGCAAGCCGTTCAAGTTTCCGGTCCTGCTGGCCCGCATCCGCAGCCAGTTGCGCACCCACGAACAGTCCGAAGACGCGGTCTTCCAGCTTGGGCCATATACCTTCCGCCCGGCGCAGAAGATGCTGGTGACCGAGGACGACAAGAAGGTGCGCCTGACGGAGAAGGAGACGAACATTCTCAAGTTCCTCTACCGCGCCTCCGATGGCGTGGTCGCCCGTGACGTCCTGCTGCACGAGGTCTGGGGCTACAACGCCGGTGTCACCACCCACACGCTGGAAACCCACATCTACCGCCTGCGGCAGAAGATAGAGCCCGATCCCTCCAACGCACGCCTGCTGGTGACGGAACAGGGCGGCTACCGTCTGGTCGCCTAGGCCGGGAACCGAAACCGCGCAGGCGGCGTTACGCCATCAGAGTCCCGCGTCACCGGGTCATGTGACACCCTCCCTGTTGGACTGACCCGGGCCCGGTGCCCGGGTTTTTTTTTACCTTCGCAAAGCATCGCCGCGCCCGGCGCTGTCCGGTTCCCACGACGGCCCCGGCGCGCTAGACTGGCCGCAAAAGAAGCAGAGCAGGAGCATCATATGAGGATCGTCATTGCCGCCGCCTTGGCCGCCACGCTGACCGGCTGCGCCGTGCCGGAGGTCGTGCAGGGCCGTTATGTCGTCGCCGGCGTCGAGGCGGACGACATGCTGAAGCTGCGGGCAGGGCCGGGCACGGGCTATATCGCCGTGCTGGGCCTGCCGAACGGTACGGAGGTCTTCGTCGACAGCTGCGATCCGAACGGCAATACCGCGTGGTGCCGGGTCACGCTGGACGACGGTCAGGGTGTCACCGGCTATGCCAGCAAAGCCTACCTGCGCAAGCTTTGACGCCCGGCGGATCGCACTAGATCAAGGGTGAAGCAACAGAAGGAAGACCCGCGATGAAGACCGCAAAAGACTACCTCGAGGAAGCCAATGCCGTGATCACCCGGATCCCGACCGAAGAGGCCATCAAGAAGCATGGCGCCGACGACGGCGGCATCTGGATCGACGTGCGCGATTCGGGCGACATCGCCAAGACCGGCACCATCAAGGGCGCCAAGCGTGTGCCGCGCGGGTTCATGGAATTCGCCGCCGACCCGGCCTCGCCCTATCACAAGGACTTCCTGAAGCCCGACGGCAAGTACTACCTCGTCTGCGGGGCAGGCGGTCAGGCGGCACTGGCCGGCAAGACGCTGAAGGAAATGGGCTACACCGACGTCACCAACGTCGGCGGTGTGCCCGACTGGAAGAACGCCGGCGGCCCGACCGAAGAGGCGTAATCAGCCCCACATCTGCCAGAGCAGCCGCACGGCGAGCGCCGTCGCGGCTGTCACCAGCACCGGCTTGATCAGGCGCGCGCCGACCCGCATGGCAAGGCGCGATCCCACCCAAGCCCCGGCGATCTGCGCCGCCCCCATCGCCAGCCCGACACCCCACCACGGGCTGGCGACAAGGGCATAGGCCCCGATGCCGCCAAGGTTGGATGCAAAGTTCAGCAATTTGGTATGCGCCGTGGCGCGCAGCACGCCGTAGCCCGCCAGCGCCACGAACCCCAGCATGTAGAACGCCCCCGCGCCCGGCCCGATCAGCCCGTCGTAGAAGGCGACCAGCGGCACGATGGTCAGCGCGAACAGCCCCGGCGCCATGCGCTGCGCCCGGTCGATGTCGTTCAGCCCCGGCTTCAGCGCGAAAAACAGCGCGATCCCGATCAAAAGGACCGGCAGGCCCAGACGGATCACCTCGGTCGGCAGGTGGGACGTCAGCAGCGCCCCGCCCACACCGGCCACCAGCGCCAGCAGCGCGGATTTCATCTGACGCCGCGGATCGACGTGACCGCCGCGGGCATAGCTGATCGCGGCCATCCCGGCGCCGAATACGCCCTGCACCTTGTTCGTGGCGATGGCGGTGACGGGCGGCGCCCCGGCCAGCACCAGCACCGGCACGGTGATCAGGCCGCCGCCGCCGGCAATGGAATCGACCATGCCGGCCACGAAGGCTGCCAGCATCAGCCAGATCAGAACGTCGGTCGCGACTTCGAACATGGCGCGTCAGGTCACGAATGCGCTGCGGGCATAGCCCTGCACGAACAAGAGCGCGGTCAGATCGCCGTGATTGATCCGCACATCGCATTCCGCCTGCACGCTCGGCTTGGCGTGCAGCGCCACGCCGATCCCCGCACGGCCCAGCATGCCAAGGTCGTTGGCCCCGTCGCCGACGGCGATCACGTCGTCCTCGGTCAGGCCAAGGCGGGCGGTGATCTCTTCCAGCGCCGTTACCTTGGCCTGACGGCCAAGGATGGGTCGCGCGACATCGCCGGTCAGCCGGCCACCCTCGACCAGCAGCGTGTTCGCCCGGTGTTCGTCAAAGCCCAGCGCCGCGGCGATGGCCTGCGTGAAGGCGGTGAACCCACCGGATACCAGCGCCGCGTGGCCGCCGTGCGCCTTCATCGTCTGCACCAGTTCATATCCCCCCGGCATCAGCTGGATGCGGGTATCGAGGACGTGGCGGATGATGCTCTCCGGCAGGCCCTTCAACAGGCCCACCCGCTCGATCAGCGCGCCTTCGAAATCGAGCTCTCCGTTCATCGCCTTGGCGGTGATCGCGGCGACCCGGTCGCCCACGCCCGCCTCTGCCGCCAGTTCGTCGATGCATTCCTGCCGGATCATGGTGCTGTCCATGTCGGCCAGCAGCATGCGCTTGTGGCGACTGGCGCTGGGCTGCATCACAAGGTCGATCTCCCGCCGCTGCAGATCCTCCCACACGCCCCAGAACCGGTCCGGCACCCGCTGCACGACAAAGGCCGCCGCCTCGTTCGGGGACAGCCAGTCCACCGGGCCACCGGCCCAGGCCTTGCGCAGGGTCTCTGCCACGGGGGCGTCAAGCTGGCCGGGCTTGGCAATAAGCGTGATCGTGAACATCCCCAAAGCCTTTCGCGTCAGGTTTGCGGTTCAGCTAGCCCGTTTCGCCGGAAGGGAAAAGGGCAGGGACATGCGGCGGCCGCGACAACATGTCATTTGGGCGCCGGTGGTGCAAAACTATCTGACGACCGACGGGATCGTGATGGACGGGCGTATCACCGTGGCGGGACGTCGGGTTTCGTGGCACTAGATTGCATCAGGCAGGCCCGGGTGGCCCCTTGCCCAAGGAGAGCGGATGTCCCTGTTCAAGCAATGCCTGATCGGCCTCGTCGTTCTGGCCGCGGCGCTTGCCGCTTGGATCTTCTACGTTCCATCGGCCCGTGCGCTGCTGGACCGCGCCGGCGTGACCGACCTGCTCGGCATCCCCGCGCAAGAGGCGGAAGCCGAGGCCGCTCCCGCCGGGCCGCGCGGCGGCGGTGGGCCGGCCCGCGTCATCAGCGTCCCGGTCGCCATGGGTGTGCTGGACGACCGCATCAGCGCCATCGGCGACGCGCAGGCGATCCGGTCCGTCACCGTGAGGACAGAGACCGCGGGCCTCGTCCGCCGGGTGGCGGTGGATGACGGCGGCACCGTGGCGCAGGGCGACATCCTCGCGGAACTCGACGACGAGGCGCAGCAGATCGCGGTGTCCAACGCGCAGGTGATGCTGGACGACGCGCAGGCGGAACTGGAACGCCAGACCCAGCTGCGTCAGACCGGCGCATCCGCCGCGGTAACCTTTCAGGCGGCGCAGCTTGCGGTCAAAACGGCGGAACTGGCGGTGCGCCAGGCGGATTTCGACCTGTCGCAGCGCACGGTCCGCGCCCCCATCGCCGGACGGATCGGCCTGCTGGCGGTGGAGGAGGGCGCCCGCATCGCCACGCAGGACGCCATCGGCGTCATCACGGACCAGTCGCAGATGCTGATCGACTTCAGCCTGCCGGAACGGGTGATCGGCCAGATCGCGGTGGGGCAAAAGATCCGCCTGACGCCCCTCGCGCGGCCCGACCAGACACTCGAAGGGCGCATTCGCGCCATCGACAACGTCGTCGATCTGGCCAGCCGCACCCTGCGGGTGCAGGGCGTGGTGGCGAATGACGATGACCTGCTGCGCTCGGGCATGGCCTTCCGCGTCGACCTCGCCTTCGAGGGCGACCCCTATCCGGTGATCGACCCGCTGGCGCTGCAGTGGTCGAACGAAGGCTCCTACGTCTGGGCGGTGCGCGACGGTGCCGCCGCGCGCGTCCCCGTCGTGATCCGCCAGCGCAACGCCGACGACATCCTGGTAGAGGCCGACCTGACCGAAGGCGAGGATGTCATCACCGAAGGCGTGCAGACCCTGCGCGACGGCGCCCCGGTCGAGATCGTGCCATCCGACGCCGCCCGCGCCGCCGTGAACCCGGCAGAGCCGCCACCCACCGCCGACTGACCGCCGTTTCCCCTTCCGCCAAGGCCACCCATGACCCAGACCGGACCAGAGCCAGAGACAGACACGGATGCCCCCGCCCCCGGCGGCACGGCGCTCTTCGTACGCCGCCCGATCCTCGCCTTCGTGCTCAGCGCGCTGATCATCATCGCCGGGATCGCGGGGCTGCTGGGCGTCGAGGTCCGCGAACTGCCAGACGTCGACCGCCCCGTCATCACCGTCCGCACCGATTTCGAGGGCGCCTCGCCCGAGACCGTCGATCAGGAGCTGACAGGACGGATCGAGGGGGCGCTGGGCCGGGTGTCCGGCATCCGCAGCATCTCCTCCAGCTCGGAATTCGGGCAAAGCCGCGTGACGCTCGAATTCGGCGACGACGTCGATCTGGACGTGGCGGCGACGGATGCCCGCGACGCGGTAGCGCGGATCGTGAACAACCTGCCCGAAGGTGCGGACGAACCGCGCATCGTCAAGGCGGACGCCAACGCGCAACCGGTGATCCGTGTCGCGGTCACATCCGCCACGCGGTCGCCGCAGGACCTCACCGACATCGTGCAGGAACAGGTAGAGGATCGGCTGATCTCTGTCGCCGGTGTCGCCGATCTGCAGATCTACGGCGACCGCGCGCCGATCTTTCGCGTCGACATCGACATGGCGGCGCTCGCCAGCCGCGGGCTGACGCTGGCGGACGTGCGGAATGCCCTGTCCGACGTGGCCTTCGACGCGCCCGCGGGCGACCTGTCCGGCAGCCGCCAGACCATCAACGTGCGCACCACCGCCACCGTTGCCACGCCAGAGGCCTTCGGCGATCTGGAACTGGCCGACAACGTCTTCATCCGCGACGTGGCGACCGTGACCCTTGGCCCCGCCCCGAATGAAACCGTGCTGCGGGCGAACGGGCAGACGGGCCTCGGCCTCGGCGTGATCCGTCAGGCGACGAGCAATACGCTGGAAATCTCCAAGGCCGTGCGCGCGGTGGTGGCAGAGCTGGACCGGACCCTGCCCGACGACGTCAGCATCTTCGTCACCTCCGACGATGCGGTCTTCATCAACGGCGCGATCACAGAGGTGCTGAAGACGCTGGGCCTCGCGACGCTGATCGTGGTCGTCATCATCTACATCTTCCTGCGCGACTGGCGGGCGACGCTGATCCCCGCGCTGACCCTGCCGGTGTCGCTGATCGGCACGCTGGCTGCCGTCTACATCGTCGGATTTTCGGTCAACATCCTGACGCTGCTGGCGCTGGTGCTGGCGACGGGGATGGTTGTGGACGACGCCATCGTGGTGCTTGAAAACATCGTGCGGCGCAGGTCCGAAGGGATGGGCGCCCGCGCGGCTGCCGTGCTTGGCACGCGGCAGGTCTTCTTCGCCGTCGTCACCACGACCGCGACGCTGGCCGCAGTCTTCGTCCCGCTGTCGTTCCTGCCCGGGCAGGCGGGCGGGCTGTTCCGCGAATTCGGCTTTACGCTGGCCATCGCGGTCATGCTGTCGTCGCTGGTGGCACTGACGCTCTGCCCTGTGCTGGCCAGCCGCCTGCTGACCCGCGACATGACGCAGGCGCCGCGTGGGCCGATGGTCTGGCTGGGCGACCGCTTGGGCGGCTTCTATGCCGCGACGCTGAAAGGCGCGCTGGCAGCCCCGCTGGTCGTCGTGCTGGTGGCGGCGCTCTTCGGCGCCACGGCGATCCTCGTGGCCGGCGGCATCCGCAGCGAACTGACCCCGCCAGAGGATCGCGCGGTGGCCCTGTTGCGCGTATCGGTGCCGCAGGGGGTGTCGGTCGACTACACCAACGCCAAGATGAAAGAGATCGAGGGCATCATCGACCCGCTCCGCGCCAGCGGCGAGGTCACGAACGTCTTCGCGATCAGCGGGTTCGGCGGCAATGGCGGCTTCATGGTCATCAGTCTGGCCAACTGGGAGGATCGGGCCCGCAGTCAGCAGGAGATCGTGGGCGAGATCAATGGCAAGCTGCGCGGCATCGTCGGCGTGCGGGCCTTCGCGATCCAGCCGAACTCTCTTGGCATCCGTGGTGCGGGCGAGGGGCTGCGCTTTGCCATCACCGGCGACAATTACGAACAATTGGCAGAGGTTTCGGCCACGATGGTAGAGCGGATGCGGCAGGACCCGGCGCTGGGACAGATCGACCTCGGCTACGAGACGACCCAGCCGCAGCTCTTCATCCAGATCGACCGGACACGGGCCGCCGACCTTGGCATCGACATCACCGGGCTGGGGCAGGCCCTGCGCGCGGTGCTGGACGGTGCGCCGGTCGGGTCGGTCTTCATCGACGATACCAGCTACGACATCGAGATGCTGTCGACCCGCGACCCGGTGAACGATCCCGGCGATCTGGAAAACGTCTTCATTCAGTCCGGCGACGGGCAGATGGTGCCGATGTCCAGCTTCGTCACGCTGGAAGAACGCGCCGTCGCCCCCGAACTGACCCGCGAGGGACAGAACCGCGCGGTCGAGATCACCGCCGGGCTGACGCCGGAACTGGCCCTCGGCGCCGCTTTCGATCAGGTGCAGCAGATCGGGGCCGAGGTGCTGGCCGAACAGAACCGCATCGTGCCGCTGGCCGAGGCGGCGACGCTGGACCAGACGGCAGGCGGGCTGGTCGTCACCTTCGGCTTCGCCATCCTGATCGTGTTCCTCGTCCTGTCGGCACAATTCGAAAGCTTCATCTCGGCCATCGTGGTGATGTCCACGGTGCCGCTGGGACTGGCCTGCGCGATCTTCGCGCTGCTGCTGTCGGGGCAAAGCCTGAACGTCTACAGCCAGATCGGGCTGGTGATGCTGGTGGGGATCATGGCCAAGAACGGCATCCTGATCGTGGAATTCGCTAACCAGCTGCGCGACGACGGGCAGGATATCCATTCTGCCATCTTCGATGCCTCCACCATCCGGTTGCGGCCGGTGATGATGACCATGGTCTCGACCGTGCTGGGCGGCGTGCCGCTGATCTTTTCCGCCGGTGCGGGCGCCGAGGCGCGCGAGGCGCTGGGCTGGATCATCGTGGGCGGGCTGGGGCTGGCGACGATCTCGACCCTTTACCTGACGCCGGTCGCCTATCTGCTGCTCGCACGGTTCACCACCCCCAAGGCAGAGGAAGAGGCGCGGCTGGTGCGCGAGTTGCGCGATGCCAAGGCGCTTGGGGCCTAGGTTCCCAGCAGCGCCTTCGCCATCATCATGTGCACGCCCTTGCAGCCGTTGACGGTCTGCGTGATGTGCAGGTCGCCAGCAAGCGAGCAGAGCATATAGGCCTGCGCCCTTGTGATCCCGGCGCGGTCCGCCACCAGCGCGATCATGTCGCGCAGGGCCATCTCCGTGCAGCGTTCAAGGTCCGGGTCCATACCCATCGTGATGTGATGCGTGGGCGTCTCCGCCTGCGGATAGGTCAGCGTCAGATCGCGGCGGATCGTCAGGCGGAACCGGCCGGTCAGCGCGGTCTCGATCGCGGTGATGCAGACCTCTCCATCCCCCTGCGCGCCATGGCCGTCGCCGCAGGAAAACAGCGCGCCGGGCGCGTGGACCGGCAGGTAAAGCGTCGTTCCCGCCACCAGCTCCTTGTTGTCGATGTTGCCGCCGTGGACGCGCGGTTCGATGGTGGAAATCCGACCCCAGTTGGACGGTGGCGCGACCCCCATGACGCCGAAGAACGGCGCGAGCGGCAGGTCCAGACCCCAGGGCATCCGGGCGGTCCCCTTTTCCGCATCCAGCGGCAGGATCGTCAGATGCGTCTCGTCGAAGTCATAGGGCAGGGTGCCTGCCAACGGACGGATCACGTTGTAGCCCCAGTCCTGCCGCAGTTGCACATCAAGGATGTCGACCTGCAGCACGTCGCCGGGAATCGCCCCCGCGACGGCGACGGGGCCGGTCAGGATGTGACCGCGCATCGTCTCGCCTTTGTCGTGGATTGCGTGCAGCTCCGGCGGAACGTGAAACCCCTCCCCCGGCAAGACCTGCGGCCCGCCGGAAACGGTGTGGATCGTCACCTCCTCGCCGCTTTCGATCGTGACGGCGGGGGGCAGGGTCGCGTCGAAGAAGCCCCAGTGACAGGTTTCCGGCCCGGCGTTCAGTGTGGTCATGCGGGCAGCCTTTGTTCGGCCAGTTCGACCCAGTAGGACGCGCCCACCGGGATGATCGCGTCGTTGAAGTCGTATTCCGGGTGGTGCAGCCCCTTGGACGGTCCGTTGCCGATTTGGATGTAGGCGCCGGGACAGGCCTCCAGCATGTAGGCGAAGTCCTCGCCTCCCGTGGTGCGGGGCGCGTCGGTGTTGCAGTCGCCGGCCACGGCACGGGCGGCGGCGGCGGCGAAATCAGTTTCCTCGGCATGGTTCGCCATGACCGGATAGCCGTCCTCGGGCCAGTCGACAGCGGCACGCGCACCATAGGTCTCTGCGGTCAGGGCGGCGATGGACTTGATCCGCGTTTCGATATCCCTGCGCACCTGTGCGTCGAAGGTGCGGACGGTGCCGCGCAGGGTGACGGTCTCGGGGATCACGTTGAAGGCGTCGGATTCCGTGCGGAACGACGTCACCGTGACGACGGCGGCCTGCTGGGGGTCGGTGTTGCGGGACACGATCTGCTGCAGGTTCATCACCAGCGCCGCGCCCGCCAGCGTCGTGTCGATGCAGTTGTTGGGCCGCGCGGCGTGGCCGCCCTTGCCGGTCAGCGTGATCTCGAACAGGTCGACGGCGGCATAGAACGGACCGGGGCGGATGGCGAATGCGCCCTCCGGCAGCAGCGGCGAGTTGTGCATGCCGTAGATCTCGGAAATGCCGAAGCGGTCGATCAGCCCATCCTGCAACATCTCCAGCGCCCCCGCCCCGCCTTCCTCGGCGGGCTGGAACACCACGGCCACGGTGCCGTCGAAGTTCCGCGTCTCGGCCAGATATTGCGCCGCGCCCAGCAGCATCGCCGTATGCCCGTCATGGCCGCAGGCGTGCATCTTGCCGGGCACGGTAGAGGCGTGATCCGCCCCCGTCGCCTCGAGGATCGGCAGCGCATCCATGTCGGCCCGCAGCGCCACGGTCTTGCCGCTGGCGTTGGACTTGCCCCGGATCAGCCCGACGACGCCGGTGCGCCCCATTCCGGTCACCACCTCGTCGCAGCCGAAGGCGCGCAGCTTGTCGGCGACGATGCCACTGGTGCGGTGCGTGTCGTACAGCAGTTCCGGGTTCATGTGAAAGTCGCGCCGCCACGCAGTGACGTCTGCGTGCAGGTCGGAAATGCGGTTGCGGATCGGCATGGTCTGTCCTCGTCTGGGTCCGGCAGGGCGTCTGGCGCCTTGCAGCGCAACAGACTGCCTTGGCCACGGGCGGTCAAGGCGATCCAGCCGACTGCCCAAAATATGGAACTTGCCCGCCAGCGCCCGCGTTGGCCCCTCAACATGAAGGAGATAAATCATGACCGGCAAGACAAACGACGCCATGACGGGCAACGACAAGGCCGTAGAGGCGAACGAGCGCCAGAAGAACCGGCCCGAGGGCGCGGATCATCTGCCGCTCAAGGATGACAAGGCGAAAGCCGACGACAAGTCGTAAGTCGGACCCTGATCCATACGAAAGGCCGCCATCTAGGGCGGCCTTTTTGTGTCTGGGGGTCCGGCCCCCGCCGGACGCGGGGACCGGTGAGGGGCGGCACTTACCACCCGTTTTCGATCACCATCTTGTCCTTCGGCACGCTGAGGTCCGTCAGCGCGTCGCGCATCGCGTTGACGAAGGGCTTCGGCCCGCAGATGTAGAGCGTCTGACCCAGATCATCGAGCAGGTCCTGCAGCATCTCCCGGTCGATCTGGCCCTTGAGGTGATCGGTGTCGGGCTGGTCGCTGATGACATAGGTGGCGCGCAGACCGTCCATCGCGTCCCACTTGTCCTTCAGAATGATGTCGCGGTCGGTCTTGTTGGCAAAGATCAGGCGGTCGCCCGTCACGCCGTCCTTTTCGTGCTTGTCCAGCAGCGGGATGAAGGGCGTGACACCGGCACCCGCCGCCAGAAATACGCCCTGCCCGTGGTCGGTGATCGCACCCGCCGGGTCTTCGGCGATGAATGCATCGCCGGGCTTCAGGTCGGGAATCTGCTTGGTCACGCCGTCGTGGTCCGGATAGGACTTGATGACGAATTCGACGGCTTCGTCCTCGGGCTGCGAGGTCATGGTAAAGGGTCGGTCCTCGTCCCGCCAGCCGTCGCGGTCCAGCGCCATGTGCGTCGCCTGACCGGCCTCGAAGTCGAAGCCTTCGGGCCGGTCGCAGACCAGATGCCATGTGTCATGGGTCACGGGGGTCAGCGACGTGATCGTCAGGGTATGGGTCATCGGAATTCTCCTGCCTTGGTTGCAGGGAAAACCCCCGGGCCGGGCCGGGGTTCCAGCGACACCCTGTCAGATGACGATCTGCTGGCCCAGTTCGATGACCCGGTTCGGCGGCAGGTGGTAATAGGCCGGCGCATTCGACGCGGTCTTCGTCATCGCGGCGTAAAGCCGCTGCTGCCACCCCGGCATCACGCCCTTCTCCGCCAGCTTGAAGCTGCGGCGGTTGATGAAGAACGAGGTCGACATGATCTCGAACTTCACGCCCAGCTTGCGGGCCATGGCCAGCGCGCGGGGCACGTTGGGATCGTCCATGTAACCGAAGGTGACGAAAACGCGGGTAAAGGCGTCGGTGATCGTCTCCGTCACGACCTGATCGGCGGGCAGGACGTGCGGCGCGTTCGTGGTCGTCACCGTCACGATGTAGTTGCGGTCATGCAGCACCTGATTGTGCTTGAGGTTGTGCAGCAGGGCGGGCGGCGCCACGACGGGCTCTGCCGTCAGGAACATCGCCGTGCCGTGCACGTGGCGCAAATTTTCCGACCCTTCCAGCGAGGTGATGAGGGTCGAGAGCGGGATCGATTCGGACCGTGACTTGTCCTGCACGATCCGGGTGCCGCGCACCCAGGTGGCCATGACGATCACCAGCAGCGCCGCGACCGTCAGCGGCAGGTAGCCGCCCTGCAGGAACTTCGTCATGTTCGCGGCGAAAAGCCCGATCTCGATCACCGCAAGCGGGGCCAGCATCGCCAGCGCCAGCGGCACCGACCATTTCCACAGGTAGCGGTAGACGACGAAGGCGAGGATCGTGGTGACCAGCATTTCCCCCGTCACGGCGATGCCATAGGCGGTGGCGAGGTTGGCCGACGACCCGAAGGCCAGAACCAGTACTACGACGCTCATCAGCAGGATCGCATTCATGCGCGGGATATAGATCTGCCCCAGCTGGGTTTCCGACGTGTGATGCACTTCCATCCGCGGCAGCAGGCCCAGCTGCACCGCCTGATGCGCGACGGAAAAGGCGCCGGTGATGACCGCCTGGGACGCGATGACCGTGGCCACGGTGGCGAAGGCCACAAGAAACGGCAGCGCCCACGCGGGGGCCATCAAGAAGAACGGATCGCGCGCGGCGGACGGGTCCGACAGCACCAGTGCCCCCTGCCCGAGGTAGGACAGCGCCAGGGCCGGAAACACCACGAAGACCCATGCGATACGGATCGGCCTGCGCCCGAAGTGGCCCATGTCCGCATAAAGCGCCTCTGCCCCCGTGATCGCAAGGAAGACGGACCCGAGGACCGGCAGGGCGGCGGGTCCGTGGGTGAACAGGAACTGCAGGCCCGGCGCCGGGCTGAAGGCGGCGAGGATATGCGGATCGTCGGCGATGTGGCGCAGCCCCATGATCGCCATCATCGCGAACCATGCCAGCATGATCGGCCCGAACAGGCGGCTGATGCCTTCCGTCCCGCGCCGTTGCGCCGCGAAGAGAGCGATCAGGATTCCGACGGTCACGGGAATGACATAGGGCGCGAAGGACGGCACGATCAGCGTCACGCCCTCCACCGCCGACAGCACGGAAATCGCGGGAGTGATGATCGCGTCGCCGAAGAACAGCGAGGTGCCGACGATCCCCAGCATCAGCAGCAGGCGCTTCGTGCCCAGCGCGCGCTGTCCCAGCGCCAGCAGCGACAGGGTGCCGCCCTCGCCCCGGTTGTCGGCGCGCAGGATCAGGACGACATACTTGAAGGTGGCGATCAGGATCAGCAGCCACAGCAGCAGCGACACGATCCCCAGCACGTCGCCGGCCTGCGCCTCGGTGCCGTGGGTGGCGGCGGCCAGACCTTCGCGCAGGGCATAAAGCGGGCTGGTGCCGATGTCGCCGTAGACGACGCCCACGGACCCGACCGCAAGGGCAAGTGTGCTGGCGGGTTTGGCAGCATGACCGGGCGCGCCGGCGTGGACGGGGGACATGGCAGTGACCCAGATGATGACAGCAAGCGGCGACGTAGCCCTGTCCGTATGCCTTTACAAGGGACGGTCTTGCACAGGCTCCAGAACGCTGCGGAACAGCTGATCGATGAACCGGTCGGCCCCTGCAAAGGGGTCGGTTTCGCCCAGCACCGCCCGCACCTGCACGTCGAAATCCGCGTAGTGCTGGGTCAGCGCCCAGATCGAGAAGATCAGGTGATGCGGGTCGCTGGCCCTGATCTGTCCGGCCTCCATCCAGCCGCGCAGCACCGTCGCCTTTTCATCGACGAGGCTGCGCAGCGGCCCCGACAGGACCGCGCCGATCTGCGGCGCGCCGGCAAGGATCTCGTTTGCGAACAGCCGGCTCTCGCGCGGGAAATCCCGGCTCATCGCCAGCTTGCGATGGGCATAGGCGAGGATCTCGGCCACCGGATCGCCGTCCGCATCCAGTGCGTGCAGCGGGTCCAGCCATGTTTCCAGCAGACCCTCCAGCAAGGCGGTGTAGATCGCGTCCTTGGATGGAAAGTAATACAGCAGATTGGGTTTCGACAGCCCCGCTGCCTCGGCGATCTGGTCCAGCGTGGCGCCGCGAAACCCGGCAGAGGAAAAGGCGTCAAGACCCCCCGACAGGATCGCCGCACGGTTGCGGGCCTGGATGCGGGTCAGGGGTTGCGCCTCGTTCATCACTTTCTCCTCGCGCCGCAAATAGCGGCAGGGATCGGCCGCATCGCATTCATTTGCCCGATTTCCGGGCGTTTGCCGCATGAATGCGCGTGGCGCTTGACTGACCCTGACCCTCTGATAGCGTTTGTTTTACCGAACGGTCAAATCGAGATTGAGCAGGAGAGACGCATGGCAGCCCCCGGAGAAAACCTGCGGATCAATCCCGATCGCCTGTGGGATACCCTGATGGAGATGGCGAAGATCGGACCGGGCGTCGCGGGCGGCAACAACCGCCAGACCCTGACCGACGCCGACAGCGAGGGGCGGCACCTCTTCGCCGGCTGGTGTGCCAAGGCCGGGCTGAAGATGGGCGTCGATTCGATGGGCAACATGTTCGCGCGGCGCGAGGGCACGGACCCCGACGCGCTGCCGGTCTATGTCGGCAGCCACCTCGACACGCAGCCGACCGGGGGCAAGTATGACGGCGTGCTGGGCGTCCTCGGCGGGCTGGAGGTGATCCGCTCGCTGAACGACCTGAACATCCGCACGAAGCACCCGATCGTCGTCACCAACTGGACGAACGAGGAAGGCACCCGCTTCGCCCCCGCGATGCTCGCCTCCGGCGTCTTCGCCGGTGAGCATACGGAGGACTGGGCCAAGGCGCGCACCGATGCCGACGGCAAGACCTTCGGCGACGAACTCCGCCGCGTCGGCTGGGAGGGTGACGAGCGCGTGGGGACGCGCAAGATGCATGCCTTCTTCGAACTGCACATCGAGCAGGGCCCGATCCTCGAGGCCGAAGGCAAGCAGATCGGGGTCGTCACTCACGGGCAGGGGCTTTGGTGGCTGCAGGTGACGCTGACCGGCAAGGACGCGCACACCGGGTCCACCCCGATGAACATACGGGTGAACGCCGGCCTCGGCATGGCGCGGATCACCGAAGCCGTGCACCGCATCGCCATGGATCACCAGCCCGACGCGGTGGGCGCCGTGGGGCAGGCCAACGTCTATCCCAACTCGCGCAACGTGATCCCGGGCAAGGCCGTCTTCACCATCGACTTCCGCTCGCCCGACCTCGGCAAACTGACCTCCATGCGCGAAAAGCTGGAAGCGGAGGCGGCAGAGATCGCCGCAGACCTCGGCCTCGGGATAGAGATCGAGCCGGTCGGCCACTTCGACCCCGTGACCTTCGACGAAGGCTGCGTGACCGCCGTCCGCGATGCCGCCGAACGGCTGGGCTATTCCCACATGAACATCGTTTCTGGCGCCGGCCACGACGCCTGCTGGATGAACCGCCTGTTCCCGACCGCCATGGTGATGTGCCCCTGCGTGGATGGCCTAAGTCACAACGAGGCCGAGGAGATCAGCAAGGAGTGGGCCGCGGCAGGTGCCGACGTGCTGTTCCATGCGGTGGTCGAGACGGCGGGAATCGTAAGCTAGGGGGCGCTGCCCCCGGCCCAAAGGGGCCTCCCCCGAGGTATTTGAGACGAGAAGAAGGTCAGAGGAGTGACGAGATGAGCAAGGTGATCAAGAACGGAACGGTCGTGACCGCCGATCTGACCTACAAGGCCGACGTGAAGATCGACGGCGGCAAGATCGTCGAAATCGGGCCGGACCTGACGGGCGACGAGGTGCTGGACGCGACCGGCTGTTACGTCATGCCCGGCGGTATCGATCCCCATACCCATCTGGAAATGCCTTTCATGGGCACCTATTCCGCCGACGATTTCGAGAGCGGCACGCGCGCGGCGCTGGCCGGCGGCACCACCATGGTCATCGACTTCGCGCTGCCTTCGCCCGGTCAGGGGCTGCTGGACGCGCTGAAGATGTGGGACAACAAATCGACGCGTGCGCATTGCGACTACAGCTTCCATATGGCCGTGACCTGGTGGGACAAGCAGGTCTTCGACGAAATGCCGAAGGTCATCGAACGCGGCATCACCACCTTCAAGCACTTCATGGCCTACAAGGGCGCGCTGATGGTGAACGACGACGAACTCTACGCCTCCTTCTCGCGCCTGGCAGAGCTCGGCGGCATCGCCATGGTCCACGCCGAGAACGGCGACGTGGTGGCGGAACTCTCTGCCAAGCTGCTGGCCGCCGGCAATACCGGGCCCGAGGCGCACGCCTATTCCCGCCCCACGCAGGTCGAGGGCGAGGCCACCAACCGCGCGATCATGATCGCCGACATGGCGGGCGTGCCGCTCTACGTCGTGCACACCTCCTGCGAGGAAAGCCACGAGGCGATCCGCCGGGCGAAGATGCAGGGCAAGCGGGTCTGGGGCGAGCCGCTGATCCAGCACCTGACGCTGGACGAGAGCGAGTATTTCAACACCGACTGGGATCACGCCGCCCGCCGCGTCATGTCGCCGCCGTTCCGGAACAAGCAGCATCAGGACAGCCTCTGGGCGGGGCTGCAAAGCGGATCGCTGTCGGTCGTGGCGACGGACCACTGCGCCTTCACCACCGACCAGAAGCGCACCGGCGTCGGCGACTTCACCAAGATCCCGAACGGCACGGGCGGGCTGGAGGATCGCTTGCCGATGCTCTGGACCCACGGCGTGAACACCGGGCGGCTGACGCCCAACGAATTCGTCGCCGTGACCTCGACCAACATCGCCAAGATCCTGAACTGTTATCCCCGCAAGGGTGCTGTGCTGGTGGGTGCCGACGCCGACCTCGTGGTCTGGGACCCCGAGGCGACCAAGACCATCACGGCGGACAGCCAGCAATCCGCCATCGACTACAACGTCTTCGAAGGGCAGCAGGTGAAGGGCCTTCCGCGCTATACCCTCACGCGCGGCCGGGTCGCCTTCGCGGACGGCAAGATCAACCCGGAGCCGGGCCACGGCCAGTTCGTCGCGCGCGAACCGAAGGGATCGGTCAATCAGGCGCTGTCGACGTGGAAGGAGCTGACCGCCCCCCGCCCGGTGGAACGGTCGGGCATTCCGGCGACGGGGGTCTGATCCTTGGCATCCTCCCTTCACTTGGCTGAAAAAACTCCGGGGGAGGGGCCGCTTGCGGCACCGGGGGCAGCGCCCCCCGCCGTCATCGCCGCCGGGTCCGTCGACCTGACTTTCCAGACCGGTGACGGCCCGGTCCATGCGCTCAAGGACGTCAGCCTCGATATCGCCAAGGGCGATTTCGTCAGCTTCATCGGGCCGTCGGGCTGCGGCAAGACGACCTTCCTGCGCTGCATCGCGGGGCTGGAGACGCCCACGGGCGGCACCCTGACCGTCAACGGCATGTCGCCGGAAGAAGCGCGGCGCGCGCGGGCCTATGGCTATGTCTTTCAGGCGGCGGGGCTTTATCCGTGGCGGACCATCGGCGGCAACGTGAAGCTGCCGCTGGAGATCATGGGGTTTTCCAAGGCCGAGCAGGCCGAGCGCGTAAAGCGCGTGCTGGAGCTGGTCGACCTCGCAGGCTTCGAGCGCAAGTTTCCCTGGCAGCTGTCGGGGGGAATGCAGCAGCGGGCGAGTATCGCGCGGGCGCTGGCATTCGATGCGGACATCCTGCTGATGGACGAACCCTTCGGCGCGCTGGACGAGATCGTGCGCGACCACCTGAACGAGCAGTTGCTGCAACTCTGGGCGCGGACGGACAAGACAATCGCCTTCGTGACGCACTCGATCCCCGAGGCGGTGTATCTGTCCACCAAGATCGTGGTGATGAGCCCACGCCCGGGGCGCATCGCGGATGTGATCGAGAGCACGTTGCCGAAGGAGCGGCCCTTGGACATTCGCGATTCAGCAGAGTTCATCGCCATCGCCCACCGGGTGCGGGACGGGCTGCGGGCGGGGCATTCCTATGACTGACCTGCGCGCCTGTTGCGGATGCCGGACGCTCCGCGGGGAGTATTTCGGAAAAAGCGAGGAGGGGCGTTGATGCGGAACGTCCTGCCGATCCTGACCGTGGTGGCGGTGATCCTGGGCCTTTGGGTGATGGCGGTCGTGCCGATGAACATTCATCTGGCCGTCGATCAGGCGCAGCGGGACGGGGTCGTCGTGACGCCGGAGACTCCGGCGGCACGGCAGGACGTCGGCGCGCTGGCGCTGGCGGCACGCAATACGGGGGTGATCCCGGCGACCTACACGCTGGACCGGCCACGGCTGCCGGGACCGCAACAGGTGGTGGCGGAGCTGTGGAAGACGACCGTGGGCACGCGCGTGACGTCGAAGCAGAGCCTCGTCTATCACGGCTGGGTCACGCTGTCGGCGACATTGCTGGGCTTCGCCATCGGCACCGGCCTCGGGATCGCGCTGGCGGTGGGGATCGTGTTCTTCCGCACCATGGACCTGAGCGTCATGCCCTGGGCCATCGCCAGCCAGACGATCCCGATCCTGGCGCTGGCGCCGATGATCATCGTGATCATGGGGTCGCTGGGGATACAGGGGCTGCTGCCGAAGGCGATCATCAGCGCCTACCTGTCGTTCTTTCCCGTCGTCGTCGGCATGGTGAAGGGGCTGCGCAGCCCCGACGCGATGCAGGTCGACCTGCTGCGGACCTACCACGCGAATGCCGCGCAGGGGTTCTGGAAGCTGCGGCTGCCGGCATCCATGCCCTATCTCTTCGCGTCGCTGAAGATCGGGATTTCCGCAGCACTGGTGGGGGCCATCGTGGGCGAGCTTCCGACCGGGGCGCGGGCGGGCTTCGGGGCGCGGATGCTGGTGGGGGATCAATACGGGCAGCCGCTGGTCACATGGGCGGCGCTCTTTGCCGCGGCGATCACCGCGGCGGTGCTGGTCGGCCTCTTCAGCGCGCTGGAGCGGGTGTCGCTGAAACGCATGGGGATGGCCCGATGATGGCGCTGGCCGCCGTCATGCTGGTCTGGGGCGCGGGCTGGGTCATCAACCTGATGCTGGCCCGGCGCGGGCAGGGCACCGCCGGCTGGGCGGCGCCGCTGGTCTTCGGCCTCACGCTCCTGCTGATCTGGGAGGTGGGCGTGCGCCTCGGCAACGTCAGTCCGATCATCCTGCCGCCGCCCTCCGCCATCGCGGTCACCTTCGCGGACAGCCTGCCGACGCTCTGGGCGGATTTCGCGCAGACGATCCTGAAGGGTGCGCTGACGGGATATGTCTGCGGGGCGCTGGCGGCCTTCGTCGTCGCGGTGCTGGTGGACCGGTCGGATTTCCTGACGCGGGGCATCCTGCCGGTCGGGGCCTTCATGGCCGCCCTGCCGATCGTCGGGACCGCGCCGATCTTCGTCAAATGGCTGGGCAGCGACTGGCCGTCGAAGGCGGCCGTCGTCGGCGTCATGGTGTTTTTTCCGATCCTCGTGAACACCGTCGCGGGCCTGCGCGACACGACCCAGATGCAGCGCGACCTGATGCGGACCTACGGCGCCGGCTACTGGCCGTCCTTGCTGAAGCTGCGGGTGCCCGCCGCGCTGCCCTTCGTCTTCAACGGGCTGAAAATCGCGACCACGCTGGCGCTGATCGGCGCCATCGTTGCCGAATTCTTCGGCTCGCCCACCGTCGGCATGGGCTTTCGGATCTCGACCAGCGTGGGGCAGCTTGCGCTGGACCTTGTCTGGGCAGAGATTGTCGTGGCGGCCCTTGCCGGCAGTGCATTCTACGGCGCCATGGCGCTGATCGAAAGACGCCTGACCTTCTGGCACCCGTCGCAACGCAGATAACAGACCGGCCCAACCCGGCATCCCATCAACAAGGAGAGAAGAATGAAGAAGCTGATCACCGCCGCCACGCTGGCCTTCGTCGCCAGCGGTGCGAGCGCGCAGGACAATGACGTGAAACTGCAGCTGCAGTGGGTCACGCAATCCCAGTTCGCGGGCTACTACGTGGCGCAGGACAAGGGCTACTACGAGGAAGAGGGCCTGAACGTCACCATCCTGCCCGGCGGTCCCGACATCGCACCGCCGCAGGTGCTGGCCGGCGGCGGCGCCGACGTCATGCTGAACTGGATGCCCTCGGCGCTCGCCGCGCGCGAAAAGGGCCTGCCGGTCGTGAACATCGCCCAGCCGTTCAAGACCTCCGGTCTGATGCTGACCTGCTGGAAGGACACCGGCATCACGAGCGTCGAGGACTTCAAGGGCAAGACCATCGGCGTCTGGTTCTTCGGCAACGAATATCCCTTCCTGTCGTGGATGAGCCAGGCCGGCATTTCCACAGACGGCGGCGACGACGGCGTCACGGTGCTCAAGCAGGGCTTCAACGTCGATCCGCTGATCCAGCGGCAGGCGGACTGCATCTCGACCATGACCTACAACGAATACGGGCAGGTGCTGGATGCGGGCGTCAGCCCGGACGAGCTGGTGACCTTCAAGTACGAGGACCAGGGCGTCGCCACGCTGGAAGACGGCATGTGGGTGCTGGAAGAAAACCTGCAGAACCCCGAATTCGTCGACAAGATGGTGAAGTTCGTCCGCGCTTCGATGAAGGGCTGGAAATACGCCGAGGAGAACCCGGCCGAGGCCGCGCAGATCGTGCTCGACAACGACGAGACCGGCGCCCAGTCGCTTGAGGCGCAGGAGCGGATGATGAACGAGGTCGCCAAGCTGACCGCCGGGTCGAACGGCACACTGGACGAGGCCGACTACCAGCGCACCGTCGACACGCTGCTGGCGGGCGGGTCGGACCCTGTCATCTCGAAGGCGCCCGAAGGGGCCTGGACGCACGAGATCACCGATCAGGCGCTGAATTGACCTAACCACGCAGCGGCGCCTTGAGGTAGAGCAACACGAGACCGGCCCCCACGGGCCGGTCTTTTTCGTATGCGGTATCCTCCCGCGTTGCCCCGCCTGAAGCGGCGGAGGCTCGCCGACGCACCCCTCGATTTGCCGCGAAAACCGGCATGGATCAGGTTTTGCCACTTTCAACCCAGAGGTGCCGCAAGGGAAACGCAGACCTGTTACAAAACCCCGGTAATTTTTATCAAATGGGAAAAAACTGACGCGAGGCCTGCATATCATGTCGAAATTCTTCAAGATCGGACTGTTCTTCGGCGGCTTCGGCCCCGACCGGATCAAGGGGTCGGATCACGACGACATCCTGTTCGGCAGTTTCGGTCCGGACCGGATCGATGCGGGCCGTGGCGATGACATCGTGTTCGGCGGCTTCGGCGATGACACCATCCTCGGGGCGGCGGGCGACGACCGGATCTTCGGCGGGCTGGGGCAGGACACGGCAGTCTACGACGGCGGCGTCGACGACTATACGGTGACGGTCAAGCCCGCGCGCGGGTTCAGCCCGGCGCAGGCCACGGTCACGGACCTGACCGGCGACCGCGACCGCCTGCAGGGGGTGGAGCGTCTTTATTTCGCCGCCGATGACTACACCGCCGATCTGACGGGGCGGAACAACGCGGTGCTCGCGCGTGACGATGCCGCCGCGGCCACCGCCGATGCGCCGACCCTGCTGACCGGGCTGACGCAGAACGATTTCGACTTCGACCGCGACACCCTGCGGATCAGCGCCATCGACACGACGGGCCTCGTCGGTCAGGCCACCCTGAATCCGGACGGCAGCATCGCCTATGACGCGATGGGTGCCTTCGATTCCCTCCGGGAGGGACAGACGGCGACCACGACCCTGCGTTATACGGTGACCGACGGGCGCGGCAGCAGCGACACGGCGACGGCGACGATCACCGTGACCGGTGTGAACGACGCGCCGGGCCTTGCACTGGCCGATACGCTGGTGTTCGAGAACAGCACCGACGTGCTGACCGCCGCCGCCACAGATCCCGATGGCGATGCCGTGACCTACAGCCTGTCCGGCACCGATGCCGCGCTCTTCGTCATCGATGCCTCCACCGGGGCGCTGTCATTCGCCACCGGTCCCGATTTCGAGGCGCCCGCCGATGCGGACGGCGACAACGTCTATGACATCGCCGTCACCGCGACGGACGACGGCGGGCTGTCCGCCACCGCCGTGGTCAGCATCACCGTCGCCGACGTGGACGAGGCGACGGCCTTCCTGAACGAGATCCACTACGACAACGCCGGCGCCGACGCGGGCGAGTTCATCGAGATCGCAGGCGTGGCCGGCACCGACCTGACCGGCTGGACACTTGCGCTCTACAACGGCAACGACGGCAGCGTCTATGATACGGTGACGCTGGCGGGCCGTCTGGCCGGCACCGGCGACACCGGCTACCTTACCGTCGATTTTCCGGCCAACGGATTGCAGAACGGCTCTCCCGATGCGGTGGCACTGGTCAATGCCGCCGGGCAGGTGGTGGAATTCCTGTCCTACGAAGGCACGTTGACCGCCACGGGCGGCCCGGCCCGTGGCCTGACTTCTGCCGATATCGGCGTGGCAGAGGACAGCAACACCCCAATCGGCTTCTCGCTCGCGCGGCAGGCCGACGGCACATGGGCAGCACCCGCCCCGGCGACGCCCGGCGCCGGCAATGATGCACCGCCCGCGCCGCAGACCGCCGCCTTCATCAACGAGATCCACTACGACAACGCCGGCGCCGACACCGGCGAGTTCGTCGAGATCGCGGGCCCCGCCGGAGGAGACCTGACCGGCTGGACGCTGGTCGCCTACAACGGCAGCGACGGCACGTCTTACAAGACGGTGGCGCTGGACGGTGCCTTGTCCGGCAGCACGGGACAAGGCTATGCCGTGGTCGATATCGCTGGCCTGCAGAACGGATCGCCGGACGGTCTGGCACTGGTCGACCCGACCGGCACGGTGACGGAATTCCTCTCCTACGAAGGCAGCTTCACCGCTACGACCGGGCCCGCGCTGGGCCTCACCTCCACCGACATCGTCGTGGCCGAAGACGGCACCGAGGCGCCCGGCCTGTCGCTCCAGCGATTGCCGGACGGCACGTGGATCGGCCCCGTGGACCAGACCCCCGGCACCGCGACCGGCGTTACCACCCCGCCGCCGCCCCCGCCCGCGCCGACGGAAACCACGCTGATCTCGACCATTCAGGGCGACGGCTTTGCCAGCGGCTTCGTGGGGCAGGCGGTGCAGGTTTCCGCCGTCGTGACGATGGTCACCGCCAATGGCTTCTATCTGCAGGAAGAGGATGCGGACGCCGACGGCAACGCCGCCACGTCAGAAGGCATCTTCGTCTTCACCGGCGACACGCCCGATGTGGATGTGTCCTACGCCGTGACCGTCGTCGGCACGGTAGAGGAATACTTCGACGCCACCCAGATCAACGCGCAGACCTTCGACATCATCGGCCCCTTGGCCGACCTGCCGACCGCCGCCGACATCTCGCTGCCCTTCGGCGATGCCGCGATGCTGGAAGCCGTGGAAGGCATGCGCGTGTCGCTGGACACCGGCACGGCGGACGCACCGTTGCAGGTGATCGAAACCTTCGAACTCGGCCGCTTCGGAGAGATCGTCGTCTCCGAAGGGGCGCAGTTCCAGCCCACGCAGATCTACGATGCCCAGACCCAGGCAGAGGAGATCGCGGCGCTGCAGCAGGCGAATGCCGCCAACCGACTGACCATCGACGACGGCAACCCGGCGCAGAACCCCTCCGGCTTCGCCTACATCCCCAACGCGACCGCCGGTGACAACGGCAACGGCTACCTCGACATTGGCGACGACCTGTCCGCCGGCGGCACCCTGCGGATCGGGGCAGAGATCACGGCCCCCGTGACCGGCGTGATGACCTACGCCTTCGGCGAATACAAACTCGTCGCCGATGGCCTTCTGCAGATCGACGAGACGACGAACACCCTCTCCCGAGATCCCGTGCCCGCCGATGTCGGCGGCACGCTGCAGGTCGCCAGCGTCAACACGCTGAACTACTTCACCACCCTCACGTCAGAGGATTCGGACGCCCGGGGTGCGACGACGGCAGAGGATTTCCTGCGTCAGACCGACAAGCTGGTGACGGCGATCACCGCGCTAGACGCGGACGTCATCGGCCTGCAAGAGATCGAGAACAACGGCTTCGGCGACGGCTCCGCGATCGCCACACTGGTCGACGCCCTGAACGCCCGCGCGGGGGGCGAGGTCTATGCCTTCGTCGATCCGACCGGCACCGGGTCCACCATCGGGACCGATGCGATCACCACCGGCCTGATCTACCGCACCGATGCGGTCAGCGTGCTGGACTCCGGCATCCTTGACTACACGCCGGAAGGCGAGAGCCAGCGCAACCGTCCCACCGTCGCCGCCGCCTTCGAGGATGCGAACGGCGGGGTGGTGACCATCGCCGTCAACCACTTCAAGTCCAAGGGTGGCTCCGGCACCGGCAACGATGCGGACCTCGGCGACGGGCAGGGCAATTTTAACGCCACCCGCACCGCGGCGGCGGAAAAGCTGACCGCATGGCTGGCCAGCGATCCCTTCGATCTGGACGACCCGGACTACCTGATCATCGGCGACCTGAACGCCTACGGCAAGGAAGACCCTGTGCAGGCGATCGAGGCGGCGGGCTACACAAGCCTGCTCGACACGCTGATCGGTCAGGATGCCTTCAGCTACACCTTCGACGGACAGCGCGGCGCGCTGGATCAGGCGCTGGCCAGCGCCTCGCTCGCAGGGCAGGTGACCGGCATCACCGAATGGCACATCAACTCGCTGGAGCCGAGCCTGCTGGGCTATTCTTCGGAGTTCGTCGATCCTGCTTGGTTCAATGGCACTGATCCATACTCCGCCTCTGACCACGACCCCCTGCTGATCGGCCTGCAGCTGACGTCCGATCTGGAAGTCGCCTGACCCGACCGGCCGCCTTGCCCCATAGGGGCAGGGCGGCATCGCGCAGAAGCGACGACACTGGCGAAAAGCGCGGCCTGAAGGAATATGGTGGGTGGTGAGGGGCTCGAACCCCCGACATTTTCGGTGTAAACGAAACGCTCTACCAACTGAGCTAACCACCCGCAGGCGCCGATCTAGCGCCAAACGAAGGTCAGCGCAACTCTTCCATCCGGCCGCCCGTCAAGTGAAAGACATTGCCCTGACCGCCCGGCAGTTCCGTCCAGGCGCCGTGGTGCAGCCCCAGTGCGGCGCAGCGCAGCATCCGGCTGACGATGCCGTGGCAGACCACCACGGCGGGGCCGTCCAGATCGTTAAGGAACGCCCGCGCCCGCAGTGCCACGGCGTCCAGCCCTTCCCCCGGCGCGTGGGCATAGAGGCTGAGGTCGCCGTCGGGACCGTGCGCACCACCGCCCGCCGGCGCGCAGTCCGCCCGCAAACGGCCCTGCCAGTGGCCCACGTCGATCTCGCGCAGACGGTCGTCGGTGCGGACCTCTGCCGCGATGGCACCCAGCGCCAGCGCCGCCGTCTCGACCGCGCGCAACAGGGGCGAGGTCCAGAAGCCGAAGCCCGCCAGATCGCGCGCGGCCAGCAGCGCCCCCTGCCGTTCCGCCTGCGCCCGGCCCACGGGGGTCAGCGGTGCATTCAGATGCCCCTGCATCCGGCCCTCGCGGTTCCAGACCGTCTCGCCGTGGCGCAGGATGTAAAGGTCGGGATAGCCCATGCGCCACCTTCCGTGCTGAATTTCGCGCCACATGCCCGGCACCGGTGCGGGCGGACGGCGCAATCCGGCGGCCCGCGCTTGCGGTCCCGTCCCCCGCGTGCAGCATGTCCGCACACCCAGACCGGAGATACCGATGCACTGCCCGCCTGTCCACGCCGTCCGCGCGCCCCTCGCCCTGTCGCTCGCGATCCTTGCCGCCCCGCTGGCGGCGCAAGAGGCGGATACCACCCATCGCACCGCCATCGTCTCGGCCTTTCCGCCTGAAATCGCGGCCCTGCAGGACGGGTTGAGCGACACCGCGACGCAGACGCTGAACGGCGTCACCTTCACCACCGGCCAGATGGAGGGTCAGCCCGTCGTCATGTTCATGTCCGGGGTCAGCATGGTGAACGCCGCCATGACGACGCAGCTGGCGCTGGACCACTTCAGCATCGACCGGATCCTGTTTTCGGGCATCGCCGGTGGCGTGGACCCGGACCTTGCCATCGGCGACGTCGTGGTGCCCGGTCAGTGGGGCCAGTACCTGCAGGGCGTCGCCGCGCGGGACACCGACGGTGCCTTCGCCATCCCGCCGTGGATGACCAGTGAATTTCCGAACTTCGGCATGACCTTCACCGTCCCCTTCGGCGTCATGGCCGACGGCCTGACAGAGCCCGACATGAGGTTCTGGTTCCCCGTCGATCCCGACCTGCTGGCGCTGGCGCAGACCGTCGCCGCCGACGTCACCCTGTCCGACTGCACGCCGGAACGGGCCTGCCTGACAGAGGCGCCGAAGATCGTGGTCGGTGGCAACGGCGTGTCCGGCCCGATGTTCGTCGACAACGCAGATCTGCGGCGGCACGCCTTTGCCACCTTCGACGCGCAGGTGCTGGACATGGAAAGCGCCGCCGTGGCGCAGGTGGCCTTCGCCAACGACGTGCCCTTCATCGCCTTCCGGTCGCTGTCCGACCTTGCGGGCGGTGGCGAGGGTGCGAACGAGATGGGCACCTTCATGGCGCTGGCCGCCACCAACGCGGCGACCGTGATCCGGGCCGTGGTTGCCGCGCTGGACTGACGCCGTCAGCGGTAGGTGATGTCGATGCGGTCGAAGGCCCCCGCCGCGTGATCCTTGCGGAACATGCGGTGATCGCGGCGCAGGCGCTTCACCGCCTCCTTCGTCCACCGCTGGATGTCGGCCACGAACAGCCCGCGCGGGCTGGCGGCGGCGATGATCGACGGTTCCACGTCGTAATCGACCTGTCCCAGATCGTCCGACAGCGCATGGGCCTGCGCCAGCGCCGCGCCGCAGACGGCGGCATACTTGCGCCATGTCTTCTTCGACAGGTCGTCAAGGTCGATGTCGTCGCGGAACGGCGCGCGCTCGCGGCTCATGTAGCTGTCGCCGTCGATGGTCACGGCACCGTAGAAGACGTCGCCATGGGCCAGCTGCACCTTCTGCCCGTGGGCGATCCGGTCCGCCCGGTCGCCCGCCTCGAACGCCGTCGGCGGCGTAAGCCCCTGCAGGGCAGAGGTGCGGGCCCGCTTGAATTCCACAATCATGTCGTCGGTCGCATCCTTGGACGGTCCTTCCAGCAGCACGTAGTAGCGCGGCAGGCCCAGTGACGCCGTCCCCTGACCGTGGCGCACGCAGACGTCCTTGACCTTCAGCTCCGGGCTGCGGTCCGGCACGTCAAGGCCGTTGGCCTCGGCCAGATCGTCGATCGCCTGCTGGAACTTCGCGATCTCGCCGCTGATCGGTTGCAACTCCTCGTCGGCGCGAAAGCCCTTGCCGCCGGGCTTCAGATAGTCGCCCCACAGCCAGTCCTTGCGTTCTTCCCAGGCCTGCGCGAACAGGCGGCGGATCACCTTGGGCGAATTGTCGAGGCGGTAGTTGTCGTTCTTCTCGGTCGCGTGGCGGGCGTAATCCTCCATCGCCCGCAGATAGCCCTTCACGAAGTGCTTCACGATGCGCTTGCGCTGCTTCTTGCCCGCACCCGCGACCTCTTCCGCCGCGATCCAGAAGCCCACGGCGCCGCGCTTGATGTCCCAGGTGAACGGTGCATACAGCACCTCATCGAAGTCGTTCACGCCGAAGATCGGCACGTTGTGCGCATCCGGCATCACGCCGAAGTTTTCCGGGTGAACGTCGCCCAGCGCCAGCACCGTCGGCATGCCGGGATCCTCGCCCGCCATGTCCCGATAGAACAGCAGCGCGGTGCCGCGAAAGAACTTGAAGACATCCTTCGACAGCGTATCGAACTTTTCCGCCGTGCCGCTGGTTTGCTGCTCGATCCGGGTGGCGTGATCCTCTCGCAGGGTGCGGCGCACATGCTCGCGCCGGGCCTGACCGGTCAGCAGCACCGGCGGAATCAGCCGCTCGCCAGAGGCCATGGCCTGCGACAGCGCCTCGAATGCCGCGACGCGCGGTTCGGCCTTGCTGGCGCCTTCGGGCAGGCGCCGTGTCGTGTCTTCGGCCATGGCAATTTCCCTGATCTGTCGCAAGTCCAACGTCAGCGCGACGCGCCCGGTTCCGCCCAGCCGCGGCGCCGGGGCACCCGGAACGCCAGCATCGCCTTGACCAGCGGGTTGCGGTAGCGCGCCAGATCCAGCGCCTCGTGGACGCCGGTCACGGTCTCTCCGTTCAGTCGGGTCCGCACCGCGGACCGGCTGTAGAACGGCGCATCCAGCATCCCCAGCACCTGCCGCGGCACCGTGCCCGGATCGGACCGCGTCTCTCGTTTCACCTGCCACAGCGACCGCTTGAACGCGGTGCGCGGCGGCGCGATGGCCGACCGCGCCGATCCGTCCGGGGCAAAGGCGATGGCCGTGTCGAACCGGCTGCCGTCGCGCCGCACCGCGTCGTAGAAGCAGGTCGCCCCGGCGGATGTCGGAAACCGTCCCCACGTCCAGAAATCGAAATCCTCCTCCAGCGCGCGGGTGCCGAAATTCGCGTCGAAATAGCCGTGCCCCGACCAGTGCCACCCCTTCGCCTCCAGCGCAACGGTGATGTCGCTGACCGGCGCGAAGGGGCGCCAGACGTGCCCGCCGTCCGCCGCCAGCGGCAGCTCTACCCCCGTGATCGCGCGCGGTGTCACCTTGATCGTGCCGCGTACGCGGGAAATGACCGGCAGCCCGCTGACTTCATCAATATCGATGACCAGCGACCGCCCGTCCCAGTGCATCCGCGACGGCCCGACCTGCAGGGTGTCCCGCGTCGTCCGCAGGGCGTCGCGCCCCCGGTCCGTCATCGTGAACCGCCCGCCGGGGCCATAGGTCGCCACGTTGATGCAGCAGTTGTCGGCCGGATCGCGCCGCCCGCTCCATGCGTACCAGGGGCTGAACACCGACCCGATGAAGCCTATGACGGAAACGCCCTTCTGCCCGTCGTCGCTGATCCCGTCGACATACCACCACGCGTATCCGCCGGGCGGGACGTCGAGGTTGAAGCAAGGTCGCGCAGCATCGTCTCTGCCGCATGCCGGGCGGAGAGCGTGGCCATCGGCACCCCCGCCCCCGGATGCGTCCCCCCGCCGCACAGATACAGACCCGACACCGCCGTCCGCGCGGTCGGCCGCTGCAGCGCGGCCGTCAGCCCCTGCGGGGATCGCCCGTAAAGGGATCCTCTGCTGCCGGGAAACAGCCGTGCGAAATCCGCCGGCCCGGTCAGCGTCACCGGACCGGGGGACAGGTGCAGGCCGAATAGCCGCAGCCTGTCGAACATCAGTATTTGACATGAAAAGTCCTCTGCCGGGTGGTCGCCCAGGGGGGCGGCGTTGCGGATGATCTCGAAGCGCTGCAGCGCGCCGGGGGCGGCGCCGTGGTCCTGCGCGCAGATGTAAAGCGTGGCGTCCCGCGGCACCGCGCCCTTGGCGATGGCCGTGAACTCCGCGTCGGCATCGTCGGCGAAAAAGACCGTATGATGCGCCAGCGGCACCCCCTCCGGGACGGCGGCGAAACTCGCCACATGTGCCGACAGGCTGCGCGGCGTCACCGCGACCTCGGTCACGGCGGCCTTGGGCGCGGGTCCCAGCAGGCCGTCGTGCAGCGCGGCCGGATCGCCGTTGAACAGCACCATGTCGGCGGCCACGAACCCCGCGCCCGTATCCACACCGCTGACCTTGCCGCCCTGCCTGACGATCCGCCGCACCGGCGTCCCGTAGCGGAAGGCGGCGCCGAACCCCTCGGCCAGCCGCGCCAGCGTCGCGGCCAGCGCGTGCATCCCGCCGTCCACGGTCCAGACGCCGCGCGCCTCCGCCTCCCAGATCAGGGACAGCAGGGCAGGGGATGCACCCGGACTGCCACCGACGTAAGTGGCATAGCGCGCAAAGAGCTGCGCCAGTCGCGGTTCCCGGAACGACGCCGCCACAAGCCCCGCCAGCGTCCTTTGCGGCGCCATGTCCAGCGCCAGCCGCGGCTGGCGCAGCACCCGCCGCACCAGTTCGCGCTGCGACGGCTGTGCCGCCTGCATCATCGGCCCCTCGAAGGCCGCGAACAGCCGCGCCGCCCGCGCCGTGAATCGGCGGAAATCGTCGGCGCTGCCGGGACCGAAGACCTGCGCGATCCGCGCGGCGCTGTCGTCGGCCTCCGCCGTCAGGTCCAGCGTCGCGCCGTCGGGCCAGTAGTGCCGGGCCAGCGTCCGCAGGGGGTGCAGGGTCAGATGATCCTCCAGCCGCAGGCCCACATCGGCGAACAGCGCATCGAAGACCGGCTTCAGCGTCAGCACCGTCGGCCCCGCATCGACCGGCCCCGCCGCCGTGGGCAGGGTCCGCATCTTGCCGCCGGGGGTGGCCTGCGCCTCGATCACCGTGACGGCGCAGCCCGCATACGCCAGCCGCAGCGCCGCCGCCAGCCCGCCAATCCCGGCCCCCACGATCACGATCCGCGCCTGCCTGTCCATCGCGTCTCTCCCTCAACCCGAGTGTTGACTCGAAATGCAAATGTGTCCAGTCTGGTTTACATTAAGGTGTCTAATATAGATTACAGTTATCAGAGGATACGGCCCATGCGCCTGTCAGACCGGATCGACGCCGCCGTGGCATCTGCCATCCAGTCCGGCCAGCGCGGCCCGGCGCCTCAACGCCTCTCTGCCGCGCTGCACTATGCGGTCACGCCCGGCGGCGCGCGCATCAGGCCCACGATCCTCCTGTCTGTCGCCATGGCCTGCGGCGACGACCGCCCGGCCCTCTCCGATGCGGCTGCGGCCGCGCTCGAGGTCATTCACTGCGCCAGCCTCGTCCACGACGACCTGCCCTGTTTCGACGATGCCGACACCCGCCGCGGCAAGCCCGCGCTGCACCGCGCCTTTTCCGAACCGCTCGCCGTGCTGACCGGCGACAGCCTGATCGTCATGGGGTTCCAGCTGCTGGCCCGCGCCGCGGCCCATGCCCCCGACCGCGCCCTTGCGCTGATCGACGTGCTGGCCACCCGCACCGGCATGCCCTTCGGCATCTGCGCCGGGCAGGGGTGGGAATCCGAGGACCAGATCGACCTCGCCGCCTACCACCGGTCCAAGACCGGCGCGCTTTTCATCGCGGCGACCCAGATGGGTGCCATTGCCGCCGGTCAGGACGGCGAACCCTGGGCCGAACTCGGCGACCGGATCGGAGAGGCGTTCCAGCTCGCCGACGACCTGCGCGATGCCCTCTGCGATGCGACGGAACTGGGCAAGCCCGCCGGTCAGGACGACCTGCACGGCCGCCCCAACGCCGTGGCGCAGCTTGGCATCCGGGGCGCCGTGGCGCGGTTCGACGACGTGCTCGCCGGTGCGATCTCCTCGATCCCCGCCTGCCCGGGCGAAGCGGCGCTGGCGCAGATGGTCCGCGCCTACGCCGACCGCCTCGTGCCCGCCGTCGCGCGCCAGCCGATCCCCGGCGAATGACCGCGCGGGCGGGCCTCTTGCCGCCGCGCCCGGGCCTGCGCCAGCGCCTGATCCGCCTGATCGCCGACCCCGCCTTTCAGGCCCGCGCCGCCCGCATCCCCCTGCTGCGCCGCATCGTCCGGTCAGAGGGCGAGGCGATGTTCGACCTCGTCGCGGGGTTCTGCCACAGTCAGGTGCTGCTGGCGCTGGTCCGCCTCGACATCCCCGCACAGCTGCTGGACGCGCCCGCCGACACCGCGACCCTCGCCACCCGGTCCCATATCCATCCGGACCGCATGACCGTCCTGCTGAACGCCGCCGCATCCCTCGGGCTGCTGCGCCGCTCGCGCGATCTCTGGTCCCTGACCGCCCGCGGCGCCGCCCTCGCCGGCGTGCCCGGCCTGCAGGGCATGATCGCCCACCACGACGTGCTCTACCGCGACCTGACCGACCCCGTCGCCTTCTTCCGGGGCGAGGTCGAGACCGAGCTCGCCGCCTTCTGGCCCTACGTCTTCGGGGCCGGGGGGGCAACCGACCGCGCCGTCACCGCCACCTACTCGGCCCTGATGGCCGACAGCCAGCGGCTCGTCGCCGCGGACACGATCGCCGCCCTCGACTGGCGGCAAAGCCAGCACGTCATGGATGTCGGCGGTGGCACCGGCGCCTTCCTGACCGCCCTCGGCGCCGCACACCCGCACCTGCGGCTGACGCTCTTCGACCTCCCCGCCGTCGCCCCCGCCGCCGCCCACCGATTCGCGCAGTCGGGCCTCGCGGACCGCACGACGATCCGGGCGGGGTCGTTCCGCGACGATCCCCTGCCGACCGGCGCCGACACGATCGCCCTTGTCCGGGTGCTCTACGACCATGCCGACGACACGGTCCTGATCCTGCTCCGGGCGGCCCATGCAGCACTGCCGCCCGGCGGGCGGCTCGTCATTTCCGAACCCATGACCGGCGGTGCATCGCCGACGCGTGCGGGCGATGCCTACTTCGCGCTCTACTGCATGGCGATGCGGACCGGGCACGCCCGCTCCGCCGCGCAGATCAAGGCGCTTTTGACCGCGGCGGGCTTCACGGATCCCGTCACGGCACCCACGCCGGCACGCGCCTACGTCACCTCCGTCCTCTGGACTGTAAGGTCAAGTTGACAGTTGATATGTCTAAATATGTTGACACATAAGTGCATCTCGCTAAAGTTGATCCAAGGGGGAACGCGACGAAACGCACCCCATCACCTCGGAGGAGGGACCGCATCATGCACACGACCGCCGTCCTTCTGCAGGCCCCCGGCCAGCTGTCTCTTGCACAGGTCGGCCTGACCGCCCCCGGCCCCGCCGACGTCGTCGTGCAGATCCGCCACTCCGGCATCTCCACCGGGACGGAAAAGCTTTTCTACACCGGCGCGATGCCGCCCTTCCCCGGCATGGGCTTCCCGCTCGTCCCAGGCTACGAGGCCGCTGGCGAAGTGGTGGAGGCCGGGCCTGAGACCGACATTCCCGTCGGCACCCATGTCTTCGTGCCCGGCGCTAATTGCTACGACGGGGCCTTCGGCCTCTTCGGCGCCGCCGCGCAAACCGTCACCACCGCCGCCGCCCGCGTGACCCGGATCGACGCGGGTCTCGGCGCCGCCGGCGCGCTTCTGGCCCTTGCCGCCACCGCCCGCCACGCCATCGCGGGCCCCGGCAAGGCCGTCCCCGACCTCATCGTCGGCCACGGCACGCTCGGTCGCCTGCTGGCCCGCCTGACCATCCTCGCGGGCGCGCCCGCGCCGACCGTCTGGGACATCGACCCCGTACGCCGCACCGGTGGCACGGGCTATGACGTCATCGACCCTACGACCGACACCCGCCGCGACTACCGGTCGATCTACGACGCCTCCGGTCAGTCCGCCCTGCTGCCCGACCTGATCGGCCGCCTCGCCCGTGGCGGGGAAATCGTGCTCGCCGGTTTCTACACCGAACCGCTCTCCTTCGCCTTCCCGCCCGCCTTCATGCGCGAAGTACGCCTCCGCATCAGCGCCGAATGGCAGCCCGCCGACATGATCGCCACCCGTGCGCTGGTCGAATCGGGCGACCTGAACCTGGCGGACCTCATCACCCACACGATGCCGGCGGCGCAGGCCCCCGCGGCCTATCGCACCGCCTTCACCGACACCGCATGCCTGAAAATGATCCTCGATTGGAACGCCGCATGAAAGACGAAGTCCCGAACCTGCGCGACTACCACACCGCGCTGCGCGACGAGGCCGCGGCCCCCACGCTGGAGGTGCCGCAGGGCGAACCCACGTCGAAGACCCAGATCATCGCGATCTACGGCAAGGGCGGCATCGGCAAGAGCTTCACCCTCGCCAACCTCAGCCACATGATGGCCGAGATGGGCAAGCGCGTCCTGCTGATCGGCTGCGACCCGAAGTCCGACACCACCTCGCTGCTGTTCGGCGGCAAGGCCTGCCCCACGATCATCGAGACCTCGTCCCGCAAGAAACTGGCCGGCGAGGAAGTCCAGATCGGCGACGTCTGCTTCAAGCGCGGCGGCGTCTTCGCGATGGAGCTCGGCGGGCCAGAGGTCGGTCGCGGCTGCGGCGGCCGCGGCATCATCCACGGCTTCGAACTGCTGGAGAAACTGGGCTTCCACGACTGGGATTTCGACTACGTCCTGCTCGACTTTCTGGGCGACGTGGTCTGCGGCGGCTTCGGCCTGCCAATCGCGCGCGACATGGCGCAGAAGGTGATTCTCGTCGCCTCCAACGACCTGCAATCCCTTTACGTCGCCAACAACGTCTGCTCGGCGGTGGAATACTTCCGCAAGATGGGCGGCAACGTCGGCGTCGCGGGCCTCGTGATCAACAAGGACGACGGCACCGGCGAGGCGCAGGCCTTCGCCGAAGCGGTGAAAATCCCTGTCCTCGCCGCGATCCCCGCCGACGACGACCTGCGCAAGAAATCCGCGAACTACCAGATCGTCGGCACCCATGCCTCGCAATGGGGTCCGATGTTCGAAGGTCTGGCAGAGGCCGTCGGCATCGCGCCCCCCGTCCGCCCCACGCCCCTGAATCAGGACGGACTCCTCGGCCTATTCGACAGCAAGGACACCGGCGGCGATTACCAGCTCGTCCCTGCGACCGACACCGATATGCGCGGCAAGCACGGCACGCCCAAGGCCAGCCTCGAGGTCATCTACGATGACGCGTGAAGGCTTCCATGTCAGCAAGGACACGGACGGCACGGTGCTGGTCACGGCCTCCCCTGCTTCTTCTCGTGAAAAATACCTCGGGGGAGTCGCTTCAGCGACGGGGGCAGAGCCCCCCGCTGCCGCCGGCCTTTGTTCCTCGAGATCCGAACTGGACTCCGCTGCCCGCGCCGCCGGCCAATCCGACCTGCTCGACCAATTCGCGAAAGACTACCCCAAGGGCCCCCACGATCAGCCGCAATCCATGTGCCCCGCCTTCGGCAGCCTGCGCGTCGGCCTGCGGATGAAGCGGGTGGCGACGGTGCTGTCCGGCTCCGCCTGCTGCGTCTACGGCCTGACCTTCGTGTCGCATTTCTACGGCGCCCGCCGGTCGGTCGGCTACGTGCCATTCAATTCCGAATCCCTTGTCACCGGCAAGCTCTTCGAGGACATCCGCGAGAGCGTGCACCAGATGGCCGACCCGGACCGTTACGACGCGATCGTGGTAACGAACCTCTGCGTGCCGACCGCCTCCGGCGTGCCGCTGCGGCTGTTGCCGAAGGAAATCAACGGCGTACGGATCGTCGGCATCGACGTGCCCGGCTTCGGGATTCCCACCCACGCGGAAGCCAAGGACGTCCTCGCCGGGGCCATGCTGAACTATGCCCGGACCGAGGCCGAGGCCGGACCCGTCGCCCGCCCCGCCTCCGCCGCCGAGGATCGCCCCAGCGTCGCGCTGCTGGGCGAGATGTTCCCGGCCGACCCGATGATGATCGGCGCGATGCTGGCGCCGATGGGCCTGGCCGCCGGTCCCGTGGTGCCGACACGCGAATGGCGCGAGCTCTACGCCGCCCTCGATTGCGGCGTCGCCGCCGCGATCCATCCCTTCTATACCGCGAGCGTCCGCGAGTTTCAGGCCGCCGGTCGCACGGTCGTCGGCTCCGCCCCCGTGGGTCACGACGGCACCGCCGCCTGGCTGGCCGCCATCGGGGGCGCCTACGGCATCGCCGCCGACAAGATCGCCGCGGCGCAGAACGCCTTTCTGCCTGCCATCAAGGGCGCGCTGATGGGGGCGCAGGTAAAGGGCACGATCACCGTCTCGGGCTACGAAGGCTCCGAACTGCTGGTCGCCCGCCTGCTGATCGAGAGCGGCGCCGATGTGCCCTACGTCGGCACGGCGCTGCCGAAGACGCCCTGGTCCGCCGTCGATGCGGACTGGCTGCGGGCGAAGGGAGTCACGGTGAAATTCCGCGCCTCGCTGGAGGACGATCTGGCCGTAATGGAGGGCGTCCGTCCGGACCTCGCCATCGGGACCACGCCCGTCGTGCAGCGCGGCAAGGAACTGGGCATCCCGGCGCTCTATTTCACCAACCTGATCTCGGCCCGGCCCCTGATGGGGCCTGCCGGGGCTGGCAGCCTGCAGCAGGTCGTCACCGCCGCGATGGGCGGCAAGACCCGCATGGACACGATGCGCGCGTTCTTCGAGGGCGTGGGCGCAGGCGATACCGCCGGTGTCTGGGAAGGCAGCCCGAACCTGCGGCCCGATTTCCGGGCCCAGCACCAGAAGAAGCTGGACAAGCAGGCGCGCGCGGCCGCGGCGGAGCAGATGATATGAGCGTCGCGCGTGTGTCATGGGGGGCGGCGGGCCCCGCCCGCCCACCCCTTTCGGGGGCTTTGCCCCCGGACCCCCAAGGTATTTTCGACGAGAAGAAGGGGGGTGCGTCATGCTGGTGACCGATCACGATCGCGCCGGCGGCTACTGGGGGGCGGTCTATGCCTTCTGCGCCGTCAAGGGCCTGCAGGTCGTCATCGACGGGCCAGTGGGCTGCGAGAACCTGCCGGTGACCTCTGTCCTGCACTATACCGATGGGCTGCCGCCGCACGAGTTGCCGATCGTGGTGACCGGACTGGGCGAGACCGAGATGGGCGAGGGCACCGAGGCCGCGATGAAGCGGGCCTGGGATGTGCTCGATCCGGCACTGCCCGCCGTCGTCGTGACGGGCTCCATCGCCGAGATGATCGGCGGCGGCGTCACGCCGCAGGGTACCAACATCCAGCGGTTCCTGCCGCGTACCATCGATGAGGACCAGTGGGAGAGTGCCGACCGCGCGATGACCTGGCTCTTTACCGAGTTCGGTCAGACCAAGGGCCGGATGCCGCCGGAGAAGAAGCGGGAAGAGGGTGCGGCACCTCGCGTTAACATCCTCGGGCCGATGTACGGCACGTTCAACATGCCATCCGACCTGCATGAGATCCGGCGTCTGGTGGAGGGGATCGGGGCCGAGGTAAACATGGTCATGCCGCTCGGCGCCCATCTGGCCGAGATGCGCAATCTGGTGAATGCCGACGTCAACGTCTGCATGTACCGCGAGTTCGGACGCGGCCTGTGCGAGGTGCTGGACAAGCCCTATCTGCAGGCGCCCATCGGGATCGAGCAGACGACGCTGTTCCTGCGGTCGCTGGGCGAGCTGCTGGGACTGGACCCCGAGCCGTTCATCGAGTGCGAAAAACATTCCACGCTGAAGCCGGTCTGGGACCTGTGGCGGTCGGTGACGCAGGACTTCTTTGCCACCTGCGACTTCGCCGTCGTGGCGAACGAGACCTACACCCGCGGCATCCGCAAGTACCTCGAAGGCGATCTGGGCTTTCCCTGCGCCTTCGCCGTGGCCCGCACGCGCGGGCAGAAGACGAACAACGACGAGGTGCGTCACCTGATGCACAGCAAGCGGCCGCTGATCGTCATGGGATCGATCAACGAGAAGATGTACATGGCCGAGATGAAGAAGGGCTTCGGCCCGGCCCCGGCCTTCATCCCCGCCAGCTTTCCGGGTGCTGCGATCCGCAGGCACACCGGCACGCCCTTCATGGGCTATGCCGGCGCCACCTACCTGCTGCAGGAGGTCTGCAACGGGCTCTTCGACGCGCTGTTCCACATCCTGCCGCTGGGGTCCGAGATGGACGCCGCCCCGCCGACGCCCACCACACTGCGGCAATTGCCTTGGGATGCGGACGCGCAGGCGGCGCTGGACCGGATCGTGGCGACTCACCCGATCCTGACCCGGATCTCTGCCGCGAAATCCCTGCGCGATGCCGCCGAGAAGGCTGCGCGCGACGCCGGATGCGACCGGGTGGACCTGTCCACCCTCGCCACCTTTGACACCACCACTGGAGGACGATCATGAGCGATTTCACAACGGACGCACCGATCCTGCGCCGCCACGCCGCCGCGCCGAAGCGTGAATACTACGCCTATTTCGCGCTGATCTTTCTGGCGACGATCCCGCTGTCGCTGCTGACATGGGCGCTGAAGGCGGCCCGCCGGATGGCGTGGCCCGAGAAGGGCCCCATCGCCAGCGCCTGGTCCCAGGCCCGCATCATCACGCCGCACATCTTCAGCGCGTGACCCCATTCCCCGGACCGAAGGGGAGACGATTTCGCCTGTCCACCAACGGGCGGCGAAGACCGGACGGGGGAGGAGCCCCCGTCAATACCCGGCCGCGGGGGGTGCGCGGTGTCAGTTCATATTTGGAGACAAAAGATGGCTGATAGAAGTGACCTGTCTTTCACGGGTCTGACGGACGAGCAGGCGCAGGAGTTGCACTCGGTCTATATGAGCGGTTTCGCGATCTTCACGGCCGTGGCCGTGGTCGCTCATATCCTGACCTACATCAAACTGCCCTGGTTCAGCTGGTAAGGAAGGAACAAGCGAATGGCACAGTTCTACAAGATCTGGCTGGTTTTCGACCCGCGCCGCGTTTTCGTGGCACAGGGCGTCTTCCTGTTCCTTCTGGCGGTGATGATCCACCTTGTTCTGCTCTCGAACCCCGAGACGAACTGGTTGAACCGCGCCTTCGGCCCCGACGTCGAGGCGGTCCAGTAACTCGCCTGCGCCCGGCGCAGGATTGCCGCGGGCGGCATGCCCGGCCGCGGCAGACCACAGCAACGCCACGACAGACCGCCCGCGCACGGGGGGCCGGACAGGGCCTCGGCCTGTCCATTGATGGAATGAGGGGAAGATGGCACAGCTCAGCTTCGAGAGAAAATACCGGGTCCGCGGCGGGACGCTCGTCGGCGGTGACCTGTTCGACTTCTGGGTGGGGCCGTTCTATGTCGGCTTCTTCGGGGTCACGACATTCTTCTTTGCCGTACTCGGCACGATCCTGATCTTCTACGGCGCCAGTCAGGGTCCGACCTGGAACCCGTGGCTGATCAGCATCGATCCGCCGTCGCTGGAGGTCGGCCTTGGCGCCGCGCCCCTGCTGCAGGGCGGATTGTGGCAGATCATCACGATCTGCGCGATCGGCGCCTTCGTCAGCTGGTTGCTGCGCGAGGTCGAGATCTGCCGCAAGCTGGGCATCGGCTATCACGTGCCCTTCGCCTTTGGCGTCGCAATCCTGGCCTACGTGACGCTGGTGGTGATCCGCCCGGTCCTGATGGGGGCCTGGGGCTACGGCTTTCCCTACGGGATCTTCAGCCACCTCGACTGGGTGAACAACACCGGCTACGCCTACGGCAATTTCCACTACAACCCCGCCCACATGGTCGCGATCAGCTTCTTCTGGATCACGGCACTGGCGCTGGCGCTGCACGGATCGCTGATCCTGTCGGCGATGAACCCCGCGCGGCGCGGCGATGTC
This sequence comes from Loktanella atrilutea, assembly GCF_900128995.1. Lineage (GTDB taxonomy): Bacteria > Pseudomonadota > Alphaproteobacteria > Rhodobacterales > Rhodobacteraceae > Loktanella > Loktanella atrilutea. Next base: position 13,346 of record NZ_FQUE01000003.1, on the reverse strand, counting down.
GTCAAGACGCCGGACCACGAGGACACCTATTTCCGCGATCTGATCGGCTATTCGATCGGGCCGCTCGGCATCCACCGGCTGGGCCTGTTCCTGGCGCTGATGGCCGGGTTCTGGTCGGCGGTCTGCATCGTGATTTCCGGCACCGTCTGGTTCCAGGAATGGATCGTCTGGTGGGACTGGTACTACGAGCTGCCCTGGTGGGTGAACCTGTAAGGAGGGATGGGACATGGCTGAATATCAGAATATCTTCACGCAGGTCCAGGTGCAGGGGCCGGTCGAACTGGGCGTCCCCGGCGATCCGACCACGAACTACGAACGGACCGACAAGGCGACCTTCTCGACCCTTGCAGGTCTCGTCGGAAACGCCCAGATCGGGCCGGTCCACCTTGGCCCCTACGGGCTGATCGCGGTCGTGGGCTTCGGGGCGTGGTTCTTCATCATCGGGCTGAGCTTCTGGGCGCAGGCGTCCTACAATCCGGCGATCTTCCTGCGGGATCTCGCCTGGATGTCGCTGGATCCGCCGGCGCCGGAATACGGTCTGGGCTTTGCGCCGCTGGACGAGGGCGGGGCCTGGCTGATCGCCAGCTTCTTCTTCCTCGTCGGCTGCTGTTCGTGGTGGATCCGCACCTATACCCGCGCCACGGCGCTGGGCATGGGGCATCATGTCAGCTGGGCCTTCGCATCGCTGCTGTGGCTGATCTTCGTCCTTGGTCTGATCCGCCCGATCATGATGGGCGCATGGAGCGAGGCGGTGCCCTACGGCATCTTTCCGCACCTCGACTGGACGAACCTGTTCTCGATCACCTATGGCAACCTGTTCTACAACCCGTTCCACGCGCTCTCGATCGCCTTCCTTTACGGATCGGCGCTGCTGTTCGCGATGCACGGCGGCACCATCCTGGCGGTCAGCCGGTTCGGCGGCGACCGCGAGCTGGAGCAGATCGTCGATCGCGGCACGGCCACGGAACGCGCCGCCCTGTTCTGGCGCTGGACCATGGGCTTCAACGCCACGATGGAGGGGATCCATCGCTGGGCGTGGTGGTTCGCGGTGTTGACGCCGCTGTGCGGCGGGATCGGGATCCTGCTGACGGGAACGGTCGTCGACAACTGGTACGCCTGGGCGCAGGTCCACGGCTATGCCCCGATCCTGGACTGAGGGAGAGACTGACATGACCGAAAAGACCAATATCCTCGGCGTCAGCGACAAGGCCCGCCTGACCGGCGACGTCACGCTGCTGATGCTCAAGGGCGCGGGCTATGCCGCCATCGTGGTGCTGGCCCTGTGGCTGACGATCAGCGTGATCGCCTTCATCGGTCGCGCGCTGCCGGAGGAAAGCCGCCAGCAGCCCGATCCGACGCCGCAGTCGTCGCTTGTCCTGCCTGCGGGACCGGTCGTTCCGGTCTGAGGCACGGGTTCGGGTCCGGCGGCGGCGCGACACCGCGGCCGGATCCTTCGCCGTCGGAGCGCCGCGTGCGGCGCTCCGTCAAGGGGTGTCACGCTTCCCGGCAGACGCACCCCGTTTCCCACCTGTTGGCTACAGGGCTGGCGTCGCACGGGGCCATCCCCCCTTGCGACGCCATTTTCATTCCGGAGGCGCGCCATGACACAGACACCCCATCTGGACCTTTTGACCGGGCCTGCAAGTCTGCGGCAGATGTCCGACACGGCCCTTGCGGGCGTGGCGCGGGACGTGCGCAATCAGGTGATCGAGTCCGTCAGCGTGACGGGCGGGCATCTGGGGTCTTCGCTGGGTGTCGTGGAACTGGCGGTGGCGCTTCACGCGGTGTTCGACACGCCGCGGGACAAGCTTGTCTGGGACGTGGGCCACCAGTGCTATCCCCACAAGATCCTGACCGGTCGCCGCGACCGGATGCACACCCTGCGGCAGGAAGGCGGATTGTCCGGTTTCACCAAGCGATCCGAGAGCGTGTTCGACCCCTTCGGCGCGGCCCATTCCTCTACCTCGATTTCCGCCGCCCTCGGGTTTACCGTGGGGCGCGACATGGGAATGGACACCGGCGACGCGATCGCGGTGATCGGGGACGGTGCGATCAGCGCCGGCATGGCCTACGAGGCGATGAACAACGCGGGCGCCGAAGGGCGGCGGCTGTTCGTGATCCTGAACGACAACGAGATGTCGATCGCCCCCCCGGTGGGGGCGATGTCGAAATACCTCTCCGGCCTTTACGCCTCGCCGCTGGGCGAGATGCACCGGCTGGCCGAAGGCTTCGAGGCCGCCTTGCCCGGCCCGCTGCGCGACCACGCCCGACGGGCGCGGCAACTGGTGACGGGTGCGGCCAGCGGCGGGCAGGGGACGCTGTTCGAGAGCCTTGGCTTTTCCTATATCGGGCCGATCGACGGGCATGACCTGAACCAGCTTCTGCCGGTATTGCGCACGGCGCGGGTCAGGGCGACGGGACCGGTGCTGATCCACGTCTGCACGGTGAAGGGCAAGGGCTATGCCCCCGCCGAGACTGCCGCCGACCGGGGTCACGGCGTCGGCAAGTTCGATCCCGCGACCGGGCGGCAGGCCAAGGGCAAGCCCGCGCCGAAAAGCTATACCCAGGTCTTTGGCGAGGCGCTGCTGGCCGAGGCGGAGCGCGATCCGACCATCGTGGCGGTGACGGCGGCGATGCCCGGCGGCACCGGAGTCGACATTCTGCAGAAGCGGTTTCCGGGGCGGGTGTTCGACGTGGGGATCGCGGAACAGCATGGCGTCACCTTTGCCGCCGGGATGGCGGCGAGCGGGTTGCGGCCCTTTGCGGCGATCTATTCGACCTTCCTGCAGCGGGGCTACGACCAGATCGTGCACGACGTGGCGCTGCAGAATCTGCCCGTGCGCTTTGCCATCGACCGGGCGGGGCTGGTGGGGCAGGACGGGGCGACCCATGCGGGGGCCTTCGACGTCGGCTTCCTTTGCGCGCTGCCGAACATGGTGGTCATGGCCGCCGGCGACGCGGCGGAGTTGCAGCACATGGTCCGCACGGCCGCAGCGCATGACTCGGGCCCCATCGCGTTCCGCTATCCGCGCGGGGCGGGTGACGCGATGATACTGCCGGACCGGGGCGAGGTGATCGAGATCGGTCGCGGCCGGGTCCTTGTGGAGGGGTCCGATGTGGCGATCCTGTCCTTCGGCGCGCATCTGGGCGAATGCCGCAAGGCCTGCGCGATGATGGTGGCGCAGGGGGTGACGCCGACGCTGGCGGATGCCCGGTTCGCGAAACCGCTGGACCGTGACCTGATCCGGCAACTGCTGCGGCATCACCGGGCGCTGGTCTGCGTCGAACAAGGCGCGCGCGGCGGGTTCGGGGCGATGGTGCTGCACGATCTGGCGAACGACGGTCTGCTGGACGGGCGCTGTCAGGTCAGGACCATGACGCTGCCCGACCGCTTCATCGATCAGGCGGACCCGGCGGCGATGTATGCCGAGGCGGGGCTGACCGCGGTCGACATTGCGGCGACCGCGCTGGAGGCGGCGGGGCTGCGGCTGAAACCGGTCATGGGACTGGCCTGAAATTACATTGCAAAAAGCAAATGTTTCGCATGCGATACATATTATGTAAAATAGAAATATGGAAAATCAAAAGGTTACGATTTCATTCCGGCAGCGCGCGGGGCACGGGCGGGATGCCTCCGGCGGGAGTATTTGAAAAAAAGCGAGGATGACGGGGACGCGACCGGTTTTCGTTGCATGCGCGGCGATCCGGTCTTAGCTGTTCGGCAGTCATTCGAGGAGCGAAGCCGATGGATCCGCAACTGCAACCGGGCGATTTCCTCGGACAGAACCTCGTGCTGCTGCTGCTGGCGCTGTTCATCGTCGTCTGCGTCTTTGCCGGTGTGCGGATCGTCCCGCAATCCGAGAAGTTCGTTGTCGAACGGCTGGGCCGGTTGCGGACGGTGCTGGGGCCGGGGATCAATTTCATCGTGCCGTTCCTGGACCGCGTGCGGCACCGGGTCAGCATCCTCGAACGGCAGTTGCCAACGATGAAGCAGGACGCGATCACCACCGACAACGTGCTGGTGCAGGTCGAGACCAGCGTCTTCTACCGCATCATCGAGCCGGAGAAGACAGTTTACCGCATCCGTGACGTGGACGGCGCGATTTCGACCACCGTGGCGGGGATCGTGCGGTCCGAGGTCGGCCGGATGGAGCTGGATCAGGTGCAATCGAACCGGTCGAGCGTCATCGCAGCCGTGCGCGAGCAACTGGCGGAGCAGGTCGACGACTGGGGGATCGAGGTGACGCGGGCCGAGATCCTTGACGTGAACCTAGACGCGGCGACGCGGGCGGCGATGTTACAGCAGCTGAACGCCGAACGCGCACGGCGGGCGCAGGTGACCGAGGCCGAGGGGCGCAAGCGGTCGGTGGAGCTGCAGGCGGATGCGGACCTCTATTCCGCCGAGCAGGAGGCCAAGGCGCGGCGCGTGCTGGCGGATGCGGAGGCCTATGCCACGCAGGTCGTGGCGGTCGCGATTGCGGAAAACGGGTTGGAGGCGGCGCAGTATCAAGTGGCGCTGAAGCAGGTCGAGGCGCTGGCGAAGATTGCCGCGGGCGAGGGCCAGCAGACCGTGATCCTGCCAGCGGACGCGGTGGAGGCCTTCGGCAACGCCTTTCGCATGTTGCGGGGCAAGGCATGATGCTGGCATCGGTCTGGTGGGTCTGGCTGTCGGCGGCGCTGGCGCTGGCCACGCTGGAGGTGATCGTGCCGGGCTACATCTTTCTGGGCTTCGCAGTGGGGGCGGCGGTTCTGGCGCTGATCCTGTTGATCGTGCCGATCGGATCGCTGCCGCTGATCCTGGTGATCTTTGCCGTGCTGTCGCTGGCGGCCTATCTGGCGATGCGCCGGGTCTTCGGGTTGCCGGGCGAGAAGCCGAAGGTCTGGGACCGGGACATCAATGAGTGAAGCGCGGCCTATCGCCTTGTGGCGCTGGATCGCATTGGCCCTCGGACCGTCGGTTGCCCTCTGGGGGCTGGCAGCGGTTCTGGCACCGTTGGCGGCGGCAGAAGCGGACCTGGCGAGAGCCTTTACGGAGGCGATCATGTCCGATACGGCAGGCGCCATCGAGACCTATAAGGCTCAACGCCCCCTGTTGCGGGTGAATCAGATCATGCCGATCGGGGCGATGGCCGCGGCGCTGGCGCTGAGCCTGCTGATCCCAACGGGCGCGACGGTGCGGGCCACGACAAACGGACTGACGACTTTGCTGACGGGCCTCGCCATCGGGGCGGTGATGGTGGTCAATGTCCGGGTCGAAGATGCTGACGCGTGGCTGATGTTTTTCGTCATTGCCGTCAGCGTCACGGGCGCTGTCATCCTGCGACGCATCCTTGCGGCACGCGTGCGGACATAAAAATGGCCCGGTGAACGAGGGGAACACCGGGCCAGTCGGAAGGTCGCGCCATGTGGCAATCAACAAGGGACAAAGGCAGAGATTGCGGCAACAAGCCTTCGGGAAACGAAAATCAGATGGAGGACAGCAGAGACGCGCCGCTGTCGGACATCCGCAGGGCGTGGCGGGCGAGGCCGGTGCGCACGCGCTCCATATCCATGGTCAGCGGGCCGGCGACCATGCAGGGATAGCGGAAGGTGCGACCGGAGCGCTGGATGTCCACGCGGGCCTCGAAGGCGCCGGCGGTGGCATTGTAGCGAACGTCGCCAAGGTTGATCTGTGTCATTCTGGTCGCTCCTCAATCAACTGCGGTCTGAGCCGCGTTATGCTGTATTGAGTGAGAAACGGCACCAGTGACGATTTAGTTCCGCGTCAAGCGAATTTTTCTGTTTACAGGACGCGATCGCGCGGGATCGAGGTCATCTGGTCCCGAATCGACAGGGCGGCGGCGCGGGGGTCGTCCGCCTGCCAGACGGGGCGGCCGACGACGAGGTGATCGGCCCCGTCAGACAGCGCCTGCGCTGGGGTTGCGACGCGTTTCTGGTCGCCCAGGGCGGCCCCGTCGGGGCGCACGCCGGGGGTCACGATCAGGCGGCCCCGCGATTCGGGCAGTGCGCGGATCGCCGCCGCCTCTTGCGGCGAGGCGATGACGCCGTCGGCGCCGGCGTCGAAGGCGCGACCGGCGCGGTCGGCCACGAGGCCCGGCACGGTGCCGTCGCGAATCAGCGCATCGTCGAGGTCGGCGCGGTCCAGCGAGGTCAGGATCGTGACGGCGAGGATCTTCATGTTGCTGCCCGCGGCGCCTTGCTTGGCGGCACGCACCACGTGGGGGTCGCCGTGGACCGTCAGGAAGTCGATGTCGAACTGGGTGAAACCGCGGACCGCGGCCTCGACCGTGGCGCCGATGTCGAAGAGCTTCATGTCGAGGAAGATGCGCTTGCCGTGATCGTGCTTGAGCTCGTTCGCCAGCGCGAGGCCGCCGCCCGTCAGCATTCCGAGGCCGATCTTGTAGAAGGAGACGGCGTCGCCCAGCTGCGCGGCGAGGTCGAGGCCCGCGATCACGTTGGGCACGTCGAGGGCGACGATCAGGCGGTCATCTGCGGTGGCCATGGGCTTTCCTTTCGCGGTTTGACCGGATCTAGTCCGAAGCGGATGCGGAGGCAATCGGAGGCGGGGATGCGCAGCAGTCTGGAGATATACGACATGGCGCGGGCCACGTCGCGCGTGGTCTTGCAGACCGATGACCTGATCGAGGCGCCGAACTGGCATCCCGATGGGTGGCTGCTGGTGAACCGGGCGGGGCGGCTGGTGCGGGTGCCGCTGGACGGCGGGCCGGTGGCAGAGATCGAAACGGGCTTTGCCGACGCCTGTAACAACGATCATGGCTTCAGCGTTGACGGATCGTTCATCTATCTGTCGCACCATGAAGAGAAGCTGGCGACGCTGTACCGGGTGCCGGTGACGGGCGGGCTGCCGGAACGGGTGGTGACTGCCGTGCCGTCCTACTGGCACGGCGCCGCCGCGGACGGCGAGATCGCGTATTGCGCACGGCGGGGCGGGCGGTACGAAATCTGCGTGATGCAGGAGAAGGAGGTGCAGCTGACCGGGGTGACCGGTGACGAGGGCCATAACGACGGGCCGGATTACAGCGCCGACGGGCAATGGATCTGGTTCAATTCCGATCGAAGCGGACGGGCGCAGATCTGGCGTATGCGGCGGGACGGCACCAGCCCGCAGCGCATGGTGGAGTCGGAGACCGTGGACTGGTTTCCGCATCCGAGCCCGGACGGGGCGCATGTGCTGTATTTGAGTTACCCGGCGGGGACACTGTATCATCCGCGCGATCTGGACGTGACCCTGCGGATCCTGCCGCAGGCGGGTGGCGAGAGTCGCGAGATTCTGAGGCTCTTTGGCGGGCAGGGGACGATCAATGTGCCCTGCTGGGCGCCGGATGGCAGCGCTTTTGCCTATGTGCGTTATGCCGCGGTGGATTGACCAGGGCGGTGCTTGGACCTAGGTCATTTGCAAAGGGTTCGCCCTGACCGTGCTGACAAGGAGTTTCGTGGTGGCAGACAAGACAGGCGGTTTCGCCTCTAACCCGTTTTTCATGATGGTGGGGCTGGGCGCCGGTGTGGCTGCCGTGATCGCGCTGGCGATCGCCGTGACTCTGCCCACGACCGGTGACGCCGTGGGCCCCGGCCCCGCCAGCGAAGAGGTTTCGGCTGACGCGATGTCGGACGAGGGGGCCGCGGCGGAGGGTGCGACCGAGGCTACGTCGACGGATGAAGCCGCGGCAGAGGGTGAGGCGGCGGATGCAGCTGCGCCCGAGGGCGATGCGGCTGCGACTGATGCGGCACCGGCTGCAGGTGATGCCGCTGCTGCGGAAGCGGCGCCTGCCACGGATGGCGAGGCGGCTGCGACTGACGCGGCACCGGCTGCAGAAGGTGATGCCGCTGCTGCGGATACGGCCCCTGCAGCGGATGGCGAGGCGGCTGCGACTGACGCGGCACCGGCTGCAGAAGGTGATGCTGCCGCGACTGACGCGGCACCGGCGGCCGAGGGTGATGCGGCTGCTGCGGATGCGGCGCCTGCTGCCGAGGGCGACGCGGCCGCGGACGGCGATACGACGGAGACGGCGCCGCTCGATTCCTCTGCCGCCACCGAGGAGGCGACGGATGGCGATGCCGTGGGCGAGGCCGCTCCGGCACCGGATGCCGCGGTCGTCGAACAGTCCGGGGATGCGGTCACGCCCGAAGAGACCGATACCACCGTGACGCCGACCGACCAGACGGCCGATCCGGCGCCTGCACCCGAAGCCTCGACCGACGCGGCGACGGCGGCACCGGAAGGTGAGGGGGCGATCGATCCCGATGCGGAAGCGACGACCGAGGGCGGCCTGGCGGTCGACCAGACCGTCGACCCCGACAACGGCGCGAAATCCGGGCCGGATCCGGACGGCGGCGCGGCGCCGGTCTTTCCGACACCCTCCGGCCCGGAAGGTGCAGACGGCAACCCGCTGACCACGAACTAGGCCCTTTCAAAGGCTGTCGAAGGCGCGTCCCCCGGGGCGCGCCTTTTGCGTGGCGGGGTGCATTTTCGGGGTGTGGGATACTTGCAACAGCCGACCGCGTTCCCCATCTTTTCATCGAGGCCCGGACCGGGGCGTGCCGCACCGCGGGCGCCGCCAAGACCAGCGGGTGCTTTGAAGGAGAGACGACATGAACCTCGAAAAATTCACGGAACGGTCGCGCGGTTTCATCCAGGCCGCCCAGACCATCGCGATGCGCGAAAATCACCAGCGGCTGCTGCCGGAACATCTGCTGAAGGCGCTGATGGATGACGGCGAGGGCCTGGCCGCGAACCTGATCGCCCACAGTGGGGGCGACGCCAAGCTGGTGCGCGATACGGTCGACGCCACCGTTGCAAGGATCGCCCGCGTCACCGGCGACGCCGGTCAGACCTATATGGACAACACGACTGCGAAGGTGCTGGACGAGGCCGAGAAGCTGGCCGCGAAGGCGGGCGACAGCTTTGTTCCGGTCGAACGGCTGCTGACCGCGCTGGCCATGGTGAAGTCCAAGGCGAAGGATGCGCTGGATGCGGGCAAGGTGACGCCGCAGGCGCTGAATGCCGCGATCAACGATGTGCGCAAGGGGCGGACGGCGGACAGCGCCAGTGCCGAGGATGGCTACGACGCGCTGAAGAAATACGCCCGCGACCTGACCGAAGCGGCACGCAACGGCAAGATCGATCCGATCATCGGCCGCGACGAGGAAATCCGGCGGTCGATGCAGGTGCTGTCGCGCCGGACAAAGAACAACCCCGTGCTGATCGGTGAACCCGGCGTTGGCAAGACGGCGATCGCCGAGGGCCTTGCCCTGCGCATCGTCAATGGCGACGTGCCGGAGTCCTTGCGCAACAAGCGGCTGATGGCGCTCGACATGGGTGCGCTGATCGCGGGGGCCAAGTATCGCGGCGAGTTCGAGGAGCGGCTGAAGGCGATCCTGAAGGAGATCGAGGCGGCCGCCGGCGAGGTGATCCTGTTCATCGACGAGATGCACACCCTTGTGGGTGCCGGCAAGTCGGACGGCGCGATGGACGCGGCCAACCTGATCAAGCCGGCGCTGGCGCGGGGCGAACTGCACTGCGTGGGGGCCACGACGCTGGACGAATACCGCAAGTATGTCGAGAAGGACGCGGCGCTGGCACGGCGGTTCCAGCCGATCATGGTCGAGGAGCCGACGGTGGTGGACACCATCAGCATCCTGCGCGGGATCAAGGAGAAGTATGAACTCCACCACGGCGTGCGGATCGCCGACGCCGCGCTGGTGGCGGCGGCGACACTGTCGCACCGCTACATCACCGACCGCTTCCTGCCCGACAAGGCCATCGACCTGATGGACGAGGCGGCCTCGCGTCTGCGGATGGAGGTGGACTCCAAGCCCGAGGCGCTCGATGCGCTCGACCGCGACATCATGCAGAAGCAGATCGAGCAGGAGGCGCTGCGCAAGGAGGACGACGCGGCATCCAAGGACCGGCTGGAGAAGCTGAGCGAGGAGCTGGCGAACCTGCAGGAGCGCGCGTCCGAGATGACCGCGAAGTGGCAGGCGGAGCGCGACAAGCTGGAATCGGGTCGTGACCTGAAGGAACGGCTGGACCGCGCCCGGGCCGAGCTGGAGATCGCCAAGCGCGAGGGCAATCTGGCGAAGGCCGGAGAGCTGTCCTATGGCGTGATCCCGGGGCTGGAACGGCAGTTGGCCGAGGCCGACGAAGGCGACCTGATGGTCGAGGAAGCCGTGCGGCCGGAGCAGATCGCCGAGGTCGTCGAGCGCTGGACCGGCATTCCCACGTCGAAGATGCTGGAAGGCGAGCGGGACAAGCTGCTGCGGATGGAGGACGAGCTGGGCAAGCGGGTCGTCGGCCAGAAGCAGGCGGTAAAGGCCGTCGCCAACGCCGTGCGGCGCGCGCGGGCCGGTCTGAACGACGAGGGGCGGCCGCTTGGGTCGTTCCTGTTCCTCGGGCCGACCGGCGTGGGCAAGACCGAGCTGACGAAGGCGCTGGCCTCGTACCTCTTCGACGACGACTCTGCGATGGTGCGCATCGACATGAGCGAGTTCATGGAGAAGCACGCGGTCAGCCGTCTGATCGGCGCGCCTCCGGGGTATGTCGGCTACGACGAGGGAGGCGTGCTGACCGAGGCAGTCCGCCGCCGGCCCTATCAGGTCGTGCTGTTCGACGAGGTGGAAAAGGCGCATCCGGATGTCTTCAACGTCCTGCTTCAGGTCTTGGACGACGGCGTGCTGACCGACGGTCAGGGCCGGACCGTGGACTTCAAGCAGACGCTGATCATCCTGACCAGCAACCTCGGTGCGCAGGCGCTGAGCCTGATGCCGGACGGTGCGGACCCCGCGCAGGCCAAGCGCGACGTGATGGACGCGGTGCGGGCGCACTTCCGCCCCGAGTTCCTGAACCGTCTGGACGAGACGATCATCTTCGACCGTCTGGCGCGGACCGACATGGCCGGGATCGTCACGATCCAGATGAAGCGGCTGGAACAGCGGCTGGCGGGGCGGAACATCCACCTCGACCTCGACCAGAGCGCGCTGAACTGGCTGGCCGACGAAGGCTATGACCCGGTGTTCGGGGCGCGGCCGCTGAAGCGGGTGATCCAGCGGGCGCTGCAGGATCAGCTGGCCGAGATGATCCTCGCCGGCGATGTGCGCGACGGCGACACGGTGCCGGTCAGCGCCGGTGTCGACGGCCTGATCGTCGGCGACCGGGTGTCGGGCACCGGGCGGCCAAGGCCGCGGGATGCCGTCGTCCACTGACCGGCAGGGCATCACGACAGGCGGCCCCGGCAGAGCGATCTGCCGGGGCCGTCGCGTTTTGCCGCCCCCCGCCCGCGTTACAGTCCGCCCGCGGCATCGTGAGAAACCTTTCAGCGGAATCATGCGTATATGAGGTAACACCCTGAGAGGAGACACCCATGGCCCATCGCTGGACGAATGACCTGACCCCTGCCGACGTGACACCGCGTGGCGCCTTCCTGAACCGGCGGCAGATCATTGCCGGGACGGCGGGACTGGGTGCGATCGCCCTCGCGGGCCCTGCCGCGGCGCAGGACCCGCTGGAGCCCAACACGCTGGAAGAGATCACCCATTACAACAACTTCTACGAGTTCGGGACCGGCAAGACCGACCCGGCCGAGAATGCAGACGCCATGGTCATCGATCCGTGGTCGATCAAGGTCGATGGTCTGGTGGACAACCCCGGCGACTTCTCTCTGGCGGAGCTGACCGACGGGCTGACCATCGAGGAGCGGATCTATCGCTTTCGCTGCGTCGAGGCCTGGTCGATGGTCGTGCCGTGGCAGGGGTTCGAACTGGCCGACCTGCTGGCCAAGGTCGGCGTGCAGGACGGCGCACGATATGTCGCCTTCGAAACGGTCGTGCAGCCCGAGAACATGCCCGGCGTGCGCAACCGCGTCATCGACTTTCCATATGTCGAGGGTCTGCGGCTGGACGAGGCGATGCATCCGCTGACGATCATGGCGACCGGGCTTTACGGCGCGCCCCTGCCCAAGCAATCCGGTGCGCCGCTGCGGGTCGTGGTGCCGTGGAAATACGGCTTCAAGTCGATCAAGTCGATCGTGCGCATCTCTCTCGTCGCGGAACAGCCGCCGACGACATGGAACATGCTGAACGCACGCGAATACGGCTTCTATTCCAACGTGAACCCGACGGTCGATCACCCGCGGTGGAGTCAGGCGACGGAACGGCGCATCGGCGGCGGGCTGTTCTCCAGCCGTCAGGACACACGGATGTTCAATGGCTACGACGAGGTCGCGCGCCTCTACGACGGCATGGACCTGACGAAAGACTACTGATGGCACTGGCGAACAGCATCAACGGCGCGGTGCGCCGCGTGCCCGCGTGGCCGCTTTACCTGCTGGGTGCAGGCTGGATGGGCTGGCAGTTCTGGCTGGCGCTGACCGGTCAGGGCAAATACGGCGTGGAGCCGATCAATGTCCTCGAACGGGAATACGGTCTGGATGCGCTGATTCTGCTGGTGGCGGGGCTGGCGGTGACGCCGCTGCGCACATGGGCCGGGGTGAACCTGATCAAGTTCCGCCGGGCGATCGGCCTGCTGGCCTTCTTCTTCGTGCTGGCCCATTTCCTCGTCTTCGCGCTGCTGGACGTGCAGACGCTGGGGCGCGTGGTGACGGAGGTCGTGAAGCGGCCCTATGTCACCGTCGGTTTCATCGCGTTCCTCGCCCTGATCCCGCTGGCCCTGACCTCGAACAACTGGTCGATCCGCCGGATGGGGCCGGTCCGCTGGCGCCGCCTGCACAAGCTGGTCTATCCGGCGGCCCTGCTGGGGGCGTTGCACTTCATCTGGCTGGTCAAGGGATGGCCGCTGGAGCCGTTCCTTTACATGGGCGGACTCATCCTGTTGCTGGCCCTGCGCCTGAAATGGTCGCGGATTCGCGAGATCGCGACGACTCGCCGTGGCGGGGCGCGGACATCCTGACAAGGTCTTGTGGTCGGGCAGTTCCTGACCACAAGACGTTTGACCCGGCGGGTCATTTCCTTTCGATCTGACGCAGGGTCGCCGACGGATTGTTCCGCTAAACCACTCAAAACGCGTCGTATTCCGCCTTGTCACAAAAAATGCGCAATAGGCGAAAAAGGCACTTGCGGGCCGGCGCCGCACTCCGTAGAACCCCTCTCAACGAAGCGACGGACACGCCGCTACGGACCACCGGACGGGCCACACGGAACGCGAGGCGGTTGAGAAATCTGGAGTAGGGCAGGCGGGCGCGCCGACACGATAGGGCGCACCGGCTACGTTTTGCTCCGACGCTGTTTGAAATTGTTATATCTGAAGAGATATGTGGGCGGTTTGGTTCGGTTCGATGGATCAGACGTCTGTATATCGCGCTCTTAGGGTTTCG
>NZ_FQUE01000005.1 GCF_900128995.1 Loktanella atrilutea | reverse complement strand
CCGAAAATCGTGGACTGGTACATGCAGGGCAAGATCGAGATCGACCCGATGATCACCCACACGATGCCGCTCGACGACATCAACAAGGGCTTCGATCTGATGCACCACGGCGAGAGCATCCGCGGCGTGGTGATCTACTGACCCCGATCCGCCGACCCAGCCAAGGGGCCCCCCGACAGGCCCGGTCCCGCGCGACCGGGCCTTTTCCATGCGCCGCACCCACCGCGGGCGCCGCTCCGATTTTTCGAGAAAAATCGGCATCGGGGGCCAGCCCCCGATCCCCCGCCACGCGCGGGACGGCAGGTCCGCTGCCTTTCGCTGCAACGCGCGCCTCCGATTTTTCGCCGAAAAATCGGCTCCCGGGCCAGCCCTGCGGCGGGGGGCGACTTTCGTGGCAATGGACGCTCTCGGGCTGTGCCCCTAGTGTGGGGGCAAGCCCATGTCGGAGAGTGCGATGACCCCGGAGTCCCTGCTGCGCGCCATGTTCGCCGCCGGCGTCGCCGCGGCGCAGCCTGCCCTGTGCGTGCCGCCGCATCTGCCACCGCCGCCCCGGGGACGGACCGTCGTCATCGGAGCCGGCAAGGCCTCTGCCGCGATGGCGCGGGCGGTGGAGGATCACTGGCCCGATCCGGAGAGTCTGAGCGGTCTGGTGATCACGCGCTACGGCCACGGCGTGCCCTGCAGGCACATCACGATCCGAGAGGCGTCGCACCCGGTGCCGGATGCCGCGGGACAGGCGGCAACGGCAGAGCTTTGGGCGGCCTGCGGCGACCTGACGGCGGATGATCTGGTGATCTGCCTGATCTCGGGCGGGGGATCGGCGCTGCTGGTCGACCCCGCCCCGGGCGTGACCCTGGCCGAGAAGCAGGCGGTGAACGCCGCGCTGCTCGCCTCCGGCGCCGATATCGCCGAGATGAACACGGTGCGGCGCCATCTGTCGGGGGTGAAGGGCGGGCGGCTGGCGGCGCATTGCCATCCGGCCCGGGTGGTGACGCTGGCGATTTCCGATGTGCCCGGGGACGGGGCGGGCGTCATCGCCTCTGGTCCCACGGTGGGCGACCCGACGACCTGCGACGCGGCCCGCGCGATCCTGACGCGCCATGGCATCGCGGTGCCGGCCCTGTCGGAGAGTGTGAAGCCCGACGATCCGCGACTGGCCGGGGCGGTCTTTACCCTCGTCTCCTCTCCGCTCATCGCGCTGCGGGCGGCGGCGGCAGTGGCGGAGGCGGCGGGCTTCGCCTGCCACATCCTCGGCGATGCGCTGGAGGGCGAATCGCGCGAGGTGGCGCGGACCCTGGCGGGCATCGCGCAGAGCGTGGCGCAGCACGGTCTGCCCTTCGCCGCGCCCTGCGTCCTGCTGTCGGGGGGCGAGACGACGGTGACCCTGCGGGGGCGCGGGCGGGGCGGGCGCAACGTGGAATTTCTGGCGGCCCTGGCGGTGGCGCTGAACGGTCATCCGCGCATCCATGCGCTGGCCGGGGATACGGACGGGATCGACGGGATCGAGGATGTGGCCGGTGCCCTGATCGGGCCGGAGACGCTGGCAAGGGCACGGGCGATGGGGCGCGACCCCCGCGCCGATCTGGAGGCCAACGATGCCCACGCCCTGTTCGAGGCGCTGGGGGATCAGGTCATCACCGGGCCGACCCTGACAAACGTGAACGACCTGCGGGCGATCCTGATCCTGCCGTGACGGGAGCGCCTTTGCAGGACGACGGCCCGCGTGCGCGTGCCGGAGGAGGTCAGGTTACGTGTCCGGGCGATGGGTCAAGGGCATGTTGGTGCGATCATGGGCGCGCCCGGGGTCTTTTGCCGGAGCGGGGGGGCGGGGCGCGACGCTTGCGGCATTCCGACAACCGGATTTCGGCCCGAAGGTGCTTTCGCAGGGGGGGGGTCGGGGAAGTGGTGGGCGACCCTGGAATCGAACCAGGCGTGCGTCTCCGCGAGAGAGTTACAGTCTCCTGCCACACCTTGCGGCCTGTCGCCCACTGAGTGGCGGGATAGCTGTGGGGGCGGGGGGCGTCAACTGGAAAAAGGCGGACCCCGGACGCAAAAAGGCGAGGTCCCGGCGGTTCCTTCACAGGGGCCGCGATATCCTGTAACGGGGGGCCGACAGTCAGGGGATCAGAGATGCAGAAGCCGAAATGGGTGATCGAGAAGGAGCAGGCCAAGCGGCTTGCCGCGTCGGAAACGATCTGGCTGTTCGGCCTGCATGCGGTGCGCGATGCCCTGCTGAACCCGGCCCGCGTGAAGCTGCGGCTGGTGGTGACGCGCAACGCGCTGGACCGGCTAGGGGACGCTGTGGCCGAGTCCGGTGTCGTCCCCGAGATCAGCGATCCGCGCAGGTTCGCGGCGCCGATCGATCCGGGGTCGGTCCATCAGGGCGCCGCGCTGGAGGTGAAGCCACTGGACTGGGGCAGCCTCGAGGACATCGCGCTGGGGGATGGGCCGCAACCGCCGCGCATCGTGCTGCTGGACCGCGTCACGGACCCGCATAACGTCGGCGCGATCCTGCGGTCGGCGGAGGTCTTCGGCGCGCGGGCGGTGGTGGCGGTGCAGCGGCACGCGGCACCCGAGACGGGGGCGCTGGCCAAGACCGCGTCCGGAGCGCTGGAGCGGCAGCCCTATCTGCGGGTGCGCAACCTGGCGGATGCGATGACGCAGCTGCAGGGCATGGGATACCTCGTTCTGGGGCTGGACGGGACGGCGGACACGACGATCGAGGCGGCGCTGGAGGGGCGGCGCGACCGGCCCGTGGCGCTGGTGATGGGCGCCGAGGGGCCGGGATTGCGCGAAAAGAGCCTCGCCACCTGCGACGTGCTGGTGCGGATCGGGGCGGCGGGGGGATTCGGGTCGCTGAACGTGTCCAACGCGGCGGCGGTGGCACTTTACGCGGCGCGGGGCACCTAGGCGCGCGCGCCGCGGGGTCTGGTCGGGCCACCGCGCGGCCGAAGGCCGCGACGCCCGCCCGCCCGACCCTGGAGGCGGCGCTTCACAGGGTCGCGAGGCGCTCTGGCAGGGGACGCGCGGTCACACCACATGTTTGTCAGGGCAGGGTCTTGGAACCGGACCTGTCCGCAGACACATCCCTCGTTCCAGACTGCGCCCGGGCTTGACCCGGGCGTTTTTTCGCCGAAGGGTCGTGCCATGACCGATGTGCCCACAGATGCCGAACTGAAGGCGATCCTGCGCCGGGTGAAGACCGTGGCGATCGTCGGCGTGTCGGCGAACCCGGTGCGGCCGAGCTATTTCGTCGCGCGCTACCTGCAATTGAAGGGGGTCCGAATCGTGCCGGTCAACCCCGGGCTGGCGGGGCAGCAGCTGTTGGGCGAGACGGTCCATGCGTCGCTGGCGGAGGTGCCGGGCGCGGTCGACATGGTCGATGTGTTCCGCAGGTCGGAGGCGGTGCCGGAGATCGTGGATGCGGCGCTGGCGCGCTGGCCGCGCCTTGACGTGATCTGGCTGCAGCTGGGGGTGCGCCACGATCAGGCCGCCGCGGTGGCGCGGGCCCGTGGCGTCACGGTGGTGCAGGATCGCTGCCCCAAGATCGAGTATCAGCGGCTGTTCGGCGAGTTGCGGATGGGCGGGTTCAATACCGGCGTGATCTCGTCGCGGTTGGGCTGAGGACCGGGGCCAGCCCCGGACCCCGAGGTCTTTCAGACCAGAAGAAGGACATGGGGTGCCATTGCGCCGCTGGCCCGCGGGAGGTGCGGAGCCCGGCCCGTCGATCCGCGTCCGATGCGGCGGTCAGGGCTGGCGCGACGCCTTTTCCGTCAGGCCGGAGGTGCCCTGGCGGCGGGCGAGTTCGGCCATGACGTCCGAGAGCGGCACGTCGCAGGCGGCGAGCATGACGAGGAGGTGGTAGAGGGTGTCGGCGGCCTCGGACGTCAGGGCGGCGCGGTCGCCGCGGACGGCCTCGATGATCGCCTCGACCGCTTCCTCGCCGAATTTCTCGGCGCATTTTGCGGGGCCCTTGGCGAGCAGCTTCGCGGTCCAGCTGGTGTCCGGGTCGGCGTCCTTGCGGGCGGCGATGGTGGCGGCGAGGTCGTCGAGGGTCATGACAGCCTCATCGGGATGCCGGCGTCGGCCATGTGGGCCTTGGCCTGGGGAATCGTGTAGGTGCCGAAGTGGAAGATCGAGGCGGCGAGGACGGCGCTGGCGTGGCCTTCGGTCACGCCTTCGACCAGATGATCGAGGGTGCCGGCGCCGCCGGAGGCGATGACGGGGATGTCGACCGCATCCGCCACGGCGCGGGTGAGGGGGATGTTGTAGCCGGTCTTGACGCCGTCGTTGTCCATCGCGGTGAGCAGGATCTCTCCCGCGCCCTTCGTGGCCATGGTGCGGGCGAAGGCGACGGCGTCGATGCCGGTGGGGCGGCGGCCGCCGTGGGTGAAGATTTCCCACCGGCCGGGGGCCACGGTCTTGGCGTCGATGGCGACCACGATGCACTGGCTGCCGAAGCGCAGGGCGGCCTCGGTCACCACGTCGGGGTTGGCGACGGCGGCGGAGTTGAAGCTGACCTTGTCGGCCCCCGCCAGCAGCAGGGCGCGCACGTCGTGGTGGGTGCGCACGCCGCCGCCGATGGTCAGCGGCATGAAGCAGGCCTCTGCCGTGCGGGTGGCGAGGTCGAACATGGTGCCGCGGTTTTCCTCGGTCGCCATGATGTCGAGGAAGCAGAGTTCGTCCGCGCCGGCGGCGTTGTAGGCGATGGCGGCGTCCACCGGATCGCCCGCGTCGCGCAGGTCGACGAAGTTGACGCCCTTGACCACGCGGCCATTGGCCACGTCGAGGCAGGGGATGATGCGGGTCTTGAGCATGGCGGCCTTTTAGGCCGGATCGCGGGGCGAGGGAAGGGAACATCCGCGCGGGAGCCTGGGTTGGAGCGCGAAAGAAGGAGTTTGCGAGATGTTCAGGACGACGATGATCGCGGCGGCGGTGCTGCTGGCAGGGCCTGCCATGGCCGAGGTGCATCAGAAGGCCAGCCCCAAGACCGTCGACGAGACGATGACGGATCTGATGGCAGCGGTGACTGCCGCCGGGGCCACGGTCCTTGCCGTGGTCGATCACGAGGCGGCGGGGGCCGACGCGGGGTTCGAGCTGCCGGAGGCACAGGTGCTGGTCTTCGGCAATGCGGCGCTGGGGTCGCAGGCGATCGCGGATGATCCGATGGCGGGGCTGGTGCTGCCGCTGCGGGTCGCTGTGATGGCAGATGCGGCGGGTGCGACGCAGGTCGTCTGGGCCGATACGGCGACGTTGTTCGAAGGGCTTTCGATTCCCGCCGACGCGCCCTACCGGGCGCAGATCGACGCGGCGCTGGAGGGGCTGACCGACGCGGCGACGGGCGGCTAGGCCAGCGCCGCGAGGGCGGCACGCAGATCGAGCGCGCCGTCGTAGAGGGCGCGGCCCGAGATCGCGCCGCTGATGACCCCGGTCTCCTTCAGGGCGGTGAGGTCGTCGAGCGACGATACGCCGCCCGACGCGATGACCGGGATCGACACGGCGCGGGCGAGGTCGGCGGTGGCCGCGACGTTGGGGCCCTTCATCGCGCCGTCGCGCAGGATGTCGGTGTAGATGATCGCGGCGATCCCCGCATCCTCGAAGGATTTCGCGAGGTCGGTGACGATGATGTCGGTTTCCTTGGCCCAGCCGCGGGTGGCGACGCGGCCGTTGCGGGCGTCGAGGCCGACGGCGACCTGACCGGGGAAGGCGCGGGCGGCCTGCCGCACGAGGTCGGGATCCTCGACGGCGACGGTGCCGAGAATCACCCGCGACAGGCCCAGCGTCAGCCAGCGTTCAATCGTGGCCATGTCGCGGATGCCGCCGCCGAGCTGGGTGGGGACCTTGCAGCGTTGCAGGATCGCCTCGACCGGGGCGGCGTTGACCGGGGTGCCGGCGAAGGCGCCGTTCAGGTCGACGAGATGCAGCCACTGGCAGCCGGCGTCGACGAAGACCTGCGCCTGTGCCGCAGGATCGTCGCTGAAGACCGTCGCGCGGTCCATCTCTCCATGGACGAGGCGGACGGCCTGTCCGTCCTTCAGGTCGATTGCGGGGTAGAGGATCATCGTGAGGACTCCGGCCGGTTTGCGGTCTTGTGCGCAAAGCCCGCGGAAAAGGCAACCGACGTGGCGTCAGACTTGATCGCCCCCGCAGGTGCGCCAAGGTGCGGACAGTTTCAAGGGGAGGAGACCCAACGATGACACGTCTGATCGCGGCCCTGCTGGCCGCAACCTTCGCCACCGCCGCCACGGCGCAGGATGCCGCCCTCGGGACATGGCAGACCGAGGTGGACGATGGCGCCTTTGCCTATGTCAGCATGACGCCCTGCGGCGGGGCCGTCTGCGGCACGATCACGCAGACCTACAAGGCCGACGGCACGCCCTATCAGTCCGAGAACATCGGCCGGCAGATCGTCATCGGCATGGCGCCCAAGGGCGACGGCACCTATGCGGGACAGGTCTATCGCCCGTCGAACGGCAAGACCTACACCGGCAAGATGCAGGTCAGCGGCAATGCGCTGCGGCTGCAGGGCTGCATTGCCGGTGGGCTGCTGTGCGCAAGCCAGAACTGGGCGCGCGTGAAGTAGTCATCGGGACGGCACGCCGGTGTGCCGGGGGCCGACCGCCCGGCAAAAGGACGGGATGACGCCTGTCGGCCGAAAGGCTGACAGGCGTCTTCCTTGGGGGTCATCGTTGCCCGTGGCGGCGGTGACGAGACGGTCCGTCGGCTTTTGCATCAGGCGAAACCTGCGCTGCATTAACCTTTTTGCAGGCCAAATCGTCCCGCCCCCTTATCGCCCAACATCCGACGCATTAACGAATGAATTGCTCCGTTAACGAAATGTTAGCGATTTTCGAGTGACTGGAGCGAAGTGTGAAAATTTACGAATTCATGGCGCGGCGGAATCTGCCGTCCACCTATACGGGCAAGATATTGCTGGTCAGCTTTCTGGGGGTGCACGTGCCGATGTTCGGCGCCGTGGCCTATGTGCTGCTGGCCGATACGACCCCCTTCATGCAGCAGATCGACGTGCTGATCGCCATGCTGATCGCAACGCTGATCGGCACGGCGGCGACGATGTTCGTCATGAACGCGCTGCTTGCGCCGATTGCCGCGGCGACTCAGGCCGCGGACGGCTATCTGCGCGAGCGCAAGCTGCCGCGCCTTCCGTCGCGCTATACGGACGGCGCCGGTGTGCTGATGGCCAGCGTGCAGGAGTGCATCACCCGTCTGGACGGCAGCATGGCCGCGACGGAGCTGCGTCGCGCGCAGATCGAGCGGGACTACACCGCCAAGTTCAAGATCATTGCCGGCATGCGGCACGACTTCCGCACGCCGCTGACCCATATTCTCGGCTTTGCCGATATCATGCGGGCCGAGGCGATCGGTCCGATCGGGACCGAGGCCTACAAGAAATATCTGGCGAAGATCGGCAACAGCGGCAGCGACCTTTTGAAGACGCTGAATTCCGTCCTCGATCTGTCCGACAACGAGGTGCGCAGCCAGATGATCGAGGACAGCGTCGACGTCGACCTTGTGACCCTTGCCCGGGACGCGATTGCGCTGGAACACCTGCATGCGGAAAAGCGGGGCGTGACGGTAGAGCTGCAGGCGTCGGACCATGCGGTCGCCCACAGCGTCGAGGATGTGATCAAGAACCTGCTGATCGCCCTGCTGCAGGCCGCTATCGGTGCATCCGCCGCCGGCAGCAAGATCGTGCTGTCGATCGCCGACGACCAGTCGATCCGGCTGAGCAGCCCCGGCGGGCGGCTGTCCCTGGAGGATGTTCCGCCGCAGTTGTCCGACCTTGTCGACGGCGAGGTCCGCAGTGCGGCCGGGTCGCAGGCAACGATCGCAGAGACGTCGACACCGATGACGTTGCGCTTGTCGCTGATCCATTCGCTGGCGACCGCGATCAGCGCCGACATGCGCATGACCCAGAAGGCCGATGCGGGCTACGAGATCGGTATCGCGCTGGAACAGCAGGCGCCGTCGATGGCGATCGCTGCGGAATAGGCCCTCCGTTCGTCGCGACGACACCGATGGCGCCTGCGTGCGCCGTCGGTGTCATCGCCGATATAAGGACGGCAGGATCAGGCCTTGCGCAGGCCGGTCTGCACCAGCATGCCGCGGCGCTTGGCCTCGTAGTAGTAGCCCTGGCTGTACCACTTCACGGCGGTCGCCTCTGACCCGTCGGACAGCATCCAGGCGCCGCGCAGATACTTGCCCGCGTATTTCAGGTTGGTTTCCGCATCCAGCAGATCCTTATTCTCGCCCTTGAAGCCCATGCCGCGGGCGGTGGCGGGCAGGATCTGCATCAGGCCGTAGTAGGGGCCGTTGCGGGCCGCGGGGTTGTGGCCGCTTTCGCGTATGATGACCCGGTGCAGCAGGCTTTCGGGAATGTCGTAGAGCGCGGCGTATTTCTGGATCAGGGCGCGCAGTTCACGCGTCTCTCCGGCGTGCATGGGGATCGTCAGATCGACCGCCGGGGCCTTGGGGGCCGTCGCGGCAAAGGACATGGCCTCTGGCGGGGTGGTTACGTTCATGCAGGCCGACAGGCCCACCAATGACATCATCACACACGTTCCGCGAAGCATCTGCCGCATTTTGCCGTTTTCCGTCACTGTTGAACCTGCGACGGGCTTAGACTGCCGCGGCGGCATCCGTAAACAATGGGGAAAAACGTCGGCAGATACTCGCCAGTGACGGCGCGGACCCGCCTAGTCGAAAACCGACCAGCCGGTGGCGCGGGCCAGCATCTCGACCGATTCGGTGCCCAGTTTCGAGTTGCCCTGCGCGTTCAGGCCGGGCGACCAGACGGCGATGCCGGCGCGGCCGGGCGCCACCACCATGATGCCGCCGCCGACGCCGCTTTTCCCTGGCAGACCAACGCGATAGGCGAAATCTCCGGAAGCGTCGTAGTGCCCGCACAGCATCATCATCGCGTTGATTCGCCGCCGCCGCGCGGCGGATACCAGCGCCGGCGCGCCGGGGGCACCGGTCAGGAACAGCGCGGCCCGCGCCAGCTGCACGCAGGTCATGTCAACAGCGCATTGGTGAAAGTAGGCGCCCAGCGTCATGTCCACCGGATTCACCATGTTGCCGTGGGCCGCCATGAAATAGGCGAGGGCGCGGTTCAGATCACCCGTCGCCTGTTCGGACGCGGCGATCCGGTCGTTGATGTGGATGTCGTCGTCGCCGGCGGCGGCGCGGATGAATCGCAGCAGTTCGCCCAGGAACTCGCGCGGCGCATGGCCCGCCAGCGCCGCATCGGTCGTCACGATGGCGCCGGCGTTGATGAAGGGATTGCGGGGGATCCCGCGCTCGTGCTCCAGCTGCAGGATCGAGTTGAAGGCCTGACCCGAGGGCTCTCGTCCGACGCGGGCCCAGATCTGGTCGCCCATGCGCCCCAGCGCCAGCGCGAGGGTAAAGACCTTGCTGATGCTCTGGATCGAGAAGGGAACAGCGGCGTCGCCGGTCGTGAACAGCCGACCGTCGGGCAGGGCCACCGCCATGCCGAACCGCGCCGGATCGACGCGCGCCAGTTGCGGGATATAGGTGGCGACCCGGCCGCGGTCCGTGGCCCGCGCCATGGCGGCGCCGATGTCGTCGAGGATCGCCGCGATGTCCATGACCGCTCCGCTGAGTGTGATGGAACTGCGGCCCGCACGGCCCGTTCATCCCATAGCGGACCATGACCGAAAGGACAGACCATGCCAATGATCGAAACCCGGGACGGCACAAGGCTTTATGTCAACGACTGGGGGCAGGGGCAGCCCGTCGTGCTGATCCACGGCTGGCCGCTCGATGCCGACAGCTGGGAATACCAGTCCGTGAAACTGGCAGAGGCGGGCTTTCGCGTGGTGGCCTACGACCGCCGCGGCTTCGGCCGGTCGGACCAGCCCTTTGCGGGCTACGACTACGACACGCTCTCCGACGATCTGGCCGACGTGATCGCGGCGCTGGACCTGAAGGACGCGGTGATCGCGGGCTTTTCCATGGGCGGCGGCGAGGTCAGTCGCTACATGTCGCGGCATGCTGGCCAGAACGTCGCCAAGGCGATGCTGATCTCCTCGGTCGCGCCGGGGATGGAGAAGTCGGACGACAATCCAGATGGTGTCGATCCGTCGGTCTTCGCCGGCATGAAGGCCGGCCTGCGCGACGACCGTCAGGGCTTCCTGCAGGATTTCTTCAAGGATTTCACCGGCGAGGGCACCGACGAGGGCGGCGTTTCCGACGCGGCACGCCACTGGATGTGGGGCATGGCGATGATGGGCAGCCCGAAGGCGACGATCGATTGCGTGACGGCCTTCGGCACGACGGATTTCCGCGCCGACATGGCCCATTTCAAGGTGCCGACGCTGGTGGTCCACGGCGACGGCGACAAGATCGTGCCGATCAACACCGCCGGGGCCCGGGCCGCCGACATGATCGCGAACGTCACCTACAAGGTCTACGCCGGCGCCCCGCATGCCCTGACCGCGACACACAAGGACCAACTCGTGGACGACATGCTCGCCTTCCTCAAGCCCTGACCAGCGCCCCGGTCCCCTTCTTCTCGTCGAAAATACCTCGGGGGGTCCGGGGGGCTGGCCCCCCGGCGGATCGGATCGCCGTGCGATCCGACGTCAGGGCCGCCAGTTCAGGAAGTTCGCGATCAGGCGCAGCCCCGCCGCCTGGCTCTTCTCCGGGTGGAACTGGGTTCCGACCACGGTGTCGCGGCCCACGACGGCGGTGACGGCGCCGCCGTAATCCACGTGCGCCAGCAGATCGGCGGGATCGGCCACCTGCATGGCATAGGAATGCACGAAATAGGCGTGATCGCCCGTCGAAAGCCCCGCCAGCACCGGGTGCGGTCGGTCGATGACCAGATCGTTCCAGCCCATGTGCGGAATCTTCAACGCGGGGTCGGCGGGGGCAATCCGCCGGATGTCGCCGCCGATCCAGTCAAGGCCCGAGACCTCTTCGTACTCGTGCCCGGTCGTCGCCAGCATCTGCATGCCGACGCAGATGCCGAGGAACGGCACGCCGCGCCGCTCTACCGCCTCCTGGATCGCCTGCGCCAGATCCTTGCGGCCGAACAGCGCGCCACGGCAGTGGGGAAAGGCCCCGTCACCGGGCAGCACGATGCGGTCGGCCCGCGCCACCGCGTCCGGATCGTCGGTGACGATCACCGGGCCCGCGTCCGTCTCGCGCGCCATGCGCTCGAAGGCCTTCTGCGCGGAATGCAGGTTGCCGCTGTCGTAGTCGATCAGGACGGTGGTCACAGGCTGCCCTTGGTCGAGGGGATGGCGTCCGCCTTGCGCGGATCGACCTCGACCGCCGCGCGCAGGGCCCGTGCGACGGCCTTGAAGGCCGCCTCGGTGATGTGGTGGCTGTTGAACCCGTGCAGCCGGTCGATGTGCAGGGTGATGCCGCCATGCGTGCTCAGCGCCTGGAAGAATTCGCGCACCAGTTCGGTGTCGAAGCTTGGCCCGATCCGGCCGTAGGGCAGGCCGAGGTTGCAGATCAGGTAAGGCCGCCCCGACAGGTCCAGCGCGCAACGCACCTGCGCGTCATCCATGGCAAGGTGACAATCCGCATAGCGGCGGATGCCGCGCTTGTCGCCCAGCGCGGCCACAAGCGCCTGACCGATGGCGATGCCCGTATCCTCGACGGTGTGGTGGTCGTCGATGTGCAGGTCGCCCGTGGCGCGGATCGTCATGTCGATCAGCGCGTGCCGCGACAGCTGGTCCAGCATGTGGTCGAAGAACCCGATCCCGGTCTTGTTGTCATAAACTCCGCTGCCGTCGAGGTTCAGCGTCACGCTGATCTGCGTCTCGGCGGTCTTGCGGGTGATGGTGGCGGTGCGCATCGGCGTCTCCCCTTGTCTTGGGGCCTTATAGGCAGGGGCGGCGCCAGCGCCAAGGCACCGATTGCGCCGGGGTGCCCACTGGTGCAAGTTCGGCGCAATCCCATCCGAAAGGCCCGCCCATGACCACCTGCGTCTTCGTCCAGATCCGCTGCAAGCCCGGCACCACCTACGACGTGGCGGACGCCATCGCCCTGCGCGAGATCCACTCGGAGCTCTATTCCACCTCCGGCGACTTCGACCTGCTGATGAAGGCCTATGTGCCCGCCGACCGGGACGTGGGCCATTTCATCAACGAAAGCGTGGCCGGCATCGCCGGGATCGAACGCACGCTGACCACCCTGACCTTCAAGGCGTTCTGAGGCCGGAGGTTGAGACGCGAAAGGGCCGCCCGAGGGCGACCCTTTTCGTCCGACCGGTGGAGCGGGCGAAGAGATTCGAACTCTCGACCCTAACCTTGGCAAGGTTATGCTCTACCCCTGAGCTACGCCCGCGCTGCCATCCGGTAGAGGCGATCTACAAAAGCGGCGCGGCGGCCGCAAGGGGAAATCCGCAAAATTCGCGACACCCTGAAACGCGAAAAGGCCGCCCGAAGGCGACCCTTTTCGTTGACCGGTGGAGCGGGCGAAGAGATTCGAACTCTCGACCCTAACCTTGGCAAGGTTATGCTCTACCCCTGAGCTACGCCCGCGTCCGTCGGTAGCGGTGATCTATAAACACTGGCGCGCCGCCGCAAGGGAAAATCCGCCGACATCCACAGATTTTTCGAGACCCTCACCCGCGTGGTCCAGCGCCCGGTCCTCGCTTTTTTCCAAATACTCCCGCCGGAGGCTTGGCCCCCCTTGGGGGGCCAAATCCATCACTCGAACTCGATCAGCAGATCCTTGGCGTCGATCTGGCTGCCGGCGCTGACCAGCACCGCCTTCACCACCGCGTCGCGTTCCGCGTGGATGCCGGTTTCCATCTTCATCGCCTCGATGGTCAGCAGCAGGTCGCCCGCCTTGACCTTGGCCCCGGCCTGCGCCGCAACGGTCGCCACGACGCCCGGCATCGGCGCGCCGATCTGGGACGGATTGCCGGCCTCCGCCTTGCGGTTCTTGACCTTGTCGGCCGCCGCCAGACGGTTCAGCACGCGGATCGTGCGGGGCTGGCCGTTCAGCTCGAAGAAGACCTTGACCTCGCCGTCCTCGTTCATGTCGGACACCGCCTGCATGCGGATCTCCAGCGTCTTGCCGGGGTCGATTTCCGTGCTGATCTCCTCGCCCGGTTCCATGCCGTAGAAGAAGGTCTTGGTCGGCAGGGCGCGGACGGGGCCGTAGATCTCGTGCCGGGCGGCGTAGTCGGTGAAGACCTTGGGATACATGAGGTAGCCGTTCAGATCCTCGTCGTCGGGGGTGAAGCCGACCTTCTCTTCCAGTTCGGCGCGGACCTTGTCCAGATCGACGGGCTTGAGGTGCTTGCCCGGACGGTCGGTCAGGGGCTTCTCGCCCTTCAGCACCTTCTTCTGGATGCCCTCGGGCCAGCCGCCCGGGGGCTGGCCGAGGCTGCCCTTCATCATGTCGATGACCGAATCGGGGAAGGACACGTCGACGGATGGATCCTCGACCTGGTCGCGGGTCAGGCCCTGGCTGACCATCATCAGGGCCATGTCGCCCACGACCTTGGACGAGGGCGTCACCTTCACGATGTCGCCGAACATGCGGTTCACGTCGGCGTAGGTCTGGGCGACCGCGTGCCAGCGATCCTCCAGCCCGAGGCTGCGCGCCTGCGCCTTGAGGTTGGTGAACTGGCCGCCCGGCATCTCGTGCAGATAGACCTCCGACGCCGGGGCCTGCAGGCCGCTCTCGAAGGCGAGGTAATGGGCGCGGACCTGTTCCCAGTAGTTCGAGATCTCGCGGATCGCGGCGATGTCGAGGCCGGTGTCCCGGTCGGTGCGGCGCAGCGCCTCCACCACCGAGCCGAGCGTCGGCTGGGAGGTATTGCCCGAGAAGCTGTCCATCGCCGCATCGACGCAATCCACGCCGGCGGCGGAGGCGGCGAGCACGGTGGAGATCGCGGCGCCGGAGGTGTCGTGGGTGTGGAAGTGGATCGGCAGGCCGACCTCTTCCTTCAGCGCCTTGAAGAGTTGGGCGGCGGCGGGGGCCTTCAAGAGCCCTGCCATGTCCTTCAGGCCGAGGACGTGGGCGCCGGCGGCCTCCAGTTCCTTCGCCATGGCGACGTAGTATTTCAGGTCGTACTTGGACCGGTCGGGGTCCAGCATGTCGCCGGTGTAGCAGATCGAGGCTTCCAGCACTTTGTTGGATTCGATGACGGCATCCATCGCGACGCGCATGTTTTCCACCCAGTTCAGCGAATCGAAGACGCGGAAGACGTCAACGCCGGAGGTCGCCGCCTGCGCCACGAAAGACTGCACCACGTTGTCGGGGTAGTTTGTGTAGCCCACGCCGTTGGAGGCGCGCAGCAGCATCTGCGTCATGATGTTGGGCATCTTCTCGCGGATGTCGCGCAGGCGCTGCCAGGGGCATTCCTGCAGGAAGCGGTAGGCCACGTCGAAAGTGGCCCCGCCCCAGCATTCGACGCTGAAGAGCTGGTGCATCTTCGCGGCATAGGTGGGTGCCACGGCGATCATGTCGATGGACCGCATCCGCGTTGCGAGCAGGGACTGGTGTCCGTCGCGCATGGTGGTGTCGGTGATCAGGAGTTGCGGCTGGTCCTTCATCCATTGGGCGACGGCCTTGGGGCCTTGCTCGTCGAGGATCTGGCGGGTGCCGGGGACCATCTGTTCCAGCGATTTCACGGGCGGGACGGGCAGCTTGACCTCTGCCGCCGGGCGCGGGCGGCCGGCGGTTTCGGGGTGGCCGTTCACGGTGATGTCGGCGACGTAGGTCAGGATCTTCGTCGCCCGGTCGCGGCGGGCCTTGAAGTCGAAAAGCTCCGGCGTCTGGTCGATGAACTTGGTGTGGTATTCGTTGTTGAGGAAGGTCGGGTGCTTCAGCAGGTTCTCGACGAAGGCGATGTTGGTCGACACGCCACGGATGCGGAATTCGCGCAAAGCGCGGTCCATGCGGGCGATCGCCATTTCCGGCGTCGGCGCGCGGGCCGTCACCTTGGTCAGCAGGCTGTCGTAGTAGCGGGTGATGACCGCGCCGGTATAGGCGGTGCCGCCGTCAAGGCGGATGCCCGGGCCGGTGGCCGACCGATACATCTGGATGCGACCGTAGTCGGGGATGAAGTTGTTCTGCGGATCCTCGGTCGTCACGCGGCATTGCAGCGCGTGGCCGTCGAGTTTCACGTCATATTGCGAGGCGCAGCCGGTGGCCTCGACCAGCGACTTGCCCTCGGCGATCAGGATCTGGGCGCGGACGATGTCGATTCCCGTCACTTCTTCGGTTACCGTGTGTTCGACCTGCACGCGAGGGTTCACCTCGATGAAGTAGAACTCGCCGGTGTCCATATCCATCAGGAATTCGACGGTGCCGGCACATTCGTAGTTGACGTGCTGGCAGATCTTCTTGCCGAGGTTGCAGAGCTTTTCGCGCTGCGCGCCGGAGAGGTAGGGGGCAGGGGCGCGTTCGACGACCTTCTGGTTGCGGCGCTGGACGGAGCAGTCGCGTTCCCAGAGGTGATAGATGTTGCCGTGGCTGTCGCCGAGGATCTGCACCTCGACGTGGCGGGCCTTGATGATCATCTTCTCCAGATAACCCTCGCCGTTGCCGAAGGCGGCCTCCGCCTCGCGGCGGCCCTCGCGGACCTTCTCCTCCAGCTCCTTTTCGGAGTTGATCGGGCGCATGCCGCGGCCACCGCCACCCCATGACGCTTTCAGCATCAGCGGATAGCCGACCTCTGCCGCCTGCTTCCTGATCTTCTTCATGTCGTCGCCCAGCACGTCCGTGGCGGGGATCACGGGGACGCCGGCGGCGATGGCGACCTGGCGGGCAGATGCCTTGTCGCCCAGTTCGCGCATGGTCTGCGCCTTGGGGCCGATGAAGGTGATGCCGGCGGCGGTGCAGGCGTCGACGAAATCGGGGTTTTCCGACAGCAGGCCATAGCCCGGGTGGATCGCGTCGGCGCCGCAGGCCTTGGCGACGCGGATGATTTCGGGGATCGAGAGATAGGCCGCGACCGGGCCCAGCCCCTCGCCGATACGGTAGGCTTCGTCGGCCTTGAAGCGGTGCAGGGACAACTTGTCCTCTTCCGCGTAGACGGCGACGGTGCGCTTGCCCATCTCGTTGGCGGCGCGCATGACGCGGATCGCGATTTCGCCACGGTTCGCAATCAGGATTTTCTTGAAGTCGGCCATTGCGCGTTCCTTATGCAGTTGCAGCATTGTTAAGGGCGCCCGGCGGGATGTCCAGTCAGACAAGAGGTGGTGACGGCAGGTCCGTCAGCCGCTGCCTAGGCGATGAGCGTTCCGGGCAGGTCCGACAGGCGGCGGGCGCCGATCTGGCCCATGTTGGCGATCATGTCCTGCCGCAGGATGTCGACGACATGCGCCGCGCCATCGTCCCCCAGCGCGCCGAGGCCGTAGTGGAAGGGCCGTCCCAGCATGACGAAATCCGCCCCCAGCGCCAGCAGGCGCAGGATGTCGAGGCCGCTTTCGACGCCGGAATCGCAAATGACCGGCAGGGTCGTGGCGGCGCGGATCGCGGGCAGGACGGCGGCGGAGGCGGGGGCGGCGGCGAACTGGCGGCCGGCGTGGTTGCTGACCCAGATCGCATCGACCCCCTCGTCCGACAGACGCGCCGCGTCGCCGTCGTTCAGCACGCCCTTGACCACCAGCTTGCCGTCCCAGCCGTCGCGCAGCGCGGCAAGGTAGCCCCAGTCGGGCGAGGTGCGCAGCAGGTAGCCCGCGTGCTGTGTCGAGGGCAACGCGCCGGTGTCCTGGCTGTAGCTGTCGATCAGGCGCATCCGGGGCATCCCGGTCTTGCGGATGCCCGCGAGCCACGCGGGGCAGCGGGCGGCCTGCGCGGCAAGGCGCGGCGTCAGCTTCGGCGGGTTGGTCAGGCCGCCGCGGGTCTGGCGTTCGCGGCGCGACGCCACGGGCACATCGACGGTGAGGACGAGCGTGTGGAAGCCTGCGGTCTTTGCGCGGGCCAGCATGTCGGCGCGGATGCCCGGATCGCGCGGCGGGTAGATCTGAAACCAGCCCTGATCGCCGATATGGGGGGCCAGCATTTCTGGCGTCTGGGTGGCGACGGTGGACAGGCCGTAGGGAATGCCCTCTGCCGCCGCCGTCCTTGCCAGCAGGCGTTCGGCATCGGGCCAGATCAGGCCGGACATGCCGACGGGCGCGATGCCGAAGGGCAGGGGATGGGAGTGGCCCATCAGGGTGGTGGACAGGTCCGGCGTGAATTCGCCGTGCAGGATCGAGGGGCGCAGGAGCACCGCATCCAGTGCTGCACGATTGCGGCGGGTCGCCGATTCGTCCCCGGTGGCACTGTCGAGGTATTCCCAGACGAAATGCGGGATCCGCTGGCGGGCGCGGGATTTCAGGTCGGCGATGGCGGGGTAGCGGCTGTGCAGGCTCATGGCGGCGACGCTAGGGCCGGTCGTTGCGATTGGAAAGGGGGATCGGCTTTCGGAAGGGATAAACCGACGCCTCTTGCAGAGGTCATCGGGACGGGAAGGAGCGGGACGGCTGGACATATGTTGTGAACGGATCGTGAACAGGGGGTTTCTTTGTGTGGGGTTCGGACGTATCTTGCGCGCATGAGCAGTTATTCCGAAGACGAGGCCTTCGAGGCCGCCGCACGTCCCCTGAGCCAGCGCGCGATGCCCAGTCGCGGGGCGGGGCCCTATCTGGAGGGGCTGAACGCGGCGCAGCGGGCGGCGGTGCTGGCGCTGGACGGGCCGGTGCTGATGCTGGCGGGGGCGGGCACGGGCAAGACCCGCGCCCTGACCGCGCGGATCGCGCATCTGCTGGTGACGGGCACGGCGCGGCCGCAGGAGATCCTGGCCGTGACCTTCACCAACAAGGCCGCGCGCGAGATGAAGGACCGCGTGGGCCGCCTGATGGGCGAGACGGTGGAGGGGATGCCCTGGCTTGGCACCTTTCACGCGATCTGCGTGAAGCTGCTGCGGCGGCATGCGGAGCTGGTGGGGCTGAAGTCGAACTTCACCATCCTGGACACCGACGACCAGATCCGGCTGATGAAGCAGCTGATCTTGGCCGAGGGTATCGACGAGAAGCGCTGGCCGCCGCGGATGCTGGCCGGAATCATCGACGGGTGGAAGAACAAGGCCTTCACGCCCGACAAGGTGCCGCTGGCCGATGCCGGGGCCTTCGATCACAAGGGGGTGGACCTTTATGCCGCCTACCAGCGGCGGCTGCTGGATCTGAACGCCTGCGACTTCGGAGATCTGCTGCTGCACATGGTCACGATCTTCCAGACCCATGCGGATGTGCTGGACATGTATCAAAAGCGGTTCCGCTACATCCTGGTGGACGAGTACCAGGACACCAACGTGGCGCAGTACCTGTGGCTGCGGCTGCTGGCGGCGGCGCACAAGAATATCTGCTGCGTGGGTGACGACGACCAGAGCATCTATGGCTGGCGCGGGGCGGAGGTGGGGAACATCCTGCGGTTCGAGAAGGACTTTCCCGGCGCCACCGTGGTCAAGCTGGAGCAGAACTATCGGTCGACGGAGCATATCCTCGCCGCCGCCTCTGGCGTGATCGCGGCGAACAAGGGGCGGCTGGGCAAGACGCTGTTCACCGAGGCCGAGGGCGGCGAGAAGGTGCGCCTGATCGGCCACTGGGACGGCGAGGAGGAGGCGCGCTGGATTGGCGAGGAGATCGAGGCGCTGCAGCGCGGCACGCGGGGACTGGAGCAAGTCGGGCTGGACGATCAGGCGATTCTGGTGCGGGCGTCGCACCAGATGCGCGCCTTCGAGGACCGGTTCCTGACGATCGGTCTGCCCTATCGCGTGATCGGGGGCCCGCGATTCTACGAACGGCTCGAAGTGCGGGACGCGATGGCCTATTTCCGGCTGGCGGTCAGCCCCGACGACGACCTCGCGTTCGAGCGGATCGTGAATACGCCGAAGCGGGGGCTGGGCGACAAGGCGGTGCAGACGATCCAGCGGGCGGCGCGCAGCAATGGCGTCGGCTTGGTCGAAGGCGCGCGGATCGTGGTGCAGGGCAAGATGCTTGGCGGCAAGGGGCTGCGCGAACTGGCGCAGCTGGTCGACGGGCTGGACCGCTGGCACGGACAGGTGCGGGCCGAGGCGGACACCCATCAGGAACTGGCCGAGATGATCCTCGACGAGAGCGGCTATACCGGCATGTGGCAGGCCGACAAGACGCCCGAGGCGCCGGGGCGGCTGGAGAACCTGAAGGAACTGGTCAAGGCCTTGGACAATTTCGAAAACCTGCAGGGGTTCCTTGAGCACGTCGCGCTGATCATGGACAACGAGACGGAACAGGAGGGCGAGAAGGTCAGCATCATGACGCTGCACGCCGCCAAGGGGCTGGAGTTTCCCGCCGTCTTCCTGCCGGGGTGGGAGGACGGACTGTTCCCTTCGCAGCGGTCGATGGATGAGAGCGGGCTGAAGGGGTTGGAGGAGGAGCGTAGGCTGGCCTACGTCGGGATCACGCGGGCGGAGGCGCTGTGCACCGTGTCCTTTGCGGCGAACCGGCGGGTCTATGGCCAGTGGCAGAGCGCGCTGCCCTCGCGCTTTATCGACGAGTTGCCAGAGGATCACGTGGAGGTCCTGACGCCGCCGGGTCTTTACGGTGGCGGCTACGGGGCGGCGGGGATGGCGGCAAGCGCCAGTCCCAAGCTGCGCGAGGAATCGATGTCGGATCTGCACCAGAAGGCGCATGATGCGAATGTCTACAACTCTCCCGGTTGGCGGCGGTTGCAGGCGCGGGGGCAGGCGCGCGGCATGGCGCAGCCGGTGGAGGCGCGCAACATGGTCATCGACCTTGACGCGGTGAGCGCCTTCACCACCGGCGACCGGGTGTTCCACCAGAAGTTCGGCTACGGCGTGATCGAGGGGATCGAGGGCGACAAGCTGGATATCGCCTTTGACAAGGCCGGGTCGAAGAAGGTGGTGGCGAAGTTCGTGGTGGGCGCTGACGCGGCGAGCGACGTGCCGTTCTGAGACGGCGGGACAGCGCTGTTCGGCGCTGACGCGCCGAAGGCGCCCCGCCCGCCGTCCCGCACAGGCCCGCTTCCATCAGGGTTGTGTCATTTGTTACTGCGGGAATCAGCCGGCGCGGCATGGCCGGATCGAGATGAGCAGTGCGATCGTGCCGCATGTCATGCGTGGCAGGGGCGCATCGCGGAATGCGCCCCTTTTCGTGCCGTCAGTGCATCAGCATCGGGTAGAGCGAGGCCAGCAGCATCACGGCCATCGTCACGTTGAAGATGCGCAGGCGCCGTGCGGTGCCGAGGAAGCGGCGGACCTGCACGCCGAGGGCGGCCCAGACCGTGATGCTGGGCAGGTTTGTGCAGAGGAAGACGACGGCGACCAGAGCGGAGCCGGCGAAGATCGACCAGTCCTGCGGTGCGAAGGCCGTGATGGCGGTGATACCCATGACCCATGCCTTGGGGTTGACCCACTGGAACGCCGCAGCCTGCAGGAAGGTGAAGGGGCGACCCTGCACGCTCTGCGCCTCTGGCGGGACGGCGGTCGCGATCTTCCAGGCGAGCCAGGTCATGTAGAGGATGGCGCCGACGGTCAGAAGGGTGTTGAGGATGGGAAACGCCTCGAACGCGCGCAGGAGCACGAGGCCGATCATCAGGACCATGAAGCTGTGGCCGAGGCTGACGCCCAGCATGTGCGGGACGGTGCGGCGCATGCCGTAGTTCGCCCCCGAGGCCATCAGCATCAGGTTGTTGGGGCCGGGCGTGATCGAGCTGGCGAATGCGAACTGGATCAGCAGAAGGAGGGTCACGTGGGTCATGGCGCAATCCTATGCGGTCGCTTGCCGAATGAAATTGCCTTTTGCGCAACTGCGGGCGTATTCCTGCAATCCATGGATGGTATGGACCGCATCGACGCCGCGATATTGCGCGCGCTGGTCGCCGACGGGCGGCTGAGCAATCTGGCATTGGCGACGCGGGTGGGGCTGTCGCCCTCGGCCTGTCTGCGGCGGGTGCAGGCGCTGGAGGCGCGCGGCGCGATCAGCGGCTACCGGGCACGGCTGGATCCTGCGCTGATCGGCCGGGCCTTCGTCGTCTACGTCACCGTCGGCCTGTCAGAGCATACCAAGGCCGCGCAGGACGGGTTCGAGCGGGCGATGCGGCGGGCCCCGGAAGTGACCGAATGCCACAATGTGGCGGGGGCCTTCGAATACATCCTGCGGGTCGAGGTCGCGGACCTGCCCGCCTACAAGACCTTTCACACGGAAACGCTGGGGACGGTGCCGCATGTGCGGTCGATCACCAGTCACATGGTGATGGGCACGTCGAAGGACGAACGCGCCTGATCCCGACCTGAGGGCAAAGAAAAAGGCGATGCGCGGGAGGAGGTGCGCATCGCCTTCGTTTCGATGGGACCCCTCGGGAGGAGGTCAGGGCCCGCATCCAGTGCCCGGACCGCAGGGAGGAGGTTGCGGCGCCGGGCGTATCCGGGCGTGCCGCGGGAGGAGGTGCGGCGCCCGTATCTGGCAGTCGGTGGTGGCCGGGAGGAGGTGACCACCACCGATCTGGGGTGGACGGTGCCGCAGGGAGGAGGCTGCGGGCCGTCCGGGTCGTGGGTCCGGCGTCGGCCCGGGAGGAGGTGGGCGTCGGTCGGACCGGTCCGGGCGTGCCGCGGGAGGAGGTGCGGCGCCCGTATCTGGCAGTCGGTGGTGGCCGGGAGGAGGTGACCACCACCGATCTGGAGTGGACGGTGCCGCAGGGAGGAGGTTGCGGGCCGTCCGGGTCGAAGGTCCGACGGTCGGCCCGGGAGGAGGTGGGCGTCGGTCGGACCGGTCCGGGCATGCCGCGGGAGGAGGTGCGGCGCCCGTATCTGGCAGTCGGTGGTGGCCGGGAGGAGGTGACCACCACCGATCTGGAGTGGACGGTGCCGCAGGGAGGAGGTTGCGGGCCGTCCGGGTCGAAGGTCCGACGGTCGGCCCGGGAGGAGGTGGGCGCCTGTCGAACCGGTCAGAACCAGCGCGGGAGGAGGTGCGCGGTTCCGATCTGAAACTCATGTCGGTGGTGGCCGGGAGGAGGTGACCACCACCGATCTGGGGTGGACGGTGCCGCAGGGAGGAGGTTGCGGGCCGTCCGGTCTGTGATCCGCAAGCCAACCAGGGAGGAGGTTGGCGGCCTGTGGACCGTATGGGCAACTGCGGGAGGAGGTGCAGGTTCCCATATTTCTTAAACTCGTTTAAGACGGTGACCCGGGGAGGAGGTCGGGCCACCGTCTTGTCGTGCGCGCCCGCCGCAGGGAGGAGGTTGCGGCGACGCGGGTCAGGACCGGACCAGGGAGGAGGTTGGCCGGCCCCGAACTGAATTACTTGCCGTAAGCCGCCTCGTGGGCGATCGAACGGATCATCGACCGGCTGATGCCGAGGTCCGCCAGATCGCGGTTGTCGAGCGCCTGAAGTTCGGTCAGGGTCGTGCGATAGACCTTGCGGGCTGCAAGGGCGTCTGTCAGGCGGGCCATCAGGCCAGTGGTGCGCGGTGCGGTCGTCGTCGTGTTTGCGTATGCCATTTTCATCTCGTCTTTCTTAAAATTCCGTGCAGAGCGTCGTTCTCTGCGTTCTGCTTGTGCCCATGATGTATGAGAATGCTGCAGTTGCACAATGGTTGTCTCGGCATTGCTGCTATGCAGCGGGCGCAAGGTTACTCAGGGACAGTTATCAATTCGCCCAACAAGCGGGCAGAGGCGGCGGATGCGCCATGAAAGATGGGGGCTTGCGCCGCCGGAGGACGGGACACAGGGTGCGGTCCGAACGATGATCGAGATCCGGATTGTGAAGGAAACGTGAAAATGGCCTTGGCGAAAGAGGAAATTCAGGCGCGTGTTGCCGCGATACCCGTGCCCGGCGGCGGCACGCTGGGGTCCCGCGACATGGTGCGGGCGCTGCAGGTCGACGGCGCGACCGTGCGCTTCGTGATCGAGGCGCCGGATGCGGCGACGGCGGCGACGCTGGAACCGGTGCGGCAGGCGGCCGTGGCCGCGGTGCAGGAGATGGCGGAGGGGCTGACCGTCTCTGCCGTGCTGACGGCGCATGGGGCCGCACCGGCGGCACCGGCGCCACCCAGCCTGAAGGTAGGGCGCCATCCGACGCCGCAGGCCGGGCCGGCGCCGGTCGCCGGCGTCGATCGCATATTGGCGATCGGGTCTGGCAAGGGCGGCGTCGGCAAGTCGACGGTGTCGTCGAACCTTGCGGTGGCGCTGGCAAAGGCCGGGCGGCGGGTGGGATTGCTGGATGCCGACATCTACGGACCCAGCCAGCCGCGCATGATGGGGGTCAGCAAGCGCCCGGCCAGTCCCGACGGCAAGACGATCATCCCGCTGCAGGCCCATGGCGTCACCATGATGTCGATCGGGCTGATGGTGGACCCGGAAAAGGCCGTGGTCTGGCGTGGGCCGATGCTGATGGGCGCCCTGCAGCAGATGCTGACGCAGGTGGCGTGGGGGGAGCTCGACGTGCTGATCATCGATCTGCCGCCCGGGACGGGGGACGTGCAGTTGACGTTGTGCCAGAAGACCCATGTCACCGGCGCCGTGATCGTATCGACGCCGCAGGACGTGGCGCTTCTGGACGCGCGCAAGGCGATG
Source organism: Loktanella atrilutea (assembly GCF_900128995.1). Taxonomy (GTDB): domain Bacteria; phylum Pseudomonadota; class Alphaproteobacteria; order Rhodobacterales; family Rhodobacteraceae; genus Loktanella; species Loktanella atrilutea. The sequence goes on along the minus strand of NZ_FQUE01000005.1, from coordinate 286,421 downwards.
GACATGTTCAAGACCCTGAACACGCCGTTGCTGGGTCTGATCGAGAACATGTCTACCTTCTACTGTCCGCACTGCGGCGAGGAGACGCAGATCTTCGGCCACGGCGGCGTGGCGCACGAGGCGGAGCGGCTGGGGGTGCCGTTCCTCGGGGCGCTGCCCATCGACCTCGATACCCGGCTGTCGGGCGATGCGGGGGCGCCGGTGGCGCTTGGCGACGGCCCGGTGGCCGAGGCTTACGCCGCCCTTGCGCGGCGATTCATCGACGGCGGAATGGCCTGAGACAGAATCGGCGGCGCTGGAACTTCTGTGAATCGCGGTCGGGTCGCCCTTGGGGCGGCCCGATTCTATTTCCGGATGCCGAAAATTGGGGCATTAACCTTTACGTTAGGGGATTGACTGCGGCTGCCGCGACACGCCTCGGCGCCGACTCGGGGCGACGCCTAAACTTTTTTCATAGACGGCAACCGCTCTCGGTTTGTTGCAATTTGATACAATATGTGGGGAAAATCATCCACAGGGCTACTACATGCCACGGCGGCCCTGTGGACAACTTTCGAATCACAGCGCCGTGAGGCGCCCGGAGATTCCGTGAAGTTCACAGCTTTCCCAATTTAGGCGTTGCGACAGAAGATGCCGTCTGGCAAACAGGATGCACGGTAACGACGGGCAGACAAACAAGGGGCATCAAAAGAACCCCACCGGCAAAATGTCAGGTTTCATACAGGCCTCGTTTTTACCAAAACTGGCGATCCGGCGCGCGAGCGAGCAGACATCCCCCCAGGTGGCGCGCGCAGTCGGTCCAGCCCTTCACGGGGCAGAAGGCGGCGGGTTGAGTAGTGGCAGCTACCTCAGCCCGCCGTTTTCACATCTACCACGAAGAACCGGGGGGACGGGCAGTCAGAAGGTCGCAGGTTGAACCTCTCGTTCACGAGCACGTATCAGTCGAAGGTTGACGCCAAGGGTCGCATGTCGATCCCGGCGAAATTTCGGCGCGTGATCGAGGCGGGCGACCCGAGCTGGGCCCCGGACCAGCCGATGACGGCCAAGATCCTTTACGGCAAGCATCTGGGCGAGAGCCTGCAGGTGCTGACGATGGAGGCCTTCGACGCCAAGATCGCCCGCGTCATGGCGATGCCCGACAGCGACCCGAACAAGAACAAGCTGCGCAAGCTGTTCATGGGCTTTTCCGAAGACCTGACCATCGACAAGGACGGCCGCGTCGTCCTGTCCCTGCGCCTGCGCGAGAAGCTGGGCCTGGTAGAGGGCGAGCTGTCCTTCATGGGGCTTGGCGAGTATTTCCAGATCTGGAAGGTCGAGAATTTCGAGACGGAAGTGGACGAGCCGCTGGACGAATGGCTGTCCGAGATGGGCGACGATTTCGATCCCATGAGCCTTGTCCCGTAAGGACCCGACATGACCGATGCCCCCCACATCCCCGTCCTGATCGATGCGATCATCACGGCCTGCGCCCCGATTCAGGGCACGTGGCTTGACGGCACCTTCGGCGCGGGCGGCTATACCCGGCGCCTGCTGGATGCGGGGGCGGAGCGGGTGATCGCGGTGGACCGCGATCCGCTGGCCTTTCAGATGGCGGCGGACTGGATCGGAGACTACGGCGACCGGATCGTGCCGGTGGCGGGGGAGTTCTCGAAGCTGGACCAGTATGGCGAGGGCCTCGACGGGGTGGTGCTGGATCTGGGTGTCAGTTCCATGCAGCTCGATCTGGCCGAACGCGGGTTTTCCTTCATGCGGGACGGGCCGCTGGACATGCGGATGAGCCAGAGCGGGCCGTCGGCGGCCGACCTCGTCAACACGAAGGACGAGGCGGAACTGGCTGACATCATTTATCTTTACGGCGAGGAGCGGGCGAGCCGCCGGATTGCGCGGGCGATCGTTGCGGCGCGGCCGGTGACGACAACGGCGCAACTGGCGCGGATCGTGGAATCCTGCCTGCCGCGCGCCAAGCCGAACCAGAGCCACCCGGCGACACGGACCTTTCAGGCGCTGCGGATCGCGGTGAACGACGAATACGGCGAACTGGCCTCGGGCATGGAAGCCGCCGAACGCGCGCTGAAGCCCGGCGGGCAACTGGCGGTCGTGACCTTCCATTCGGTCGAGGACCGGATGGCGAAACGCTTCATCCAGACGCGCAGCGCCACCACGCCCAACGCGAATCGCTATGCGCCGGTGCTGGAATCGATCACGCCGGCCTTTACACAGCGGACTCGCAAGGCGATTGTGGCGTCAAAAGAAGAAGTAGCAGTCAATCCACGTTCCAGATCCGCGAAACTGCGCGTGGCGATCCGCACGGATGCGCCCGCCCAGCCGATGGACCGCAAGGACATGGGGATGCCGATGATGAGGGGCGACGCCACATGATGCGGGCGGTGATGTATGTGGCGGCGGCGCTGACCGTCATGGGACTGGCCTTCTGGGCCTATCAGGAAAACTATCGCACCCAGCAGTCGATCAGCCAGGTGCGGCGTCTGCACGCGCAGATCGGCGACGCGCACGAGCGTCTGGGCATGCTGCGGGCGGAATGGGCCTACCTCAACCGGCCGGATCGCCTGATCGATCTGGCAGAGATCAACTTCGACAGGCTGGGCCTTCTGCCGCTGTCGCCGGAGGCCTTCGGCGAGATCGAGACCATCGTCTATCCGCTGCCCGACATCCTGCCGATCACGAACCCCATCGACATCAACTCGATCCCGCCGTCGGACGAGGAGGACCCCCTATGATCCGCACGCCCCTGCGCCCGCTGGCCCGCATCCTGAAAGCGCGTGAGAAGGGCGAGGATCCGGGCGCCATCGCCGCCGAGAACCTGCGTCTGCGCCACGAGGCCATCGCCGACAAGTCGCGGGCCCGGGCCGAGGGGCGGTTGCTGGTGCTGGGCGCGTTCTTTGCCGTGGCCTTCATCGCCATCGGGCTGCGCATGGGCACGATCGCCAATTCGATGCCCGAAGAACCGCGCACCGCGGCGACCGGCAACCCGATCATCGGCCAGCGTGCGGACATCGTGGACCGCAACGGGCGGATTCTGGCGACGAACCTCGAGACGCACAGCCTTTACGCCCAGCCGCAGCACATGATCGACCCGATCCGCGCGGCGCAGGAGCTGAAGGCGATCTTTCCGGAACTGAACGAAGAGCGGATGGTGAAGGATTTCACCGGCAAGCGGAAATTCGTCTGGATTCGTCGGCAGTTAAGCCCAGAGCAGATGCAACAGGTCCATGATATCGGAAGCCCCGGCCTGCTGTTCGGCCCGCGCGAGATGCGGCTTTATCCCAACGGTCCGATCGCGTCGCACGTTCTGGGCGGGGCGAGCTATGGCCGCGAGGATGTGGCGAGCGCTGAGGTGATCGGCGTGGCCGGCATCGAGCGGCGTTTCGACAGCCTGCTGCGCGACCCCGCGAACGAGGGCAAGCCGCTGGAACTTTCGCTGGACCTGACGGTGCAGGCGGCGACCGAGGAGGTGCTGGACGGCGGCATGAAGCTGATGAACGCCAAGGGCGCCGCGGCGGTGCTGATGGACGTGCATACGGGCGAGGTGATCGCCATGGCGTCGCTGCCGGATTTCGACCCCAACAACCGCCCGCAGGTGCTGCTGAAGGGCGACCAGTCCGACAGCCCGCTGTTCAACCGCGCGGTGCAGGGGGTCTATGAACTGGGGTCGACCTTCAAGATCTTCGCCGTGGCGCAGGCGATGGAACTGGGGCTCGTGAACCCGCAGACCATGATCGACACCAAGGGCCCGCTGACATGGGGCCGGTTCCGCATCCGCGACAGCCACCACATGCCCGCGACCCTGTCGGTGGAGGACGTGATCGCCGAATCCTCGAACGTCGGCACCGGGCGGATCGCCATGCAGATCGGTGGCGACCGGCAGAGCAAGTTTCTGGCGAGCCTTGGCCTGACGGAAGCCACGCAGGTCGAACTGTCCGAGGCGCCGTCGGGACAGCCGCTGACGCCCAAAAAGTGGTCCGAGATCTCGACCATGACCATCAGCTTCGGGCACGGCATTTCCGACAGTCCGCTGCATCTGGCCGCTGCCTATGCGTCGCTGCTGAACGGCGGGACGCGGGTGATGCCGACCCTGCTGAAGACGAAAGTCGTGCAGCAGGGTGCGCGGGTGGTCAGCGAGGACACCAGCGCCAAGGCGCGCCACATGCTGCGCCGCGTGGTCGAGGAGGGCACCGCCTCGATGGGCGATGTGCCGGGCTACGAGGTGGGGGGCAAGACCGGCACCGCCGACAAGCCCCGCACCGACGGGCGCGGCTATTACGACGACAAGGTGATCGCGACCTTCGCCTCGATCTTTCCGGCCGACGATCCGAAATACGTGCTGATCGTCACGCTGGACGAGCCCAGCGAGAATTCCGGCGACAAGCCGCGGCGCACCGCGGGCTGGACGGCGGTGCCGGTGGCGGCGGAAATGATCCGTCGCGTCGCCCCCCTGCTGGGGCTGCGACCGCAGCTTGAAACCACCGACCTCGCGAGTGTAACACTCACCTCGAACTGAACGGACGAGGGCCCGGAGATGGCGCAGACCAAGACGCTGGCGGAACTGGGACTGACGGCGCAGGCCGGGCGGCGGGCCGAGATCACCGGCGTCACCACCGACAGCCGCGCCGTGCGGCGCGGGCAGCTGTTCGCGGCCCTGCCGGGGACGCGGGTCCACGGCGCCGCCTTCATCCCGATGGCCCTCGAAAAGGGTGCGGGCGCCATTCTGACCGATGCGGATGGTGCGGCGCTGGCGGCCGATGCGCTGGCCGCGTCCGACGCGGCGCTGATCGTGGCGGAAGACCCGCGCGCGGCACTGGCGCAGACCGCGTCCCTGTGGTTCGGCGCCCACCCCGAGGTCATGGTCGCGGTGACGGGCACCAACGGCAAGACCAGCGTGTCCACCTTCACCCGCCAGATCTGGGAGGTGCTGGGCTATGTCGGCATCAACCTTGGCACCACGGGGGTCGAGGGCGCGTGGTCGGCCCCGCTGGGACACACGACGCCGGACCCCGTGACCCTGCACCGCGTGCTGGCCGAGGCGGAAGTGGCGGGCGTCACCCATGCGGCGATGGAAGCCTCGTCGCACGGTCTGGACCAGCGGCGGCTGGACGGCGTGATGCTGCACGCGGCGGGGTTCACAAACTTCACGCAGGACCATCTGGACTATCACAAGACCTTCGACGCCTATTTCGACGCCAAGATGACGCTGTTCACCCGCGTGCTGACAGAGGACGGCGTGGCGGTCGTGAACCTCGACGATCCGCGCGGCGAGGAGGTGGCGAGCCTGTGCACCACACGCGGGATCGAGGTGATCGGCGTCGGCCGTCACCCGGACGCGCGGCTGCGCATCCTGGGTCAGCGGTTCGACGACACCGGGCAGGACCTGCGGTTTTCGTGGCAGGACCGGCCGCATACGGCGCGGCTGAACCTGATCGGCGGGTTTCAGGCGGACAACGTGGCGCTGGCCTGCGGGCTGGCCATCGCGGCAGGGGCGATCCCGGGCGATGTCTTTGCCACGCTGGATCAGCTGACCACCGTGCGCGGCCGGATGCAGCTGGTGGCGCGGCGCGACAACGGGGCCACGGTATTCGTCGATTTCGCCCATACGCCCGATGCGGTGCGGATCGCGCTGCAGGCGATGAAACCGCATGTGATGGGCCGTACGGTCGTCATCCTCGGTGCGGGGGGCGACCGGGATGCCAGCAAGCGGCCCCTGATGGGCAAGGCCGCGGCGGACAATGCGGATTTGGTGATCGTGACCGACGACAATCCGCGCTCGGAACGGGCCGCCGACATCCGTGCCGCCGTGCTGGCGGGGGCCACGGGCGGGGCCGAGGTGATCGAGGTCGGCGATCGCGCCGAGGCGATCCTGCGCGGCATCGACGCGCTGGGGCCGGGCGACGCGCTGCTGATTGCCGGCAAGGGGCACGAGACAGGGCAGATCGTGGGCGACACGGTGCTGCCCTTCGACGACGCCGAACAGGCCAGCGTCGCGGTCGCGGCGCTGGAGGGGCGGATATGATCCCGCTCTGGACCGCCGCCGACGCGGCGCGTGCGACGGGCGGCGAAGCGGTTGGGGACTGGCAGGCCACGGGCGTGTCGATCGACACCCGCACGATCCAGCCGGGCGATCTGTTCGTGGCCTTGGCGGCGGCGCGGGACGGGCATGACTTCGTCGCGCAGGCGCTGGCGAAGGGTGCCGCCGCGGCGCTGGTCAGCCACCGGCCCGAGGGCGTGGCCGCCGACGCGCCGCTGCTGGTCGTGCCCGACGTGCTGAAGGCGCTGGAGGCGCTGGGCGCGGCCGGGCGCGCGCGGACGCAGGCGCGGGTGATCGCGGTGACGGGCTCTGTCGGCAAGACCTCGACGAAGGAGATGCTGCGCGCGGCGCTGTCGCCGCAGGGGCGGACCCATGCGGCCGAGGCGTCCTACAACAACCACTGGGGCGTGCCGCTGACGCTGGCGCGGATGCCCGCCGACACGGACTACGCCGTGATCGAGGTGGGCATGAGCAACCCGGGCGAGATCGCGCCGCTGGCGAAGCTGGCGCGGCCGCATGTGGCGATGGTCACGACGGTCGCCGCCGCGCACCTGGAGGCCTTCGGCAGCCTGGAGGGGATCGCGGCCGAGAAGGCGAGCGTCATGAACGGGCTGGAACCGGGCGGCGTGGCGGTGCTGAACGCGGACCTGCCGACATCCGGCGTGCTGTTGCAGCACGCGGCGGCAGGCGGGCACCGGGTCGTCACCTTCGGTGCCGAGGGGGATTGGGCGCTGGGCGACGTGCGGATCACCGACAGCGCCACGGTCATCGCGGCGCGGCACGACGGGACGGACTATCTGTTCAAGCTGGCGGTGCCGGGGCGGCATTTCGCGCTGAACGCGCTGGCGGTGCTGGCGGGCTGTGCGGCACTGGGTGCCGACCCGGTGCAGGCGGCGCAGGACATCTGTCAGTGGGCGCCGCCGCAGGGCCGCGGCACACGCGAGATCGTGGTGCTGGACCGCGGCATCGCGGAGGAAACGCTCGACCTGATCGACGATGCATTCAACGCCAACCCGACCTCGATGGTCGCGGCGCTGGAGGTGCTGGCCGCCAGCCAGCCGCGCGACGGCCTGGGCCGCGTGGTCAAGGGGCGGCGGATTGCCATCCTTGGCGACATGCTTGAACTGGGCGCGGACGAGATGCAGATGCACGCCGATCTGGCGGAGAACGCGCATCTGGCCCGCGCCCACGTCGTGCATTGCGCCGGGCCGCGGATGCGCGCCCTGTTCGATGCGCTGCCCGGCGACATCCGCGGCCAGTGGGCGCCCGAGGCGGACGATCTGGCCCGTCAGGTGGCACGGCTGGTCGACGCCGGCGATGTCGTGCTGGTGAAGGGTTCCAAGGGCAGCCATGTCAGCCGCGTTGTTGACGCGATCCGCAAACTCGGGCATCGCAGCTAGACCATAAGGCAGGGACCACCCAGATGTTGTATTGGCTGACAGAGCTGTCGGATGGCGGCGATTTCTTCAACCTGTTCCGCTATATCACCTTCCGCGCCGGCGGGGCCTTCATGACCGCGCTGACGTTCGGGTTCCTCTTTGGCCTGCCGCTGATCAACGTGCTGCGCCGGACGCAGGGCAAGGGCCAGCCGATCCGCACCGACGGCCCCGAGGGGCATTTCGTCAAGGCCGGCACGCCGACGATGGGCGGCCTGCTGATCGTGGGGGCGCTGACGACATCGACGCTGCTGTGGGCGCGGCTGGACAATGCCTATATCTGGATGGTGCTTTTCGTGACGCTGGCCTTCGCGGCGATCGGTTTCGCGGACGACTATGCCAAGGTCAGCAAGCAGAACACCAACGGCGTGTCGGGGCGGGTGCGGATCGTGCTGGGGCTGCTGATCGCGGGGATCGCGGGATTCTGGGCGGCCCAGTATCACCCGGTGGAGCTGACGAACCAGCTGGCCGTGCCGGTCTTCAAGGACACGCTCATCAACCTCGGACTGCTCTTCGTGCCGTTCTCGATCCTGGTGATCGTGGGGGCGGCGAATGCGGTCAACCTGACCGACGGTCTGGACGGGCTGGCGATCATGCCGGTGATGATCGCGGCGGGCACCTTCGGGATCATTGCCTATTTCGTGGGCCGCGTGGACTTTTCCGAAAGCCTCGGCCTGCATTACGTGCCGGATTCGGGCGAAATTCTGGTGTTCTGCGCGGGCCTGATCGGCGGCGGCCTCGGGTTCCTGTGGTACAACGCGCCGCCGGCCGCCGTTTTCATGGGCGACACCGGGTCGCTGGCCTTGGGCGGCGCGCTGGGCGCGATCGCGGTGGCGACGAAGCACGAGATCGTGCTGGCGATCGTCGGCGGTCTTTTCGTGGTGGAGGCGCTGAGCGTCATCATTCAGGTGCTGTATTTCAAGCGGACCGGCAAGCGGGTCTTCCTGATGGCGCCGATCCATCACCACTATGAAAAGAAGGGCTGGGCCGAACCGCAGATCGTGATCCGCTTCTGGATCATCAGCCTGATCCTCGCGATGATCGGGCTAGCGACGCTGAAGGTGCGGTGACATGGCCCTCGGGGCTGCGATCACCGCGCTGGTGGCCAAGTGGGGCCTGACGCTGATCGTGGTGCTGGCCTTCGCCGAGGGCGACAGCCTTGCCATGATCGCGGGATCCTTCGTGCACCGCCACGTGCTGCCGCTGATGCCGACGCTGGGCGCGGTCTGGCTGGGGGCCTTCGCGTCGGACCAGTTCTGGTTCCAGATCGGCCGTCGTGCGTCGCGCTGGACCTGGGCCGCCCGCCAGATGCAGAGGCCCGCCGTCCTTCGGCTGCGGGATCGGCTTGCACAGCACGAGATGGGGCTGATGGTCAGCTTCCGCTTCCTCTACGGCCTGCGGGTGCCCGTGCCGCTGCTGCTGGGTCATGCCGGCGTCTCACCCCTGCGCTTCTTGGCGGTCGATGCCGTTGCCGTTCTGGTCTGGGCAGGTGGCCTGATCGCGGTCGGAGCGGGTCTGGGGGCGGTGATCCATGCGGTGTTCGGGCGCCTTCCGCCGCTGCCGCATTACGGTCTGGTCATCGTGGGGGCGCTGGTGGTCGTCGCCATCGCAGCTTTTGTCACACGCCATGTCCGGAGGACGATGCGCACATGATACCGGTTCAGGGATACGACGGGCGGCAGGTCGCCGTTCTGGGTCTGGGGCGGTCCGGCCTCGCCACGGCACGGGCGCTGGCGGCGGGCGGAGCCACCCCTGTCGTCTGGGACGACAGCCCGCGCGGGCGCGACATGGCAGAGGCGGAAGGCTGGGACGTGCGCGACCTGACGCGATCCGGCGCCTTTGCGGGGATCGCGGCGCTGATCGTCTCGCCCGGCATCCCGCACCTTTATCCCAGCCCCAATCCGGTGATCGCCGCGGCCTGGGCGGCGGGCGTGCCGGTGGACAACGACATCGGCCTGTTCTTCCGGTCCTGGGCAACCGACGACTGGGACGGCTTCGACAGCCCGCCGCGGGTGATCGCGGTGACAGGATCGAACGGCAAGTCCACCACCTCTGCCCTGATCCACCACATCCTGGTCGAGAACGGCCGCCCGGCGCAGCTGGCCGGCAACATCGGGCGCGGTGTGCTTGACCTTGACCCGGCCCACGACGGAGAGGTCGTGGTGCTGGAACTGTCGAGCTATCAGACCGACCTTGCACGGCACATGACGCCGGACGTGGCGGTGCTGACCAACATCAGCCCCGATCATCTGGACCGGCACGCGGGGCCCGGGGGCTATTTCGCGGCCAAGCGGCGGCTGTTCGCCGAGGGCGGGCCGGACCGGGCGGTGATCGGCGTGGACGAGAACGAGGGCCTTTACCTCGCGAACCAGCTGGTCGACGACCTGTCCGACGACCGGCTGATCCGGGTGAGCGTGACGCGCAAGCTGACCGACGGCTGGTGCGTTTTTGCCCGCAAGGGATTTTTGAGCGAGTACCGCCGTGGCAAGCAGGTGGGGGCGATCGACCTGCGCGACGTGAAGGGGCTGCCCGGCGCGCACAATCACCAGAACGCCTGCGCCGCCTATGCGGCGGTGCGGACGCTGGGGATCGGTCCCAAAGGGATCGAGGTGGCGCTGCACAGCTATCCCGGCCTGCCGCACCGCAGCCAGCTGGTGGCCGAACGCGGCGGCGTGCGCTTCGTCAACGACAGCAAGGCCACGAATGTGGATGCGGCGGCCAAAGCTCTGCAGGCCTTTCCGGCGATCCGCTGGATCTGTGGCGGGCTGCAGAAGGAAGGCGGCCTCGACGGCCTGATCCCGCATCTGGGGGCGGTGAAGACGGCCTATGTCATCGGACGAGAGGCGGAGGCCTTTGCCCTGCAGCTGCCGGGAATCGAGACCGTGGTCTGCGGCACGATGGACGTGGCGGTCGCGCGCGCGAGCGCCGATGCGCAGCCGGGCGAGGTCGTGCTGCTGGCCCCCGCCTGCGCGTCCTTCGATCAGTACGACAGCTTTGCGGCGCGTGGCGACGATTTCACCGCGTTGGTGCTGGCGGGGGCCTGAAGGGCCGAATTTTCTCCGAAAATTCGGGAGGGGGCGCCGCGCGCGATGGCGGGCGTTCTCCGATTTTTCGTCGAAAAATCGGCTTCAGCGCGCGGCGATCGCCGTGCCCGCCGCCCAGCCCGATGACCAGGCCCACTGGAAATTGTAGCCGCCCAGCCAGCCGGTGACGTCGACGGCCTCTCCGATCGCGAAGAGCCCGGGGACGGCCTTGGCCTCCATCGTGCGGGCGTCGAGGGCGGCGGTGTCGATGCCGCCCAGCGTGACCTCTGCCGTGCGGTAGCCTTCGGTGCCGGCGGGGGTCAACTGCCAGTGGTGCAGGGTTTGGGCCAGATCACGCAGCGTGGCGTCCGGGATCGCGGCCATGGGGTCGGTGGGCCAGTCGGGCGAGAGGTGTTGCACCAGCCGGGCCGGCAGGTGGCGCGACAGGATCGTGGACAGGCTTTTGCGGCCGTCGCTGCGTTTCGCGGCAAGCAGGACCTCGGCGAGGGACTTTTCCGGCGAGAGGTCGAGGGTGATCGCTTCGCCTTCGATCCAGTAGGAGGAGGCCTGCAGGATGGCGGGTCCTGAAAGGCCGCGGTGGGTGAAGAGCGTCGCCTCGTCGAAGCTGTGCCCGCCAGCGGCGGCGCGGGTGGGCAGGGCGGTGCCGGCGAGCGGCCTGAAGCGGTCGTTGGCGAAGGTGAAGGGCACGAGGCCGGGGCGCGGCGTCACGAGGCCCAGCCCGAACTGCGCGGCGATCCGGTAGGCCAGATCGGTGGCCCCCATCGCCGGGATCGACTTGCCGCCGGTGGCGAGGACGAGGTGCGTCGCGGTCACGACCTGCGTGCGCCCCTCGCGTGTGAGGGCGACTTGGAAGGCGCCGTCGTGGCGGATCTCTTCGACGGTGGTGTCGAGCCAGAGGTCGGCGTGGGCCGCGGCCATCTCGTCGCGCAGCATTTGCACGATCTGTCTGGCGGAGCCGTCGCAGAAGAGCTGGCCCAGCGTCTTTTCGTGGTAGGCGATGCCATGCGCCGCGACGAGGGCGATGAAATCGTGTTGCGTATAGCGGGCGAGGGCGGATTTCGCGAAATGCGGGTTGCGGCTGATGAACCGGTCCGGCGCGCAGCCGAGGTTGGTGAAGTTACAGCGCCCGCCGCCGGAGATGCGGATTTTCTCACCCGGCGCCTTCGCATGGTCGATGACCAGCGTGGAGCGGCCCGCATGGGCGGCGGCCATCATGCCGGCGGCGCCGGCGCCGAGGATCAGGGTATTCACGTGCATCCCGATCACGTGGCGCAGCCGCGGCGGCGTTGCAAGGAAAAGGGGCGCCGCGGGGCCGAAAAACGCGCCGGTGGCGGGTGGCGGCGCGATTTGAAGTGGAAATGATTCGCGAGGTCCGTTAACGTTGTCGCACAGATCCGCGGCAAACGCGGGCGCAGAGGCAAATCAGGCGGACTTTCCGATGACCGAAATGGTGTATGGCGCGCCACGCGTCGTGACAGGCGATCCCGTCCTGCCGCGCTGGTGGCGAACGATCGACAAGTGGAGCATGTGCTGCATTCTGGCGCTGTTCGGGATCGGGCTGCTGCTGGGGCTGGCCTCCTCGCCGCCGCTGGCCGCCAAGAACGGCCTCAACCCCTTCTATTACGTCACGCGGCAGGCCTTCTTCGGCGGCATGGCGATGATCGCGATGTTCGGGGTGTCGATGATGACGCCGGTGATGGTGCGGCGTCTGGCGGTGATCGGGTTCGCGCTGGCGTTCCTGGCGCTGGCCTTGCTGCCGGTCTTCGGCACGGATTTCGGCAAGGGCGCCGTGCGCTGGTATTCCTTCGGCTTCGCCTCTGTCCAGCCGAGCGAGTTCCTGAAGCCCGGCTTCGTGGTCATGGCGGCCTGGCTGATGGCGGCGGGGCTGAGCGTGGGCGGGCCGCCGGGGCGGTTCTATTCCTTCGTCCTGACGGTGGTGATCGTGGCCTTCCTCGCGCTGCAGCCGGATTTCGGGCAGGCCTGCCTGGTGCTGTTTTCCTGGGGGGTCATGTATTTCGTGGCCGGCGCGCCGATGGTGCTGCTGGCCGGTCTGGCGGGGGCGGTCGTGGCCGTCGGCACCTTCGCCTATTCCGCGTCGGAGCACTTTGCCCGGCGCATCGACGGCTTCCTGAGCCCCGACGTCGATCCGCGCACCCAGCTGGGCTATGCCACCAATGCGATCCGCGAGGGCGGGTTCTTTGGTGTGGGCGTGGGCGAGGGGCAGGTGAAATGGTCGCTGCCCGACGCACACACCGACTTCATCATCGCGGTGGCGGCCGAGGAATACGGGCTGGTCTGCGTCATGGCGATCATAGCACTTTACGGCGTGATCGTGGTGCGGTCGCTGATGCGGCTGATGAAGGAGCGCGATCCCTTCATCCGGCTGGCGGGCACGGGGCTCGCCTGCGCCTTCGGCGTGCAGGCGATGATCAACATGGGCGTCGCGGTGAGGCTGCTGCCCGCCAAGGGCATGACGCTGCCCTTCGTCAGCTACGGCGGGTCGTCCCTGATCGCCGGCGGCATCGCCGTGGGGATGCTGCTGGCGCTGACGCGCACCCGGCCCCAGGGCGAGATCGGCGACATTCTGATGCGGCGGGTGGGACGGTGACGATTTTTCTAGAAAAATCGTGGGGGGCCGGCCCCCCGTCCGCCAAGGGCGGACTCCCCCCGGAGTATTTCGGAAAAAAGCGAGGATGGTCATGCCCCTGCTGATGATGGCGGCCGGGGGGACCGGCGGGCACATGTTTCCGGCGCAGGCGTTGGCCGAGGCGATGCTGGCGCGGGGCTGGCGGGTCAAGCTGAGCACCGACCCGCGCGGGGCGCGGTATGTCGGCGGATTTCCCGAGGCGGTCGAGATCGTCGAGGTGGACAGTGGGACCTTTGCACGGGGCGGGGCGCTGGCGAAGCTGGCGGTGCCGGGGCGGATCGCCGGCGGTGCGCTGAAGGCGGTGCGGGCGATGCGGCGGGACCGGCCCGACGTCGTCGTGGGCTTCGGCGGCTATCCCGCGATTCCGGCGGTGACGGCGGCGACGCTGCTGCGTGTGCCGCGCATGATCCACGAGCAGAATGGCGTGCTGGGGCGGGTGAACCGGGTCTTTGCCAAGCGTGTGGATGTCGTCGCCTGCGGGACATGGCCGACGGCCCTGCCGGAGGGCGTGGAGGGGCAGCACACCGGCAATCCGGTGCGGCAGGCGATTCTCGACCGGGCCGGTGCGCCCTACATTCCGCCGGGCGATTACCCGATGTCGGTGCTGGTGGTCGGCGGATCCCAGGGCGCGCGGATCCTGTCGGACGTGGTGCCCGAGGGGATTGCGGCCCTGCCGGAGCCGGTGCGGCGCAACATCCGGGTGTTCCAGCAGGCGCGGGCCGAGGATGTGGACCGGGTGACGGCGTTCTACGCCGCCCGCGGGATCGATGCGGACATCCGCACCTTCTTTGAGGACATGCCGACGTTGCTGGCCGAGGCGCAGCTGGTCATCGCGCGGTCGGGGGCGAGCACGATCGCGGATCTGTGCGTGATCGGACGGCCCGCGGTGCTGGTGCCCTTTGCCGCCGCCGCCGCCGACCACCAGACGGCCAATGCGCGTCAGATGGTCGACGCGGGGGCCGCGGTGCTGATGCCGGAGAGCCGGTTCGACGCCCGGAGCCTTGCGGAACACATGGAAACGGTGCTGACCCAGCCGGACGGCGCCTTGCAGATGTCGCGCGCCGCCTTGTCCTGCGGGACACCGGACGCTACAGCGCGGCTGGTCGCGCTGGTCGAACACCTCGCGGAAAGGACGCAATGATGGACGGGGATTTTCAGATGATGGCACCGACGAAACTGCCGCTGGACGTGGGCGCGATCCACTTCGTGGGGATCGGCGGCATCGGCATGTCGGGGATCGCCGAGGTCCTGATCAATCACGGCTATCAGGTGCAGGGGTCGGACCTGAAGGCCTCGCCCATCACCGAACGGCTGGAAAGCCTGGGCGCCAAGGTCTTCGTGGGCCAGCGGGCCGAGAACCTGGACGGGGCGGAGGTCATCGTGATCTCTTCCGCGATCAAGACGGGCAACCCGGAGCTGGACACCGCGCGGGCGCGCGGCCTGCCGGTGGTGCGCCGGGCGGAGATGCTGGCGGAGCTGATGCGGCTGAAGTCGAACGTGGCGATTGCGGGGACGCATGGCAAGACGACGACGACCACGATGGTCGCGGCGCTTCTGGACGAGGGCGGCCTTGATCCGACGGTCATCAACGGCGGGATCATCCATGCCTACGGGTCCAACGCGCGGATGGGGCAGGGCGAGTGGATGGTGGTGGAGGCCGACGAGAGCGACGGCACCTTCAACCGCCTGCCCGCGACCATCGCCGTCGTGACCAACATCGACCCGGAGCACATGGACCACTGGGGCACGATCGAGAACCTGCGGCAGGGGTTTCTGGATTTCGTGTCGAACATTCCGTTCTACGGGCTGGCGGTGTGCTGCACCGACAACCCCGAGGTGCAGGCGCTGGTGGGGCGGATCACCGACCGCCGCGTGGTGACCTTCGGGTTCAACGCGCAGGCGGACGTGCGGGCGGTGAACCTGCACTACGTCAAGGGCGTCGCGCATTTCGACGTGGCCCTGCAGGGCGAGCGCGACGTGATCGAGGGCTGCACCCTGCCGATGCCCGGCGATCACAATGTCAGCAACGCGCTGAGCGCCGTCGCCGTGGCCCGGCATCTGGGCATGAAGAAGGAAGAGATCCGCCGCGCCCTGAAGGGTTTCGGCGGGGTGAACCGCCGCTTTACCCGGGTGGGCGAGGTGAACGGTGTCACGATCATCGACGACTACGGCCACCATCCGGTGGAGATTGCGGCCGTGCTGAAGGCCGCGCGTCACGCGACCGAGGGCCGTGTCATCGCCGTACACCAGCCGCACCGCTATTCCCGCCTGTCGCATCACTTCGAAGAGTTCTGCGCCTGCTTCAACGACGCCGACGTCGTGGGCATCGCAGAGGTCTATGCGGCGGGCGAACAGCCGATTCCCGGGGCGGACCGGGATTCGCTGGTGGCGGGGCTGATCCGTCACGGGCACCGGCACGCACGGGCCGTCGCGTCGGAGGATGATCTGGAGCGTCTGGTCCGCGAGCAGGCGGGGCCCGGCGACATGGTGGTCTGTCTGGGGGCCGGCACGATCAGCGCCTGGGCCTACGGGTTGCGCGACAGGCTGGACGGATGATCTGGTCCGGCGTCACCGCGTGCCTGTGGGTGCTGGCCGCGACGGCCACGGCGTTCCTGCCGATGCGGCGGCAACGCCTGCCCGGCGCGGTGCTGCTGGCGGCGGCGCCGGTGCTGATCCTCTGGCTGTTGCTTGACCTCGGCTGGCCGGTGGCGCTGGTCGCGACGCTGGGCTTCGTGTCGATGTTCCGGCATCCGCTGCGCTATCTGATCGCGCGGGTGCGGGGGCGGAGTCCGGTCCTGCCGCCGGAGATCCGGGGATGAGCGCGCCGGTCCTGCTGGCCCTGCTGTGGCTGGTCGTCGTGAACGTGGGCGGCATGCTGCCCAGCCGCGATTACCACTGGCGCTTTGCCTACGGGATGATCGCACTGGGCATTCCGCTGCTGGGCTGGCTGACATGGACGCAGGGGCCGATCGTGGGCCTGCTGTTTTTGGCCGCCGGGGCGAGCGTGCTGCGCTGGCCGCTGATCTATCTGACGCGCTGGCTGCGCGGGACGAAGCGGTCGGAGCCTGCGGAATGAACCTGCCGGACGTCCGGGGAACGCTGACGGAGAACCGTTCGTTGGCGGACCTGACATGGCTGCGGGTGGGCGGGCCGGCGGATGTGCTGTTCCAGCCCGCCGACGTGGACGATCTGCGCGCTTTTCTGGCGTCGCTCGACCCCGCCGTGCCGGTCTTTCCGATGGGCGTCGGCAGCAACCTGATCGTGCGCGACGGCGGCGTGCGCGGTGTCGTGATCCGGCTGGGGCGCGGCTTCAACGGGATCGCAGTGGACGGGACGACCGTCACCGCCGGCGCCGCGGCGCTGGATGCCCATGTGGCGCGGCGCGCGGCGGAGGCGGGGGTGGACCTGACATTCCTGCGCACCATTCCCGGCAGTATCGGCGGGGCGGTGCGGATGAATGCGGGCTGCTACGGGTCCTATGTGGCCGACGTCTTTCAATCGGCGCAGGCGGTGCTGCGGGATGGGTCGCTGGTGACGCTTACGGGCGAGGATCTGGCCTTTGCCTATCGGTCGAGCAGCCTGCCCGAGGGGGCCGTCCTGATCGGGGCGACGCTGACCGGGCCTGCGGGCGATCCCGACGTTCTGGCGCAGCGCATGGCGGATCAGTTGGCGAAGCGGGACGCGACCCAGCCGACGAAGGACCGCACGGCGGGCAGCACCTTTCGCAACCCGGTGGGCCATTCCAGCACCGGGCGGGCCGACGACAGCCACGACCTGAAGGCCTGGAAGGTGATCGAGGATGCGGGGATGCGCGGCGCGACCCTTGGCGGTGCGGTGATGAACCCGATGCACGCGAATTTCCTGACCAATGCAGGCGGCGCCACAGCCGCCGATCTTGAAGATTTGGGCGAGCGTGTGCGGAAAGAGGTTTACGATTCGCAGGCGATCACGCTAGAGTGGGAAATTATGCGGGTGGGCGAACGAACCCCCCGCAATGATGTATAAAAACCCCACTGGGGGGCCTCGGGACGGGGCTTGCAATGACAGACGGGTCGCAAAGGCCCGCGAAGAGGCGGTCGGGTATGTCGAGCAGGACAAGCCCCAAGGTTGCGGTGTTGATGGGCGGTCCGTCCGCAGAGCGAGAGGTCTCGCTTTCGACGGGTCGCGAATGTGCACAGGCCTTGCGGGACGAGGGATTCGAGGTGGTGGAGCTGGACGCGGGCGCCGACCTGTCGGCACGTCTGACCGACATCGCGCCGGACGTCGTCTTCAACGCATTGCACGGCCGCTGGGGCGAGGACGGCTGCGTTCAGGGCCTGCTGGAGTGGATGCGCATTCCCTATACCCATTCGGGCGTGCTGGCCTCTGCCCTCGCGCTGGACAAGCAACGGACCAAGGCGGCCTATCGCGCCGCGGGCCTGCCGGTCGTGGAAAGCGTGATCGCCCGTGCCGACGAGGTGCGCAGCCGTCACGTCATGCCGCCGCCCTATGTCGTGAAGCCGAACAACGAGGGGTCGAGCGTCGGCATCTACCTCGTCCATGACGGCGCCAACGGGCCGCCGCAGCTGTCGGCCGAAATGCCGGACAGCGTGATGGTGGAAACCTTTGCGCCGGGGCGCGAGATGACGGTGACGGTGATGGGCGACCGGGCCCTGACGGTCACCGACATCCTGACCGACGGGTGGTACGACTACGACGCGAAATACAAGCCCGGCGGGTCGCGGCACGTGGTGCCGGCGGACATCCCGGCAGAGGTCTTCGACGCCTGCAAGGACTACGCCGAGCGCGCCCATGTGGCGCTGGGTTGCCGCGGGATCAGCCGCACGGACTTTCGCTGGGACGAGGCGCGGGGACTGGCGGGACTGATCCTGCTGGAGACGAATACGCAGCCGGGGATGACGCCGACATCGCTTTCGCCAGAGCAGGCGGCCCATGCGGGGATCGGATTTGGCGCGCTGTGCCGCTGGCTGGTGGAGGATGCGTCATGCGGACGATGACGGCACCGCCGCGCCCGCGCACCCGCCCGGTGCGCGATCCGGCGCCCAGCAAGTGGGGCTATCGCTGGCAGCGCTGGATGCTGACGCCCGGCGTGCGGACCGGCCTGCGGGTCGGCGTGCCGGCGCTGATCGTGGCGCTCGCCGTGGCGGGCTGGGCGTCGAACGACGCCAACCGCGAGATGATCGTGGCGCAGTATGCGCAGGCCAAGGCCGCGATCCAGCACCGGCCGGAATTCATGGTGACGGGGCTTGCGATCAGCGGGGCGGACGAGGAACTGGCCGACGTCGTGACGGAACTGGTGCAGGTTGTCTTTCCGGTCTCGTCCTTCGACCTCGACCTGGAGGCGATGCGCAAGAAGGTGGCAGAGATGCCGGCGGTGCGTGACGTCTACGTCCGCGTCGGCGACGGCGGTGCATTGGAAATCGGGATCACGCCGCGCGTGCCGGTGGCGCTGTGGCGCACGGCCGACGGGCTTAGGCTGATCGACGCGGACGGCGTCTTTGCCGGTGACGTGGCGCAGCGGGCGGAACGCCGCGACCTGCCGCTGATCGCGGGCGAGGGGGCCGAGGACGACCTGACCGAGGCGCTGGCCCTGTTCCGCACGGCCGCGCCGGTGGCGGAGCGGGTGCGCGGTCTGGTGCGGATCGGAGAGCGGCGCTGGGACATGGTGCTGGACCGCGGGCAGCGGATCATGCTGCCGACGGACCGGCCGACGGTGGCGCTGGACCGGGTGATGCAGATGGAAGCGACGCAGGACCTGCTGGCGCGGGACGTGGCGATGGTGGACATGCGCAATCCGGGCCGGCCGACGGTGAGACTACAACATGATGCAGTTGCGGCGACACGCAACGCGAGCGGGACAGGGGCGAACAACTGATGCGGGACCTTTACGAAACTCAGCGGGCAATGCGGAACGTGCGCAAGGCGGCGATGCAGCGTGGCGTGATCGCCATCCTCGACGTGGGCACGTCGAAGATCGCCTGCCTCGTGCTGCGGTTCGACGGTCCGGGCCGGATGCCGCAGGTCGACGGCATCGGCGCGCTGGCGGGCCAGTCGCAGTTCCGCGTGATCGGCGCCGCCACCACGCGGTCCCGCGGCGTCCGCTTCGGCGAGATCGACGCCATGCAGGAGACGGAGCGCGCGATCCGCACCGCCGTGCAGGCCGCGCAGAAGATGGCAGAGGTCCGCGTCGACCACGTCATTGCCTGCTTCAGCGGCGCGAACCCCCGGTCCTATGGCCTAGACGGTGCCGTGGACGTGGCCGCCGGGGTGGTGACAGAGGGCGACATCGGCCGGGTGCTGGCGTCCTGCGAGGTGCCGGATTTCGGCCACGATCGCGATGTGCTGCATGCGCATCCGGTGAACTTCGCCCTCGACCATCGCAGCGGCATGGCCGATCCGCGCGGGCAGGTGGGCAACCGTCTGGCGACGGACCTGCACCTGCTGACCGTGGATGCGACGGCGATCCGCAACATCTTCTTCTGCATCAAGCGTTGCGATCTGGAACTGGCGGGACTCGCGTCCTCTGCCTACACCGCGGGCTTTTCCACGCTGGTCGAGGACGAGCAGGAACTGGGCGCCGCCTGCGTCGACATGGGCGGCGGATCGACGGGCCTGTCGATCTTCTGGAAGAAGCACATGATCTATTCCGACGCGGTGCGGATGGGCGGCGATCACGTGACCGGCGACATCTCGATGGGTCTGCAGGTGCCGATGCAGGTGGCAGAGCGGATCAAGACCTTCTATGGCGGCGTCGTGGCGACCGGCATGGACGACCGCGAGAAGATCGAGATCGGCGGCGATACCGGCGACTGGGAGCGGGACCGCCGCACCGTCAGCCGGGCCGAACTGATCGGCATCATGCGGCCCCGGATCGAAGAGATCCTGGAAGAAGTGCGCGCGCGTCTGGATGCCGCCGGGTTCGAGCATCTGCCGAGCCAGCAGATCGTGCTGACGGGCGGCGGCAGCCAGATCCCCGGCCTCGACGGGCTGGCGGCCAAGATCCTTGGCCAGCAGGTGCGGCTGGGGCGCCCGCTGCGCGTGCAGGGCCTGCCGCAGGCGGCGACCGGACCTGCGTTTTCCGGAGCCGTGGGGTGTGCGCTGTTCGCGGCGCATCCGCAGGACGAATGGTGGGATTTCGATATCCCGGCGGACACCTATCCCGCACGTTCGCTGAAGCGGGCCGTGAAGTGGTTCAAGGACAACTGGTAGGGTTGGCCGCGACGGCTGGGCTTTGAATCGGCGTAATTCGGCCTGTGTTGTCGATAAAGTCAGCGAAAATGGGCCCTGCGGGGCCGTTTTCCGCATGTGATTGCCGGATTTGTGAATGACGCCGGGACTCTCGGCTGTTAAGGTCTGTGTCAGGGCCCGATAGAGGCCTTTGGACAGCAGAACGACCGGGTGGCCGAGCAGGCTTGCCAATACATGAATGGACGACCGGTAACGCCGCGGGGCGGGCAGGGTGCATGCGCCTGATAGACGCATGATGCGACAGCTCTGCTATATCTAGGCGCGCGTGCCAGATACCTCAGAAATCTGCCATGAAACTACCATATTTTGTGTCGGATATGTGATTATCGGGTGACGAAAGGAAATTCGCGCGTTAAACTGACCCCAAATACCGATTTGCCCGGTGGGACGGGCCCCTCACACAGACAGGCGGAACGTGCGATGACATTGAACCTCTCCCTTCCCGGACACGACGATCTGAAGCCGCGCATCACCGTCTTCGGTGTCGGTGGCGCCGGTGGCAACGCGGTCAATAACATGATCGAGAAGGAGCTGGACGGGGTCGAGTTCTGCGTCGCGAACACCGACGCGCAGGCGCTGCAGCAGTCCAAGTCCGCGGCCAAGATCCAGATGGGCGTGAAAGTGACCGAAGGTCTTGGCGCCGGGGCGCGCGCGACCGTCGGTGCCGCCGCTGCCGAGGAAAGCATCGAGCAGATCGTCGACCAGCTGGCCGGGGCGCACATGTGCTTCATCACCGCCGGCATGGGCGGCGGCACCGGCACCGGCGCCGCCCCGATCATCGCGCAGGCCGCGCGTGAACTGGGTGTGCTGACCGTCGGCGTCGTGACCAAGCCCTTCCAATTCGAAGGCAACAAGCGGATGCGTCAGGCCGAGGAGGGCGTCGAGGCCCTGCAAAAGGTCGTCGATACGCTGATCATCATTCCGAACCAGAACCTGTTCCGTCTGGCGACCGAGAACACGACGTTTACCGAAGCCTTCGCGCTGGCCGACGACGTACTCTATCAGGGCGTGAAGGGTGTGACCGACCTGATGGTGCGTCCGGGCCTGATCAACCTCGACTTTGCCGACGTCCGCGCCGTGATGGACGAGATGGGCAAGGCCATGATGGGCACCGGCGAGGCCGAGGGCGAGGACCGCGCCAAGCAGGCCGCGCAGAAGGCCATCGCCAACCCGCTGCTGGACGAGATCAGCCTGAAGGGTGCCAAGGGTGTGCTAATCAACATCACCGGCGGTTACGACCTGACTCTGTTCGAACTGGACGAGGCCGCCAACGAGATCCGCGAGATGGTGGACCCGGATGCGAACATCATCGTCGGCTCCACGCTCGACACCAGCATGGAAGGCAAGATGCGCGTCAGCGTCGTGGCAACCGGCATCGACGCGCTGGCCAAGACCGGCGACGTGCCGGTGCCGCGCCGGTCGATGGCGATGAACCAGCCGATCCGCCAGCCCGAACCCGCGCCGCGCCGCGAAGAGCCCGCCGCCCGCGCGCCGCAGCAGGACTACCGCGATGCGCCGCGCCAGCAGCCCGTCGCCCGCGAGGAGCGTCAGCCCGCGCCACGTCAGGACGAGCGCCAGCAACCGGCGGCCCGCCAGCCCGCACCGCGTCAGGAAGAGCGCCGCGAGGAACGTCCCGTCGCCGCCCGTCACGACGAGCGGTCGCTGTTCGAGAACATGGAGCAGCCGCAGGACGACTACGCCGAGATGCAGGACACCGGCTATGACGACGACGCGCTGCCGCCGCCCGCCTACCGTCCGCGCCCGGAGCCCGAGATCGAGGCGGCAGAAACCTTCGTCGCCCCCCGCGCGCCCGCACCCGGCACTCCGACGCCAGAGGCGATGGCACGCCTGCAGGCCGCGGTCGGTCGTCAGGCCAAGCCGGCCGGCGCCGTGCCCCGCGTGGCAGAGCAGGCGCCCCGCGCGTCCGAGGGCGAAAAGCCCCGCTTCGGCATCAATTCCCTGATCAACCGCATGACCGGTCAGGGCGAGGCCCCGGCGCAGCCGGCGCCGCGCCAGCAGCCGCAGGTCAGCGCCCTGCGCGACCAGCCGCGGGCCGATCCAAACGCCGATGCGGATCAGGAACGGATCGAGATTCCCGCCTTCCTGCGCCGTCAGGCCAACTGATCCCCTGACCGGGGTCACGGAAACGACAGAAGGCCGCCCTGAGAGGGGCGGCCTTTGTCTTTGCAGATCAAGGTCTTGCTGCAACTGCAAAGCGATGTTTCAGATCGTTGCAATGTGTGAATTGCGGCGCCGCCACCCGATAAGTATCTGATGTGTTAACAAGCGACACTGAAACAAGATCAAGATCGAGGCGTTGAAGCCCCATGCAGACCACATTGCAGTCCATCCTGACGTTCGACGGCCGCGGCCTGCATTCCGGCCAGCCGGCCCGTCTGATCCTGCGGCCCGCCGCCGCGAACACCGGCATCGTCTTTGTCCGGACGGATTCGGCCGGGCAGGGTGCGCGCATCCCGGCGCTGTGGCATAATGTCGAGGTGTCTCCTCTCAACACCCGTCTGACACAGGGCTCCGTCAGTATCTCGACCATCGAGCATCTGATGGCGGCGCTGTCGGGCTGTGGCGTGCACAACGTCGTCATCGAGATCGACGGCCCCGAAGTGCCGATCATGGACGGCAGTTCCGCGGCCTTTGTCCGCGGTATCGTGTCCACTGGTCTGACGCAGATGGCCGCCCCTCTGCGCGCGATCGAGATCCTCGACGATGTGCATGCGGATCACCACGGCGCCTGGGCCAGCCTTGGCCCCGCGACCAGTCTGCAGATCGATTTCGAGATCGACTTTCCCGACGCGGCGATCGGCCACCAGCGCAAGACGCTGAACATGGCGAACGGCAGCTTCGTCCGCAATCTGAGCGACAGCCGGACATTCTGCCGCAATTCGGACGTAGACGACATGCGCAGTCACGGTCTGGCACTGGGCGGCACGATGGAAAACGCGGTCGTGGTGGACGGCGCGCGGGTGCTGACGCCCGGTGGCCTGCGCCATGCGGACGAGCCGGTGCGCCACAAGATGCTGGACGCGCTGGGCGATCTGTATACCGCCGGTCTGCCGATCCTTGGCCGCTATACGGGGTACAAGGCGGGTCACAACCTGACGAACGCCCTGCTGCGCACGCTGTTTGCCACGCCCGACGCCTGGCGGGTGGTGACCTGCGACGCGCAGATCGCGGCGCGCCTGCCCGGTGTCGGCGTATCCGTCGCGGACCTGCATGCGGTCGCCTGATCCCGGCCGACGTCAGTGACGCACAACTGATGCAACCCGGTCAAAAGGCATTTTGCCCCCGTTTGTTTTCTGCTAGACCGACGGCAACCGGGGGTGCCACATCCCCAACAGGCAGAAT
The DNA here is from genome assembly GCF_900128995.1 of Loktanella atrilutea. Taxonomy (GTDB): domain Bacteria; phylum Pseudomonadota; class Alphaproteobacteria; order Rhodobacterales; family Rhodobacteraceae; genus Loktanella; species Loktanella atrilutea. The sequence continues at coordinate 262,643 of NZ_FQUE01000005.1, read as the reverse complement.
TCGCGGGGACTTTCCATGTCAGGCAGCTTGATCGGCACGGGTGCGCGGGCACGGTTCGGTGTTGTCCTGGCCCTTACGTTGCTGGCCGGGTGCGGCAGCACCATCAGCAAGACGCCCGGCGCGCTGGAGGCCTACAGCGCCGAGGAGATCTACAAGAAGGGCGAGATCGAGGTCGAGACCGGCGATCCGGCCGACGCCGCCTATTACTTCGGAGAGATCGAGCGGCTCTATCCCTATTCCGAATGGGCGCAGCGCGCGTTGATCATGCAGGCCTACAGCTATCACAAGGACCGCGACTATCCCAACAGCCGGGCCGCGGCGCAGCGCTACCTCGATTTCTACCCGGCGGAAAGCGATGCGGCCTATGCCCAGTATCTGCTGGCGCTGTCCTATTACGACCAGATCGACGACGTGGGCCGCGACCAGGGTCTGACGTTCCAGGCGCTGCAGGCCCTGCGCGGCGTGATCGAACAGTATCCCGACAGCGAATACGCCAGCGCCTCGATCCTGAAATTCGACCTTGCCTTCGATCACCTTGCCGCCAAGGAGATGGAGGTCGGGCGCTATTACCTCAAGCGCAAGAACTATGCCTCTGCCGTCAATCGGTTCCGGGTAGTGGTGGAACAGTTCCAGACCACCCAGCAGACACCAGAGGCGCTGCACCGTCTGGTCGAAGCCTATCTGTCGCTGGGCCTGACCGACGAGGCGCAGACCGCCGGCGCGATCCTTGGCGTGAACTTCCCCTCGACGGTCTGGTATCAGGACAGTTATGCCCTGCTGACCGGCCGCGGTCTGTCGATGGATGCGCGGGGCGACAGCTGGCTGACCGCGATCTACCGGCAGGTCGTGCGCGGCGAATGGCTGTAATCCCGGGCGGGACCCGACACCGGCGGTTGATCTGATGCTGCGCGCGCTCGACATCCACGACATGCTGATCATCGACCGGCTGGCGCTTGCCTTTCAGCCTGGCCTGAACGTGCTGACCGGTGAAACCGGCGCCGGCAAGTCGATCCTGCTGGATTCGCTGGGATTCGTGCTGGGTTGGCGTGGCCGGGCGGAACTGGTGCGGCAGGGCGCCGATCAAGGCGAGGTCACGGCCGAATTCGACCTGCCTCCCGCCCATGCGGCCCGCGCCGTGCTGGAGGAGGCGGGCCTGCCCGTGGGCGACACGCTGCTGCTGCGCCGCGTGAACACACGAGAGGGGCGCAAGACCGCCTGGGTCAACGACCGCCGCGTCAGCGGTGAAATCCTGCGGGCCCTGTCGGACACGTTGGTGGAACTGCACGGCCAGCACGACGATCGCGGCCTGCTGAACCCCCGCGGCCACCGGGACATGCTGGATACCTACGCGGGGCTGGCCTCGCAGATCGCCGGCGTGCGCGACCTCTGGACCGCTCTGGGCCGTGCGCGCAAGACGCTTTACGCGGCAGAGGCGCGGGTGGCCGAAGTGCGTCAGGAAGAGGATTACCTGCGCCATGCGACCGCCGAACTGGACGCGCTGGACCCGCAGCCGGGCGAAGAGGCGGCGCTCGACACCGCGCGCCGCACCATGCAGGCGGCGGAACGCATCCGATCTGACGTGGCCCGCGCGGGAGAGGCGCTGGGCGTTCAGGGGGCCGAGGGCCAGCTGTCGGACGCGACGCGCTGGCTGGGCGGGGCCGCCGACCGTGCCGAAGGACGCCTCGACGCGCCCCTCGCCGCGATCGAACGGGCGCTGCTCGAACTCGACGCGGCGCAACGCGGGGTCGAGGATGCGCTCGACGCGCTGACCTTCAACCCGCTGGAACTGGAACAGACGGAGGAGCGGCTGTTTGCCCTGCGCGGTCTGGCCCGCAAGCACAACGTGGCGGCGGACGACCTCGGCGCCTTTGCCGACGACCTGCGCGAACGGCTGGCGCTTCTGGACAATTCCGAAAAGGGGCTGGCCGACCTGCAGCGCGCCGAGGGGGCGGCGCTGGCGGCCTACGAGGCAGCATCCGCCACCCTGTCAGAGGCCCGACGCGACGCCGCCGCGCGCCTCGATGCGGCGATGGCCGCGGAACTTGCGCCGCTGAAGATGGAACGCGCCGTCTTTGCGACCGAGGTGACAGAAGGCACCGCCGGGCCGGAGGGGCGGGACGAGGTGTCCTTTACCGTCGCCACCAACCCCGGCGCGCCGCCCGGGCCGCTGAACCGGATCGCCTCCGGCGGCGAACTCTCGCGCTTTCTGCTGGCGTTGAAGGTCTGCCTGAGCCAGGCCGGGGCCGGCGGAATCACGATGATCTTCGACGAGATCGACCGCGGCGTGGGCGGCGCGACCGCCGACGCCGTGGGGCGCAGGCTTGCCGCGCTGGCGGCAGGTGGTCAGGTCCTTGTCGTGACTCATTCGCCGCAGGTCGCGGCCCTTGGCGGTCACCACTGGCGCGTGGAAAAGCGCCAGACGGCAGAGGCCACGACCTCGACCGTCGTCCCCCTCGACCCCGCCGCCCGCATCGACGAGATCGCGCGCATGCTGTCCGGCGATCAGATCACAGAGGCCGCCCGCGCCGCCGCCCGGGCCCTGATGCCGGCGCGTTAGGGTCGTCCGCGGCGCGCGCCCTCTCTGTCTTTCAAATATCCCCGCCGGAGGCCTGGCGCAGCCAGATGCAGCCTTTGCCCGCGGGCGGCGACGGTGGCCCCCTTCCGGCCGCGCTGCCGCCAAGGCGCCTCGGAAAGGCTGTCCTTCTGGAGGGCCAATCGGAATGGTGGCTTTCGGCCCATGTGGACTGATCGAGATCGGACTTGGACCGCATCAGCCCATCCCCTAGAAGGGGGCGAGGGCAGCAACGACGGCCAGCGCGGGCGATCCTGCGCGACGGTCGCGACGCCCGGGGCCGCCGGAGCCGCCGGCGCCAGAGAGGGAGAGCAGATGAAAGCGATGCAGCCGCGCTGGTTCGGCCCGACGCTGGCACGCAGCCGCAACGATCTGCGCCGCGGCTGGCTGGTGCTGAAGCTGCGCGGTCCGTCACAGGTGCAGTTCTGGTTCATCGCCCTGCTGCTTGGCATCGCCTCCGGCGCCGCGGCGGTGGCCTTCAAGCTGGGCATCGACCTGATCCAGAGCACGGTCTACGGCAGCGACGATCCGCACCACCTGCACAGTTTCGTAGCGGGTCTGCACTGGTACCAGATCCTCGTCATCCCGATCCTTGGCGGGCTGGTTGTGGGGCTGGTCCTGAACCGCTTTACCGGCGACGGCCGGGTCCGGTCCGTCGCCGACGTGATCGAGGGCGCCGCCCTTTACGAAGGGCGGGTCGAGGTGCGAAAGGGGCTCGCCTCGGCCTTTGCCAGCCTGTTGACCCTGTCCACCGGTGGATCGAGCGGGCGCGAGGGGCCGGTGGTTCACCTTGCCAGCGTGATCTCGACCGCGATCTGCCGCCTGATCCGCGCCGACGGCATCACCGGGCGCGACCTGCTGGGCTGCGCCGTCGCCGCCGCCGTTTCCGCCAGCTTCAACGCGCCCATCGCCGGCGCGCTCTTCGCGCTGGAGGTCGTGCTGCGGCACTTCGCCGTGCATGCCTTCGCCCCGATCGTCATCGCCTCCGTCGCGGGCACGGTCGTCAACCGGCTGTGGTTCGGCGATATCACCGAATTCATCCTGCCGCGCGACACGGTGCTGGGCTTCTACGTCGAATTGCCCGCCTTCCTGATCCTCGGGCTGCTGTGCGGTCTGGTGGCGGTGACCCTGATGCGGGCGATCTTCTGGGCGGACAACCTGGGCAGCCGCATCCAGTTCGGGCTGAGGATACCCGCCAGCCTGCGCCCCGCCGGGGCCGGCGTCCTGCTGGGGGGCATCGCGATCTTCTATCCCCACATCATCGGCGTCGGATACGAGACGACGAGCGCCGCATTGACCGGCCGGCTGATCCTCGAACAGGCGCTGATCTTCGTCGTGCTGAAGGTGGTGGCCGTGGCGATCACCATGGGCGGGCGCATGGGCGGCGGCGTCTTTTCCCCCTCACTGATGATCGGGGCGCTGACGGGCCTCGCCTACGGCATCGTCGCGACCAGTGTCTTTCCCACCGTGTCTGGCAGCGGCACGCTCTATGCGTTGGCGGGCATGGGGGCGGTGGCGGCGGCGGTGCTGGGGGCGCCGATCAGCACCACGTTGATCGTGTTCGAGCTGACGGGCGACTGGCAGACCGGCCTTGCGGTCATGGTCGCCGTGTCGATGTCCACGGCGCTGGCGTCACGGCTGGTCGACCGGTCGTTCTTTCTGACCCAGCTGGAACGGCGCGGCGTGCATCTGGCGGCGGGGCCGCAGGCCTATCTGCTGGGCACCTTCCGGGTGGGATCGGTCATGCGGGCCACCACCGACCCGCGGGCGGCGGCGGAAAAGGCCTGCTGGGAGATGATCGAGGGCGGCACCTGGATCGACGCCAAGGCGACGCTGGAACAGGCCATGCCGATCTTCGACAAGGGCGCCTATCCCTTCATCCCCGTCGTCACGCTGGGCGAGAAGGGCAGCACGCCGGTCCTCGAAGGCGCGCTCTTTCAGGTCGACGCGCTGCGGGCGATGAACCGCGCCCTTGCGGCCCGCGCCGCAGAGGAACATTCGTGATCGGTGATCAGACCTGCTCGACCGCTACGCGGTCGGTATAGAAGGCGAGGTGGCCGGCGATCTCGGCCACCGCGTCCTTGGGGTCCTCGTAGGACCAGACCGCATCCTGCAGCGTGCCGCCTTCCGTCACGATGGAGTAATAGCTGGCCTGTCCCTTGTGGGGGCAGGTGGAGGTGCGGTCGCTGGCGTCCAGAAAGGTCATCGCCACGTCGCCGCGGGGAAAGTAGATGACCGGATCGTAGTCCCCCTCGATCAGTTCCAGGGCGCGCGTGGTCTCGCCCAGCACGGCGCCGCCGGCGCGGACGACCCAGGTGCCCGTTGCGGGTCGAATGGTGATGTGATCGGCCATGGGCAGATATTCCTTCGTTTATTCAGGGCATTGAAAGACGCCACCTAAAGCGGTGCGCAGGCCTGTTGCAGCCAGTCGCGCGCGGCCCCCTCCAGCAGCGGCGCGATGTGGCGGAGTGTATCCGCGTGGTAAGCGTCGATCCAGTCCCTTTCGGGCGCAGAAAGAAGCTCCGCGTCGATCAGCCGCCGGTCGAGGGGGACATGGGTCAGCGTGTCGAAGGCCAGCATGTCACGCCCATCCGGCCCGGCAGGGGCCGCGACGGTGACGATCAGGTTCTCGATCCGGATGCCGTAGGCGCCCTCGCGGTAGTATCCCGGCTCGTTCGACAGGATCATCCCGGGTTCCAGCGGCGTCGTGGATCGGCGCGACAGGCCGGCGGGGCCTTCGTGGACCGACAGGTAACTGCCGACGCCGTGGCCGGTGCCGTGGTCGTAGTCCAGCCCCGCGAGCCAGAGGGGATAGCGCGCCAGCGCGTCCAGATGCTGCCCCGCGATCCCGCGCGGGAATTGCGCGCGGCTGATCGCGATCATGCCCTGCAGGACGCGCGTATAGCGGTCGCGGTGTTCGGCCGTCGGTTCGCCCACGATGACCGTGCGGGTGATGTCGGTAGTGCCGTCGACATATTGCCCACCGCTGTCGACCAGCAGCAATTCGCCCGTTTCCACCGGCGCATCGGTGTCCCGGGTCACGCGGTAGTGCACGATGGCGCCGTGGGCGCCCGCGCCGCAGATCGTCTCGAAGCTGATGTCGCGCAGGGCATTGGTCTCGCGCCGGAAGCCTTCCAGCGCGGTCACGACGTCGATCTCGGTCAGGCCGCCTTTCGGCGCCTCGGCGTCGAGCCAGGCGAGGAAGCGGGCCATCGCAGCCCCGTCGCGCAGGTGGGCGGCGCGGGCGCCCGCGATCTCCACCTCCGTCTTGCGGGCCTTCGGCAGGATGCAGGGGTCCGGTGTCTCCACGACCTCTGCGGTGACCAGATCGCGCACCGCCTGAGGGCAGGATTTCGGATCGAGGCGCACCGGGCCGGGCAGGGCGGCAAGTGCCGCGGCAAAGCCGTCCGGATCGCGCGGCATGACGGCATCGCCAAGGTGCGCCCCCAGCTCCGCCACCTTGGCCGCAGGGGCGAAGAGGTCGACGGTGGCATCGGCGTGCAGGACGACGAAGGCCTGCGGCACCGGGTTGCGCGCGATGTCGGCGCCGCGGATGTTCAGCAGCCAGGCGATGCTGTCGGGCAGGGTGATGACCCAGGCGCCGCTGTCGGCATCTTGCGTCAGCCGCGCCCGCTTGGCGGCGGCGCTCTCGCCGGTCAATTCCAGCGGCTGGGCGTAGAACGGCGCCGTGGGCCGCCCCGGCCGGTCGGTCCAGATGCGATCCACCAGGTTGTCCGTCGCCCGCAGGGCGATCCCGGCAGGCGTCAGCGCCTTCGCCAGCCCCGCAATCTCCTCCACCGTATGCAGCCACGGATCGTAGGCCACGACTCCGCCGCCGGGAAGGGCGTGCTTCAGCCAGTCGGCCAGCCCGGTTTCCGGCCAATGCACCGGCGTGAAGACATCCGCCACCTGCGCGCGGACCTGCACCCGGTAGCGCCCGTCGATGAAGACGCCCGCCCGGTCCGCCAGCACGGCGGCGAAACCCGCCGACCCGGTAAAGCCGGTCAGCCAGGCCAGCCGCTCGTCGCAGGGGGCGACGTATTCGCCCTGATGCCGGTCGGCGCGGGGCACGAGGACGCCATCGACGCTCTCCGCCCGCATGACATCACGCAACGCCGCCAGCCGGTCCGGTCCCTGGCCCGGATTGCTCGTCGCATCAAAGCTCTGAAACATGCGGCTCCTGTCCTCGCTTTTTTCAAAATACTCCCGCCGGCGGCTTCACGGTTTTCGCATCTTGCGAAAACCTGAACTCACATCACCCGCCGCATCCCCAGCACCCGCGCCCGCTTGCGCGGATCGCTGTCGAAGAGGCTCGCCAGCTGTTCGGTCATCGCGCCCGCCAGCTGTTCCACGTCCGTGATGGTCACGGCGCGGTCGTAGTAGCGGGTCACGTCGTGGCCGATGCCGATGGCGGCGAGTTCGACACCCTTGCGCCGCTCGATCATGGCGATCACGTCGCGCAGGTGCTTTTCGAGGTAGTTCGCCGGGTTCACCGACAGGGTGCTGTCGTCGACCGGCGCCCCGTCCGAGATCACCATCAGCACCTTGCGCTGCTCGCCGCGCGCCATCATCCGGCGGTAGGCCCACTCCAGCGCCTCGCCGTCGATGTTTTCCTTCAGCAGACCTTCCTTCATCATCAGGCCAAGGTTCGGCCGGGTCCGCCGCCAAGGCGCGTCGGCGGACTTGTAGACGATGTGACGCAGGTCGTTCAGCCGCCCCGGCGCGGGGCTGCGCCCGTCCTTCAGCCAGGCCTCTCGGCTTTGCCCGCCCTTCCATGCCTTGGTGGTGAAGCCGAGGATCTCGACCTTCACGTCGCAGCGTTCCAGCGTCCGCGCCATGACGTCCGCGCAGATCGCGGCGATCGAAATGGGCCGCCCCCGCATGGAACCGGAGTTGTCCAGCAGCAGCGTGACGACCGTGTCGCGGAACTCGGTGTCCTTCTCGACCTTGAAGGACAGGGGGGTCGTGGGGCTGGCCACGACCCGCGCGAGGCGGCCCGCGTCGAGGATGCCTTCTTCGCGGTCGAATTCCCAGCTGCGGTTCTGCTTGGCCTGCAGGCGGCGCTGCAGCTTGTTGGCAAGGCGGCTGACGGCACCCTTCAGCGGTTCGAGTTGCTGGTCGAGGTAGGCGCGCAGGCGTTCCAGCTCTGCCGGCTCCGCAAGATCGGCGGCACCGATCTCCTCGTCGAAATCGGTGGTGAAGACGCGGTAGTCGGGATCGGCGTCGGAGGCAGGAGCCGGCTGGGGCGGGTCCATCGGGGCCTCGCCCTCGGGCATCTCGGTCTCTTCGCCCATCTCGGCGTCAGCCTGATCGTCCATGCTGACCTGCGCCTCGGACGCGTCCTGCTGGTCCTCCTGCGTCTGCTCTGGACTGGCTTCGGCCTCCTCGCCCTCGGCATCGTCGCCGGTGCTGTCGGGCTGTTCTTCCTCTTCGTTGCCGCTTTCCGCCTCATCGTCCTGATCGTCGTCGGGCGCATCGGGGTCGTCGCCCAGCTGGTCGCCGTAGCCCAGATCCTTGATGATCTGGCGGGTGAAGCGGGCAAAGGCCTTCTGATCGGCCAGCGTGTCCTTCAGGCTTTCCAGCGTGCCGCCGGCCTGTTCCTCGATGAAGCCGCGCCAGAGGTTCATCACGTTGTCCGCACCCGTGGGCAGGTCACGGCCCGTGGCGAGGTGCCGGATCAGGTAGCCCGCGGCGACGGCAAGCGGCGCGTCGGCGGAGGAGGTGATCTGCTCGTAACCCTTGCGCTGCGCCTCGTTGCCGATCTTGGCATCGATGTTGCCGGCGGTGCCGGGCATGTACTGCGCGCCCACCGCCTCTATCCTTGCGGTTTCCATCGCGTCGTAGATGTCCCGCGCCATCTGCCCCGGTGGGGCATAGCGCGCGGCGGTGCCCGCGTCGTGAAACCTGTGACGCAGGGCAAAGGCGTCGGCCGTGCCGCGGGCCATCAGGACCTCTTGCCGGGACATGCGGCGGCTGACCTGCGGCAGGCGGATGCTGTCGCCGGTCTGGCCCGCCGGGTCGACGGAATAGCTGACCGTCAGGTCGGGGTCGTCGGCCATGACCTTGGTGGCCTCGGCGAGGGCCTTCTTGAAGGGATCGGCGGGGTTGTCGGACGGTTTGCTCATGGCATCGGTAAATCACTCTGGGGGCACCGGGGCAAGGTGGCGCGCACGGGTCGCCTGTCCAGTGGCCCGACGCCGTTGGCGCACAGGTGCTGTGCTGCGGCATGGATTGCGCGCAGGGCGCGATGGGCGCATGTCAGGGTCAACCGCAATACAGGAGTTCAAAAATGGCCACCCTGCCCAAGATCGCCATCGTGATCGGATCGACCCGCGCCACCCGCTTTGCCGACAAGCCTGCCCAATGGATGCTGAAGCAGGCACAGGCCCGCGAGGACATGACCGCCGAACTGGTCGATCTGCGCGACTTCGACCTGCCGCTCTTCGACGAACCCGCGTCGAACAAGTGGATGCCCTCGTCCGACCCCAAGGCGCTGGCCTGGCAGGCGAAGATCGCAGAGTTCGACGGCTACATCTTCGTCACGGCGGAGTACAACCACTCGATCACCGGCGCGCTGAAGAACGCGCTGGATCAGGCCTACAACGAATGGAACCGCAAGCCGATGGGCTACATCGGCTACGGCGGTCTCGGTGCCGCGCGCGCCGTCGAGCATCTGCGCAACATCGGTGTGGAGCTGTGCATGGTCCCGGTCCACGGCGCCGTCCATATCGCCGGCGGTGACTTCATGGCCGTGCACCCGCTGGGCGCCAACGGCCCGATCGAGGATATCGAGGATCACCTCATGGCGGGCGCGACGGACCTGCTAGACGACATGGTCTGGTGGGCGAACGCGACGAAGTCCGCCAAGGGCTGAATATCACCTACGCGCTGACGATCAGAAGGCGGCTTCCGGTGACGGAGGCCGCCTTTTGCGTCAGCGACAGGCGAGGGTGACGGGCAACTGCCCTCCGAACCCGGTGTAGAGCGTCGCGGGGACGACGGTATCCCGGTCCTGACCGGTCGCATCGTAGACCCGCGGAATGGCCGTCGCGCGGCATCCGGATTCGCGCCGGGCCGCGTCCTCCAGATCGGCGATTGTTGCCAGGGGCGCGCTGGGCGCGACGAGCGCGATTTCACGACTGGCCGGGATGCTGACACGGTAGGTCAGGGCGGGCCCGGTCCCGTCAGGCGGAGCGCAGGAGGCCAGTCCAAAGCAGCCTGTCAACAGGACCATTGGCACGATCCGCATGTGTCCGACCTCTCCTCTGGGCGTCAAAATTTTCGGCGAAAATTTTGCCCGTTCCGAATTTTCGCCGAAAATTCGGCTGCCTCAGGCGAGGCTCATGCTTGCGGCGCTTTCGGGCAGTTCCTCGTCGAAGCAGCGCTGGTAGAATTCGGCGACCGTCTGACGCTCCAGCTCGTCGCACTTGTTCAGGAAGGACAGGCGGAAGGCATAGCCGACGTCCTTGAAGATCCGTGCGTTCTCGGCCCAGGCGAGCACGGTGCGGGGCGACATGACCGTGGACAGGTCGCCGTTCATGAAGGCGGTGCGGGTCAGGTCGGCGACGGTCACCATCTGGCTGACGGTGCGGCGGCCCTTGTCGGTGTTGTAGGTCGGCGATTTCGACAGCACGATCGCGGCCTCGGCGTCGTGCGACAGGTAGTTCAGGGTGGCGACAAGGCTCCACCGGTCCATCTGCGCCTGGTTGATCTGCTGGGTGCCGTGGTAAAGGCCGGTTGTATCGCCCAGACCCACCGTGTTTGCCGTGGCAAACAGGCGGAAATACCTGTGCGGCGTCAGGATCACGTTCTGGTCCATCAGCGTCAGCTTGCCGTCGGTTTCCAGCACGCGCTGGATCACGAACATCACGTCGGCGCGGCCCGCATCGTATTCGTCGAAGACGATGGCGACGGGGTTGCGCAGGGCCCAGGGCAGGATGCCCTCGTGGAATTCGGTCACCTGCACGCCGTCGCGCAGCTTGATCGCGTCCTTGCCGATCAGGTCGATCCGGCTGATGTGGGAATCAAGGTTCACCCGCACGGCGGGCCAGTTCAGGCGGGCGGCGACCTGTTCGATGTGGGTCGACTTGCCGGTGCCGTGGTAGCCCTGGATCATGACGCGGCGGTTGTAGCCAAAGCCCGCCAGGATCGCGAGCGTCGTGTCGGGGTCGAACTTGTAGGTGCTGTCCACCTCTGGCACGCGGTCGCTGCGGTCGGCGAAACCCTTGATCTTCATGTCGCTGTCGATGCCGAAGACATCGCGGACGGAGATGTCCTCGGTCGGCGTTGCGTTGATGTCGGTCATGCCGTCGGCCATGGGATTGCTGCCTTTGCTGTCGCGGATCGCGTTCGTTCACTGCGGGATGCAACATATTGCGGGAATTGCCAAGGGGAAGGGCTGCAACAGTCCGCGGCCCATTGCCCGTGGGCGGTCCAGAAATGTTGCCTTTCCGGGCGGGAGGATCACAGTAGGGACACCTGATGATTGAGAGTGTGAGATGACGACGACTTCTGACATCGAAGACATGATTGCGCGGATGGCCATCGGCGACCGCGCGGCCTTCGAGGGACTCTATGCCGCGACCTCTGCGAAACTCTTCGGTGTGTGCCTGCGTGTGTTGGGTAATCGGGCAGAAGCCGAGGACGCGCTGCAGGAAGCCTTCGTCAAGATCTGGCGCAATGCCGACCGCTACCGGGTGAATGGCCTGTCGCCGATGACCTGGCTCATCACTGTGACGCGCAACCACTCGGTGGATCGGGTCAGGGCGCGAAGGTCCAAGATGGGGGCGGGGCTGGACGAGGCGGCGGACGTGGCCGACAGCCGGCCTGGTCCGGAGGCGCTGGCCATCGCGGCCTCCGACCGGGGCCGGATCGTCGATTGCATGGGTCAGCTTGATCCCGACAAGGCCGGTGCCGTGCGCCGCGCCTATCTGGAGGGCGAAACCTATCAGGAGCTGGCAGATCATTACGATGTGCCGCTGAATACCGTAAGGACATGGCTGCGCCGCAGCCTGTTGAAGTTGAGAGAGTGTCTGTCCCATGACGGATGAGTTTGATCGCGACGAAGAGCATGCTCTGACGGCGGAATACGTGCTTGGTCTGCTGACCGAGGACGAGACCGCGGCCTATGAGGACGTGTTGAGCGTCGATCCGGACCTGCGCACGGAATACGCCTTCTGGGCGGACCGGATCGTGGCGCTGACCGATGACATCGCGCCCGTCGCCCCGCCCCCGCACGTTCTGACCCGGATCAGAGAGACGATCTTTCATGAAGCCGCAGGCGATGCGTCGCGCGGCGCGGGCGGGTCGTGGCTGCGGCGGCTGGGACTGCTGCCGGCCATGGCGGGCGGCCTTGTCGCAGCACTTCTGGTGCTGTGGGTCTTTACCACCATGATGCCGCCGACGGACGGCGGCGATGCCGCGCTGACCTACGTGGCCCAGATCGCGGCCGATGACGACAGTCTCGTCGTGCAGGCCAGCTTTGATGCCGCGGCAGGCAGCCTGTCGGTCGACCGGCAGGTGGGTGCGGCGCCGGCGGGACGGGCGCTGGAGCTTTGGCTGATTGCGGGGGACAATCCGCCCGTATCGCTGGGCGTGATGCCAGAGGACCGGACCGCGACCATGCCGGTCAGCGCCGATCTGGCATCGCAGCTGTCCGGCGGGACGCTGGCGATTTCCGACGAGCCCGCGGGCGGGTCCACGACCGGGGCGCCGACCGGCGCGGTGCTGGCGACCGGACAGGTCACCGACGCCTGAAGGATGCGGCGCGGCGACCGTCGCGCCGCCCCCCGTCCGACACATCGCGTCACAACCGCGTGGGATGCCGCGCGCCTACGGGTCCGGTCTGCTAGGCTGACCCCGAACCATCATGCAAGGAGACCGCCATGCACCGTCGAAGCTTTCTGATTGCCACGCTGGTCGCAAGCGCAGCCCCGCTCGCGCTGCGCGCCGAGACCTTCGCGGTCACGCGCACGGACGCCGAATGGCAGGCGATGCTGACCGATGAACAATTTGCGGTCATGCGCCGCGAAGGCACCGAACGGGCAGGGTCGAGCCCGCTGGACAAGACCTATGATCCGGGCATCTACCTGTGCCGGGGCTGCGAGCTGCCGCTCTATTCCTCCGAGACGAAGTTCGACAGCGGCACCGGCTGGCCCAGCTTTTACGCCGCCCTGCCGAATGCGGTGGGCACGAAGGCCGACAGGTCACTGTTCATGACCCGGACAGAGGTGCATTGCAGCCGCTGCGGCAGCCATCTGGGCCATATCTTCGACGACGGACCGAAACCCACGGGCAAGCGGCATTGTCTGAACGGTGTCAGCCTTTTGTTCCGTCCCGCATAGGGTCGGCGCGGAAACGATGTGTTCCGATGCACAGGCTTAACGCAGCGATGCAACTTCGGTAGGGTCCCGCGGAGCCTGTATGTTCACGAGACCGTCCGCCGCATGAAAGACACCTTCATCCATCCTCTGCGTCTGACGGCGGGAGAGCGTCGCCTGTGTGCGGCGGCGGTGGGCGTGGGCCTGTGCGGCGGCATCCTGAGCTTCTTCATCGTGGCGCAGATGGGCGGCAGCCATACGGTGCTGCGCCGCATGTCGGAAGCCGACCTTTGGTTCATGGCGTCCGGCATCCTCGGCGCGCTGGGCGGGCTTTATCTGGGTGGGCGCTGGATGGGGTATGCCGGGGTGTCCGGCGTGCTGCGCGCGCTGCGCGGGATCGTGGCGGTCAGCTTCGTCGGCACCTTGATCGGCGGAACGCTGGCCCTGCCGTTCTACGGCACGATGTTCGGGCCGCTGATGTTCGTCCTGACGCTGGTGGGACGGCCCGAACTGGCGGCGCTGTGGCTGGCGATGATGGTCGCCTGCCATTACCTGCTGCGGGCCTGGCGGCAGGAGAGGGCGCAGCGGGCGGCGGCAGCTGCCGCAGCCGCCGTGGTCGTGGCGCGCCCCCTGCGCCGTCCGCAGCGGACGCGCGGCAACTGGCTGACGCCGACGCTGGACCGCACGCGGCGCTAGCCGCCCGCCGCGTCAGTCCTTTTCGCGGAAGTTGCGGCTTGCCTTGATCTGGTCCCAGGCCCAGACGACCTCTGCCAGCTGCTCTTCCTGACTGCGGTCGCCGCCGTTCATGTCGGGATGCAGCACCTTGATCAGTGCCTTGTAGCATTTGCGGATCTCCGCCTTGGACATGTTGTCCTTGGCGTCGAGGATCTCGACCGCGCGTCGTTCGGTCGGCGGCAGCTTGCGGGTGCCACCGCCGGTCTTGCCGGGGTTGCGGGTCGCGTTCTGGCCTAGCACTTCGTGCGGGTCGGACACGCCAAGACGCGCCCAGGCCAGTTCCTCGACCGTGCGCTTCATGGGCTTGGTGGGGCGTTCCCAGGTCGCGCGGTCCTTTTCCATCTGGGCCATCAGCTCGGCCTCTGACGTGCCGTCGAAGAAATTCCATTTCAGATTGTATTCGCGCACGTGGTCCTTGCAGAACCACCAGTAATCGTCGATCGAATCCGGCGACTTCGGCGCCCGGTACTGCCCTGCTTCCTCGCACCCTTCGTGATCGCAGATGCGCGTGGAGGTTTCCGACGCGCCCGACATCCCCCGACGCCCGCGGGGGTTCTTCTTCTTGCTGCTCGACACCGACATGTCGAAACCGAAGGGGTCTTTCTTGTTCATGGGATCGTCCCTTTCCGACTCGGAGCATGCACTCTAAACCCTTGGACGGCAGATAGAAGAGGCAGGACAAAAATTATGGCACTTGACGCTGACATTCGGGACGCGCTGACACGCGGTTTATCGCCGGAGTATCTGGAGGTGATCAACGAGAGCCACCTGCACGCGGGTCACAGCGGCGACGACGGATCGGGCGAAAGCCATTGGCAGGTTGTCATCGCCGCCGCGTCGCTGGACGGCAAGTCGCGGCTGGCCAAGCACCGGGCGGTGCATGACGCGCTGGGGCCGGAGATCATCGGTCGCCTGCACGCGCTGGCGATCACGTTCCGCTGATCAGCGGCGGTCGTCCTCGGTCACGACGGGTCCGGGCACGTCCGCCCGGGCGTCGGTCGTGACGGCGGGGGCCGGTGCCGGCGACTCCGCCTCTGCCGTCGTCGCCGTCAGGGGCGGGGTGCGAAAGACCGGGTGAAGGCTGGCCGCGACCGGCGTCTGGGGCGCGGATGCGGCATCGTCATCGCGCCGGTCCTCGATCAGGGGCGTCGGCGGTGTCGCGGCATCTGCCGCGGGCGCGTTCAGGCGACGGAAGACCATCATGTTCTGAAACACGGTGGTCTTGCCCATCAGGCCTTCGCGTTCCTCGCTGGGCAGGGTTTCCGTGCGCAGGTATTCCCAACCCGCGGCGGCCTGCGTGTTCATCACGTTGGTCAGCGCGATGGCGAAACGGTCCTCGCCCGCCTTGACGCCGCGCACGCGCTCTCCACGGCGGGGGGCCGGGACGACCTTGTATTCGTATCGTGTCATGGGACCCCCTGTATCTGACGGGGTGTCCTTAGCAGCCGGGTCCCGGTTCGCCAAGGGCATGCGGCGGTGCCCGTCGGGACACCGCCGGCCGGGTCAAAGACCCAGCTTTGCCGTGACCAGCGCGTTGACGGTCGCCGGGTTCGCCTTGCCGCCGGTGGATTTCATCACCTGACCGACGAACCAGCCCGCAAGCTTTGGATTTGCCTTGGCCTTTTCCACCTGCGCGGGGTTGGCGGCGATGATCTCGTCCACGGCAGCCTCGATCGCGCCGGTGTCGGTGACCTGCTTCATGCCTTCGGTCTCGACGATCTCCTCGGGATCGCGACCTTGGGTGTAGGCGATCTCGAACACGTCCTTGGCGATTTTGCCGCTGATCGTCTCTGCCTTGATCAGCGCCACGATCTGCGCAAGGCGTGCGGCGGGGATCGGGCTGTCCGTGATCTCGCGGTCGTCCTTCTTCAGCCGCCCGAAGAGTTCGTTGATGACCCAGTTCGCGGCCAGCTTGCCGTCGCCGCCCTTGGCCACATCCTCGAAATAGGCGGCATTCGCCACGTCCGCCGTCAGTACGCTTGCGTCGTAGTCCGACAGGCCGAAGTCCGCGATGAAGCGGGCCTTCTTGGCGTCCGGCAATTCCGGCAGGGCGGCGGCGATGTCGTCGACCCAGGCCTGTTCGATTTCCAGCGGCAGCAGGTCTGGGTCGGGGAAGTAACGGTAGTCGTGCGCCTCTTCCTTGGACCGTTGGCTGCGCGTTTCGCCCCTCTCGGGATCGAAACCGCGGGTTTCCTGATCGACCGTGCCACCGTCCTCGAGGATCGCGATCTGGCGCCGCGCCTCGACCTCGATGGCCTGCTGGATGAACCGGGTGGAGTTCATGTTCTTGATCTCGCACCGGGTGCCCAGATGCGAGAAGTCGCCGGTGTCCATGAACCGGTCGTAGTCGCCCGGACGACAGACGGAGACGTTGACGTCCGCGCGCAGGTTGCCGTTCTGCATGTCGCCGTCGCAGGTGCCCAGATAGCGCATGATCTGGCGCAGTTTCAGGATGTAGGCGGCGGCTTCCTCGGGGCTGCGGATGTCGGGACGGCTGACGATCTCCATCAGCGCGACGCCGGACCGGTTCAGGTCGACGAAGGACATTTCCGGGTCCATGTCGTGGATCGACTTGCCGGCGTCCTGTTCGAGGTGGATGCGTTCGATCCGGACGCGGCGCGCGGTGCCGTCGCCCAGTTCGACCAGCACTTCGCCCTCGCCGACGATCGGATGATATAGCTGGCTGATCTGATAGCCCGCCGGCTGATCGGGGTAGAAATAGTTCTTGCGGTCGAAGGCCGACATCAGATTGATCTGCGCCTTCAGGCCAAGCCCGGTGCGGACGGCCTGCGCGACACAGGCCTCGTTGATGACAGGCAGCATGCCGGGCATGCCCGCGTCCACGAAGGCCACGTTGCTGTTGGGTTCCGCGCCGAAAAGGGTCGAGGCGCCGGAAAAAAGCTTGGCCCGCGTCGCGACCTGCGCATGGACTTCCAGACCGATCACCAGTTCCCAGTCGTGCTTGGCGCCCGCGATGACCTTCGGGGCAGGGGTGGCGTATTCAAGATCGAGCATGGCGGTCCTCATCAGCTGTTGCGTCCTTCTAGGCCAGCCCCGAGGACGGAACAAGTGCCGGGGGGTGCCCGTTGACTGGGCAGAACGAAGCGAACCCCGCAAAGGAGAGCACCAATGACCGCTATCACCGAATCCAAGATCCTCATCATGGCGACCGACGGCTTTGAAGAGGTCGAACTGACGACACCGCTGAAGAAGCTGCGCGAGGCGGGAGCGACCGTGCACGTCGCGACGCTGGATGGCGACAAGATCAAGGCCTGGGATCAGGATCACTGGTCCATCGACGTGCCGGGCGATCTGAAGATCGCCGACGTCAAGGTCGAAGACTATGATGCCATCGTCCTGCCGGGCGGCCAGATCAACCCCGACGTCCTGCGTGTCGAAAAGGATGCGATCGATGTCATCAAGGGTTTCGTCACCCACGGCAAGATCGTTGCCGCCATCTGCCACGCCCCGTGGCTGCTGATCGAGGCCGGCGTCGTCGAAGGACGCGAGATGACGTCCTACAAGTCGATCCGCACGGACCTCAAGAACGCCGGAGCCAATGTCGTCGACAAGGAGGTCGCGATTTCCAACGGCATCATCACTAGCCGGAACCCCGACGATCTGGAGGCTTTCGTCGCCAAGATCATCGAGGAAGTCCGCGAAGGCGATCACAAGCGCAACGCGGCGTAAGCCGCGTACAACCGTAAGTCGAATGGGGGCGTCCGCCGGGGCGCCCCCTTTTTGCGGAATGCCGCCGATGGCGGGGTCGCGGGGTTGATCGGGTCGGGTCGGCGCACTCTATTCGTCCCTCATGCACATCAGGCACATCATTCTGGGGGGAATGTTGGCAGGCGTGTGGGCCACCGCGGTGGCCGCCGAACTGCCCTATCGCCCCCATTCCCGAGAGGACGCCGCCGCGGCACGCGTGGTCGCCGAAGCCGAGCGCCTTACCTCATTTCGTCCCGTCGCGCGTCCTGCCCACATGATCCGGTATCCGGTTCACGTGATCGCAGGGGCGCCCAGCGTGCGCCCACAGGTCAGACCGAATTTCGTGCCGCGCACGCGTTGGGGCAAGGGACCGGTGGCAAAGGCGTGGGCGCGGGCCACGATGTCGGCGGTCGCGGCGCAGGGACTCGATTCGGTCGTGCCCCGCGATATCGAGGCATGGTGCCCGGCCTACGCCGAAAACAGCCCGACCCTGCGCCGGGCCTTCTGGGTCGGCATGATGTCGGCCCTGTCGAAACACGAAAGCACATACAACCCCAAGGCGGTGGGCGGCGGCGGGCTGTGGTACGGTCTGCTGCAGATATTGCCCGCCACCGCGCGCGGCTACGGCTGCCGGGCGACGACGGGGACGGCGTTGCAGAATCCGATCGACAACCTGTCCTGCGCGGCGCGGATCATGGCGCGCACGGTTAAGCGCGATCGGGCGGTTGCGCTGCACGACGGGCGTTGGCGCGGGGTGGCCGCGGACTGGGGCCCGATGAGCAACCGTGCCAAGATCGCCGAGATGTCGGAATGGACCCGCAAGCAGGACTACTGCGTCGTGCGCGAACGTCCGCGCCCGGTGCTGCGCCCCGCGACGGTCATGGCCGCCGCAGAGGCCGCGGCCTCTGCTAGGGTTTCAACAATGGGCGCCGGGTCATTCGAATGATGTTGACGGTGGGCGCGTCCACGCCGCCCAGCGCCAGCGTCGCCTTCTTGAGCAACTCGATTCCCTCTTCCGAGGATTTCGGCAGGGCAGAGGCCTGAATCGGCTCTCCGACCGTGATGCGATAGGGCTGGCGATCCTTGTTCAGCGTTTCGTGGAACAGGGTCACGTCGCGCAGGGTCGGGTGGATCATGTCGAAGAGGTAGAACAGCGCCGAGTTGCGCGCCTGCACGTTGATCGGGATGACCGGCAGGTCGAACTTGCGCGCCAGCATGGCGGCCGAGGCCATCCACGGCCGCTCGTGCAGCTTGAACCCGTGGCGTTTGGCCAGACGACCGGAGGGGAAGATGACACCCAGACGCCCGGCCTCCGTCGCCTCGCGGACGTAATCGAGGGTGTTGCGGGTCTTTTCTCGGGTCCGGCGGTCCATGCGCCATTCGACGGGGCAGATCATGTCGCCCATCTGCGGCATGACCCGCAGGATGTCCGAGTTGGCGAAGAAATAGATGTCGGGCCGGGTCTTCGCGATGATGTGATGCAGGATGATGCCGTCGGCGATGCCCGTCGGATGGTTGGCCACGACCAGCGCGGGACCGTGCAGCGGCAGGTTGGACAGACCCGAGACCTCGACATGCCGGGCCAGCATGTCGCCCATCGTCCGCATGATCTGGCTGGACGGAGCGTCGCGCATGCCGGTGGCGATATCCACGGTCTTGTCGTAGGCGAGGGCAAGATGCATCAGTCCGCGCAGATACTTCATGCCCGGCCAAGACCGATACATCCAGGGTGCGCGTTCGACGATCAGCGGATCAATACGGTCTTTCATGAACTCTTAATGCCCGGCAAGGGTAACGGTTCCATGTCATTTACGGAGTCTTAACCGCTGCGCCAAGGGAGTCACTGCAAAAGGCGTGTGACCATTTCCGTCGTATCCGGCGACAGGCCCTGCGTGTCCGCAATACGTCGTAATTCCCGCCGGATCAGGGCCTGACGGTCGGCGTCATACCGCCGAAGGCCGTCGAAGCCGGCGACCATCCGGGCCGTTGTCTGCGGGTTCAGGGGGTCGAGGCGGATCAGCCAGTCCGCCAGAAGCGCATAGCCCGCGCCGTCCGCCCGGTGGAATCCGGCGGGGTGGGCGGATAGCGCGCCCATCACGCTGCGAAAGCGGTTCGGGTTCTTCCACAGGAAATCCGAGTGTCGCGTCAGGCGGGCGGCGGTGTCGACGGCCTCTTCCGGTGCGGCCATCGTGATCTGGATGCCGAACCACTTGTTCAGGACCAGCCGGTCATCCTGCCACTGGTCGTGGAACCGCGCGGCGGCGTCCTCTCCCTTGCCGATGTGAAGCAGGGCGCCGAGGGCCGCCAGTTGTTGGGTCATGTTGTCGGCGCCATCGAACTGTGCCTGTGCTGCGGCGCCACCGTCCCGTTCGGACAGCAGCATCAGGATCGCATTACCCAGCGCGCGCTGACCGCCCTGCAGGGCATCGGGGGCGAAGGGGCTTTGAATCTGCATGTCCGCGTAGAGCCGGGGCAGGATGTCGGACAGCGCCTCTGCCGTGTGGCGCCGGACGTCCTGCCGCACGCGGTGAATCTGGAGGGGGTCCGGCGTCTCTCCCGCCGCGGCGAGCGCGATGGCGAGGTCGGTTTCCGACGGCAACTGCGCCACCAGCGCGCGGAAGGCGGGGTCGAGGCCGCTGTCGGTCAGCGTGGCGCGGAGCCCATCGAGGTAGCCGGCATCCGGTGCGCCGCCGTCCTGACGGATCAGATCCAGCAGCATGTCGCGGGCGAGGCTGCGGCCCGCGTCCCACCGATTGAACGGATCGGTGTCGTGGGCGAGAAGGAACGCCCGCTCGCCCGCGGGCGGCGTGCTGGCGACGATGACGGGGGCGGAAAAGCCGCGCAGGATCGACGGGATCGGGCGGGCCGCAAGGTTGTCGAAGGTGAAGGTCTGGCTGGCGCCTGTCAGTTCCAGCATCGTGGTCGGCAGCACCTCGGCCCCGGTGTCGTCCAGCAGGCCGAGGGCCACGGGAATGTGAAGGGGCAGCTTTTCAGGCTGGCCAGGCGTTGGCGGCGTTTCCTGCGCGATATGAAGGCTGTACGTGCCGTCCTTGAAGTCATCCCTCACCGTCAGCCGGGGCGTGCCGGCTTGTTCATACCAGCGCTTGAACTGTGTCAGGTCACGCCCCGTGGCATCTGTGAAGCAGGCCAGCCAATCCTCGATCGTGGCGGCCTGCCCGTCGTGGCGGTCGAAATAAAGATCGAGCGCGGCGCGGTAGCCATCGTCGCCGACAAGTCGTTTCAGCATGCCGACCAGTTCGGCGCCCTTTTCGTAGACCGTGACGGTGTAGAAATTGTTGATCTCGACGAAACTGTCGGGCCGGACGGGATGCGACAGGGGGCCTGCATCCTCCTGAAACTGGCGGTTGCGCATGACCAGCGCGTCCTCGATCCGCTTGACCGCGTGGCCGTGCAGATCGCCGGTGAAGGACTGGTCCCGGAAGACGGTCAGACCTTCCTTCAGGCACAGCTGGAACCAGTCGCGACAGGTGATCCGGTTGCCGGTCCAGTTGTGGAAGTACTCGTGGGCGATGATCGCCTCGACCCGCTGGAAATCGGCGTCGGTCGAGGTCGCCTGATTGGCCAGAACGGCGCTGGAGTTGAAAATGTTCAAGCCCTTGTTCTCCATCGCGCCCATATTGAAGTCGTCGACGGCGACGATGTTGAAGACGTCTAGGTCGTAGGCGCGGCCATAGGTCTGTTCGTCCCAGATCATCGCCCGTTTCAGGGCGCCCATCCCAAAGCCGCATTTGTCCAGATCGGGCGCGCGGACCCAGATGTTCAGGTCGACGGTGCGGTCGTCCATGGTGGTGAAGGTGTCGTGGTGCGCCACGAGGTCGCCGGCCACCAGGGCGAAGAGGTAGGACGGCTTTGGCCATGGGTCGTGCCATTCCGCCCAACCGTCGCCCGATGCCACGGGGTTGCCGTTCGACAGCAGGACCGGCAGGTCGCTTTCGATCCGGACGGTATAGACGCCCATGACGTCGGGCCGGTCGGGGTAGTAGGTGATCTTGCGAAACCCCTCCGCCTCGCACTGGGTGCAATACATGCCGTTCGACATGTAGAGCCCCTCGAGCACCGTGTTGTCGGCGGGCGCGATCTCGACCTCCGCCTCCCACACGAAGGGTGCATCGGGGACGTCGCAGGTCAGGCCGGTGGCGGTCAACTGCGGCGTGACGGGCGTGCCGTCGATGGATGCGGCGATCAGGCGCAGGTCTTCGCCGTGCAGAAAGAACGGCTGCCGGGGGCTGTCGGGGTTGGGCCGGAACGCGATCCGCGACAGGACACGGGTGGCCTGCGGTGCAAGGCGAAATGTCAGGTGCACACTTTCCACCAGCCAGCCGGGGGCCATATAGTCCGCGAGGTAGATGGTCTGCGGCGCTGCGTCTTTCATGGGTTCGCTCTTTCACGGTGAAACTCTGTGGCTTCTGCGACGTTATGAATTCGAACCCGCCGCGGCAAGCGGTGGCACTTTTGACAGGACGGAGTTGAACATGTCGGCACCCAAGACGGATCTGGACAAGCAGGAAAAGCGGCACCGGGGGTCATTGCGCGGCATGGCGGTGGTTGTCGGCTTTGCGCTGTTGCTGCTGGTCGTGCTGCTGTTCTTGACAAGTTCCAACGGAAACACGCCTGAAGGCGCCGATACCCAGATCGATGCCCGCACCGGCGCTGAAGTGCCCGCCGAAAACAACTGATCCATGCCGCGGATGCGCAAGAAGGCCGATCTGCCGGTCAAAACCTGCGCGACCTGCGGACGCCCCTTTACTTGGCGCAAATCCTGGGCCCGGGTCTGGAACGAGGTGCGCTATTGCTCTGACCGGTGCCGCGCCGCGCGCCGGTCGGGTCCTTCCGGCTGACTGCCGGATTGGTAAGTATTTCTGACCATCCCTTTACGTCATTCGCATGATGCTGTAGCCAGCCTGCAACGCAGCGCGAGGGAGATCGTCATGGTGGAACGCATCAACAGGGCCGGCCTTCAGGTTGCACCGGTCCTTGCAGAGTTTATCGAGACTGCGGCGCTGCCCGGGACGGGCATCACGGCCGAGGCTTTCTGGACCGGTTTCGCCGGGCTTGTCGACGAGATGGGGCCGCGGAACCGCGACCTGCTGGCCAAGCGCGAAGACCTGCAGGCCCGGATCGACGCCTGGCACCGCGACCACCGCGAGGAGGATTTCGACGCCGCTGCCTACCGCGCCTTTCTGGAAGAGATCGGCTACCTCGTGCCCGAGGGGCCGGATTTCACCGTCGGCACCCAGCATGTCGACCCCGAGATCGCCAGCATCCCCGGACCGCAGCTTGTCGTGCCGATCATGAACGCGCGCTTCGCCCTGAACGCTGCCAACGCGCGGTGGGGCAGCCTCTATGACGCGCTTTACGGCACCGACGCGCTGGGCGATCTGCCGCAGGGCAAGGGCTATGACGCGGACCGCGGTGCGCGGGCGATCGCTTGGGGGCGCGCGCATCTGGACAAGGTCGCGCCGCTGGCCCACGGGTCCTGGGCCGATATCGAGGCGCTGAGCGTCGAGGACGGGATGCTGACGCCGCAGCTGGCGGATCAGGGGCAGTTCGCGGGCTATACCGGCGCCGGCGATGCGCTGACGATCCTGTTGCGCGTCAATGGCTTGCTGATCGAGATTGAAGTAGATCCGAAAAGCCGGATCGGCGCGCAGGACCGCGCCGGCATCAGCGACATCCGGTTCGAATCCGCGATCTCCGCCATCATGGATTGCGAGGATTCCGTCGCCGCCGTCGACGCAGAGGACAAGGTGCTGGCCTATGCGAACTGGCTGGGCCTGATGCGCGGCGACCTGACCGAAGAGGTAACGAAGGGCGGCGAGACCTTTACCCGTGCCCTTCATGGCGACCGCGGATTCACGACGCCCGAAGGCGACGAGATGGACGTGAAGGGCCGGTCACTGATGCTGATCCGCAACGTGGGCCACCTGATGACCAATCCCGCCGTGCTGGACGCAGAAGGGCGCGAGGTGGGCGAGGGCCTGCTGGACGCGATGTGCACCGTGATGATCGCGATGCACGATCTGCAGAAGACAGACGGTATCCGCAATTCCGTCGCGGGGTCCGTCTATGTCGTGAAGCCGAAGATGCACGGGCCGGAGGAAGTGGCCTTCGCCGACGACATCTTCACCGCCGTCGAAAAGGCGCTTGGCCTGCCCGCGAACACCGTCAAGCTGGGGATCATGGACGAGGAGCGGCGGACCTCCGTCAACCTCAAGGCATGCATCCGGGCGGCAAAGGATCGGGTCGCCTTCATCAACACCGGCTTCCTCGACCGGACGGGGGACGAGATCCATACCGCCATCGAGGCAGGTCCGATGATTCCCAAGGGCGAGATGAAGAACGCGCCCTGGATCAAGGCCTACGAGGACCGCAACGTCGATATCGGGCTGGCCTGCGGGTTGCAGGGCAAGGCCCAGATCGGCAAGGGCATGTGGGCGATGCCGGACCTGATGGAGCGGATGCTGGCGGAGAAGTCCAACCACCCGCAGGCCGGTGCGAACTGCGCCTGGGTGCCGTCGCCGACCGCGGCGACGCTGCACGCCACGCACTATCATCAGATCGACGTGCTGGCCCGGCAGGACGAGATCAAGCAGGGCGGTGCGCGCGGCACGCTGGAGGATCTGCTGACGATCCCGGTGGCGCAGGGCCGGAACTGGTCCGAGGATCAGATTACGGCAGAGCTTGAGAACAACGCGCAGGGCATCCTCGGCTACGTGGTGCGCTGGGTCGATCAGGGGGTGGGGTGTTCCAAGGTGCCCGACATCCATGACATCCAGCTGATGGAGGATCGCGCGACCTGCCGCATCTCGTCACAGGCGCTGGCGAACTGGCTGCTGCACGGCGTGATGACAGAGGACCGGATGATGGAGGTCATGAAGAAGATGGCCGCCGTCGTGGACAATCAGAACAAGGGTGACGCGGCCTATACGCCGATGGCGCCGGGCTTCGACGGACCGGCGTTCAAGGCGGCCTGCGATCTGGTGTTCAAGGGGCGCGAACAGCCCTCGGGCTATACGGAACCGCTGCTGCATGCGTGGCGCGCCGAAGCGAAGGCTAACTGAAGGACCGACCGAATGACCGAGATCACCGCCGCACAGGCCAATAGCATCATAGAGACCGCGATGCGGACCGGCACCGACAAGGGGTTCAAGCCCCTGTCCGTCGTCGTGCTTGACGCGGGCGGCCATGTGAAGGCATTTGCGCGCGCCGACGGCGCCGCCCCCGGCCGCTTCGGCATCGCGCATGGCAAGGCCTATGGCGCCGTCATGCTGGGCATGCCCGGCAGCGCGCAGATGGCGCGGGCCGAGGCGCAGCCCTATTTCATGGCGGCGGTCAACGGCGTCTACGGCGGTCACGTCGTGCCGGTACCGGGCGGCGTGCTGGTCAAGGCGCATGGCGTCGTGATCGGTGCGGTCGGCGTGACCGGCGACACCTCGGACAACGATGTGGTGGCGGCGATGGCGGGTCTGTCGGCCGCAGGCCTCGACGGCGAGGCCTGATCTGCCGCTTTTTCGGGCAATGGCGCGGCGCGCCCGGCCTTCCTGACGCAAACTGTGGCAGGCCGGTCGCCCGTGCCTGTGCGCAGGGGCGCCTGTGCGGTGCGTCACCTAGGCAATCCGGCACAAATCGCTTATGAACAGCCTGTATTCGCCTGAAGGAGCTTCATGTGTCCCGTCCCGTCATCGGTATCATCGGCAACTCTCACCTGATCAATGACAGCTATCTGGTGCAGGCCGCGGGCGACATGAACATGCAGGCGGTCAAGGATGTCTGCGATGCCATTCCGGTCATCATCCCCGCCGATCCGGCGGTCGTGGATGTGGACGATCTGCTGTGTGCCTGCGACGGCTTCGTGTTTCCCGGCGGTCGGCCCAACGTCCACCCCGAGGAATACGGCGAAGCCGCGACCGAGGCGCATGGCGCCTTCGACCGGAACCGCGACAGCGTGGCGCTGCCGCTGATCCGCGCCTGCGTGGCGGCGGGCCTGCCGATCCTTGGCATCTGCCGCGGCTTTCAGGAGATGAACGTGGCCTTCGGCGGTTCGCTCTATCCCGAAATCCGCGACTTGCCGGGGCGCGACAACCACCGCATGCCCCCCGACGGCACGATCGAAGAGAAGTTCGCGATGCGCCACCGGATCACCTTTACCGAGGGCGGCGTGTTTCACCGCCTGATGGGATCGCGCGAGGTGATGACCAATTCGCTGCACGGGCAGGGGATCAAGGTCGCGGGAGAGCGCATTGTCATCGACGGCACCGCCCCCGACAGCACGCCGGAGGCGATCTACGTCAAGGACGCGCCCGGCTTCGCGCTGGGCGTCCAGTGGCACCCGGAATACAAGGCCGGCATGGACAAGGTCTCTCGCCCGCTTTTCGCCGCCTTCGGGCGGGCCGCGGCGGACTGGGCGCAGGGCAAGCGCACGCCCGCGCGCAAGATCGCCTGAGGGCGCGCGGGCGGGCTGCCCTAGAAGATGGTCAGCCGCCCGATCCTGTCGCCCGCCAGATCGAAGGTCAGGTCCAGATGCGCCGGGCTACCCTTGAAATCGCCGGTGATGCGCGTGCTGATGACGGTGCGGTCGCCTTGCGTGGTGGCTGACAGAAGCTCCTGCGTGTAGGGCACGGCGGCCACGCCCTCGCGCCAGGCGATGATGGCGTCGCGCCCGCGCTGGGTGCGGCCTTCGTCCGTGGCTTCTCCGTCAGCGGCAAAGGCGTCGGCCACGGCCTCTGGCGTCGCGGCGGTCAGGTAACGGACGATGGGCAGGGGAACGGTGTCGGTCATAATGTCTCTCCGGTGGGTTGCGTCATGGCCTGCATCTGTGCCCCGCTTGTGTCCTCTGCAAGAACCGACACAATGGTGAGTAACGAACGAAAAGGTGCGTGCATGACCGATGTGAAGGATCAGGACCGGCGGTCCTATACCATCGCCACGGCCACGGATGGCGTGGTGGCAGCATTGCGGATGATCGACGGTCGCTGGAAACTGTCGATCCTGTTCCACCTGTTCGGCGGTCACGTCCTGCGGTTTTCCGAACTGGAACGGGCGATCCCGGAGGTGTCGCAAAAGATGCTGACCCAGCAGCTTCGCCAGCTCGAGGCGGACGGGCTCGTGCGCCGCACCATCCACCCGGAGGTGCCGCCGCGCGTGGAATATGCGCTGACCGATTGGGGTCAGGCGCTGTGCCCCGCTCTCGATGCGCTGCTGGCCTGGCAGGCGGACCGCCCCGCGCCCTGACCCCTTGCAAGCCCCGCCGCCCCGCCGCAGTCTGCGGCAAAGCGACAGGAGGCCCCGCATGAAACGATCCCGCATCAACGACATCATGGCCGAGGCGGACGAGATGATCCGCAGCCATGGCTTCACCCTGCCGCCATGGGCCTATTGGTCGCCCGATGAATTCAGGGCCCGCAAGGCAGAGGCGGCGGAGGTCGTCCGCGCGCGCAACGGCTGGGACATCACCGATTACGGCGCGGGGCGATATGACGAGATGGGCCTCTTCCTCTTCACCCTGCGCAACGGGCGGCTGGCGGACCTGCAGCGCGGCGGCGGCATGTGCTATGCGGAAAAGCTGCTGATCTCCAAGCAGGACCAGCTGTCGCCGATGCACACCCATGTCATCAAGGCCGAGGACATCATCAACCGGGGCGGGGCGTCGCTGGTGGTGGAGCTTTACGGCTCGGACACTGACGGCCATTTCGACGCAACGAAAGGCGGCACCGTCATGTGCGACGGCCTGCGCCGCGACTTCGCACCGGGCGAGAAGCTGAAGCTGTCGCCGGGCGAAAGCGTCACCCTGATGCCGGGCGACTGGCACGCCTTCTGGGGCGAGGGCGGCGACGTGCTGATCGGAGAAGTGAGCACCGTGAACGACGACGAGACCGACAACATCTTTCGCGAGCCGATCGGGCGGTTCAGCCGGATCGAGGAGGATGTGGCCCCGACGCACCTGCTGGTCAGCGACTACCGCGACTGGTTGGGCGCCTGACAGGCCCCGCCGGCGCGCTGGCAGGCGCACCGGCGGGGGCGACGCCGGCCCGTCTGCGAGCAGCGGGACGGGGCGCCGTGCGGCGGAGATCAGACCCGCAGCAGTTCCGCCTCGTGCCGCTTGAGGCAGCGGCGGGCGGTGTCTCCGTAGTGGTTCAGATCCGACCGCAGATCCGGGAAGATCGCGAACAGCTCCTCCCTTGCGGCGTCCTGGATCGCGGTCAGGCCGAGCGACCCGGGATGGAAGCTTTCGGTCGCCGCCCCCTCGGCGTAGACGACTTCGTGCGCGTCGAACATCATGTGGATGTAGGTGACGGCGTCGGCTGTGTCCTGTGTGACCGCGTGGCCGTCGATCAGGTGCTTGGCGGCGATCAGCACCTCGCGTTCGCCGAACAGCAGTTCGGCCCGGTAGCCCTGGAACAGCATGCGGTGCTGGGGCGAGACCAGCAGATCACGCTCCAGCCCCGTGACGACGCCGGGGCGGATGCGGACCGAGGCGAAGGTGCCAGTGGCAGCGACGGTCCTGCTCTTGATCCAGCGGATCGGCTGCAGGCCATGATCGCGGGTCATCACCAGATCGCCGACGCGCAGGGTCGCGATGTCGCGGGCGCCCTGCGGCGTGGCGATCCGGGTGCCGGGGGTGAAGCAGATGATGTTGTCCGCATCCTCGATGTTGCGAAAGGTGACGCGGCTGCCGTCGGTCAGCATGACGGTGCCGGAGGAGGGGTCGCCGGGCGTGTCCTCTGTCCGGCTGCTGAGCACCGCGTTCCGGATATGCAGGGTGTCGTAACCGTCGCCGCCGTCGATGGTGATGTCGCGGGGGCCGCCGTCGGGGTCCGCGGTCAGCGTGAAGGTGTCGTCGCCGCTGCCGCCGTCGACGCTGTCGCCGCGGCCGAAGGTGATCGTGTCGTTGCCGGCCCCGGCGAGGATCACGTCGTCACCGGCGCCACCGTCGATCAGGTCGTCGCCATCGCCGCCATCCAGCGTGTCGTCGCCGGTGCCGCCGAACAGGGTGTCATTGCCGGCGCCGCCCCGGAGGCGATCGTTGCCCGCGCCGGCACGGATCGTGTCGTCGCCGGCACCGGCGTCGATCAGATCGTCGTCGGCGCCGGTGCCGGGCCGGACGGTATCGCCCGCGTCGACCCGGTCGCCATCGGTGTCGTCGCCGTAGTCCGCATCGATCGTGTCGTTGCCGTCGGTGCCAAGGACAGTGCCGTCCGACATCGGGACGCCAAGCGCGTTGAGGTAGAACGGGCTGGCCGCCACGGCGGGCGAAATGCCGGTGAGCACCACGCTTTCACCGTGGGGGAAGGTCAGCAGTGCGTTGCCTGCGCCGTCGTCGGTGACGGTCACGTCGTGGACGTTGACCGGGTTGCCCTCTGCGTCGGTCAGTTCCGTCACGTCCAGCAGGTCGCGGCTGTCGAATGTGCCGTCGCCCCGTGCCACCGGCCCCTCGAAGGCCGAAACGATGTCATTGCCGCTGCCGTCCTGCAGGACTACCGTATCGACGGCGCCGTCCGCCGCGCCAAGGTCGATGACGTCGTTGCCGGCGCCGGCATCGATCCGGTCCGCCCCGGCGCCGCTGTAGACCGTATCGGCGCCGGCGCTGCCGGTGATGGTGTCATCGCCGCTGCCGGTGACGACGCGTTCGAACTGGTCGAAGATTGCCGTATCCGTGCCGTCGGTCAGTGTGCCCGCACCGGGGCCGGTCAGGGTGACGGTCAGATCGTCGGTCAGTGCGCCGGCGTCCAGCGTGTCGCCCGCGGTCTCTTCGCCTGTCCCGCCGGTGATGGTGTCGTTGCCGAAGCCGCCGAACAAGCGGAACACGTCGTCGCCGACGCCAAGGTCGACGCTGTCGTCGCCTTCGCCCCCCAGCACCGTATCGTCGCCGGCGCCAAGGAAGAATTGCTCGAGGTCGTGAAAGCTTACGACCGTATCGGCGGCGTCGGTCAGCGTGCCGCTGCCGGGTTTGGTCAGGTCGAGGGTGGTATCGGCGCTCATCCCGCTGGCGTCGAGGGTGTCGCCGTCGGTTTCGCCGGTGGTGCCGCCATAGATCGTGTCGTGGCCGTCGTGATCGACGACGACGAAGGTGTCGTCGCCGTCGCCGCCGGTGAGGACGTCATTGCCGCGACCGCCGGTCAGCGTGTCGTTCCCAAGGCCGCCGGTCAGGGTATCGTCGCCATTGCCGCCGTCCAGCAGGTCGTTGCCGCTGCCGCCGAAGACACTGTCGTTGCCCGCACCCGCCCTGACGACGTCGTCGCCGTCGCCGGCCTCGATGATGTCCTCGTCGCCTCTGGCGCCCGGCAGAAAGGCATCGTTGCCATCGACCATGTCGCCGTCGCGGTCAGCGTAGCCCGCGCCGATGATGTCATCGCCGCTGGTTCCGCTGACGATGCCATCGGACCGGGGAATGCCGAGGGCGTTGAGATAGCCCTTGTCGGCGGCGGTGTCGGGACTGATCCCGACCAGCGTGACCGAGACATCGCCCGGAAAGGTCAGCACCGCGTTGCCGGCACCGTCGTCGCTGACGGTCACGTCGTTGACGTTGACCGGGTCGCCCAGCGCGTCGCGCAGGTCCGTGACATCCAGCCGGTCGCCGGGAATGTAGGTGCCGTAGCCGTTGGGGACGGGGGCCTCGAAGCCGGTGACACGGTCGTGTCCGCCGCCCGTGGTCAGCACGACCGTGTCGGTCGCCGCGTCGCCGGCGCCTGCGTCGATGAGGTCGTCACCGGCGCCGCCCGTCAACCGGTCGGCCCCGTCCCCGCCATAGAGCGTGTCATTGCCGGCGTCGCCGTACAGGGCGTCGTTCCCGCCTTCGCCGCGCAGCACGTCGTTCCCGGCGCCGCCATAGACCGTGTCGCGTCCCTCGCCGGCAAAGACCGTGTCGTCGCCGTTGCCCGCCGCGATCACGTCGTCGTTGCCGGACGATCCGGGCAGGATCGCGTCGTTGCCGTCGATCCGGTCGCCGTCCGCGTCCTGATAGCCATTGCCGATGGTGTCGGCGCCCGCGGTGCCGGTCACGGTGCCGTCGGACAGGGGGATGCCCATCGCGTGAAGGAAGAACGGGTTCTGCGCCGCGCTGGCAGAGACACCGCTCAGAAGCATGCTCTCGCCGCCCGGGAAACCCAGGATCGCATTGCCCGCGCCGTCGTCGGTGACCGTGACGTCGCGCACGTTCACCGGGCGGCCGTTCGTCGTCATCCCGCTGACGTCCAGACGATCGTGGCCGGTAAAGGCGTTGCCGCCGTCGGAGGTGGGCCCCTCGAAGCCGGTCACGATGTCGGCGCCGAAGCCGTTGGTCAGGATCAGCGTGTCGACGGCGTTGTCGGCGGCACCGACGTCGATGGTATCGTTGCCGGCCCCGCCGGTGATGGTGTCGGCCCCCGCGCCGCTGAAGATCGTCTGATCGCCCGCGCCCGCCACGATGGTGTCGCCGCCGGACCCGGTGATGACCCGCTCGATCTGGGTAAAGGTCGCGGTGTTGCCGCCGCTGGTCAGGGTGCCCGCCTCGGCGCCGGTGAAGGTGACCGTGGTGCCGGTGGTCAGGGCAGAGGCGTCGAGCGTGTCGCCGGACGTCTCGGCCGTCTCGCCGCCGGTGATCGTGTCGGTGCCGAAGCCCGCCTGCAGGCTGAAGGTGTCGTCGCCGCCGTCGCCCGACAGGCTGTCGTTGCCGGTGCCGCCGTCCAGCGTGTCGTTGCCGTCGCCGCCGAAGAGCGTATCGTTCCCGGCATCGCCGAAGAGCGTGTCGTTCCCGGCGT
The DNA here is from genome assembly GCF_900128995.1 of Loktanella atrilutea. Lineage (GTDB taxonomy): Bacteria > Pseudomonadota > Alphaproteobacteria > Rhodobacterales > Rhodobacteraceae > Loktanella > Loktanella atrilutea. The sequence goes on along the minus strand of NZ_FQUE01000005.1, from coordinate 231,552 downwards.
CGCCCCGCAAGGTGTCGTTGCCGTTGCCGCCGTAAAGCCGGTCGTCGCCGGTGCCGCCGAAGACGCGGTCGTTGCCTTCGCCGGCATAGACCGTATCGTTGCCGCCGCCCGCCTCGATCAGGTCATCGTTGCCGGAACTGCCGGGCAGGACGTTGTCGTTGCCGTCGATCCGGTCGCCGTCGGCGTCCGTATAGCCCGGCCCGATCGTATCGGCGTCAGCGGTGCCGCTGACCGTGCCGTCGGGCAGGGGAAAGCCCATGGCGTTCAGCAGCATCTCGTTCCCGGCCACGGACGGGGGCAGGCCCTGCAGGACAAGCTGCTCTCCACGGGGGAAGGTGAGGACGGCGTTGCCGAAACCGTCGTCGCTGACCACGATGTCACGGGTGTTGACCGGGTTGCCCTTCAGGTCGGTCAGCCCCGTGGCGTCGATCTTGTCGCGGGAAAAGAAGGTGCCGTCGGCGTAGGCGACCGGCGCGTCCCCGTTGATGACGGTATCGCGACCGAAACCGTTGCGCAGCACCAGCACGTCTGCCGCGCCGTCGTTGCCAAGATCGATGACATCGTTGCCGGCGCCGGCATCGACGCGGTCCGCCCCGGCGCCCGCGACGATGGTGTCGTTGCCGCCGCTGCCGATGATGCTGTCGTTGCCCGCGCCCGCATCGACATTGACGCCACCGGTCGCGGCAGAGCCGTTGATCGTATCCGCGTTGGCGGTGGTGACCACGCGCTCGATCTGCGAGAAGCTCGCGGTCGCCGCACTACCGGTGAAGGTCACGGTGCCCGCCTCGGCACCGGTGAAAGTGACGGTCACGCCCGTGGCGGGTGTGCTGCCGCTCAGCCGCAGGGTATCGATGTCGGTATTGCCCGCATCCTCGCCGCCGACCACGGTATTCTGGCCGTCCGTATCGCTGACATGGAAGGTATCGCTGCCGGCACCGCCGTAAAGCGTGTCGGTTCCCGCACCGCCGTAGAGGGTATCGTTACCGGCGTCGCCGTAGAGTATGTCGTTACCGGCGTCGCCGTAGAGCGTGTCGTTCCCGTCCTCGCCGGACAGGGCATCGTTGCCCGCCCCTCCGTAAAGCGTGTCGTGCCCCTGTCCGCCATAGATCATGTCGGCGCCGTCGTCGCCGTGCAACTGGTCGTCGCCTTCCTCGCCGAAGATGCGGTCGGCCCCGGTGCCGCCGTAGGCCTGATCGGCGCCGCCGCCGGTATAGAGGACGTCGTCGCCTGCGCCGCCGTAGAAGAAATCGGCACTTGAGCCGTTGTCCGCGCCGGGCACGTCATCGATCACGTCGTTGCCGTCGCCGCCGTAGATGCTGTCGGTGCCGTCGCGCCCGATCAGATAGTCTTCTCCGGCACCGCCGTAGATGACGTCATCGCCCGCGCCGCCGTCGATGGTGTCGTTGCCGCCCGTGGGCACGACCGTGGTGAAGCGGATGTCGCTGACATGGACCGCATGGGCCATGCCAAGCGGGTTGTCGTAGATGATCTCGATCCGGGCGACGGGTCCGGGGATGGTGACGTAGACCGAACCCTCCTGCTCGGACGGCTCGTCCCAGCGGTCGCCACCCGTGATCGTGTTGCCGCTGCGGCTTTCGTCGCCGTTGATCTGGAAGTTCACGGGGACAAGGTTGCCCTGCGCGTCATAAGCGTTGACCGTCACGATGTCCCGGAACCGATCCGGAGCGGAATCGATATCCGTGATCATGAAGCCGACGTTGGAAACGCTGTCGGACACGCCGCTGGCGGGGTCGGCGGCAAACTCGATCATCGTCGTCATGGACGGTCCGCCGCCGCCCAGCAACTGGACGGAGGACGTGGCGTTGTGACCGCTGCTGCCGGTGTAGATCGTCGTGTCGCTCGTGTTGGCAGAGGTCATGCTGCCGTCGTCGCGGAACGAGACGCTGACATGGATGTTGCCGGTGTCCTGCACGAATCCGTTGCGCAGGTCCGTGCCGGTGGCGGCCTGACCGGACCAGCTCATCGTTTCGGTCGTCACGGCGGCGGGGGCCGCGTCGTCGCCATAGATCAGGTCATTGCCGTCGCCGCCGAGGATGCTGTCCGCGCCGCCTTCGCCACGGATCGTGTCGGCGCCGGCGCCGCCGTCGATGGTGTCGGCGCTGTCGCCGCCGAAGATCGTGTCGGTGCCGGCGCCCGCGCTGATGCTGTCGGCGCCCGCGCCGCCAAAGATGGCATCGTTGCCGCTGCCGGCGGTGATCGTGTCGGTGCCGGTGCCGCCGTAGCCGGTGTTGTTGCCCTCGCCCAATGCGATGGTGTCGTTTCCGGCGCCCCCGGCGACACGGTCGTCGCCGGCGCCGGCATCGATGATGTCGTTGCCGATGCCGCCGTCGACGCTGTCGCTGCCATCGCCGGCGATGATGCTGTCGTTGCCGCCGCCGCCGTTGATCAGGTCGTCGCCCGTGCCGCCGTCGATGACGTCGTTGCCGGCGCCGCCGTAGACGGTGTCGTTGCCGTCGCCGGAATAGACCCGGTCATTGCCGCGGCCGGCGCTGATGGTGTCGTTGCCGGTGCCGGTTCCGCCGGTGCCCGTACCGCCGTAGATGTAATCGCTGCCGCTTGTCCCCGTCAGCCCCGCGTCGTTTCCCGACGTGCCGTAGTAGATCCCCACGTCGGGGGCGGACTGCACCGCCAGCATGTTAAGGTTGGCGGGGAAGGGGGTGTCGGGGACGAAGTAGACCGCACCGTTGGAGGCGAGGTAGTAGGTTCCGGTGATGGTCCCGGTCTGGACGGTGCCGGAGGGGCTGGCCCTGTAGGCCATTTGCCCGGTGCCGAGGATCTGGCTTGCGGTGAAGGCTGCGACGCCGGTGCCCGCCGTGTCATCGCCGTTCAGGCGATTGCCGGTTCCCAGATCGACGAGATAGCCATTCGGCATTGCAGCACCTTTTCTTCGGCGCTGTCCGAATATGACGCCCCGCTTGGTGTTCACGCATAGGCAACGGTCGCGGCGGCAATGGGCCGACTGTTTGTCGTAACCACGATGTTCAAGGTCATTTTGCGACGATCGCCCCGCATCGTGGCAAAATCTGGGGCGTGGGGGGCCGATTGCCTTGGAAAGGCCACGGTTCGCCTGTCCTCGATCAGGGTCAGGCCCGCGCGATGACCTCTGTCATGACGTCGCGGAACCGGAAATAGCCGGCCGTGGCATGGGGCCAGGCAAGGGCATCGATCGGCCTGACCTGAACGGACAGGGCGATGCCCCGCGCGTTCAAGACGTCGCGCAGATCCCCAAGCGCGTCCCGGGCGGGGCCGACAGGCGCATGGTGCATCATCACGCGATCCAGCCGGTTATCCGCAGCCCAGCGGACGATTCCCGCACCGTCCGGGCAGGCAGTGACCGGGCCGATCCGGTCCGCAAGCCGCGCGGTGCAATCGGCGGTGCAGTGGGTGGTGAAATCCGCGACCCCTTCGGCGACGGCCAGATGGCTGCGGCCGGCGGTGGCCTGCAGCGTTGCGGTGGCGACCGGGTGCAGGCCGCGGTCAAGCAGATCGTCGGGGCACAGATCATCCTCCGTCAGCAGCAGGCCGACGCGGCCCTGCGTGTCGAACCGGTCCGAGACGGGCAGGGGGCGGGGCTGCGGCGGCGGCGGGCCGTCCAGTGAGTGTGCGTGCTGCGCCAATCCTTCCGGATGAAAGCGGCCTTCGGTGCAGGCGGCGATGGCATCGGGGGTGGCCAGATAGGTCTTGCCGCGGCTGTGCAACCCGCCGACCCAGCGCCACGACAGGGTGTTCGAGGCCGGATCGCCGTCCAGCAGGTGGCGCAGGAAGAAGTCCGCCCCCAGCGTCCACGGCAGGCCCAGCGTGAAGATCCAGATCGAGGCGAAGGACATCCGGGCGTGATTGTGCAGATAGCCCGTGCGCGCCAGTTCCTGCGCCCAGTGATCGAAGCAGGCGATCCCCGTTTGGCCGGTGCAGGCGGCCTCCCACCGCTGGCGCAACCCGCCTTGCGTCTGCACCTCGTTCCAGGCGGCCTCGCGATCCGCCCTGTAGGCGGTCCAGACGGCGGGGCGCTGTTCCAGCCAACCCTTGAAGTAAAGCCGCCAGCCGACCTCTGACAGGAACTTGGCCGCCGTGTCGGGGCCATGGCGGTCGCGGATGGCGGCGATGACCTCCGCCTCGGTGATCAGCCGGTGACGCAGCCAGGGTGACAGGCGGCTGACATTCGGATGCCCGGGCAGATCGAGGTTGCGCCGCCGTGCGTATGCGCCGGCGGCCTGCGGTGCGAAGTCCTTCAGCCGCGTCAGCGCCGCGGCGCGCGTGGGGGGCCAGTCGGTCATGCGGCGGACCTAAGGCGGGCGGCGGGCCATTCAAGCCGCGCCGACCGAATGCGGTTCGCTGCGCGCGCGTTAGCCGGGTGTTCATTCCGGCCCGTTATGTCCGTGAGGACCGTCCCGCCGGAATCGACTGCCCTTGAAGCCCTCCGCCTGCGTGCATAGACTTGGGATTATCCGAAAAAGACGGTTCGCGAATGCGTCCGGAACCAGAGGCATATTTATGCAAGACCCCGTCCAGACCTACATGAACCTCGTCCCGATGGTGGTCGAACAGACCGCGCGCGGCGAACGCGCCTACGACATCTTCAGCCGTCTGCTGAAGGAACGCATCATCTTCGTCAACGGTCCCGTCCACGATGGCATGAGCCAGTTGATCGTGGCCCAGCTGCTGCACCTTGAATCGGAGAATCCGAAGAAGGAAATCAGCATGTACATCAATTCGCCCGGCGGATCCGTCGTCGCGGGGATGAGCATCTACGACACGATGCAGTACATCCGGCCCAAGGTGTCGACGCTGGTGTGCGGCCTTGCGGCATCGATGGGGTCGGTCATCGCGATCGGGGGCGAGAAGGGCATGCGTTACGCCCTGCCGAACGCCGAATTCCTCGTGCATCAGCCGTCCGGCGGGGCGCAGGGCACGGCAGAGGATATCCTGATCCGCGCCCGCAGCATCGAACTGACGCGCGAGCGGATGTACAAGCTTTACGTCAAGCACTCCGGCCAGTCGCTGCAGAAGGTCCAGAAGGCGCTGGACCGCGACAAGTGGATGACCCCGGAAGAGGCCCTCGAATGGGGCCACATCGACGAGATCGTCACCAACCGCGACCGGGGCGACGACGAATAAGAGGGGTCAGCCGATCACACCCGCCTGATCGCGCAACCGCCTGCGCGATTTTGGCGTTGTGGCCCCACCGGCGCTGTCCTAGTCTTTGTGACCAAGGACAGCGCGATACCAAAAGGCCCACGGCCGAAGGACACGACCAATGGCAAGCACCACCGGCAGCGACAGCAAGAACACGCTTTACTGCAGCTTCTGCGGCAAGAGCCAGCACGAGGTGCGCAAACTGATCGCGGGCCCGACCGTGTTCATCTGCGACGAATGCGTCGAGCTTTGCATGGACATCATCCGCGAGGAGACGAAGTCCGCGTCCCTAAAATCGGGCGACGGCGTGCCGACGCCGCGCGACATCTGCAAGGTGTTGGACGACTACGTCATCGGCCAGATGCACGCCAAGCGCGTGCTGTCCGTGGCGGTTCATAACCACTACAAACGTCTGAACAATTCCGACAAGACGGATATCGAGCTTGCGAAGTCCAACATCATGCTGATCGGCCCCACGGGCTGCGGCAAGACGTTGCTGGCGCAGACGCTGGCCCGCATCCTGGACGTGCCGTTCACCATGGCCGACGCGACCACGCTGACAGAGGCCGGCTATGTCGGCGAGGACGTCGAAAACATCATCCTCAAGCTGCTGCAGGCCAGCGAATACAATGTCGAACGCGCGCAGCGCGGCATCGTCTACATCGACGAGGTCGACAAGATCACCCGCAAGTCCGACAATCCCAGCATCACCCGCGACGTGAGCGGGGAGGGCGTGCAGCAGGCGCTTCTGAAGATCATGGAAGGCACCGTGGCGAGCGTGCCGCCGCAGGGCGGGCGCAAGCATCCGCAGCAGGAATTCCTGCAGGTGGACACGACCAACATCCTGTTCATCTGCGGCGGTGCCTTTGCCGGCCTCGACAAGATCATCGCGCAGCGCGGCAAGGGGTCCGGCATGGGCTTCGGCGCCAACGTCAAGGGCCCTGACGAGCGGGGCGTGGGCGAGATCTTTACCGAGCTGGAGCCGGAAGACCTGCTGAAATTCGGCCTGATCCCGGAATTCGTCGGCCGCCTGCCGGTCATCGCGACCCTGACCGATCTGGACGAGGACGCGCTGATCACGATCCTGACCGCGCCCAAGAATGCGTTGGTCAAGCAATACCAGCGCCTGTTCGAGATCGAGAACACCAAGCTGACCTTCACCGACGACGCTTTGAAGGCGATCGCCAAGCGCGCCATCGACCGCAAGACCGGTGCCCGGGGCCTGCGGTCGATCATGGAGGACATCCTGCTGGACACGATGTTCGACTTGCCCGGCATGGACACGGTGACCGAGGTCGTGGTGAACGAAGAGGCCGTCGGTCCCGACGCCAGCCCGCTGATGATCCACGACGACGGCAAGAAAAAGGAAAAGGAATCCGCCAGCGCCTGACACGGCGCCGCGCGTGATTTCCACAGGCCGTCGCGGATGCGGCGGCCTGTTCGCGTGAAAGGAACCTGTCGTGACCGTCAACCGCGTTTCCACCGGCTCTCCCTTCGAGGAGAGGATCGGCTATTCCCGCGCCGTCGTGGCGGACGGCTGGGTCTTCGTCGCCGGCACGACGGGTTATGATTACGCCACCATGACCATGCCCGACGACGTGCGCGACCAGTGCCGCAACGCGCTGGGCACCATCGGCAAGGCGTTGGAGGAGGCGGGCAGCGGCCTCGATCACGTCGTGCGGGTCACCTACATCCTGCCCGACGGGGCCGACTGGGAACCCTGCTGGCCCATTGTGGCCGCGGCCTTTGACCGCGCCCGCCCGGCCGCCACGATGATCCGGGCCGGCCTGCAGACGCCGGAGATGAAGATCGAGATCGAAGTGACCGCCCGGCTGCCCTAGGGCCACTGGACCTTTGCGCCTGTTTCGGGCATGACGACACCAAGGCAACCGGAGACGATCATGGGCTTTGCACGCAACCTCGCACGCGCTTTCACCTGGTGGGACGGTCAGACCTTCGCCACCCAGTTCTGGACATGGCGCCGGGGCGAAAAGGTCGGCGAGGACGCCGGCGGCAACATCTTCTATCGCAATGCCGACGACAGCCGCCGCTGGGTGATCTTCAACGGAGAGGCGGAGGCGTCGAAGGTCGCCCCCGAATGGCACGGCTGGCTGCACCGGACGTGGGACGAGCCGCCGACGGAGCGGCCGCTGGTTCACCAGCCGTGGGAAAAGCCGCACCTGGCCAACCTCACCGGCACGGCGGAGGCCTATGCCCCGAAGGGGTCGATCCGCAGCGCGGTCCCCGCGGAACGGTCCGACTACGAGGCGTGGACACCGGAATGATCCGCTCGCTGGCCCTGTGCCTGACATTGCTGCCGGGCCTTGCGGCCGCGGATCACGCGTCGTCGCTGGCGGGCGGAGAGTTGCGCGTGCTTGACAAGGTGACGGGACATCTGACGGACCTGAACCTGACGGTCGGCCAGTCCAAGAAGGTCGGGTCGCTGCTGATCACAATGAACGACTGCCGCGTGCCGTCCGACAACCCGACCGGCGATGCCTTTGCAGAGCTGAAGGTGAACGACCGCAACGCCGAAGCTCCGGTTTTCGACGGCTGGATGATCGCCTCTGCCCCCGCACTGAACGCGATGGATCATCCCCGCTATGACGTCTGGGTAATGCGCTGCGCGGCCACCTGATCCAGCGCGATCGGACCCGCGGGCCCGAAATCCGCCGTGATCGAAAGCGCCGCGACCAGTCGCCGTTCGTAGCGGCTGCGCGGAATTTCCTCTGCCCCCAGTGACGCCAGATGCGGGGTGATGAACTGCGTGTCGAACAGGCGGTAGCCGCGTTCGATCAGTCGCCGCACGGCGCAGGCGAGTGCCACCTTGGAGGCATCGGTCACGGTGGAAAACATGCTTTCTCCGAAAAAGGCGCCACCGATGGTCACGCCATAGACGCCGCCCACCAGTCTGTCATCCTGCCAGACCTCGATGGAATGGGCGTCACCCTGCGCGTGAAGCGCCAGATAGACCGCGAAGATCTCGTCATTGATCCAGGTTTCCGGACGATCGGCGCAGCCGCGCACAACGCCGGCGAAATCGCGGTCGGCACTGGCCGTCAGATGCCCGCGCCGCAAGGTGCGGCGCAGGGATCGAGACAAATGAAAGCCGTCCAGCGGCAGGACGCCGCGCATCCGCGGCTGGACCCAGAACACCTCTGTCGCGTCCCGGGTCTCGGCCATGGGAAACAGCCCCTGCCGGTAGGCGTGCAGCAGCAGATCGGGTGTCAGAACCCGGGTCACGGACCTAGGCCAGATGCGTTTCGAGCCAGTGTTCCAGCCAGTGGATGTTGTAGTTTCCGGTCTGCACGTCCGGTTCCTGCAACAGCGCGTGGAACAGGGGGACCGTCGTGTCGACACCGTCGACGATCAACTCTCCCAGCGCGCGGGCCAGGCGGGCCAGCGCCTCCGGCCGGTCGCGGCCGTGGACAATCAGCTTGCCGATCAGGCTGTCGTAATAGGGCGGGATCCGGTAGCCGTCGTAAAGCGCCGAGTCCATTCGGACGCCAAGGCCGCCCGGCGCGTGATACTGGGTGATCGTGCCGGGGCAGGGGCTGAAGTTCGGCAGCTTTTCCGCGTTGATCCGCACTTCGATGCTGTGGCCGCGAATCTGCAGATCGTCCTGACCGAAGGACATCGGCAGGCCAGCTGCTACGCGGATCTGTTCGCGCACGAGGTCGACGCCAAAGATGTTCTCTGTCACCGGGTGTTCGACCTGCAGGCGGGTGTTCATCTCGATGAAGTAGAATTCGTCGTTCTCGAACAGGAATTCGATGGTCCCGGCGCCGATATAGTTGATGCGGGCCACGGCATCGGCGCAGACCTTGCCGATGCGGTCGCGCAGCTCCGGCGTGATGGCGGGGCCGGGGGCTTCCTCCAGCACCTTCTGGTGACGCCGCTGCAGGGAACAGTCCCGCTCGCCCAGATGCACCGCGTTGCCCTTGCCGTCGCCGAAGACCTGGATCTCGATATGGCGCGGCGTGGTCAGGTATTTCTCGATGTAGACCTCGTCGTTGCCGAAGGCGGCCTTCGCCTCGGCCCGGGCGGAATGGAACGCACGTTCCATGTCCTGCGCGGTCTGCGCGACCTTCATGCCACGCCCGCCGCCACCGGCGGTGGCCTTGATGATGACCGGATACCCGATCTCCCCGCCCACGCGCTGCGCGTCCGTCAGCGTCGGAACGCCGCCGTCAGAGCCGGGGACGCAGGGCACGCCCAGCTTCTTCATCGTGTCCTTGGCGGTGATCTTATCGCCCATGATGCGGATGTGTTCCGCGGTGGGGCCGATGAAGGTCAGCGAATGATCCTCCACCACCTGCACGAAGGCGGCGTTTTCCGACAGGAAGCCGTAGCCGGGATGGATCGCCTGGGCACCCGTGATCTCGCACGCCGCGATGATAGACGGGAAGTTCAGGTAGGACTGGGCCGAGGACGGCGGGCCGATGCAGACCGCCTCGTCCGCCATGCGTACGTGCATGGCATCGGCGTCGGCAGTGGAATGCACGGCGACGGAGGCGATGCCCATCTCTCGGCAGGCGCGCACGACCCGCAGGGCGATTTCGCCCCTGTTCGCGATCAGGATCTTGTCGAACATGGTGAACCCCTATTCGATGATCATCAGGGGGGCGCCGAATTCCACCGGTCCGCCGTCCTCGACGAGGATGCGCTTTACGGTGCCCGCGCGGGGCGCGGGAATGTGGTTCATGGTCTTCATCGCCTCGATGATCAGCAGGGTGTCGCCTTCCTTGACCGTCGATCCGGTCGAAACGAAGGCGGCGGCGCCCGGTTCGGCGGCCATGTAGACGGTGCCGACCATCGGCGAGGTGACAGCACCGGGATGCGCCGCGGGATCGGCGGGCGCAGTCGCCGCGGGGGCCTGCATCTGGGCAGAGGCGGCGGGCGCCGGGGCCTGCGCCATGATCGGCTGCTGCGGCGCGGGGGCCGCCTGGATCTGACGGCTGACGCGGACGTTCAGGCTGTCGTTCTCGGCGTAGTCGCGCTTGACTTGCAATTCGGTCAGGTCGTTTGCGCGCAGCAATTCGGCCAAGGCCTGAATGAAGCTGACGTCGCTGTCCTGAGAGGTCTTGTTGCCCATGATTTTCCCGGCCACTGCTTTTGTTCCATGACAGGCACGGCCCGAGGACCGCGCGATTGCCGGACTTATAGGCTAAGCGGGCGTGGGTGGAAAGCGCTTGCGACCGATGCGGGTCAACCGGGCAGGGACGTTGGTCCGTTCCCGGGCGACAAGGGGCCGGGATCGGCGCCGCTGTTCCCGAAGGCGATGTCCGGCGACTGCGCCGTGGGATCCATCGGATCGCCGGAGGTGTCGGACTGGCCGGTCGCATCCGACTGGCCGCGGGGCAGCATGGCGACGCCGTAGGGTTTCAGCACGCGTTCGACCGTCGTGCCGTCGCGCGCCGTGTCGGTCAGCTGCGCCCGGGCGATCGCACCCTTCTGGGTATACTGGGACGGGATGGGCAGAGGCACGAGTGGCGTGGGATCACGCGCCAGGGCGGCAGCATCGGCGACCGGTCGCTGGTCCATCACGACGACGGGTACCGGTGTCGATGCTGCGATGGTCGGTGGCGAAACGAACATGACAGGACTCCTTTCCAGATCAGGTGAAGGTAGGTGCCTCCACTATCCGTCGATCCGGTTAGCTGTTCGTTAATCCGATCCCCGCCTCGCCGGAAATTGACAATCGTTGGTTAAGATCGCCGCTCAAATTGCGAGATATTCGGCGCGCAATGTCTCGTTTTCCAGCACATCCTGCGCCGATCCGTCGAAAACGACCGATCCGGTATCCAGTATCACGGCGCGGTCAGCGATCTTCAGCGCGGCAACGGCGTTCTGCTCGACGATGATCGTGGTGATTCCCTGATCGCGGATGATCTTCAGGGTCTTGGCGATCTCCTGCACGATGACGGGGGCCAGCCCTTCGTAGGGTTCGTCCAGCAGCAGCACCTTGATATCGCGCGCCAGCGCCCGGGCGATCGCCAGCATCTGCTGTTCGCCGCCCGACAGGGTGACACCCTCTTGCTTGCGGCGCTCCTTCAGGCGCGGGAACAGCTCGTAGATCCTCTCCAGCGACCAGCCGATGGGCGGGGCGATCTGGGCCAGCTGCAGGTTCTCCTCGACCGTGAGGCCGGCGATGATGCGGCGATCCTCCGGCACCAGAGCGATGCCCGCGGCGGCGGCCTGATGGCTTTTCATCAGGTGCAGCGGCTGGTGGTCCAACCAGATCTCGCCGTGCTTCAGTTCCGGATTGCCCAGCCGCGCGATGGTGCGCAGGGTCGAGGTCTTGCCGGCCCCGTTGCGGCCCAGCAGGGCCAGGATCTCGCCCTCGTGGATGTCGAAGCTGACGTTCTGGACGATGTAGCTCTCGCCGTAGTAGGCCTCAATTTCCCAGACGCTCAGAAAGGGGCGGTCGACGGCGGCATTGTTCTTCTTGGGGTCGAAATTGGCGTTCATGTGCTGTCCTTTGCGCTAGCCAAATTTTCTAGAAAATTTGGAGGCCTCCGATTTTTCTAGAAAAATCGGCTAGATCTGCGTTTCGCCCAGATAGGCTTCGCGCACCTTCGGGTCGGTCTTGATCCGGTCGGGGGTGCCCTCGACCAGCGGGGTGCCCTGCGCCATCACAGTGATGCGGTCGGCGAGGCTGAACACCACCTGCATGTCGTGTTCGATGATCGCCATGGTGATCCCCCGCTTACGGCGGATGTCCTTCAGCAGCGCGATGGTGTTTTCCGTATCCGCCCGCGCCATGCCGGCGGTGGGTTCGTCCAGCAGCATCAGGCGCGGCTCCTGCACGAGGCACATCGCCATCTCCAGCCGCCGCTTGTCGCCCCGCGACAGCGCGGAGGCCACGACATCTGCCTTCGACAGCATGTTGACCTCGTCCAGCATGGTCTCGGCCTGCCGGCCGATCTCGCGCTCGTGGCGGACGGGTTCGAGAGCGTGCATGCGGAAGGCCCCGTCGCGTTTCGCGAAGCAGGGAATCAGCACGTTTTCCAGCACCGTCAGATCGGCGAAGATCTCGGGTGTCTGGAACACGCGGCTGATGCCCATCTGCGCGATCTCATAGGGTTTGCGGCCCAGCACCGACTGGCCGTCGAACATGACCGAGCCCGAGTCCGGGATCAGCTTTCCCACCAGGACGTTCAGCAGCGTGGACTTGCCGGCACCGTTCGGGCCGATGATGGCGTGAACGGTGTTTTCCTGAATGGACAGGTTCACGTCCCCCAGCGCCTGCAACCCGCCGAAGCGCTTGTTGATGCCTTTGACTTCAAGGATTCCCATGGCGTTCTCTCCTTATTCCGCAGGCTTCTGGCGGGCGGCATCGCGGTCGGCCGCGGTGGCGTTGCGCGACCGGCGGCTGAACAAGGCACCCAGCCGCTGACCGCCCTGCACCAGACCGCCGGGCAGGAAGATCACGACGACCATGAACAGCAGGCCCAGCGTCAGCTGCCAGCCTTCGCCGACGAAAGGGTGGATGATCTTGATGATGACGTTCTCCAGCCCGTCGGGCAGCGCGTTGAAGGCCCCGTGCAGGACGTTGTCGTTGATCTTGGAGACGATGTTTTCCAGATACTTGATGACGCCCGATCCCACGACCGGTCCGATCAGGGTGCCGACGCCACCGAGGATCGCCATGACGACGATTTCGCCGGACGCGGTCCAGTACATCCGTTCCGCCCCGGTCAGCGGGTCCATCGCGGCCAGCAGGCCGCCGGCGAGGCCGGCGTACATGCCGGAGATTATGAAGGCCCAGAGCATGTAGGGTTTGGTGTTCAGGCCGGTATAATTCATCCGGGTCTGGTTCGACTTGATCGCCCGCAGCATCATCCCGAAGGGCGAGCGGAAGATGCGGATCGACAGGTAGAAGGCGAGGATCAGCATCAGCGCACAGAGGTAGTAGCCGATCTCGAAGGTGAACTGCCAGTCGCCGAAATAGACCGTCGTCGATTCCGCCATGGGCAGGCCGAAGACATGCGGGGCAGAGGGTGCGCCCTCTGCCGCGAGGTATTGCGGGTCGGACGGATAGACCTGAAGGCCCGTCTCTCCGTTCGTCAGGGGCGTCAGGACGGAATAGGCCAGTGCATAGGACATCTGCGCGAAGGCCAGCGTCAGGATCGAGAAGTAGATGCCAGAGCGCCGCAGGCTGACGTAGCCGATCACGATCGAGAACAGGCCCGCGACGATGACGCTCAGCACGATGGCGGGGATGATGTTGAACGACAGCAGCTTGAACATCCAGACCGCGGCGTAGGAGCCGACGCCGAGGAAGGCGGCGTGGCCGAAGGACAGGTAGCCGGTCAGCCCGAAGAGGATGTTGAAGCCGATCACGAGGATGCCGAAGATCGCGAAGCGCTGCATCAGCGCGGGATAGCCCGCGTTGAACGACTGCCCGAGTGACGAGTTCACGGGGAAGGGGTTCAGGATGATCGGCGCCAGCAGCGTCAGGACGACGACGACGAGCAGCAGCAGAAAGTCCTTTTGCGTCAGACCCAGCATGGTTTAGTCCTCCATCACGCCGGCGCGGCCCATCAGGCCCCGGGGACGTGTCAGCAGAATGATGATGGCCACCAGATAGATGACGATCTGGTCGATGCCCGGCAGGACCGCCTTGACCTCGTTCATGGAGGCAAAGCCCTGCAGGATCCCCAGAAGGAAACCGGCAAAGACGGCGCCCGGCAGCGAACCCATGCCGCCGACGACGACGACGACGAAGCTCAGCACCAGAAAATCCATGCCCATGTGGTAGTTGGGCGACACGATGGGGGCATACATCGCCCCCGCAAGGCCCGCCACGGCGGCGGCGAGGCCGAACATCAGGGTGAAGCGCTTGTCGATGTCGATGCCCAGCATGCCGACGGTTTCACGGTCCGCCATGCCGGCGCGCACGACCATGCCGAAGGTGGTGAACTGCAGGAAGGCGAAGACCGCGGCGATGATGACGGCGGAAAAGGCGAAATAGACCAGCCGCCAGATCGGATAGACGATCGCGTTGGCCTGAAAGCCCAGATACTCCCCGATGTCGATGGAGCCCGAGAACATCGGCGGCGCGGGCGACTGGATCGGGTTGGCACCGTAGATCGCGCGGATGATCTCTTGCAGGACGATAGCGAGGCCGAAGGTCACGAGGATCTGGTCGGCATGGGGACGCTTGTAGAAGTGCTTGATCAGCCCCCGCTCCATCGCCCAGCCGACGAAGAGCATGACCGGAATCACAAGGATGATCGACAGGGGCACCGACCATGTGATCAGCGCCTGCGCACCCTCGGTCCCGAAGACGGAGGCGAGGTATGGCACCTTGGTCTGCAGCGGATTGCCGAGGAAGTCGGTCTGTGACGGGTCGATGACCGTATGGCTGAGCGTCAGCAGGCGCTGCATCGTGACGGCGCAGAAGGCGCCGATCATGAACAGCGCACCGTGGGCGAAGTTCACGACGCCCAGCGTGCCGAAGATCAGGGTCAGGCCGAGGGCGATCAGCGCATAGGCCGATCCCTTGTCCAGACCGTTCAGAATTTGAAGAATGATAGCGTCCATCGGTCCGCTCCTCGGGGGTTCGGGCGTGCGTTCACGGGCTGTGGAAAATGGCGACGACGTGTGAAGACGATCCGTCGGGATGGGGCAGGCGGCGTGCGCCTGCCCCGCGATCGGGGTGCGTTACGCGCCCGGGTTGCACTCGCCCAGGCTGCCGCCGGCGAACATCGGGTGATCCTCGGGGTACTCGACCTGTGCCCGCGGGGTCTGCTCGATGATCTTCAGCGTGTCGTAGCCGACCATGTTGGCATTGCCGGATGCGCTGGCGGTGCCTTCCATGACCAGAACGTCCTTGAAGCACTGGTGATCCGCGCCGCGATAGAGCGTCGGGCCGTTGCCCATGCCGTCGAACTCGAAGTCTTCCAGTGCCTCGGCCACGGCGCAGGGGTTGAACGACCCGGCGCGCGTCACCGCATCCGCATAGAGCAGCGTCTGCACATAGCAGGTGTGGGCGGCGTTCGACGGCGGGAAGCCGTACTTTTCACCGAAGGATTTCACGAAGGCCTTGGTGCCTTCGTCTTCCAGTTGCCAGTTCCAGTTCATCGAGCCGTAGACGCCCTCGATGTTGGACCCGGCGCCCTTGGCCATCAGCTCGGAGTAGAGCGGCACGACGATCTGGAAGTCCTTGCCGTTGACCTGCTTGCCCTTCAGGCCGAACTGCACGGCCTGCGTCAAAGAGTTCACCATGTCCCCGCCGTAATGGTTCAGCACGAGGATATCGGCGCCGGAGTTCAGCACCGGTGCGATGTAGGACGAGAAGTCGCCGGCGCCCACGGGCGTCAGCACGTTCTGCACGGTGCTCCAGCCCACGGCCTCTGTCGCGGCGGCCATGGATTCCTGCTGCGTCCAGCCCCAGGTGTAGTCGGCGGTCAGGTGATAGGCCTGACGGTCGTTGCCATAGGCCTTTTCCAGCACCGGCGTCATCGCCGCGGCGGACATGTAGGCGTTAAAGAAATGGCGGAAGCCATTGGCCTTGCGGTCCTTGCCGGTCGTGTCGTTGGAGTGGGTGAGGCCCGCCATGAAGATCACGCCCGCCTCCTGGCAGAGGCCCTGCACGGCGACGGCGACGCCCGAGGACGAGCCGCCGTTGATCATGATGCAGCCGTCCTTCTGGATCATCGACTGCGCGGAGGCGCGGCCGACGTCGGACTTCGTCTGCGTGTCGCCGGTGACGAAATTCACCTTCTTGCCCAGCACGCCGGTGCCGTCGAGCGTCTTGGACGAGAAGGTGGACAGCATGCCGCCGTCGCCTTCGCCGTTCAGGTGCTGCACGGCCAGCTCTTGCGCGCGCAGTTCGTCGAGGCCTTCCTCGGCGTAGGGGCCCGTCTGCGGCACGTTGAAGCCGAAGGTGACGGTGTCACCGGTCGGCGCGTTGGTGAATCCGGAGTCCTGCGCGCGCAGGTAGGTCGGCAGCATCAGTCCGGCGCCGGCCACGGCCCCGGTCTTCAGCACGCCGCGGCGTGAGAAATGTGATCTCTTCATGGGTATCCTCCCTCATGTTTCACGGTCGCCGGACCCTCCCGCCCGTAGACCTGCACTTGACAGCGCTGGCGCCAGCATGCGGATCGCGAGGCCGATCGCAAAGACCCCTTTCCAGACGGTCGCCGTTTTTGTAAACAAATGGACAGAAGCGGGGCGGGTTTTGTAAACCGGATGCGTTGCACGATGGGAGAGGTGGGCGGATGAATGCGACGGGAGCCCGGATCCGGGCGCGACGGCTGGATGCGGGCATGTCGCAGCGCGATCTGGCGCAGGCGGTCGGCATCTCGCCAAGCTATCTGAACCTGATCGAACACGACCGCCGGCGGGTTGCCGGCAAGCTGGTGGCGCAGATCGCTGATCATCTGGCGCTCGATCCGCAGATGCTGTCGGATGGCGCCGATGCGGCCCTGATCCGGCAGATGCGCGGCGCGGCGGCGGCGCTTGCGGATCGCGTGGTCGAGGTCGAGCAGGCCGAAGATCTGGCGATGCGCTATCCCGGCTGGTCGCGCCTCATCGCCGCGCAGGCGCGGGAGGTTGTGGCTTTGGACCGGAAGGTGCAGGCGCTGTCAGACCGGCTGGCACACGACCCTGCACTGGCGACGGCGCTGCACGGCGTCATCACCGCGGTCACGGCCATCCAGTCCTCCGCCGCGATCCTGACCGGAGAGACGCCGCTCGACACCGACTGGCAGGCGCGGTTTCACCGCAACATCGGCGAGGACGCGGATCGGCTGGCCCGCATGACGGCCGCCCTCGTCGCTTGCTTCGACGGTCCGGGCGGCGGTGCCGGTCCCGTGCCGGTCGTGTCGCCCCGGGCGGAGGTGGAGCGCGTTCTGGACCAGACCGGATTTCACCGCCCCTGGCTCGAGTCGGGCGGCGCACCAGAGGACGCGTCCGACGTCAGCCCCGCGGCGGCGGCGCTTCTGCACGACTTCGACGCCCGCTATGCCGCCGATGCCGCCGCCCTGCCGCTCGACCTGATCGGACCCGCGGCCCGGCGGCTGGACTTCGACCCCCTGCGGCTGGCGGCAGAACTCGGGCGGCCCCTGCCGCAGGTGATGCGGCGTCTGGCGACCCTGCCCGACGCACCGCCGCTGGGGTTGCTGGACTGCGATGCCGCCGGAGTGGTGCGACTGATGAAGACGGTGCCGGGCTTTGCAGTGGCGCAGGACAGGCTCTGCCCGTTCTGGCCCCTTTTCACCGCGCTGGGCCAGCCCGGACGGCCGGTGGTGGCGCAGGTCGCACTGCCGGGCCCGCCACAGGTGCGGTTGATTTGCCACGCGGTTGCCGAAGCTGCGCCGCATCCCGGTGGGCCGCACCTGCCGCCCCTGATCGCGGCGCTGATGCTGGTGCGCCCCATGAATCCCGCCACGGTGCCGCCCGATGCTGCAGACCCGGTGCCCGCCGGGCCGGGCTGTGCGATCTGTCCGCGTCCGGATTGCCCGGCACGCCGGGAACCCGCGATCCGTCAGGAGCTTTGACAGCCTGCGGTTCTGCCGCGATAGTCTGCCCGTGCCACCCCGGAGAGAGGGGGTGGCGCGGCCCGGAGGAGGGGACTGACCCATGGCAAGACGCGTCCTGCTGATCGAGGACGAACCGAACATCATAGAGGCCATCAGCTTCATCCTGACCAGAGACGGCTTTACCGTGCACACCCACGAGGTGGGCGAGACGGCCATGGCCAAGGTGCGCGCCCAGCGTCCCGACATGATCATCCTTGACGTGATGCTGCCCGGGCGATCCGGTTTCGACATCCTGCGCGACCTGCGCGCCGATCCGCAGACCGCCACCCTGCCGGTGATGATGCTGACCGCGCGGGGGCAGGCGCGCGACCGGGCGCTGGCGCAGGACCTCGGAGTCGATGTCTTCATGACGAAACCCTTCTCGAACGCCGCGATCTGCGCCGAGGTCCGGCGCCTGCTGGCCGAGGCGCCGCGCGATGCCTGACCGCGATCCCCGGCGCGCGGCCACCCCGGCGGGCGACCCCCCGCGCGGGGACGCGCCGGCGCGGCCGGGGCGCCCGGGGCTGTTTCTGGCGCGCGACAGCTATCGCCAGCGCCGCCTGCGCGACGTGGCGCGCATGTTGCCGGTCTGTGGCGCGGTGATCTGGCTGATCCCCCTGATGTGGACCCGCACCGCTGGCCAGACCGGCGGCATGGCGGCCGCCGTGGTCTTCGTCTTCGCCGGCTGGGCCCTGCTGATCGTGCTGGCCGCCATCGTGTCGCGGCGCATCCGCGTCGACGCGGCGACGGATAACGGCCCGGATGCGGACATCGGCTGATGATGTCCTTCAACGCCCTGATCGCCGTGGCGCTGGGCTATGTCGCCTTTCTGTTCGGCGTGGCCTTCGCGGCAGAGCGGCGGGCCGCGCGGGGGCAGGGCGGCTGGCTGCACCTACCCATCGTCTACACCCTGTCGCTCTCGATCTACTGCACCGCATGGACCTTCTACGGGGCCGTCGGCTACGCCGCACGGTCAGGGCTGGAATTCGTGACGATCTACCTTGGCCCCACGCTGGTCATGGTGGGCTGGTGGTGGATCCTGCGGCGGCTGGTGCGGATCGGACGGACGCAGCGCATCACCTCGATCGCGGACTTGATCTCGGCCCGGTTCGGCAAGTCGACGACGCTGGGCGTCATCGTGACGCTGATGGCGATCGTCGCCGCCACGCCCTATATCGCGCTGCAGCTGCAGTCCGTCACCCTGTCGTTCCAGGTCTTTGCCCGCGCCGGCGGGTCCGACTGGGGCGATGCCGAACTGAATCGCGCCGCCATCTGGATCGCCATCGGTCTGGGATTCTTCACCGTCCTCTTCGGCACCCGCAACCTCGACGCCAATGAACGTCACCACGGCGTCGTCATCGCCATCGCGGTCGAGGCGGTGGTCAAACTGGTGGCTCTGCTGGCGGTCGGCATCTTCGTCGTCTGGGGCCTGTCGGACGGCGCCGCCGCGATGCTGGCCGAAATCGAGACCTCTCCCATCGCCGACTGGACCCAGTCCGGCAGCCGCTGGGCCGGGCTGATCTTTTTGTCGGGGGCGGCGTTCCTGTGCCTGCCGCGGATGTTTCAGGTGCTGGTGGTCGAGAATGCGGACGAGCGGCACCTGCAGACCGCAAGCTGGGCCTTCCCGCTTTACATGATGCTGATGAGCCTCTTCGTCATCCCGATCGCCGTCGTCGGCCTGCGGATCATGCCGGCGGGCGCGAACCCGGACCTCTTCGTGCTGACCCTGCCGCTCAGCCAGGGGCACGAGGGCCTCGCGACGTTGTCCTTCCTTGGCGGCTTTTCCTCGGCCACCTCGATGGTGATCGTGGCGACCATCGCGCTGGCGACCATGGTGTCGAACCATATCGTGCTGCCGCTGTGGATGCGGTCGGGGTCCGGTCCAGGGGCGATCATGTCGGGCGACGTGCGCCGCGTCGTCATGCTGGCCCGGCGCCTGTCGATCGCGGGGGTGCTTGCGCTGGGCTACCTCTATTTCCGCCTGTCGGGCGGTGGCGGGGCGCTGGCGGCGATCGGCCTCGTGTCGTTTTCCGGCGTGGTGCAGGTGCTGCCGGCGATGCTTGGCGGTATCTTCTGGCGCGGGGCGACGCGGACCGGCGCGATCCTCGGACTGACCGCGGGATTCGCGGTCTGGGTCTGGTGCCTGTTCCTGCCCAGCTTCGGCGCGGACGCGCTGCTGCCCGCCAGTGTCATGGCGCAGGGTCCCTTCGGCTGGTCGTGGCTGCGGCCAGAGGCGCTGTTCGGCATCACCGGCGTCGATCCGGTGCTGCACGGGCTGTTCTGGTCGATGCTGTTCAACACGGGCCTGTTCTTTGCCGGATCGGCGCTGTCCTTTCCGACACCGTTGGAGCGCCTGCAGGGGGCGCAGTTCGTCAATGTCTTCGACTACGGCAACAAGGGACCGGTCTGGGCCCGTTCGACCGTCACGGCAGAGGATCTGCTGATCATGTCGCAACGCATCCTCGGCGCGGCGCAGGCGCAGGCGATCTTTGCCCGCGCCGCCGCGCGGCAGGGCCGCACGGACAGCCTGCCGGACGTCACGCCCGCCTTCGTCCTCGCACTCGAGAGGGAGCTGTCGGGGTCCGTCGGGTCGGCGACCGCGCATGCGATGATCGCGCAGGTGACGCAGGGCGCCGCCGTCACCGTCGAGGACCTGATCGCACTGGCGGACGAGACGGCGCAGATCCTCGAATATTCCAGCCGGCTGGAGGCGAAGTCCGCGGAACAGGACCGCACCGCGCGGGCGCTGCGCGACGCCAATGCCAAGCTGATGGCCCTGTCGGTGCAGAAGGACGCCTTCCTCAGCCAGATCAGTCACGAGTTGCGCACGCCCATGACCTCGATCCGCGCCTTTTCAGACATCCTGCGCGAAGGCGACGTGGGCCCCACCGACACGACGCGCATGGCGGGCATCATCAACGCCGAGGCGCAGCGCCTGACCCGCCTGCTGGACGATCTGCTGGACCTTGCCGTGCTGGAAAGCGGACAGGTGACGCTGCACCTGCAGCGCGGGCGGCTTGGCGACCTGCTGGACCGGGCGCTGGGGGCAGCGGGGCAGGGCGGCACTGCCCTACGCATCGTCCGCGATCCGCGGAACGAGGGTCTGTGGCTCGACACGGACCTCGACCGTCTGGCGCAGGTCTTCATCAACCTCGTGGCCAATGCCGCGAAGTATTGCGATGCCGAGTCGCCGGTCCTGACCATCGGGGCAAGGGCGACGGACGGCACCTGCACCGTCACGTTCACCGATAACGGTCGCGGCATCGCGGCCCCGGACCGGGCGGTGATCTTCGAAAAGTTCTCTCGGCTGGGGGATTCGTCGCGGGCGGGCGGTGCCGGGCTGGGCCTTGCCATCTGCAAGGAAATCATGGGACGGCTTGGCGGCGACATTGCCTATGTCCCGGGGCGGGGCGGCGCCTGTTTCCACGTCACGCTGCCGGTGGCGGCGCGCGGCGATCCGGTGGAAGGACGCCTGCTGGCCGCACGTTAGGCAGACGGAAACCAATTTGCGCGACATCTGGAACAGGCGCCCTGCGGCGCATCGCCCCCAGATTGCGAGGACAGGCATGACATTGGTGACCGGATCCGGCGTGCTGCACCGCATGATACGGCGCCCGGACGCGGACACGCCGGACGTGCCGCTGACCGCCTCGCGGGCGGTGCGTCTGGCGGTGGCGCGGGCGGCGCAGACCCATCTGTCGATGAAGCTGACGGTCGACACCGTGACGGAAACGGCCCTGTCGCTGGACGATCTGCTGGCCGATCTGGAAGACGACCTGCTGCTGCTGGGCCTGACCCGTGACGGGGCGGTGACGGGTCTGATCGCCTGCGACGCGGGCCTTGTATCCGCCACGATCGAGATGATGACGACGGGCCGCGTGACCGCCGCGCCGCCCGACAATCCGCGCGTCACCCGCACGGAAGGGACGCTGGTGCAACCGCTGCTGCGCCACATGCTTGACGAGATGGAGGAGACGACGATCCGCACGGCGCTGGACGGCTGGATCCGGACCGTGGGGCTTGGGTCGCGGTTCGACAACGCGCGGGCGGCGGGATTCGCGCTGGCGGATCTGACCTATCGCCTTCTGCGCCTGTCGCTCGACTGCGGCCAGCCTGAACGGCGCGGCGTGCTGCTGCTGGCGCTGCCGGTGCTGACCTCCGCCCAGCCGCAGACGGCGCCGGACGGCCCCGCGCCGGACTGGCATGACCGGTTCCGCGCCGCGGTGATGGCCGCGCCGGCGCGGCTGGACGCGGTCCTGCACCGGATGAAGGTGCCGCTGTCGCAACTGACCGGGATAGAGGTGGGGACCTGCCTGCCCCTGACAGGCTGCACCGTGGGGATGGTGCGACTGGTCGATCCGAACGGCTGCACCGTCGCGCGCGGGCGTCTGGGGCAGGTTGCCGGCCAGATCGCCGTCCGCATCCAGGCCGAGGCCGACACGATCCCGATGACCGACATGGACGGCGGGGCAGAGCCTGCGCGGCAGATGCGCACCCGCGCCGGCGACGCGCTGGCGCCGCAGTTCGATCCGCACGCAGAAGAGGATATCGACTGGTCAGCGGACCCTCTTCCGCTTCAGATCGACCCGGCCTTCGGCGAGGGCGCGACCGACGAGGTCTAGGCGGACCCGCTGGGGCTGTCAGCCCAGCCGGTCGCGCAGACCGCCAAGGTCGTAGCCCGCGTTCGCGCCGGCGGCGATGATCTCGTCCGCGTCCATGGTGCCGGCCTGACCCAGTGCCCAGACAATGGTAGAGCGTGTGCCGGAGGCGCAATAGGCCAGCGTCTTGCCGGCGGCGGCGGCCTGCCGCTGGATCTCCACCATTTCCTGATTCAGGCCCTGATGCGTGACCGGGTTGACGACGAAGGTCAGACCCTCCGCCTCGATCGCCTGACGCATCGCGTCGGCCTGATGGCTAGGCGGCACCTCTGCGTCCGGGCGGTTGCAGATCACGGTGACGAAGCCGGCCGCCTTGATCGTGCCCGCGTCGGCGGGGTCGATCTGCGGGCTGGCGGCGAAGGCGGGGGTGAGCGGGCGAATTTCCATGACGCAGGATTAGCCCTGTTGCGGGCGTGCGTCCAGCCGCTTGCGCAGGGGCGGAGCCGCGACCATGCGCGGGATCATCGCCCCAACACGCACCAGACCCCCCGTGCCGCCCTTGTCAGCGCGGCGAGCGCCGGGCCCCGGGCAGAGGCTGACCAGCCCACAGCCGGTCCCG
This sequence comes from Loktanella atrilutea, assembly GCF_900128995.1. Taxonomy (GTDB): domain Bacteria; phylum Pseudomonadota; class Alphaproteobacteria; order Rhodobacterales; family Rhodobacteraceae; genus Loktanella; species Loktanella atrilutea. The sequence goes on along the minus strand of NZ_FQUE01000005.1, from coordinate 208,651 downwards.
GCCGGGACTGACCCGCCGATCAGCCCCGCGTCGCGCCGCGTCGACGGATGCGCCGGAAAGGTGCCGCCGAGCACCGGGCGCCGGTTCCGCGACGGCCGACAGGCCGCGGCCATGGGGGCGATGGCGCCGCCCATGACGAAGGCCGGCGTGGCGTCCCACTGCCCAAATACGTCCGGAAACCCCTGCACCTTGGCGGTGTCGGTCATGCCGGACACCAGCGGCCCGGTGCCGAACAGCCCGCCGACGCGGACACCGACGCGCCTGCGCATCACAGTCCTTCGATCAGGCCGCAAAGGCGATGACGGTCGCGGCCCCGGCGCCGCCATGGGCCAGCGTGGCCACGATCCCGCGCAGGCTGATGCCGCAGACGCCGTGACCGCCGGTGCAGCCGTTCGCAAGCCGCATGCCGATGCCGACCGCCAGCCCCGCCGTCCCGATCGCGCAGGGTTGCCGGTCAGATTCGTATCGCTGCCGTCACCCGATCAGGCACGCAAATCAGACCGGCGATCAGGGCGATACGCTCCGCCGCGTCAGCGCGGCCGCTGCCCTCCACCAGACCGCCCGACAGTCCCGAGGCGACCATGACCCGCCCGTTGACCAGACGAAAGACGGCGGCGGCGCTGCCGATCATCAGCCCTCCGATCCGTTCGAAAATCCAGTCCACCGGCATCCCGACGTTTCTTTCGATCAGCGCAGATCCGGTTTAGACGGGGTGACGGGCGGGCGCCAGCCATGGCAACGTCCGTCCTGCCCACCCACCCGGCCGGAGGCTGCGATGACCGACCCGATCCCACCCGAGACTGCGCTGGATGTCGCCACGGCAGAAACGACTGCCGCGCTGTTCCGCAGCCTGTCGCATCCCATGCGCCTGCGTCTCCTTGCGGCGTTGCGGGCGGGCCCGCTGGCCGTGGGCGCCTTGCAGGACGCGCTCGACGCGCCGCAATCGGCAGTGTCGCTGCAGCTGATGCGGATGCGCGGCGACGGGCTGGTCAGCTGTCACCGCAGCGACACGGATGCCCGGATCATGCTTTACGCGCTGGCCGACCGCCGGATCGACCAACTGCTGGACATCGCGCTCGCCCGCTAGCCCAGCAGCGATCCGACCAGCACCATGGCCAGACCCAGCATCGCTGCCATGAAGGCCCCGAGGTTCACCGGCATGACCTGACCGATACGCATCCGCAGGGCGGCATCGTCCATCCCGCTGCGCTTGGCGCGCGCGACGGCGATCACGGAATAGATCACGCCGCACAGGCCCAGCACCGAAATCACGGCACCCACCCAGATCAGATATGTCATCGTCAGCCCCCGTTCCGCGTGGCGCCCCCGCTAGCGCGTCGGCGCGCCCCGCGCAAGGGTCCGGGCCTTGCAAGGCCGGGGGCCAGAGGCTAGGGAATGCCCTCATTCCACCCGACAGGAGAGCCGCCATGTCCGACACCGCCACGAATATCCAGACCGAGAACGTCGCCGGCGAGGAGCTGCGCCAGTTCATCGAACGCTACGAGCGTCTGGAGGCGGAGAAGAAGGACATCGCCGATGCGCAGAAGGAAGTCATGGCCGAGGCCAAGGGCCGCGGCTACGACGTGAAGGTGATCCGCAAGATCATCGCCATCCGCAAACGCGACAAGGACGATCTGGACGAGGAAGAGGCGATGATGGAAATGTACATGGCCGCCCTCGGCATGAGCTGAGGCGACCTCGCCTCCGCGTCACCTCAGGGCGCGATGAAGGTGACGTCGGGCATGGCCGCGATGCGGGCGACATCTTCCTCATAGGCCTCCGACAGGTCCGAAATGTCGTCTTCGGTCAGGCCGGGCAGATCGACGGTCTCCTCGATCTCGTCGCTCAGGGCGTATTTGTCGAGGAAAGCCGCGATGACCCGGCGCTTTTGCGTGTCCGTCTGCGGCGGGTGGGCCTGCATGTAGGCCAGAAAGCGGCTCATGCCCTCCTTCGACATGATCGAGGCCAGCAGGTCGAAGCCGCCGGTGATCTTCACGTCCCTGTCCAGCCCCGCGATGTCGCGGATCAGCTCGGCCCAGATCAGCGGCGTGTCCTCGTTGCACCAGACGGTCAGCGTCGCCTGCGGCGCGACCTGCCGGATCCGCCGCACCAGGTCCGACCAGACGACGCCGTGCGGCTCTCTGCCCTGCATGAAGGCGGCAAAGCTGTCGGCTTTCGACCGGCGGTAGGCATCCGGCAGAAAGGTCGCGGGGTCGCGCAGGGCAAGGTAGATGTCGATCTCGTCCTCGGGGAACAGCTGCAGGAAGCCGCGCAGCTTGAATTCCGCCTGATCGTACAGCACCCCGTTCTCGAAGATGCGATTGGGCACGCAGATGAAGTTCGTGTTGCTCATCACCAGTCGCCGGGGCGTGTCATGGTCGAGGATCGCGTCGAGCATGATCTGGCGGGCGTCCGTGGCCGGGGCAGCACCGTCGAGGCTCTGGATCGTCTCCCGGATCAGGCGGCGGTACTTGCCGGGACCGGGCGCATTGATCCCGTGTTCGGCCAGCGTGTCAACGTTCTTCAGGATCGACTTCAGCAACCGGTCCTCGTCGGTGCAATTGGCGCCGAGATGCAAAGCGATTTCCATGACTGTCCTGCTCACGTCTTGTTGTGGTTTTGTGGGATCATAACGGGATTTCTGGACAGTGGAACCGGTTTCGTCTAGCGCTGACGCCATGTCAGACCAAACTGCTCAGGTATCATCGGTGCGGCGTGGCGTGCGCTGGACGGGGGTGAACCCGTGGTCCGCCGGGGCCGTCGCGATCGCGGTGATCGTGCTTGCGCCGCTGGTGGCGGTCGTCTGGTTCGCGCTGACGCCGACCGATAACATCTGGCCCCACCTGCTGTCCACGACCCTGCCGCGCTACCTGCTGAACACCGGCGTGATGATGGCGGGCACCGGCGCGCTGACCGCGCTGGTCGGCACGGTGACTGCGTGGCTGGTGGTGATGTACCGCTTTCCCGGGCGGGGCTGGCTGCAATGGGCGCTGCTGATGCCGCTGGCGGTGCCCGCCTATGTGGGGGCCTACGCGCTGGTCGATTTCCTGGATTACGCGGGGCCGGTGCAGACCACCCTGCGCGCGAGCTTCGGCTGGGCCACCTCGCGCGATTACTGGTTTCCGCAGATCCGGACGCGCGGTGCCGCGATCCTCGTGATCTCGGCCGCGCTCTACCCTTACGTCTATCTGCTGGCCCGAGCCGCGTTCCGGGAACAAAGCGGCGCGGGCTACGAGGTGGCGCGCGCGCTGGGCGCCGGCCCGGTCGCGCGGTTCTGGCGGGTCGGGCTGCCGCTGGCCCGCCCCGCCATCGCGGCGGGCGTGGCGGTCGTGATGATGGAGACGGTGAACGATTTCGGCACAGTCGACTATTTCGCCGTGCAGACGCTGACGACCGGCATCTTCTCTGTCTGGCGGCAGGGTGGCAATCTGGGCGGCGCGGCGCAGATCGCTTGCGTGATCCTGTCGGTGATCGTGGTTCTCGTGGCGCTCGAGAAGGTCTCGCGCCACCGGTCGCGGTTCGCGACCTCCGCCCGCAACGTGCGGCCCGTGACGCCCGCTAGTCTGACCGGGGCAGGGGCCTGGGCCGCAACTGCGGCCTGCGCCATGCCCGTGCTCGCGGGCTTCGTGCTGCCGGTGGGCGTGCTGACCTCTCACGCGCTGGGGGCCGCCCAATGGACCGCCCCGGGACTGGCAGAAGCGTTGCTGCGCACCCTTGCGATCTGCGGCATCGCGGCGGTGCTGGCGGTGATCGGCGGCGTCTTCATGGTCTACGGCACGCGCCTGTCGGGCCGCACGCTGCCGCGTCTGCTGCTGCCGGTCACGGGGCTCGGCTACGCCGCCCCGGGCGCCGTGCTGGCGCTGGGAATCCTCGTGCCGCTGGCGGCCTTCGACAACGGTCTGGCCGACATGATCCTGCGCATCACCGGTCGCGATCCGGGGCTGCTGTTGACGGGCAGCGCCGGGGTGCTGGTGCTGGCCTATGTCGTGCGCTTCTTCGCCATCGCGCAGGGGGCCGCCGATGCCGCCCTCGGTCGCGTGCCGGCCAGCCTGCCCATGGCCGCCAGATCGCTGGGACGCAACGCCGGCCAGACGCTGCGGGCCGTTCATCTGCCATTGATCGGTGCCAGCGTCGGATCGGCGCTGCTGCTGACCTTCGTCGACGCCATCAAGGAACTGCCCGCGACGCTGATGCTGTCCAGCCAGGACACGCTTTCGACGCGCGTCTACGCCAAGGCCAGCCTCGAGAACATCGCCGAAGCCGCCCCCGCCGCCCTCGTCATCTGCGCCGTCGGCCTGCTGGCTGTCATCCTGCTGGCCCGCGCGCATCGCTAACCCCTTGCACCCCGCCACGCCCCGCGCTAAATCGCGCCCAGTGCCCCTATAGCTCAGCTGGTAGAGCAACTGATTTGTAATCAGTAGGTCCGCGGTTCGAGTCCGTGTGGGGGCACCAGATCGATCCTGACATGATGGCGAGATGGCGTGACCGATATCGATCCGTGCGTCGCTGCACGTTCGCGGTATGGGCTTATCGACTGGTGCTTCGAAATTAGGACACCTTTTCTGACAACATCGCAATCACCGCACAGCGACTGACGACGGCAGTCGTACCGGCGCTCTGCGCTGCAGCGACATCTGCAAGAGAAGGAGAACCGTGGCAGCCCGTAGGGGAGTCGAACCCCTCTTTTCAGGTTGAAAACCTGACGTCCTAACCGATAGACGAACGGGCCACATTTGGTAGGGCGCTTTTAGGCAAGGCGTCGGGGGGGTGCAAGTGCATTTTCGGCGCTGCGCTGCAAAAAGATTGCGGCGGACGAGCGAGAGGGGTTCAGGCAGGCGCCGCGTCCTCCAGACGCAGCTGGGGGCTCTGCCGGCCCTGCCATGTGTTGACCTCCAGACGCCCGGCAAGATGGAATCGCGCCCCGCCGTGCCCCGTGAGGGCCGCCCCCAGCGGGCCATCCATCGCACCGAAGGCGATCGCATCGATCCGCGCGCCCAGACCGTCGCCGAACGTGACCTTGAGGTGGCCGGTGCCGACCGCCTTGGCGAAAAGGATCTGGCAGTCGGGAAACGCGAATCGCGGTGCGGGTGCGCCGGCGCCGAAGGGACCGGCGGCGGCGATCCGGTCGATCAGCTCGACCGTCGCCGCGCCGGGCATCAGCAGCGCATCGATCGTCAGGTCGGAAGGCCCGAGCGCCCCGGCGCCCTGCCGGTCGAGCAAAGCGCCGATCCGGTCCATCGCGGCCGGCAGCGCGTCCTCGGCCACGGTCAGGCCGGCGGCCATCCGGTGACCGCCGCCCTTCAGCAGCAGACCCTCGGCCGCGACGCGCTGGATCACCGCGCCGAGGTCGATGCCGCTGACCGACCGGCCCGATCCCTTGCCGATGCCGCCGTCGAGGCCGATCACGATGGCAGGGCGGTTCGTCGCCTCCTTCAGGCGGGCGGCAACGATGCCGACCACGCCGGGGTGCCAGCCTGCGCCGGCCGCCCAGACCAGCGGGCCGTCAAGGCCACGGCTCTCGGCCTGCGCCAGCGCCGCATCGCGCACCCGGGCCTCGACCTCGCGCCGTTCGGTATTGAGCAGGTCCAGCCGGTCGGCCAGGGCCGTTGCCTCATGCGGATCGGCGGTCGACAGCAGCCGCGCGCCAAGGTCGGCGGCCCCGATGCGGCCGCCTGCGTTGACGCGCGGACCCAGCAGAAAGCCGAGGTGATAGGCCGTCGGCGCCTGATCCATGCCCGCCACATCCGCCAGCGCCCGCAGGCCGGGCCGGTCGCGCCGGGCCATCACGGTCAGTCCCTGCCGCACGAAGGCCCGGTTGACGCCGATCAGCGGGGCCACGTCGGCCACGGTTGCAAGCGCCACGAGATCGAGCATCCCGATCAGGTCCGGCCCCGCCACGCCCTCCGCCTTCAGGCGGCGATTCGCCTCGACCAGCAGCAGAAACACGACGCCCGCGGCACAGAGGTGCCCCAGCGTGCCGTCCTCGTCCTGCCGGTTGGGATTGACCACCGCCAGCGCCGGCGGCAGCGTCTCGGCCCCCAGATGGTGATCGAGCACGATGACGTCCGTGCCGCGGGCGGCGGCGATGGGGCCGTGGGACAGGGTGCCGCAGTCGACGCAGACGATCAGGTCGTGATCGCGGGCGAGGGCGGCCATGGCGGCATCGTTCGGGCCATAGCCTTCGTCGATGCGATCCGGAATATAGAGCGTCGCGTGCAACCCCATGTCGCGCAGCCAGACGATCAGCAGCGCGGCAGAGGCGCCGCCGTCCACGTCGTAATCCGCAAAGACCGCGATCCGCTGGCGGGCCTTCACCGCCGCAAGGAATCGTGCGGCCGCCGTTTCCATGTCGCGCAGAGAGCGCGGGTCGGGCAGCAGGTCGCGCAGGGTCGGGGCCAGAAACGCGTCGGCGGCCCCACGGTCGGCGGCCACCCCCCGTCGCACCAGCGTGCGGCACAGGGCGGCGGGCAGTCCGGTGGCCTGTTCCATCGCATCGCAGGCGCGGTCCTCGACCAGACCCGGGCCAAGCCAGCGCCGCCCGGTCAGCGACGCCGCCACGTTCAGAAAGGCTGCCTTTTCGGTCACACTGTTCCCCGCGGTCGGTATCCGGCCGCCTTGTGCCACAGGCACGGGATCAGGGACAGGCCCCCCACCTTCACTTGGCCTGATTAACGCCCGCCAAAGGCTCGGGCCACAGGCCCGACCATTTACGCCACCGGATTGCGATACCGCATGTGACGCACGGACCCGGTCTTGGACCGCATCAGCACGGTCTCTGCCGTCACGAAACCCAGTTCACGCTTGATCCCCGGCAGCAGCGAGCCATCCGTCACGCCGGTTGCGGCAAAGATCACGTCGCCGGTCACCATGTCGTCGCGGGTATAGACCCGGTCGAAGTTCGTGATCCCGGCCTTGGTCGCGCGGCCGCGCTCGTCGTCGTTGCGAAACATCAGACGGCCGAAGATCTGGCCGCCCATGCATTTCAGGGCCGCCGCCGCCAGCACGCCCTCCGGCGCGCCGCCAGACCCCATGTACATGTCGATGCCGGTGCGCGCCGCCTCTGCGCAGTGCATGACACCCGCCACGTCGCCGTCGGTGATCAGCCGGATCGCGGCCCCGGTCGAGCGGATTTCGGCGATCATCTCCTCGTGCCGCGGGCGTTCCAGCACGCAGACGGTGATGTCGTTGATCGAGCAGCCCTTGGCCGCCGCCAGCGCCGAGACCCTTTCCGAGGGGGTCATGTCGAGTGTCACCACGCCGGCCTTGAACCCCGGCCCGATGGCCAGCTTGTCCATGTAGACGTCCGGCGCGTGCAGCATGCTGCCGCGCGGGCCCATCGCAATCACGGCCAGCGCGTTCGGCATGTCCTTGGCGGTCAGCGTCGTGCCTTCCAGCGGGTCGAGCGCGATGTCCACGCCGGGCCCCTTGCCCGTGCCGACCTCCTCGCCGATGTAGAGCATCGGGGCCTCGTCGCGCTCACCCTCGCCGATGACGACGACGCCGGCGATGTCGAGCTTGTTGAGCTGGGTGCGCATCGCGTCGACGGCGGCCTGGTCGGCGGCCTTCTCGTCCCCGCGACCGATCAGCGAGGCGCAGGCGATGGCCGCCGCCTCCGACACACGGGCAAGGCCGAGGGACAGGGTGCGGTCGTTGAAATCGGTGACGGGGGGCATCTGGGGGTTCCTTCGTGATCCTCTCGCGGACCTAGCGTCTAAACCCGTGGCATGACAACCATGTGATCGCTAACGGTCAGGGCTTTTCATGCCGCCTCCTGCGACACGTCAGGCCCGCAGGAAGGTCAGACCGCCTCGATCCGGATGGCGACGGGCGTCGCGGTGACGACGCCGGTATCCGCAAAGCGGGCCAGCGCCTCGTCCAGGGCCGCGCGGGTCGTCTTGTGGGTCACGATCAGCACCGGGGCCGCCGTGTCCGCGTGGTCGTACTGGCGCATCCGGTCGATGCTGACGCCGGCATCGCCCAGCACCGTCGCGACCTTGGCAAGGGCGCCGGGCTTGTCTAGAAGCTGCAGGCGCAGGTAATAGGGCGCCGGGATCGCGGCGGTGGCCGCCCGGGCGCGACGCAGACCCTTGGCGGGCTGGCCGAAGGTCGGATAGCGCGTCCCGCGCGCCAGATCGACGACATCGGCCATCACGGCACTTGCCGTCGGACCCATCCCCGCACCGGCGCCGCGCAAGACGATCTGGCCCACGGCGTCGCCTTCAAGCACGACCATGTTGGTGCCGCCCTGCAACTGCGCCAGCGGCGATCCCGCGGGGACAAGGCAGGGTGACATGCGCTGTTCCAGCCCGCGGCCGGTCATCTGCGCCACGCCCAGCAGCTTGATCCTGTAGCCCATGTCGGCGGCCTGACGGATATCCTCGATCGTGACGGACCCGATGCCTTCCAGCGCCACGCCGTCGAAATCGACCTGTGTGCCGAAGGCGATGGCGGCCAGCAGGGCCAGCTTGTGCCCCGCGTCGATGCCGCCTACGTCAAGCTCCGGGTCGGCCTCCAGATAGCCCAGTTGGTTCGCCTCCTCGAAGACTTCTGCGTAGGTCAGGCCCGCATCCTCCATCCGGGTCAGGATGTAGTTGCAGCTGCCGTTCATCACGCCCAGCACGCGGGCGATGGCATTGCCGGCCAACCCCTCGGTCAGCGTCTTGACGACAGGGATGCCGCCGGCGACGGCGGCCTCGAACCGGATCACGCGGCCCGCGGCCTCGGCCGCTTCGGCCAGGGCCTGACCGTGGATCGCCAGCAGCGCCTTGTTGGCGCTGACCACGTCCTTGCCATGGGCAATGGCGGCCTCGGTCGTGGCCTTGGCGGGGCCGTCGTGTCCGCCCATCACCTCGATCACCACGTCGACGTCATCGCGGGCGGCAAGGGCGACTGGATCGTCCTCCCACGCGTAGCCCGACAGATCGACCCCGCGGTCCTTTTGCGACCGGGCCGACACGGCGCTGATCGCGATGGGCCGCCCGGCGCGCGCGGCCAGCAGGTCCGCGTGGGCCTGCACGATCCGCACGATACCCACGCCAACGGTGCCCAATCCCGCGATACCGAGGCGAAGGGGATCTGACATGGGCGGGTCTCCGGACAGGCTGCGTTGCGGGGGTGTTAGCGAAAAGCCGGGACTACCGCAACGCGGCCCGTGCGACGCCCTGGTTCATCCGGGTCCGTGTCGCCCCGTCGACCACCGGGCCGCGGAGGGCCGCAGCACGGGCGCGCAGCCCGGCGGCCGCGCCCTGCGTGCTGCCCGTTGTCTGCGGCGTGATCCGTGGCGGCGCGGATGCGCGCGCCAGCAGCGGGGCCAAGGGTTGCAACGTCGGGTAGGGGGCCGCCGCCGCCGCGGCCGAGATGCGCCCGTCCAGCGCCGGCGGCGTGGCGCAGCCGACCAGTGCGATCAGCAGGGGGAAAAGGGGCAGGCGGGCAGGGGTCATGGTGCTACCTTTGGGACACGCCCGCAGCATAGGTGCTGGGCCCCGCCGGCGAAACCGCTTTTCAAATGAACGGGCGTTCATTTATCTGGGCCCATGGCACGCAAGCAGGGCTCTCATGCCGGGATCACCGGACCGAAGGTGCAGGAGGTCGCCCTGCGTCTCTTCGCGCAGGCAGGCTTCGCCGCCGTGTCGATGCGCCAGATCGCGGCAGAAGTGGGTGTGCAGGCGGGGGCGCTCTACAATTACACCGCCGACAAGCAGGCGTTGCTGTTCGATCTGCTGCGTGACCACATGATGGAACTGGGCCGCGCCCTCGACGCCGCGGACCTGCGCGGCACGCCCCCCGCCCAGCTGGAGGCCTTCACGCGCTTCCATATCGCCTTTCACCTGCCGCGGCGCGACGTGGTCTTCCTCAGCTACATGGAACTGCGCAACCTCTCGCCAGAGAACTACGTCCGCATCGCGGCCCTGCGTCGCGGCTACGAGGACCGGCTGGAGGCGATACTGCGCGCGGGTCTGCAGACCGGGGATTTCGCGTTGCGCGATCCGCGGGTCACGACGCTGGGCCTGATCGCGCTGCTGACGGGCATCACGAACTGGTATGACCCCGGCGGCCGGCTGACCGCGGCAGAGGTGGCAGAGGTCTATTGCGACCTTGTGCGCCGTGCGGTCACCGCCGGGCCGGACCTGCCGGAGCGACCGGCGGAGACATTCGCCCGCGACGCGCATGCCGGAAAGGCGTAGGAAGGCGGCGGCAGGGCCCCGTTCCCGCCGGACCGCATCGCAGGAGATTGCATCATGACGCCATCGTCGCCACCGGACCACCGGCAGGCCCTGTCGCTTTCGCCGACGCCGGCGCGAACCGGCGGCGGGATCGCGGTCATGCTGGGGCTGGCGGCCCTGCTGCTGCGCACGGCGCCGGGACAAGAACCGCTGCCGCAGGCGGTGATGATCGCCGTGGCCGTTGCAACGCTCTGGGTCGCGTTCGCCCTGTGGCGCGGCCGGCACGACTGCCTGCGCTGGACGGCGCAGGGCCTAATCGACGGGCAGGGCCGGGTCATCGCCCCCCGCGACGCCATTCAGGGCGTCGATCGCAGCCCGCTGTCGCTGCGGCCGTCGAACGGCTTCAACCTTGCCCTGCGCCGCGCGCAGCCGCGGGCATGGCAGCCGGGGCTCTACTGGTGTCTGGGGCGCCGCGTGGGCATCGGCGGCCTTGCCCCGCCGAGCGAGTCCAAGGCGATGGCCGACCGCATCGCACTCGACACGGCCCCGCCGCCGGAGTGAGCGCTCAGCAGATCCGGTTCGCCACGTTCGTGGTATTGTTGAAGCAGGTCTGCGCCAGCCCGACCCGCGGCGCGGTGAAGATCAGCGAGGTCAAGAGGATGTTGTCCGGCGGCGGAGCCGCGGTGCCATCCGCGGACGTCCAGGCGATGTTGAAGCCGAAATTGAAGAATGTCTTGTAGTTGGACCACGTCTCGACCACGATAAGACGTTCGTCGTGCACCATGGTCGGCAGTTTCGGCAACATCGTCTTGGCCTCGTTGTCGGTGATGGCCACGTGGGCGCCGGTGCCGCGCGCTTTTGACCAGACCAGCCGGTAGCGGTCCTGATCCGTCGTGTTCGCGCCCTTCCTCTTTTCCTCGAACCGCAGGACGCTGACGCGCATGTCCGGCTTTGCGTCGCCACGGATCAGGAATTTCAGCAGGCCGTAGGTGCCGTCGATATAGGCATCGTTGATGTAACCGGTTTCCCGGCTTATCAGATCGGCGATGGTCATCGCCGCCTTCTCGTTGATCGACTCTGCCCGGAAGGCATCGAAGAACGCCAGCGTGCCCACGAATGTGAAGAACATCAGCGGGGCGAAGATCAGGAATTCGAGCGTCATCGACCCGTCCTCGCGCCGCCACCACCGACGGATCGACAGGGTCAACGACCGGTGCTGCGCGATCATCAGAGCGATCCCCCCTGAATCTGGAACGGTTCCATGACGTAGGACGACGTGACGGACAGCGCGTATTCATCGTCGCTGTTGGCGTTGTTGGCGACCAGCGTGCGGCCAAGTTCTGCCAGCGGCAGCAGCGGCTTGATCAGCACGCAGGCTCGCAGGACCATCAATTGGTTATTGCCGCCGTTCGTGATGTTCATGACGGGAACGCCCTTTTCGCTGCGGTCGATGCAGGGTACCTCTCGCGAGATGGCCTTCCAGTTGCGGACGTCGGCAGGGATCATCTCCATCCGCAGGCTGTTTTCGCAGTTGTTCAAGATCAGCGCATATTTGCAGGTCTGGGCGATCAGCTTTTCGCGTGTCGGTTCCTCCATCAAGCCAAGGCGCACCTCACGCACGGTCAGGTCCAGGCCGCGTTCAAGCATCACCTGCTGCATCCCGTACATGCCCGATTCCATTGTCAGGCCGAAAAGCATCCAGACGACGGGAAACAGTAGCACGAACTCGATCGACGCCGTGCCAGCCTCGGACCGCCGGAAATGCCGCAGAGCCTGTGTCAGACGACCGGGCCGGCGGACGGGCGCCGTCGCGCGTCTGCCAAGGAGGTGCCGCATCATTGGGTCAGCCTCAAATCGGTGATCTGCTTGGCGATCCGGTCGAAGATCTCGTTCAGTTCCTGCCCGGACGTCTTGAAGAAGTGGTTCTTGCTGGTTGCGCATTTTTCCATGGCAGCGCGACCGTCGATATCGTCTTGATCGTTGTCGTCACCTGACATTGAAATCGTGTAGATGATGATGCCCTTGTTCTTGGCCGCATCACACATGCTATCCATGTAGCCGGCGCCTTGGGTGCCCGTGTAGAAATAGTTTTTATCATTATAGAATCGCGATTGCGGGGCGCGCGGTCCGGTGGCGTTCCCTTCACTATTCGTCACCCACGGGACGTTATGATAAGCCCAGTACAAGCGCTCGCTGGGGTCATCGTAATGCTCGTTATAAAGTCGATATGAATTTTGATTAAAGCCATCCGTCATGAGCACGATGTATTTTAAAGATCGGATTGTCTGACCCTTGCTTTTGTCCGGATCGTAGGGTTCCGGCCGCTCGTCAAAAGGCGTGTCAATCGTGCTTGCCGGCAGCCGTTTGATAACTGACTGAAACGATGGATCCAGTAAGGTTGTGGCCCATTTCAGTCCGAGGAAAATCGAGGTGCCAGCGCGAGGTTGCAGCTTGCTGATGGCAGTCGTTAGCTGCGTCGCGTTCTGGCTGATCGGGATAACGCGCTCATAATCGAAGCGCGGGCAGACCGGCTGATCGAGGTTCGGATTATTCTTGTCCCGGGTGGATGTGTACCTCCCAAAGCCATATGCGTTCGTTTGGATGTTTTGGGTCTGTTCGTAATAAAGTGAATCGTCGAAGGTCGTTTTGGTGAACGCCGATGCCGGCAGTTCGATGCAGTGCGAGAAGTTGTGCTTCGTGCCTGGATTGATCTTCAATAGGTTGAATATCTCGGGCCCGATATTGACCTGTTCCGAATAGGGGATCAACGAAATCGAGATGCGGTCCTTGTATTCGGGTAGCAGTAGCTTCGTCACAAACCCCGACGCAGCGGAGCGGAGTTTCTCGATCCGCTTCGTGTAGGTGTTATTGATATTGAAATCCATTGACCCCGACACGTCGAGGACGAGTGACACCTCGACCGCGCCCACGCCCTGCACGGCGGTGGAGGTCGCCGGCGCATCCAGCGTCTCGAACTCCTCTCCCAGATAGCGCATGAAGAAGGTGTCCATCTTGAAGTCTCCCTTCACGGAGACCTCGCGCCGCTTGTAGCCCTGCGTCACGATCGCATCGCCAACCAGCTGGTCGGCCATCCCGGCCTTGGTGAAGTAATCGCGGACGACAGCCTTCGGATCCTGGCTCTGGTTCAGGTTCGCGGCTGCCAGGACAGAGCGGTCCGTGACGCCCTGCAACATCGCGCGCCGGGACTCGTAACGCATCAGATCGACGCTGATGCCGCCCCAAATCGCCATGATCAGGATCAGCGGCACCGCCAGAATGAACAGGTTGCCATCCTCTGCCCGCGCGAATCTGCCAAGATGCCGCGCCGCTGTCCTGCGAAGGTTCCGTGCAGAGGAATGTCTCGGTCTCATCGCCTGTCTTTCCATCTCGGGGTCCGCGGCAACCCGCGCGAGGGGACGAATCCCGTTGCGGACGTCGGTCTTAAACCGGCGTGGCATGGCGAAATTAGGGCGTTGGCCGGGCGGTGACGTGCCGGGCAGGGCCCGTTTCGCCGATGCCGGATCCGGCATCGGCGTTCATCGTTTCGAAGGGTTTCCGATGATGTGTTGGGGTCGGACCCGATTTGGGTTAGGCCTGAGGCATGCGCGGCCTGTCCAGCGCTGCGATCCGGCATCAGGGAAGGAAAACAGATGACCCAGACCGACACGGCTCAGCCCGAACCCAGCTTTCGCGAATCCGTCGACATCATGTTCAACCGTGCGGTCAAGCTGATGGATCTCTCGCCGGGGCTGGAAGAGAAGATCCGGGTCTGCAACGCCACATATGTCGTGCGTTTCGGGGTCCGCCTGCGCGGGGCGATCCATACCTTCACCGGCTACCGGTCTGTGCATTCGGAACACATGGAACCGGTCAAGGGCGGCATCCGCTATGCCCTGACCGTTCACCAGGACGAGGTCGAGGCGCTGGCCGCCCTGATGACCTACAAATGCGCGCTGGTCGACGCCCCCTTCGGCGGATCCAAGGGCGGGCTCTGCATCAACCCGCGCGACTGGGACGATCACGAGCTGGAGCAGATCACCCGCCGCTTCGCCTATGAGCTGATCAAGCGCGACTTGATCAATCCGGCCCAGAACGTCCCCGCCCCCGACATGGGGACCGGGGAACGCGAGATGGCCTGGATCGCCGATCAGTACAAGCGGATGAACACCACCGACATCAACGGCGCCGCCTGCGTGACCGGCAAGCCGATCAACTCCGGCGGCATCCAGGGCCGGACCGAGGCGACCGGGCGCGGCGTGCAGTTCGCCCTGCGCGAATTCTTCCGCCACCCCGAGGATGTGGCCAAGGCGAAGCTGTCCGGCAAGCTGGACGGCAAGCGCGTCATCGTGCAGGGCCTTGGCAACGTGGGCTACCACGCCGCCAAGTTCCTGAGCGAGGAGGACGGCTGTATCGTCACCGGCATCATCGAACACGACGGCTCTCTCTACGCCGAGAAGGGCCTGAACGTGGAGGATGTGAAGCAGTGGATCGCGGGTCACGGCGGGGTGACGGGCTATCCCCACGCGGTCCATGACGCCGAGGGTGCGACCCTGCTGGAACACGACTGCGACATCCTGATCCCCGCGGCGCTGGAGGGAGTGCTGAACATCGGCAACGCGGCCCGGATCAAGGCGCCGCTGATCATCGAGGCGGCCAACGGTCCGACGACCGCCGGTGCCGACGACATCCTGCGCAACAAGGGCGTGGTCATCATTCCGGACATGTACGCCAATGCGGGCGGTGTGACCGTGTCCTATTTCGAGTGGGTCAAGAACCTGTCCCACATCCGCTTCGGCCGGATGCAGCGTCGGGCCGAGGAGGCGCGTCACGAACTGATCGTGGCCGAGCTGGAGCGTCTGGACGACATGCTGGAACACCGCTGGTCGATGACGCCGAACTTCAAGGAGAAGTACCTGCGCGGCGCGGATGAATTGGAACTCGTCCGCTCGGGCCTCGATGACACGATGCGCACGGCCTATCAGGCGATGCGGGCCGTCTGGCACGGTCGGGAGGACGTGCAGGACCTGCGCACGGCGGCCTATCTCGTCTCGATCCGCAAGGTAGCCGACAGCTACAGGGCAAAGGGCCTCTGACCCGCGGCCAAGGCGGCCGGCGCGGGAAGGCGCCGATTTTTCTAGAAAAATCGGAAACGACGCCCGACCGCGCCGCGCCGGATTACCTGTCGCCCGACATCAACGCCGGGGGCGCCTTTCGATTTTTCTAGAAAAATCGGCTTCGCCGTCACCCGATGCGATCCGGCTCGCGGAAAAGTCGCCTAGATCCAGTCGGCGCGGCCGGATCCCACGGCATCGGCGACGCTGGCGTGGCCATCCCGTGCCAGCAGATCGTCCATTCCCTGCGCGATCTCGGTCGCGAGACGGATGCCGCCGTAGACGAGACCCGTGTAAAGCTGAACCGCCGAGGCGCCGGCGCGGATCTTCTGGTAGGCCTGTTCGGCCGAGGCCACCCCGCCCACACCGATGATCGGCAGCCGGGTCAGCCCCGCAATCCGCGCCACCACGCGTGTCGACCGGTCGAAGAGCGGCTGGCCGGACAGCCCGCCCTTTTCGTCGCGGTGCGGGCCGTGCAGGCCGTCGCGGGCGACCGTGGTGTTGGTTGCGATCAGGGCCGCGATGCCCGATGCTTCCGCCACCTCCGCAAGGTCCGCGATTTCGGCCTCCGACAGATCCGGCGCGATCTTCAGGAACACCGGCACGGGGCGCGCCAGATCGCGGTTCGCCCGCATGACACCGCTCAGAAGCGCCGACAGCGCGGCCTTGCCCTGCAGGTCGCGCAACCGCTCCGTATTAGGCGAAGACACGTTGACGGTGGCGAAATCGACGTGATCGCCGCAGGTCGTCAGCACCCGTGCGAAATCACCGGCGCGGTCGACGGAGTCCTTGTTGGCGCCGAGGTTCAGGCCGACGATCCCCGCGTGCCCCTTCAGGCGCCGCGCGATCGCCGCGGCCCCGTCGTTGTTGAACCCGAAGCGGTTGATCGCGGCGCCGTCCTCGGTCAGGCGGAACAGCCGCGGCTTCGGATTGCCCTCCTGCGGGCGTGGTGTCGCGGCACCGACCTCGATGAAGCCGAAGCCGCAGCGGGCGAGGGGGCGCAACGCCACGGCATTCTTGTCGAAGCCCGCCGCCAGCCCGACCGGATTAGGCAGGTCAAGGCCCGCGACCGTCGTGCGCAGCCGCGGTGAGGTGACCGGCCCGCCGGACGGCCCCAGCCCCATGTTCAGCGCCTGCAGCGCCAGACCGTGGGCGCGTTCGGGATCGATCTGCTGCAGCGCCAGAAGGGCCAGATCCTCCAGATGGCGGTACATCTAGCCCATGTCCGGGAAGTGGTGCAGCCCGTCGACCAGCGGCAGCGGCCGGTGCCAGACCACGTCGCTGTCCCGCAGCGGGCGATAAAGGTGCGGGAACAGGTCCCCGCCGCGCGACGGCTCCCACCGCAGGTTGTCGCCAAGGCCGTCTGCATCGACGGCGACCAGCAGCAGACCCGGCACATCGGCGAAATGCTTCAGCGCGGTCTCCTCCACCTGGGCGGCGGTCGAGAAATGGATGAAGCCGTCGGCCAGATCGACGGGCGCGCCCTCGGTCGATCCGTCCGCCTGCAGGGCGTCCCATTCGGGCGCGCGAAGGATTTTGTAGATCAGCATGGGGCCGACAGATGACGCAGGGGCCGCGGGAAATCAAGGGGCCGGCGCCTGCCTGTCAATCGGGCGTTACAGGCAGGATCTAGGCAGCCGGCGAAGTGACGCAGGATCAACCTGACCGCGCGTTTGACTTCAACCGGACCCGCGGCCAATCTGCCCGCATGACATCCTAGGGGGACATCCACATGATCGCACGCATCCTTGGCACCACCGCCGCACTGGCCCTGACCGCCAGTGCCGCCAGCGCCGACTACAGCCTGACCATCCTGCACACCAACGACTTCCACGACCGGTTCGAGCCGATCAGCAAGTACGACGGCCCCTGCGCGCCCGAGGACAACACCGCCGGCGACTGCTTCGGCGGCGAGGCGCGTCTGGTCACGGCGCTGGAACAGGCGCGGGCCGAGAACGACAACACAATCCTCGTGGACGGCGGCGACCAGTTTCAGGGCACGCTGTTCTACACCCAGTACAAGGGCACGATGACCGCCGAGTTCATGAACAAGCTGGGCTACGACGCGATGACCGTGGGCAACCACGAATTCGACGACGGCCCCGAAGTGCTGGGCGCCTTCGTCGATGCGGTCGACTTCCCGATCCTGATGTCGAATGCCGACATCTCGGGCGAGGCGCTGCTGGCCGACAAGATCGTGAAATCGACGGTCATCGAGAAGAAGGGCGAGAAGATCGGCCTGATCGGCCTGACCCCCGTCGATACGGACGAGCTGTCCAGCTCCGGCCCCAACGTGATCTTCACCCAGCCCGCCGACGCGGTGCAGGGAGAGGTCGACAAGCTGACCGCCGAGGGCGTGAACAAGATCATCGTCCTGTCGCACTCGGGCTACCTCGTCGATCAGGACGTGGCGGCGAACACGACCGGCGTCGACGTGATCGTGGGCGGCCACGACAACACCCTGCTGGGCGACATGGAAGGCGCCAAGGGCAAGTATCCGACCATGGTCGGCGACACCGCCATCGTGCAGGCCTATGCCTACGGCAAGTATCTGGGCGAGCTGAACGTGACCTTCGACGATGACGGCGTCATCACCGAGGCCTCTGGCCAGCCGCTGCTGATGGATGCCGCGGTGGCCGAGGATCAGCCGACCGTCGATCGCATCGCCGAACTGGCCAAACCGCTGGAGGAGATCCGCAACGAGGTCATCGGCGAGACGACCGAGGCCGTCGACGGCAGCCGCGACGTCTGCCGGGCGATGGAATGTTCCGGCGGCAACCTGATCGCCGACGCCATGCTGGCGCGGGTGAAGGATCAGGGCATCCAGGTCGCGATCACCAACGGCGGCGGCATCCGGGCCGGCATCGACGCGGGCGAGGTGACCAAGGGCGAGGTGCTGACCGTTCTGCCGTTCCAGAACACCCTGTCGACCTTCGAGGTGCCGGGGCAGGTCCTGCTGGAAGCGCTGGAAAACGGCGTGTCCGAAATGGAGGAGGGCGGCGGCCGCTTCCCGCAGGTCGCGGGCATGACCTTCACCGTCGATCCGGCGGCAGAGGTGGGCAGCCGCATCAGCGACGTGATGGTTGACGGCGCGCCACTCGATCCGGCGGCGACCTACGGCGTGGTGTCGAACAACTTCGTGCGCAACGGCGGCGACGGCTACAAGATGTTCCAGTCGGCTGCGAATGCCTATGACTTCGGCCCCGATCTGGCGGATGTCGTGGCGGATTACATTGCCGAAAACGGCGCCTACACGCCCTATACCGATGGCCGCATCACGGTGAACTGAGGCCATCCCGGCCTCGCGGAAGACGGCGCCCCGGTGCGGACCGGGGCGCCTTTTTCATGGTCAGAAGTCGATCTGGACCGAGGTCTGGATGCGATCCACGTCGTAGGACGCGCCGCCAAAGGTATCGCGTGTGCCGTGGAAATATTCGGCCCCGACCCAGGTGTTTTCCAGCACCTGATACCGCGCGTTCAAATGCGCGGAGGTCAGCGTCTCTGTATCGTCCGCGCCCTGACCCGTATCGTTCTCGCGCCAGCCGTAGATCGCGCGCAGGGTCAGCTTTTCGCCAACCGCCTGCGTCAGGCCGATGTAGGCCGCCTGCATCTCGACCGGATCGCCGGCGGCGTCCAGATCGTCGCCACCGAAGACCATGTAGCTGTTGATCCCCTCGCCGAAGGTATAGGACGCATCGACGCTGGCCCCGTCCCACAGCTGCGCCGTGGTCGACAGGTTGATGCCGTAGACGTCCGCGCTGCCGCCGCTGGCGGTGTTTACCGTGCCGGTCAGGGCGGATGCGCGCAGCAGCAGCGGATCGGTGTCATAGGCCAGCGCCGCGATCAGCACCGGATCGTCGCTGTCGCCGTTCGATTCCTCGATCGACCCGGTCAGCGAAAGGCTGTTCGGCATCTCGTAGGTGTAGGCGACCTGTTCCTGCCGGGCGAAGGGGATGCCGGCGACGCCCTGGAAATCCAGCGTCACGGGGTAGGACGACAGCGGCATGAACTGGGTCCAGTACTGCCCGACGCGCAGCCCGCCCAGCGTTGCCGTGGCGTGACGCAGGCGCGGCTCGATTTCGTCGGCACCGTAGAAGTCGATCTCGACCTGCGTGCCAAGTTCGCCCAGATCGGTCTGCGTGGTGGTCCGGAATCCCAGCCGCGTCTGACGCACGGTGGCGTTGAAGAAGTCGCCGGTCGGGCTGGCGGCGCCGATGCCGTTCAGGCCGAAGGTCGTGTCACCCAGCTCGTAGCCGAAGTCGTAGATCAGATCGAGCTTGGCGAAGCCGTAGAACTCCAGCGTCGTGCCTGTGTCCGCGCCAAAGGCCGTCGGCGCCGACGGCGCGCTTTCCAGCGCTGCGATCCGCGCTTCCAGCGCGGCGATTCGGGTCGCGTCGTCCTGTGCCGCGGCCACCGTGGCGATTGGCAGCAGGGTCGTCGCCAAAAGAAGATGTGTCTTCCGGATCATCGAAGGGACCTTTCATGGTTTGAGGGGTGAGCCCGTCGTCCATGCCAGCCGGCCTGTCCGTGGGACCACCGCCCGTGGCCGGGAAAACACAGGAGTGTTGCCCGCAGGCCGCGTTTCTGCGGGTGCGGGTGACGGTTTGTCGCGACCTGCGGCCGGTCATGCCGGCCAATGTCAGGCGATCCGGCAGCGCGATCGGCCCCCGCCAAAAGGCAAAGGCCTCAAGCTGGGCCCAACCGCCACCGGCGATTCGTCCGGCACAGGCCGCAGGGGACTGGCACATATCGCGGGACCTGCCTACAGTCCCGGCATGTGCGGACGCATGGCGATCACCCTTCCTCATGATGCGATGGCGCAGGTCTTTGCCGCGGCACCCGCCAACGACCTGCCCAAGACGCCTGACTACAACGTCTGCCCCACCCAGACGGTCCATGTCGTGACGGCGGGCGACGGGCAGCGCCGCCTGCGCCCCATGCGCTGGGGCTTCGTGCCGCACTGGTACGACAAGCTGTCCGGCGGCCCGTTGCTGATCAACGCCCGGTCAGAAACGATCGCGGAAAAGCCCGCCTTTCGCGCCGCCGTGCGTGAACGGCGCTGCCTGATCGTGGCCAGCGGCTTCTACGAATGGCACCGGGTGAAGGGAGAGGTGCCCCAGCCTTGGTACGTCACCCACAGCGACGGCGCGCCGATGGCGATGGCGGGGATCTGGCAGGACTGGTCGAAAGGCGACGCGCCGCTCGCCACCTGCGCCGTCGTCACCTGCGGCGCCAATGCGGCGATGGCGCCGATCCACGACCGCCTGCCGGTCATCCTGCCGCCCGACGACTGGCCCCTCTGGCTGGGCGAGGCGGGGCACGGCGCGGCACCTTTGATGAAGGCTGTGGCCGATGATGTGCTGACGTTCACGAAGGTTTCGACAGTCGTCAATTCCAACCGTGCGCAGGGTCCTGACCTGCTTACGGCAATTCAGTAGCTGTCCGGTGCCGTACCTTGGATCAGGCGCGCCTTCACCCCGGAACCATGATAGTAATAATAATTGTCTCCACTGCGCCGAGCCACATAGACGTCGCCAGCGTTGAAGTCCTTAAAAGGCCCGCTGGTGCGGCCCGAGCGGATGACTTCACTCAGCTTATAAGAATTACTACTCATTGGCTTGTAGTAAAAATACAGGTCCGTCGTTGTGTTGTTGGTGACGAAAATCTGCTGCCCCGCGCAGTAATACATATCGTTTGGAACAAAGCCGTTAATTTCGGCCGTAAGGTAATGGTCATTGGGACCACAGGATTGGGCCGCGGCACCCGATACACTGCCGCAAAGCATGATGAGCGCAAGAAATATGTATTTCATGGTGGATCTCGTTCTAGACAACACATGTGATATGCCTTGCCATGCCGCACCATCTGGGCAATTTCGTGACCGGGATCGGCCGAATAAGGGGTTGCGGGGGGGGCTTGCACCGAATTATACGGTTGGCGACGCGGGCGTTGTGTAATGGTAAGACCTCAGCCTTCCAAGCTGATGACACGGGTTCGATTCCCGTCGCCCGCTCCACCGCCTCCCTCGATCATGCCAGCCGAACCCGGCATCGCGCCCCAGTGCGTTTTGCTTGTGTCGCAAGCCGCGCGGTTTTATGTCCGATCCATTGCAAGCAGGACGGAACACCATGGCCGACGCGCCCCAAGCCATTGACGCGGAACGCGCCAAGTCGAAGAACATGGGCGCGCTGCGCCAGCTCTGGCCGTTCCTCGCACCCTACCGCCGCCTGATGCTGCTGGCCGCCAGCGCCCTGACCCTGACCGCCATCGTCTCGCTGATCCTGCCTCTGGCCGTACGCCGGGTGGTCGACAACTTCGACGTGACCGCCGGTCAGATCCTCGACCGCTACTTCGCGATTGCGCTCGCCGTGGCGGCGCTGCTCGCCGTGGGCACGGCGCTGCGCTACTACCTCGTCACGCGGCTGGGCGAGCGTGTGGTGGCCGATATCCGCACCGCCGTCTTCGACCGGATGATCGGCATGTCCCCCGCCTTCTTCGAAAACATCATGACCGGCGAGGTGCTCAGCCGCATTACCACCGACACGACGCTGATCCTGTCGGTCATCGGCTCCTCCGTCTCGATCGCGCTGCGCAACGCGCTGATCTTCGCAGGCGGCCTCGTGCTGATGATGTTCACCTCGTTCAAGCTGACCGGCCTCGTGCTGCTGCTGGTGCCCGCCGTCATCGTGCCGATCGTCGTGCTGGGGCGCCGCCTGCGCAAGCTCAGTCGCGAAAATCAGGACTGGATCGCGCAATCCTCCGGCAATGCGTCAGAGGCGCTGCTGTCGGTCCAGACCGTGCAGGCCTTCACCCATGAGGACCTGAGCCGCCGCAAATTCTGGGAGGTGACGGAAAAGAGCTACCGCGCCGCCCGCACCCGGATCGGCGTCCGCGCATGGATGACGGCCATCGTGATCTTCTTGATCTTCGCAGGCATCGTCGGCGTGTTGTGGATCGGCGCCCACGACGTGCGCGGCGGGGTGATGAGCGTGGGCGAACTGGTGCAGTTCGTCATCTACTCCGTCATGGTTGCCGGCGCAGTCGGCGCCCTGACAGAAGTCTGGGGCGAGCTGCAGCGCGCCGCTGGCGCCACCGAACGGCTGGTCGAACTGCTGAACGCGAAGGATGCGGTCGCCGATCCCGTAACGCCGACGCCGGTGCCGGATGCGACACGCGGGCAGATCGTCTTCGACGACGTGACCTTTCACTATCCCGGCCGGCCCACCGTGGCCGCCCTCGACCACGTCAGCCTGATCGTCGAACCCGGAGAAACCGTAGCCCTCGTCGGCCCCTCCGGGGCGGGCAAGACGACGATCATTCAGCTGTTGCAGCGGTTCTACGACCCGAACGACGGCGCGATCCGCCTCGACGGGGTGGACCTGCGCGACATGGACCGCGGCGCCTTCCGGCACCAGCTTGCGCTCGTGCCGCAGGATCCGGTGATCTTCGGTGACACGGCGCGGGAAAACATCCGCTTCGGCCGCCCCGATGCCACGGATGCAGAGGTCGAATCCGCCGCCCGCGCCGCCGCCGCCCACGATTTCCTGACCGCCCTGCCGGAAGGCTACGAATCCTACGTGGGCGAACGCGGCGTCATGCTGTCTGGCGGTCAGAAGCAGCGGATCGCCATCGCCCGCGCCATCCTCCGCGACGCACCGGTGCTGCTGCTGGACGAGGCGACAAGTGCCCTCGACGCGGAAAGCGAACGCCTCGTGCAGGCCGCCGTCGACGAGCTTGCCAGCACCCGCACCACCCTGATCGTGGCGCATCGGCTGGCGACGGTGAAGAAGGCCGACCGCATCCTGGTGTTCGAGGGCGGGCGCATCGTCGCCACCGGCACCCACGACAGCCTCGTGGCCGAGGACGGGCTTTATGCCAGGCTTGCCCGGCTGCAGTTCACGGCCGGTCTGGCCGCCGAGTAACCAAATATCGTGGCGTCAGACTTGAAGCCCCCTGCGGTTTTCGTCCAGTGTCGCCGGGCAATGACAGGCCGGTGAACGGCCGCCGAGGTTCTGGGAGGAACACCATGGGATATGCAAGCCGCGCCGACGCCGAGGCCTTGGAGGCGACAAGCTGGGCCGACCGCGACATGCCCGTCACGACCTTCGCGCAGCTGACCCGCACCGCCGCCCGCTTTGCGGACCGGCCCGCCGTGACCTTCCAGCTTGAATCCGGCCCCAAGAGTCCCGCGGAAACCCTGACCTGGCAGCAGACGCTGGACCGGACCACCCAGACGGCGAACCTGTTCCGCAGCCTCGGGATCCGCGAGGGCGATGTCGTGGCCTACATGCTGCCGAACTGTACAGAGGCGGTGCTGACCTATTTCGGCGGCCAGATCGCGGGTATCGTGAACCCGATCAACCCGTTGCTGGAACCGGCGCAGATCGCCGCCATCCTGCGCGAAACCGGCGCCAAGGTGCTGGTCACGATGAAATCCTTCCCCAAGTCCGACGTTGCGCAAAAGGCCGCCGCCGCCGTGGCGCTGGCCCCCGGCGTCAGCCATGTGATCGAGGTCGACCTGCACCGCTACCTTACGGGTGCGAAAAAGCTGATCGTGCCCTGGATCCGGCCCAAGAACGCCGCCGACCACAAGGCCAAAATCATCGACTTTGAAAAGGCTGTGCGCAAGCAGCCGAGGACGCTCCAGTTCATCGACAGTCCCACCGACCGGGTCGCCGCCTATTTCCACACCGGCGGCACCACGGGGATGCCCAAGGTCGTCCAGCACCTCTATTCCGGCATCATTTACAACGGCTGGCTGGGGGCCGAACTGCTGTTCACGGAACAGGACGTGCAGATCTGCCCGCTGCCGCTGTTCCACGTCTTCGCCACCATCGTCTCGCTCGGCGCTTCGATGTCGTCCGGCGCGCATATCGTCTTCCCGACGCCGCAGGGCTACCGCGGGGCAGGGGTCTTCGACAACTTCTGGAAGCTGATCGAACGGCACAAGGTGACGTTCATGATCACCGTGCCCACCGCCATGTCCGCCCTGATGCAGCGCCCGGTGGATGCCGACATCTCCTCGCTGAAGCTCGCCTTCTGCGGCTCCGCCCCGCTGCCGCTGGAACTCTACCGCCGGTTCGAGGAAGCGGCCGGCGTCACCATCTGCGAAGGCTATGGCCTGACCGAGGCGACCTGCCTCGTGTCCATCAACCCGCCGCAGGGCACCAAGAAGATCGGCTCGATCGGCATCCCGTTCCCCTACACCCGGGTGCGGATCATGGACGTGGAAAAGCATACCGCCTGCGGCACCGACGAGATCGGAGAGATCTGCGTCGCCAATCCCGGCGTGTTCCGCGGCCATACCTACACCGACCCGGACAAGAACAAGAACCTGTTCTACGCCGACGACGACCACGCCGCGGCCTTCCTGCGCACGGGCGATCTGGGCCGGATCGACGCCGACGGCTACGTCTGGATCACCGGGCGCGCCAAGGATCTGATCATCCGCGGCGGCCATAACATCGACCCGGCAGAGATCGAGGAGGCGCTGGCCGGCCACGACGCCGTGGCCTTCGCCGGTGCGATCGGCCAGCCCGACGCCCACGCGGGAGAGATCCCCTGCGCCTACGTCGAACTCGTCAGCGGCGCCACGGTGACAGAGGCGGAACTGCTTGACTACGCCAAGGGCAAGATCAACGAACGCGCGGCGCACCCGCGCCACCTCGAGATCATGGGCGAGTTGCCGAAGACCGCCGTCGGCAAGATCTTCAAGCCCGAACTGCGCCGCCGGGCGATCACCCGCGTCTTCGATGCGGCGCTGGCAGATGCGGGCGTCGCGGCCACCGTCGCCTCGGTGACCGAGGACAAGAAGCTGGGCCTCGTCGCCCATATCTCCGGCGCCGCCTCGCGCGATCAGGTCGCGACGGTCCTGTCCAACTTCACCACCGCCTGGGACATGGCCGACTGACGGCCCATCCCGGTTCGATCAGGCCCCATAGCGCGGGGCCCCCGTTCACCTGACCGGCAAACGCCCGCCGGAGGCTCCGGCGCCGCCATGGGTCCGCGACCGGCGACCTTGCGCCACCCCGCGCCGCGCCGTCTTGCGACGCTGCCGCATGCCGCCGATGATCGCGGACATCATTGAAAGGATCTATCATGCTGTGGTTTGCCATCGCCTGCCAGATGGGGCTTTGCACGGACCGCAGGCCGCCGCCCACGACAGAGCCCTATGTGCTGACGGACGACGGCGGCGGGCAGCTGATCAGTGCCGAGGCCGACCGCGCCGATCTGCTGAGATGGGGCGGGCGGGTCGAAATCCGCGGCTTCTGCCGGTCGGCCTGCGTGATCTTCACGACGCTGCCCAATGCCTGCCTCGGGCCCGGCGCATCCGTCGGGTTCCACGGGTCCAACGTGAACCAGGGGCCGATCGGCAACCAGCAGATGGCGCGTTATCTGCGGGGCGAGGCGCAGCGGCGCTATCTGGCGAAATGGCAGTACATTCCGCCGACCAAGATCCACAAGATGAAGGCCGTGGACTACGTCAAACTCGATCCGCAGGTCCGGATCTGCGACCACTGACCGCTAGAAGCTCGGCGGCGTGCAGGCGCTGATCACCTCGCAGACCGCATCGCCCGGATTGCGGAACCGGTGCGGCAGGCGGCTGTCGAAGATATAGCCGTCGCCCGCCGCCAGCACCGCCACCGCGCCGTCGACGGTCACCTCGATTTCGCCGGTCACGACGATGCCCGCTTCCTCGCCTGCGTGGCTCAGCAATTCGGGACCGGTATCGGCACCCGGCGGATAGGTCTCGTGCAGCAGCTGCAGCGCGTGTTCCGCCGCCCGGCCCAGCTGGCGCAGGGACACGTGCGGGCGCGGATCGGCGTCCTGTGGCGCGATCTCGTGGAACTGGTCCGCCTTGAAAAAGAAGCGGGGCGCTTCGGCCGGGGCCGGGTCCGGCGGAGTGAAGAACTCTGCCATGCTGATCGGGATCGCGTCCAGCAACGACTTCAGCGACGCGACGGAGGGCGAGGTCCTGTTCTTCTCGATCAGGCTGATCGTGCCGTTGGTCAGCCCTGCGCGGGCCGCCAGTTCGCGCTGGGACAGACCGTGCCGTTCGCGCAGGGTCCGCAACCGTTCACCGATGTCCAAAAGGGCCTCCCTCCACGCGCGACCGCGACGGCGTCGCCGGTCTGACGGCATTTAGGCAACGATGTCCTGCGGTGATCAAGCGAAAACGGCGCGGGGTCGCTTCCAGACCATTCGTGACGCAAAATGGAACGAATTGCCGGTCTGGCAATTATATTAAACAGGCAGCACTAGGATTCTAGACACCTCTGGCTCGCAAAGGACGGCGCGCATGACCAACAAACCCACACCCAGCAAGACCAAGATGAAACCCGCCACGGCCGCACAGGCCGCCACGCGGACGCCGCTGACCGTCGTGCCTGACCTGCCGGTCGAGGCGCAGTCGAACGCCGCCCTGCTGAAGCGGCGCGAGGCGGCCGTGCCCCGCGGCGTCGCCTCTGCCGCACCGGTCTTCGCCAGCTACGCCGAAAATGCAGAGCTGTGGGACGTGGAGGGCAACCGCTACATTGACTTCGTCGGCGGCATCGCGGTGCTGAACACCGGTCACCGTCACCCCAAGGTCATCGCCGCCGCCAAGGCGCAGGAAGACCTCTATACCCACACGTCCTTTCAGGTCGTGCAATACGAACCTTACGTGGCACTGGCAGAGCGTCTGAACGCACTGGCCCCCGGCGAGCACGCCAAGAAGACGCTGCTGGTCACCACCGGCGCAGAGGCGGTCGAGAATGCGGTGAAGATTGCCCGTGCCGCGACCGGTCGCACCGGTGTCATCGCCTTTACCGGCAGCTACCACGGCCGCACCCTGCTGACGCTGGGCCTGACCGGCAAGATCAGCCCCTACAAGAAGGACGTGGGCCCGTTCCCCGCGGACATCTTCCGCGCGCCCTTTCCGAACGCCCGCGACGGCATCACCGTGCAGGATGCGCTGACGGCGCTGAACAACCTGATGCTGACCGACGCCCAGCCCGAACGCATCGCCGCCATCATCATCGAGCCGGTGCTGGGCGAAGGCGGCTACACCCCCGTGCCCTTCGAGATGCTGCAGGCCTTGCGTGCGCTCTGCGACATGCACGGCATCCTGCTGATCGCGGACGAGATTCAGGCCGGTTTCGGCCGGACCGGCAAGTGGTTCGCCGTCGAACATTCCGGCGTCGTACCGGACCTGATCACCGTGGCGAAGTCGATGGCGGGCGGCTATCCCATCGCTGGCGTGATCGGTCGCGCCGACATCATGGACGCGATGATTCCCGGGGGTCTGGGTGGCACCTATGGCGGCAACCCCGTCGCCTGTGCGGCCGCACTCGCCGCCATCGACGTGATCGAGGAGGAGGGTCTGCTGGAGCGGTCCACCCGCATCGGCGAGCACTTCAAGGCGAAGTTCGCCGAGATCGGCGCCCGGGCGGCCCCCTACCGGATGTGGGACATCCGCGGTCTGGGCGGCATGGTGGCTGTCGAATTCGTCAGCAACTTCAATACCGCCGCGCCGGATGCGGACCTGACGAAGCGCGTCGTGGCGCACGCGCTGAAGCGCGGTCTGATCCTGCTGTCCTGCGGCCTGCACGGCAACGCCCTGCGCATCATGGTGCCGCTGACGGCGTCCGATGCGGTGATCGACGAAGGTCTGGCGATCTTCGAAGCGGCGCTGGCCGCGGCGGTGGCCGAGCAGCAGGCGGCGTGACAGCCATGGCGGATCGGCCCGGCGAGCCGGGCCGATCCGGTGGGGGCGCTGCCCCCACACCCCCGAGGTATTTCCGACGAGAAGAAGGGGACGCCGCGGGTTGCCGTGGCGTCCGTTTCCCTTTCGGCTGCTTGCGTGCTAGATGACGGTCAAGCGCGCCCGTCGCGTCACATATCAGAAGTAGACCCGGAATGACCCCCTTCGCGATCGCCGGCGTGCAGATGTACGTCAATGCCCTGCAACCCAATGTCGACGGCATGCTGCAGCGCCTCGACGTGCTGATGGCGCGTTTTCCCTGGACGCAGATGGTGCTGTTTTCCGAACTCGCGCCCTATGGTCCGCTCGACAAGTTCGCGATGGAGCCGCAGAACGAGACGCTGGACCGCTTCTGCGAGGCGGCGCGCAAGCACCGCGTCTGGCTGATCCCCGGATCGATGTTCCTGCGCGCGCCCGACGGACGCATCCTGAACACCGCGGTCGTGATCGACCCGGACGGCAATATAGTGAAGCGCTACGCCAAGATGTTTCCGTTTCGGCCCTACGAGGCGGGCATCAGCGCGGGCACCGAGTTCTGCGTCTTCGACGTGCCGGACGTGGGCCGCTTCGGCCTGTCGATCTGCTATGACATCTGGTTCCCCGAAACGACGCGCCAGCTGACCGCGCAGGGGGTGGAGGTGCTGCTGCACCCGGTCTTGACCGGCACCACCGACCGCGACGCGGAACTGGCCATCGCGCGGGCCACGGCGGCGCAGTTCCAGTGCTACGTCATCGACGTGAACGGCCTTGGCGCGGGCGGCATCGGCAAGTCCTGCGTGGTCGATCCCACGTCGATGGTGCTGCATCAGTCGGGCGGGCAGGAGGACATGTTCCCCATCGAGGTCGACCTCGACATGGTGCGCCGCCAGCGCGAGACGGGGCTGAAGGGGCTGGGGCAGGTCCTGAAATCCTTCCGCGACCGGGACGTCGACTTCAGCGTCTACGACCGCGCCAGCGGCGTCGATTCGTTCCTCAACACGCTGGGGCCGCTGGAAATCCCGCATCAGGGAACCCGGGCCGGCCTGCATGTAGAGGTGCCGGCCGAGGCGGAAATCGGGGTCGAGTACAAAACACCCGCACTAGGTGTTGCAGGCGCGGCGGCTGTCCCCCACACTGGCGGAAGCTGACGCACCACCTTGCCTGCGGCCGGCAAGCGCCGGGCCGCAGGTCCGACACGGTGTCCCGCCAGACCATGACGAGGAACGACCGCTATGCATTCCGTGACCGACTACTATTCCGCAACCCAGCTGCGTGCCGACCGGTGGAGCGAGCTGCGCGAGGTCACGGCGCAGCTGTCGCGCGAGGCGCCGGCCCGGATCAGCCCGACCCTGCGCAGCCAGGCCTCCGAGCTTTTCGAAGGGCTGGCCGAGATCGAAGGGTACTGGGCGTTCCCGGGCATGCAGGTCTTCGCCCACATGCGTCGCCAGTTCGAGCACAACAGCTTTACCGAACTGTCCTACAGCGTGCACCGCACGGCGCGCGCCCTGTCGACGGGGGCCTATCGTCGCCGCCACATTCCGCTGGACCACGACAGCGACGACCGCGAGGAGCATGACGACGAGGCGCTGCTGAGCCCCGAGGTCCGCGCCCTGACCAAGCCCTATTTCGAGGTGCTGATCGTCGACGAGGTCAGCGACGCGCAGGAGCACTGGCTGAAATCCAACGTCCACGCCATGCGTCGGGCCGAAGACCCCTTCGTCTACGAAGCGCTTGTCGTGCCTTCGGTCGAGGACGCGCTGATCGCGGTGCTGTTCAACCACAACATCCAGGCCATCGTGGTGCGGCCGGGCGTGACCCTGCGCTCGCGCTCGCACCATCCGATCCTGGCCCGATTCCTCGAAGGCATTGCCGGGACCGAAAAGCTGAAGGATCTGGAATCCAAGGATTTCGGCCCCGCCCTGTGCCGCCTGATCGACGACGTGCGCCCGGAACTGGACGCCTACCTCGTCACCGAACGGTCGGTCGAGGATATCGCCGGCACGGAACTGGGCGTCTGCCGCCGGGTCTTCTACAATCAGGAAGACTTCATGGAACTGCACCTGAACATCCTGCGGGGCGTGCAGGCGCGCTACAAGACGCCGTTCTTCACGGCGCTGGTGGAATATTCCAAGCAGCCGACGGGCGTCTTTCACGCCATGCCGATCAGCCGCGGCAAGTCGATCACCCGGTCGCACTGGATTCAGGACATGGGCGCCTTCTACGGGCCCAACATCTTTCTGGCCGAAACCTCGGCCACCTCGGGCGGGCTGGACAGCCTGCTGGAACCCCACGGGCCAATCAAGGAGGCACAGGAACTCGCCTCTCGGGCCTTCGGGTCGAAACAGACGTTCTTTGCCACCAACGGCACCTCGACCTGCAACAAGATCGTCGTGCAAGCCCTTGTCAGGCCGGGGGATATCGTGCTGGTCGACCGCGACTGCCACAAGTCGCACCACTACGGCATGGTGCTGGCGGGCGCGCAGGTCTGCTACCTCGACAGCTATCCGCTGAACGAATACTCGATGTATGGCGCGGTGCCCCTGCGCGAGATCAAGCAGCAGCTGCTCGACCTCAAGGCCGCGGGCAAGCTCGATCGTGTGCGGATGCTCTTGCTGACCAACTGCACCTTCGACGGCATCGTCTACAATGTCGAACGGGTGATGGAGGAATGTCTGGCGATCAAGCCCGACCTGATCTTCCTCTGGGACGAGGCGTGGTTCGCCTTCGCCCGGTTCAACCCGACCTACCGCAAGCGCACGGCGATGCGCACCGCCAACAAGATGCGGGCGCGGTTCAAGACCGACGACCACGCCAAGGCCTTTGATGCCCAGCAGAAGATGCTGAAAGGGGCCGATACAAAGACATTGCTCGACACCCGCCTGATCGCCCCGCCGACCGCGCGGATCCGCGTCTATGCCACGCAGTCCACCCACAAGACACTCACGTCCCTGCGGCAGGGGTCGATGATCCATGTCAACGATCAGGACTTCAAGGGCGAGGTGGAGCAGGCCTTCCACGAAGCCTACATGACCCACACCTCGACCTCGCCCAACTACCAGATCATCGCATCGCTTGACGTGGGCCGCCGGCAGGTCGAACTGGAAGGCTTTGAATTCGTTCAAAGACAGCTTGAGGCCGCGATGTCGATGCGGCGCGCCATCGCCAGTCATCCGCTGCTGAAGAAATACTTCAAGGTCCTCAGCCTCGCCGAAATGATCCCGTCGGAATACCGTGCCTCTGGCACCGAGAGCTACTACGACGAGGACCGCGGCTGGATCGACATGCTGGAAGCCTGGGAGGACGACGAATTCGTCCTCGACGCGACGCGCGTGACGCTGGCCGTGGGCGGCACCGGCTGGGACGGCGATACCTTCAAGACCCGGATCCTGATGGACCGCTACGGCATCCAGATCAACAAGACGTCCCGCAACTCCGTCCTGTTCATGACCAACATCGGCACCACGCGGTCCTCCGTCGCCTATCTGATCGAGGTGCTGGTGGAAATCGCACGCTCCCTCGACGACCTGCTGGACGATGCGTCCAAGATGGAACGTCTGGGGTTCGAGCGTCGCGTCGCGAACCTGACGCAGAACTACCCGCCGCTGCCGGATTTCAGCCGTTTCCACGATGCCTTCCGCGCCGACGACGTGACCTCCGAAGGCGACATCCGCACGGCCTACTACCTCGCCTATGACGAAAGCAAATGCGACTACATGGACCTCGACGGGTCACTGAAGCAGGCGCTGGAGGCGGGCAGGGAGGTCGTCTCGGCCAGCTTCATCATCCCCTATCCGCCCGGTTTCCCGATCCTCGTGCCGGGGCAGGTCATCAGTTCGGAAATCCTCGCCTTCATGCGCGCCCTCGACGTGAACGAGATCCACGGCTACCGCGCCGATCTGGGCCTGCGCGTCTTCACGCAAGAGGCGCTTGCCGCGCTGATGCCGCAACAGCAACCCGCATCCAGAAAGAAGATCGCTGACAAGGCCACCGACAAGACCGCCGCAGAATAGCAGAAGGACGATTCATGACCACGACAGTTCTCAAGAACATCTCGGAAATCCGCCGCTTCTTTCACCGCAACGAAGACCCGGTCTATTTCATCTCTGCGACGAACTTCAACCTGCTCGGCCTCGACGAATGGGTCAAGAATTTCAAATACATCTGCTACATCGACTGCTACGGCGGCAAGCATCCCAACGTCTTCTGCCCGTCCGAACAGCCGCACGCGGAATTCCAGTCGATCGAGGATATCAACAACTACCTCCTCCAGCACAAGGAGGTCATCGACTACATCAAGCGGCGCGGCGGCAAGCCGAAGTTCGTGTTCCTGATGTTCGACGAGGAGACTGAGCGGTTGAGCAAGGAGCTGGGCGCCGACGTCTGGTTCCCCAAGGCCAAGCTGCGCCAGTCGATGGACAACAAGATCGAGACCGTGCGCATCGGCAACAAGGCCGGTGTCCCGTCCGTGCCGAACACGCTGGCCGAGGTGAAATCCTACGAGGACCTGCGCAAGACCTGCGAGAAGGCCGGGATCGGCCACGATCTGGTGCTGCAATCGGCCTATGGCGACTCGGGGCACACCACGTTCTTCATCAAGTCCGAGGAGGACTTCCGCCGCCACGAGCACGAGATCGTGGGCGAGGGCGAGATCAAGATCATGAAGCGGATCGACTGCCGCGGATCCGCGATCGAGGCCTGCGCGACGAGCCAGGGCACCATCGTCGGCCCGCTGATGACCGAACTCGTTGGCTTCAAGGACCTGACACCCTATCGGGGCGGCTGGTGCGGGAACGAGATCCTTGCGACCGCCTTCCCGCCCAAGGTGCGCCAGCAGGCCCGCGACATGACCTTCAAGTTCGGCGAGCAGCTGCGGAAGGAGGGGTATCGCGGCTACTTCGAGCTCGACTTCCTGATCGACAAGAAGACCGGCGACCTGTGGCTGGGCGAGCTGAACCCCCGCATCACCGGCTGTTCGTCGATGACCAACCACGCCGCCTTCGCCCATGCGGACGCGCCGCTCTTCCTGTTCCACCTGCTTGAATTCTCGCGTAAAAAATTCAAACTGGACGTCGACGAGCTGAACAGCCGCTGGGCCAACCCGGACATGATCGACAGCTGGTCGCAGATGGTCATCAAGCATACCGCCGACACGGTCGACATCTGCACCGAGGCACCGGAAACCGGCATCTACAAGATGCTGGAGGACGGCCGCGTGGTCTATGACCGC
Source organism: Loktanella atrilutea (assembly GCF_900128995.1). GTDB lineage: Bacteria > Pseudomonadota > Alphaproteobacteria > Rhodobacterales > Rhodobacteraceae > Loktanella > Loktanella atrilutea. The sequence goes on along the minus strand of NZ_FQUE01000005.1, from coordinate 175,429 downwards.
TTCGACTATCACCGCCGCGCGGTGGAATCCGAAAACGAGGCCTTCTTCCTGCGCATCCTGCAGCCCGGCGACTACCGCTACGAAGGGGCCGACATCGGCATCCTCGTGACGCGCGGGCGGTCGATGACCAAGGCGTTCCAGCTGAACGACCGCGCCGCAAAGTGGATCCACGGCATCAAGCAATCTGTCGCGGGCAAGCCGCTGCCCGTCGCCGCCGCCGGTCCGGCCCTCGCCGAACCCGCCTTCAAGATCATGTAGCCATGCTCTGGCGCGCCCTGTCAGAGGATCAGCCCGGCCCCCGATGGGCCGGGCTGTTCGCCGAATACTGGCCCGCCTACCGGCGCTGGTGGCTGAAGGACGGCGAAAACGCGCGGCCGACCTACCTCGAGTGTCACCGGGCGCTGCAGGCACACATGCCGGAACTGGTCCCGCTCTACGACCGGCTCTGCGAACTGGCGGGCGGCGGGGACCATGCCGCGCGCTTCCTGTCGTTCTACAATCCGCCGCCCTACCTCGCCGGATGCTCTCAGGCGATCTGGCCCGGCACCGAACCGGTCATGGTGCGCAACTACGACTACAACCCCGCCGCCTTCGACAGCCTCATCCTGAACACCGACTGGCAGGGCCGCCGCGTCATGGGGGTCAGCGACGGGCTTTGGGGGATCGTCGACGGCGTGAACGACGCGGGCCTTGCCGTCTCGCTCACCTTCGGCGGCCGCCGGGTGGTGGGCAAGGGCTTCGGCGTGCCACTGATCCTGCGCTACATCCTGCAGACCTGCAGCACGGCGCGACAGGCCGGCGCGGTGCTGGCCCGCATTCCAACCCACATGTCCTACAACGTCACCGTGCTGGACGAAAACCGCGACTACCTGACCGCGATGATGGGCCCGGACCGCACCACCCTGATCACCCACAACGCCGTCGCCACCAACCATCAGGAACAGGTGGAATGGATCAGCCACGCCCGTTTCACCGCCACGGTCGAACGCGAGCGCTATCTGCTGCAGCGCCTGACCCTGCACCGCGACCCGGAGGACGTCTTCATCGACGCGTTCCTGAAACCGCCGCTCTATTCCACTGCTTTCGCGGCCGGCTTCGGCACGCTCTACACCGCCGTCTACCGCCCCCGCCTGCGCGAGATGGAAATCCGATGGCCCGGCACCGTCTGGCCCATGTCCATGCACGCCTTCCAGGACAGCGCCCGCCGCGTCGCGATCCCGGGGGCCGCCTGACAGGGTGCCGCGCCCCTTGTCCATCTGACCAAATGAACTCAAAGTCCGGCAGCCAAAGCCACGAACCATCCCCGCGCAGGAGCATCAGATGACCGACCGCCACGCCACCGGCATGCAGACCCGTCGCGCCGTTCTGGGCGACGCCCATGTCGACCGGGCCGAGGCCGCCAAGACCGACTTCGACCAGCCTTTTCAGGACATGATCACCGAAGGCGCCTGGGGCACGCTCTGGGCCTCGGACGCCATCACCCGGCGTGAACGCTCGATGCTGACGCTGGCGCTGCTGGCCGCCACCGGCAACTTCGCGGAAATCCCGATGCACGTTCGCGCCACCGCCCGCACCGGGGCCAGTCCCTCCGACATCCTGCAGGCCTTCATGCATGTCGCGGTCTATGCGGGCGTGCCCAAGGCCAACCACGCGATCAAGCTCGCCAAGGAGACACTGGCCGAGATGGCGGCGGAATGACTTTCGCCAACGCCCTTTACGACGGACTCTTTGCCGATCCGCAGATCGCGACCCTCTGGTCCGCCGAGGCGCAGATCGCCCACATGCGCGCCTTCGAAGCCGCCTTCTCCCGCGCCATGGGACAGGCCGGGCGCTTCGATGCCACCCTTGCCGTGCAGGCCGCCGATCACATCGCTGACTGCACGATCGACGTGGCCACGCTCTCTGCCGGGTGCGCCAGCGACGGCCTGCCCGTGCCAGCGCTGATCAAGCTGCTGAAGGCCGGGGCAGGGAACGCGGGTCAGGCGATTCACACCGGTGCCACGTCGCAGGACGTGCTGGACACGGGCCTGGCGCTGACCCTGCGGGAAACATCCGACCTCATCGACGACCGCCTCGCGGCACTGGCCGCCGGTCTCGTTGATCTGTCGGACCGCTTCGGCGCAGTACCCCTGATGGGCCGCACCCGGATGCAGGCGGCCTTGCCCGTCACCGTGGCCGACCGCATCCGCCTGTGGCGTGCGCCGCTGGTCGACCACCGCGCGCGCCTGACGCTGGCCCGCGCGCAGACCGAACGGCTGTCCCTGTCGGGCCCCACCGGCACCGGCGATTTCACGGATGTGGCAGCACCCATGGCACAGGCCCTCGGCCTGACCACGGCCCCCGTATCATGGCACACCGACCGCAGCGGCATCGTGGAATATGCCAATCTGCTCGCCCTGATCAGCGGCAGCCTTGGCAAGATGGGGCAGGATATCACCCTGATGGCGCAGCAGGGACTGGCAGAGGTCGCCATCGCCGGCGGCGGCAGTTCGTCCGCCATGGCGCACAAGCAGAACCCGATCCTCGCCGAACTCCTCGTCACACTGGCGCGTTTCAATGCGGGGCAGGCGGGGCTGATGCAGCAGGCGATGGTGCACGAACAGGAACGCTCCGGCGCGGCCTGGGCGCTGGAATGGATGGTCCTGCCGCTGATGGCGCAGGCCACGGGCCGCGCCCTGACCGCCGCTGCCGACCTGACGTCGTGCATCACCGGCATGGGCACGCCGGGCCTGCAGGAAGAACCTCACAAAACTGTATAACCACTGTCAGGCAATCGACAGGGCGGGGGTGCATCTGTTCCTCATCGAGTTACAGCATTGAGGATGCCCCAGATGATCACTCCCCTCCGCAGCACCGCAACGGCCCTGTCGCTGGTCGCAGCCCTCGCCGGCACGACCGCGGTCACCGTCGCCCCCAGCGCCGCCCTTGCGGTCCCCGCCGGCGGCTACGGCGACTTGGTCGAGGAGCTCTCGCCCGCCGTCGTCTTCATCGAAGTCACCGAAAAGGCGCAGGACGCCCAGTCCCTCGCCGACGCCCTGCCGCCGGGTTTCCCGCGCGAGGAGCTGGAGCGTCGTTTCGGTCCGATGTTCCAGAACCAGCCCGACGCGGCCCCGCAGCAGGCGCTGGGATCCGGCTTCATCATCTCCAAGGACGGCTACATCGTCACCAACAACCACGTCGTCGACGGGGCCGACACGGTGAAGGTCAAGCTGAACAATGAAAAGGAATACGATGCCAAGGTGATCGGCGTCGATCCCCTGACCGACATCGCCCTGATCAAGATCGATACCGGTGCCGACCTGCCGACCGTGCCATGGGGTGACAGCGACAGCGTGCGCGCCGGTGACGAGGCGGTGGCCATCGGCAACCCCTTCGGCCTTGGCGGCACCGTGACCTCCGGCATCGTGTCGGCTGTCAGCCGCGACATCCACTCCGGCCCCTATGACGACTACATCCAGACCGATGCGGCGATCAACAAGGGCAACTCCGGCGGCCCGCTGTTCAACGCGGACGGTCAGGTGATCGGCGTGAACACGATGATCTTCTCGCCCGGCGGCGGATCGGTCGGCATCGGCTTCGCCGTGCCCTCGGACCTCGTGCAGAAGGTCGTGGCCGACCTGCAGGACGACGGCACCATCGCCCGCGGCTGGCTTGGCGTCCAGATCAAGCCGATGACCGACGAGATCGCCTCCGTGCTGGGCTATGACGCCCCCAAGGGCGCGGTGATCGAGGATGTGAGCGCCGACAGCCCGGCCGCCAAGGCGGGCCTCGAGGATGGCGACATCATCCTGTCCTTCGGCGACAAGGACATCAAGGACGTGGGCAGCCTGACCCGCGCCGTGGCCGATGTGACGCCGGGCACCGACACCAAGGCCGTGGTCCTGCGCCGCGGCAAGGAGATGACGATCGACGTCACCGTCGGCGATCTGGCCAAGAAGGACGCCTGATCCCATGCCACAGCGGGGCGCCGGTGATGCGCCGCGTGCCCCGCGCCTCGGTCCCGTCCGCGATGCACCGGACGGGGCCCGGCCCCGCCCCTGATCAGGGCGGGGCCTTTTTCTTGCCAAGCGGGGCGTTCCGCCCCATCTGTCGAAGGGAACCGCCATGCTGCACGGGAACATGATGAAGATACTCGTGGTCGAGGACGACCGGACCACCGGCCAGTACATCACCCGTGGCCTGCGCGAGGAGGGTCATACCGTCGATCTGGTGGAAAACGGGCGTGACGGTCTGGTGCAGGCCACCGGGTCCGACCATGACGTGATGATCGTGGACTGGATGCTGCCGGAAATCGACGGGCTGACGCTGGTGAAGTCCCTGCGCGGCGCCGGCAACCGCACGCCGGTGCTGTTCCTGACCGCCATGGGGTCCGTCGACGACCGCATCGCCGGGCTGAATGCCGGCGCCGACGACTACCTCGTCAAGCCCTTCGCCTTCGGTGAATTGTCGGCCCGCATCAACGCCTTGGGGCGCAGACCTCGTGTGATGGCGCAAGAGACGGTGCTGCGCGCAGGCGACCTGACCATGGACCTCGTGACCCGCGACGTGGTGCGCGCGGGGCAGAAGCTCGACCTGCTGCCGCGCGAATTCGCGATCCTCGAACACCTGCTGCGCCGCAAGGGACGGATCCAGACCCGCACCATGCTGCTGGAAAATGTCTGGGGCATCAGCTTCGATCCGCAGACCAATGTGGTCGAGACCCACATCAGCCGCCTGCGCGCCAAGGTCGACAAGCCCTTTGCGACCGATCTCATCAAGACCGTGCGCGGCGCGGGCTACCGGATCGAGGCGTGAGCCGCATCGCGACCCTGCTGCGCGCCAGTCCCGTGCGTCTGGCGCTGGGCCTCGTCGCGCTCTTCGCCGTGGTCAGCGTCGCCAGCCTGACCGCCAGCTACACCGCCAGCCGGTCGTCTCTGGACGCCACGATGCGTCGCGATCTGACGCAGGACATCGCCGGATTCCGCGCCGCCCCCTCCGCAGCCGCCCTTGCCGCGCTGGTGACGGCAGAGGCGCGTGTCACCGACCCGAACCGCATGGTGCTGTCCTACGTCACGGCGCAGGGGCAGCGGTTCGGCAACGGCGTTCTGGCGCAGGATCAGGACGGCTATTTCCTGACCGAAATCAACGATCCGGACACCCGCATCGACGGGCAGTATCTGGCGCTGACGACGCCCCTGCGGGGCGGGCAGCTGACCGTCGCGCGGTCCCGGGCAGAGATCGACCAGCTGTGGCGGGTGTTTCGCAACATCGTGCTGCTGTCGCTGCTGCCGACCCTGACGATCGCCCTCGGTGCCGCCCTGATCCTCGCCCGTCGCGCGGCGGGGCAGGTCCGGGTGCTGGGAAACACGCTGGATCAGCTGACCACCGGCAACCTGTCCGCGCGGGTCAACCCGACGCCGCGCTGGTCCGACGACTTTCACCGGATCGGCGCCCGCATCGACCGCATGGCCAGTGCCCAGCAGGCCAGCGTCGACGCGCTCCGGCAGGTCTCCTCGGACGTGGCCCACGACCTCAAGACACCGATCCAGCGCATTTCCGTGCATCTGGACGAACTGTCCGGCATGCCCCTTCCGCCGGACGCCACCGCCCTCGTCGATCAGGCTACGGCAGAGATCGCGGGCGTCGTATCCGTCTTTCACGCCCTGCTGCAGATCGCCCAGATCGAGGCGGGCACGCCGAAAAGCCGCTTTGCCCCGGTCGATCTGGTGCCGCTGGTGCAGACCTTCGCGGAACTCTACGACCCCACGGCGGGCGAGTCGGGGCGTACGCTGGACCTGCAGATCGAGACGGAAACGGCGGTCGTGCTGGGCGACCGCGACCTGCTGGGCCAGATCCTCGCCAACCTGATGGAAAACGCCCTCCGCCATACCGACGACGGCACGCCGATCACCATCGGCCTGCGCCGCGACGGGGCCATCGTCGCGCTCAGCGTCGCGGACCGCGGCCCCGGCATCCCTGCGGGGGAACGCGACAAGGTGCTGCAGCGTCTCTACCGTCTGGATCGCAGCCGGGCGACGCCGGGCAGCGGGCTGGGCCTCAGCCTCGTGTCGGTGATCGCCGACCTGCACGATGCGCGCCTGACGCTGGCGGACAACGACCCGGGTCTTGTCGTGACATTGCGGTTCGCCAGCGTCTGACCGGCGGCGGCAGGGCGCCCCCCCTGTCAGCGTGACGAACGGGCAACGGCACCGGCAAACGGCGTTGCCGCGTCACACGTGCGACATGGTTGCGGGGTGACATCTTGTCAGCGGCCTGTCAGAGTTCCATCTTGGAAATTCAGGCGCCGTCGTGCGCGGGATCCGGGGTGGCGTGCGACAGGTCCGCACCCCCCTGCAGCGTCCCGGGCCGCGGCTGCGTCACATCAAGGGCTTGCCAACATGACACCGACCGTCTTTGTCCGCCATATCCGGCGCACGACCGTGACCGGGCTGATCCTCGCCCTCTGCGCGGCGGGTCTGCCCGGTGCCGTCGCCGCGCAAGAGGCCGCAGCCGCAGCCGCGACCGAGGCGCCCGCCAGCGTGACGGCGCCCAGCGTCACCGTCGTGCCGGCCACGATGACCGAAGTGACGCAGGTCGTCAGCGCCTCCGGCGGGCTGCTGGCAAGAGAGGACGTCGTCGTCTCCGCCCGGGTGTCGGGGGCCGAGATCGTGAGCCTTCTCGTGGACGTGGGCGACACGGTCGAGGCGGGCGACACGCTGGCCCAGCTGAACGACCAGACCCTGACCGCGCAGCTGCAGCAGGCCGACGCCAACCGCGCCGCCGCCGAAGCCGCCATCGCGCAGGCCGAAGGGCAGGTCGCCTCTGCCACCGCCAACGCGACACAGACGACCAGCGCGCTCGACCGGTCGCGACAGCTGCGCAGCGACGGGGCCGTGTCGCAATCGGCGCTGGATCAGGCGCAGGCCGCGTCCGACAGCGCCAACGCCGCCGTCAAGACGGCAGAGGCCGCGGTCGCCGCCGCCCGGGCGCAGGTGGCGCAGGCCGAGGCGGCCCGCGACATCGCCGCGCTGAACCTGTCGTGGGCGACGGTCAAGGCGCCCGTGGACGGCATCATCGCCGACCGCACCGCCCGGCTGGGCGACCTGTCCAGCGCGGGCATGGCAATGTTCGACATGATCCGCGACGGCCAGATCGAGGCAGAGCTGGAGATCGTGGAGACCGACCTCGTCAAGGTCAGCGTCGGCGACCCGGTCAGCATCCGCGTGGCGGGCCTGCCGCCGCGCGACGGCACCGTGCGCCGGATCAGCCCGCAGGTCGATCCGGTCAGCCGTCTGGGCACCGTCCGCGTCAGCATCAAGGATCAGGAGGGGCTCCGCGTCGGCATCTTTGCCAGCGCCGACATCCGCACGGCGCAGCGCAACGCCCTGACCGTGCCGGTCTCTGCCGTGACGACCAGTGGCGACGTCAGCACCGTGCAGAAGGTCGTCGACGGCACCATCCAGCAGACCGAGGTGCAGCTTGGCGTCGTCTCCGGGGGGGTGCGGGAAATCACGGCGGGCCTGTCCGCCGGCGACACGGTGCTGCTGCGCGCCGGCGCATTCTTCCGCACCGGTGACAAGGTGACGCCGGTGCCCCCCGCCGACAGCCCGGCGGCCATCGGGCCCGATACGCAGGCCGCGGCGGAGGCGACCGAATGAACATGTCCACATGGGCGATCCGGCACCCGGTGCCGCCGATCGCCTTCTTCCTCGTGCTGGTGCTGGTCGGCCTCTTCTCCTTCCGCTCCTTGCCCGTCACCCAGTTCCCCAACATCGACGTGCCGATCATCACCGTCGCCGTCGGCCAGCCCGGCGCCGCCCCGTCAGAGCTCATCACACAGGTCACCAAGCCGATCGAGGACAGCATCTCCTCGATCACCGGGGTCAAGCACATCACCTCTGTCGCGACCGACAGCAGCAGCCAGACCACGGTGGAATTCGAACTGTCCACGGACAGCGACCGCGCCCTGAACGACGTGAAGGACGCCGTGACCCGCGCCCGCGCGTCGCTGCCCGACAGCATCACCGAACCGCTGGTGCAGCGTCTGGACGTGACCGGGCAGGCGATCATGACCTACGCCGTGTCCGACCGCACCCGCAGCATAGAGGATCTGTCCTACTTCGTGGACGAGGTGTTGAACCGCGAACTGCAGGGCATCGCGGGACTCGGCAAGATCGAACGTCTCGGCGGCGCCGACCGCGAGATCAAGGTCGAACTGGACCCGGAACGCCTGTTGGCCTTCGGCATCTCTGCCGCGTCGATCAGCCGTCAGCTGGCGGCTACCAACATCAACCAGGGGGCCGGCCGCGGCGATCTGGCGGGGCAGGAATTTTCCCTGCGCACGCTGGGCGGTGCCACGACGGTCGAGGAACTGGCCGCGACGCCGCTGGCGATGCCCGATGGCCGCACGATCCGCCTGTCCGACGTGGGCGACATCATCGACGGCCCGTCAGAGGCGCGGGACTTCGCCACGCTGGACGGACAGCCCGTCGTGGCCTTCGGCGTGTTCCGCGCCACCGGCGCGTCGGACCTGTCCGTGGCCGAACGGGTCCGCGACCGGCTGGCAGAGGTGCGGACCGCCTATCCGGAGGTCGAGATCACCCTGATCGACGACGCCACCGACTATACCGAAGGCAACTACCACTCCGCGATGGAGACGCTTTACGAAGGGGCGGCACTCGCCATCATCGTGGTGTTCCTGTTCCTCAAGAACTGGCGTGCCACGGCGATCACCGCCGTCGCCTTGCCACTTTCGATCATCCCGACCTTCTTCGTCATGCAGGCGCTGGGCTTCTCGCTCAACACCGTGTCGCTGCTGGGTATCACGCTGGTGACAGGCATCCTCGTCGACGACGCCATCGTGGAAATCGAGAACATCGTCCGCCACATCAACATGGGCAAGCCCGCCTACGAGGCGACGGAGGAAGCCGCGTCCGAGATCGGCCTGACCGTCATCGCGATCAGCTTCACCATCGTCGCGGTCTTCGCCCCCGTCAGCTTCATGTCCGGAATCGCGGGCCAGTATTTCAAGCAGTTCGGCCTGACCGTCGCGGTCGCCGTGCTGTTTTCGCTACTGGTGGCGCGGATGATCACGCCGCTGATGGCGGCCTACATCCTCAAGGACAGCGTCACGCACGAGGAAAAGGACGGCTTCGTCATGCGCGCCTATCTGCGCGTGCTGGGCTGGACGCTGCACCACCGGCTGATCACGATGATCCTAGGTCTGGGCATCTTCGCGGGCTCGATCTACTCCGCGACCCTGCTGCCGTCGGAATTCATCCCCGAGGCGGACGAAGGGCGCCTGCGGGTCAGCGTCGAACTGCCGCCCGGCGCCACGCTGGACGAAACCCGCGCGCTGACCAACATCATCGCCGCCCGCGCGCAGGACATTCCCGAGGTGCAGAACGTCCTCGTGCAGGGGGGCGCCGGCGGCAACGTGGCCAAGGCGACCGTGACCGTGACGCTTGGCCCCAAGGACAGCCGCGACCGCAGCCAGTTCGATATCGAGGACGACCTCGTCGTCCGCCTTGCCGACCTGCCCGACGCGCGGGTGAACATGCTTGCGGGCAACGGCGAACGGGCGGTGAACGTCGCCGTCCTCGGCGACGATCTGGACACGGTGACCGAAGCGGCCCAGCAACTGGCGCAGGGCATGTCGGATGTCAGCACGATCAAGAATGTGACCAACGCCGCCAGCCTCGAACGTCCGGAACTGCGGATCACGCCAAAGCCGCAGATCGCGGCGGAACTCGGCGTCACCGCCTCCGACCTCGCCTCGACCATCCGGGTGCTGACCATCGGTGACAACGACGCGAACCTCGCCAAGTTCAGTACCGCCGACGGGCGCCAGATTCCCATCGTCGTGCGGGTCGCAGAGGACAACCGCCGCAACCTCGACCTGCTGGCCAGCCAGCGCATCCCGACGCAGGCGGGCACGCCGGTGCCGCTGTCGGTGGTGGCGAACGTCACGCTGGCCAACGGGCCGTCGTCCATCGAACGCTACGACCGCGAAACCCGCATCACCCTGCAGGCGGACCTTGCCGACGGTGCCGTGCTGGGGCAGGCCACGACGGCGATCTTCGCGCTGCCCGCCGCCGGACCGGACCTGCCGGAAGGCGCCCGCGTCCAGCCCACCGGCGACGCCGAAATCCAGGGCGAGGTCTTCGCCTCCTTCGGGACGGCGATGGGGGCGGGCATCCTGCTGGTCTACGTCGTGCTGGTGCTGCTCTTCGGCAGCTTCGTGACGCCCTTCACCATCCTGATGTCGCTGCCGCTGGCCATCGGCGGCGCGATCCTCGCGCTGTACCTGACCGGGTCCGCGATCGGCCTGTCGGTCATGATCGGCTTCCTGATGCTGATGGGGATCGTGACCAAGAACGCGATCATGCTGGTCGAATTCGCCGTCGAGGCGATGCAGCACGGCGCCACCCGGACCGAGGCGATGATCGACGCCGGCCACAAGCGTGCGCGGCCCATCGTGATGACCACCATCGCCATGGCCGCCGGGATGCTGCCTTCGGCACTGGCCTTCGGCGCGGGGGGCGAGTTCCGCTCGCCCATGGCCGTGGCGGTGATCGGCGGGCTGCTGCTGTCGACCCTGCTGTCGTTGATCTTCATCCCCTCGCTGTTTTCCGTGATCGAAGGGGGCCGTGCACGTATCACGCGCCTGCTGATGCGCGGGCTGAACGTCAACAAGCCGCAGGACACGCCGGCAGAGTGAGCGGTGCCCGCCACGCATGGCGGCGGGCGGGGATCAGGCGTTTTCCAGCGCCGTGATGATCGGGCCGAAATCGGCGGCGGTCAGGCTGGCGCCGCCCACCAGCGCCCCGTCCACGTCCGCGACCGAAAAGATTTCGGCCGCGTTCGATCCCTTCACCGATCCGCCGTAGAGGATTCGCACCCCCTCCGCCTCGCGCATCAGGTCGCGCAGGGTGCCGCGCAGGCTGCCGTGGACCTCTCCGATCTGGTCGGTCGTGGGCACGCGGCCGGTGCCGATCGCCCAGACCGGTTCGTAGGCAAGCACCGTGTTGGCTGCCGTCGCCCCCTCGGGCAAGGAGCCCTTCAACTGCGTCGTGACGACCTGCAGCGCCTCGCCCGCGTCGCGCTGGGTCAATGTCTCTCCGACGCAGATGACGGCGATCAGGCCCGCCGCGTGTGCGGCCGCGGCCTTGGCGGCGACATCCGCATCCGTCTCGCCGTGATCGGCGCGGCGTTCGGAATGGCCGACGATGACGTGGCTGGCGCCCGCGTCCTTCAGCATCGCGGCGGCGATGTCGCCCGTATGCGCACCGCTGTCCGCCGCGTGGCAGTCCTGACCGCCGATCTGCAGCGCATGGGTGCCGCGCGCCCAGGCCATCTGCGCGATCAGCGTGGCGGGCGGGCACAGCAGCAGATCGACGTCGGGGTCCGGATGGGCGTCGGTCAGCGCCTTGACCTGCACCAGCGCATCGGTGGTCCCGTTCATCTTCCAGTTCCCGGCGGCGAGTTTGCGGCGCATGATCCATCCTTTGCGTTTGCGTGCCACTTTGGTAGCAACTGCGTGAACGGATCGAAAGGCCCGGCGTATCATGACCCAGACCTCGCAGCCCGCCATTCCGCGGATCAGCGCCGCGGCCCTGCTGGATGCCGGCCACGCCGACCATGCGGCGGCCCGCACGGCCGCCCGTCTGGGCGCGGCAGAGATCGGCTTCCTGACCGTCCACGACACACCCCTGTCCGCCGCCCGTGTGAAAGAGGTGATCGCGGCCTACCGCGCCTTCTTTGCCTTGCCCGCTGCGGAAAAGGCCCGCTGGGACATGGCGCGCACCGGATCGAACCGCGGCTGGGGGGCGCCGGGGTCGGAACAGGTGAACCCCGACGCGAACCCCGACTACAAGCAGGTCTACGACTGCGGCCTGACCCTGCCGCCGGACGACCCCCTGACCCGGCTGCCCGCCTATGCGCCGAACCTCTGGCCCGACCGGCCGCCGGGCTTCGCCGAGACGCTGCAGGCCTATTACGCGGATGCCACCGCCTTTGCCCGCGATCTGCTGGTCGCCCTGCTGGATGCGGTGGGCGAGAACGGCGGCTTCTTCGCCGACCGATTCACCCGGCCCATGGCGCTGCTGCGCGGCAACTTCTATCCCGCCCGGCCCGCCGGGGCGGGCGCGCGGGATTTCGGCATCGCGACCCATACGGACTACGGTTGCCTGACGTTGCTTGCCACCGATGGCACGCCGGGGCTGGAGGTGCGCCGCCGCGGCGGTGACTGGACGCCGCTGTCAGCCCCACCCGGTGAATTCGTCATCAATTTCGGCGAAATGCTGGAGATCTGGACCGCGGGCCGGATCGTCGCCACACCGCACCGCGTCACCGGCGGCGATGACGAGCGGATTTCGGTCCCGCTGTTCTTCAACCCCGATCACGACGCGAACGTGGCACCCGCCGGGGCCGCGCCAATTCCGGCGATCGACCATCTGCAGGCGCGGTTCGACCAGACCTACGTCCACCTGCAGAAAGGCCGCTGAAGCGGCCTGCCTCCGGCGGGGATATTTGAAAGACAGAGAGGGAGCGGCGCCGCGCGCGGATCAGCTCGCGGAGATCTTCTCGTCGAACTTGATCGATTCGCCGCAGCCGCAGGCGTCGACCACATTGGGGTTGCGGAACTTGAAGCCGCTTTCCAGCAGGGTCGTCTCGTAGTCGATTTCCGTTCCGAAGAGAAACATCTGCGCCATCGGCGCGATCATCACGCGGGCGCCGTCGGCCTCGACGACCTCGTCCAGCGGGTTCACGTCGGTCACGTAGTCCATGGTGTATTCCATGCCCGCGCAGCCGCCCTTCTTGACGCCCACGCGCAACCCCTGATGCCCGTCGCGGGCCATCAGTTTCGCGATCTGCGCTGCGGCCTTCGGGGTGATGCTGACCGCCTGCTTGCCGGGGATGCCGAACATGGGATGTCCTTTCAAGGTGACAGGTCCAATGTAAGGGCAGGGCGCCACGACCTCAAGGGGGTCAGCCGGGGGCGCCCGGTCCCGCATCCGCCGCCGTGCCGCTGCCCATGTGGGGCAGGTATTCGGTCCCGTCCTCGTCGGCGAGGGTGGCGGCGAAACGGACCATCTCCTCGCGCATGTCGCACTCGAAGTCCCAGCCCACGGTCGGATCCTTGACCGGCGCGGCAAAGCGGACGTGGATGCCGCTGTCGCCCTGATCCGTCACCACGCAGCCGATGTCGTCCTTGTCGCCGTCGACGCGGTCGTCCTGCGCGCACCAGTCGTGGAAATGGTCGCGCAGACGGCCCACGTCGATCCGGGGCGCGAAGATCAGCGTCGCGTTGCGGATCATGCCGTAGGTTCGCGTGCTGCGGTTGATGAAGCTGTCGGACACGAACTTGGAGACCGGCACGATCAGCCGGGTGTCGTCCCAGACCTTCAGCTGCACGAAGGTGAAATGGATCCGCTCGACCGTGCAGAGGTTGCCGTCGTAGATCAGCTGGTCGCCGACCTTGGCGGACCGGTTCAGCGAGATCTGCATCGAGGCCATGATGTTGCCCAGCACCTCTCGGGCAGCGAAGCCCAGGACCAGCGCGATACCGCCGGCGCCGGCCAGCACCGACAGGCCCGCCCCGCTGAAGGTCGGGGTCGAGGTCAGCACCAGCCCCGCGCCCACGATGATCGCCAGCACGATCGCCATGCGGCGCAGGGCGGCGATGGTCGTGGCCCGCGCCCGCTGGTCGCCGAACTCCGGCGAGGCGAGATCCTCGACGTCCGTGGTGCCGGTCAGACGCTGCAGCACGGCGTCGATCACGTTGATCGCAAGGATCATGGCGGCCACGATGAACAGGATCACGGTCAGCGGCGCCGTGATCGCGTCGACGATCCCCGACACGACGAGCACCTGCGAGGTCGTCAGCGACAGGGTGAAGGCGAGGATCGCCAGCGTCAGCGGCACCCGCGTCGCGCGGATCAACTCGCTGACCAGCGCCGAGGGCTGGTGGCGGGCGATCATGTTCGTGCCGCGCTACGTAAGCAGCGCCACGAGGCCCGTGACCAGCGCGATCAGCGGCAGGCCGAGAACCTCCCACCACTGCATGCCCCAGAAAGCGGGGCGGCGCAGGGGGGCGGGCAGCATCTCCTCCAGCCGGCTGGGGCCGTAGAGGTTGTAGAGCGCCGGAATGTTGTCCACCGTACCGCGCGAGAAGATCCAGACCGGATCGTCCTCGCCCACCTGCACCCGGTCGAGGCGTACGGCGGTGATGCGGTCGTCCCGCTCCAGATAGCCGATCAGGACGCTTTTCTGCGGCTGGCCGACCATCGCGCCATCGCCACTGGTGACCATCGCGTCGGGCCGTTCCAGCAGGTCCTGCCAGTCGACGACGATCTTGCGGTCGATGATGATGGCCAGTTGCCGCGCCAGCAGGGGCCCGACATGGGACTGGGTCGGCACGGGAATGTCGTTGAGGTCCAGCAGATGCGCCGCGGCGGCGAAATCCCCGTCGTTCGTCAGGTCGATGAACGCCTCCATCGCCGCCTGCGGGGTGTTCCGCTCCACCGCGGGGCCGGGGGCGGTCAGGCCGGTGTTCAGCTTGTCGAGGGCGAAGACATCCTCTTGCGCCGCGACCTGAAACGGAAGCAACAGCAGGACGAGCAGCAGGCGAAGGGGGGTGCGGTGTGTCAACATGACGCGGGACATAAGGCGTCCCGCGCGAAAGGCTACATGAAACCGAGCTCGAGTCGCGCTTCGTCGCTCATCATGTCCATGCCCCACTGCGGCTCGAAGGTCATCTCGACGTCGACGTGCTTGACGCCGGGCAGGGGTTCGATGGCATCGGCGACCCATCCCGGCATCTCTCCCGCGACCGGGCAGCCGGGGGCGGTCAGGGTCATCACGACCTTCACCGCGCTGTCGTCGTCGATGGCGATCGTGTAGATCAGGCCCAGATCGTAGATATTGACCGGAATTTCAGGGTCATAGACCGTGCGGCAGGCCTCGACGATCTTTTCGTGCAGGGGATGGTCCGTGCTCGATGGCGCGATCAGTGGCGTGCCTTCCATCGGTGCAGTCTGGTCAGTCATGGTCATTCCCCGTCTAATCCTGACTGATCATATAGGATTTGCCGGGCGGGCCGTAAAGGGTCGTGCGCCGCCGGGTCCCGCGGCGACACGATACCCGCAGGGTCAGGCGCGGCGGTAGGACACCGCGTAGATCAGCGTCGCCACGACGGCGTAGACAAAGTTCACCGTCAGGATGAAGGACCACGGCGCGTCGGCCCCGAAGACGAACCGGGCCAGCAGCGAGGGAATGACGGTCAGCGCCACGAGGGCGGTCAGCCAGGCGGTGACGCCGGCGCCACGGGCGAAGATCGGGATCAGCAGCAGCGCCACGATGATCGCCACCGCATTGCGTCCGAAGGACAGGATCAGCGGCATGACCGGCGCACCGGCCATGATGTTGATGACGATGGAATTGGCGATCGTGCCGATGATGCCGGCGATGACGACGATCACGATGGTGCGGACAGTGAACATGAAACGGAAGACCTTTGATCTGGCGCGCAAGACCCGCGACCGGGGTCCTGGCACGGTGGTTGTCGCCCGGTGCCGTGCACCGGCGACGCAGGGTGAACGCATGTCCTGTGACAATCGTTCCGCCGGCCGACGGATCGTCACCGGCGCTGCTTTCAAGGACATCCGCCCCAAAGCGACATGCGGTGCAAAGCCGTCCCGACATCTTGATGACGCTGATGGGCGGCGTCGGCCTTGCCGCCCTTCTGACATCGCAGGTTGTCTAGAACGTTACGCCCGCGTAGAGGCCGATGTTGGCGAAGGGCGTGACCTCTCCGGTGCGGACGACGGCCCGGGCGGACCGGCAGGCGATCTTGAAGTCCGCGTGGTCCACCCGTCGCGGCGGCAGCGGGGCGAGAGCCAGCAGCGCCGGACCGGCCTGGGTGGCCATGACGCAGGTTTCCACCTGCATCTCTGACAGGACGGCAGAGATGACCTGCGCGAAGGTGGGGACCCCATGCGTGACCGCAAGATCGATGCAGGGCACCCCCGGCGGCACCGGCAGGCCCGCGTCGCCGATCACCAGAAGGTCGCCGTGGCCCAGCGACGCGACGCAGCGCGACAGCTCTGCATGAAGGATCCCGGCCTTCTTCACGCGGGGGCGTCCAGAAAGCGGCGCACCGCGGCCTCGACCGCGCGCGGCTGGTCCGCGTGCAGCCAGTGGCCGGCGCCCTCCACCGTCTCGACCTGCATCGCGGGGAACTGCCTGCGGATCGCGGGCAGGGCGCTGTCCGGCACATAGCGCGACGTTTCGCCCCGCAGAAAGAGGGTGGGCTTGTCGAAGCGGCCCTCGGGTGCGGGCCATCCGACGATGGCCCCCATGTCGCGCGACAGGACGTCGAGGTTCAGCACCCAGCGCTTGTGTGCAAGGTCGAGGCTTTGCAGCAGGAAGGCGGCAGTGCCCGCGTCCACATCCATCTGCGCCTGCGCGTCCTTGCGCGAGGTGACCTGCGTCAGGTCGACACCGCGCATCGCATCGAGCGGGCCGTCCTGCGTGTGGTCGTAGGACAGGGGTGCGATGTCGGCCACGATCAGGCGCCGCAGCGGCGCCGGGTCCGTCAGCGCCAGCATCATCGCGGCCTTGCCCCCCATGGAATGACCCAGGAGGTCGACGGGTCCGCCCAGATCCGCGATCAGCGCGGCCAGATCGGCGGCCATGTCGGGATAGGTATGGCTGTCCCGCCATGGGCTGGCGCCGTGGTTGCGCTGATCGACGGCGATGACCTGCCGCGTGTCCGACAGCCGCTTGGCGATCACGCCCCAGTTCCGGGCAGAGCCGAACAGCCCGTGCACGATCAGAAGCGGCGGGGCGTCGGTGGGATCGCCGTGAACGATGGTCTGCAGCATGGGCGGCCCTTCCGTGCATGGGACCGCGTCATCGGGCTTGAGGACGGACCGGTCCGGGGTTACGAGGCCCGGTATGGCCGCTGACACACTCACCCGCAAGACCGCGCGCATCCGCAGCCTGCTGGAGCAGCGGTTGAAGCTGCGCGGCGCCACGCTGGAACAGCAGGCCGGCAAGGTCGGCCGCGCCCTGCCGCGGGGCGTGTTGCGCGACCTGCGCGCGGTGGTCCGGGCGGATGTCGCGCAGGGCCATCCCAAGCTGGCGCGGATGGTGGACGCAAGGACCGTCGGTCTGGCCGCCGACCGGGTGGAGACGCATCTGCGCGGTATCGATCCGGTGCAGGACCGCATCACGCGGCTGCTGCGCTGGCTGGCGGCGGTGTCGGCCGTCGCGATCTGCATCTTCGCGGTGGTCGTCTGGCGGCTTTGGTCGGACGGCCGGATCTGAAGGTTTCGGCTTGCGGGGCAAGCCGATCCGCCGGGGGGCCAGCCCCCCGGACCCCCCGAGGTATTTGCGACGAGAAGAAGGGGACCGACGACTCAGCCCGCGGCGGCGGCGCCTGTCAGCTGGTCGAGGATGCTCGTGTAGGTCTCGACCCCCTGTGCTCCGGTGACGAGGTGCCGGCGGTCGAAGATCATCGCCGGCACGCCGCTGATGCCCTGCTGCGTCCAGAACCGCTCTGCCTGTCGCACGGCATCGGCGTAGCGCCGGTCCGACAGGACGGCGCGCGCCTCTTCCGCATCGAGGCCGGTCTCGGCGGCGATCCGGACCAGCACATCCGGATCGGAGAGGTTGCGCCCGTCGGTGAAATGGGCGGTGAAGAGCGCCTGTTTCAGATCGTGACCGCGGCCCGACGTGTCGGCCCAGTGGATCAACTGGTGCGCGTTGAAGGTATTGTGCATCCGGCTGTCGTCGGTGAAGGCGAAGGTGAAATCCAGATCGCGGCCGAGGGCCGTCAGGCGATCCCGGCTGGACTGGCTGTCGGCACGGCTGCTGCCGTATTTTTCCATGATGTGCTCGGTCATGTTCTGCCCTTCCGCCGGCATCGACGGGTTCAGCTCGAACGGGTGCCAGTGCAGATCGTAGGCGGTGCCGGTCGCGACCAGCGCCTGCTTCAGCTGGCGGTAGCCCACGATGCACCACGGGCAGACGATGTCGGACACGATGTCGATGCGCAGGGGGGTGTCGGTCATGGCGGGGCCTTTGATTGAAGCAACCGCACCTCAGATGGTGGTGCAAAGGCGAGGGCGCAACGGCAAAGGCCGCCGCTGTCGCGGCGGCCTGCCGTTCGATCGGCCGGTCTTAAAGGTTCGGGTAGATCGGGAAGGCGTCGCAGAGCGCCTCGACCTCGGCACGGACCTGTGCCTCCACCTCGCCGTTGCCGTCCTCTCCGTTCGCCGCCAGCCCGTCGACGACCTGCGTGATCCAGCGGCCGATCTGGCGGAACTCCGTCTCGGTGAAGCCGCGCGTCGTCCCGGCGGGAGAGCCCAGACGCACGCCGGAGGTGATCGTCGGCTTTTCGGGATCGAAGGGGATGCCGTTCTTGTTGCAGGTGATATGCGCGCGGCCAAGGGCGGCCTCTGTCGCGTTGCCCTTCACGTGCTTGGGGCGCAGGTCGACCAGCATCAGGTGGGTGTCGGTCCCGCCGGTCACGATGTCCAGACCGCCCTTCATCAGCTCGTCCGCCAGCGCCTGCGCATTGGCGATGACCTGCGTCTGGTAGGCCTTGAATTCCGGCCGCAACGCCTCGCCGAAGGCGACCGCCTTGCCGGCGATGACATGCATCAGCGGACCGCCCTGAATGCCCGGGAAGATCGCGGAGTTCACCTTCTTGGCGATTCCCTCGTCATTGGTCAGGATCATGCCGCCGCGCGGGCCGCGCAGGGTCTTATGGGTCGTCGTGGTGGCGATATGCGCGTGCGGGAAGGGCGAGGGATAGAGCCCCGCCGCCACCAGTCCCGCGAAATGCGCCATGTCCACCAGCAGGTAGGCGCCGACGCTGTCGGCGATCTGGCGCATCCGCGCGAAATCGATGATGCGCGGGATGGCCGATCCACCGGCAATGATCATCTTGGGCTGATGCTCTGCCGCGAGTTCCGCGACCTGATCGTAGTCCAGTTCCAGATCCTGTTCGCGCACACCGTACTGGATCGCGTTGAACCACTTGCCCGACTGGTTGGGCCGCGCGCCGTGGGTCAGGTGCCCACCGGCATCAAGCGACATCCCGAGGATGGTGTCGCCGGGGCTCAGCAGCGCCTGGAACACGCCCTGGTTCGCCTGAGAGCCGGAGTTGGGCTGGACGTTGGCGAACTCGCAGCCAAAGAGCTGCTTCGCGCGGTCGATGGCCAGATTCTCGGCCACGTCGACGTGCTGGCAGCCGCCGTAGTAGCGGCGCCCGGGATAACCTTCGGCGTACTTGTTGGTCATCACGCCGCCCTGCGCTTCCATCACGGCCGCGCTGACGATGTTTTCCGAAGCGATCAGCTCGATCTCCTTGCGCTGACGGCCCAGTTCGGCGGTCATCGCGGCGGCGAGTTCGGGGTCGCGCGTGGCAAGGGTTTCGGTGAAAAAGCCGTCGTCGCGGGTGGTCGCGTTCATGGCGAGTCCTTTCGGGCAGGGATGCGTGTCCGCGCCGTCATACGCCAAAGCAGGGCTGGTCAAAAGCGACAAAACGACGGGGCAGGGTGCGTCCCCGCCACCGGCGGTCCGCAGCCGACTTGCGTTTCAGGTGCGAACCATGGACAAAACCGTGATGGACCCGATGGAAAGCCTGCCCATGCCCCGCCTGCGGATCGCCTTTCTGGCCAGCGAGGCCCCCATCGCGCAGGAAGCCCTGACCGACCTGTCCGCCCGGCACGGCAATGCCCCGTTGGCCGAGGCGCAATACATCGTGGCGCTGGGCGGCGACGGCTTCATGCTGCAGACGCTGCATGCGACGCAGGACCTCGACGCGCCGGTCTATGGCATGAACAGGGGCACCGTCGGGTTCCTGATGAACCTCTACGACGGCGACAACCTGATCCGGCGCCTGCAGGAAGCCGAGGAGGAGATCGTCAATCCCCTCAGCATGATCGCGGAATCCGCCGACGGGTCGATGCACGCGGCACTGGCGATCAACGAGGTGTCGCTGCTGCGCGCGGGCCCGCAGGCGGCCAAGCTGCGCATCACAGTGGACGGCAAGCTGCGGATGGAGGAACTGGTCTGCGACGGGGCGCTGGTCTGCACCCCCGCGGGGTCCACCGCCTACAACTACAGCGCCCACGGGCCGATCCTGCCGATCGGGTCTGACGTGCTGGCGCTGACGGCGATGGCGGCCTTCCGCCCGCGCCGCTGGCGCGGTGCGCTGCTGGCCAAGACCTCGGTCGTGCGGATCGACGTGCTGAACCCCGTCAAACGCCCGGTCATGGCCGATGCGGACGGCAAGGCCGTGCGTGACGTGGTCAGCGTGGAAATCCGCTCCGACCCGCGGATCCGCCACCGCATCCTCTTCGACCCCGGCCACGGGCTGGAGGAGCGTTTGTTCCAGGAGCAGTTTTCCTAGGGCCCCGATTGAGACCCGCCGCGGGAACCTTTCCGAGCGATCCGCGTTTTACCAGCAGACGGGATGGCGACGATAACCGAAGCCAACTGCCTGTAAAGGAATGGAGAATTATCATGGGTGAACTGACAGACAAAGCAAAGGCCGCCGGCAACAAGATCGCCGGTGCCGCCAAGGAAGTCACCGGCAAGGCCACCGACAACGAGCGTCTGGAATCCGAAGGCAAGGCACAGCAAGCCAAGGGCGACGTGCAGAAAGCCACCGGCACCGTGAAGGGTGCGCTGGGCGACGACATCTGATCGCTACGATTACTCAAGACGACCGGGCCCCGTCTGTACAGCAGGCGGGGCCTTTTCATGTCGTCACATCATCCAACCCAAGGCGACCGTCGGCCGCCGCTCATGTCCCGCCATAGCCCAATGGCTTCACCGCTGCGCGGATCTCGTCCAGAACGGCCGGGTCGTCGATGGTCGCCGGCACCTTGAAATCTGCGTTGTCGGCGATCGCGACCATGGTGCGGCGCAGGATCTTGCCGGACCGGGTCTTGGGCAGGCGGTCGACGACGGCGATCAGCTTGAAGGCGGCGACCGGGCCGATCTCGTCGCGGACCATGCGGATGCAGTCGGCGATGATCTCGTCATCACTGCGGGTGGTGCCCTTGTTGGTGCAGACGAACCCCATCGGCAACTGCCCCTTCAGCGCGTCGCTGACGCCGATCACGGCACATTCGGCGACGTCCGGGTGGTTGGACAGGATTTCCTCCATCGCGCCGGTCGACAGGCGGTGACCCGCCACGTTGATCACGTCGTCGGTGCGCGCCATGACGTAAAGGTAGCCGTCCTCGTCCAGCCGCCCCGCGTCGCCGGTCTCGTAGTAGCCGGGGAAGGTGGTCAGGTAGGACTTGATGAAACGATCCTCGGCATTCCACAGGGTCGGCAGGGTGCCCGGCGGCAGGGGCAGCTTGATCGCGATGGCGCCCAGCTCGCCGACCGGCATGTCCTGCCCCGCGGCGTCGAGGATGTGGATGTCATAGCCGGGCATCGCCACCGTGGGGCTGCCGATCTTCACGGGCAACGCCTCGATCCCCGCGGGGTTGCCGGCGATGACGGCACCCGTCTCTGTCTGCCACCAGTGGTCGTAGACCGGCACGCCCATGATCTTCTGCGCCCAGATGATCGTGTCCGGGTCCGCCCGTTCCCCGGCAAGGTAGAGCGCGCGCAGGCTGCTGATATCGTAGTCGCCGATCAGCTCTCCCTTCGGGTCGTCGCGCTTGATCGCGCGGAACGCCGTGGGGGCGGTGAAGAACGACTTCACCTTGTGGTCCTGGATCACCCGCCAGAAGGTCCCGGCATCCGGCGTTCCGACCGGCTTGCCCTCGAACACCACCGTGGTGTTACCGTGGATCAGCGGACCGTAGCAGATATAGCTGTGGCCCACGACCCAGCCCACGTCCGACGCCGCCCAGAAGACGTCGCCCGGATCGACGTTGTAGACGTTCTTCATCGTCCAGTTCAGCGCCACCAGATGCCCCGCGGTGGGCCGCACGACGCCCTTCGGCGCCCCGGTGGTGCCGGAGGTGTAGAGGATATAGGCCGGATGGTCGCCCGCGACGGGCACGCAGGCGGCGGGGGCCACGCCCTCCTGCACCGCGTGCCAGTCGTGATCGAACCCCGGCGTCAGGTCGCAGGGCAATTGGTCGCGCTGCAGGATGATGGTGAAATCGACCTTGTGCTTCGCCTGTTCCACCGCGCCGTCGATCAGCGGCTTGTAGGCGATCGTCCGCCCCGGCTCCAGCCCGCAAGAGGCGCCGATGATCGCCTTGGGCGTCGCGTCGTCGATCCGCACGGCGAGTTCATGGGCGGCGAAGCCGCCGAAGACGACCGAATGGACCGCCCCGATCCGGGCGCAGGCCAGCATGGCGACGATCGCCTCGGGCACCATCGGCATGTAGATGATGACCCGGTCGCCCTTCGCGATGCCCTTGTCGCGCAGGGCCCCCGCAAGTCGGGCGGTGGCGGCCTTCAGTTCGGCAAAGGTCATGCGGCTGACGGTGCCGGTGATCGGGCTGTCGTGGATGATCGCCACCTGATCGCCGCGGCCCGCTTTCACATGGCGGTCGACGGCGTTGTGGCAGGTGTTGACCTGCGCATCGGCGAACCAGCGGTAAAGCGGGGCCCGGCTGATGTCGAGCGCGTAGGACGGCGGCTTGACCCAGTCGATCTTCTTCGCCTCGGCCATCCAGAATGCCTCCGGATCGTCCTGCCAGCTTTTGTAGATCTTGGCGTAGGCCATGCGCGCGTCCTCCCAAACGGTCGCCGTCATGGTTAGGCAAGGGCGACGGCCGCAGCAAGGGCGGCACGCGCGGGTCATGCGGAATCGTCAAGATATTGACAGTATGGGCGGGTCGGACCGCTGCGGCAGGCGGCCCGGAAATGCTGTTTCTCGACCCCCGGGGATAAGGCGGACAAGACAGATGACGGGGTCCATCACATCGCGGTGATTTTCAGATATTGCGGAAAATGGCTGATACTTGAAATCATCAGGCGCAAATTGGCCGATCCAAGCAGCATTGTTTTCGCGTTCATCTTGTGAGCCTGTTGGACGGCGCCTAGATCTCATGGCACGGGACGACACTTCCGCCGCCTCCGTTTACCTGGAGAAGATCATGGACAAGCACGGTACCCCCTCGAAGTCGAAACAGGCCCCGAAGCCGGCCTCGACGCCGGACACCAAGGCCAAGCAGCCCGACCAGAAACCCCAGACAGCAAAGAAATAGCGCCCGCGACCGATCGGGATGGCCCTCCGGCCATCCCGGTCCCCCAGTCCGCGCACGGGAAGATGCGGCGCTGCGCGGCGGTCAGCCGTAGTGCGCAACGGGCGTGCCCGCGATGGCCGACATGTTCAGCAGGCCGCGCGTGGTGATCGACGGCGTCACGATATGTGCGCGGTTGCCCATGCCCATCAGGATCGGCCCGACCTCCAGCGCGTTGCCCTTGATCTTGAGGATGTTGCGCACGCCCGACGCCGCGTCGGCATTGGCGAAGACGAGGCAATTTGCGGCCCCGTCCATGTGCGCGCCCGGAAATATCCGGTTGCGCAGATCCACGTCGAGCGCGCTGTCGATGTGCATCTCGCCCTCGAAGCTGAAATCGCGCGGTGCGCTGTGCAGGATATCCATCGCCGCCCGCATCCGCCGGCCCGAAGAGCTGTCCATGTTGCCGAACTGGCTGTGAGAGCAAAGCGCGATCTTCGGCTCCACCCCGAAACGGCGGATGTGGCGCGCGGCACCGATCGCGGTTTCGGCAATCTGTTCCGGCGTCGGTTCTTCGTGGACCTGCGTATCGGCGATGAACAGGCTATCGGTTTCAAGGATCATCAGCGACAGGGCCGCGACCGGGTGAAGCTGTTCGTTTCCAAGGATTTGCTGGATGTAGTTCAGGTGCCACAAATACTGGCCGAAGGTGCCGCAGATCAGTGAATCCGCCTCGTCCCGGTGGACCATGACGGCACCGATCGCCGTGGTATTGGTCCGCATGATCGCACGGGCCAGATCCGGCGTCACGCCCCGGCGTGCCATGATGTCGTGGTAGGTGCCCCAGTAGTCGCGATAGCGGGGATCGTTTTCCGGGTTCACGATCTTGAAGTCCACGGCCGGCCGGATGTCGAGCCCGGCGCGTTCGCAGCGCGCGGCAATCACCTCCGGCCGGCCGATCAGGATCGGCAGGTCCGTCGTCTCCTCCATCACCGCCTGCGCCGCGCGCAGCACGCGTTCGTCCTCGCCTTCGGCAAAGACGATGCGCCGGGTGGCGGTCCGGGCGGCCTCGAACACCGGGCGCATGATGAAGGCGGACTTGAAGACGCTGGCGTCCAGCTGCCGCTTGTAGGCCGCCATGTCGGGGATGGGTCGGGACGCGACGCCGGTGTCGCAGGCGGCCTGCGCCACGGCGCTCGCCACGACGCCCATCAGCCGCGGATCAAAGGGCTTCGGGATCAGGTAGTCGGGTCCAAAGGTCAGCTGCTCGCCCTGATAGGCGGCCGCGGCCTCGGCGCTGGTGGTGGCACGCGCCATCGCGGCGATCCCCTCGATGCAGGCGATCTTCATCTCGTCGTTGATCGTGGTCGCCCCCGCGTCCAGCGCGCCGCGGAAGATGAAGGGAAAGCACAGGACGTTGTTGACCTGATTGGGAAAGTCCGACCGCCCCGTGGCGATGATAGCCTTCGGGTTCACCGCGCGTGCGGTCGCCGGATCGATCTCCGGGTTCGGGTTGGCAAGGGCGAAGATGATCGGCACATCGGCCATCTTGCCGACCATTTCGGGCGTCAGCACGCCGGGGCCTGACAGGCCGAGGAAGACATCGGCGCCTTCGATCACGTCATCCAGGCTGCGCGGCGTGTCGCCTTGCGCGTATTCCGCCTTCTGGTCTGTCATGTCCAGTTCGCGGCCGGTGTAGACAAGGCCCTGTAGGTCGCACAGATAGACATTGCGCCGCTGCACGCCGAGCTTCAGCAGCATGTTCAGGCAGGCGATGCCGGCAGCCCCCCCCCCGGTGGACACAACCTTGACGTCCTTGAAATCCTTGCCCGCGATGCGCAGGGCGTTGGTGATGCCGGCACCCACGACGATCGCCGTCCCGTGCTGGTCGTCGTGAAAGACCGGAATGTTCATCCGTTCGCGACAGATCCGCTCCACGACAAAGCAGTCGGGCGCCTTGATGTCTTCGAGGTTGATGGCGCCGAAGGTCGGTTCCAGCGCGCAGACGATCTCTGCCAGTTTCACCGGGTCGGGTTCGTTCAGCTCGATGTCGAAGCAGTCGATGTTGGCGAACTTCTTGAACAGGACCGCCTTGCCCTCCATCACCGGCTTGGAGGCGAGGGCGCCGATGTTGCCCAGCCCCAGCACGGCGGTGCCATTCGTCACGACGCCGACGAGGTTGCCGCGCGTGGTGAAGTCGCGCGCGGTGTCCGGGTCGCGCTTGATCTCCAGACAGGCCTCGGCCACGCCGGGGGAATAGGCGCGCGACAGGTCGCGACCGTTGGCCAGCGGCTTCGTTGCGCGGATCTCCAGCTTGCCGGGCTTGGGAAACTGGTGATAGTCCAGCGCGGCCTTGCGCAGGCTTTCAGAGGGCGTGTCGTCTTTGTCGGCAGGGGTCATGGCCGGGCGGTCCTGTCAGTGAAACTGGTTCACCCCTAAACCATCCCGGCCGCTGCGCCTAGGCCGGGTTACGCGCCCCGGCCGGTCTTTTCCTGCAGGGCGTCGATCCGCTTGGACGCCTCGGCCTTGCTCAGGTTCGGATCGAACGTTTCGCCGGCCTCTTCGGACAGGGTCTGAAGGTAGCTGGCCTGCGCGCCGGTCATCGCCTCGTCACCGGTCACCCAGTCATCGACAGGCTTTTCCGCATTGCCGGGGGCTTCGGTCTTGGGGTGGCTCAGATCTTCGGTCATGGGGACATCCTTTCATGAATTGTTCATATAATGTTCCCGGCGGGTTTTTGTTCCACCGGGCCGGTGCGATCCGTGGCGCGCCCAACGATTTATCAACCTCTGTCCCGCAGGTTGCGGCCGATTGAAAACGGGCAAGGGGACCGCATGGCACTTTTTCGACACCTGTCTTTCGCAATGTTCCTGTTGGGTCTGACGATTGCCACGCCGCAGGTTGCGCCCGCCGACGCGCTATCGCTGACGGGGCGGTCGTCGATCCTGCAGGGGCGTGTCGCGATGGTCGACCTGTCAGCGTCCGATCCCGCAGACCGACCGAATGCGACGCGGGCCAGCCTTTTCGTCGGCGATGGGGGGCGCAGCTTCTTCGCGCCATACCCGGTGCGGCTGCAACGGGCACGGCTGGCGTCGGGTCCCGCGATTGCCGTGCCTCTTGGCGGCGGAACCCCCGCCGACCGGGTGCGCCACCTGATCGCCGCGGCAGAGGCGGGGCGCGCCGGCTATGACGCCGTGAACTACGGCGCGACCCGCAGGCCCGCCCGCCGCCCGACAGAGATGACGATTGCGGAAATCTACCGCTGGATTAAGGCCACGCCCGGTCAGCCGCACGCGATCGGCCGCTACCAGTTCATCCCGGCCACCCTGCGGCGGCTGGTGGACATCACGGGTGTCGCCCTGAACGACCGTTTCAGCCCGCAGGTGCAGGACGCGCTCGCCGATGTCCTGCTGGCAGAGGCGGGATTCCACGATGTCGCGAACGGCCGGATCGACCGGCGCACCTTCATGAACAATCTGGCCAAGATCTGGGCCGGTCTGCCGAACGCCAGCGGCCGCAGCCACTATCACGGCTACGCCGGCAACCGCGCCACCCTGACATGGGCCCGGTTCGAGGCGGAGATGAGCACGATCTTTCCGGGCTGACCCCAGAGCGTCAGCGCTTTGCCGATTCCGCCTCCAGCTGGGCAGACAGCCGCTCGATCATCTCGTCCGCATGTTCGGCGGTCATCTGGTCGCTGAACGGATGGCCCGTCTTTTCGCACAGGTCTTGCAGGATGGCGGCCTGTTCGCCGTCCATCATGTGGTGGTCTTCGGTCATGTTGGGGCCTTCGGGCATCGGTCTCGTCCTTTCGATGTGTCTTCGCCGCGCGTGCCGTCGGCGGTCGGGGCAGGCGGCGGGATCAGAGGTTCTGATCGGTGTTCAGGCTGTCGGTCAGCTCTGCGATGCGCTGCAACGCTTCCGCTTCCGTCAGGTTGGCGTTGAAGGGTTCGCCCGCATCCTCGCACAGGCTGCGCAGCAGATCGGCCTGATCGCCGGTCATGGGCGCGTCGGCGGCCTGCGCGATGGCGTCGTCGTCGCGGTGCGCAAGGGGTTTGGTGGGGGGGATCATCGCAGCCTCCTGTGGTGTGCGTAAGGTAACGCCGGCGCCGGCAGCCCAGTTCCCCCGAACGGCTTGCATCCGGTGTCCCGCGGCTTCACTGTCGCGCCAAATGCCGGAGAATCCCCCATGTCCCATCCAGACCCAGACACCGCCGCCCTGATCGCGGCCGCCACCGCCGTGCGGGACAACGCCCACGTGCCCTATTCCGGCTTCAAGGTCGGCGCCGCGATCCGCACCTTGGACGGCGCGATCCACATCGGCTGCAACGTGGAAAACGTGGCCTATCCCGAAGGCACCTGCGCCGAGGCGGGCGCCATCGCCGCCATGTGCGCCGCCGGTGCGCGCGACATCGCGGCCGTCGCCGTCATCGCCGACAGCCCGCAGCCGGTCAGCCCCTGCGGCGGCTGCCGCCAGAAGCTGGCGGAATTCGCGGCCCCCGACACGCCTGTCACGCTGACGACCGTCGACGGCGCGGTGCTGGAAACGACCGTCGGCACCCTGCTGCCCGGCGCCTTCGACGCGGACTACATGAGCCGGGTGTGACCATGGATGCGCGTTCCCTGATTGCCGCCGTCCGGCGCGGCGATGTGGCGCCCGACGGGCTGGCGGCGTTTACAACCGGGCTGGCCGATGGCGGCGTCACCGACGCGCAGGCCGGCGCCTTTGCCATGGCCGTCTGCCTGAAAGGTCTGGACGCCCCCGGCCGCGTCGCCCTGACGACCGGCATGCGCGACAGCGGCGACGTGCTGCGCTGGGACCTGCAGGGGCCGGTGCTGGACAAGCATTCGACCGGCGGCGTGGGCGACTGCGTGTCGCTGATCCTCGCCCCCATGCTCGCGGCCTGCGGCGTCTATGTCCCGATGATCTCTGGCCGCGGGCTGGGGCACACGGGCGGCACCCTCGACAAGCTGTCGGCCGTGCCCGGCGTCTGCGTCGACGTGACCGAGGCCGACCTGCGCGCCATCGTGGCCGACGTGGGCTGCGCCATCGTCGGCGCAACGACGCGGATCGCCCCCGCCGACCGCAGGCTCTATGCGGTGCGCGACGTGACGGCGACGGTCGATTCCATCGACCTCATCACCGCCTCGATCCTGTCCAAGAAGCTGGCCGCCGGCCTCGACGCGCTGGTGCTGGACGTGAAGGTCGGCAGCGGCGCCTTCATGAAGACCCGCGGTGATGCCACGGCCCTTGCCCGCGCGCTTGTCGACACGGCGCGCGGGGCAGGGTGCCCCACCGTCGCCGTGCTGTCCGACATGACGCAGCCGCTCGCCCCCGCCCTCGGCAACGCGACGGAAATGGCGGTCTGCCTCGACGTGCTGTCAGGCCAGCCAGAGGCCGCGCCCCGCCTCGTCGCCCTCGCCCTGTCGCTGGGGTGCGAGGCGCTGGCGCTGGCCGGCTGGCCGGTCGTAAAGGCCCGCGCCGCCCTCGAACGCACGCTGGCCGACGGCAGCGCGATGGACCGCTTCGCGCGGATGATCGCGGCTTTGGGCGGCCCGCCCGACATGGACAAGGACTGGCGCACGCATCTGCCCAAGGCGCCCGTCACCCTGGCCGTCACCGCCCCGCACGGCGGCCACATCGCCGCCATCGACGGAGAGGCGCTGGGTCTCGCCGTCGTGGCCTTGGGCGGTGGCCGCGCGCGAGAGGGTGACCGCATCGACCCCGCCGTCGGCCTGACGGATGTCGCCGATCTGGGCACGCCGATCACCCGCGGCACCCGGATCGCCACCGTCCACGCCCGGACGCAGGACAAGGCAGAGGCGGCGCGCGACGCGGTGCTGGCCGCCATCACCATCGGCGCACGCCCCGCCACCACGCCCCTGATACTGGACAGGATCACCTGACATGACACGCGCTTTTCTGGTCGTCATCGACTCGGTCGGCATCGGCGGTGCGCCGGATGCGGACGCCTTTTTCAACGGCAGCCGCCCCGATACCGGCGCCAACACCGTGGCCCATATCGCGCAGGCGCAGCCCCTGAAGCTGCCGGTGATGGACGCGCTGGGCCTTGGCGCCGCCATCCGTCTGGCCAGCGGCGCCGACACGCCGGGCCTCGACGCCGATCCCACCGGCGCCTGGGGCGCCGCGACAGAGGTCAGCCCCGGCAAGGACACCCCCTCGGGCCACTGGGAACTGGCCGGCGTGCCGGTGCCCTGGGACTGGACCTATTTCCCCGACACGCAGCCTGCCTTCCCAGACAACCTGACCGCCTTGATCTGCAAGCTTGCGGGGACCGAGGGCATCCTCGGCAATTGCCACGCCAGCGGCACCGCGATCATCGACGCACACGCCGCCGAACACATGCGCACCGGCTGGCCCATCGTCTACACCTCCGCCGACTCCGTCCTGCAGATCGCCGCGCACGAGGAAAGCTTCGGCCTCGACCGCCTGCTGACGCTCTGCCGCGACCTCGCCCCGCATGTCCACGCGATGAAGGTCGGCCGCGTGATCGCCCGCCCCTTTGTCGGGACCGACGGCGCCTACACCCGCACCCCGAACCGCAAGGACTACGCCATCGCCACGCCGGCGCCCACGATCTGCGACGACGCGCAGGCCGCCGGCCGCCGCGTCCACGCGGTGGGCAAGATCGGCGACATCTTCTCGATGCGGGGCATCGACGAGGTGCGCAAGGGCGATGACCGCACCCTGATGGGCCACCTGTCCGACTTGGTGGACACGGCAGAGGAGGGGTCCTTCACCTTCGCCAACTTCGTCGAGTTCGACAGCCTCTACGGTCACCGCCGCGACATTCCGGGCTATGCCGGCCATCTGGAATGGTTCGACGCCGAACTGGGCCGCCTCTTGCCCCGTCTGCGCGACGGCGATCTTCTGATCGTGACGGCGGACCACGGCAACGACCCTAGCTGGACCGGCACCGACCACACGCGCGAACGGGTGCCCGTGCTGGTCTATGGCATCGGCGCGAAAAGCCTCGGCCAGATCGCCTTCGTCGACGTGGCCGCCACCGTGGCCGATCACCTCGGCATCCCCCATACCGGCCCCGGAAAGTCTGTCCTATGAGCCTGCGCGACATCCCGAAGGTCGAACTGCACCTGCACCTCGAAGGCGCGGCCCCGCCCGACTTCATCAGGGGCCTCGCCGCGGAAAAGCGCATCCGCCTCGACGGCATCTTCGACGCCGACGGCGGCTACGAATTCCGCGACTTCGCCCACTTCCTGCGCCAATACGACGAGGCCTGCACCGTCCTGACCGGGCCCGAGGAATTTTACCGCCTCACCCGTGCCGTGCTGGCCGAAAGCGCCTTTCACGGCGTCATCTATACAGAGGCGTTCCTGTCCCCCGATTTCTGCGGCGGCGGCGACCTGTCGGCGTGGCGCGACTATCTGGCGGCGATCCAGCAGGCGGCCTCCGACGCGGAACGCGACGACGGCATCGTGATGCGCGGCATCGCCACCGCCGTGCGCCACCACGGCCGCGACGCCTGCCGCAAGGCGGCACGGGTCGCCGCGGAAACCGCAGGCGACTTCCTGACCGGCTTCGGCATGGCGGGGGCAGAACTCGAAGGCCGCCCCGGCGATTTCGCCTACAGCTTCGATCTGGCGAAGGAGGCGGGCCTGCGCCTGACCGCCCACGCCGGCGAATGGGGCGACCCCCAGCGCATCCGTGAAACGCTGGCCCTGGGCGTCGAACGCCTCGGCCACGGCATCCGCGCGATCGAGGATCCGCGCCTCGTCGACGACCTCGCCGACCGCGGCATCACGCTGGAGGTCTGCCCCGGCTCGAACGTCGTCCTGCAAGCCGTTGACAACTGGGACGTTCACCCGATCGAGCGGCTGCGCGACGCGGGCGTGCCGGTCACGATCAGCACCGACGATCCGCCGTTCTTTCACACCACGATGACCGCGGAATACGAGAACCTGCAGCGCACCTTCGGCTGGCAGGAAGCGGATTTCCGCGACACCAACATCGCCGCCGCCAACGCTGCCTTCTGCGACACCGCCACCCGTGACGCGATCCTCAAACGACTGGAGCCCGCCCCATGACCCAAGACTTCTCCGACGGCCACCTGACCCACGTCACCCACCCGCTGGTGCAGCACAAGCTGACCCTGATGCGCCGCAAGGACACCTCGACCGCCGGTTTCCGCCAGCTGTTGCGAGAGATCAGCCAGCTTCTGGCCTACGAGATCACCCGCGGCCTGCCGATGACGACCGAACGCATCGACACGCCGCTGCAGCCGATGGACGCCCCCGTGCTCGACGGCAAGAAGCTGGTGCTGGTCTCGATCCTGCGGGCAGGCAACGGGCTGCTGGACGGCATCCTCGAACTGGTGCCCTCCGCCCGCGTCGGCTTCGTCGGCCTCTACCGGGACGAGGAAACGCTGAAGCCCGTGCAATACTACTTCAAGGTGCCGCAGGCGCTCGAGGATCGCATGGTCATCGCCGTCGACCCGATGCTGGCGACCGGCAACTCCTCGGTCGCGGCCATCGACCTGCTGAAGCAGGCGGGCGCCACCAACATCCGCTTCCTTTGCCTGCTGGCCGCGCCAGAGGGCATCGCCCGCATGAAGGAGGCCCATCCCGACGTGCAGATCGTCACCGCGGCGGTGGACGAACGCCTGAACGAACAGGGCTACATCGTGCCGGGTCTCGGTGACGCGGGCGACCGGATGTTCGGCACCAAATAAGGCGGATCGAAGGCAGGATAGCCTTTACTTGCTATGGATTGTTTGCGATGTTCCCACAATATATTGTGGGGATGTCTATGTCTGCGACACGTTTCGCCAGCACAATCGCAACCGCGGCCCTGATGGCCTCCGGCCTTGGGGTGGCAACCGTTTCGGCGCAGACAAGCGCGGTGCCGGCCGAACTGCCCCCCGCCGGCTACGACGCCAGCCAGTACGTGGACTCCCGCGGCTGCGCCTTCGTGCGGGCCGGCATGGCCGGCATGGTGAACTGGGTGCCCCGCGTTGACCGCGCCCGTAACCAGCTGTGCAATTTCCAACCGACGACCGTCCGCACCGCGCAGGCCACGCCGCAGGCGCAACCCGCGCCGCAGGCCGAGGTCCGCACGCCGGATCCCCTGCCAGAGCCGCCGGTCGTGACCCTGCCGCCGCGCCCGGCCGCGGTTGCAAAGACCGCACCCCGCCCGGCCACGCCGCAGGTCCGCCGCATTCCCGCCCCGCCGGCCCCCCGGCCCGTGGTCGCTGCGCCGGCCCCGCGCGCCGTTCCGGCGCCGCAACCCCGCCGCATGACCTATGCGCAGGCCTGCGCGGGGCGCTTCGGCCTGCAGCCCGGTTTCGTCAGCGCCGGCACGGGCGCGCCCGTCGATTGCGGACCTAGCCCGCAGCCGGCCGGCACCGCGACCGCACAGCCCCTGCGCCTGACCCTCGCCGCCGCCTGCGACCGGCAGGCCGAAACGGGCCAGACCCTGATCGACGCCGCGACCGGCGCCCCCATCGCCTGCCCGACGCCCGCGCCGGTTCGGATCGCCATGACGCCGCAGCCCGCCTTTGCGCTGCCCGTCGCGGCGCCGTCGCATGCGACCTCCGGTTGCGCCATTCCCGGCCTCGGGGGCGATCCCCGCTTTCCGATGCGCTGCGGCCCGCAGGCCGAGTCCCCCTCTGGCCGCGGCTACGGGCTGTCGGGCCGTCAGGTCGTCGCCGCCGATGTCACCGCCAGCTATCCGGCCGCAGTCGCCGTAACGCGAACGGCGACCCCGCGCCCGCTCTTCGGGGCCGGTCCGGTGCCCGCATCCAACGCGCCCGCCGGCACGCCGGTCCGCATCGCCGCCGGCTACGCCCGTGTCTGGGACGACGGTCGCATCAATCCGCAGCGCGGGCTGCGCGTGGCGCAGACCGTGCCACATGTCAGCAGCCGGTCCGTGGCCCCTGCCGCGGTGCAGGTGCCCGCGGCGGCCGCGGGGCATCGCTACGTGCAGGTCGGCAGCTTCGCCGATCCGGCCAACGCTGCCCGGCTGATCGCACGGCTGCAAGTCGCGGGCCTGCCCGTTGCCTCGGCGACATCCGGCGGGCTCAAGACCATCGCCGCTGGCCCGTTCCGGTCTCCCGGCGACCTGACCCGCGCCCTCGGCATCGTGCGCGGCATGGGCTTTTCCGACGCGTTCCTGCGCAGCTAGGCCAAACCCGGCGGCATGGACCCTCAGCCGTCGCAGATCGCCTGCACCTGAATCCATTCGGCATCGGTCAGCACCGGCACCGGCGTCTGCCCCCGCATCGGGTCTGACGTGATCAGCGTCGCCCCGTTCTGGTCCCGCGCCGAACGCAGCGACGCATAGGGGGCAGAGGAGACCTTGGCATCCGCAAAGGCCCGCAGCAGCACCGCTTCCGACACCGGGCGCGGTCCCTGCGCGAGCAGTGCGTCCGCGTAGTCCGACAGCGCCGCCTCCGGCAGCTTGCCAGAGGTCAACAGCTGGATCGTCGCCGGCAGGCCCGCGTGGCGCAGCAGCGCCTCCATCGGATCGCCGGTGCTGGCACGCGCCGCGATGACATCGCCCGCGGCGATCAGCGGATCGTCGTAGCGCACCAGCATCGACCGGTCGATCACCGTCAGGTCGCCGGGCAGGGTGAAGGGCCCCGGCAACGCCGCCGGCAGCACGACGATCTGCCCCGGCGCGTCGCGCCCGAACAGCCGCGTCATCAGCGTTTCCAGCGCCGCACGCCCGCGGGTGCCGCGGCAGACCGGCCCGGTCCGTGCCTGCAGATGACCCAGCACCGTCGCCCCGATCTCGGCCCGGCGCAGGGCGCTGACGCTGTCGGCGGTCTGCCGTCGCAGCGCATCCGGGCCCCAAAGCGCGGTGCCCCCGATGACAGCCAGCAGCAGCGCCAGCGTCAGCATCTGCCGCAATCGCCCGCGCCGGGGCAGCGCCTTGACCAGACTGCCACGCACCGTGTCGATGGCGTCGATCATGACGGGGTCGTCGATTTCCAGCGTCTCCGTCGCATCGGCATCGGGGGCGAACACCGCCGGCACCTCCTGCGGGTTCAGCCGTGCCACCGCGGGCAGCGACCAGTGCGACAGCGGCCGTCCCGCGCCATCGGACACGACAAGCGTCGCATCGCCGAAGGACACGATCACCTCGCGCCGCTGGTCCGTGCGGTTGGCCCGCCACAGCCCGAGGCTTTCAAGTCGTTCGTATTGCGCAAGTGCGGTCATGCTGCCTGTCTGCCGGTTTTTCACACCCTAAGGCACGCGCGCCGGAACGCCTAGGGGGTGGCGACCCGCTTGCGCAATTCGAATTTCTGGATCTTCCCGGTCGAGGTCTTGGGCAATTCCCCGAACACCACCCGCTTTGGACACTTGAAGCCCGCCAGACGGCTGCGGGTATGGGCGATCAACTCCTCCGCCGTCGCCTCCCGCCCCGCCTTCAGCTCAACGAAGGCGCAGGGCACTTCGCCCCACCTGTCGTCCGGCATCGCCACCACGGCACAGAGGCTGACGGCCGCATGGTGCATCAGCGCACTCTCCACCTCGATCGAGGAGATGTTTTCGCCCCCCGAGATGATGATGTCCTTCGACCGGTCGGTGATCTGGATGTAACCGTCCGGATGCTGCACTGCCAGATCCTCGGAATGAAAGTAGCCGCCCGCAAAGGCCTTCGCCGTCGCCTCCGGATTGCGGTAGTAGCCCTTCATCACCGCATTGCCGCGCATCACGATCTCGCCCTGCGTCGCGCCGTCGCGTGCCACGGGCCGCATCGCCTCGTCCACTACCACGATGTCCTCCATCATCGCCATCGGCACACCCTGCCGCGCCTTGATCGCGGCGCGTTCCTCCTCCGGCAGCGCGTCCCAGCCGGGGGTCCAGATGCACTCCGTCGCGGGGCCATAGGTCTCGGTCAGGCCATAGACCTGCGTGATGTTGAACCCCAGCTTGCCGATGGCCGACAGCAGCGCCGCGGCGGGCGGCGCGCCTGCGGTAAAGACCTCGACCGTGTGGTCAAAGGGCCGCCGGTCGGCCGCGTCCGCGTTCACGATCAGGTTCAGCACGATCGGCGCGCCGCCGAAATGGGTGACGCCGTGATCGGCGATGGCGGCATAGATCGCGGCGGCCGTGATGTCGCGGCAGCAGACGGCGCAGCCGCCCAGCAGCGGCATCATCCAGGTATGCGTCCAGTTGTTGCAGTGGAACAGCGGCACGATCTGCAGCATCACCGGAAACAGCTGCATCCGCCAGGCGATCTGGTTGCCCATCGTCGCCAGATAGGCCCCCCGGTGGTGATAGACGACGCCCTTCGGCCGCCCCGTGGTGCCCGAGGTATAGTTCAGCGCCAGGCTCTCCCACTCGTCCTGCGGCATGATCCAGGCAAAGGCCGGATCGCCCCCGGCCAGCAGATCCTCGTAAAGGCGGTAGCGCCCGGTCGCGGGAATGCCCGCCACCACGTCCGGCACCTCGATCACCACCGGGGCAGGGGTCTGCATCAGGGCAATGGCCGCCTCGACCAGCGGCACGCCGGCGCTGTCCACGATCACGACCCGCGCCCCGCCGTGGTCGAGGATATAGCCCACCGTGTCCGCATCCAGCCGCGTGTTGATCGTGTTCAGCACCCCGGCGCAGGCGGGCACGGCAAAGCTCGCCTCGGACTGGGCGGGCACGTTCGGCAGCAGGGTGGCCACGACATCGCCCGGCGCCACGCCAAGGCCGCGCAGCGCATCCGCCAGACGGCTGACGCGCGCGTGATACTGGGCATAGGTCCAGACCCGGTCGCCATAGGCGAGGGCAGGGCGGTCCGCATGGACATCCGCCGCCCGCTTCAGATGCGACAGCGGCGTCAGGGGCACGAAATTCGCGGGCCCCCGCGTCAGACCGCTCTCGTCCGTCATCCAGCCCATCCGCCGTCTCCCCTTCACCTCGGACCCCGTCCGCGTCAGAGTGCTGCAGCACCCGGAACAGATCAATGGAAACCTCGTGACACCGCACCACCTCGGCACCGGCCCATGATCCTGTCACCGGGCCGCCGCTACGCCTTCGTCCACATCCCCAAGACCGGCGGCACCGCCCTGACGCTGGCGCTGGAATCGCGGGCGATGAAGGACGACATCCTGATCGGCGACACCCCCAAGGCCCGCCGTCGCCGGGGCCGGCTCGCTGCCCTTCAGGCGCCGGGCCGGTTGTGGAAGCACAGCCGTCTGCGGGATGTCGAAGGGGTCTGCGACATGACCGGCTGGCGCATCGTCACGCTGGTGCGCAATCCCTGGGACCGGATCGTCAGCTACTATCACTGGCTACGCGTTCAGACCTTCGCCCATCCCGCCGTCACGCTGGCGCAGACCCGTGACTTCGGCGCCTTCCTGAACCACCCGCAGACCCGCGCAAGCCTCGCGGCACAGCCCTACGCCAGCTACCTGACCGACGCCGCCGGCACCCTGCGTGCCACAGATTTCATAAGGCTCGAGGCTTTCGCCACGGACGCAGCCCCGTTCTTCGCTCATCTGGGCTTCCGCTTCGACCTGCCCCGCGCGAATGCCTCCACCCGCACCCGCGACTGGCGCGGCTACTACACCGATGCGGACGCGGCCCTCGTAGCGCGGATCTGCGCCGCGGACATCGCCCGGTCGGGCTACCGCTTCGACCCGGACCCCGTTTCCTAGACGCCGCAAGACGCAGCGCTGCAACCGTCGCCCGCGCCGGTCCAGCACTTCTTCTCGTCACAAATACCTTGGGGGGTGAATTGGCCCTTCAGGGCCAAGAGGGGGGCTAGCCCCCCCCCCGTCGCGCCGCGCGCGGCGCGGCGCAATCCCTCAGGCGGCGTCCTCGGCCTCCGGCCCGAAGCGACCATAGAACGACTGCCCCTTGTCCGCCATGTCGCGCAGCAGGTCGGGGCAGGCGAAGCGATCGCCGAAGCGCTCCTGCAACTGGTCGCAGCGCTCCGCCGCATAGGGCGCGCCGATGATGTCGAGCCAGCTGAACGGACCGCCCGACCAGGGCGCAAAGCCCCAGCCCAGGATCGCGCCGACGTCGCCCTCGCGGATGTCGGTCAGCACGCCGTCCTCCAGCGCGCGCACCGCCTCCAGCACTTGCGCGAACAGCAGCCGGTGCTGCACCGTCACAAGGTCGGGCTGCTCCTCGGCCACCGGGTATTTATCACCCAGCTCGTCCCACAGCCCCTGCCGCTTGCCCGCGTCGTCGTAGGCGTAGAAGCCCGATTTCGACTTGCGGCCCATCCGGCCCCTGTCGGCCATCCAGAACAGCACCTCGTCGACCTCGCCGTCCGGATAGGCGTCGCCCATCGCGGCCTTGGTCGCCTTGGCAATCTTCACGCCAAGGTCGATGCTGGTCTCGTCCACCAGTTGCAGCGGCCCCAGGGGCATGCCCACCAGCTTCGCCGCATTCTCGATCAGGGCGGGGGCGACCCCTTCCTTCACCATGCGGATGCCTTCGTTGATGTAGGGGATGATGCAGCGGTTGGCGTAGAAGAACCGCGCGTCGTTCACCACGATCGGCGTCTTGCGGATCTGCCGCACGAAGTCGAGCGCCTTGGCCACCGCCACGTCGCCGGTCGCCTTGCCGCGGATGATCTCCACCAGGTTCATCTTGTCGACGGGCGAGAAGAAGTGGATGCCAATGAACTTCTCCGCGTCAGTCGCGGCCTCGGCCAGCTCCGTGATCGGCAGGGTCGAGGTATTCGTGGCGAAGATGCAGTCCGGCCCGGTGACGGCCTGCACCTTCTGCGTGACATCGGCCTTCACGCCCATGTCCTCGAACACGGCTTCCACGATCAGGTCGCAGTCCTTCAGCGCGGCATAATCCGTGGTCGCCTCGATCAGACCCAGCACCTGCTCCTTCTTCTCGGGCGTCGCCTTCTTGCGCGAAATCCCCTTGTCCATGTAATCGGCCGTATAGGACTTGCCCTTGTCCGCCGCTTCCTGCTTGGCGTCGATCAGCACGACCTTGATCCCTGCAAGCGCGCTGACCAGCGCGATCCCCGCACCCATCATCCCCGCGCCGATCACGCCGACCTGTTTCACCTTTTGGTCGGCCACGTCGGGC
This sequence comes from Loktanella atrilutea, assembly GCF_900128995.1. Taxonomy (GTDB): domain Bacteria; phylum Pseudomonadota; class Alphaproteobacteria; order Rhodobacterales; family Rhodobacteraceae; genus Loktanella; species Loktanella atrilutea. Next base: position 137,243 of record NZ_FQUE01000005.1, on the reverse strand, counting down.
CGGTTGGCCCCCTTCTCCAGCGCCTCCTTGTTGATGAACAGGCTGCGAATCATCGCGGACGACGAGGGGTTCAGCAGCACATGGGTGAACCACCGCGCCTCGATCTTCAGCGCGGTATCAAAAGGCACCAGCGCGCCCTCGTAGACCGCCGACAGCAGCGCCTTGGCCGCTGGATAGACGCCCATCGTGTTGCCGTTCACCATCGCGCTGGCACCGACGAAGGTCATGAACCCCGCCGGGTGATAGGGCGCGCCGCCGGGCATCTTGTAGCCCTTCTGATCCCAGGGCTTCACGATGTCCGCATCCTTGGCCTGCAGGACCCAGGCTTTCGCCTTCTCCAGCAGCTCCTCCGGCGCCACGACCTCGTCGACGATCCCGGCCCGCTGCGCCCCTTTTGGATCGTTCAGCTTGCCCTGCAGCAGCAGGGGCGAGGCCGCCATCGCGCCCAGCTTGCGCGAGATCCGCGTCGTGCCGCCGGCCCCCGGGAAGATGCCGACCATGATCTCGGGCAGGCCGATCTTGGCCTTGGGATTGTCGGCGGCAAAGATGCGGTGGCAGGCCAGCGGGATCTCCAGCCCGATGCCCAGCGCCGTGCCGGGCAGGGCGGCGGCGATCGGCTTGCCGCCCTTCAGCGTCTTGGGGTCCATCCCCGCCCGCTCGATCCGGCGCAGCACGCCGTGCATCTGCATCACGCCGTCGAAGATGCCCTTCGCCGGATCGTCGCCCTCGTCGCGCATCCGCGCAATGATGTTCAGGTCCATGCCGCCGGCGAAAGAGCCGTCTTTGCCCGAGGTGATGACGATGCCCTTCACGGCATCATCCGCCAGCGCCTGGCCCACCAGCGCGTCGAGATCGGCAAAGCCCTGCTGGCTCATGACGTTCATCGACTTGCCGACGGTATCCCAGGTGATGACGGCGACGCCGTCGGCGTCGGTGTTCATGGTGAAATCGGTCATCGAATGTTCCCTTCCGGTGTGGATATTGGCTGGGCGACGGGGTCGCCGTCCGCGGCCGTTGTATGGATCAGGTGGCGATAGCGCTCTGCCAGCCCGCTGTGCAGATGGGTCGCTCGCCAGTGGCCTTCCCTGAACTTCAGGGTCGCGCCAGAGATGAAGCGGGGCATGACCGGCGCACCGTGGCTCAGGATGTCGAAGGTATAGGCCCCCTCGATCCGGTCGCGCGCCACGGCCCGCACGTCATGGGCGGTGCGGACCAGGTCGGTCAGGTTGTGGGTCGCGATCAGCCTGCGCCATTCGTCGAACTTCGCGCGCAGCTGGTCCTCCGTCGCCATGGCAGAGGGGCCCGTCGCGCTGTCCACGACAAGCGGGCAGAACATGGTCCGGCGCCAGGCGGCATAGTCGTCGTCGACGACATGAACGACGACCCGGTCCAGCCAGTCCTGAAAGGTGTGATGGGCTTCGCGGTCATCCATGGCCGTCACACCCTTTCGATGATCGTCGCGGCCCCCATGCCCGATGCGATGCACAGCGTGGCAAGGCCGGTGGACTTGCCGGTCCGCTCAAGCTCGTCCAGCAGGGTGCCGATGATGATGGCGCCGGTGGCCCCCAGCGGGTGGCCCATCGCGATCGAACCGCCATTCACGTTGACCACCGATGGATCGACGTCGAAAGCCTGCATGAACCGCAGCACGACCGAGGCGAAGGCCTCGTTCACCTCGAAGAGGTCGATGTCCGAGATGTTCATGCCGGAGTCCTTCAGGATCTTCTCGGTCACCGGCACCGGGCCGGTCAGCATGATCGTGGGATCGGTGCCGATCTTGGCGGTGGCGCGGATGCGCGCGCGGGGCTTCAGACCCATCGCCTCGCCCCATTCCTTCGACCCCAGCAGGACACCGGCAGAGCCATCGACGATGCCGGACGAATTGCCCGCGTGGTGGATGTGATTGATCCGCTCCAGATGCGGATACTTCATCAGCGCGACCTTGTCGAAACCGGGCATGCTTTCGCCCATGTCCTTGAAGCTCGCCTTCAGCGCGCCGAGGCTCTGCATGTCGGTCTGGGGCCGCATGTATTCGTCGTGGTCGAGGATCGGCAGCCCGTTCACGTCGCGCACGGTGATCATCGACCGCGCGAACCGGTTGTCGTCCCAGGCCGCCTTGGCGCGGCGCTGGGATTCCACCGCCAGCGCATCGGCCTCGTCTCGCGAAAATCCATATTCGGTGGCGATGATGTCCGCCGAGATTCCCTGCGGCACGAAATAGGTGTCCATCGCGATCGACGGATCGACGGCGATCGCCGCCCCGTCGCTGCCCATGGCGACGCGGCCCATCATTTCCACACCACCGGCGATGTAGGCCTGACCGGCCCCGCCGCGGATCTGGTTGGCGGCGAGGTTCACGGCCTCCATCCCTGACGCGCAGAAGCGGTTGATCGCAAGCCCCGGGATCGACTGGTCGAGGTCCGAGGCCAGCACGGCCGTCCGCGCAAGGCAGCCGCCCTGTTCGCCGACCTGCGTGACGTTGCCCCAGATCACGTCCTCGACGGCGTGGCCCTGCAGGTCGTTGCGCTCCTTCAGGGCGTTCAGCACCCCGGCGGACAGCCGGGCGCTGGTGACCTCGTGCAGGCTGCCGTCGGCGCGGCCCTTGCCGCGGGGGGTGCGCACGGCGTCGAAGATATAGGCGTCTGTCATGGTCCTGGTCCTTTCTTCAGGCAGCGGGCAGGGCGCGCTGCATCAGATCATAGGGGTGTTTCCAGCCGGGCGTCGCCGCGATGCGGTCGAGCCAGGCGTCGACATGGGGAAATTCGGTGCGGTCGAACCCGAAGGGTTCTTCGTAGAAAAGGTAGCCGCAGCAGGCGATATCGGCGACGGTCAGTTCCTCGGTCGCCAGCCAGTCGCGGTCCGCCAGATGCGTGTCCATGACCTTCAGCGCCGACTTGAGCCGCATCAGCATGAAGTCGTTGACCTCCGTGCTGCGCTTGTCCTCGGGCAGGAAGTTCGTGTTGAACCGCAAGGGCCCGGCCACGCCGCTGACCTTGTGGTTGTCGAAGAACATCCAGCGCAGCACTTCGCGCCGCTGGTCAGCGCTCTTGCCGCCCAGCTTGCTGGTCTTCGAGGTGATGTAGTCTTGGATGACTGCCGACTGGGTGATCACCAGATCGCCGTCCACCATGACCGGCACCTCGCCCATTACGTTCAGCGCGCGGAAGTCCGGCGTGCGGGTGGCCCCCTTGAAGAAATCAACGAAGACCGGCTCCCACGCCACCTCCGCGAGGGTCATCGTCAGCGCCGCCTTGTAGGCGTTGCCGCTTTCGCCGAAGCAGTGCAGCTTGATCGTCATGTGGTGCCTCCCGTGTGATGTGGCGCCCGGTGAGGGCGTCGCTTTTTGAGTATTTGGAAAAAAGCGAGGACAAGCGCCGCACCATTTTACCAAGCCTTAACTTTATTGTTCCAACCTCGACATGCGGTACAGGCTGGAGAGCCGATGACCGTAAAAAGCGAGGACCCGGTCCGTGGTGCTGCGCCTCTCCCTGCGGGGCTGGGGAACTCTCGACGGATCGGGCCTCATCCTCCCGTCCTCGCTTTTTCCGCAAATACTCCCGCCGGAGGCGCCGGCCTTGGCCGGCCCTGCAACGCTCACGTCTTGCGCGCCTCCAGTTCCGCGTTGAACAGCCGCAGCCGGTGGCCGAAGGTGTCCTGATCGAGGATGCTGTCGAAGTTCTCGAACAGGAACGACAGCGCCTCGCCTTCGTCCAGCCCCGCCTCCCGCGCGAATTTCTTCAGCCGCCGGTAGCCGTCCTCGGTCATCGCGACCGGAAAGCGGCGGGTCAGGCGCAGGCGTTTGGGCATCGGCGGTCTCCTTTGCGGCGATGGTAGGGCGGGGCGGACCCCGCCGCCACCCTCAAAAGCTGGCGGCCTCCAGCGCCATGACGGGCTGCGCGCCGGTGTTGATGCGGGCCAGATGCAGCGACGTGGCCGGCAGTTGGCGCGCCATGTAATAGCGCCCCGTCGCGAGCTTGGTTTCGTAGAAGGCGGTGTCGGACGCGCCGTCTTCCAGCGCCTGCACGGCGGCCGCCGCACTGCGCGCCCACATGTAGCCCAGGCAGACGTGGCCCATCAGGTGCATGAAGTCGTAGCTGCCCGACAGCGCGTTGTTCGGGTTCTTCATCGACCCCATGAAGTACATCGCGGCCGCCTGCATGTCCTTGCTTGCCGCCTTCAACGGGTCGAGGAAGTCGGACTTCAGCGCCGCGTTGCCCTCGTTCTCCTTGATGAAGCCCTTGATCATCTCGAAGAAGCCCATCAGGTGCTTGCCGCCGTCGACAGCCAGCTTGCGACCCACGAGGTCCAGCGCCTGCACGCCGTTGGCCCCTTCGTAGATCATCGCGATCCGGGCGTCGCGGGCAAACTGGGACATGCCCCATTCCTCGATGTAGCCGTGGCCGCCGTAGACCTGCTGCGCCGCCACCGCGTATTCGAAGCCCTTGTCGGTCAGGAAGCCCTTGATGACCGGCGTCATCAGCGACACCAGCCCTTCGGCCGCCGCATCGCCAGTCTTGTGTGCCCGGTCGATCAGCGAGGCACCCCAGAAGGTGAAGGCCCGTGCACCTTCGTTGAAGGACTTCTGGTCCATCAGCGTGCGGCGGATGTCGGGGTGGACGATCAGCGGGTCGGCGGGGCCGTCGGGGTTCTGCGCACCGGTCACGGCGCGGCCCTGCAGGCGATCGTTGGCATAGTCCACAGCGTTCTGATAGGCGGCGACCGATTGCGCGTAGCCCTGCAGGCCGACGCCCAGTCGCGCCTCGTTCATCATCACGAACATGGCGCGCATCCCCTTGTGCGCCTCGCCGATCAGATAGCCGGTCGCCTCGTCGTAGTTCATCACGCAGGTGGAATTCCCGTGGATGCCCATCTTTTCCTCGATCTTGCCGACCGTGACGCCGTTGCGGTCGCCCAGCGAACCGTCGTCCTTGACGATGAACTTCGGCACGATGAAGAGCGACACGCCCTTGATGCCCTCCGGCCCGCCGGGGATCTTGGCCAGCACGAGGTGGATGATGTTCTCGGCCATGTCGTGATCGCCGGCCGAGATGAAGATCTTCTGCCCCGTCACCTTGTAGCTGCCGTCGTCCTGCGGCACGGCCTTCGTGCGCATGAGGCCCAGATCGGTGCCGCAATGCGGTTCCGTCAGGTTCATCGTGCCGGTCCATTCGCAGGATGCGAGTTTCGGCAGGAACATGTCCTTCTGCGCCTGCGTCCCGTGGGCGAGGATCGCGGAATAGGCGCCGTGGGTCAGGCCCTGATACATGTTGAAGGCCATGTTGGCGCTGACCATCGGCTCGTTCGCCGCCGTGTGCATGACGTAGGGCAGGCCCTGACCGCCGTATTGCTCTGCCGCGTCGAGGGCGGTCCAGCCGCCGTCGCGGACCTGATCGAAGGCCGCCTTGAACCCGGTCGGCGTCCGCACCACGCCGTTTTCCAGCCGGCAGCCTTCGGTGTCGCCCACCGCGTTCAGCGGCTGCAGCACGTTGGACGACAGCTTGCCCACTTCCTCCAGCACCGCGGCGGTGAAGTCGCGGTCGAGATCGGCGTAGCCCGGGATGTCCTGTTCGGACACCCGCAGCACGTCGTGCAGCACGAACTGATAATCCTTGAGCGGTGCGGTATAGCTTGGCATCTGGTGTCTCTCCCTCGGGTCGGTGTCTGTCGGATCAGGCGGCGCTGCTGGCCTGCTCCGAAATCTCTTTCAGCTTCGCGGCACCCCATTTCATCTGGGCCTTCAGCTCTGCGATCGCCTCGTCCAGTTCGGCGCGCTGGGCCTCCATGTCGGCCAGGTGCGTCTCGGCCAGGGTGTACGTCTGGCTCAGCTGCGTCAGCTGGCCGTCGCCCATGGCGTAAAGGTCCAGCAGCTGCCGGATCTCTTCCAGACTGAAGCCGAAGCGCTTGCCGCGCAGGATCAGTTTCAGCCGCGCCCGGTCGGACCGGGTGAACAGGCGGCGCTGCCCCTCGCGGATCGGGAACAGCAGTTCCTTGGCTTCGTAGAAGCGCAGGGTCCGGGGGGTCACGTCAAAGGCGTCGCACATCTCTCGAATGTTCAGGGTATCGGTCGTCATCGTCTTTCTCCACGTCTGGCGGGTGTGACCGTCAGATCGCCTCTTGCCGTGGACCTTACAATGAATGTTGACGTTAACGTAAACATGACGTGACGTCAGAAATCCGATGACGACAGGTCACGCAAGATGACCCGGCGTCAGGCGCAATTATCTGACCCCGCGTCAGGTCAAGGACGTGGCGGTTTCATCCCGCAGACGCTGCAGCTCGGCCATGGTCTCGTCCAGCTGGCGGCGCTGCTCGGCCAGTTCCAGCATCTGCCGGTCGGCGAGTTTCACCCATTCCTGCATCTGCGCCGTGGTGCCTTCCTTCTCGTAGATCAGCAGCCACTGGCGGATGTCCTCGAGCGCGAAACCGAACCGGCGGCCGCGCATGATCAGCGTCATCCGCGCCTGCTCGCGCGCGCCATAGAACCGGGCACGCCCCTCGCGGTCCGGCGACAGAAGCTCGATGTATTCGTAGTAGCGCAGGGTGCGCGGCGTCACGTCGTAGCGCGCGCACATCTCCTTGAACGACAGTCGGCTCTCGGGCATCGGGCTCCTCCTTTGCGGGAATCTAGCGCCACGCCACCCCGGGCGCAAACGGTCAGTTCATGTAGCCGGGCGCCAGCCAGTGGAAGCCGTAGGCCAGCATCACCGCCGGCACCGTGGAATAAAGCGTCGCACGCACCGCCGCACGCGGGTCCAGCGCGATCGCCGGGAACAGCGCATCGCCGTCGTTGCTGATTGCGTTGCCGATCAGCGCGGCGAAGGGGATCAGCCCGCCCGCATAAAGCGTCGTGACCAGCACCTGCGGCCCGCACCCCGGGATCAGGCCGACCAGCACCCCCATCAGCGGCAGCAGCGGCGCGACCGAGCCGAACAGCGCCTCCAGATCGAAACCGCCGAAGGCCACGATGTAGTCGTAGGCGAGGTAGGCCCCGATCACCCAGACCGAGATGAAGGCCGTCTCCTCCGCCATCCGCGTCACCGGGCTGTCCGCGGTATTGGTCATCGCCTGCAGGCGCGAGGTGACCCAGACGAAAAGCCCCGCCGCCGTGCCGCCAAGCCCCACCAGCGGCAGGACGGGTCCATAGATCGCCGCCACGTCGGCCCCGGTCAGCTGCGTGATCCCGATCACCAGACCGGGGAGGGCGAAACCGGCAAAGATCAGATCCTTGACCCGCGTCCGCCCGATCAGCGGCGCCAGATCGCAGGACCCGGCGCGGGCGGGCTGGCGGCCGGGTCCGGGCAGGGCGTCGACGATCCAGCCGCTCAGGATGCCCACGGCAAAGGACAGCGGCAGCACCACCAGCGCCGCATCGGGCCGCGTCGCGATCAGCAAAAAGGCCGCATCGCCCATCGTCGCTGTCAGCGTTGCCACAACGGCACCAAAGCCCACGTGCCCCGAACTGTAGGCCGCCACCACGACCACGGCCCCGCCGCAGCCCGGCGTCGCCCCCAGCAGGGCGGCCAGCGGCACCTGCCAGCCCCTCGCGTTCTGCAGGGCCGTGCCGATGTCGAAGCGGAACAGCCGTTCCGCCCCGTAGAACAGGATCAGCGTCGCCGCGACGAAGCCGGACACCTGCACGAAGGCATCCGTCATCAGCCCCCGCGTCAGCGCCCCCAACTCGCCAGGAAACGCCGCCAGCGCCAGCAGCACCAGTGCCATGCACAGCCGGCGCGGCCGCACCGGGCCGACGCGCGGGGCAGGGGGTGTGATCGTCGTGGTGGCGGTCATCGGCATCCCTACTTGCGAACCATTCTCAAAACCAACATAGGGGTTGCACGCCCCGCCGCAAGTGCGAAGTTGTCGCGGATCACGAAAGGCCAGCCCATGACCGACAGCCCGCAGATGCCCCCCGACATCCCGATCGACCGCCGGCGGCAGGTGGCCTCGCAATTCATCGCGATGATCCCCCACGCCAGCGCGCTGGGGATGCGGATGACCGACGTGGGCGATGGCGAGGCCGTGATCACCATGCCCTACGACGCCCGCCTCGTGGGCGATCCCGAGACCGGAGTGATCCACGGCGGCGCGGTCTCGGCGTTGATGGACACCTGCTGCGGCGCCGCCGTCATGGTGCATCCGCAGGCGGGGCTGGGCACCGCCACCATCGACCTGCGCATCGACTACATGCGCCCGGCGACACCGGGCCAGACCATCACCGCCCGCGCCACCTGCTATCACGTCACCCGCTCCGTCGCCTTCGTGCGCGCCGTGGCGCTGGACGACGACACCGACCGCCCCGTCGCCTCCGCCACCGGCGCCTTCACGGTCGAACGCCCGCGTTCGCAACAATCAAGCGAACGCCCGCGTTCGCGACAATCAAGCGAGCGTCCCCGCACCGCAAAGGCCGCGTCATGACCACATCGCCCAAACGCGCCCGCCCCGAGCCCGTGCAGGTCGTCAAGCAGCGCCGTGACGCCACCCTGCAGGGCCTCGTCGACGGCGTCCCCTACATCCGCTTCCTCGGCATCCGGTTCGAACGCCACGGCGACGAGCTTACCGCCGTGCTGCCCTACGCCGACATGCTGATCGGCAACCCCTCCATTCCGGCGCTGCACGGCGGCGTGACCGCCGCCTTCATGGAGGTCGCGGCGATCATCGAACTCAGCTGGGCCATGCTGTGGGAAGACATGGAATCGGGGGCAGAGGCGGTGCCGCGCCGCCTGCCCAAGACCATCGACTTCAACGTCGACTACCTACGTTCCGGCCTGCCGCGCGACGCCTACGCCCGCGCCCGCGTCAACCGCTCGGGCCGCCGCTACGCCTCCGTCCACGTCGAGGCATGGCAGGACAACCGCGCCCGCCTCTTCGCGCAGGCGACCGGGCATTTCCTGATGCCGGTCCGGGACGAGGACTGAGATGAACCTCACGCACCGCCGGGTCCTGCACATCGCGCTGCCGGTCGTGATCTCGAACGCCACCGTGCCGATCCTCGGCGTCGTCGACACCGGCGTGGTGGGCCAGATGGGGCAGGCGGCCCCGATCGGCGCCGTCGGCATCGGCGCGATCATCCTGACCGCGATCTACTGGATCTTCGGCTTCCTGCGCATGGGCACCTCCGGCCTCACCGCACAGGCCGTCGGAGAGGGCGACCGGCCAGAGGTCGCGGCCCTCCTGTCCCGCGCCCTGCTGATCGGCCTCGCCGCGGGGGCGGTCATCATCGCGGCACAGGCGCTGCTCTTCGCCGGCGCCTTCGCCGTCTCCCCGGCAAGTGCAGAGGTCGAAACCCTCGCCCGCCGCTACATGGCCATCCGCGTCTGGTCCGCGCCCGCCGCCATCGCGCTCTACGGCATCACCGGCTGGCTGATCGCGCAGGAACGCACCGGCGCCGTGCTCGCGGTCCAGGTGCTGATGAACGGCGCCAACATCCTGCTCGACCTCGTCTTCGTGCTGCAACTGGGCTGGGGCGTCGCCGGCGTCGCCTCCGCCACCGTCATCGCCGAATGGTCCGGCCTCGCCCTCGGTCTCTGGTTCTGTCGTGCCGCCTTCCGCGTGCCGGCCTGGCGCGACTGGCCCCGCGTCTTCGACCGCGCCCGCCTGATCCGCATGGGGGTGGTCAACGGCGACATCCTGATCCGGTCCGTCCTGCTGCAGACGATCTTCGTCAGCTTCCTGTTCTGGGGCGCCGACTTCGGCGACATCCAGCTTGCCGCCAACCAGATCCTGCTGCAGTTCCTCAATGTCACCGCCTATGCGCTCGACGGCTTCGCCATCGCGGCAGAGAGCCTCGTCGGTCAGGCGCTGGGCCGTCGCGACCGGCCCGCCCTGCGCCGCGCGGCGCTGCTGACCTCGGGCTGGGGCGGCGCGATCTGCGCCGCCCTCGCGCTCGCCTTCGCCCTGTTCGGCGGCACGGTGATCGACACCATGACCACCGCCCCCGACGTGCAGACCGCCGCCCGCCACTACCTTCCTTACATGGTGCTGGCCCCCATCCTCGGTGTCGCCGCCTGGATGCTCGACGGCATCTTCATCGGCGCCACCCGCACCACGGACATGCGCAACATGATGGTCATCTCGACCATCCTCTACTTCGCCACCGTCATCCCGCTCATGGCGCTCTTCGGCAACCACGGTCTCTGGACCGGCCTGCTCCTCAGCTTCGTCTTCCGCGGCCTCACGCTCGGCTGGCGCTACCCCGCCCTCGAACGTGCCGTGGTCCACCCTTCTTCTCGTTGAAAATACCTCGGGGGGAGTCGGCGTGCCGACGGGGGGCTGGCCCCCCTCCGCCCTCTCGACTCTCGCCGTCCCCTGACCGATACTCCGCACATGTCCTTACCCCCCGGTTTCATCGACGAACTGCGCACCCGCCTGTCGCTGTCACAGGTCGTCGGGCGCAAGGTCATGTGGGACACCAAGAAGTCGAACCAGGGCCGCGGCGACATGTGGGCGCCATGCCCGTTCCATCAGGAAAAATCCGCCAGCTTTCACGTCGATGACCGCAAGGGGTTCTACTACTGCTTCGGCTGCCACGCGAAGGGCGACGCCATCTCCTTCGTGCGCGAGACCGAGAACGTCGACTTCATGGAGGCGATCCGCATCCTCGCCGCAGAGGCCGGCCTGCCGATGCCCGAACGCGACCCCCGCGCGCAGGAAAAGGCCGACACCCGCACCGAACTGGCCGAGGTGATGGAGCAGGCGGTCCAGCACTTCCGACTGAACCTGCAGACCGCCGCCGCCGGGCCCGCCCGCGACTACCTGACCCGCCGCGGCCTCTCGCCCGAGGCGCAGGCCCGCTGGGACATCGGCTTCGCCCCCGATCAGGGCGGCGTGCTGGCCGCCCTCACCGCCAAGGGCGTCCCGCAGAAGCTGGTGATCGACGCGGGCCTTGCGGCCACCTCCGACCGGGGCGGCGCCCCCTACGACCGCTTCCGCGGCCGCATCATGTTCCCGATCCGCGACGCGCGGGGCAGGGCGATCGCCTTCGGCGGCCGGGCGATGGACCCGAACGCCAAGGCGAAATACTACAACTCGCCGGAAACTGCGCTCTTCGACAAGTCCCGCACGCTCTACAACGTGCAGAACGCCCGCACCGCCGCCGGCCGCGGCCAGCCGCTGGTCGTCGCCGAAGGCTACATGGACGTCATCGCGCTGTCCGAAGCGGGGTTCGAGGCAGCCGTCGCCCCCCTGGGCACCGCCGTCACCGAACATCACCTGCACATGCTCTGGCGGATCGCACCCGAACCGATCGTCGCGCTCGACGGCGACACCGCCGGCCTGCGCGCCGCCATGCGGGTCATCGACCTCGCCCTGCCGCTCCTCGCCGCCGGGCAGTCCCTGCGCTTCGCCGTGATGCCCGCGGGCCTCGACCCCGACGACGTCATCAAGGGGCAGGGCCGCGACGCCATGCAGGCGATCCTCGACGCGGCCATTCCCATGGTCAACCTGCTCTGGCAGCGAGAGACCGAGGGCCGCGTCTTCGACAGCCCCGAACGCCGCGCCGCCCTCGACAAGGCGCTGCGCGACAAGATCCGCCTGATCGCCGACCCCTCGATCCGCAGCCACTACGGCGAGGCGATCAAGGAGATGCGGTGGGACCTGTTCCGCACCCGCAAGCCGCAGAACAAGGCCTTCACCCCCCGCAAGGCGCAGAAATGGAACCCCAAGGCCCAGCCTTGGGAACGCGACCTCTCGCCCGTCGCCACCAACAAGCGCTCGATCCTCGGCGCCGGCGCGGCGGACGAATCCCACATGCGCGAGGCGGTGATCCTCGCCACGCTGATCGCCACCCCCGCCGCCCTGCCGGCCTTCGTCGCGCCGCTGGAACTGATGGACTGCGCCGACCCCGACCACGCCCGCCTGCGCGACGCGATCCTGCGCTGTGCAGAAGATGCGGACCTGACCGCCCACCTCCACGCCTGCGTCGGAGAGGAGGCCGTCGCCCGCCTCCTGACCCAGCGCGACGTGGCGCTGACCTCGGGCCTGCGCAAGCCCGGCGATCTGGACTTCGCGCGTCGCTGCCTTGCGGAAAGCTTCGCCAAGCTGACCGCCGCCCGCGCCCTCCCGCGCGAGGTGTCGGAGGCGGTGGAGGACGTCGATGCCGCCGACGAGGGGCTGACGTGGCGGCTGGGAGAGGCGGTGCGCGCCGTCGCCAAATCCAGCCAGATCGGCGGAGAGAACAACGCCGAGATCGTCATCGCAGAGAACGGCTTCGGCATGGACAAGTCGGAACGCGCGGCCTTCGACGCGATCCTGCAGGCCCTGACGATTGCAAAACCGCCGCGCGGCCCTAAGTAGGGCAGGACCGATCCGCGCGTAGATCGACGAACGAGGGGGCGGCGTGCAACAGGGCTGTGAAATCTGCCCTTTCCGGTTGCGAATCAGACGCGCAAGGCGTTGATTCGTCCAAACCGAATCAGGCGCCCCACCGATTCGCCACATACGCCGTCGCCCGCTGACACGAGGAGCCCCGCCGCATGGCCGCCAAAGACAACGACGACCGCAAGGACGATAGCGACAGCGACATCAGCCTCGACATGAGTCAGGCCGCCGTCAAGAAGATGATTCAGGACGCGCGCGAACGGGGCTACATCACCTACGACCAGCTGAACGCCGTCCTGCCCCCCGAACAGGTCTCCTCCGACCAGATCGAGGACGTGATGTCGATGCTCTCCGAAATGGGCATTCAGGTCACCGAGGAAGAGGAATCCGAGGAAAGCGAAGAGCCCGCCGGCACCACGGAGGTCGCCACCATCCAGGGTGGCCGCGACGTGGCCCTCGGCGGCGCCGAGGCGGAAAAGCTCGACCGCACCGACGACCCCGTCCGCATGTACCTGCGCGAGATGGGCAGCGTCGAACTCCTCAGCCGCGAGGGCGAGATCGCCATCGCCAAGCGGATCGAGGCGGGGCGCAACACGATGATCCTCGGGCTCTGCGAAAGCCCGCTGACCTTTCAGGCGATCACGATCTGGCGCGACGAACTTCTCTCCGAAGACATCCTGCTGCGCGACGTCATCGACCTCGAAACCACCTTCGGCAACCAGCTGGGCGACGACGACAGCGAGGAACCGGTCGTCACCGGCGGCGGCGAGGCGGGCGGCAAGGACGAGGACTCCTCCGAACTCGACGCCGACGGCAATCCGATCGCCAAGGACGACGAGGAGGACGACGACGAGCAGGCCAACATGAGCCTCGCCGCAATGGAAGCGGCGCTGAAGCCGCGCGTGCTCGAAACGCTGGAAATCATCGCCAGCGACTTCGGCAAGCTGTCGGAAATGCAGGACGCCCGCATGTCCGCTACCCTGAACGAGGACAGCAGCTTCTCCACCGGCGAAGAGGAGACCTACCAGTCCCTCCGCGCCGAGATCGTGGAGCGTGTGAACTCCCTGCATCTGCACAACAACCGGATCGAGGCGCTGATCGACCAGCTCTACGGCATCAACCGCCGGATCATGCAGATCGACAGCGCCATGGTGAAGCTCGCCGATCAGGCCCGCATCAACCGCCGCGAATTCATCGACGCCTACCGGGGCCGCGAACTCGATCCGAACTGGCTCGAGGACATCGCCGACCGTGCGGGCCGGGGTTGGCAGGCCCTCGTCGAACGCTCGACCGACAAGATCGAGGAGCTGCGCGGCGACATGGCGCAGGTCGGCCAGTACGTCGGCGTCGACATCACCGAATTCCGCCGCATCGTCTCTCAGGTCCAGAAGGGCGAAAAGGAGGCCCGTCAGGCCAAGAAGGAAATGGTCGAGGCGAACCTCCGCCTCGTCATCTCCATCGCCAAGAAATACACGAACCGCGGCCTGCAGTTCCTCGATCTCATTCAGGAAGGCAACATCGGCCTGATGAAGGCCGTGGACAAGTTTGAATACCGCCGCGGCTACAAGTTCTCCACCTACGCGACGTGGTGGATCCGTCAGGCGATCACCCGCTCCATCGCCGATCAGGCCCGCACGATCCGTATCCCGGTCCACATGATCGAGACGATCAACAAACTGGTCCGCACTGGCCGCCAGATGCTGCACGAGATCGGCCGCGAACCGACGCCCGAGGAACTGGCCGAAAAGCTGCAGATGCCGCTCGAAAAGGTCCGCAAGGTGATGAAGATCGCCAAGGAGCCGATCTCCCTCGAAACCCCCATCGGCGACGAGGAAGACAGCCAGCTCGGCGACTTCATCGAGGACAAGAACGCGATCCTGCCGCTCGACTCCGCCATTCAGGAAAACCTGAAGGAAACCACGACCCGCGTGCTGGCGTCCCTCACCCCGCGAGAGGAACGCGTGCTGCGCATGCGTTTCGGCATCGGCATGAACACCGACCACACGCTTGAAGAGGTTGGTCAGCAGTTCAGCGTCACCCGCGAACGCATCCGCCAGATCGAGGCGAAGGCCCTGCGCAAGCTCAAGCACCCCAGCCGTTCGCGCAAGCTGCGCAGCTTCTTGGATCAGTAGGCCGATGTCCTGGCTGTCGAAACTCTTCGGCGCGAAACCCGCCGCCGACGCCCCCGCCGACGAAAGCACGGCAGAGGATTACAATGGCTTCACCATCACGCCGAACCCGATCCGCGAAGGCAGCACATGGCGGGTCGCGGCCCGGATCACGGCAGAGGTCGATGGCACCCGGCAGGAACACCAGCTGATCCGCGCCGATACGATGCAGGACCTCGATGACGCGCGCAAAGCCTCGCTCGCCAAGGCGCGCCAGATGATCGACGAACAGGGCAAGTCCCTGTTCCGGTCCTAGACCTCACCCGGCAGCGGGCCCGGTTGCGGATCAGGCCAGATGCCGCCTGAAATGCGCCAGCGTCCGCTCCCATGACAGTTCTGCCGCCGCGGCGTCGTAACGCGGCGTGCTGTCGTTGTGGAACCCGTGGTTCACCCCCTCGTAGATATGGGCCTCGTACTCGGTGCCCGCCGCGTCCAGCGCCGCCTCATAGGCGGGCCAGCCCTCATTCACCCGCGCGTCGAGTCCCGCGTAGTGGATCAGAAGCGCCGCCTCGATCCGCGGCACATCCGCCGCATCGGGCTGCCGGCCGTAGTAGGGGACCGCGGCCTTCAGTTCCGGATAGGCCACCGCCGCGGCGTTGGCGACACCGCCGCCATAGCAAAAGCCGGTGATCCCGACGGCAGCGGTGGACCCCTCGTGCGCCATCATGAACTCTACCGCCGCAAAGAAGTCGTTCATCAGCTTCTCCGGATCGACGCTGGCCTGCAATGCGCGCCCTTCCGCATCGTTGCCCGGATAGCCGCCGACGCTGGTCAGCCCGTCGGGCGCCAGCGCCATGAACCCGGCCTTGCCCAGCCGCCGCGCCACGTCCTCGATATAGGGGTTCAGCCCCCGGTTCTCGTGCACCACCACCACCGCCGGCAGCGGTCCCTCCACCCCCGCCGGCCGCACGAGGTAGCCGCGCACCGCGCCATGGCCCTCCGGCGACGGATAGGTGATGTATTCCGGAAGGATGCTCTCGTCGTTGAACGACACCTGCTCGGCCAGGGCGTAGTTCGGCGCCATCAGCCCAAGGATTCCGGCGGCCGTCATGCCACCCACCGCAAATTTGGCGGCCCCGTCCAGGAAGTCCCGTTTCGAGATCATGCCGTGGGCGTAGAAATCGTAAAGCTCCAGCAGTGCGGGGTCGAAATCCTTGGCCGTCAGTCGCGTCATGGCGCAATCCTCCTGTCGGGGTCGGGAACCATCCCCGGCCCGCCGCCAGCCTAACGCAGTCCCGCCACGATCAAAGCCTGCATCGCACCGATCACGACCTGATGATCGGCGCGCGGCGCCCCCCTCTCTGTCTTGGAAATATCCCCGCCATAGGCACCTGATTTTCTCTTGAAAATCAGGTCACCCCCGCGCGCCTCACCCGCGCGGCATCAGGAACACTTCGCGCACGTCCGTCACCTCCGACGCATCCAGCGCCAGCATGACCGCCTCGGCCACGTCGTCGGGCTGCAACTTGTCGGGCTTCGGCTCGTCGAAGAACCCGGTGTTCACCATCCCCGGCGCCACCACGGTGCAGCGCCCGCCCCAGTCCTTCATCTCCTCGGCAAGGTTGCCCGCATAGCCATGCACGAACCACTTGGTCGCGCCATAGACCGACCCCGCGATATGCCGCCGCCCGGCGGCGGACCCGGTCAGCACCATGTGCCCCCGGTTCGGTTTCAGCCAGGGCAGGGCGGCCTTCACCGTCTTCAGCATGCCCATGACGTTCAGGTCCACCATGCCCTGCCAGTCGTCGACCTCGCCCTTCTCGGCGCCGCCCTTGGACGTGCCGCGCCCGGCGTTGGCAAAGGCCGCGTTCACCGTCCCGAACCGCTCGCCCAATGTCCTCAGCGCCGCCACCTGATCGTCGAAGCTGGTCGCATCCCCCGGCAGCGCCAGCGCCCGGTCGCCCAGATCGGCCACGATCTTCTCCAGCTTGTCCGCCGACCGGGCGAACAGCCCGACGTTCCAGCCCGCCGCAACCGCCTTGCGCGCCGTCGCTTCGCCGATCCCGGACGAGGCGCCGGTGATGAAGAGTGTCTTGTCGGCCATGATGGTCTCCTTATGCTGCCTGTTGCATGCCCAACGCGGCCCGACACCCCGAGGTTCACCGATGCAGACGACCTTCACGATACCGACCCGCGGTCAGGGTCTCTACGAATTCACCGATCAGGTCGCCGCATGGGCGACCGGCACCGGCCTCCTGACGCTCTTCATCCGCCACACCTCCGCCAGCCTGCTGGTGCAGGAAAACGCGGACCCCGAGGTGCAGACCGATCTTCTGCACTACCTCGCCCGCCTCGTGCCGCCCGCGACCGACCCGGCCATGTCCTACCTCACCCACACCTACGAAGGCCCCGACGACATGCCGGCGCACATCAAGGCGGCACTGCTGCCCGTTTCGCTCTCGATCCCCGTCGCGGCGGGGCGCATGGCACTCGGCCGCTGGCAGGGGATCTACCTCTTCGAACATCGCGACCGCCCCCACAGCAGAGAGGTCGCGGCGTATCTGGGGTGACGTGTTCCAAAAGACTCAGCTTCACCCTCCAGATGCGGGGGGTGCGCGCGGCCCCTACCCAAAGGCTGGGGCGGGGCCTATAGTCGCTGTGGATAACTCGGGGACCAACCCCAAGACGCGGACGATCAGACAAGGACAGGCCCCATGCGTTGCCCCTTTTGCGGAAATGTCGATACTCAGGTCAAGGATTCCCGCCCGGCAGAGGATCACGTCGCGATCCGCCGACGCCGCTTCTGCCCCGCCTGCGGCGGCCGCTTCACCACCTACGAACGGGTGCAGCTGCGCGACCTCGTCGTGATCAAATCGAACGGCCGGCGCGAGGATTTCGACCGCGACAAGCTGGAACGCTCGATCCGCATCGCCCTGCAGAAACGCCCGGTAGAGCCCGAGCGCATGGACCAGATGATCTCCGGCATCGTGCGGCGGCTGGAAAGCATGGGCGAAACCGACATCCCTTCCGGCACCATCGGAGAGATCGTGATGGAAAGCCTCGCCCGCATTGACACGGTCGCCTACGTGCGCTTTGCAAGTGTCTACAAGAACTTTCAGGCCGCCGATGATTTCGAGAAATTCATGAACGATTTGCGCCCGAACACCAAATCGGACCAATGACCGCCGCCGATACGCGGTTCATGACGCTGGCGCTGGCCCTCGGGCGGCGCGGCATGGGACAGGTCTGGCCCAATCCCGCCGTCGGCTGCGTCATCGTGCAGGGCGACGTCATCGTCGGGCGCGGCACCACCCAGCGCGGCGGCCGGCCCCACGCGGAACGCGTGGCCCTCGATCAGGCCGGGGATGCGGCGCGCGGCGCCACCGTCTACGTGACGCTCGAACCCTGTGCCCATACGGGCAAGACGCCACCCTGCGCCGATGCGCTGATCGACGCTGGCGTCGCCCGCGTCATCGTCGCCACCGGCGACCCCGATCCGCGCACCGCGGGGCAGGGCATCGCCCGCCTGCAGGCGGCGGGCATCGCCGTCGATCTCGGCCTGATGCGGCGAGAGGCAGAGCGCGATCACGCCGGTTTCCTCAAGCGCGTCACGGCGGGCCGGCCCGTGGTCACGCTGAAACTCGCCAGCAGCCTCGACGGGCGCATCGCCACCGCCAGCGGCGAAAGCCGCTGGATCACCGGCACGCAGGCCCGCCGCGCGGTCCATGCCCTGCGGGCCCGCCACGACGCGGTGATGGTCGGCGCCGGCACCGCCCGCGCCGACGACCCCATGCTCGATGTCCGCGATCTGGGGGACGTCCGCCAGCCGGTCCGCGTCGTCCTGTCGCGCGACCTGAACCTGCCGATCAACGGCCGCCTGGCCCAGACCGCCCGGCAGCAGCCCGTCTGGCTCTGCCACGGTCCCGACGCCAATCCCCGTGACTGGCAGCAGGCGGGGGTCGAGACGCTGGCCTGCGACCTGTCCCACAACCAGATCGACCCGCTTTCTGCCCTGCGCGCGCTCGCCGCCCGCGGCATCACCCGCGTGCTGTGCGAAGGCGGCGGGCATCTCGCCGCCAGCCTGCTGCAGGCGAAACTGGTCGATGAACTCGTGGTGATCCACGCCGGCGTGGCCCTCGGCGCCGACGGGCTGCCCTCGCTGGCGGGCCTCGGCGTCCGTGATCTGGCACAGGCCCCGCGCTTCCGCCTCGACCGGCTGTCGCAGATCGGCGGCGACGTGATGCAGCACTGGCACCCGGTCTAGCGCCGCCAGATCCACGACTGAGAGGCTAGGACCCCCTGCGCCTTGGCCAGCAACCGGTTGCCCCGCGACGGCGCGGGGACCGTGCCCTCGCGCAACCGCTTCACCACCACCTCGACCGGGCAGGGCAGGCCCGTCACCGGGTCGTGGTAGCGCGGGTAGTCGATCAGCACCGCATGGACCAGCGCCGCAAGGTCGGGGCTGGCCGCCCGCCGCGGCACCGGCATCGCCCTGTCGTCGGTCAGTCCCCAGCCCGCATAGAACGGCATCCCGAGGCACGTGACCCGCTTGCCCCGCAGCAACGCCTCGAACCCCAGCGTGCTGGTCATGGTCCAGACCTCGTCCACCAGATCCAGCGCCGTGATCGCATCCATGACGGTCAGCACCGCGTCCGCGATCGCGTCCGCCTCCGGCACGGCGCCCTCGCGCAGTCCCGCCTCCACATCCGGGTGGGGCTTGTAAAGGATCACCGCCGCCGGGTTCGCCGCCCGCGCCGCGCGCAGCAGGCCGCCGTTCGTGGCCACATCCCCGGCCCCCAGCCGGATCGAGGCATCGTCCGCCACCTGTCCCGGAACCAGAATCCGCCGCCCCACCGGCAGCCCGCGCAGGGGATCGGTCGCACCCAGATTGTATTTCGACAACCGCCCCCGGCACAGTGCCGCAATCAGCGCCGTCGCCCGCGCCCGTGGACCGTCGGGCAGGGTGCAGGCGTCGGCGATCAGCGCCTCCAGCCGCGAGGGCCGCGTCGGATCGTAGTAGATCCCCAGATCGTCCAGCACCAGCGACAGCGGCGGGATCAGGTCGGCGCCCAGCCCGCGCGACCGCAGGAAGCCGTCCTCGATCCGCACCATGTCGGTGTCGGCCGGCGCCTTGGAGGCCCAGACCATGTGCCGCCGCCCGTCCGCGCCCTGCGGCGCACCGTCCCGCGCGAACCGCATCGGCACCTCGCGGCCAAAGACCTGCTGCAGCGGTCCCCGCTTCCACAGGCTGATCCGGTGCCCGGTCCAGCCCCTGCGGTCGTCGCGCCACGCCCGCGCCTGCGCGTCCAGCGTCGCGATGGCCTTTTCGATCCCGCACAGCCGGTCGTGATAGGGGTCGTACCACACCGGGTAGATCATCATCGCCGCAAGGAAAAGCTGCGCCCGCGTCAGCCGTCGTTGCCGCCGGTCCAGCGGCTTGCGGTCGTCGCTCAGACCCCAGCCGATATAGAACGGCTGGCCGAAGACCACCGGGCGGTGCCCCGCCATGATCGCCTCGAACCCCATCTGCGACGACACCGTATAGACCGCCACCGCGCCCGCCAGCAGGGCCTGCGGTGGGATGGCCGCGTCGCACAGGCTGATCCGCCCTTCCGCATGCTGCGCGTCGAAATAGCCCGGCCGGTGCCCCGCCGCCGTCTCGGGGTGGGTCCTGATGACGATCCGCGCCGTGGGGTGATCGGTCTGGGCGTAGAACAGCATCTCGCGGAACGTGTTGGCATCGGCCCCGCTGGCCGTCACCGCCGCATCGCTCCGCGTCTGGTCGATCACCAGCACGTAGCCCGGATCGGGCACCGCCGCCGCTGGATCGAAGGCGTTGTATTTCGACAGCCCCAGCCGCGCGATCTCGGCCATCGCCGCCTTCGCCCGGTTCAACGCCGCCGTATCGTCCAGCGGATCGTCGCGCAGGATGCACTCCAGATCGCTCGGCTGCGCGGGGTCGTAGTGCATGCCCCGGCTGTCGATCACCAGCCCAAGGGGCGGCTCTCCATCGCGGCCGGGCCGGACGGACCGCAGAAAGGCATCCTCCACCCGCACCACCGGCGCCGCGCGCCGCGCCGCCACCGCCTCGCCGCGCGGGGCGGTGGGGGAATGGCCCCAGACGCCCACCGCGTCGCCGTCACCGGGCAGGCCCAGCCGGATGTCCCAGCCCGCCAGCGTCAGGATGCGCCGCACCCGGCCTTGCGTCAGGAACCCGCCGTTGTAAACGAAAAGCCGCCGCAGGGTCTCCCCCGCGGCGGCCTCTGGCGCGTAAGGCCGCATGATCGCTACAGACCGGTCGTCGACTGCACGTTGTTCACCGCGTTCAGCGACCCGGTCGCCGCGGCGATGGTCTTGCTGAACTGGGCGAACGGGGCCTCGGTCACATAGACCGTGTCGCCGTCGCGGATCGCGAAATCGCGGGCCATGAACATGCCGTTCGGCCGCGTCAGGTCCAGCACGTAGACAACCCGTTGCGTGCCGGTCAGGTCCTGCCCCACCAGCTGCTCCGCGATCGCCTCGGGTTCGTTGCGGAACACGAAGACGCCGGTCGGATCGGCCACGGTGGACGACAGCCCGCCGACCTGCGCCAGCGCCTCGATGGCGGAAATCGTCGGCGTCTCGAACTTCACCCGGTTCTGCGTGCCGGTCGCGCCAAGCGCGGTAAAGGTCCGGCTGTCGGCCTTGACCACGATGGCGTCGCCGTCGCGCAGGGCGATGTCGTTGCGGGGATTGTTGTACAGGTCGTCATAGAAGATCTCGGCCCGCTGGTTGCCGCGCACCACGGTCACGCGCGCGATCTCGGGGTCGACCCCGATCCCGCCTGCCGCCGCCAGCATCGCGACCAGCGACCGCGTCGGGCGCTCGATCGGATAGACGCCCTGCGCGTTCACCGCACCCGACACCGATACCGTCGATCCGTCGCCCGCCAGCCGGCGCACCTGCACCTGCGGATCCGGGGTCTGGTCGGACAGCTTATCGGTGATGATACGGCGGATCGCCTCCGGCGTATTGCCGGCAGCTTTCACGCGCCCGGCGTAGGGCACGAAGATGAAGCCCTGACCGTCGACCTGCACCTCGTTCAGGATGGTGGCGTTCTGCCCCGTCGGCACCAGCAACCCGTCGTCGACGTTCTCGAAGATGGTCAGCCCCAGCGTATCGCCGGGATTGATGGTGTCGGACCCGACCTCGCCCGCGTTCAGGAAACCCGCGCTGAACCCCAGCGCAGGGGCCACGGCGGCGATGGCGTTGACGCGGTCGTCCACGGTCAGCACGAAGGCATCGCCCTCGCGCAGGACGGAGCCTGCGAAGATCTCGGATTTGTTCGGTCCCACGCGGGGCAGGGCGCAAGCGGCCAGGATGCCCAGCGTGACCACGAGAGCGACGCCCCGTGAAAGGCGCAATGTCAGGGATAGCACTGCTCGGTCTCCTCGACCTGTTATTATTCTGCCTCGGTCGTCTTTTCCCGTGAGGGTAGGGGAAAGGCACGGGGAAAGATAGTTTGGCCGGCGCCGGGCGCCGGTGTGCCGCCCGTCACTGTTGCTTTCCTGCCGCGATCCGACGGAATTGCCGCGGCCCCGTTCGGCCGAATCGCCCTACCGCGCCGGCATCGCCTTGCCGCGCTGCAACCGCTTCTGGGCCGCGATCCGGAACGCGGCGTTCGGCGCGCCATAGCCGTCGTAGCCCGCGTCGCGCTGCAGGATTTCAAGGAACATGCCCCCCGCGAAGGGCTGAGAGTAAAGCTGGAAGAACGCGCCCCCCGCATCCCGGTCGTAAAGGATGTTCAACGCCTGCATCCGCGCCAGCACCTCCGGGTCGATATCGAACCGCGCCGCCAGATCGGCATAGTAGTTCGCGGGCAGGGGCAGGCTCGCGAACCCCGTCTCTGCCAGCGCCGCGGCGGTGGCAAAGATGTCGTCGGTCGCCAGCGCCACGTGCTGCACCGGCGCGCCGAAGCTGTCCGCAAGGAAGGCCCCCGCAAAGGTCCGGTGCGATTCCGCCCCGTTCAGCGTGATCCTGAACGCGCCGCCGGGCGCCGACAGCGCCTGGCTTCGCACCAGCCCGTCGGGATCGGTCACATCGACCATCGGCGCCGTCTTCATGTCGAAAAGCGAGGTGTAGAACAGCGACCAGCTCAACATCTCGTCGTAGGTCATGGTCTGCGCGATATGATCCACGCGGGTCAGGCCGACGCCGGGGCCGGGCCGCGCGACGGGCGTGAACTCCGTCGCCCAGACATCCGACAGGGCGGCGCTGTCATCCAGAAAATGCAGCACGCTGCCCCCCAGCCCCCGGATTGCGGGGATGTCGGTCTGGCTCGGGCTCAGCGGCTGCGCAAAGGGGTCCGCCCCCAGCGCCCGCGCCCGGCCGATGGTGTCGGCGGCGGACCCCACCGACAACCCGATGTCATAGATGCTGGTGCCGTGCGCGCGGTAGATCGAGGCCGCCAGATCGCCCGGCTCCGCGTTGATCAGAATGCGGATCTCGCCCTGTTGCCACAGGGTCAGGCGCTTGACGGTGTGCCGCCCCACCTTGGTGAACCCAAGGCTCTGCAGCAGCGCCGCCAACGCCTCCGCGTCCTGTCCCTGCGACGCGAACTCGATGAAGGACACGCGATCCACGGTCGCCCGCGGCGGGAACGCGGGCAGGTCGGCCACGACCTCCGGCTCTGCCCGCCGCACGTCGTCCATCAGCGCCAGCAGCGACCGATAGCCGTCGCGGGCCACGTTGCGGGGCATTCCCCCGCGGAACTGGTCGTTGAAGATCTCGAGGCTGATCGGCCCGGCGTAGCCCGTCGCCATGACGGCGCGGGTAAAGGCGGTCACGTCCAGATCGCCTTCGCCCGGCATGCTGCGGAAATGACGCGACAGATACAGCAGGTCCATCTTGATCCGCGGCGCGTCCGCCAGCTGGACAAAGAAGATGCGGTCGCCGGGGATGCGGCGCAGCGTCTCCGGGTCGATGCCGCGGGCGAGGGTATGGAAACTGTCCACGATCAGCCCGATGTTCGGATGATCCGCGCGCCGCACGATCTCCCACGCGTCGCGGTGATCGTTGACGTGACGGCCCCAGGCCAGCGCCTCGTATCCCACCCGGATGCCCTGCGCCGCGGCGATCTCGCCCAGCTCTGCGAAATCCGCGGCGGCCCGGTCGATGCCGCCCAGCGCCTCGGGGTGGCCGCTGGAACAGAACAGCACCGTGTCGGTGCCAAGCTCGTTCATCACGTCGAACTTGCGCCGCGCCCGGTCAAAGGCCTTGGTCCGCAACGCGCCCGGCAGCCCCTCGAAATCGCGGAACGGCTGGAACAGCGTGATCTCCAGCCCGTGATCGCGGATCATCGCGCCCACGTCGCGCGGACTGCCCGCGTCGGTGATGAAATCCTGCTCGAAGATCTCGACCCCGTCGAACCCCGCGCTCGCGATCGCCTCCAGCTTCTCGCGCAGGGTGCCGGGGACGGAAACGGTCGCGATAGAGGTCTTCATGGCGCATCCTCCGCGTGGATCAGGTCGTGGCGCAGCCGGTCCTCGTCCAGCGGCAGGCCGGCAAAGATCGCCCAGGCGTGCACGCCCTGGTAAAAGAACAGCTCCCACCCGGATATCACCGTCAGGCCCTGCGCCGCCGCATCGGTCAGGAACTGCGTGTCGGCGGGGGTATAGACCGCGTCAAAGGCCCATGCGGCGCCCGTCATCGCCGCGGCGGGCAGGGGGGTGCCGTCATAGCCCACCATGCCGACCGGCGTGCAGTTGATCAGGCCCGCGGCACCCTTGGCCGCCTCGGTCGCGTCGACCCCCACGCTGACATGCAGGTCGGGCGCCGCGCGGCGCAGGTCGGCGGCCAGCGCCTCTGCCTTGGCCCGGTCGCGGTCGACCAGCCGCAGGTCGGTGGTGCCCAGCGCCACCAGCCCGAAGGCCACCGCCCGCCCCACGCCCCCCGTGCCGATCATCAGCACCGGCCCTGTCGGTGCGTCCCCGCGCACCCGCGCATAGGCGGCCTTGAACCCCGAATAATCCGTGTTCTGCCCCTGCGGCCCCGCCGCGTCGAAGATCACCGTGTTGACCGCGCCGATCGCCCGCACCAGCGGGTCGTCGATGCGCAGACCGTCGGTCACGACCTCCTTGTAGGGATAAGTCACGTTGATCCCGCGATAGCCGCCGTCGCGGCAGTCCTCGAAGACCTCGGCGAAGGTCTCGACCCGGTCCTTCGGCACCAGCCGGTCGTAGGTCACGTCGACCCCGTTCTGCTGCCCCGCCAGCCGGTGCAGCAACGGCGAGCGCGACCGCGCGATGTTGTCGCCGATCAACCCCAGTTTCAACGTTTTCATGCGCTTTCCTTCCGCAGCATCGCCTTGGCCTTGGCCCAGACCGGCGTCTGGCTGACGAAGATCAGGATCACGGCGACGAATAGCACCAGCGACAGCGGGCTGTGCAGGATGCCGCCAAAGAACCGGCCCAGATCCTCGCGGTCGGAAATGATCGCCCGCCGCCAGTTGTCGTCCAGCAGGCGGCTCAGGATCACACCAAGGATCACCGGCCCCAGCGGGTAGCCGTAGTGCCGCATGAAGTAGCCGAAGACGCCGAAGGCCAGCATCCAGTAGACATCCGTGATCGCGTTGTTCACCGCATAGGCGCCGACGATGCTCAGCAGCATGATCAGCGGGATCAGCACCGCGCGCGGCATCTCGACGATTCGGGTGAACAGCTTGATCCCCGTCAGGCCGAACAGCAGCATGAAGCAATTGGCGACACACAGCGCGCCTACGATGAACCAGAACATGTGCGGCTGATCGACCATCAGCATCGGACCGGGGTTCAGGCCATGGATGAACAACGCGCCGATCATGATCGCCGTGACCGCGTCGCCGGGAATGCCCAGTGTCATCATCGGGATGAAGGCCCCGCCGACGGCGGCGTTGTTGGCGGTCTCGGGCGCCACCAGCCCCTCGATCGCGCCCTGACCGAAGGGCACCTCGGGGTTCTTCGTCACGCGCTTGGCGTGGTCGTAGGCCATCAGCGCCGCGATATCGCCGCCGGTGCCGGGCAGCGCGCCGATGATGACCCCGATGGAGGACGTCTGCAGCGACAGCGGCAGGTGCCGCCGGACCGTGCCCCACGACGGGACGATGCGGCTGATCTTCTGCTTCACGGCGGTCTTGTCGGCGTGCTGCAGCTGCATCAGCGCCTCTGACACGCCGAACATGCCGATCATCACGGCGATGAAGGAAATCCCGCCCTCCAGCAGCCGAAAGTCGAAGGTGAAGCGTTCCGCGAATGTCAGTGGATCGCGCCCCACCGCCCCGATGGCAAGGCCAAAGGCCCCGGCAAAGATGCCCTTGACGAGGCTCCCGGTCGACAGCGACCCCACCAGCAGGATGCCAAGGACGGCCAGCAGCATGTAGTCGCGCGGCTGGAAACTCAGCGCGAAGTCCGACACGAAGGGCGCGGCCAGCGCCAGCACGATGATCCCGATGAAGCCGCCGATGAACGACATGACCGTTGTCACGCCGATCGCCGTCCCCGCCTCTCCCTTCTGGGCCATGGGATAGCCGTCCATCGCCGTGGCGATGGCGGAGGGCGCGCCGGGGATGTTCAGCAGGATCGCCGTGCGCGACCCGCCATAGACGCCGCCCATGTAGATGCCGATCATCAGCGCGATGGCCGGGTAGACGTCCCATGAAAAGGTGAAGGAGATCAGGATCGACACCGCCATCGTCACCGACAGGCCAGGGATCGCGCCGACGTAGACGCCCGCAAAGGTGCCGACACCCACCAGCAGGAACAGCTGCGGCTGGGTAAAGACCGTCAGGAAGGCCAGCACCGTCTCCATCACAGCACGCCCCCGAACAGGTTGCGCAGCATCTGCACGAATTCGGCCTCCGGCACGATGCCCGCAGGCATCAGGACCGAGAACACGAGCCGGAAGATCAGCCAGATGACGGCAAGGCTCAGCAGCGCGGTTCCCAGCGTAAAGCCCCAGCCCCGGCGCGACAGCACCTTGATCCCGACGATCAGGAACAGGGCAGAGGTCGGCAGGAACCCCAGCGGACGCAGCAGCAGGGCGTAGCCCACCAGCAGCCCGACGAACAGGATCACCGTGCCGGGCAGGATGTCCCGCGCCACGGTCTCGTCCGCCACCCGCGGTTGCCGCGCGGTGCGGACCGTCACGATCAGCGCCGTCACCACCATCACGGCAGAGGTCGCCATCGGGATCGCGCCGGGCGAGGACAGCTTTGACAGGCCCGCGATGCCGTAGGCGTTCCACAGCAGGGCAAGGCTGGCGACGGTCAGGAGGATCGCGAACACCAGTTCTCCCGGCCGACGCCGGGCGTCATAACCGCCGGGCAGCGCGTCGCTGCTGCCGTCGTGGTGGATGGGGTCGGGTGTGGTCATCGCGTCCTCCCAGACGGGTCTGCCATGTCGCTTGCAAAAAGGGCGCCGCACTTCCCGTCGAAGGCGGCGCCCGGTCCGGCGCAGGCGGCTGATCGTGCCGCCACGGGCCCGTGCCTACTCGGCAGGCTTTTCGATGCCGAACTCTTCGGGCGAGGCGCTGGTCAGGCCCGCGTCCTGCAGCAGCCACGCGGTGTTCTGCTGCCAGTTGGTCAGGAATTCCTCGGCCTCGTCGCCAGAGATATTCATCATCGTGAACCCGCGCTCGTCCATCAGCTTGACGAAATCCGCGTTCTCCGCACCCTGCTTGAAGGCATCGGACAGCTTGGCCACCACGTCGTCCGGCGTGCCCTCCTTGACGAAGACGCCAAAGAACGGACCCCAGGGCAGGTAGGCGCCGTAGGCCTCGTTCTCGGACACGATGGTCGGCACGTCGGGCAGCTTGTCGCTGGCTTCGGTGTCGAAGATCGCCAGCGGCTTCATGGTGCCGGCGCGGATACCCTCGATCGACGCGCCCAGCACGGCGGGCATCACGTCGATGGCGCCGCCCTGCAGCGCGGTCAGCGCCGGGCCGTCACCGTCGTAGGGCACGGAAATGACGTCGAGCTTGCCTTCCACCGTGTCCATCATCGCGGTGATGACCGACGGCAGGCCGCCGGGTCCGGTCGCGCCCAGCTTCAGCTCTCCCGGGTTGTCCTTGATGTACTGCATCATGCCGGCATAATCGTCGAAGGGCGCATCGTTGTTCGCCACCAGGATCGCGGTGCCGCGGGCCAGCAGGTCGACGGGGATGAAGTCGCCGTAATCCTTGTCGCCAAGTCCCATCACCTTGTAGAGCAGCGGGTTCTCGGCGCCCATCAGCAGGGTGTAGCCGTCGGCATCCGCACTCTCCACGTTGTTCAGCGCGATCGCGCCGACGCCGCCGGTCACGTTCTGCATGACCACGGTGCCGCCCAGCACCTCTTCGGCGTGGGGCGTGACGGCGCGCATCACCGTGTCGGTGGACCCGCCGGCCCCCCACTGGATGATGCCTTGGATTTCCTTGGTCGGATAGTCCTGCGCCTGCGCGGCCACGGCACCCAGCGCCAATGCGGATACGGTGGCCAGAATGATCTTGTTCATGTGGTTTCCTCCCTGAAACACGTGCCGCAAAGCCTTGGCGTCGCGGGACGGGGCATGTATCACCCGGATCGGGACGTAACGTCAAATGCTGAAATCTATCTCATCGTAACACGATGTTAATCGTGCATCGCATCCGCCCAATGCACATGCGCCTCCGCCAGCTCTTTGCCGAAATGCGCGATCGCCGCCTCGGCAAAGTTCGACATCACCCGCCCCTTCTTGGTCACGACATAGATGTCGATGGGCAACGTCTCGCGCACCGGGCGCCGGACCAGACCGGGCATGTAGACCTCGGCGACAGAGAACTCGTCGATCAGCGCCACCCCCAGCCCGTGCCGCACGAGGCTGACGACCGTCTGTGCGAAACGGCCGCGCAGGGTGTAATGCGGCTCGATCCCCGCCGCGCGGAACGGTTGCGCCATGATCGCGCCGTAGGGGTCGCTGGGATCGACGCCGATCAGGTCCTCCCGCGCCAGTTCCGCCACCGTGACGAAGGGTTGCCGGGCCAGCGGATGCGCCTCCGGCAGGATCGCCACGATCTTGCCCGCGGCGATCTTGCGGCTCTCCACCCCCGGATTGTCGACGTAGGAGCTCATGATGACGAACTCGCCCCGTTCCAGCAGCAGGTAATCCAGCGTCTCCTCGATCTTCAGCAGGTTCAGCTCGATCACAAGGTCCGGATAGCGCTGGCGCAGGTTGCGGATCGCCCGCGCCGCGATGAACTGCGCCACCGACG
The DNA here is from genome assembly GCF_900128995.1 of Loktanella atrilutea. Classification (GTDB taxonomy): domain Bacteria; phylum Pseudomonadota; class Alphaproteobacteria; order Rhodobacterales; family Rhodobacteraceae; genus Loktanella; species Loktanella atrilutea. The sequence goes on along the minus strand of NZ_FQUE01000005.1, from coordinate 108,579 downwards.
GGGCAGAGGCGAAGGACAGCCGCACGTCCTGACCCTTCTGCAGCGCGCCCAGCACGCTCTGCAGGTTCTCGACGCCCTTGTAGACCTCGCGGATCTGGTCGAACACCGCGCCCGCCTCGACCGAGGGGACGAACAGCCCCGCGCGCCGCTCGAACAGCCGGATGCCCAGCGATTCCTCCGTATGCTTGATCAGCCGGCTGATCCCGGGGGCAGAGACGTTCAGATGCTCAGCCGCGCCGTTGATCGTGCCGCGCAGCATGACGGCGCGGATGACCTCGACCTGCCGCAGGGTGATTTCGCGCATGCCGCCTCCCGATGTCGCCGCCGCATCTTACGCGACACGGCCCGGGGCGCCAGCCCACGCGTCAGGTGACGATCCGCAGCGGCTGGCGCGGCGGCGTCTTGCCTTGCGCCAGACTGTCGTAGGGGTCCGCCTCGGCCAGCATCATGTCCACGACCTGCCGCATCAGCTGCCGCCGGCCCTGCGAGGAATAGAACCCGCCGGGGACCTGCGACGTTTCCAGCAGGAACCGGCGATAGTCCTTGTAGGCGCGGGAATCCGGCCGGTCGGAGGCGGCGAAGAATTCCGGCAGCGGCTGCGCCGACACGAATTCCGGCTTGTTGTAGACCGCGTCGCCGAAGACCTTCAGCGGGATGCCGCGCCACAGGACCTGATGCGCTGCGGTGGAATTGACCGTGACCGCGGTGCGGGCGTGGTCCAGCAGCCGCGCCAGCTTGCCGCCGCGCACGAAATGCACCCGGTCCGCGACGCCCGCCTGCCGCGCCAGCCTGCGGATGATCGCCTTGGTCGGGCTGCGGTCGTTGTCCAGCGGATGCGCCTTGAAGACAAGGTGATGGTGCCGCGGCGTCGCCCCGGCAAAGCCGTCCATCACCACGGTCAGGAACTCCTCCATCCGGGTAAAGGGCGAATGCTTCTGGAAGCTGGCGTCGTGTTCCAGCTGCAGCAGGACAAGGTGATAGGGAAAGCCGCCCAGCCGGATGCGCAGCGTGGCGATCCGCCGGTCCAGCGCGATCCACGGCATCAGCAGCAGCCGCTTGGTGTAAAGCCATGTCTCGACCGCGACCGGCAATTCCCTGTGGCGGCGAAAGTTGCGGTACGCGCCGTTCCGGAACATCACGAACCAGTGGTAAAGCGCGCCATAGAACACGTGGTGCCGCATGTCGCCCCAGTGCGCGGGCGGCGTCGGCACGTCGAGGTCGGACATCGCCAGTGCCGCACGCATGTCCGCGACGCTCATGTCCATCAGCCGCGAATGGCCGTTGGTGCCGCCGCGTTCGTAGGTGATCCAGTAGGGGCGCATGTAGCCTTCCTCGAAGACATGGATGCGCAGCCCCATCTGCCGCGCCGCGGCGACGGCGCCCGCATGGATCGGCCGGGTATCGCCGTAAAGCACGATATCGGTGATGCCGTGTTCCGCCACGATGGCGCGGAAGGTGTCGGGCCACTGGTCCTGCGGCGCCTGAAAGGGGATGTAGCCCGGCGCCCCGAACCAGAACGCCCGGTCGCCCGCGTTGAACCCCACGCGCCAGACCTCGGCCCCCGCCGCGCGCAGCATCTTGGCCAGCCGGTGCAGGAACGGCCCGTGCGGGCCTTGCAGGAACAGGAAATGGCGCGGCGCGGTCAGGGTCAATGGGTCAATCTTCACTCGGTCTCGGCACAGGCCCCACTCTCGCGCGGGTCGCAGGCGACATTAACCTCTTGCGCGGGCGAAATTAAGGCGTTTCGGCGGCGTGGCACGCATGTCGCACCGCTTGTCTGCGGCGGATGTAGGGTTTACCTCGATACAAACCGTGAAGGAGCGTGCCATGTTTACCGGAATCGTCACCGATGTGGGCCATGTGCTGCAGGTGGACCAGCGCGGCGACCTGCGCGCCCGCATCGCCACCGCCTACGACCCCGACGGCATCGACATCGGCGCCTCCATCGCCTGCGAGGGGGTGTGCCTGACCGTCGTCGCCCTGGGCCGCGATCCGCAGCCCTGGTTCGACGTCGACATCAGCGCCGAGACGGTCGGCGCCACCAGCCTTTCACGGCACCCGTGGGAACCCGGCAAGCGCCTCAACCTCGAACGCGCGCTGAAGGTGGGGGACGAACTCGGCGGTCACATCGTATCCGGCCACGTCGACGGCGTGGCCGAGGTCGTGGCGATGCACGACGAGGGCGACAGCACCCGCTTCACCTTCCGCGCGCCTGAATCGCTGGCGAAGTTCATCGCGCCCAAGGGCTCCGTCGCGCTGAACGGCACCTCCCTGACGGTGAACGCCGTCGACGGCCGCGACTTCGGCGTGAACATCATACCGCACACCAAGGCCGTCACCACATGGGGCGAAACCCGCGTCGGCGACGCGATCAACCTCGAGGTCGATACGATGGCCCGCTACGTCGCCCGCCTGCGGGACTACGACTGATGGCGGGCATCGGCCACAACTCCGGCCGGGTGAGAGAGCCGGGCCACGCCTTTCGCACCCTGGCCTGGGCCAAGGCCCGCCGCGACCTGCTGCCCGTCCTGCCGATCGAGGTGGTGCGTCTGCGGGTGAAGCGCGCGCAGGCCCTCGGGTTGCCCTACAAGACCTATGCCGGCATCCGCGCCAGCACCGGACACGACCTGATCGGATTCCTCTTCTCTTCCAACGCGCTGCGGGTGCTGCGCGACGGCGACGCGATCCCGCGGGACCGGGCCGGGCGGCTGGCGGCGGTTCAGGCGGACCGGGTCGGCGTGGCGCAGCCGCGGGTCACGCCAACAGCCCTGGCGGCCAAGCCGGGCCTTGATGCGGCCTGTGCCGCCCCCGCGATCACCCTGTCCTGGGCCGCGACCCGCGATCACCTGAAGACCGCCGTCCGCGCCCGTGGCGCCGCCGCCGACCGCTACGTCATCGTGGGCGACACGGCGCTCGAACGCGACTGGGTGGCGGCCGCTGGCGCGGCGGGCTGGGTCGCCGCCGCGCAGTATTTCGACGCGGGCGCCTGACGCCCCGGCGGCGATCTTTTCAAACCGCTCGGTCTGGGCTATCTGCCGGGGCGACACGCCAAAGGAATCCCGATGACCCAGCCCTTTCAGACTCCCGGTCCGGTCGAACGCGACTGGTCCGATGCGATCAGTCCGATCGAGGACATCATCGAGGACGCCCGCAACGGCCGCATGTTCATCCTCGTCGACCACGAGGACCGCGAGAATGAGGGCGACCTCGTGATCCCCGCGCAGATGGCGACGCCCGACGCGATCAACTTCATGGCGACCCACGGCCGCGGCCTGATCTGCCTGACCTTGCCCGGCAGCCGCATCGACGCGCTGGGCCTGCAACTGATGAGCACCAACAACGCCTCGCGCCACGAAACCGCCTTTACGATCTCGATCGAGGCGCGCGAGGGCGTGACCACCGGCATCAGCGCCCACGACCGGGCGCGCACCGTGTCCGTGGCCATCGACGCCAGCAAGGGCGCCGCCGACATCGCGACGCCGGGCCATGTCTTTCCCCTGCGCGCCAAGGACGGCGGCGTGCTGGTCCGCGCCGGCCACACCGAGGCCGCGACCGACATCAGCCGCCTCGCCGGGCTGAACCCCTCTGGCGTGATCTGCGAGATCATGAAGGACGACGGCGAAATGGCGCGCCTGCCGGACCTGATCGCCTTCGCCCAGCTGCACGGGCTGAAGATCGGCACGATCAGCGACCTGATCGCCTACCGCCGCCGCCACGACAACCTCGTGCGCCAGCAGTCCAGCCAGACGATCACCAGCGAGTTCGGCGGCACATGGGACATGCGGATCTATACGGACGAGACGCAGGGCGCCGAGCATATCGCGCTGATCAAGGGCGACGTGACGACCGACGCGCCGGTGCTGGTGCGGATGCACGCACTGGACCCGATGCTGGACGTGGTGGGCGCCGGCCCGCGCGGCCGGCGCAACGAGTTCAGCGACGCGATGGAACTGATCGCGGCCGAAGGCCGCGGCGTGCTGGTCCTGCTGCGCGACCTGCACATGAAGATGGTGCCCGACGACGAGGTCTCGCCACAGACCCTGCGGCAATACGGGCTGGGTGCGCAGATCCTGTCCTCGCTGGGGCTGCACCGGATCGAACTGCTGACCAATTCGCCGAAACCCAAGGTCGTGGGCCTCGACGCCTACGGGCTGGAGATTACAGGCACCCGCAAGATCTCGGAGATCGGATGATGGCCGGACCCATGCACTACAGCCTGCCGCTGCCCGCCTTCGACACGCCGGTGAAGCTGCTGGCCGTCGCATCGCCCTATTACAAGGACATCTTCGACCAGCAGATCGCCGGCGCCCGCGCCATCTGCGATCAGGCGGGGGTAGAGCTGGAAGTGGCCGAGGTCCCCGGCGCGCTGGAAATCCCGACCGCCATCGGCATCGCGGCACGGATGAGCAACTTAGACGGCTATGTCGCACTGGGCTGCGTGATCCGTGGCGAGACGACCCATTACGACACGGTCTGCAACGATTCCTCGCGCGGGCTGACGCTGCTGGGGCTGCAGGGGCTGTGCATCGGCAACGGCATCCTGACGGTAGAGAATTACGAACAGGCCGCCGTGCGGGCGCAGGCGGACGGGCAGAACAAGGGCGGCGGGGCCGCGGCGGCGGCGTTGCACCTGATCGCCCTGTCCCGCAAGTGGGGCCGCACCGGCAAGCCTGTCGGTTTCACCGCGACGACGCTGGCCAAGGGCGGTGACACCGTATGACCGTTTCCAACAACCAGCGCCGCAAGATGCGCACCGCGGCCCGGCTTTACGCGGTGCAGGCCCTGTTCCAGATGGAGGCGATCGGCCAGACCGTCGATGCGGTGATGCGCGAGTTCGAGGACCATCGTTTCGGCGAGATCTTCGACGACGTGGAGATGCAGGAAGGCGATGTCGACACCTTCCGCGGGTTGATGGAACGCGCGGTGGACGAACAGGCGCGCATCGACCAGATGACCGACCGGGCGCTGGTGGCGAAATGGCCCCTCGGCCGGATCGACCCCACGCTGCGCGCCCTGTTCCGCGCCGCGGGCGCCGAATTGGTCATGGGCGACACGCCGCCGCGCGTGGTCATCACCGAGTTCGTCGACGTGGCCGGCGCGTTCTTTCCCGACGGGCGCGAGCCGCGATTCGTGAACGCGGTACTGGATCACATGGCGCATGAAGTGACGCCCGGCGGATTTTGATTTTGGGGGTGGGGCGGGCCCCGCCCGCCCACCCCTTTTTCGGGGCGCTGCCCCGGACCCCGAGGTATTTGAGACGAGAAGAAGGTGGAACCGGCCTGCCGATCCGGCTGTTCGTCCGGTATAAAGTTTGCCGGAGGTTATCATGACCCATACGCCTGATCCCCTTCCTCCCAGTATCATGGATGCGGTGCGCGCGCACCGCGGGCGGTTCCGCACCATCGGCATCGTGATGATCGTGGTGGGGGTGTTGGCGGTGCTGTTTCCGCTGGTCTTTTCCGTGGTGGCCAAGGTCGCGCTGGGCTGGGTCTTCCTGCTGACCGGGGCGGTGCTGTTGTGGCACGCGGTGCAGTCGCGCGGTTGGCGGTCTGGCCTGCTGGCGGGGTTCATCGCTGTCCTGCAGCTGGCGCTGGGCGTCTATCTTGCCTTCTTTGCCCTGACCGGGCTGGTCGGGCTGACCTTTCTGCTGGGTGTCGTCTTTCTGATGCAGGGCGCGGCGGAAGGCGTGATCGCGGTCCAGCACCGGCCTGAACGAGGCTGGGGCTGGCTGGCGCTCAATGGCGTCGTGACGCTGTTGCTGGGCCTGCTGCTGATCGCGGGGCTTCCGGGCACGGCGCTATGGGCGATCGGGGTCATGCTGGGGGTGAATTTCATCTCGACCGGGGTGGCCTTCATAGCGCTTGCGCGCAGCGCGGGATGATGGTGGCGGGAACCGCTGCAAACGTGCGAGGGCTTATTCCCGAGGACCTGTATGTACAGGTGGGCACCGGTTAATCGGACCAGGGTCCGGACAGAGCCAGCGCCCTCGGATTTGCTTAAGGCCACTGGAATGTAGCCCCCATGCGCACGGGAAGAGCAGAAACCCGCCACCGCTCAAGTTAGGCGCGGGGGGGCTGTCCGGCAAGGGGGGACGGCGGAAATCGCGCCGTGGGCTTGACCCGTGTTTCCGGTTTGTTCATATCTTGGCCATGCCGGATGATTTCACACCTCCTGACCTGATGCCCGGACAGTTGCTGGCGCGGGGCGTGTCGCGCCATCTGCGTGGCCACGATTTCGTCACGGTAGAGGAACTGGTGCCCGCGCCGGGGTTGCGGGTCGATGTCATGGCACTGGGCCCGAAGGGCGAGATCTGGATCGTGGAGTGCAAGTCGTCCCGCGCGGATTTCCTGGCGGATGCGAAGTGGCAGGGCTACCTCGCGTGGTGCGACCGGTTCTTCTGGGCGGTGGGGCCGGCCTTTCCGACCGAACTGCTGCCGGAAGGGTCCGGGCTGATGATCGCCGACAGTTATGACGCGGAAATTCTGGCGATGGGGCCGGAAACGAAGCTTGCGCCGGCGCGGCGCAAGGTCATGATCCAGAAATTCGCCCGCCATGCGGCGGTGCGGGCGCAGGCGGCGCGTGACCCGGGGTTCGTGCTGCCGTTCGGAGGGTGAGATGCTGACAGTGGGATTGCGGGCCGAGGCGCGGATGATCGTGACGGAGGCCATGCTGGTACCGGGGGCGGCGGGGGTCTTCGGCGACTTCTCCGCCATGCCGCGGGTGCTGGCGACGATGTATCTGGTGGGGTTTCTGGAGGAGACGGCGATCAAGTGCATCCTGCCGCATCAGGATGCGGGGCAGCATTCGCTGGGGACAGACATCAATGTCACCCACGTCGCGCCGACGCCCGAGGGGATGGAGATCCGGGCGGAGGCGGAACTGATCGAGGTCGCGGGGCGCAGCCTGCGGTTCCGCGTTGCCGCATGGGATGCGGACGGGCTGATCGGAGAGGGGACGCACCGGCGCGCCACGATCGACGTGGCACGCTTCAACGCCAAGATCGTCGCGAAGTCTAGCGCGGCTTGACGGCGCGGGCGGCATGGGCCGCGGCGCGGATCTCCTCGGCGATCTCCTCGGCTTCCTCGGGGTCGAAATCCATCGGGATCTCCATCGTGCCGGAGGTGATGAAGAGGCGCACCATGCCGAGTTCGGTCGGGCCGATCTGCATGTTCGCTTCGAGGTCGCGTTCGTCGTTGATACCCATGGCCCGCTCCTGCAATGATGGGTCGAGTTAGGATGAACCGGGCGGCTTGGCAAGGGCGGGGGCACGATGACCGGCAACGTGATCAGGGACTTTCGCGGCGATACGGATGGCGACTGGGTCGTGGCGCGCCATGCGGCGCTCTATGCCCGGGACGAGGGCTTCGACGCCAGTTTCGGTGAACTGGTCCGGCAGATCGTCACCGATTTCACGAACGCCCACGATCCGGCCTGCGAACATGGCTGGATCGCGGAGCGGGAGGGTACGCGGGCGGGATCGATCTTTTGCGTGCGGCAGACGGCGGACCTTGCCAAGCTGCGTCTGTTTCTGGTGGAGCCGGAGGCGCGCGGCACCGGGCTGGCACAGGGGCTGCTGGCGACCTGCATGGGATTCGCGCGGGACGCGGGATACAAGGGCATGACGCTTTGGACGCACGAGAGCCACGTGGCGGCGGGGCGGCTTTACGCGCGGACCGGGTTCACGCTGGAACGGTCGGTGCCCGCGCGGTCCTTCGGCGTCGACGTGGTCGAGCAGCACTGGCAGATTGCTCTCTAGGGGTCTTGCAATCGCGGGACCGGTTCGCTAAATCCCGCCCCAGTGCCGCGTTAGCTCAGTTGGTTAGAGCGCTTGATTGTGGATCAAGAGGTCCCTGGTTCGAGACCAGGACGTGGTACCATCCTTCCCCCGCCCTTCGCCGCCAGCCGCCGCCCAACGGGTCGGGAAAATACATTTGGAAATGCAAATGTTTCGCATGCGATACATATTATGTAAAATAAAACAATGTGTTAACCTGTGTGAAAGACGGATGACCGGACCGTGCGGTCCGTAACCCCGTGACAAGGCGGGGCGGCGGGGCTATGCGGCCCGCTTGCAAGGAGTTTCCGATGGCCGAGCGCGTCACGTTCCAGATCGACACCGACCCGCCCGCGCGGCTGGACAAGGCCCTTGCGCGGGATGTGCCCGAGGATGCGGTGCTGTCGCGGTCGCGGCTGAGTCGGCTGATCGTCGAGGGCGCGGTAGAGATCGACGGCACCGTCGTGACCGATCCGCGCGCCCGCGTGGCGGAAGGGGCCGCGGTCGCCATCACGGTGGAAGACGCGCAGGACAGCCATATCGCGCCGCAGTACATCGCGCTGGACATCGTCCACGAGGATGCGGACCTGATCGTGCTGAACAAGCCCGCGGGCATGGTCGTGCATCCGGCGCCCGGCAGTCCCGATGGCACGCTGGTCAATGCGCTGATCCATCACTGCGGCGACGATCTGAGCGGCGTCGGCGGGATGAAGCGGCCCGGGATCGTGCACCGGATCGACAAGGAGACCTCTGGCCTGTTGGTGGTGGCGAAGTCGGATGCGGCGCATCAGGGGCTGGCGGCGCAGTTCGCAGCCCATACGGTGCAGCGGCGCTATCTGGCGGTCTGCTTCGGCGTGCCGGATGCGAACGACCCGCGCCTGCGGGGGGTGAAGGGCACCAGTTTCGAGCCCGGCAACATCCTGAAGATCCAGACGCTGCTGGGCCGCCACCGGACCGACCGGCAGAAACAGGCGGTCTCGTTCCAGTCCGGTCGCCACGCGGTCACCCGGGTGCGGATCGTGGAGCCGCTGGGCACGCCCGCGGTGGCTGCGCTGGTGGAATGCTGGCTGGAGACCGGGCGCACGCACCAGATCCGCGTGCATCTGGCCCATTGCGGTCACGGGCTGATCGGCGACCCTGTCTATGGCGGGCGGCAGAAGCTGGCCGCGCGCGCGGTGGGCGAGGGCGGCGTGGCCGCGGCTCGCGCCTTTCCCCGGCAGGCGCTGCATGCGGCGACGCTGGGATTCGTGCATCCGGTGAGCGGCGAAACGCTGGAGTTTGCCGCGGACCTGCCGGAGGATATGGCGCAGCTTTTGCGCGATTTGAGGCGGCAGGGCTGACGATGCCGGGCTGGTGTGCGTTATCGCACAGAGATTACGGGTGCGTGACGGAACGGCTACGGTCATACATTGTTAATCCAGAGCAGTGACGATGATTGAAAACCGCGCCACGTCGACCCATATGGATGTTAAGCCCGTGAACATCGGGCAGAGGGGAACCTGACATGAGTGACTACAAGAACCTTCCGGCGCCTTCTCCTGAACAGGGGCTGAACCGTTACATGCAGGAGATCCGCAAGTTTCCGATGCTGGAGCCGGAGACCGAATACATGCTGGCCAAGCGCTGGACCGAGAACGAGGATACCGACGCGGCCCATCAGCTGGTCACGTCGCATCTGCGGCTGGCGGCGAAGATCGCCATGGGCTATCGCGGCTACGGCCTGCCGCAGGCCGAGGTGATTTCCGAGGCCAACGTCGGGTTGATGCAGGCGGTGAAGAAGTTCGACCCCGAGAAGGGGTTCCGGCTGGCGACCTATGCCATGTGGTGGATCCGGGCGGCGATCCAGGAATACGTCCTGCGGTCGTGGTCGATGGTGAAGCTGGGCACGACGAGCGCCCAGAAGAAGCTGTTCTTCAACCTGCGCAAGGCCAAGAACCGGATCGGCGCGCTGGAGGAAGGCGACTTGCGCCCCGAGAACGTGCAGCGCATCGCCACCGACCTTGGCGTGACCGAGGCGGAGGTCGTGTCGATGAACCGGCGTCTGTCGGGCGGCGATGCGTCGCTGAACGCGACGGTCGGGTCCGAGGGCGAAGGCACGATGCAGTGGCAGGACTGGCTGGAGGACGAGGACGCCGACCAGGCCGGCGACTACGAGGAGCGTGACGAGCTGGAGAATCGCCGCGAGATGCTGGCCGAGGCGATGGAGGTCCTGAACGACCGCGAGAAGGACATCCTGATGCAGCGGCGGCTGAACGACGAGACGATCACGCTGGAGGATCTGTCCTCGCAATACGACGTGAGCCGCGAGCGGATCCGCCAGATCGAGGTCCGGGCCTTCGAGAAGCTGCAGAAGCGGATGCGCGAGCTGGCGGCCGAGCGGGGGATGCTTGAGGGCGCGTGAGCGTTTCGCTAGGGTCGTGATGAATTGCTCCCGTCGGATGCCTCCGGCGGGAGTATTTTTTGAAAAAGCGAGGACGGCGTCGGCGGTGGGATGACCGGCGGGCGTTTTCCTTGCAAGTGGAAGGAAATTGCGATGCGGTGGGGGATACTGGGGGCGGCGCATTTCGCGCGGACGCAGATGGGGCCCGCGATCCATGCAGCCAAGGGGGCGGAGCTGGTGGCGCTGGCGACCTCTTCGGCGGAAAAGGCCGAGGGATTCCAATCCTTTGCGCCGGGTCTGCGGGTGCATCGGGACTACGATGCGCTGCTGGCGGATCCCGGTGTGGATGCGGTCTATATCCCGCTGCCGAACCATCTGCATGTCGACTGGACCGTGAAAGCGCTGGAAGCGGGCAAGCACGTCCTGTGCGAAAAGCCGATCGCGCTGCAGGCGGCGCAGATCGACAGGATCATCGCCGCGCGGGATGCCAGCGGCAAGATGGCGGCAGAGGCCTTCATGATCGTGCATCATCCGCAGTTCGTGCGCGCGCGCGAACTGGTGCGGGGCGGCGCGATCGGGCGGCTGCGGCATGTGGAGGTGGTCTTTACCTACAACAACCCGGACAGGGCCAACATCCGCAACAAGCCCGAGACGGGGGGCGGCGGCTTGCCGGACATCGGGGTCTATGCCTTTGGCGCGGCGCGGTTCGTCACGGGGGCGGAGCCGGTGGCGGTGACCCACGCGCGGGTCGATTACGAGGGGGGCGTCGACGTCTTTGCGCAGGTGGCGGCGGATTTCGGCGACTTCACCTATGGCGCGGTGGTGTCTACTCGGATGCAGCCGGCCCAGAGCATCCTGTTTCACGGCGACACCGGTCTGGTGCGGCTGACCAGTCCGTTCAACGCCAATGTCTATGACATGGCGGAGCTGGTGCTGGAGACGGAGGCGGGCAAGCGGACGCACGAGCGCTGGCCGGCGGCGAATCACTACGTCCTGCAGGTGGAGGCTTTCGGCGCCGCGGCGCAGGGTGCCGATTATGCCTGCCCGCTGGAGTTCAGCCGTGGCACGCAGGCGATGATGGACATGGTCTTTGCCGCCGCGGGGAACCGCTGAGCCGGGCGGGGGTTGGCCCCGCAGACAAAAGCGGGGCCAGTCAGGATGACGACGTTTGCAGTTCTGGGCGCGGCCGGCGGTGTCGGCCGGGCGCTGGTGGATCAGGCGCTGGCGCGCGGGCACAGTGTGCGCGCGGTCGAGCTTGACTGGCCGGAGGCGGAGGCGCGCGACGGGCTGGAGCTGTGTCGCGCGGATGTGCTGAACGACGATCTGTCGGCGTGTTTTTCCGGCGTCGACGCGGTGCTGTCCTGTCTGGGGGTCGGCAATGCGGCGAAGACGCTGCTGGACCCGCCGCCGCTTTATACCCGTGGGACGACCAATATCCTGCGGGGGATGCATCAGGCGGGGGTGGACCGGCTGGTCGTGATCTCTGCCAGTTTCGTCGAGGCCAAGAACCGCGGACCGCTGTATTTCCGGTTGCCGGCCATGGCGGCGCTGCACAATGTGCTGGACCAGATGGCCGAGATGGAGGCGCAGCTGCGGACCAGCGATGTGGACTGGACAGCGGTGCGGCCCGGCTGGCTGATGGAGGGGGCGGTGACGGGCGATTATACCGTGACCGCCGATGTCATCCCCGAGGATCTGATCCGCACGCGGATGGCGGATGTGGCGCATTTCATGCTGGATCTGGGCGAGAACGGCGGCTGGTCGCGGCAGACCCCCGCGCTGGCCCGCAAGGAAGCGGCGGAGGCGTCGTCGCTGAGCACCGTCGTCAGGCAGATGATCGGCTGAGGGCCGGTTCGAGTGTCATGTGCAGAATGTGCTGCGGGCCCGCGTCGCCGCCCAGATAGTGTGCCCCATTGTCGACGAAGCCGCCGTTGAGGTAGCTTTTGCGGGCGCCTGGATTGCGCAGGTTCACGGTCAGCCAGATGTCGGTGGCACCGGGGTAGTGGCGCGCCAGATAGACGGGCAGGGCACGGATCATGGCGCTGCCGATGCCGCGGCCCTGATGCCGGTGGTCGACGATCACGCTGCGCAGGCCGAGATCGCCGGGGGCGGCGAAGTCGTGAATGCGGGCATAGTCGAGGTCGATACGGAAGAAGCCGACCAACGCGCCATCCGCGTGGATCACATGGATGTCCATGTCTGCATCGGGTTGCGTGACGAATTGCTCCGCCTGGCCGGAAAACACGACCTGTTCCGGCGCGACCTTGAGCGCACAGACCGCGTCGTGCTGGTCCGGCGTGTAGGGGGCGAGGGTGACGACGCTCATGCGTCGTCCTCCATCGCCTCGAGTTCGTCGATGAAGCCTTCGATCATCGACAGGCCCTTGTCCCAGAAGGCGGGGTCGGCGGCGTCGAGGCCGAAGGGGGCCAGCAGTTCGGTGTGGTGCTTGGACCCGCCCGCCTTGAGCATGTCGAAATACTTGGTTTTGAAGTCCGGGTCGCCTTCGGCGTAGACCGCGTAGAGGGCGTTCACCAGACCGTCGCCGAAAGCGTAGGCGTAGACGTAGAAGGGCGAGTGGACGAAGTGCGGGACGTAGGTCCAGAACGTCTCGTACCCCGCGTGGAAGTCGAAGACGGGGCCGAGGCTTTCGGCCTGCACGCTCATCCACAGGGCGTTGATGTCGTCGGGCGTCAGTTCACCTTTCGCGCGGGCGGCGTGCAGCTTGCATTCGAAGTCGTAGAAGGCGATCTGGCGGACGACCGTGTTGATCATGTCCTCGACCTTGCCGGCGAGGAGGACCTTGCGCTCCTGCTTTGTCTTCGCGCCGTCGAGGAGCTTGCGGAAGGTCAGCATCTCTCCGAACACGGAGGCGGTTTCGGCCAACGTAAGGGGGGTGGAGGAGAGCAGTTCGCCCTGACCGGCGGCAAGCCGCTGGTGGACGCCGTGGCCGAGTTCATGGGCGAGCGTCATCACGTCGCGCGGTTTGCCGAGGTAATTCAGCATGACGTAGGGGTGCACGGTGCTGACGGTCGGGTGGGCGAAGGCACCGGGGGCCTTGCCGGGCTTCACGCCCGCGTCGATCCAGCCATCGGTGAAGAAGGGTTTGGCAAGTTCGGCCATTTCGGGCGCGAAATCGGCGTAGGCGTCCAGCACCATGCCCTTCGCCTCTTCCCAGTTGACGATGCGGTCGGTGTCCATCGGCAGGGGCGCGTTGCGGTCCCATGTCTGCATCCTGTCGAGGCCGAGCCATTTGGCCTTCAGTGCGTAATAGCGATGCGACAGGCGGGGATAGGCGGCGACGACGGCGTTGCGCAGCGCCTCTACCACCTCGGGTTCCACATGGTTGGACAGGTGGCGGCCGTATTGCGGGGTCGGCATCTTGCGCCAGCGGTCCTCGATCTCCTTCTCTTTCGCGAGGGTGTTGTGGACGCGGGCGAAGAGCTTGACGTTCGCGGCGAAGACCTGCGACAGCGCCGTGCTCGCGGCCTCGCGCTTGGCGCGGTCGCGGTCGGTCAGCAGGTTGAGGGTGGATTCGAGGTTCAGGGGTTCGCCGTCGACGTCGAAGGTCAGGCCGGCCATGGTCTCGTCGAAGAGGCGGTTCCATGCGGCGGCGCCGACGGTGCTTTGGTCGTGCAGGAACTTTTCCATCTCGTCGGACAGCTGGTGCGGCTTCATCGCGCGCATGCGGTCGAAGACCGGCTTGTAGCGGCGCAGGTCGGCGTTCTGATCCATGAGATCGGCCAGATGGGCGTCGTCGAGGCGGTTGAATTCAAGGCCGTAGAAGACAAGCGGCGTGGTGTAGGTCGTCATCCGGTCCTGACAGTCGGCCATGAACTTGCCGCGTTCGTCATCCGTCGTGATCTGGTAGTAGCGCAATCCGGCGTAGGACATGATGCGCCCGGCGATGATGTCGATGTTCTCGTACCGCTTGACGGCGTCCAGCAGGCCGGCGGCGTCCAGATCGGCGAGCTTGCCTTCGTAGTCGGCGGCGAAGTCGGCGCAGGCGGCCTCGAGCCAGTCCATGTCGCGCTTGATCTCTGCGCTGTCGGGGGCGGGGTAGAGGTCGGTCAGGTCCCATTCGGGCAGGTCGCCGAGGTTCTTGCCGCCCGCGTCTGTGTGGGCATCGAAGGCGGGGGCATGAGTCATGGGGCTGGTCCTGTCTGGATGGGTTGCGGGTGACATAGGCGCTGGGGGCCGGCGCCTCAACCCTCGGACGCGGCGGCGAAGATTGCCTGCACGGCCGCTGCGTCGCCGTCCTGCGGCGCGGCGGGGTCGCCGGGGGCGTTGGTGGTCAGGCAGAGATCGGCGCGGACGGGGTAGTGATCCGAACCGACGGCGGGCAGCACCTGAAAGTCGAGCATGCCCGGCCCGCCCTGCCAGAGGATCTGGTCGAGGGGCCATTTCATCCACGCGCTTTCCGCATCGAAGCTGACCAGCGGGCCGCGGCCCTGACGGGGGTCGAGCACCTGACCAACCCGCATCGCAAGGCGCGCGGTGTCGTTCCACGGCGTCGCGTTGTAGTCGCCCGCCATGATGCTGACCGCCTCGCTGTCGGCGGCGTATTGCGCGGCGGTCAGCACGGTGGCGTCGCGCATTTCCGACGACTGGCCCCGCTGGGGCGGGCGGGGGTGGACGCCGAGGAACTGCACGGTGCCGCGCGGGTGGGCGACGTCGCCGACGAAGAGGGGCGTGTCGCTGTCGAAGGGAAACTCGAACCGGGCGTTTTCCAGCGGGTAATGGGAAAAGACGTGCATTCCGAAATAGGTCGCATCCTCGGGGATGGATTGCATGACGTGTTCGTAGTCGTCGCGCAGGGGCGTCAGGTCACGGTCCCAGCGTTCGTCGGTCTCCATCACCAGCAGGATGTCGGGATCGTTGGCACGGATCATGTCGATCACTTGTTGCACGTCCTGATTGCCGCGCTGGACGTTGGTGGACAGCACCCGCAGCACGCCGTCGTCGGCGCAGCGCGGCGTGTGGGCGACCATCTGGCGCGCCAGCGGCTGATAGGGCCAGAGCGTGCGGACCTGCACCCCGAGGGCCACGAGGGACAACAGCGTCACCACGATGCCGCGCCAGCCCGCGATCAGCATGTAGACCAGCACGAGAACCGCCAGCGCAGCCGCGATCTGCATCCGGGGAAAATCGAGGAACCGGATCCACCAGGTGTCGGTATTGAGCATCGCGGCACCCGTGGCGGCGACGAGCAGCAGCAGCAACAGGGCGATGGGGCGGGTGATCCAGCGGCGCATCGGGTCTCCTTCGTTATCCGTAGGCGGCCAGCATCTCCTTGAGATCCGCCAGCGTGTTCGCCTCCTTCATGGGCTTGTCGTGCCGCCAGCGCAGCATCCGGGGAAACCGCAGGGCGACACCCGACTTGTGGCGCGGGCTGGCCTGTATGCCCTCAAACCCCAGTTCGAAGACATGTTCCGGGGTGACCTGACGTACGGGGCCGAACTTTTGCAAGGTATTCTTGCGCACCCACGCGGTGATCTGGCGAAATTCCGCGTCCGTCAAGCCGGAATAGGCCTTGGTGAAGGGCACGAGCTGATCGCCGTCCCAGACCGCGAAGGTATAGTCGGTGAAGAGGTTCGCCCGCCGGCCGGAGCCCTGCTGGGCATAGATCATCACCGCGTCGATGGTCAGGGGGTCGACCTTCCATTTCCACCAGTCGCCCTTCCTGCGGCCCGCAAGGTAGGGAGAATCGCGACGTTTGAGCATCAGCCCTTCGGCCTGCCGGTCGCGGGAGGACTCTCTTGCCGCGGCGAGCTGGTCCCAACCGGTGGCCGCGACGGTGGGGGACAGGCGCAGGGGGGCGGTGGCTGGGGCCTTGGCGACGATCTGCGCCAGACGCGCGCGGCGGTCGGCATAGGGCAGGGCGCGGATGTCCGCGCCTGCGTCTTCCAGCAGGTCGTAGGCCATCAGGATCACGGGGGCCTCGGTCAGCAGCTTCTTCGGCACGGTCTTGCGGCCGATGCGCGATTGCAGGGCGTTGAAGGACAGGGGCGCCTCGTCGCGGAAGGCCAGCACCTCGCCGTCGATCACGGTGCCGTCGGGCAGGAAGTCGCGCAGTTGCGCCAGTTCCGGGAAGCGGTCGGTCATCAGGTCCTCGCCCCGGGACCAGAGGTGATGCTCGCCCTCGCGCAGGATGAACTGGCCGCGGATGCCGTCCCATTTCCATTCCGCAGACCAGTCGGTCGCGGGGCCGAGGGCGTCCAGATCCTCCAGCCCGTAGGCGAGGTAGAAGGGGTAGGGGCGCGACAGGTCCGTGCTGGGGTCGGTCGTCTCGATCAGCCGTTCCCAGGTCGTCGTCTCGGGCGTCCAGTCGCCCATCAGGCGGTGGGTCAGGTTGGCCTCGTCCCCGTCGGTCGCCTGAGACAGCGCCCGCGTCATCAGCTTGCGGCTGACGCCGACCCGGAAGCTGCCGGTCAGCAGCTTGGTGAAAAGGTAGCGTTGCGGCCCCGGCAGCGCGTCCCAGGCAGAGAGGATGCCGGCCTTGCGGGTCGTGTCGTCGGCGGCGGAGAGGCGCTTGATCTCGCCGATCCAGAAGGTGAGGGAGCGGTCGGAGGTCGCCGTGGCATCGGGCAGGACGAGGCTGATGGTCTCGGCGAGGTCGCCGACGATGTGGTAGGACTCCTCGAAGAGCCAGAGCGGGATGTCGCTGCGTTCGGCCGCCCATTCGCGCAGGCGGGTGGCGGTGATCGTGCGCTTGGGCCGGCGGCCCGAGAACAGCGCCACGGTCCAGAGCTTGTCGTCGTCGGGGGCGGTGCGGAAGTAGTCGGCGAGGGCCGCGACCTTCACGGTCGTCTTGGTCGATTCGTCGATCCGGGCGTAAAGGGCAGCAAAGTCCTTCATGCGGCGTCCTCGTCGGTTGCTGACGCGCCCTCCTCGGTCATGTCCTCGCCCGTGTATTCGGTGCTGACGATATGGGCGTCGTAGCCTTCCTCGGCCAGCCAGCGCTGGAAGGCGGAGGTATAGCCGTGGGTGGCGAAGATCTTCGTGGCCCCGGTCTCCTTGATCGCGGTGTTCAGCCCGTCCCAGTCGGCATGGTCGCTGACGACGAAGCCCCGGTCGGCGGCGCGCCTGCGCCGCACGCCCCGCAGCGCCATCCAGCCCGAAGCGAAGGCGGTGGAGGCGGGGCCGAAGCGCCGCGCCCAAGACGTGCCGAGGGCTGAAGGCGTGGCCACGACGAGGGCGCCGGGATGGTCGGCGGCCTTCATCTCGGGCGTGACGCGGATCGTGTCGGGCAGGGCAATGCCCTGCGCGCGCAGGACGGCGTTGGTGTTCTCGACCGCGCCGTGGGTCAGGATCGGGCCGATGGACGGGTCCACACAGGTCAGCAGGCGCTGCGCCTTGCCGAGCGCATAGGCCCCGATGATCGAGGTGCGCCCCGCGGCGGCGTTGGCTGCCCACCAGGCGTTGATCTGGGCGGTCAGCACATCCTCTTCCAGCCACTTGAACACCGGCAGGCCGAAGGTGCATTCGGTGATGAAGGCGTGGCATCTGACCGGCTCGAAGGGTTCCGACAACCCGTCGGCCACGGTCTTGTAGTCGCCGGAGGCGACCCAGACCTCTCCGCCCACCTCCACCCGGATCTGGGCGGAGCCGGGGACGTGGCCGGCGGGGTGGAAGGACACCGTGGCACCGTTGATGCGACGCGCCTCGCCGTAGGGGATCGTCGCGAGGTCGATCTCTCCCAGCCGGTGGCGTATGACGGGGGCCGCGGCGTCGGTCGCAAGGTAGCGATTCATGCCCCAGCGCGAATGGTCCGCGTGGCCGTGCGTGATGAGCGCGCGGTCCACGGGACGCCACGGGTCGATGTAGAAATCGCCAGCCGGGCAGTAGATGCCGCTTTCGGTGAAGGTGAGGACGTCAGCCATGATCGCCAGATAGCGCCGCGGCCCGGTTCCGCCAGTGCGGACCGGTGCAACCGGGCACTCCGAATTTTCTGGAAAATTCGGGCCGACCTTGCCGCACGCGGCAAGGTGCCTCCGGCGGGAGTATTTGGAAAAAAGCGAGGACCGGGGCCGGCGCCCTAGCGGTGCGCGTCGAAGAGGCTGGCGGCGGTGTCGAAGAAGCGGGTGCGGATGTCGGGGGTTTCCATCATCGTCTCGTGCTTGCCGCCGTCGACCCGTTCCAGCGTGCCGGAAGGCCAGCGCGCCATGCGGTCGTGGATGCGGCCGGGATCGACGATGGATTCGGCGGTGCCGAGGAAGGTGGTGGCAGGGGTGCGGGGCGAGGCGAGGCGCGCCATGCGCCGCATCTCGACCAGCGATTCGTTCAGCCAGCGCAGGGAGGGTCCGCCGAGGCCGAGGTCGGGGTAGGCGGTGATCTGACGGCGCATGTAGTCGAACATCTCGGGATCGGAGGTCAGGGTGTTTTCCTCGACCGCGATGCGGGTGAGGTAGTTTTCCGCCTCTTGCCCCGGGGCCATGCGGGTGTCGAGCCCGAGGCGGCGGGCGACGGAGGAGATGCCCCAGGCGAAGGGGCGCAGGGCGGCGGCCATCTGGATGCCCCACATCGGCGCCGAGAAGACGGCGGCGCGCACCGGCAGACCCTCGATCAGGGCGCGCAGACCGATGGCGCCGCCCATGGAATGGGCGATGAGGTAGAAGGGTTTCGGCAGGCCGAGGTCCCGGGCGTGGGTCAGCATCGCGGCCACGTCCTTCTGGAAGTCGCCGAAGGCCGCGACATGGCCCGTGGCGCGGTTTGGCGTGGCGCGGTCGGCCAGACCCTGGCCGCGCCAGTCCACGGTGATCGTGGCGAAGCCGCGGGCGCGCAGGTCGCCGGCGGCGCGGCCGTATTTCTCGATGTACTCGGTCCGGCCGGGGAACAGCAGGACGGTGCCGCGGTCCGCGCCGGTCACCCAGTGACCGACGCGGATCTGGGCATGGTCGGTGGTCTTGATCCAGTGCGCCGCCCCCGCATCGGGGCCGCAGGCGACATCCGCATGCAGGGGGGCGTAGCGCATCAGGCCAGCACGCCCGCCAGTTGCATCGCCTTGCCCATATCGCCGTCGATCGTCAGCTTGCCGGTCATGAAGGCGGCGGTGGGGTTCTCGTCGCCGTTCAGGATGCCCTCGAAGGTGTCGCGGGATGCGGTGAGGGTGACCTCGGCCTCTTCGTCGCCGGCGCGGGCGCCGTTCCGGTCGATCATGATGGTGCCCTCGTCCTCGACCACGAACTTGGCGGTGCCGTCGAAACCGCCGTCCATCTTCTCGTTCAGTTTCATGACGGCCTGTGTGATGACATCGCTCATGGGGGTGTATCCTTTGTCGAGGTTGTGAGGGCGCGCCACTGGTATCGGACGCGGGTTACGCTACATTGCCGGTATGACCAAGCGAAGATCAGTCATCAATCCTTTCGTGGCGGCATTTGTGCTGGCGCTGGCCTGCGGCGGCGGCGCGCGGGCGCAGACGGCGGAGCTGGATGCCCTGTTCGACCGGCTGGCCGAGGCCGGGCCGGAGGAGACGCCGCAGATTCAGGGCCAGATCGCGGCGCAGTGGTCGCGCAGCGGATCCGCCGCGATGGACCTGCTGCTGCGGCGCGGCGCCGACGCGATGGAGGCGGGCGACACGGGCCTTGCGATCCAGCATCTGAGCGCGCTGATCGACCACGCGCCGGAATTTGCCGAAGGCTACAACGAGAGGGCGACGGCCTTTTACACCGACGGTCAGGTCGGGCCGGCGCTGGCCGACATCCGCACGGCCCTGTCTCTCAACCCCCGCCATTTCGGCGCGATGAGCGGGCTGGCGGTGATCCTCCAGGAACTGGACCGCCCCGAAGAGGCCCTTGAGGTCTACGGGCGAATCCTGAAGATTGCGCCCCATGCGGAAGGTGTCGTCGACGCCATGGACCGCCTGTCAGTCAAACTGGACGGTCTGGCGCTCTGACGCGTCGCGACCGACCCTGCGGGGACGAACATGCAGCCCTCTCGCGTTACGGCCGTTCTGGGGCCGACGAACACCGGCAAGACGCATTATGCGATCGAGCGGATGCTGGGGCACCGCACGGGGGTCATCGGCCTGCCGCTGCGGTTGCTGGCGCGCGAGGTCTATGACCGGATCGTGAAGGCCCGCGGGCCCGGCGTCGTGGCGCTGGTCACGGGCGAGGAGCGGATCGTGCCGCCGCGCACCGCCTACTGGGTCTGCACGGTCGAGGCGATGCCGGAGGGGCTGGGCTGCGATTTCCTGGCCGTCGACGAGATCCAGCTGTGTGCCGACCCGGAGCGGGGCCACGTCTTTACCGACCGGCTTCTGCATGCACGCGGGTTGCACGAGACGCTTTTCATGGGGTCCGACACCATGCGGCAGGCGATCGTGGCGATGATCCCGCAGGTCACGATCCAGCGCCGCGACCGGTTTTCGGAACTGTCCTACGCCGGATCGAAGAAGCTGAGCCGGATGCCCGCACGGTCGGCCATCGTCGGCTTTTCGGTCGAGAACTGCTACGCCATCGCAGAGCTGATCCGCCGCCAGAAGGGCGGGGCCGCCGTCGTCATGGGCGCGCTGAGCCCGCGCACGCGCAATGCGCAGGTGGAGATGTATCAGAACGGCGATGTCGACTACCTCGTCGCCACGGATGCCATCGGGATGGGCCTGAACCTCGATATCAAGCATGTCGCCTTTTCGGCTACGACGAAGTTCGACGGCCACCGGATGCGCGAGCTGCGACCCGACGAGCTGGCGCAGATCGCGGGGCGAGCCGGGCGGCATCTGGCGGCGGGCACCTTCGGCGTCACCGGCGAGGCGGAGGAGCTGGACGAGGGCGTCGTGAACCAGATCGTCAGCCACCAGTTCGTACCGGTGAAGAAGCTGCAGTGGCGCAATTCGGATCTGCAGTTCGGATCGATCAAGCGCCTGTTGCAGACGCTGGAAGCGCGGACCGACAACGACTGGCTGACCCGGGTGCGCGAAAGCGACGACCTTGCCGCCCTGCGCGCGCTGGGTCAGGACGAGATCGTGGCGGCCCGGGCCAGCGACGGGCCGTCGGTGCGGTTGTTGTGGGATGTCTGCCGGGTGCCGGACTTTCGCGGGATATCGAAGGGGGAACACGCGGGGCTTCTCATGCGTATATTCACCGACCTGCACCAGATCGGCCATATCGACGAGAACTGGTTCGCCCTGCAGGTCGCGCGGATCGACCGGGACGACGGCGACATCGACACGCTGAGCAAACGGTTGGCGTATATCCGCACATGGACCTACGTGGCGCAGCGCAGGGGCTGGCTGCGGGACGAAAACCATTGGCGCGACCAGACCCGCGCTGTAGAAGACCGCCTATCGGATGCGCTGCACGGCGCATTGGCGCAAAGATTCGTGGACCGGCGCACATCCGTATTGCTCCGCCGGCTCAAACAGAAGGAGAGCCTCTTGGCTGACGTGAACGACAAGGGCGAAGTGACGGTCGAGGGCGAATTCATCGGCCGTCTTGAAGGTTTCCGCTTCCGCATGGACAAGGCGGGCAGCCCGGACGAGGCCAAGACCCTGCGGCAGGCGAGCGCGCAGGCGCTGGTGCCGCATTTCCACCTGCGGGCGGACCGGTTCTACAACGCGCCGGACACCGAGATGGACTTTACCGAGCAGGGCGGCCTGATGTGGGGGTCCGATGCGGTCGGCAAGCTGGTGGCGGGCGACGATCCGCTGAAGCCGAAGGTCGTGGCCTTCGTCGACGACGAGGCCGGCCCCGACGTGGCCGCCAAGGTGCAGCGCCGGTTGCAGCATTTCATCGACCGCAAGATCGCGACCGCGATGGAACCGCTGCTGGCGCTGAAGAACGACGAGACGCTGACCGGCGGGGCCAAGGGCTTTGCCTATCGGATGTCCGAGCACTTCGGGATCATCCCGCGCGGCGAGGTCGCGGACGAGGTCAAGGCGCTGGATCAGGAGGCGCGCGGCGCCCTGCGTAAACATGGTATAAGGTTTGGCCAGTTCACGATCTTTCTGCCGCTTCTGCTGAAACCCGCACCCACCCGTCTGCGTCTGGTCCTGTGGGCCCTGTCGCAGGGTCTGCAGGAGTTTCCCGAAAGCCCGCCGCCCGGTCTGGTGACGGTGCCTGCGGCTGGCGATGCCGCACCGGGGTATTACGCAATGGCGGGCTACCGCGCAGCCGGGGCGCGGGCGATCCGCATCGACATGCTTGAAAGGCTGGCTGACATGCTGCGCGACCAGAACAGCAAGACCGGATTCGAAGCGGTGCCCGACATGCTGTCGATCACCGGCACCACGCTGGACCAGTTCGCCGACCTGATGGGCGGGCTGGGCTATGCGGCAGAGAAGGGCGAGCGGCCCAAGGTCAAGGCGGCGCGGCCGCCGATCCCCGACCGCCCGGCGGATGCCCCCGGCGACATGCCGGGCGAGGGCGTGCCGACGGGGCCGGGCGATGCGCCGGGCCCCGACCTGCCAGACCCGATGCCGGACGAGCCGAAGACCGTGCCGGGCGGGACGCCCTCTGACGTGCCCCCGATGCCGCCGACCGCACCCGCCCAGCTGGACGCGATCGGCGATTCCACGACCGGGATCGTCGAGGAGGGGGATGCCTCCGCCGGGGGCGCGACGCCGGAGGCCCCGGACACCGAGGCTGCGGCGCCGGAGATGGAGACCTTCTATACCTTCACATGGGGCCGGCGGCCGGTCCGTCAGGGGGGGCGTCCGCAGGGGGGCCGCCGTGACGACGCCCCGCGCCGGGCCGAGGGTGGCCAGCCGCGGCGCGGAAAGTCCGATGGCAAGCCCGGCGGCAAGCCGCAGGGCAAGCGCGGACCGAAATCCGACGACCGGCCGCAGAGCTTTGCGGCCAAGCCCGCCCGGGCCGAGAAGAAGATCGATCCCGACAACCCCTTTGCCGCGGCGCTTCAGGGCTTCAAGCCGAGTTGAGCGAGGCGCGGCAGACGATCCGGCTGGACAAGTGGCTGTGGCAGGCGCGGTTCTTCAAATCGCGCAGTCTGGCGGCCGAGATCGTGAGCGGCGGCAAGGTGCGGGTCGACGGCGTGCCCGTGTCCAAGCCCGCCCGGGCCGTGGGGGCGGGCAATGTCCTGACCTTTGCGCAGGACCGGCGCGTCCGGGTCGTGCGCATCCTGGACTGCGGCAACCGCCGCGGTCCCGCGACAGAGGCGCAGGGGCTTTACGAGGACCTGTCGCCACCCGTGGTACAGGAGCCCGCCAATCCGCGCTTTGACGGCGGCGGGCGTCCCACCGGCAAGGATCGCCGCGACATGAATGCAGCCCGGGGCCGGGACGATCCATTCGCGCTTGAATGATCCCGCCGCCTGTCCTAGCAAGACTTCAATTCACCTCGGAAGATCGCCCATGACCTATATCGTCAACGACAACTGCATCGCCTGCAAATATACCGACTGCGTCGAAGTCTGTCCCGTGGACTGCTTCTACGAGGGCGAGAACATGCTGGTGATCCATCCCGACGAGTGCATCGACTGCGGCGTCTGCGAACCCGAATGCCCCGCCGACGCGATCCGCCCGGACACGGAGCCAGACATGGAGAAGTGGGTCGAGTTCAACCGCAAGTATTCCGAGAAGTGGCCGGTCATCATCACGAAAAAGGACCCCTTGCCGAACGCCGAGGAGATGGACGGCAAGACCGGCAAGATGGACCTGTTCAGCGAGGCGCCCGGCGAGGGCGGCTGATTCGCGACGTTTCGGTTGCCAACCGTCTGACATAGCTGCATTTTCCGGATGGAATCGTCACGCTTTCGCGGGGTCGATTTTTGTGGTATGATCCGGGCAATGCCGCAAATCACATGACCCCGTTTCCTGCGTCCGCCACCCTGACGATGACAGATGTCACCGCCGGGGTGTTTTGTCGTCCGGGTCACAGAAAGGAATACCATGAGCAAGTCGAAGAAGAAAGATTTCCAGCCCAACGATTTCGTCGTCTATCCGGCGCACGGCGTGGGCAAGATCGTGTCCGTCGAGACCCAGGAAGTGGCCGGTTTCGAGCTGGAGCTGTTCGTGATCGCCTTCGAAAAGGACAAGATGACCCTGCGCGTGCCGACCCACAAGGCGAGCGAGGTGGGCATGCGCGCCCTGTCGACTCCCGATGTCGTCAGCCACGCGATGAAGACCCTGCGCGGCAAGGCCAAGGTCAAGAAGGCGATGTGGTCGCGCCGTGCGCAAGAATATGAGCAAAAGATCAACTCGGGCGATCTGATTGCTATTGCGGAAGTCGTCCGCGATCTGCATCGTGCGGATGATCAGCGCGAGCAGAGCTACTCGGAGCGTCAGTTGTACGAGGCCGCCCTGGAGCGCCTGACCCGCGAGATCGCCGCCGTGGCCGGCAACGACGAGAAGGCCGCCGCGGAGGAGATCGGTTCGGTTCTGGTAGGTCGCGCGGCGTAAGCCCGACCCGCCAGGGAGGAGGAGAGGCCGCACTTGGGAGGGTGCGGCCTTTCTTTTTGCGCAGAAGCGATTTTTCCAGAAAAATCGACGCCCGGTGACGGAGGGCAGCGGCTGGGACCTCTCCGATTTTTCTAGAAAAATCGGCGCCCCGGGTCAGGTCAGCGCGCGCCAGCCGATGTCGCGGCGGCAGAAGCCCTCTGGCCAGTCCAGGGCATCGACCATGGCATAGGCGCGGGCGTGCGCCTCTGCCAGCGTGGCGCCGCGGCCGGTCAGGCCAAGGACACGGCCACCGGTGGCGACGATATGCCCGTCGGCATCTTCTGCCGTGCCGGCGTGGAAGGCCATGTTGAAGCTGTCCTCCGGCAGGGCGGGCAAGCCGCGAATCCGTGTCCCCTTGACGTAGGTGCCGGGATAACCGCGCGCCGCCATCACCACGGTCAGGGCGTGGTCGTCGGCCCAGTGGACGCGCTGGTCCGCCAGACGCCCCTCGGCGCAGGCATGAAGCAGGTCGAGCACCTGACCGCCGAGGCGCATCATCAGCCCCTGGCATTCGGGATCGCCGAAGCGGACGTTGAATTCCACCAGCCGCGGCGCGCCGTCCTTGATCATCAGGCCGACGAACAGGACCCCGGTGAAGGGCGTGCCGCGGGCGGCCATGGCGTTCACCACCGGCGTCACGATGCGGTCGAGGGCGGCCCGCGTCACCGTTTCCGTCATCACGGGCGCCGGGGTATAGGCGCCCATGCCGCCGGTGTTGGGACCGGTGTCGCCCTCGCCCACGCGCTTGTGATCCTGCGCCGTGCCGATCGGCAGCACGGTCTGCCCGTCGCAGAGCACGAAGAAGGAGGCCTCCTCGCCCTCCATGAAGTCCTCGATCACCACCTCGGCACCGGCGGCGCCGAACTGGCCGCCCATCATGTCGTCGATGGCAGCCAGCGCCTCGGCCTCGGTCATCGCGACGGTGACGCCCTTGCCGGCGGCGAGGCCGTCGGCCTTGATCACGATCGGCGCGCCGTTCGCACGGACATGGGCGCGGGCCGCGTCCGCATCGGTGAAGTGGGCATAGGCGGCGGTGGGGGCGTCGCAGGCGTCGCAGATCGCCTTGGTGAAGGATTTCGAGGATTCGAGCCGGGCCGCCGCCGCCGAAGGGCCGAAGACCGCGAGGTTCGCCGCACGGCAGGCGTCGGCCACGCCGGCGGCCAAGGGCGCCTCTGGCCCGATCACGACGAAGTCGATGGCGTTCTGGGCGGCGAAATCCACCACCGCGGCGCCGTCGAGGATGTCGATCTCGGCGCATTCGGCCAGATCCGCGATGCCGGCGTTGCCGGGCGCGACGATCAGGCGGTCGCACTTGGGGTTCTGCTTGATCGCCCAGGCCAGGCTGTGTTCGCGGCCGCCGCTGCCGAGGATCAGGATGTTCATCGGGGGTCTCTCCGCTTGGCCTTGGTTGGGTTGCGTTCTAAGGTCAGCGCTGACACTCCACAAGGGCAGCCCGATGGACCTTTTCGAACACGCGACCCCCGCCAGCAACGCGCCGGAATTCACGGTGAGCGAGATCGCGGGCGCGGTGAAGAAGGCGATCGAGGGCGAGTTCGGCCATGTCCGCATCCGGGGCGAGGTGGGGCGCGTGACGCGGCCACGGTCGGGGCACCTTTACCTCGACCTCAAGGACGACCGGGCGGTGCTGTCGGGGATCATCTGGAAGGGCCGGGCCGACGCGCTGCCGCAGCTGCCGGAGGAGGGGATGGAGGTCATCGCCACGGGGCGGCTGACGACCTTTCCGGGCCAGTCGAAATACCAGATCGTGATCGAGGACATCGCCCCCGCCGGGGCGGGCGCCCTGATGGCGATGCTGGAAAAGCGCAAGGCCAAGCTGCAGGGCGAAGGGCTGTTCGACCCCGCCCACAAGCAGCCGCTGCCCTTCCTGCCCGAAATCATCGGCGTCGTGACCTCGCCCACCGGGGCGGTGATCCGCGACATCCTGCACCGGCTGCGCGATCGGTTCCCGCGCAAGGTGCTGGTCTGGCCCGTGGCGGTGCAGGGGGCGAACTGCGCGGCCGAGGTCGCGGCGGCGATTCGCGGGTTCAACCGGCTGACGCCCGGCGGCGCGCTGCCGCGGCCCGATCTGCTGATCGTGGCGCGGGGCGGCGGGTCGCTGGAGGATCTGTGGGGCTTCAACGAGGAAATCGTGGCGCGCGCCGCCTTCGAGAGCCGGATTCCCCTGATCTCTGCCGTGGGGCACGAGACCGATACGACGCTGATCGATTTCGTCAGCGACCGCCGGGCGCCGACGCCGACGGCGGCGGCCGAGATGGCGGTGCCGGTGCGGATGGACCTGTTCGCCGCGCTCGACAATCAGGGGGCGCGGATCAGCCGGGCGGTGACGCAGGGACTGGGGCAGCGCCAGCAGCGGCTGCGCGACCTGGCGCGCGCGCTGCCGCAGCCGGAGGCGCTGTTGCAGGGGCCGGCGCAGCGGCTGGATTATCTGGGCGAGCGGTTGCCGGCGGCGCTGCGTCAGGCGGCGGCGGCGAAGCGGGTGAAACTGGCGGATGCGGCGCTGCGGCCGGGGCTTTTGCAGCGCGGCGTGGCAGAGCAGAGACGGCGGCTGGACACGCTTGGGGCGCGGCTGGACCCGGCGCTGGTGCGGCGCGTGGGGGATGCGGGGCAGCGGCTTTCCGGCCTGCGCCTGTCGCCGCCCGATCTGACGCGCCCGCGCGAACGGCTGGACGCCCGCGTTCAGCGCCTGATCGATCGGGCGACGCGGGCGCAGGACCAACGGCGCGCCCGGCTGCTGGCGCTGGACCGCCTGCGGGAAACGCTGGGCTATCGCGAGACGCTTCGCCGCGGTTACGCGGTCGTGCGCGCCGATGGCGCTGTTGCGACACGGACGTCAGACCTGCAGGGGGCCAGCGCGGTCGAGATCGAGTTCGCCGACGGGCGGGTGCGGGTTTAGCGGGTGAGGGGCTGGGCGGGTGCGGGGTTAGGCGGGTGCTGGGCTGGGCGGGTGCGGGGCTAGGACAGAAGCTCCGGCCCCGGGCAGACCAGCGGCACCTGCGCCTCCGTCGCCTCGAACAGGACCGTGCCTTCGGTCGACTGTGCCCGCAGGCCGCGGTCGGTGCGGTCGACGGTCCAGCATTTCTCTGACGGGTCGTTCCGGTAAAGAAAGCAGATCAGCCCCGCCTTGTCATACCAGACGCCGGTCTGGCACAGGCCCGGCGTCGACGACCACGTGACGCTGCGGTCCGGGCCATAGGCCTCGACCCCGAAGGGGGTGCCGTCGGGCATGGCGAAGGTCAGGGTCTTGCCGGTGACGTAGGCGTCGAAGTCCTGCGCGGTCATCGGGTCGGCCAGCGCCGGTCCGGCGATCAGGCAGAGGGCCAGCGCGCGGATCATGTCGCCTGCCAGCGTTGCACGCGCCGGTCCATCACCCGGCGCCAGAGCGGTGGGACCAGCGCCAGCGTCGCCATGGCGGGCAGGGACCGGGGCAGGGTCGGGCCGTCGTCCTCCAGCCGCAGGGTGGGGAAGGCGCGGGCGGGGTGGGCATGGTGGTCGGCGTGGCGCGGGGCGTTCAGCATCATCGCCCCGGTGAACCACTGGGGCGCGTTCCAGCTGTGGCGCGGGCCCACGGGTTCGGGCTTGCCGCCCGGGCCTGTGCGGCGGGTCAGGCCGTAGTGCTGGACGTAGTCCGACAGCAGCAGCTGCACCTGCGCGTGGGTCACGAGGCAGAGGTAGCCGACGAGCCCCGGCCAGCCGCCCAGCAGGACCGCCAGCACCGGCATCAGAAGGCCACCGGCGACATAGGCGAGGTAGGGATTGTGCCAGTGGGCACGGCCGACGCGGTCGAGGCGCGCGGACTCCGCCGCGTAACCGAGGCGAAAGGCGCCGATCCAGGCGCGGGGGGCGTAGGCCCAGAAGCCCTGACCCTGCGGCGCCGTGGCGGGATCGTCCGGCGTGGCGACCAGCCGGTGGTGGATGAGGACATGGGCCGAGGTGTGGTGGCCGTAGAGCAGCGAGATGTACATCCACTTGCCCAGCCGGTGCAGCGGGCGGGGGCCGCGGTGAATGAGCTCGTGCGCCGTGGCGTTGCCGACCTGTCCCAGCCACAGACCCGCCGCCAGCGTCAGGCCGACCTTGGCCCACAGCCCGAGGTCGCTGACGCCAAGCTCTCTCACCACCAGCGCCAGCGTCACGAAATGGCCCAGCGCCAGCACCACGCAAAGTCCGTCGGCGGCCGGGAACTCCTGCCCCTCGTCCGCGGCGGGCGGCAGGGTGACGGCGACGAGCTGGTCCAGCAGGTAGGTCAGCAGGGTCATGCAGGCCAGTGCGGCCGCAACCCAGGGCCCGTCCCAGAGGGCACCGGCGGCGATCAGGGCGAGTGGCAGCAGCGTGGCGAGCGGAAACAGGATGACGGCGAACATGGCGACCCGAGGCAAGGATTCGCCCCTGCTATACCATCAACGCGGGGCGGTGCCGCAGTCTTCCTGCGGGGAAAGACCATTCGCCACAGGCGCCTAGGCCTTTTGAATGACGCTGACACCGCGACAGGCCTGTGCTAGGCACGGGGCGCGTGCAAGGGGGGATCGTGATGGCGCTGGACGAAAAGGACGGGATCTGGAAATCCGGCAAGGGCAAGGGGCGGCGCACGCCCAAGGGCCGCCAGCTGGACGATGCCGCCTGGGCCGAGGTGCGCGACCTGCTGGGCGACGGTCCGTTCCCGCGCGACATGCTGATCGAATACCTGCACCTGATCCAGGACCGCTATGGCTGTCTGTCCGCCGCCCATCTGCGGGCGCTGGCCGAGGAGATGCGGCTGTCACAGGCCGAGGTCTATGAGGTCGCCACCTTCTACGCGCATTTCGACGTGGTGAAGGAAGACGAGGCGCCGCCGCCCCAGCTGACCATCCGCATCTGCGAGTCGCTGTCCTGCGAACTGGCGGGGGCGCAGGCGCTGAAGCAGGCGCTGCTGGACGGGCTGGACGCGGACCGGGTGCGCGTGGTGCGCGCGCCCTGCATGGGCCGCTGCGATACGGCGCCGGTGCTGCATCTGGGGCACCACTCCGTCGATCACGCCACGGTCGACAAGGTGAAGGCCGCGATCGACGCGGGCCACACCCATGCGGATATGCCCGATTACGAAGGGCTCGATGCCTATCGCGCGGGCGGCGGTTACGACGTCCTTCTGGGTCTGCGGCGGGATGGCGACTGGGCGGCGGTGCAGGACAAGGTCGCCGCCTCTGGCTTGCGGGGGCTGGGCGGGGCGGGATTTCCGTCCGGCAAGAAATGGGGTTTCGTCCGGGCGGAGCCCGGCCCGCGGCTGATGGCGGTGAACGGTGACGAGGGCGAGCCGGGGACGTTCAAGGACCGCTGGTATCTGGAACGGACGCCGCATCTGTTCCTCGAAGGGATGCTGGTCGCCGCATGGGCGGTGGAAGCGGAGCGCGTCTATCTGTATATGCGCGACGAATATCCCGCCGTTCTCAATATCTTGCGCAACGAACTTCATGCGCTGGAGGATGCGGGGATCATTGCGCGCGGCTATGTCGACCTGCGGCGCGGCGCCGGGGCCTACATCTGCGGCGAGGAATCCGCGATGATCGAAAGCATCGAGGGCAAGCGCGGCATTCCCCGCCACCGACCGCCCTTCGTGGCGCAACGGGGCATCTTCGGCCGGCCGACGCTGGTCCACAATGTCGAGACCCTGGTCTGGGTCGCGCGCGTGCTGCGCGAGGGGCCGGAGATCCTGAGCAGCGTGGAACGCAACGGGCGCAAGGGGTTGCGCAATTACTCGGTATCGGGCCGGGTCGCGGTGCCGGGGGTCTATCTTCTGCCCGCCGGATCCACGATCCGCGACGTGATCGCGGCGGCGGGCGGCATGGCGGAGGGGCACGAGTTCCTGGCCTACCAGCCGGGCGGGCCGTCGTCGGGCCTGCTGCCCGCCAGCATCGACGACGTGCCGCTGGATTTCGATACGCTGCAGAAATACGGCACCTTCATCGGGTCAGCGGCGGTCGTGGTGCTGTCGCACCGGGACTCCGCGCGGGGGGCCGCGCTGAACATGCTGGAATTCTTCGCCGACGAATCCTGCGGACAGTGCACGCCCTGCCGTGTCGGCTGCGAGAAGGCGGTGAAGCTGATGCAGGCGGACAACTGGGACGCCGATCTGCTGACCGACCTCTGCGACGTCATGGTCGACGCCAGCATCTGCGGGCTGGGACAGGCGGCGCCGAACCCGATCCGGTCGGTGCTGACGCACTTCAAGGACGAGGTGTAAGGCGCTGATCTAGTTACGATAGACCGCGCAGGTGCAGCCCTGCCTGCGGATCGTGTTACACAATCCGTTCGCCTCTCGGGACGATTGCGCGCCGATGCGTGCCATGTAGTAGCCCTTGCGCCCCGAGACCCGGTTGCGGGTGAAGATCAGGTCGAGTTGCTTGCCTGCCAGCGTGCCGCTGCAGGCCCGGGCGCGCCGGTCGAAGGCGGTGCGGGCCGCGGCCTCTGTCCGGCCGAAGGCCAGCTGCACACCCCAGGGCGCGTAGGAGGGCGCGGGCGGCTTGAACTGGGTGTA
The DNA here is from genome assembly GCF_900128995.1 of Loktanella atrilutea. Lineage (GTDB taxonomy): Bacteria > Pseudomonadota > Alphaproteobacteria > Rhodobacterales > Rhodobacteraceae > Loktanella > Loktanella atrilutea. The sequence continues at coordinate 77,510 of NZ_FQUE01000005.1, read as the reverse complement.
GTTGCGGTTGCGGGCCATGTCGCGGCAGGCGGGCTGGAAGGGCGTGTCGCCCTGCAGGCGGAAATCGGGATCCTCGGGCGGGCTGTCGCGCCATGTTTCCGCCGTCAGGCCGGTGACGATCTGGACGTAGTCGACGGTTTCGCGCGCCAGACCGCCGGTGCCGGCGACAAGGCCCTCTGCCCGGGCTTCTCCGCCGTTGTAGGCGACGGCAGCAAGGCCCGGATTGCCGAAGCGGCGCACCAGATCGCCAAGGTATTGTGCCGAATATTCAAGGGCTTCCGCAGGGTTGTAGCTGTCGCGTAGGCCGCGCAGCTGGGCCGTGCTGTCGATGAACTGGGCGATGCCGCGGGCGCGGGCGGGCGACAGGGCGTTGGGGTCGAACCGGCTTTCCTGCCAGATCAGCCGGGCAAAGAAGGCGGGGTCGAGGGCGTTGTGCCGCGCGAAGGCGTCGATCGCCTGACAGGTGTCGTGGACGAAATGGGCGGGCCGGATGCACTGGACCGCGCCGAAGCGTCCGGTGCTGCACAGCGTGCCGGGGTCCGCACGGGCCAGACCGGGCAGGCATACCAGAAGGACAAGGCACAGGGCACGCAACATGATCCCAGCTTAGATGCGGGCGCGGTGTCCGGGTCAACCGGTTGCGATGCCGCGCCCTTTCCTTCGGCGGCACTTGGCATTAGCTAGGGCGTGACCCGACCGCAGGACAAGATCATGGCGTTTTTCAAGAAACTGAAGGACCGGATGTTCCGGTCGTCGTCGCAGCTGGACGCCGGCCTTGACGCGATCGTCAGCGATGGCGGCACGGCAGAGGCGACACCGGCGCCGGAGGTGCCCGCCGCAGTGCCGCCCGCCGCGGTGCCCCCGGTCGTCCCGATCCCCAGCCCGGAACCGATCCCGCAGGAGGCCTATGCCCCCACCGCGCCGGCGAAGAAGCCCGGCATCCTTGGGCGGATGTTCGGCGGCGACCAGCCGGAGGTGGTGCGCCGCACCCTTGACGACGCCATGGTGGAGCAGCTGGAAGAGCTTCTGATCGCCGCCGACATGGGCGTCGACACCGCCCTGCGCGTCACCGCCAACATGGCCGAGGGGCGGATCGGCAAGCGGCTGTCGGTGGAGGAGATCAAGCAGCTGCTGGCGGACGAGGTGACGCGGATCATGGACCCGGTCGCGCGGCCGATGCCGCTTTACAACCAGAAACCGCAGGTGGTGCTGGTGGTGGGCGTGAACGGGTCCGGCAAGACCACGACGATCGGCAAGCTGGCGAGCCAGTTCCGGGCCGCCGGCAAGTCGGTGGTGATCGCCGCCGGCGACACGTTTCGCGCGGCGGCGGTCGAACAGTTGCAGGTCTGGGGCGACCGCGCCGGGGTGCCGGTGATGACGGCGGCGCAGGGGTCCGACCCCGCAAGCCTTGCCTTCGACGCCATGACCAAGGCGCAGGCCGACGGCGCCGACCTGCTGATGATCGATACGGCGGGGCGGTTGCAGAACCGCGCCGACCTGATGGAGGAACTGTCGAGGATCGTCCGCGTCATCCGCAAGAAGGACCCGGACGCGCCGCACAATACCCTGCTGGTGCTGGACGCCACCACGGGCCAGAACGCGCTGCAGCAGGTCAAGGTGTTTCAGGAACTGGCCGATGTCTCCGGCCTCGTGATGACCAAGCTGGACGGGACTGCCAAGGGCGGCGTGCTGGTGGCGTTGGCGGACAAGTTCGGCCTGCCGATCCATGCCATCGGCGTGGGCGAGCAGATCGACGACCTCGCCCCCTTCGACCCCGAGGATTTTGCCCGCGCGCTGGTAGGTCTGGACGGGTGATCCCTTCATCTGACCGGAGAAACGCCGGGGGGCGGCGTCAGCCGGGGGGCTGGCGCCCCGGCTGCGCCCGCTGATGGGCGATTGGCTGGTCGGGATCGCCGGGACGCCCGAGGGCGCGCGTCTGGCGACGCTGCTAGCGCTGCTGTCGGCGGTGTCGCATGCGGCCTTCGGCGCACTGCAGAAGGGGCGGCACGATCCGTGGCTGTCGCGCGGGTCCATCGACGGCTGGCTGATCGTGATTTCGGCCCCGGTCGCGCTTTTCGTGGTGCCATGGCCCACGGCGCAGATCGCGCTGCTTCTGGCGGGGGCGCTGGTGATCCACTTCGGATTCAAGGTGACGATGGCGCTGGCCTACGAGCGGGCGGCCTATACGGTCGTCTATCCGGTCGTGCGCGGCACCGGGCCGCTGGTGACGGTGCTGGCGGCGAGCGTGATCTTTCACGAACATTTCACGGCCCTGCAGTGGCTGGGCGTGGCCTGCCTGTCGGGGGGCATCCTGCTGCTGGCCTGGGTGAACCTGCGCGAGAACCGGATCGACCCTGCGGTGATGCGGATCGGGCTGCTCTGGGCGGTGGCGGGGGGTGTCCTCGTGGCCTTCTATACGACCTACGACGCCTTCGGCATCCGGCAGGCGGCGGACCCCTTCACCTTTCTCGCGTGGTTCTTTCTGGTCACCGCCATCGACTTTCCGGTGCTGGCGGCGATCCGCTACCGCAGGATGGCGGACCCGCCAGCGCTGGGGCCGCTGCTGCTGCGCGGCTTTGCGGGGTCCTTCATCGCATGGCTGTCCTTTGGCGGTGTCATGCTGGCGACGCGTCTCGACAAGGTGGGCGAGGCGGCGGTGCTGCGCGAGACCTCGACCGTCTTCGCGGCGCTGATCGGCTGGTTCTTTCTGGGCGAGCACGTGGGCAAACGGCGGGCGGCGCTGATGGCACTGGTTGCGCTTGGCGCCGTAATCGTTGAAATGGGCGGCTGAGGGGACCCGATATGGCCACGCGCGAGATCAATCCGATTCTGAAGCAGGTGCTGGAGCTGGGCCCGACGGTCCTGTTCTTCCTGATCTACACCCGCATCAAGGACGAGGTCTATGTCATTGGCGGGACGGAATATACCGGGTTCATCGTGGCGACGCTGGTGTTCATCCCGATCCTGCTGGTCGCGATGGGGATCCTCTGGGCGATGACCGGGCGGCTGAGCCGGATCCAGGTCTTCACCGCCTTCATGGTGATCTTCTTCGGCGGGCTGACCGCGTGGTTCAATGACGAACGCTTCTTCAAGATGAAGACGACGATCATCTACGGGCTGATGGCGGCGGCGCTGGGGATCGGGCTGCTGCGCGGCCGGTCCTATCTGGAATGGATCATGGGAGAGGTCATGCCGATGCGGCATGAGGGCTGGATGATCCTGACCCGCCGGATGACGCTGTTCCTGGCCGCGATGGCGGTCTTCAACGAGGTGCTGTGGCGCACCCAGTCCACCGATCTGTGGGTCAAGATCGAGACCTTCGGCTTTCCGCTGCTGATGATGGTCTTCTTCGTGTCGCAGATGGGGGTCTTCAACGCCTATACGATCGAGGATGGCGGCGACCGCAAACCCTAGTGCATTTCCCGCAGGCCGGTGGAGCTGAACCGGTTGGCGATGCTGCTGCGCACGCCCTGCCGCAGGATATCGACGAGCGCGGGCCGCGCGGGTTTCTGGAAGGCCACGCCGATGCGGTGGGCGGCGGTCCAGCGGACAAGTCCCGGCACCTGTTCGTTCAGCACATGCAGGGTGATCCGGTCGCCGCGCATGACGTTGTCGATCCCTTCCAGCCGGGCGCCGCCCTGATTGACGTCGATCAGCACCGCGCTTTGCCGCCCCGTCGGCGTGGTGACCGCGACCGGATAGGCGGTCGGATAGCGGTGGCGCCTGTATTGCTTGTGCATGCGGAAAACCCCTTGCGCGATTGCACCGGGGTCTAGCGGGCCGGGGTAAAGATCGGGTTAGGACGGCTTGCGGAAAAGCTGCGCCTGCGCGCCGCGGTCCTTTGCGATATCGCCGCGCAGGTCCGCGTGCAGGGCGCGGCCGCGCTGCACGGCGGGTCGGGCGCCGACCTCCTTCAGCCAGCGGGCGAGGTGCGGCTTGTCGTCCAGGGTCTGCTGCTGCCCTTCCCAGAGCGAGGCCCAGCCCCAGCAGGCCATGTCGGCGATGCTGTATGCGTCGCCCGCAATGTAGGCGTGCTGCGCCAGCTGGCGGTCCATGACGCCATACAGACGCGCGACCTCGGACCGGTAGCGGTCCTTGGCGTAGGGCAGGTCGTTGGGCGGGTCCATTGCGGGGGCGTATTTCAGGAAGTGGTGCGCCTGACCGGCCATCGGGCCAAGGCCGCCCATCTGCCACATCAGCCACTGGTCGACGGCGATGCGGTCGCGTTCCGTCGCGCCGCCGAACTGCCCCGTCTTGCGCGCCAGATACTGCAGGATCGCCCCCGATTCGAAGATCGCGATGGGCGCGCCGTCGGGGCCCTCGGGATCGACGATGGCGGGCATCCGGTTGTTGGGCGAGATCTTCAGGAACTCTGGCTTGAACTGGTCGCCGGCGCCGATGTTCACCAGATGCGTGGTGTAGGGCAGGGCGCATTCCTCCAGCGCGATGGAGACCTTCCAGCCGTTCGGCGTGGGCCAGAAATAAAGGTCGATGGGGGCGGTCATGGGCAGGACTTTCGCGCAGTCGCGGCCCGGGTCAGCCGCGCCTGCGATGGTAGTTGGCCAGTGCCGTGGCGCAATGGGCAATCTCTGCCCGGAAGCGGTGGCAGTAGAGGTCTATGACGATCCGCGGCAGGTGCCAGAGCGGTGCGCGCCATCCGCCCCGCTGGCACCCCGCGGCGGTGCGGGCGGAAAAGGTCATGTCCGCCGCGCCGCCGGTCGCCCGGTTCAGCAGCAGGGACAGGCGGAAGAGGACGATGTCCGTCACCTCGTCGTCCAGCATGTCGGGGGGCAGGGCCACGGCTTGCGCGATGCGGTCGCGGAAGGGGCGACGGTCCGGTGTGGTCTGGTAGGTCATGGGCAAACCCGCACAAGATCTTGATGACGGAAGGGGTAGAGCGATTCCGTAACCGCCCGGTGACACCAGCGCGCGCCTTGACGACCATTTGCGCCACGCCTATAGCGACGACGTGGTGATTTGATGCCGGATTGCGGGCCACGTTAAACATTCCGCTAAAAGGGTTTGAGGGGTCTGCCCCGATGCCCGTGGCGTCGGGGTTTTTCTTTGTCCCGAAAGGACACGCCATGACCGAATGGAACAAGCGCACCAAGGCCGTCCACGCCGGCACCCGCCGCAGTCAGTGGGGCGAGGTGTCCGAGGCGATCTTCCTGACGCAGGGATTCGTCTATGATACGGCAGAGGACGCGCAGCAGCGGTTCCTCAAGGCGGGCGACGACGAGTTCATCTATGCCCGCTACGGCAACCCCACCACCGCAATGTTCGAGGACCGGATCGCCGCGATCGAGGGGGCGGAGGATGCCTTTGCCACGGCATCCGGCATGGCCGCCGTGTCGGGCGCGCTGATGAGCGTGCTGAAGGCGGGCGACCATGTGGTGAGCGCGCGGGCGCTGTTCGGGTCCTGCCTTTACGTGCTGGAAGAGGTGCTGACCCGCTTCGGCGTCGAGGTCACTTTCGTCGACGGCACCGATCTGGACCAGTGGAAGGCGGCGCTGCGCCCGGATACGAAGATCGCGTTCTTCGAAAGCATCTCGAACCCCGCGCTGGAAGTGGCCGACATCAGGGCGATCGCCGATCTGGCCCATGCGCAGGGCGCGATGGTCATGGTCGACAACGTCTTTGCCACGCCGGTCTATTCCCGCGCGTTCGAGCTGGGCGCGGACGCGGTGATCTATTCCGCGACCAAGCACATCGACGGGCAGGGCCGGGCACTGGCGGGCGTGATCCTGGGGTCGAAAGAGTTCATCCGCGGCACGGTCGAGCCCTACATGAAGCACACCGGCGGCAGCATGTCGCCCTTCACCGCGTGGATGCTGGTCAAGGGGCTGGAGCACATGGACCTGCGGGTGCGCGCCCAGACCGCGAGCGCGCTGCATATCGCCAAGGGGCTGGAAGGCCACCCGAAGCTGACCCGCGTGATCTATCCGGCGCTGGAAAGCCACCCGCAACACGCGGTCTGCATGGCGCAGATGGGCTGCGGCGGCACGGTGCTGTCGATCGACACCGGATCGCAGGAGGCGTCGTTCCGGCTGCTGAACGCGCTGGAGATCTTCCTGATCTCGAACAACCTCGGCGATGCGAAATCCATCGCGACGCCGCCTGCGTCCACCACGCACCAGCGCCTGCCCGACGACCAGAAGGCGCATCTGGGCATCACGCCCGGCCTGATCCGCCTGTCGGTGGGGCTGGAGGATGCGGACGACCTGCTGGCCGACCTGCTGGCGGCGCTGGACGTCGCCTGATGACACCCTGCATCCGCCCTTACGACGTGGCGGATGCGGGGGCGCTGGCGTCGATCTTCTACCGCGCGGTGCGGATCGGCGCGGCGGGCCACTACACGCCGGTGCAACTGGCGGATTGGGCGCCAGAGGTCCGGTCGGCAGAGGCCTATGCCGACCGCCTTGCGGGGCTTGACACATGGGTCGCCCGCGTGGACGGGGTTCCGGCAGGGTTCCTGAGCCTTTCGGACGGGCATCACATCGACCTGCTGTTCGTGGACCCGGCGCAGATCGGGCGGGGGCTGGCCTTTGCGCTTTACCGGCATCTGCTGGCAGAGCTGACAGGTCGCCCCGTGGCGCGGCTGACGGTCGAGGCCAGCGCGCAAAGCCGGACGTTCTTTCGCCGACAGGGCTGGAATGAGACGGGCCAGAGGACGCGCGGCACCGGGGCGGCGGCCATCGTCACAACGCTGATGGCCTACGACCTGCCGCCACCGGGCGGTTGATCCGGCGGTGCCGGCAGGGCAGGATGGGGGCCTGACACTATGTCACACGCGACAGCCGCAACATTTCGTTAAACTGAATCAATAAAATTGGAAAACGGATGCGCGCGCCCCATCTAAGGGCTTCAACACCGCACAAGGGGTCCGCCGTCATGAACCTTCAATCCCGCGATCTGGATCGTCAGCCCAGCCGTGCCGAGGCAGAGGCCGCCCTGAGCCTTCTGCGCCGCTGGGCTGGCGGGGCCACGCCCGAGGAGATCGGCGCGCTGGACCCGCTGGTCGGACGCCTGCTGCCGGGGCAGGCGGTGTCGAATTACCCCGCGCTGGCCCGCGCCTACCCCGAGGATTTCGAGGTCGACGCCGCCTACAGGGCCACGATGCCGGACCTGCAGAACGGCCCTGCCAGCCTGATCCGCGGGCTGCCACGCCAGATCCAGCACGTCGGGATTTCCAACTTCCGGCTGCCCATCCGGTTCCATACCCGCGCGGGCGGCGACCTGACGCTGGAAACCAGCGTGACCGGGACCGTCAGCCTCGATGCCGAGAAGAAGGGCATCAACATGTCCCGGATCATGCGGACCTTCTACCAGCACGCCGAGGAGACCTTCAGCTTCGACGTGATCGAACGGGCGCTGGACGCCTACATGACCGACCTCGACAGCTTCGACGCGCGCATCCAGATGCGATTCTCCTTCCCGATGAAGGTGCAGAGCCTGCGGTCCGGGCTGAGCGGCTATCAATACTATGACATCGCGCTGGAGCTGGTCGAACAGTCCGGCGTGCGGCAGAAGATCGTGCACCTCGACTATGTCTATTCCAGCACCTGCCCCTGTTCGCTGGAACTGTCGGAACATGCCCGCCAGTTCCGCGGCCAGCTGGCGACGCCGCATTCGCAGCGGTCCGTCGCGCGGCTGTCGGTGGTGCTGGTGCCGGGTCAGCGGGTGATGTGGTTCGAGGATCTGATCGACATGGCCCGCGCGGCGGTGCCGACGGAAACGCAGGTCATGGTCAAGCGCGAGGACGAGCAGGCCTTTGCCGAGCTGAACGCCGCCAACCCGATCTTCGTCGAGGATGCGGCCCGGCTTTTCACGGAGCAGCTGCACCTCGACCAGCGGGTCGGGGATTTCCGCGTCGTCGCCAGCCATCAGGAAAGCCTGCACAGCCATGACGCGGTATCGGTGCTGACCGAAGGGCCGACCTTTGCGGCGGCCTCGCTCGATCCGCGGCTCTTTGCCTCTTTGCACCACGCCGGCTGACGCGCGGGGGCGATGCCGCCGCTTGACAGCACGACGGCTGCGGGGCACGCAAGCGCGATGATTGACCTGCGCCCCGTCGGATACGTGATCGGCCTGCTGGTGGCCACGCTCGGGGTCACGATGATTCCGTCCTTCGCCGCCGACCTGCTGGCCGGAAACGGGCACTGGCCGATCTTCCTCGAGGCTTCGATCGTGACGATGCTGACCGGCGGGTTGCTGGCGATGGCCTGTGCGAACGGCGTGGGCACCGGGCTGACCGTGCGGCAGACCTTTCTGCTGACCTCGACCATCTGGGTGACGCTGCCGGTCTTCGGCGCGATTCCCTTCATCATCGGCGCCACGAACTGCAACTTCACCGACGCCTATTTCGAGGCGATGTCGGGTCTGACCACGACCGGCGCCACGGTGCTGGGCGGGCTGGAGGCGCTGCCGGCGGGCATCAAGCTGTGGCGCGGCACGCTGCAGTGGCTGGGCGGCATCGGGATCATCGTCGTCGCGATGGTCTTCCTGCCGGAACTGCGGGTCGGCGGCATGCAGATCTTCCGGTCCGAATCCTTCGAGACGATGGGCAAGATCCTGCCCCGCGCCGGGCAGATCGCGTCCAGCATATCCGTCATCTACGTCGGGCTGACGATCGCCTGCGGGCTGACCTACAACGCGCTGGGGATGCCCGCCTTCGATGCTGTGGTGCATGCGATGACGACCCTGTCCACCGGCGGCATGGCGAATACGGATGCGTCCTTCGGCATCTACGGCGCGGGCATCCATTATGTCGGCGCCTTCTTCATGTTCAGCGCGGCACTGCCCTTCGTCCGTTACGTCCAGATGCTGAACGGGTCGGCGCGGCCGTTCTTTCGGGACAGCCAGATCGGGACCTTCGTCGGCATCATCGTGTTCTGCGTGCTGATGATCACCGTCTGGGTCTGGGGCCGCGAAGGCGCCGTGACAGAGGTTGCCCTGCGCGAGTCGCTGTTCAACGTCGTCTCGATCATCTCCGGCACCGGATACGCCAGCGCGAACTACATGGCATGGGGCACCTTCCCGGTGGTCATGTTCTTCTTCATCGGGCTGATCGGCGGCTGCGCCGGGTCCACCGCCTGTTCGCTGAAGGTGTTCCGCTACCAGCTGCTCTTTGCCTCGCTGAAGGCGCAGATCAGGACGATCCATTCGCCGCACGGCATCTTCGTCCCCCGCTTCGACGGGCGGCCGGTGGGGCAGGACGTCATGAATTCGGTCATGGCGATCTTCGTGGCCTTCATCCTGCTGCTGGGGCTGTTTTCGGTGCTGCTGGGGCTGACGGGGCTGGATTTCATCACCTCCGTCAGCGGGGCGGCGACGGCGATGGCCAATGTCGGCCCCGGCCTTGGCAACGTGATCGGCCCGGCTGGCAACTTCGAGCCGATCAACGACACCGCCAAGTGGCTGCTGGCCGCCGCCATGTGGATCGGCAGGCTGGAGATCATGGTCGTGCTGGTCATCCTGACGCCCCGGTTCTGGCGGGAGTGACCGGCCGGATGGACCGGGCTAGCGCCGCGCCTCTGACAGAAGCAGCGGATCGGACGGCGGGTCGTCGGCCAGCGCCAGCCTGATCTGGTTGCGCCCGTTCTGCTTGGCGCAGTACAGCGCCAGATCGGCCCGTCGCAGGATCTGGGCCTGCGTGTCCCCGACGGCGATGGCGGTCAGACCGCCGGACACCGTAAGTGTCACGTCGGGCAGGCCAATCGTCTCGGCGGTCAGCGCGTCGCGGATCCGCTGCAGCGCAGTGGACGCCTCTGACAGGTGCGGGGTGGCGAAGAGGATCAGGAACTCCTCTCCTCCGACACGGCCGAAGGCATCCCTGAGCCGGATGGTCCCGCGCACCGCCCGCGCGAACCTGACGAGGACGTCGTCGCCGGTCTGGTGGCCGTAGCTATCGTTGATCCGCTTGAAGTGGTCGATGTCGAGGACGCAGGCCCAGCCGTCCTGCGCCGAATCCAGAACCTCCTGCAACCGGGCGAGGATGTGGCGGCGGTTCGACACGCCCGTCAGATCGTCGGTGGCGGATTGGCGGAGCAGGGCGTCGCGAGCCAGGCGCAGATGCCGTTCGGAGGCGTTCAGCTGCGTGACGTCGGTGCCGACGTAGATGATCCAGCCGTCGTCGCGCATGGTTTCCGTCACCCAGATGCGCGTCGTAGATGCCGATGAGGGCAACCGATGTCTGAAGCATGTCCAGCACGTCCGCCGGGGCGTCATCCCGCGGTCTGGTGCCGGTCCCGATCCTGTTCATGTGCCGGCTTTCGCGATTCCCGTCCGGGCGCCAGTCTGACGGTCAATGGTGAAGATATGGCTTCGCGGATGCGGCCGGACTGCCCGTGTCGTGCAGGACAGGGTTCCGACACAGGGTCAGCGGCGGCCGTTACCAGCAACTGACCAGCACGGTGCTTTCGGCGGCCCGCAGAGTCAGGGTTTCAGGGGGCATGAAGGCGAGGGTGTCGGTCGTCGTGGCCGTGATCCCGGCGTCCGACAGGGCGCTGACGATGGTGCCGGCGTCCAGCAGGAAGCTGACGTCGGGGGGCAGGACCTGCCCGCCCCGGGGCGTGTTGGGCAGCAGCATGCCCAGCACGGCGCCGCCGTTGTCGAAGACCGGCCCGCCCGCGTCACCGGCCTGTGCCGTCAGGGTCAGACGCTTGATCGTGTCCTCTCCGTTCAGGCCGCGGATGTCGGCGAGGCGGCCGAAGGTCAGCGTCGGCGTCACCAGCACGCCGCCGTAGGGAAAGCCCGCGACGGCGATCTCTGTCTGGATGCGGGGCATCTGCGTCTGGAAGGCGGCGACGGATTGCGGCGACAGGCGGTCGTCGGGGGTCAGCACGGCGATGCCAAGGTCCGCGTCCACATGGGTCGTCGTGGCGGTATGGCTGCCGTCGATGGTGATTTCGTCGCAGGCGCCGAGGGCCGCCGCGTCGGTCAGCACGCGCCCCGTGGCGTCGATGTAGAAGCCGGTGCGCGTCGCCTTCGGCTTGCGGATCTGCAACCCGGCCACGAGGTCGATGGCCTGATCCTCGTCCGGGCGCGCGATGGCGGGGTCGAGCACGCCTTCGGTCACGGCAAAGCTGGCCTGCATTTCCGCCCGCAGGCGGTCGAAGCGGCCGCTGTCGCCAGCGGGCCAGACCAGTGCGAAGCCCTTGATCTGCCCGTCCGCCAGCCGGGCGGTGACGTAGGACTGCACCTCGTCATTGCTGCCCGCGATCTCGAAACTGTCGTCGCGGCGGGTGCGTTCGCCCTCGGGTGGAAAGATCTTCAGCGTCTGCAGGATCTCGTAAAGGCCGAAGAGCCGGTTCTGGTCGCCCTCCTGACTGATCAGCAGCACCTGTGCGGGGACATCGCCCTTGGCGCCGTAACGGGCGAAGGGCGGCTCGTAGCCGGTGAAGCTGACGGCGCCGGTGGGGATCATGACCTCGACCCCGGCGGCGGTGTCGCGGACCAGTTGCAGGTTCATCCCGTCCAGCACGGCATTGTAGGCGCCGACCAGCTGCGCGCGCTGCGCCGTGGTCAGCACGCCGGTGGGGGCGAAGCCCTGCGCCAGTTGCCACGCTTCCATCGCGGTGCGGGTGCCGCGGCCGAAGGCGCCGTCGATCTCTGCATCATAGAAGCCCGCCCAGCCGAGAGCGGTCTGCAACTGCTCTTTCTGGGGCTGGGACAGGGCCTGTTCGGACACGCGGGCGTCCTGCAGGCTTTCTTCGGGGATCGCGGGCGCGGTTTGCGGCGCGGCCGCCTCGGGCGTCGTCACGGTGACGGTCTGCGGCGCGTCCGGCGCAGGCGCCTCGGGCTCTGCCCTCTGGGGGGCGGGGGTGCCGCCGGCCACCGGCCAGAACTGGTCGCCGAAGCGTTCGCCGTTGGTCAGGAAGGCATCGCCGGGGGCGAGCCCCGCCTGCCGCAGATCGCGCAGCGCATCCGTCGCCGCCGCCCGGTCGGGGTAGGGGCCGGCGACGATGGCATACCAGCTCCGCCCCAGCGCGAAGCCCGCCACATCCTCTGCCCGCTGGGCGTAGACCCGCACGCGGGTGGCGGCGGCGGTCTGGGTCGGCTGCGCCTCGAGCTGGATCCAGGTGCCGCTGACCTGTGCCACCGCCCCCTGCGCAGCAAGGGTGAGTGCAAGGGCACTTGCCCAGATCGCGGAACGTGTCATCAGCCAGATACCCATGAAATTCGGAACAGTCGTGTCGCGCGCGTTTCTAGCAGGACCGTCCCGGTCTGCAGCACAAATCGGCGTGTTCCCGCCTGAATTAAGCGGCTGTGGCACGATTGACCCTTTCCGCCGCCCGGCCTATGCAACGCAGACGTTTGACAGGGGGCGACATGGCCGACCAACCGCGCAGTTTCCAGGAGATCATCCTGCGGCTTCAGACCTATTGGGCGGGGCAGGGCTGCGCCATGCTGCAACCCTACGACATGGAGGTCGGCGCCGGCACCTTCCACCCGGCCACCACCCTGCGCGCGCTGGGATCGAAGCCCTGGGCGGCCGCCTACGTCCAGCCGTCACGCCGCCCGACGGACGGGCGCTACGGGGAAAATCCGAACCGGCTGCATCACTATTACCAGTATCAGGTCATCATCAAGCCAAGCCCGCCGGACCTGCAGGACCTCTATCTCGGGTCGCTCCGGGCGATCGGCATCGACGCCGCCCTGCACGACATCCGCTTTGTCGAGGACGACTGGGAAAGCCCGACGCTGGGCGCCTGGGGTCTGGGGTGGGAGGTCTGGTGTGACGGCATGGAGGTGTCGCAGTTCACCTATTTCCAGCAGGTCGGCGGCCACGACTGTTCGCCCGTGTCAGGAGAGCTGACCTATGGGCTGGAGCGGCTGGCGATGTATGTCCTTGGCGTCGATCACGTCATGGACATGCCCTTCAACGACCCCGGTGCGCCGACCCCGCTGACCTATGGCGACATCTTCCTGCAGACCGAACAGGAATACGCGCGCTGGAACTTCGACGTGGCGGATACCGACACGCTGCTGCAGCATTTCAGGGATGCCGAGGCGGAATGCGCCAGCATCCTGGGTCAGGACGCCATCGACCCCAAGACCGGCAAGACGATCCGCATGGCGCATCCGGCCTACGATCAGGCGATCAAGGCCAGCCATCTGTTCAACCTGCTGGACGCGCGCGGCGTGATTTCCGTGACGGAACGGCAGGCCTACATCGGGCGGGTGCGTGCTTTGGCCAAGGCCTGCGCCGATGCCTTCGTGCAGACCCCCGCCGGGGGCGCTGCCGCGTGATCGCGAAACTCTGGATAGGTGCCATCTTGATCATCGCCCTCATCGCCGGCGTCGCCCTCTATTACCTTCAGGTCTATGCCTATTATGCCGAGGTGCCGGCGGATCAGGCCGTTGTCGAACTGGTGTCCCTGACCAGCGGCGAGGCCGAGCCCATCGCCTTCGACAACTTTCGCGGCATCGACAGCAACAGCAGCCCGCTGCGCTATCGCGCCTGCTATGACATGCCAGCAAGCCTTGCGATGCTGACGGAGACCTACGAGATCGTCGACGGCGCAGAGCCGCGCGTCGCGCCCGGCTGGTTCGACTGCTTCGATGCGAAACAGATCGGTGCGGACCTCGAGGCGGGCGTCGCCGTCGGTTTCATCGGCCAGAAGGACGTGAAATACGGCATCGACCGGATCGTCGCCGTCTACCCCGACGGCCGGGCCTATGCCTGGCACCAGATCAACGCCTGCGGCGAGGTCGTCTTTGACGGCAACCCCGCCCCCGAAGGCTGTCCCACCCCACCGGAAAGCACGCGCTGATGCCCGACCTTCTGATCGAACTCTTCTCTGAAGAAATTCCCGCCCGCATGCAGGCGCAGGCCAGTGCCGACCTGAAGAAGCTGGTGACCGACGGGCTGGTCGAGGCGGGTCTGACCTATGCCGCCGCCGCCGCCTTTGCCACGCCCCGTCGCCTGACCCTGTCGGTGGAGGATCTGACGGCAGAGAGCCGCAGCCAGCGCGAAGAGCGCAAGGGGCCGAAGGTCGGCGCGCCGGATAAGGCGCTGGAAGGGTTCCTGCGCGGCGTCGGCCTGACTGTAGATCAGCTGGAAACGCGCGAGGACAAGAAGGGCGCCTTCTACGTCGCGATGATCGACAGGCCGGGGCGGACCGCGGCGGATATCGTGGCAGAGGTGCTGGAACGGACGATCCGCACGTTCCCGTGGCCCAAGTCGATGCGCTGGGGGTCTGGCAGCCTGCGCTGGGTGCGTCCGCTGCATTCCATCCTTTGCATCCTCGTCGGCGATGACGGGGCAGAAGTGGTGCCGCTGGACGTCGACGGCCTCAAGTCGGGCAACACGACACGCGGCCACCGCTTCATGGGGCCGGAGGCGTTTTCCGTAACATCCTTCGACGATTACGAGGCGAAGCTGAAGCGCGCGAAGGTCATGCTGCGCCCGGACGAGCGCGCCGATGCGATCTGGCAGGACGCCACGTCGCAGGCTTTTGCTACCGGGCTGGAGGTGGTGGAGGATCGCGGCCTGCTGGCCGAGGTCGCGGGGCTGGTCGAATGGCCGGTCGTGCTGATGGGGCGGATCGACGAGACCTTCCTCGACCTGCCGCCAGAGGTGCTGCAGACCTCGATGAAGGAGCACCAGAAGTTTTTCTCGGTCCGCAACCCCAAGACCGGGCGCATCGAACGATTCGTCACCGTCGCCAATATCGAGACGGCGGACGATGGGGCCACGATCCTGAACGGCAACCAGCGGGTGCTGTCGGCGCGGCTGTCGGATGCGAAGTTCTTCTGGGACAACGACCTGCGCGTGGCGCAGGCGGGGATGGGGCCGTGGCTGGACGGTCTGGCGGCGGTGACCTTCCACAACAAGCTGGGATCGCAGCGCGACCGGATCGACCGGATCGCGGCGCTGGCGCGCGAGATCGCGCCGGTCGTCGGCGCCGACTCGGATCAGGCGTTCGAAGCGGCCCAGATCGCCAAGGCTGACCTGCGGTCGGAGATGGTCGGGGAATTCCCCGAACTTCAAGGGCTTATGGGGCGTTATTACGCCGAAGCCGCCGGTCGCGACGCCGCCGTCGCCGCCGCGGCGGAGGAGCATTGGAAGCCGATGGGCCCTTCGGACGCCGTGCCGACCGCACCCGTCTCTGTCGCCGTGGCGCTGGCCGACAAGCTGGACACGTTGACGGGCTTCTGGGCGATCGACGAGAAGCCGACAGGGTCGAAGGATCCGTTCGCGCTGCGCCGTGCGGCGCTGGGGGTGATCCGGCTGGTGCTGGAGAATGATCTGCAGTTGCCGATGGGTGGAACATTCGAGGAAAAACCGTGGGCGCCTTCGCTGCTGTCGTTCTTCCACGACCGCCTGAAGGTCTACCTCAAGGATCAGGGCATCCGGCACGACGTCATCGACGCCTGCATCGCCATGCCGAACAACGACGACCTGACGCTGCTGGTCAAGCGGGCCCGGGCGCTGCAGGCGACGCTCGACACCGACGACGGCGAGAACCTGATCCAGGGCTTCAAGCGCGCCAACAACATCCTGACGCAGGCCGAGGACAAGGACGGCGTCGAATACTCCTTCGGGGCCGACATCAAGTTCGCCGAGGATCAGGCGGAAAAGGACCTCTTCACGGCGCTCGACACCGCCGAAGAGCAAATCGCCCCGGCGATGCGCGATGAGGATTTCAGCGCCGCGATGGCGGCCATGGCGGCGCTGCGGCAGCCGATCGACCGCTTCTTTACCGATGTGCAGGTGAATGCGGAAAGCCAGATCCTGCGGCGCAACCGCCTGAACCTGCTGTCGCGCATCCGCACCATCTGCCTGTCCGTGGCGGACCTGACACGGATCGAGGGCTGACTTCCACCTTTCGGACCATGCGACAGGCTTTCCTTTGCACGATGGGGCATCACATCCTATGCTGCAGGTGAACAAGGGAATGCCGCAGTGCAGCAGACGTCGATCTATCCGGATGTGACCCTGATCACGCCCACGGCGCAGATGTCGCCGTCGATGCACGGCGGGCGGGCGAAGTGCCTGCAGCGCCTGATCCGGCTCGACATGCCCGTGCCGACGACGCTGGCCCTGTCCTTTGCCGCCGTCCAGCGCTGCGCCAAGGGGCAGCTGCCCCCGGTCGAGAGCCTGCTGGAACCCTTTGGAGAGATGCCGCTGCTGTCGGTGCGGCCGTCATCGCAGGACCCGGACTGGGGCGGGCCGGGGGCGATCCTGAACATCGGGATGAACGCGGTCAGCCACCGCCACCTGACCAAACGGGTGGGCGAGGCTGCGGCGACGGCACTTTACCTGCGTTTCGTGCAGTCCTACGCCGTCCACGTCGCGCGGCTGGACCCGGAGGTTTTCGATTTCCCCAACCTGACCGGCATCCACGCCCTGCACGCCGCCCTCGACACCTTCGAGGCGGAGGCGGAAGAGCCCTTTCCGCAGGACGTCGGCGTGCAGCTGTCCGAGGTGCTGCGGTCCATGGCGCGGGCCTGGGACGGCACCTCTGCCCGGCTGCTGCGAGAGGCGAAGGGCGCCCCGGTTGATGCGGGTCTGGGCCTTGTGGTGCAGGCGATGGCGCTGGGTGTCGGCGACGGAGAGAGCGGGTCCGGCGTGATCCAGTACGTCAACGCCACGACCGGCCAGCCGCAGGTCGTCGGCCGTTACCTGAGCCAGAGCCAGGGGCGCGATGCGCTGAACGACAAGGCCGGCGCGATCTATCTGACCAGCGACCAGCGCGGCCCGGCGCTGGAGGATATCTGCCCGGACGTCTTTGCCCAGCTTCTGGCTTACGGCTGGACCGCCCGCAGCCGCCTGCGCGAGGAGATGCAGATCGAGTTCACGCTGGAGGATGGCGTGTTGCATATCCTGGATGCCGTGCGGGTGCAGCGGTCGAGCCGGGCGCAGGTCCAGATCGCCGTCGATCTGGCGAGCGACGGCATCATCCCGCGCGAGGAAGCGGTGATGCGCGTGCCGTCCAATGCCCTGTCGGAAATGCTGCACCGGCAGGTCGATCCGGCCGCGGTGCGCGACGTGATCGTGCGCGGCATCGCCGCCAGCCCCGGTGCCGCGACGGGCCGGATCGTGCTGACCGCGGCAGAGGCGCAGGCAAGTGCCGCGCGCGGCGAGGCCTGCGTGCTGGTGCGCCGCGAGACGACGCCAGAGGACATTCGCGGCATGCATGCGGCGCAAGCCGTGCTGACCATGCGCGGCGGCATCACCAGCCATGCCGCCGTCATCGGTCGCGGCCTTGGCGTGCCCTGCGTGGTGGGGGCGTCGGACCTGACCATCGACCGCAAGCGCGGCCAGATTGTCGCCCCCGGCGGGCGGCGCTTTGCGGTGGGCGAGACGATCACCATCGACGGCACCACCGGCACCGTGCTGGCCGGCAGTCCACAGATGCTGGAAGCGACGCTGGACGCGTCCTTTCAGACGCTGCTGTCCTGGGCCGACGATTTCCGCGACATCGGCGTGCGCGCCAATGCGGACACGCCCGCCGACGCGCAGACCGCCAGCAACTTCGCCGCCGAAGGCATCGGGCTTTGCCGGACGGAGCACATGTTCTTCGAAGGCGACCGGCTGGGCGTCATGCGCGAGATGATCTTTGCCGAGACCGCCGACGACCGGCGCGCCGTGCTGGACCGGCTGCTGCCGATGCAGCGCAACGATTTCGCGGAGCTGTTCGCGATCATGCAGGGGCGGCCGGTCTGCATCCGTCTGTTCGACATGCCGCTGCACGAATTCCTGCCCTACGACAAGGCGGGGCAGCGCGATCTGGCCGAGCAGTTGGCGATGCCGCTGACGGCGGTCACGGACCGGGTGCAGGCGCTGAGCGAATACAACCCGATGCTGGGCATGCGCGGCGTGCGGCAGGGTATCGCGATCCCCGAAATCTACGAGATGCAGGCCCGGGCGATCTTCGAGGCGGTGGCGGATGTCGCGGCCCGCGGTCTGGTCGTGCAGCCCGAGATCATGATCCCCCTGATCAGCGCGATGCGCGAGGTCGAACTGATCAAGGTCCGCGTCGATTCGGTGGCCCGCGCGGTGCAGAGCGAGATGGGCGTCACCTTTGCCTTCAAGCTGGGCGTCATGGTGGAAACCCCCAGGGCGGCGCTGCGGGCGCAGGATATCGTCAAGCACGCGTCTTTCCTGTCCTTCGGCACCAACGACCTGACCCAGATGACCTATGGTCTGTCGCGCGACGATGCCGGGCGGTTCATGTCGACCTACGTCCAGCAGGGTGTCTACGAGGAGGATCCGTTCCATACCCTCGACCTCGACGGCGTCGGCGAGCTTCTGGCGATCGGCGCGGCGCGGGGCCGGGCGGGTCGTCCCGATGTCGTCGTCTCGATTTGCGGCGAGCACGGGGGGACTCGGGCGGCGATCGGATTCTGTCGCGCGCAGGGGTTCAACTACGTTTCATGCTCGCCGTTCCGGGTACCGCTTGCGCGGCTTTCCGCCGCTCAGCTCGCATTGGAAGAACGCTTGACGGGTCGTGAAGGGCAAGCGTCACCGGCCTTGCAGCACTAGAAAAAAGCCGCTTGGCGGCCGAATCGGTGTGTTGAATCAAAGTGGCAGGATTTGGCCAAGCCGCAAGGTTTACCCCAGCGTCAGCTTTCGCTAGACGGTCGCTGCCTGCACGGGGCTGACCGTGCGGAACGAAAGCCTTGACCGATGAACACTGCCCTGCGCCGCCTGCTGACCGCCTGCATGACCCTCGCCACGCTGACACTCGCACAGTCGGCCACGGCAGAGGAGGTTCTGGCGGCCCGTTTGGGTGCGGTTCTGGGTCAGGAACGTCAGGCACTGGCGATTGTTCCCGACAATCGCCTGTCGGCGCTGACCGCGGTGCCGGACAGCGCGCGCCGCAACGCGGCCCCCAGCGGCGGCGATGCGGTGATGACCGATGCCTACCTGTCGTCCATGTCGGCCCCCAAGGGCAACAGCGAATGGGAATGCCTGGCCGACGCGCTTTACTTCGAGGCGCGGGGCGAGGGGGTGCAGGGCATCTTTGCCGTGGGCGAGGTCATCATGAACCGCGTCGACAGCGCGGCCTATCCCAACACGGTCTGCGGTGTCGTGCATCAGGGGTCGGGCAAGAAGTTCGCCTGCCAGTTCAGCTGGACCTGCGACAACAACTCTGACGCCATCGGCAACAAGACTGCCTTTGCCCGTGTCGGCAAGGTCGCAAAGCTGCTGATCGACGGTGTGCCGCGCCGCCTGACGCAGGGCGCCACGCACTACCACACCAAGGCCGTGCATCCGTCCTGGGCCAATCGCTTCCCCAAGACCGCCACCATCGGCGCCCATTACTTCTATCGCCAGCCGACGCGCAGCGCCTCGAACTGACGCCGCTTGCGGCCCGGGGGGCCGCCGGTTATGCCTGCGGCACGCTTCAGACCGCCGGGGTTTTGCCATGACCGACGACATCCGACTGGCCTTTGCCCACCCCTCCGAGCGGGCCGCGGCGAGCGGCGATCTGCCCTATGACCGGATTTCCCTGCGCGACTATGTCGTTGAGGTCGAGATCGGTGCCTTTCAGCAGGAACGCGGGCATCTGCAGCGCGTGCGCTTCAACGTCGTGGTCGAGGTGCTGCCCCAGACCGGCCCGATCGACGACGATGTCGATCGCATCCTGTCCTATGACCGCGTGACGGAAGCCATCGGCGCCGAACTGCGCGCGGAGCGCATCAACCTGCTTGAAACCCTCGCGGCCCGCGTGGCCGAACGCATTCTGGACGAACCGCAGGCCGAGCGGGTCTTCGTGCGGATCGAGAAACTGGACCGGGGGCCGTTTTCCCTAGGGGTCGAGATCGTGCGCGCCCGCGATGGTCACAAGCCCGCCGGGCAGGACCATACGGCGACGCCGCATCCGCGGGTGCTGTTCCTGTCCGACGCGGCGCTGGAATCCGACCGCCTGACGGGCTGGCTGGACAGCCTGATCGCGCTGGACGCGCCGCTGATCGTCTGCGTGGGACCGGCGCCGACGCCCGCGCCGCGCGCGACCCATGCGCTGGCGCAGCGGCGGATCGACCTGCTGGCGATCGAGCAGAACGCATGGGTGCTGGCCGCCCGCGACCCGCGGCTGATCGTCGTCGGCAGCCGGACGGAGCTCGACTGGGCGATGAAGAACGGCCAGACCTGCATCTGGGCACCATCGAAGATCATGCTGGACGCGGTTGACGGCCCGGCCGCGGGCCCCGCCGACGCCGCAGCGCTGGTGGCCTGGTTCGCGGGGCAGGTCGAGGCGGCGGAACTGCTGGTGATCGGGGCCGATGCGCCGCAGGCCGCCGTTCCCGCCCGCGCCCTGCCGGTCGATGCGACCGACCTGCGATGACCCTCTATTACCGCCCGATCCCGCAGACCGACCCTGCGCGCCCCGCCGGGGCGCTGACCCTTGCGGGCGGCTGGTGCTGGTTCGACCGGATCGAGGTTCTGTCGCGCGACGCGGCGCCCCGGATCGTGTCGGCCGAGGCGCTGCCCGAGGATGTAGTGACGGCCCTGACAGCGGCGCGGCCGGCGGTGGCGGGGCTTGCCATGGACCGGCCCCGGATCATGGGCATCCTGAACGTGACGCCCGACAGCTTTTCCGACGGCGGGCGGTTCGCCGCGCCGGAGGTGGCGCTGCGGCAGGCGCTGGCGATGCAGGCGGACGGGGCAGAGATCATCGACATCGGCGGCGAAAGCACGCGACCCGGTGCCGTGACCGTGGCCGATGCGGAGGAAGTGGACCGCACCGCACCGGTCATCGCGGCCCTGCGGCGGCAGAGCGACGTGGCCATCTCTATCGACACGCGCAAGGCTGGTGTGGCGCGGGCGGCGCTGGCGGCGGGGGCGACGCTGGTCAACGACGTCTCTGCCCTGCGCTGGGACGCGGACATGGCGCAGGTGGTGGGGGAGAGTGGCCAGCCGGTTTGCCTGATGCACAGCGGCGGCGATCCCGCCACGATGCAGGACGATCCGCGCTATGACGATGTGCTGCTGGACGTCTACGACCATCTGGCCGCGCGGATCGCGGCGGCGCGGGCGGCGGGGATCGCCGCGGACCGGATCGTCGTCGATCCTGGCATCGGCTTCGGCAAGACGATGGACCACAACCTTGCCCTGCTACGGCGGTTGTCGCTGTTCCATGCGCTGGGATGCCCGGTGCTGCTGGGCGCCTCGCGGAAGCGGTTCATCGGCACGCTGACCGGTCGGCCCGTGGCGGCGGACCGGGCGGCGGGTTCCCTCTCGGTCACGCTGGCGGGGGTCGCGCAGGGGGTGCAAATTCACCGCGTTCACGATACGAGCGAGACGAAGGCCGCCTGCGCGATGATGCTGGCGCTGAACGGAAGGTAGGGGACGATGGACAGACTGTTTGGAACCGACGGGATCAGGGGCACCGCCAACATCCACCCGATGACGGCCGATCTGGCGCTGCGGATCGGCGCCGCCGCCGGGCGCTATTTCCGCAACGACGGGTCGAACGGCCACCGGGTCGTGATCGGGAAGGATACGCGGCTGTCGGGCTACATGTTCGAAAGCGCCCTGACCGCCGGGCTGACCAGCACCGGCATGAACGTGCTGCTGCTGGGGCCGGTGCCGACGCCGGCGGTGGGGATGCTGACGACCTCGATGCGCGCCGACGTGGGCATCATGATCTCTGCCAGCCACAACCCGCACCATGACAACGGGATCAAGTTCTTCGGCCCCGACGGGTTCAAGCTGTCGGACGCGGCCGAGGACGAGATCACCCGGCTGGTGGCCGACGGGGTGGAGCCGGTGCAGGCCGGCAACATCGGACGCGCCAAGCGGATCGACGACGGACGGTTCCGCTATGCCGAGCGGCTGAAGGCGTCCTTTCCGCAGGGCATGCGACTGGACGGGTTGAAGGTCGTCATCGACTGCGCCCATGGCGCCGCGCACCGGGTCGCGCCCGAGGTGCTGTGGGAACTGGGGGCCACGGTGGTGGCGGTCGGCACGGCGCCGGACGGATTCAACATCAACGCGGGTTGCGGGTCCACCGACACCGCGCTGGCGGCGCGCACCATACTGGAGACCGGCGCCGACGTGGGCATCTGCCTCGACGGTGACGCGGACCGGGTGATGATCCTCGACGAGACCGGGCGCGTGGCGGACGGCGACCAGATCATGGCGCTGATGGCCGCCCGCTGGGCACGGGCCGGCAAGCTGTCGAACGGCACGCTGGTGGCGACGGTGATGTCCAACCTCGGGCTGGAGCGGTTCCTGCAGGGGCAGGGCCTCTCGCTGGAGCGCACCGCCGTGGGGGATCGGCACGTGGTGACGGCGATGCGCGCCGGCGGGCACAATCTGGGCGGCGAACAGTCGGGCCATATCGTGATGACGGATTACGCCACCACCGGCGACGGGCTGCTGGCGGGGCTGCACTTCCTTGCGGCGATGATCGACACCGGCCAGCCGGCCAGCGCACTGACGCAAAGCTTCGAGACGGTGCCGCAGCTGCTGAAGAACGTGCGCTATGCCGCGGGCAGCGATCCGCTGGGCGCCGCGGCGGTGCAGGCGGTGATCCGCGATGCCGAGGGGCGTCTGGCGGGACAGGGGCGTCTGTTGATCCGCAAGTCGGGGACGGAGCCGCTGGTGCGGGTGATGGCCGAGTGCGAGGACCCGGACCTGCTGGTCGAGGTGGTGGACGGGATCGTGGAGGCAGTCGCGCGGGCGGCGTGACGGCGGCGCAGGGTGCCTTGGGGCTCTGCCCCAAACCCCGAGGTATTTTCGACGAGAAGAAGGGGAACCCTCAGGCCGCCGGGCGGGACCAGAGGCGGGTCAGGCTGGCCCATTGGCTGATGGCGAGGCCGCAGAGGATGAGGGCGAGCGCTGCGAAGAAGCGCAGGGGCAGGGTTTCCGACAGGATCAGCGCGCCGCAGAGGACGGACCAGAGCGGCACCTGATAGTTGACCAGCGTCATGAAGACCGAGCCGGCGGAGCGGATGACCGTGACACGCAGCAGGGCGGCGAGGGCGGTGGGGAAGAGGCCGAGGAAGACGATGGCCCCCATCTGCACCGGAGCGGCGCGGCCGGGAATGCCCTCGACCAGCAGCATCGCCGGGATCAGGACCGCACTGCCGACGGCCAGCGTCAGCGCCGCCAGCACGATCGGATCGATCGGCGGGCAGCGGCGGGTCATGATGCTGGCGATGGCATAGGAGACCGCCGCGGTCAGGCAGGCGACCTGACCCAGCGGTTCCCACCCGCTGCCGATCCGCAGCACGCCGGGGCCGATGAGGACCAGCGCGCCGGTGAAGCCCACGATCACGCCGATCAGGCGGCGGGTCGACAGCGCCTCGTCACTGAAGACATGCGCCAGCGGCAGCACGAAGAGTGGCAGGGCCGCCATCGAGATGCCGGCGAAGGCGGAGGGCACGTATTGCTGGCCCCATGACAGCAGGGCGAAGGGCAGGGCGGTGTTCAGCACGCCGATCAGCGCGAGGTACTTCAGCAGGCGCGGCGTCAGGGCGGGCCATGGCCGGTGCAGGGCAGCCCGTAGGCCCAGCAGGGCCAGCGCCCCGAGGGTGGTGCGCGCGCAGGCCACGGTCAATGGCCCGTAGCCGCGCAGCGCCACCGCGACCACCATGAAGGTGCCGCCCCAGATCAGGCCGAGAACGCCGATCGACGCCCAGTTGCCTGCGGTCGGTGCGGTGGAGCTTGTCGTCGCGTTCTGCATGGGGGTCCAATGCCGTACCATGTCCACGCCCCCCGACACGGGAGGTTCGTCATGGGCTTCAGTTTTCTGTTGCCGCTGCCGGCGCTGGTCACGTGTCCCGCCGCATCGGTGTGCCCTGTCTATAGCAAGGCCGCGATGGAGAAACAGCGGAAAGACCCGACTGTGCCAAGATCTTCCTGCGCCGCAGGCGGACCGGGGCCGCTGCCATTGCACCGGGGCCCCGGGCGCCATGTGAAAGGCCCGCCGGTGGGCGGGCCTTTCGTCGTTGCGGTGCGGCCTAGTTGCGGGCCTTGTCGACCATGCGGCCGGCGGAGATCCAGGGCATCATGCCGCGCAGCTTCTCGCCCACCTTCTCGATCTGGTGTTCGTCGTTGATCCGGCGTGTCGCCTTGAAGGACGGCTGGCCGACGGCGTTTTCCTGCATGAAGTCGCGCACGAACTTGCCGGACTGGATGTCCTTCAGGACCGCCTTCATCCGTGCCTTGGTCTCGTCGTAGGGCAGGATGCGGGGGCCGGAGACGTATTCACCGTATTCGGCGGTGTTCGAGATCGAGTAGTTCATGTTCGCGATGCCGCCTTCGTAGATCAGGTCCACGATCAGCTTCACCTCGTGCAGGCATTCGAAATAGGCCATCTCGGGCTCGTATCCGGCCTCGACCAGCGTCTCGAAGCCCATGCGGATCAGCTCCACCAGACCGCCGCAGAGCACGGCCTGTTCGCCGAAGAGGTCGGTTTCGCATTCCTGGCGGAAGTTGGTCTCGATGATGCCGGAGCGGCCGCCGCCGATGGCGGAGCAGTAGGACAGGCCGATGTCCATCGCCTTGCCGGTCGCGTCCTGGTGGACGGCCACGAGGCAGGGCACGCCGCCGCCCTTGGTGTATTCGCCGCGCACCGTGTGGCCGGGGCCCTTGGGGGCCATCATGATGACGTCGACGCCGGGCTTGGGCTCGATCAGGCCGAAGTGCACGTTCAGGCCGTGGGCAAAGGCGATGGCGGCGCCTTCCTTCAGGTTGTCGTGGACGTATTTGCGGTAGGTCTCGGCCTGCAGTTCGTCGGGCATGGTGAACATGATCAGGTCGCACCATGCGGCGGCCTCGGCGATCCCCATGACCTTCAGGCCCTCGGCCTCGGCCTTCTGGGCGGAGGGGGAGCCTTCGCGCAGGGCGACGACGAGGTTCTTGGCGCCGCTGTCGCGCAGGTTCAGGGCATGGGCGTGGCCCTGGGAGCCGTAGCCGAGGATCGCGACCTTCTTGTCCTTGATCAGGTTCACGTCGCAATCGCGGTCGTAGTAAACGCGCATGGGGGTTGTCCCTTGGTTGGTTGCATTGGGGCGCACCATAAGGAGATTTGCGCGGGTTGCGAGGGTGGATTTTTGAGTATTTCGGAAAAAGCGAGGACTATCATTCGCGAAATGCGCGGTATATGTGATTTTCATGTTGGATGACAAGGACAGGGCGCTGCTGCGCCGGTTGCAGGCGGACCCGAGCCTGACGGTGCCGGAACTGGCCGCACTGGCAGGGTTGACGGCAGGGCAGGCGACGCGGAGGCTGGACCGGATGACGGCGGATGGCGTGATCCGGGGCCAGACGGCGGTGATCGACTGGGCGGCACTGGGGTATCCTCTGCAGGTCAGTCTGCGGGTGACGCTGGACAAGACGGTGCCGGGGGCCTTCGACGCCTTTCTGGCGGCGGCGCGGGAGGTGGCGGAGGTGCTGGAGATCCAGACCTTCCTTGGCCGGGTCGACGTGCGGCTGGCGCTGGTGGCGCGGGATCTGGCGCATTACCAGGACCTTTATCGCAGGCGCATCCTGTCGCTGCCGCATATCGCGGATATCGAGGCGCTGATGGACGTGGCGGCGGTGAAGTCCGAGACGGGGCTGCCGCTGTGACGCTGGACGATCTGGACCGGGCGCTGTTGCGGCTGATGGTGGCGGATGCGGCGCAGCCGGCGAGTGCGCTGGGACGACAGCTGGGGCTGAGCCAGCCCGCGACCTGGCGGCGGATCCGGCGGCTGCAGGAGGGCGGCATCCTGCGCGGGCGGCGTCTGCAGCTCGATGCGGAGCGGCTGGGGTTCGGGGTGACGGTGTTTCTGGGCCTCAAGCTGGCGACCAAGGGGCGCGTGAGCCTCGAGGATTTCGAGCGGGCGGTGGGGGCGATTCCGGAGGTGCAGGTCGTGACCCATGTGCTTGGTCTGTACGACTATCGCCTGCGGGTCGTGGCGCGCGATCTGGCGGATTTCGAGAGGGTGCTGCGGCGGCGGATCATGACCCTGCCCGGTGTCGGCAATGTCGAGGCGAACGTCATGCTGAGCGAGGAGCGCAGGCCGGGACCGCTGTGACCGGACTGTGAAGATAGGCTTTGCCTGAGGCCCCGTTTCGGCCTAGCTGAGAGGAGCAGCGATGGAGGACGCGATGGACGGACAGATGACGCAGACCCCGGTCGATCCCGACGGGTTGATGGAATTCTCGGTGGTCTTCACGGACCGGTCGCTCAATTCCATGAGCAAGGCCTTCCAGCAGGTGATGCGTGACTGTTCCGCCATGCTGAAGGACGTCTACGGTGCCGATGCGGTGGCCATCGTGCCCGGCGGCGGCACCTTCGGGATGGAGGCGGTGGCGCGGCAGTTCGGCACGAATGCGCATTGCTTCATCCTGCGCAACGGATGGTTTTCCTATCGTTGGACCCAGATCTTCGACGCGGGCGGCTTCGCGGCCCAGACCACGGTGAAGATGGCGAGCCAGACCGGCAACGACAGCCGCGCCCCCTTTGCGCCGGCGCCCATCGCAGAGGTCGTGCAGGCGATCCGCGACGCGAAGCCCGACGTGGTCTTCGCCCCCCATGTGGAGACGAGCGCGGGGATGATCCTGCCTGACGACTACCTGACCGCCATGGCCGATGCGGCGCATGAGGTGGGGGCGATCATGGTGCTCGACTGCATCGCTTCGGGCTGCGTCTGGGTCGACATGAAGGCCACCGGCGTCGACGTCCTGATCTCGGCGCCGCAGAAGGGCTGGTCGGCCACGCCCTGCGCCGGACTTGTCATGCTGTCGGACCGCGCGGCGCAGCGGTTGGAGGCGACCACCTCGAACTCCTTCGCGGGCGACCTGAAGAAGTGGCGCGCGATCATGAAGGCCTACGAGGACGGGGGCCATGCCTATCACGCGACCATGCCGACCGATGGGCTGCGCGCCTTCCGTGACGCGATGGAGGAGACGCGCGACCACGGGTTCGAGAAGCTCAAGGCGGCGCAGTGGGAACTGGGGGACGCGGTGCGCGCGCATCTGGCATCCAAGGGGGTGCAATCGGTCGCGGCGGAAGGGTTTCGGGCGCCCGGCGTCGTGGTGAGCTATACGGACGATCCGGAGGTGAAGTCGGGTGCGGCTTTTGAGCGCGAGGGGATGCAGATCGCGGCAGGCGTGCCGTTGCAGGTGGGCGAGCCCGCGGATTTCATGACCTTCCGGCTGGGGCTTTTCGGGCTCGACAAGCTTTACGACGTGCAGGGCACGCTGGACCGGCTGCTGCCGGTGCTGGACCGGGTGCTTTAGGACGCGCCGAGGCCGAGCCGCATCAGGCGGCGGCGGACCGGGCCGGCGTCGTGCAGCGCCCGGACGCCGAGGGCGCGCAGGTCGTGGATCAGCGGGCTTTGCGCCATCGAGGTGCGGTTGAGGGCGTCGATCCCGGCGACGCGCAGCCGCATCTCTGCATTGCGGGTGCGGGCGTAGGCGGCGAGCATCGCAGGCGATCCCAGTGCGTCGGGGTTCGCCTGCGCAAGGTCGCGCAGGGCGGCGATGTCGGCCAGCGACATGTTCAGGCCCTGCGCCCCGATGGGGGGCATGACGTGCGCCGCCTCTGCCACCAGCGCGGTGCGGGGGGCGGTGATGCGGTCGGCGATCTGGCTGATGATCGGCCAGACCGACCGGCGACCCACAAGCGTCAGCGGGCCATTCACCCCGGCGCTGCGGTCGTTGGCCGCGGCGGTGAAGTCGGCATCGGAGAGCGCGGCGAGGGCCGTGATCCGCGGCCCGGTGTCCATCCAGACGACGGAGGAGCAGGGCCGACCGTCGTGGTCGGGCAGGGGGACCAGCGTGAAGGGGCCGCCCGAACGATGCACTTCGGTCGAGACGCCGTTGTGCGGGCCGGGGTGGGTGACGGCGAAGGTCACCGCCTTCTGGCCATAGCGCGTGGTGGTGACGCCGATGCCTGCGGCGTCCCTCACCGGTGATCCGCGGCCGTCGGCGCCGATCACGAGGCGGGCGGCGACCTGCGTGCCGTCGGTCAGCCGCACGAGGGCCTGATCGGTGCGCGCGACCATGCTGGCAAAGCCGGTGCCGGTGCGCAGGGTGACGTTGTCCATGCCCGCGATGCGGTCGACCATGACCCGGCGCAGCAGCCAGTTCGGCAGGTTCCACCCGAAGGGCGCGTCCGAGATGTCGCTGGCGGCGAAGTCGCGGCTGACGGGGGGATCCTGCGACGCGTCCACGATCCGCATGATGGCGAGCGGCGTGGCCTGGGCGGCCAGCCCGGACCAGAGGCCGGCGCGGTCGAGGACTGCCTGTGCCGGTTGCAGGAAGGCGGTCGTGCGCAGGTCGGCGCCGGGATCCGCGGCATCGGTGACGGGCGGGGCGGGGTCCACGACGGTAACGGCGAAGCCCGCCCCGCCGAAGGCCACGGCCGCCGCGAGGCCGGCGACGCCGCCGCCGCTGATCAGCAGGTCTGTCTGGGTTCTGTCCATGGCTGGAACATAGGTCAGGGCGGACCGCTCGGAAAGGCCGCGCGCTGCGACATCCTTGCCTGCGCCCGTGGTGGACCGCTATGCTGGCGGCAGACCGGGGGATCACGATGCAAGACCGCGCCACACCGCAGAAGGATGCCTATGCGCTGATCCTCGAGGCGATCGACAGCCATATCTACAAGCCCGGCGACCGGCTGGTGGAAAGCGAGCTGGCCGACCGGCTGGGCGTCAGCCGCACGCCGGTGCGCGAGGCGCTGCAGCGGCTGGAGACGCAGAGCCTGCTGACCCGCGACGGGCGGTCGCTGATCGTGTCCTCTCTCGATCACACGCAGATGGCGGAGCTTTACGTCGTGCGCGGCACGCTGGAGGGGCTGGCCGCGCGGCTGGCGGCGCGTCATGCGACGCCGGAGGAGATCGCGGTGCTGCGCGACATGCTGGCCGCCGACGAGGCGCTGAAGGACGACCCGGAGGCGCTGAGCCGTGCGAACCGGCGGTTCCACAAGCAGATCCATCTGGCGTCACACAACCGGTTCCTCGTGCAGCAGCTTGACCTCGTGCACCGGTCGATGGCGTTGCTGGCCACGACCTCGATCTCTGCCAAGGGGCGGGGCGGCGACACGCTGAAGGAACACGAGCGCATCGTCGCGGCCATTGCCGCGGGCGACGGCGATGCGGCGGATGCGGCGCTGCGGGCGCATATCTCTCAGGCCTTCGTCACCCGTCTGAAACTGGATGCCGCGAAGGTGGAGGCAGCGCCCTGACGAGAGGAGCCTGCTGCGGCGGCAGCAGCAGGCCGTGCGCGGTCTTGTGCCAGTAGAACGGCTTCCACGCGAGTTCGAGCAGACCCTTGTAGCAGGCGACGGCCCCGAGCGGGAAATAGACCTGCAGGGTCAGCGCCCATGGCGTCAGCCATGCCTTGTCGGCGCGGCGCAGGGCGAGGGCGGCGATGGCGAAATTGGCAAGCTCGCAGGCGATGAAGAGGCCGACCATGGCCCAGAAGGCCGGGCGGGGCAGCACATCCATCGCCGGGTGGTGCAGCCCGAAGGGCACCAGCCAGAACGACCAGATCAGCGGCGCCAGCAGGAACTGCGACAGCGTGCCCGCAAAGAGCACCTGCACGCCGAAGAACCGCCACGCGCCGAGGTCGCGCCAGAGCGCCGCCGGGTCGCGCATGTGCACGCACCAGGTCACGCCGTACCCCTTGAGCCAGCGGGACCGCTGCTTGACCCATGACCAGGGTCGGCCATTGGCCTCTTCCTCGGTGACGGTGGGGATGAATTCGGTCCGGTAGCCCGCCCGTGCCAGCCGCAGGCCGAGGTCCGCATCCTCTGTCACGTTGTGGGCGTCCCAGCCGCCGAGGGATTCAAGGATGTCGCGGCGGAAGAACAGCGTGGTGCCGCCCAGCGGCACGACCAGCCCCATGCGGGCGTAGCCGGGCAGGACCACGCGGAACCAGCTGGCGTATTCGATGGTGAAGCAGCGGGTCAGCCAGTTGGCGCCGCTGTTGTAATAGTCGAGCACCCCCTGCAGGCAGGCGACCTGCGGGTCCGCCCGATCGAACGCCCGTGCGACGATGCGCAGCTGGTCGGTGGCGGGCGCATCCTCTGCGTCGTAGACGCCGACGATGCTGCCCCGCGCGAAGTCGAGCGCGTAGTTCAGCGCCCGCGGCTTGGTGCGCAGGGTGCCTTCGGGGACGGTGATCGACCGCATCCAGGTCAGCAGGCGGGTGCGGCCGAGGGCGTCACGCGTGGTGTCGTCGTTGTCTTCGAGCACGAGGCAGACGTCGAGGCGTTCGCGGGGGTAATCCAGCGCCTCTAGCCGGGTCAGCAGGTGATCGGCGATGGCCCGTTCGCGGTAGAGGGGGACGAGAAGCGTGATGATCGGAAGGGTCCCGGCGGTGTCGGGGGGCGGCACGTGGTTTTGGCGCAGGCCACTGAGCGCCGCGGCGACCTTGATGCCGCCGGTGAGGACCAGCAGCAGCACGGCGAGGGCCGAAAAGGCGGTGATCACGGTGGCGGGGGCGGCGACGGTCGCGGCCACCAGCAGGGCGGCGGCAAGTATGATCCGCCGCAGCACGCGTCCGGCGCGCCAGCCGCGGCAGCTGTCGGTGGCCGGCGGGCGCTGTTCCGCGCGCCGGACGAGGTCCGGGCCGAAATCCCGCGCCAGCACCCCCGCGATCTGGTCCGGTGTGCTGGTCGCCATGCGGACCGGGCCGAGGGCGGATTCCAGTGCCGTGCGATGTCGTTCGAAGCGGATATAGTCCGACGACAG
The DNA here is from genome assembly GCF_900128995.1 of Loktanella atrilutea. Taxonomy (GTDB): domain Bacteria; phylum Pseudomonadota; class Alphaproteobacteria; order Rhodobacterales; family Rhodobacteraceae; genus Loktanella; species Loktanella atrilutea. Next base: position 46,862 of record NZ_FQUE01000005.1, on the reverse strand, counting down.
GACCAGCGTGCAGTCGCCCATCCGGCGCCATGGCAGCACGCCGCCGGCCATCGCCTGTGCCGCACCGTAGTCCTGCACGAGGGCGCGGTCGGGGGCGTGCACCATGGGATCGATCAGCCGGGCGGAGAGGGCCGCGTTCTGCACCATCGCCAGACTGCGTTGCGACAGGCTGAACCGCGTCTGCAGCACGCCGAGCGGGGTCAGACCCTCGTGGCTGGCGATGTCCTGCGCCGACTGGGCCTGCGTCGGAGAGATGCAGCCGTCCTGCACCAGCCGTCGCAGCAGCACGGCCGGATCCACCGTGCGGTGGGGATGCGACGGGGGCGGATCCGGATCCGCCACGGGAAGGCAGGGCGCGAGAATCGTCATGGATCCGCCTGAGTTGCGGGTCCAGTAGGTCAGGGGGTCGTTAAGGAACCATTAACCCGGGTCGGGCTCAGTTCACCTTGCGCGCCTGCATGGCATCGGCAAAGCGCTCGAACAGGTAATAGCTGTCCTGCGGGCCGGGGCTCGCCTCGGGGTGATACTGGACCGAGAAGACCGGCCGGTCGGCCAGAGCAATGCCGCAGTTCGACCCGTCGAAGAGACTGACATGCGTCTCCTCTACCCCGTCTGGCAGGGTCTGGCTGTCGACGGTGAAGCCGTGGTTCATCGATGTGATCTCGACCTTGCCGGTGGTCCGGTCCTTGACCGGATGGTTGGCGCCATGGTGGCCGTGGTTCATCTTGATCGTCTGCGCCCCGAGCGCCAGCGCAAGCATCTGGTGGCCGAGGCAGATGCCGAAGACCGGCACGTCGCTGCGGTCGAGCACGCCCTTGATGGTGGGCACGGCATAGACGCCGGTCGCGGCCGGATCGCCGGGACCATTCGACAGGAAGACGCCGTCGGGGTTCAGGGCCAGCACCTCGTCGGCGGTGGCCGAGGCGGGCAGCACCGTCACGTCGCAACCGGCCGAAGCGAGGCAACGCAGGATGTTGCGCTTGGCACCGTAGTCGATGGCGACGACCCGGTGCTTCGGCGCCTCCTGCCGGGCATAGCCCTCTGGCCAGGCCCAGCGCATCTCGTCCCAGCGGTAGCTTTGGACGCAGGTCACGTCCTTGGCGAGGTCGAGGCCGACGAGGCCATTGAAGCCGCGCGCCGCGGCGACGAGGGCCGCGATGTCGAAGTTGCCGTCGGGGTCATGGGCAAGCGCCACATGGGGGGCGCCCTGCTGGCGGATCGCACGGGTCAGGCGGCGGGTGTCGATGCCGCCCATGCCGATCCGGCCGCGCCGGGCGAGCCAGGTCGTCAGTTCCTCGGTGGCGCGCCAGTTCGAGGATTCGGTCGGGTCCCATTTCACGATCATGCCGGCGGCGACGGGGTCCGCCGTCTCGTCATCCTCGGCATTCACGCCGGTGTTGCCGATGTGCGGAAAGGTGAAGGTCACGACCTGCCCCGCGTAGGAGGGGTCTGTCATGATCTCCTGATAGCCGGTCATGGCGGTGTTGAAGCAAAGCTCTGCCGTGGTCTGGCCGGTGGCGCCGAAGCCACGGCCGTAGAAGACGGTGCCGTCGGCGAGGGCGAGGCAGGCGGTGGGTTTCGCGGTGTCGGTGCTGGTCATGCGGGGTCCCCTTCGGCAGGCGCTGGCGGGCGGGCGCGGGCAGGCGCGGGCGCCATATTCGGCTTGTCCTACGGGGGCCGCGGGCCGGGGTCAAGGGGCGGCCGTGACGCCACGTCCGCCCTGCTTGTCAGGGACCGGACGGGCCCCTATGTTGCGCCGACCTCAGAAACAGGACGACCCACATGGACGTGCGACAGCGACTTTCCGCAGCACTCAAGGACGCGATGAAGGCCCGCGAGGCGGACCGGCTTTCCACCCTGCGGCTGATCAATGCCGCGATCAAGGACCGCGACATCGCGCTGCGCGGCACCGGCGCCGAGGATGGCGCCGTGGTCGACAATGCCGACGTGCTGGCGATCCTGGGCCGCATGGTCAAGCAGCGGCAGGAAAGCGCGCGCGCCTACGAGGAAGGCGGCCGGCTGGAGCTGGCCGAGAAGGAACTGTCGGAAATCAAGGTCGTGGAAGAGTTCCTGCCGCGTCAGCTGGATGCCGATGAGACCGCCGCCGCCGTCGATGCGGCCATCGCCGAGACCGGGGCGGAGAGCATCCGCGACATGGGCCGGGTGATGGCGGTGCTGAAGGAGAAATACACCGGGCAGATGGACTTTGCCCGGGTCGGGCCGATGGTGAAGGACCGTCTGGGATGACGGTGGGGTGGGGCGGGCCCGCCCGCCCACCCCTTTTCGGGGCTTTGCCCCGGACCCCAAGGTATTTGCGACAAGAAGAAGGACCGGACGCTGGCGGGCGTATCGTCGCGTTCCGGTGCGCGGATGTCAGCCGCGCAGGGCGCGCTTGAGTTCGTCGTAGAGCGCCAGGCGTTCGGCGGCGTCGAGGAAGGCGCCGATCTCGACCTCGCGGTCGCCGCCGCGCAGGGTGATGTAATTGTCCACCGGGCCGCCCTTGGGGTGCAGGTGGACGCTGACCCAGTAGCGGTTCGCCTGCCAGTCCTGTCGCGGCCCCTTTGGGTTGTGGCGGGTCAGGTGGGCGGTGTCGGCGGTGACGCGCAGCTCTTCCAGCACCTCTCCGCGACGGTAGCTGACGTTCAGCGCATACCACAGGCCGGTGAAGGCGATGGCGAAGAATGGCAGCAGGCCCCACAGCACCGCCGTGCCCAGCACCGTCAGCAGGGGCAGCGTGATGATCGCAGCGGTGGCCCCCATGAACAGCGCGAAATCGCGCCGCAGCAGCGACCGGTAGGGCCAGAGCGCAAGGGTCCAGTCCGGATCGGCGTGCGGCGGTGCGGGCGACCATTCGTAGGGCATGTGCATGTTGTAGCAGGGCGGCCGCAACTGGCAACTGTGCCGGTTGGTCGCGGTGATGCCGGTGGCGCCGGTTGCGAAGAGGGTGGGCGGGATGCCCTTCGCGGGCGTCTCGTTGGCCAGATGACGTGCGGTGTGCCAAGGATATGCGGTGCGTACAGCAGAGGAGATTGGCATGACGATCACGATTCGCGCGGTAGGGGGGCCGGACCGGCCGGCCTGGGATCGGCTTTATGCCGGCTATGCGGCGTTCTACCGGGTGGACCAGACGGCGGCGATGCGCGACACGGTCTGGGGCTGGCTGATGGAGGCAGGGCACGAGACGGAGGGGCTGGTGGCCTGCGCCGCGGATGGTGCGGTCGTCGGGCTGGCCCATTACCGCGCCTTTGCCCGCCCCTTGTCGGCGCGCACCGGGGGATTTCTGGACGATCTTTTCGTCGATCCCGCGGCGCGGGGAAGCGGGGCCGCGGATGCGCTGATCGCGGCGCTGCGCGATATCGGCGCGGCGCGGGGCTGGTCGGTGATCCGTTGGATCACGGCAGAGGACAATTACCGGGCGCGCGGGGTCTATGACCGGCTGGCAGCGCGCACGCCGTGGGTGACCTACGACATCAATCTGTGAGTGCGGGGACGGCGAAGCCCGCGGGCGGGATCCGTTCGGAGAGGTGATCCCGGCGGGTCACGACACGGGTGATCGTGTGCAGGGCCGCGGACGTGAAGAAGGCCCCGGATCGCTCCGGGGCCTTGTTTCGTCGTGGGTCGGGATCAGTGTGCGTGGCTCTTGTCCCAGTCGCTCTGCTTGGGCAGCTGCTCGAACGTATGCTCGGGCGGCGGGCAGGGCAGGGTCCATTCCAGCGTGTCGGCCCATTCGTTCCACGGGTTGTTCACGGTCACCTTGGCGCCGCGGAACAGGGTGTAGAACAGCACGCCGATGAAGAACAGGAACGAGGCGAAGGACAGGAAGGCCCCCAGCGACGAGACGTAGTTCCAGGTGGCGAAGGCCTCCGGGTAGTCGATGTAGCGACGGGGCATGCCCTGACGGCCGAGGAAGTGCTGCGGGAAGAAGGTGATGTTCGCGCCGATGAACATCGCCCAGAAGTGCAGCTTGCCGGCCCATTCGGGATACATGCGGCCCGACATCTTGGGCAGGTAGAAGTAGATGCCCGCGAAGATCGCGAAGACGGCGCCGAGGCTCATCACGTAGTGGAAGTGCGCCACGACGTAGTAGGTGTCGTGGTAGACGCGGTCGATGCCGGCCTGGCTCAGCACGATGCCGGTGACGCCACCGACGGTGAAGAGGAACAGGAAGCCCATCGCCCAGAGCATCGGCGTCTTGAACTCCACCGAACCGCCCCACATCGTCGCGATCCACGAGAAGATCTTGACCCCCGTGGGCACCGCGATGACCATCGTCGCCATCATGAAGTAGGACTGCTGCGTCAGCGACAGGCCCACGGTGTACATGTGGTGCGCCCAGACGACGAAGCCGAGGACACCGATCGCCACCATCGCATAGACCATCGGCAGGTAGCCGAAGATCGGCTTCTTCGAGAAGGTCGCGATGACGTGGCTGATGATGCCGAAGCCGGGGATGATGATGATGTAGACCTCGGGGTGACCGAAGAACCACAGGATGTGCTGGTAGAGGATCGGGTCGCCGCCGCCTTCGGGCTGGAAGAAGGTGGTGCCGAAGTTGCGGTCCATCAGCAGCATCGTGATGGCGCCGGCCAGCACCGGCAGAGCCAGCAGGATCAGCCATGCGGTGACGAAGATCGACCACGAGAAGAGCGGCACCTTGTGCATGGTCATGCCGGGGGCGCGCATGTTCAGGAAGGTCGTGATCATGTTGATCGCACCGAGGATCGAGGACGCGCCCGACAGGTGAACGGCGAAGATGGCGAGGTCCATCGACATGCCGCCCTCGGAGGTGGAGAGCGGCGGGTAAAGCACCCAGCCTACGCCGGAGCCGGCCTGGCCGTTGCCGCCGGGGGCGAGCATCGAGGCGACGCCGAGGGCGGTGCCGGCCACGTACATCCAATAGGACAGGTTGTTCATCCGCGGGAACGCCATGTCCGGGGCGCCGATCTGCAGCGGCATGAAGTAGTTGCCGAAGCCGCCGAACAGGGCCGGGATGACCACGAAGAACATCATCAGGATGCCGTGGTAGGTGATCAGCACGTTCCAGAGGTGCCCGTTGGGCGTGCAGGGCGTGGCCGCGTCGGTGAAGATGCGCGCGCCTTCCATGCACATGTGCTGGACGCCCGGTTCCATCAGCTCGACCCGCATGAAGACGGTCAGGGCCACCGAGATGAAGCCGACAAGGCCTGCGGTGAACAGATACAGGACACCGATGTCCTTGTGGTTGGTGGACATGAACCAGCGGGTGAAGAACCCCCGCTCGTCGTGATGGTCATGGCCGTGGATGGCGGCGTCTGCCATGTGGCTCTCCCTCGGGTTTGGCTACGGACTGTCAGCGCGCGCGAGTCACTTCGCCCGGCGTCCTGCATTGCGCCCGTTCTAGTGGGTCGTCCCGGGCATCGCAACATTCAAAGGCACGTCTTGGCTGGGATATATTGGCGCAGGGCGGGGCCGTTGCGGGCAGGGGACGTGACCTGGCGGTGCCGCGACCGGCCGCCACGGAAGCGTGGGGCGCGACGCGCCTAGGATGCGTCGGGAAAGACCTCTGCAAAGGTCTGGCGCAGGGCGACGTCGAGGTCGTCCATCGTGACCGGCAGGCCCAGATCGACGAGGCTGGTGACGCCGTGGTCGCGGACGCCGCAGGGCACGATGCCGTCGAAGTGCGAAAGATCGGGTTCGACATTGATCGACAACCCGTGGAAGCTGACCCACTTGTGCAGCCGGATGCCGAGGGCTGCGATCTTGTCTTCCTGCACCGTGCCGTCCGGGGCGAGCGGCTTGTCCGGCCGGGCGACCCAGACCCCGACGCGGCCGGGCCTGATCTCTCCCACCACATTGAAACGGTCGAGCGCCATGATGATCCAGCGTTCCAGATCCTGCACGAAGCGGCGCACGTCACGGCCACGCCGGCCCACGTCGAGCATGACGTAGGCGACACGCTGGCCGGGGCCGTGATAGGTATACTGTCCGCCGCGGCGCGCGTCGAAGACCGGAAAGCGGTCGGGATCGACCAGATCGGCGACCCGGGCAGAGGTGCCGGCGGTGTAGAGCGGAGGGTGTTCCAGCAGCCAGATCAGTTCCTCCGCCTCGCCGGCGGCGATGGCCTTGGCGCGGGATTCCATGAAGGCAAGCGCGTCAGGGTAGGGGACGGGGGTCTCGGAGGTGAGCCAAGCGACCATCTTGTTCACGCGGGCCGTGGCCCGGCCTTTCGGATATCGGGGCAGGGGGAAACGGCACGCGGGGCACTTCGGAACCGAAGGCCGGGTGTCTTTGTCGTAAAGGTGAAGGACAGGCGCGGCAGCAGACTTTTCCTTGATGTTGCGGCCGCAGATATAGGCGTCCCGGACTGGGACCGCCACCGGGGGAATGGGCTTGTCCGGGCTTGGCGGCGGGCGTCAGGGGTCCTGTGGGCTTGCCGCGCCTCGCAAAGCGCGGCGCGCGCACGATTGGGGCTTGATGCGGCTTTGCACTTTGGCTAGCAAGCGGCCCAAGCCCTGACGTGCGGTCGTGGCGGAATTGGTAGACGCGCAGCGTTGAGGTCGCTGTTCTTTAACCGGAGTGGGGGTTCGAGTCCCCCCGACCGCACCAGGGCCTTTTCCCCAACATTCGCTATGTGACGGCCTGTGGCCGGTCGAGTCGGGCCGTTGCGGCGCGATCTGGCCCGCTTGTCGCGATGTCCCCTTTGTACCAAAGATTGCGCAAGATCAGGATTCTATGTCCGGTCTGACGTCCCGTTTTGCCGTCCCGGCGCAGCCATCGCGCGCCGGATCGGATCGTCGCACAACCTGCGGGATCACACGGGAACGCCGGTTTGATAAGCAAAGTTGCGGGAAAATCGCCTGCGAAACGCCGCCCCCGCAGGATATCCCCCTGCAATAACGCGCTTTTTGGCGTTCACCGGGAATCCGGTTGCATATCGGGCGGTCGGTTGCTTTATTTCGCATCAGAAGAGTGCGGGATAACCCGCCGGACACAACGGGGAGATTGGCGTGGCGCAAGGCGACGACGCTTTCGTGGAATTCGACCGCGTTCAAAAGAGCTATGACGGTGAGAACCTTGTCGTCAAGGATCTGAACCTGTCGATGCCGAAGGGCGAGTTCCTGACGATGCTTGGACCTTCGGGGTCCGGCAAGACCACCTGCCTGATGATGCTGGCCGGGTTCGAAACCGCGACCCATGGGGATATCCGCCTCAAGGGCAAGCCGATCAACGATATCCCGCCGCACAAGCGGGGCATCGGCATGGTGTTCCAGAACTATGCGCTGTTCCCGCACATGACCGTGGCCGAAAACCTCGCGTTTCCGCTGCAGGTCCGCAAGATGTCCAAGGACGTGCAGCAGCAGAAGGTGAAACGCGCTCTTGACATGGTGCAGATGGGGACCTTTGCGGGGCGCCGTCCGTCGCAACTCTCGGGCGGTCAGCAGCAGCGGATCGCGCTGGCGCGCGCACTGGTGTTCGAGCCGGAGCTGGTGCTGATGGACGAACCCCTGGGCGCGCTCGACAAGCAGCTGCGCGAGACGCTGCAGTTCGAAATCACCGATCTGGCGCACAAGCTGGGGATCACCGTGGTCTACGTGACCCACGACCAGACCGAGGCGCTGACCATGTCGGACCGCGTCGCGGTGTTCGAAGCCGGCCGCATTCAGCAACTGGCGACGCCAAGCCAGCTGTACGAAGAGCCGCAGAACAGCTTCGTCGCGCAATTCATCGGCGAAAACAATACGCTGGAAGGCGTCGTTGCGGAAATCAGGGACGACACCTGCGTCGTGAAGCTGGACAGCGGAGAGACCATCGACGCCGTGCCGGTGAACGTGAGCAAGGTCGGCGAGCGCACGAAGGTCAGCATCCGGCCCGAACGGGTCGAGGTCGACACCAAGAAGCTGGGGCCAAATGCCCACACTTTGAAGGCCGAGGTGCTGGAATTCATCTACATGGGCGACATCTTCCGCACGCGCCTGCGGGTCGCGGGCATCGACGATTTCGTCATCAAGACACGCAATTCCCCCGATCAGGTCAAGCTGACACCGGGGTCCACGATCGACATCGGCTGGCTGCCGCGGGACTGCCGCGCGCTGGACGCCTGATGCGAGACAGGGCAGGCCACGCCCGGCGGCCTTGCCCGAAAAGATCATGACCGGGTAACCAAACGGGAGTTTACGAATGACCTTGAAGACAACACTGATCGCAACGACGGCATTTTCGCTGGTCGCGACAGGCGCCTTCGCGCAGGACATGTCGAACGACATGACCATCGTATCGTGGGGTGGGGCCTATCAGGACAGCCAGCTGAAGGCCTACGTCGAACCCTACCTTGAAGCGCACCCCGAAGTGAACGTGACCTGGGACGAGTCCTCGGCCGAGGCCGTGGCCAAGCTGCGCGCGATGAACGAAGCCAATAACATCACCTGGGATCTGGTCGATGTCGTGGCGTCCGATGCGCTGCGCCTGTGCGACGAGGGCATCGCCAAGGAGCTTGATTTCGACGAAGTGCTGGCGCCCGGCGACGATGGCTCTACCCCGACCGACGACTTCGGCAACCTGCTGATCAACGACTGCTTCGTGCCGCAGATCGTCTATTCGACGACCTTCGGCTATCGCACCGACATGGTCGGCGACACGCCCCCGACCACGGTCTGCGACGTCTTCGACCTGGAAAAGTATCCGGGCAAGCGCGCCCTGCAGCGGCGTCCGATCGACAACATGGAATGGGCGCTTTACTGCGACGGCGTCGCCAAGGAAGACCTGTACGACGTGCTGGGCACCGACGAGGGCCAGCAGCAGGCCTTTGCCAAGCTGGACACGATCAAGGATCAGGTGGTCTGGTGGACCGCCGGCGCCGAGACGCCCCAGCTGCTCGCCGATGGCGAGGTCGTGATGGGCTCGACCTTCAACGGTCGTCTGTTCAGCGCGATCGTCGAACAGGACCAGCCGATCGAGATGCTGTGGGACATGCAGTCCTTCGACCTCGACGGCTGGATCGTCCCCGAGGGCCTGGCCCCCGAGAAGGAGGCCCGCGTCATGGACTTCCTGAAGTTCGCGACGGACACCCAGCGTCTGGCCGATCAGGCCGCCTACATCAGCTATGGCCCGGCACGTAAGTCCTCGGCCCCGCTGGTCGGCCAGCATGCGTCGCTGGGCATCGACATGGCACCCTTCATGCCGACCGATCCGGCCAACGCCACCAACGTCCACAACTATGACTACGGCTGGTGGGCCGACTACCGCGACGATCTGGACGCCAAGTTCCAGGCGTGGCTGGCCCAGTAAGGGACCGACATGACAGGGGGCGGGCCGTCACGGCCCGCCCTACCCAAGAAGAAACGACAGCGACAGGAACAGCGCGATGCCAAAAGGTTACATCATCGGCCATGTGAAGGTGACGGACCCGGAGGGGTATCCCGAATACGTCCGCCGCGACACGCCGATCCTTGAATCCCACGGCGGGCGCTTCATCGTGCGCGGTGGCGCATCCCAGACGCCGGAGGGCGAGGAGATGGGCCGTCACGTCGTCATCGAATTCGACACATACGAGGCCGCGCAGGCGGCCTACAACGACCCCGCCTATCAGGAGGTCGCCGAGATCCGCCGCCGCTGTGCGATCAGCACCCTGATCCTTGTCGAAGGAGTCTGAGATGAGCGATGCCACCCATGGACCCGACAACCTGACCGGCATCACGCCGGACACCGGCCTCAAGATCGGCAAATCCGACAAGGACGGCCCGATGCTGGCCGCCGACGGCACGCCGTTGAAGACATCGTTGAACCGCGCCCTGCGCCGGCAGAAGCGCCGCGCGCTGATGCTGATCGCGCCGCTGCTGCTGTTCATCCTGCTGACCTTCATCTACCCGATCGGCGAAATGCTGTTCCGGTCCGTCGAGAACCAGATCGTCGGCGATACCCTGCCGCGCACGGTGCGGGTGCTGGCCGACTGGAATCCGGATGAGACCGAGGTGCCGGGCCCCGCGGTCTTTTCCGCGCTGGCCAAGGACATGACCGTCGCGTCGGAAGAAAAGAACCATACCCGGCTGGGATCACGCCTGAACTACGAGGTCTCTGGCATCTCGTCCCTGTTCCGCAAGACCGGGCGCAACGTCGACGACATCGGCGAGAATTATACCGAACAGTTCGTGGCGCTGGACCCCGCGTGGGAGGATCCGCAGACCTTCGTCGACATCTTTGCCGGGCCGCGTTGGGTCGAGGCGAATGCCGCATACGACGGCGAGGGCCGCCGCCCGACGTTCCGCCTGGCCGAGGGCGTGGGCGAGGTGCTGCCGCAGACGGCGAGCATCTACAGGGATTTTGCCCGCGTCGTTCAGGTAGAGGACGACGACAACCCGGCCGAGGAAGAGCCGTGGAACAGCGTCTATCTGGCGCTTTACGAGGACCTGCGCGACGGCGCCGCGATCCCGGCCGACTTTCCGCACGCCGCACTGCTGACGGCGGCGCAGGCCGCAGTGCCGAATTTCGCGACCACCAACCTGCAGGCCGCCTTCGTCGACATGGACAAGGACTGGACCGACCGGGAGGTCTGGCGCACGATCCAGACCTATTCCGCGCCCTACACGACAGGCTATTTCCTGAACGCCGCCGACCTGCAGTTGACGCCGGACGGCATCGCGTGGCGACCCGAGAACGAGCGGGTCTACATCACGCTTTTCGTCCGCACGCTGATCATGTCGACGGCGATCACCGTGGCCTGCATCCTGCTGGGCTATCCGATCGGCTGGTTGCTTGCGAACCTGCCCAGCCGTCAGGCGAACCTGTTGATGATCCTCGTGCTGCTGCCGTTCTGGACGTCCCTGCTGGTGCGGACCTCTGCGTGGAAGGTGCTGCTGCAGGATCAGGGGGTGATAAATGACCTGCTGGTCTGGATCGGTTTCGTGTCCGACGGCAACCGGCTGGCGCTGATCAACAACGCGACCGGCACCATCATCGCGATGACGCATATCCTGCTGCCCTTCATGATCCTGCCGCTCTATTCGGTGATGAAGACGATCCCGCCGAGCTATCTGCGCGCGGCAAAATCGCTGGGAGCGACGAACTGGACCGCCTTCTGGCGGGTCTATTTCCCGCAAAGCGTGCCGGGCATCGGTGCGGGGTCGATCCTCGTCTTCATCCTCGCCATCGGCTATTACATCACGCCGGAAATCGTGGGCGGCACCAAGGGTGTCTTCATTTCGAACCGGATCGCCTATCACATCTCGACCTCGCTCAACTGGGGTCTGGCGGCCGCACTGGGCGCGATCCTGCTGGTGATCGTCATGGCGTTCTACTGGGCCTACGACCGCATCGTCGGCATCGACAACGTCAAGCTGGGAGGCTGAAGCCATGTCATCCGTCGCGTTCAATCCCGAACAGGGCAAGCCGCTGCATCCCTTCGTCACATTCACCCTGCCGCTGGTCGCCGTGTTCGGCGCGCTGCTGGGGTTCATCGGGGGGCAGGCCGCGGGACTCGGCCCGCTGGAAGGGGCGATCTTCGGCGCCGTGATCGCCGCCGTGCTGGCCTTCGTGCTGACCCGGTTCCTGCCGCGCAAGACCGGCCGCTGGGGCGCGATCGCGGTCTGCGTCGCGATGGGGTTCTTTGCCGGCGGATTTGCCGGCGCCGTTGGCGGATTGATCCTTGGCGCGCTGCTGGGCTGGGCGGTCTACTGGCTGGACACCGGCGATTACCGCCGCGGTGTGCCACCCTATGCGACGACCGGGCAGGTGCTCTGGCACAACAGCTTCAAGTTCATCTGCGGGGCGATCTTCTTCTTCCTGATCGCGCCGATCATCACGATCATTCCGCTGTCGTTCAATGCGCAGAACTTCTTTACCTTCACGCCGGAGATGCTGGCGCTGGACCCGGCGGGCTTCAGCCTCAAGCACTATCAGGATTTCTTTACCAACGACGCCTGGCTGCAGCCGCTGAAGAATTCGCTGATCATCGCGCCTTTCGCGACGTTCATCTCGGTCTCTCTCGGCACGCTGGCGGCGATCGGGCTGTCGCAGAGCCACGTGCCGGGACGCCGCGCGATCATGGCGGTGCTGATTTCCCCGATGATCGTGCCGCTGATCATCTCGGCCACGGGCATGTTCTTTTTCTACAGCCAGATGGGGCTGTTCATGGAAAACTACCTTGGTATCTCGAAATCGCTGAGCGGCTACATCAAGGTCATCCTCGCCCATGCGGCGCTGGGTGTGCCCTTTGTGATCATCACGGTGACGGCGACGCTGGTCAGCTTCGACCAGTCGTTGACACGGGCGGCGGCGAACATGGGGGCGAACCCGGTGACGACCTTCTTCAAGGTGCAGATGCCGCTGATCCTGCCGGGCGTGATCTCTGGCGGGCTGTTCGCCTTCATCACGTCCTTCGACGAGGTCGTGGTGGTGCTGTTCGTCGGCGCCGCGGCGCAAAAGACGCTGCCGTGGCAGATGTTCACCGGTCTGCGCGAGCAGATCAGCCCGACGATCCTTGCGGTGGCCACGATCCTCGTCATCATCTCGATCGCGCTGCTGACGGTGGTGGAACTGCTGCGCCGCCGGTCGGAGCGGTTGCGGGGCATGTCGCCGGGCTGATCCGTCAGGGCAGCACGGCGAGCCAGCCCCAGACCGTCAGGATCGAGACGCCGGTGGCGATCAGCACGGCGCTGGCCGCCACGCGGCGTGCGCGGCCGTACATGTTGGCGAAGACATAGGCGTTCACTCCCGGTGCCATGGCCGATGTGAGGATGGCAGAGCGCAGTTCCGGCACGCTGAGGTGGGCAAATCCTGAGAGCAGCCAGACAATGGCCGGATGCAGGATCAGGCTGATCGCCACCACGAAGAGGATCGCGCGCATGTCGCCGGCGGGGCGGTAGCGGAAGAGCACGCCGCCGAGGCCGAAGAGGGCGGCAGGCAGGGCGGCGCGGACCATCAGGTCGATCGCGTCGGTGAAGACGCCGGGCAGGGGCAGGCCGGTCAGGTTGACGATCAGGCCGAGCGTGATGCCTATGATCAACCCGTTCTGGAACATCGCCTTCAGCACCTTGGCGGGCAGGGCGCGGGCGGAATTGCCGGTGTTGCGCGCGATTTCCATCGCGGTGATGCCCAGCAGGTAGCCGAAGGGCGAGTGGATCGCGATGATCGCGTAGTTGTAGCGCAGCGCATCCGTGCCGTAGGCGCGTTCGGTGATCGGCAGGCCCAGCAGCAAGGTGTTCGAGAACAGGGCGCAGAATCCGATGGCGACGCTGTCCTGCCAGTCGCGCTTGAACAGCACCCGCGCGCCGATCATGCCGACGAAGAAGCAGATCGTGGCGCCGGTGTAGAAGGTGGCGAGCAGGGCCGCGTCGAAGTTCTGGCCGAGGTCGAGGCCGCTGATCGCGCGAAACAGCAGGCAGGGGATGGCGAAGGTCTGGGTGAAGCGCATCAAGCCGTCGACGCCGCTGTCGGTGAAGAGGTTCTTCCACACCGCGACGTAGCCGAAGCCGATCACGAGGAAGACCGGCAGGATGACGTCGATCAGATTGCCCATGGCAGCGTCCTTGGGGAAGGGCCGGATGCCTCCGGCGGGAGTTTAACCGGCCGGATGAAGGATCAGGCGGCGCGCGTCAGTGTCAGGCCGTCGTGGGCCGGGATGACGCCGGGGGGCAGTTCGCCCTGCAGGGTGCGGTAGTCGAGGTCGATGTGCATGTTGGTCAGCACCGCCTGACGGGGCCGGGCGCGGGCGATCCAGTCCAGCGTCTGGGCCAGATGGCTGTGGCTGGGGTGCGGCGTGCGGCGCAGGGCGTCGACGATCCAGATGTCGAGGTTCTGAAGGGCATCCCATGCGGCCTGCGGGATGTCGGAGACGTCGGGCAGGTAGGCCACGTCAGCGATGCGGAAGCCAAGGGCCGGAATGGTGCCGTGCACGACCTCGAACGGGGTCAGGACGATCTGGCCGCCGGGGCCGTTCACGATGACGTCGCCGCGGATCGGCCGCAGATCGCAGATCGGCGGGTAGGCGGAGCCGGCTGGCGTCTCGAACGCATAGCCGAAGCGGTTGCGCAGGGCGGCCGTCGTGGGGGCATCGGCCCAGATGTCGAGGCGTTTGCGCATGTTGAAGACGATCATGCGCAGATCGTCGATGCCGTGGACATGGTCGGCGTGCGGATGGGTGTAGACGACCGCGTCGAGGGTGCCGATCCCCGCGTCGAGGAGTTGTGCGCGCAGATCCGGCGAGGTGTCGATCAGCACACGCGTCGTGCCGTCGGGCCCGTCACGTTCGACCAGCAGCGAGCAGCGGCGGCGGGCGTTCCTCGGGTCGGTCGGATCGCAGTCGCCCCAGTGCCCGCCAAGGCGCGGCACGCCGCCGGACGAGCCGCAGCCGAGGATGGTGAAGCGATAGCTCATGCCGCCTTCCAGAACAGGCGGTCGAAGTTGGCGGAGGTGGCTTTCGCGAAGTCGTCGAGGGAGAGGCCGAAGGTGTCCGCCCCGACCTGCGCCGTATGCGCGGTGTAGGCGGGCTCGTTCCGGCGGCCGCGGTGCGGCGGCGGGGCGAGGTAGGGGCTGTCGGTTTCCACCAGTATCCGGTCGAGGGGTGCGTCGGCGAAGATCGCCCGCAGATCCGACGATTTCGGAAAGGCCGCGATGCCCGACATCGACAGGTAGAAGTCGAGGCCCAGCGCCGCCTCTGCCAGCGCGCGGGAGGAGGAGAAGCAGTGCATCATGCAGGTGTAGGGGCCTGCTGCATGTTCCTCGGTCAGGATGCGGGCCATGTCGTCGTCGGCGTCGCGGGCATGGATGATCAGGGGCAACCTGGTCTGTCGGCAGGCCTCGATGTGCAGACGTAGGCTGTCCTGCTGGGTCGCCTTCGTCTCTGCGGTGTAGTGGTAGTCGAGGCCGGTCTCGCCGATGCCGACCATCTTGGGGTGCCGTGCGAGGTCCACCAGCTGATCGACGGTGACGGGGGCGTGGTCGCCGACGCTCATCGGGTGGACGCCCGCGGCCCAGAAGATGCCCTCGTGCGCCTCTGCAATGGCGGCGACGCGGGGGGCGTTGGGCAGTTTGGTGCAGATCGTCACCATGCGGGTGACACCGGCGGCGCGGGCGCGGGCGATGACCGCGTCGCGTTCGTCGTCGAAATCCGGGAAATCCAGATGGCAATGGGCGTCGACGAGGGCGGGAAGGGTCATGGATCAGCCTTGGGTGGTGGCGAGCGCCGTCTGTTCGATGCTCAACACCATATCGAGGATCAGCGCCGCAGGGTCAAGGTTGACCGCCCGTCCGTGCCGCGCCCGGGCCGAAGCGCGTTGCTGCAGGTCGGCCCATGCCCGGGCAGCGCGGTCATGGGGAGAGATGCGGGCCAGCAGACGCGCCTCGCCGGCGGTGCCCTGAGAGGCCGGCTCTCCCATCAGGCCGGCGCGGGCGGTGCGGGCGAGGAAGCGGTCGATCAGGTCGAGGACCAGCGCGAAGCGGGTGTCGTTGGTGCGGCCGGCGCAGCTTTCGGCCAGCTTGATCGTGGCGTTGCGGTCAAGGTGGGGCAGGGTCATCATCAGGCCGATCAGCTGCGCATAGAGCTGCAGGCCGTCCTGCGTCAGCAGGCGCACGGCGTCGCCGGCGGACCCGGCAGAGAGGGTGGCCAGCGCCTCCGTCGCCTCCGTCTCCAATCCCGCCTGGGTCAGGGCGGCGCCAAGATCGGCGGCGGAGAGCGGCGCGCAGCGCAGCACCCGGCAGCGGGACCGGATCGTCGGCAGCAGGCGCGACGGCTGGTGCGCGATCAGCAGCAGGGCGGTGCGGGCGGGAGGCTCTTCCAGTTCCTTGAGGATGGCGTTGGCGGCGGAGCGGTTCAGCTCGTCTGCCGCATCGACGATGACGACGCGGCGGCCGCCGTCGGTGGCGCTCATGTGAAAGAAGTCGCGCATCCCGCGCACGGCGTCGACGGTGATTTCGGATTTCAGGGCACCGGTCTTGTCGTCGGTGGGCCGCCGCACGACATAAAGGCGCGGATGCGCGCCGGACTGGATCAGCCGGGCGTCGGGGTTTTCGGGGTCGATGGTGAGCGATGTGACGGGCGGCGGGTCGCCGAAGAGCCCGCCCTCGGCCGGGCGGTCGGCGAGCAGGAAGGTCGCGATCTTCCACGCCAGCGTCGCCTTGCCGACGCCGCGCGGCCCGGTGATCAGCCAGCCGGAGTGCATGCGCCCCGCGTTCCACGCGTCGAGGAAATCGGCCACGGCGGCGTCCTGCCCGTAAAGCTGTGGGGTATCGCGCGGATGCGGCGCACCGGCGATGCGGTCGGGTTCGGGGGCCTCGGTCACAGGTGGGCCCTGATTTCTGACGCGACGGCGGCGGGATCGCGGTTGCCGTCGATCACCACGCAGCGGTCGGTATTGGCGCGGGCGAGGCTGAGGAAGCCATGGCGCAGGGTTTCCTGAAACGGCAGGCCCATGTCCTCGAACCGGTCCTCGCCACTGCTGCGGGCGAGACCGCGACGCAGGGCGGTGGCGGGGTCCATGTCGATGATGAAGGTCAGGTCGGGTTCGCGACCGATCATCAGGGTGTGCAACTGGTCGACCATGTGGCGCAGGTCGCCGCGGGTCGCGCCCTGATAGACACGGGTGCTGTCGGCGAACCGGTCAGAGATCACGGTTCGGCCCGCGTCCAATGCCGGCAGCACCGTTTTTTCAAGGTGGTCGCGACGGGCCGCGGTGAACAGCAGGATCTCGGTCCGCGCGCTCCACCGGTCCGTGTCGCCGGTCAGCAGAAGGCTGCGGATTTCCTCTGCCCCCGGACTGCCGCCGGGTTCGCGGGTCAGCACGACCTCTGTCCCGTCGGCGCGCAGGCTGTCCGCCAGCAGGCGGGCCTGCGTCGACTTGCCGGAACCGTCGATCCCCTCGAAAGAGATGAACCGCGCCGTGGCGGTCATGCGGGCGGTGCGGCGGCGGCGTCGGTCGCGGTGTCGGCGGGCGCAGCCTCTTCCGCCGTGGCGTCGGTGATCTTGCCCATGATGACCTGCGCCGCGGTGCGCATCCGGGGCATGAAGCCGCCACGCGGCACGTCACGGTCGGCGACCAGCGGCACCCGCTTTTCCGGCATGCCGTCAAGGCTGATGACAAGCTCGCCCAGCTGTTCTCCGACGGTGATCGGGGCCTGGATCGGGCTGTCATAGACGATGTTGGCGGGGATGTTGTCCTGTTGCAGGACAGGGATCAGCAGCGACAGGTCCTGGCCCACGGTCAGGCCGACCTGCGGCTTGTCGCCCATCCAGACGGGCGCATCGGCGATCCGGGTCCCGGCCTTGGCCACGTCCTTCTGCGCGAACTGCCGGAAGGCCCAGTTGACGATCCGCTCCGCCTCTTCCCGGCGTTCGGCGGTGCTGTCCATGCCGGACAGGACGAAGATGATCCGCCGCCCGTCCTGCTTGGCGGACCCGACGAGGCCGTAGCCTGCCTCTGCCGTATGCCCGGTCTTGAGCCCGTCGGCACCGATGCCGAGGCCGAGGATCGGGTTGCGGTTCTGGGTGTTGGACGGCACGCGGCCGTCGAACAGGAATTCCTGTTCCGAGAAGATCGGGTAGAAGGTCGGGTAGTCGGTGATCAGGTGGTCGGCCAGCGTGCCCAGATCGTGCATCGACATCAAATGACCGGGGGCGGGCCAGCCGTTCGCGTTCAGGAAGGTGGAATCGTTCATTCCCATCTGCCGGGCGCGGTCGGTCATCATGCGGGCAAAGCCGGCTTCCGTACCGTCGGGCGACAGTGCCTCTGCCAGCACCACGGCGGCGTCATTGCCCGACAGGACGATGACGCCGCGCAGCAGATCCTCCACCTTCACCCGGTCGGTGGTGTCGAGGAACATGCTCGATCCGTCGTAGCTCGCCGCGTGTTCGGAGACGGGGAGTTCCTCGTCGATGCGCAGGCGGCCGTCGGCGATGGCCTCGAACGCCATGTAGATCGTCATCAGCTTGGACATGGACGCGGGCGGCAGCGGCTCGTCGGCGTTCTTGTCCAGCAGCACGGTGCCGGTCGTCTCGTCCAGCACGTAGGCGGCGCGGGCCTTGGTGTTGAAGGCCTGCGCCCCGGCTTGGCCGGCACCGAGGCACAGCAGCAGGACGGCGAGGGGGCGGATCATGGCGCGCATGGCAAAAGCTCCGGGGCAGGGGTCCTAGTTGGTCACGGCGTAGGCGTCGGGGAAGCCCAGCGCCTTGATCTTGTCCAGCACCGCGCTGCGGTCCGCGACGGTCGGTGCGGGGCCGACGACGACGCGCCAGAACGACTTGCCCTGGCTGTTCTGGGCCAGCACGCTGGCGGACAGGCCGTCCGCGCGCAGGCGGTCGGCGGTCTCGTTGGCGTTCGCCTCGATGCTGAAGATGCCGATCTGGACGAAGGGTTTTTCGAGGTTGGAAGTCGGGGCCGCGGGGGCCGGTTCCGGCGTCGCCGGCGCGGCGGCGGGCAGGTCGGTCGCGACCGGCGCGGGGTCGGCGGCCGGCGCCTCCGTCCCGGGCTGCGGGTCGAGCGGCGTGGCCGCGATCACCTCCGGGGCGTCGAAATTCGTGATCGCCGTGGCGTCCGGGGCGGGCGCCTCCTCGCGCCGCAGGGCGATGACGCTGAGCGGGGCGGGCGCACCGGCCAGCACGCCCAGCGCCTCTGCCGCGTCCGAGGAGACCTGCAGCGCGGGGCCGGGGTTTTCCAGCTCGCGGCGGAACAGGGCGCCGATCACGAACTTGCCGTTGGCGGTGTTGCGGATGATCACCCGCTCGGGGTCGGTCACGGTGGGGTGGGCGACCCAGACGCCGCCCAGCGACGGGCGGCCATCCCACAAGCCGGGTTCGGTCAGCGAGAAGACCTCCGGCGCCTCGATGTCGCGCTCTGCAAGGTTCATGGCGCCGCCGGTCAGGGCGGCCGGGCCATCCGACCCGCCATCCTTCGTCAGCTTGTCGCAACCGGCCAGCGCGACGATGGAGAGCAGGGCAAGGGTGCAGGTCGCCCGGCCCCATCCGGGGCGGGTCTTGTGCCGCGCCATGTCGTGAAATGCCTGCCCGGTCGTCTCTGCCATCGCTCGCCCTCGTCACTTCGGGGTGGCGCGCCACCGTTTGACACGGTCCTTGCTGCGCGGCACCCGGCTTTGCGGACGGGCCACCGGCCCCCCGCCTTTTGCGCGACACTAGCGCCTGAGGCCCGCATTTGAAAGACCGCCACACGCGAACCGGACGGTTTTCGCCAAAGCGTGAACCGGCTTTACGCGGTGCCGCGGGCACAGTATCAGGCGCAGGTCGGAGGCTTGGCAGAGTGGTCGATTGCACCGGTCTTGAAAACCGGCGAGGGTGCGAGCCCTCCCAGGGTTCGAATCCCTGAGCCTCCGCCAGTCCCACCTCTTAACGGTTTGAAATCGTTGTGTTTATGATTAATTCGGGGAATAGATTCCCCCAATACTTCCCCCAGGACTTGGCAGAAGGTCGCGGACATTGGCGGAATGTGCCATCAACCGGTCGGCAAGTCTGGCACATATATTTGCTTAAGTGGGACGATTGAACGGTAGCGCGGTGATAGCTTGGCGTAGTTGTCCAATAGAAGGTCAACGAAGGAATCGCCGTCGATCAAACGCAGCTTAGGCCGGCTTCGTTCAAGTTCACTGGCTGCGCGGCTAAATGAACCAAGCGTGACGAACAGCCCAAATTCCCCATCGCCCAGCATTCCCAACAGTTGATTGACCTCTGCATTGCTGTGCTGACCTGTGGTCCGCTTACACTGGATTTTCACGATAGGCGGCTGGAACCCAAGTGCATTCATATGTGCAATCACATCAACGCCGCCATCGCCGGACCTTGGCGTGACGCGGGCGGTGTAGCCCATACATTCCATGACGTGTGCGACCAATTCCTCGAATTGATAGCCAGTCAGACCAGCCATGATGCGCCGCACAATGAAGTCTTCGGTCGTTTCCTCGGCTTGCCGGGATACAGACAGCGTAGCGGCGTCGTCGTCCTGCATGTCGTCTGGCGTGTACTCGGGGCTTTCCAAAGTCGTGATGCGGTCAGCGCCAAAGTCTGTACTGATCTTCGACAGAAACTCAGCCGCATGCCGTTTCACGCGAAAAAGGGTCACGGCTGAACCGATTTCATTCAGAGCGCTTTGGCTAAAGTCGTTGCGTGGGAAGTGTCCAAGCCAATCGACGATGCGACGGTTCGGATATGCGATCTCGCCGGTTTTCTCGATGCGCGATTTGAATCCATACTGGCTACGATGTGCCTCGTCAGCGATAACAACCACATTGCGGCGGTCGGTTAGCATCGGATAGGCTTCACCCTTTTCGGGAGCGAACTTCTGGATGGTGGTGAAAATAGCCCCGCCCGAGGCGCGTGAAAGTGCCTTTTGGAGGTCCTCGCGGCTGTCGGCTTGCACCGGCGTCTGGCGGATCAAGTCGCGACACATGGAGAACGTCCCGAATAGTTGATCATCTAGGTCGTTGCGATCGGTAATCACCACGATGGTTGGATTCTCCATCGCCGGTTCGCGCACCAGTTGCCCGGCGTAGAATGCCATAAGCAGGCTCTTGCCCGATCCTTGCGTGTGCCAGATCACCCCCGCTTTTCGATCACCCTGCGATCGCTGGCTTCAACTGTGCTGATTACTGCGCGTTTAACGGCGTGGAACTGATGATAACCGGCGATGATTTTGGAGATGCCGCTGGAAGTGTCGCCAAAGACTGTGAAATCGCTCAATAGCGATAACAGCCGTGGGCGGGCGAAGACCCCTTCGATCAGCACCGACATTTCAGGCGTCCCCTTGGGGGCTACATCGGTACCGTCGGTCGTGCGCCAAGGCATGAAGCGTTCTAAGTCTGCGGTCAGCGAGCCAATGCGGGCCTGAATGCCGTCAGTCGTTATCAGCACAGCATTGGTGCGGAAAAGAGAGGGGATCTGCGCCTTGTAGGTCTTCAGTTGATTGAACGCCGCGCCCAGCGTGGCGTTTTCCGCACCAGGCTTTTTTACCTCTATCACACCTAGAGGCAGACCGTTCAGGAATACCACTACATCAGGGCGGCGGTTGTTGCCGTTTTCGATCACCGTGAACTGCGCGATAGCCAGCCAATCGTTGTGCTGGTCGTCCGGATCGATCAGTTGCACCGCATCACCGCGGATTGCGCCATCATCGGCCCGGTACTCCACGGGAACGCCCTCGACCATCGCGCGGTGCAGGCGGCGATTTTCTTCGATCAGCGAGGGACGTTCGGTGCCAATTACAGTTCGAAGCGCATCTTCGCGCGCCTCAAAGGGTATGTTTGGGTTTAGCCTCGTGATAGCATCTCGCAGCCGCTGTTTAAGGAACGTTTCGGAATAGGCATCGCGCTCTGGGGCTTGACCATCGGGACCCGAAACTGCGTCGTTCAGGCAAGTGTATCCCATCGACCCAAGTTGATCGAGAAGCACTGTTTCGACTTCAGCTTCACTCAGAACGCTCATTTGATGGCTACCTTTGACGAACACCGTATCGATGAGACACAGGATCTATTCATGAAATCCGCCCTCGATCAGGGAAATCAGCAAGTCCTCGATTGACTGGTCATGGTTCTCAGGTGGGTACCAGATCGGGTGGATGTCGGCCGCACCAAGTTCGGCGCGGCGCGCCTCCCTGTCCATGCCCTCAGTCAAAGGCAAAAAAGCATAGTGTCTGGGTGTGGCGACGCGCGCTTGACCCTTCAATTCAGCAAGGGAGGCAATAGTCCGGTCGACGTTCAGGCTGCATCCAAGGAAAAGCAAACTTGTAGCGTTGATTGTAGCGCGAAGTATCTCTCGGTAACTGCCCTCAACACCGTAGTTGGCCTCATACTCTTCTCGCGTCAGGACGCGACCGATAGCCGTGTCGGCTTCACCGTGCAGGCGGAGAAGACAATGTGGATGATCTCCTATGCGGCGCGGTGCTTCTCGTAGATTTACACCAGCCAACAGGGACCAAAGATCGGGAGAGAGGTAGGGTGCGGTGCCTGCCATTTTGGCGCGGGTGGGGCCGAAGTCGACAAACCAGTCGCGGAACAGCGCCCGCGCAATGGCCTCCAGCGTGGCGCTCATCTTCCGGTTCAACTCGATCTTGTCGTCCAGCGATGCCAGCAACTCGCCTATTCGCTGCTGTTCCGAAAATTCCGGAAAGGCGATTGGCATTGAGCGCAGCGCCTTCTGGCTTATCCCCAACACCGTTGTTCCAGTCGCGCGACTGGCAAGAACCTCTTGTTGTACGGGCGACGTCAAAAGGTATCGCAAGAATGTGTTGTCCAGTATACCGGCCTTGCCTCGTAGGCAAACCAGCCGCTGACCCAAACCATAAGATGCCGTTTCTTCGTCTAATTGGATTACCTCCCCGAGAGGGGCTTCCGTTGTCATGACGACGTCGCCGGGCTTTGGATATCCTCGCGTCATCCACTTAGGATAGTAGTCCGGAGCGACGGTCTGTTCGATCGGCCGCAATAGCCCGGCGGTCTTCACAACCCTGGCCGACAGAACAGGGATGCCCCATGGCGATTTTGTCGGGCTCTTGCCGCGATAGTCGAGTAAAGCTTCGAGACAGTTTTCAAGAGTTTCAGTTTCCCACGCTGTCATTGCGGGATAACCCCCGCCAGCCGCGCCCGGATGGTCGCCGTCAGCGCTTCGGCGTCGGCGAACTGCGTCTCCAGCACCTCCTGCAAGCCTGCGAAACGTTCGACAAAGGGCACGTCGTCCTCCTCTGCCGCTTCTGCCCCCACATAGCGGCCCGGGGTCAGGACGTGGCCGTGGGACCGGATTTCCTCCAAACTTGCCGATTTGCAAAACCCGGGAATGTCGACGTAGCCCTCACCCAGACGCCAAGCGTGGTAGGTCGCGGCGATCTGCGCCACGTCGGCGTCGGAAAACTCTTTTCGCGTGCGATCCACCATAAAGCCCAGCCTGCGGGCGTCGATGAACAGCACCTCGCCGCGCCGGTCACGTAGCTGCCGATCGCGGGCGATGCCGTTGGATTTGTCCTTGGCCAGAAACCAAAGGCAGGCTGGAATCTGTGTGGAATAGAACAACTGCCCCGGCAGGGCGATCATGCAGTCGATCACTTCGCCTTCGATCATGGCCTTTCGCATCTCGCCCTCACCAGATTGGGTCGACGACATCGAGCCATTGGCCAGCACAACCCCCGCCGTGCCCGAAGGGGCGAGATGGTGCAGGATGTGCTGCAACCACGCATAGTTGGCATTGCCTGCTGGCGGCGTGCCATACTTCCACCGCCCATCCTCGCGCAGCCGTTCACCGCCCCAGTCCGAGATATTGAATGGCGGGTTGGCAAGGATCACATCGGCCCTGCGTGTTGATCGCGTCGCCGAACATGGGCTTGGGCACGATCAAGTGGGCGTGACGCTCGCGCATCGCGCGATGACAGGCACTTTCCTCCCGGACGGCGGCGTTGCCCGAGGAGAGCAGCATCACCCGCAGGATCTCCGTCCGCACCCCGCGCGCGATGCCGAGCTGGTGGCGCAACCTCTTGGCCGGGCGGGCGCTGTAGCCCATTTTGACAACAGGCAGCCCCGGCAGGTCGATCTTGAAGAGATAGACATAGCTCGGCTTGCCGGCCCAATTCTGCGCGCAGGCCCCGCAGCTCGCATCGCCCCAGGCCATGTTCCCGATGCTGACATCCTGAGCATGCCCGCATCCGTGGCGGTAGCTGCGATAGCCGGGACGACGGCCACGCGCCGGACCGTCGAGCGTCCAGCCGAAATGCCGCGCCTCGGTGCCATAACGAATCTCGCGGCAGGCCTCGCAGTCGATGGCGTGACCCCCGGCAGCGGCTTTCTCAACGCGCAGATACTGCCGACGGACGACGTGGCCGCAGCGCAGACGGGAATGTCCGTAGTGACGGCTGCCGGCGTCAGCTGCGATCAGCTCGGCCCCGAGGGCCAGCGCCGCCGTGGCACGGCGCTGGTAGATGCACCCGTGACAGAGCGGCTGGTGATCGCGCAGCACGTTGATCCGCACGACCGCCTTGGTGCCGCAGGCATGGCACCGCAGTACGCAGCGGTAGCGGTCGGTGACGCGGGTGATGAGGTCGAAACCCTTGGCCTCGGCGATGGCAGGCCAGGACGGATCGGGGGCAAGCGGAAAAACCAAGTGGCTTGCGCCATCGACGAGAACGGCGGAGGGCAGGCGGGTGTGATGGGTCATGAAAAGTCTCCTGGTGAGGTGAGAAAGCTGAAAAATGGGCAGCCGCCATCCCTCGGCATCCGAGGGGTGGATGCCGAGGGGCTGCTCGTAGAGGTGGTTGGGGTCGGTGAACCTGACGAAAAGCTCAGCCAGCGCAGGGCAGGGGGGCGGCGTCCGGATCCGGATCGTCCCGGCGGTGCTGCGCACGGGCACGCTCGACCGCCGCGTCGATACCGCGAGTCACGAGACCGCGTACATCCTCGACGTGGTCCGGATCAATCTTGGCGTAGTCGTTGATCGCCGTCTCGACCATGAGGTCGATCACCTCCACCGCTGCCCACAGGCGATCGGCGGAGAACATCTCCTCGGGCAGCGGCGAGCGGGCGCAAGCCGCCGCCCGGTAGCGCAGCCCTGCCGACCTCTGGGCGATCAGGTGGAGGTCAAGGCCATCGGACTGCAGCAAAAGCAACATTGCCCAGGCCGCGTTGGACAGATCCCAGAAACCGCACGTGTCGGATCCTTAGAATTTCCAAATCAACTTGTCGGCTTCGGCATGGGCGTCGGCCGCTTCAGAGTCGCAGCCCAAGACAGCCGTGTTAAAGCCCGACGGATCGAGCCGCTTGATACGCAACCGATCACCGTTCGGCTGTCCGCTGAGTTCGTGCAGAAGATCGACGACATACGTAAAACTGAACCCGATCTCCCAACGCGGCCGGAAATGATGCGGCGCATGATGGAAGAGTGGGTCAGTTTGAAGGGGCACGACTGACAAATGCAGAGCCTTCAATTACGGCCTCCATGCGTATGGTATCGCTTTTAAGACGCGACCACGAAGCGCTTCCTGTGCGAGGTTCGAAGCCGTGCGATCGTGCGATTTGCCCTTCCGCAATCATGGGCTCATTTTGCTATCTCGCTTGATTGATTGGGCATAGGCACCCAATCACTCCGGCCAGCCGCCTTCAGCCTTCAGAGTGTCATTACAGTATGATACAAGCTGAAAATGTGGCTCTAAGGTGATCTACCGGGCCCGTTCAGGGCCCTGAGAACAATTTTGTCATAGAAGGGCAGAAAGCGGTCATTCGCTGCGGGAGGAACGGCACCCCGCGCGTTCAAGAAGCGGACATTCAGTCAGAAACCTGGTCCCGCACCTCTTTGGACGACAAGAAGGGCGGACAGCGGTCATTCGCTGCTGGAGCGAAGGCACCGCGTCCGCCTTCAAGAAGCGGACATTCAGCCAAAAACCAAGGCCAAGGCCTATTCGGTTGACATGATTGGCGGTGAGCGGAACTTCACCGCGTTTCGCCTGAATAGTTGACTGGCGAACTGCCGATCTTTCGCGGCCAGTCGCCAGCATCGGAAAGTCAAATGAGTCTCTTGCCGTCAGCGGGCAGCTCAGGAGATGCGCCGCTGCCTTATGATCTGTAGTGGTTTGCCCGTTCGTTTCGCGAGGCCATCTCTGCTGTCTGCTGCACCCGCTTGCGACGTGTCGCATCAGTGCGGGCCGCCGCGATCCATTCGAGGATGATGCGTCTGGACGACGGCGGGAACGCGTCGAAATGACCTTGCGCATGGGGTGTGTCGCGCAGCATCGCGGCCAGGTCGTCCGGCACCACGCCATCCTCGATGTCGACGAGAGCGGTCCAGCTGCCGTCCGCCCTCGCGCTGTCGACGGCGGCCTGCCCGCGCGGCGTCATCTGACCGCTGGTGATCAGGTCCTCGGCCCGCTGACGGTTGGCACGGGACCAGTTGCTGCCCGGCCGCCGGAGCGAGATCAATCGCATGGACCGGGCCGCGTCCAGCGACCGGGGGCGGCTGTCGACCCAACCGTGCGCGACCAGCTGCCGGACGATCGTGTCGTAGGCTAGGTAGCGGTCGTCACCCGCCTTGAACGAGATCAGCCAGACGCTCTGGTGCTGGTGATGGTGCGCCGCGAGCCAGTCGCGCAATTCGTCCTCCGACGCAACCTCGACCTGCTCGAAGTCACTGGCCTTGGTCATCGCTGACCAAGCGCGCCGAAGAACAGCCGCAGATCGTCGGCCACGACCTGCGGCTGCTCCCACTCCATGAAATGCCCGCCCTTCGCGGCAACGGTCCAGTGCGCCACGGGCCCCTGCCGTTCGATCCATGATCGTGGCGTGCGGAACATGTCGTTGTCAGGCATCAGGTATCCGACCGGCACCTGCGGCATGGTCCAGCCGCCCTGGGCGCGCACCGCCTCGGCGTAAAGGCGCATGGAGGGGTTGATGGTCTGGGTCGCCCAGTAGATCGTGAGGTTCGTCAGCAGCGCGTCACGGTCGATGACCGTGGTCAGGTCGCCGTCGTGGTCCGTCCAGCGCCAGAATTTCTCGAGGATCCAGGATGCCAGTCCGGCGGGCGAATCGTTCAGGGCAACGGCCAGCGTCTGCGGCTTGCTGGACTGCAGCATGGCGTAGGCCATCTCCTGCTGCATCCAGTTTTGCGCGTTCTGGGCAAAGGTCTGCTCCTCCTCGGTCAGATCGTCGGGGATCGGACCTTGCAGGTAGGGGTTCGTGCCGCCGGTGTGAGACCCGATAACGGCGTCGGCGTAGGTGCCCGCCATGGGCGCCGCGACACCGGCCCCGAGGTCCGACGACCGCAGGCCGTAGCGGTCGTAGCCCAGCACGTCGGTCATCAGTGTGTGCATGTAAGGCGCGATCGCGCCGGGGCTCATCCCCGGCGAAGTCGGGATGCCGGAAAAGCCGTAACCCGGCAGTGACGCCGCCACGACATGGAACGCCGGACCATCGTCAACAGGCTGCGTCAGCAGAGGGATGATGTCGAGCATCTGCACGAAGGATGACGGCCAGCCGTGCAGCATCAGCAGCGGAACGGCATCCGCATGATCGGACCGCGCGTGGATGAAGTGAATGTCCAGGCCGTCGATGGCGGCCTTGAAATTGTCGAAGGCATTAAGACGGGCTTGTGCGGCGGGCCAGTCGTAATCGGACGCCCAATAGGCCAGCAGTTCGGACAGCCACGCGGTATCGGTGCCGTAGCTCCAGCCGCTGCCGTCGATCTGGTCAGGCAGGCGCGTCGCGGCGAGGCGGTTCTTCAGGTCCTGAATGACCTCGTCCGGGATGTCGATGGTGAAGGATGTGGCAGCCATGGTGGGATCCTGCGATTGCGATGAAGGGGTTTGGGCATGAGCCGGGCCGGCAACGAAGGCCGCGAGGCCCACGAGCGCCGTGCGGCGGGTGATGGGATCGATCATCGGTTCCACCTCCCGCGGTCATGAACGAGGGGTTGTAATCGGGACGTCGATCCCGATCATGACCGGTGATGTCTTCAAGGCAATCACTGACAATTTTGTCAGTGCAATTTCGGCAGGGGGTCGCGGAGATGGAAGATCAGGCAGGCTGCCCGGTGAAGGCGACGGTCGGCGTCATCGGCGGGAAATGGAAGACGGGAATCCTGTATCGGCTGGCGCGCAAAAGCTACCGCCTGTCCGAACTGAAACGCGAGATGTCATGGATCTCGGAAACGGTCCTGATCCGGCAATTGCGCGAATTGCAGGCCGAAGGCGTGGTGGAACGGATCGACCACCGGCAGAGGCCGCCGAAGGTCGAATACGCCCTGACGGATTACGGCCAAAGCCTCGCCCCGCTTCTGGACGCCATCGCCGCCTGGGGACAGTCCCACCTTTCGCACAAGGCGGGTTGAGGGCCAGGGTCCTGTCAGGGCTGCAAGGTGTCGTTGACGTAATTCCAGACGTCGCTGATGACGACCGATCCTTCGCCGACGCCGCTTGCCACGCGTTTGACGGACCCCAGCCGCACGTCGCCCACCGCATACATACCGGGGGCAGAGGTGCCGAAAGGCGTCGCGGCCCCCGCCGCCGGACCAGTCAGCACGAAGCCCTTGTCGTTGAGCGCGACGACGCCCTCGAGCCAGCCGGTATTCGGCGCGGCACCGATCATCACGAACAGCCCGCCAAGGTCGATCTGCCGTTCGCTGCCGTCGCGGGTGTCGCGCAGGGTGCAGGAGTCCAGCGTGGTCTCTCCGCCCAGAGCCGCGACTTCGGTATAAGGATGGACGGTGATGGCCGGCTCATGTTCCAGCCGGCTGCTGAGGTAGGCCGACATCGTCTCGCGCAGGTTGTCCTTGCGGATCAGGACGTGGACGTGCGCCGCAGCCCGCGCGAGAAACATCGCCGCCTGCCCAGCCGAATTGCCGCCGCCGACGATGGCGACGTGCCGGTCCTTGCAGAACCGCGCCTCCATGTCGGTCGCCGCGTAGTAGACGCCGGCGCCCTCGAACTCCTCCAGCCGTGCGATGGGCAGGCGCCGGTATTGCACCCCTGTCGCCACGACGACGGTCCGCGCGCGCAAGCTCTCGCCGTCATCAAGTGTCAGTTCCCACGTCGCGTCGTCGTGCCGTGCCAGCACCGTCACCGTGCGCGGCATGACGAAGCGCGTGCCGAGGCGCATCGCCTGCATCTCGCCCCGCCAGGCGAGGTCGCCGCCCGAGATGCCGGTGGGAAAGCCCATGTAGTTCTCGATCCGCGACGAGGATCCTGCCTGGCCGCCGATCACCTCGTTCTCGATGACGATGCCGCGCAGCCCCTCGGCCCCCGCATAGACCGCCGCGGCGATGCCCGCCGGGCCGCCGCCCACGATGGCCACGTCGAAGAGCGCCTCACCCGTCAGCGGCATGTCGAGGCCAAGGAGCCGCGCCACCGCGCGCGGGCTCACGTCCTGCAATTGCCGCCCGGCGAAGAGCGCCGTTGGGATGTCGAGCGCGCAGTCCGCCTCGCCCAAAAGGCGGCAGGCTTCGTCCGAGCCGAGCGCAAGTTTCTTGACGGCGATGCGGTTGCGGGCGGCGAAGGATTCGAGCCGCCGCAGGTCGCGGTCCTGATCGGCGCCGATCAGGGTCAGCGCGCTTTCGTCATTCTCGAAGATGCGCCGGCGGCGTCCCGCGAAGACCGTCACGATCCGGTCCGACAGTTCCGGCACCCGCGCCATCAGGGCCAGCATGTCCTCGCGCGGGACAACCACCACGCGGGTATCGGCCGCGGCCTGCATCCCCATGCTCCAGACGCCGCCATTCAGGAAGGCGATCTCGCCCAGATACTGGCCGGGGCGCAGGGAGCCCGGCGTCGCCTGCGCGCCGGTCTGGCTGTCGAGCAGGATGACGTCGCCTTCCTCGACCAGCATGAATTCGACCATCGGATCGCCCGGCCGCACGACGATCTCGCCCGCCGCGTAGCGCCGCTCGACTCCGATGGCGCGGATCGCGGCGATATGGCTGTCGTCCAGTGGCACGCGCGGCGTATTGGCGAGGTTGATTGCGAGTGATTCCATTTGGGTCATCTCCGCCTGAATTCTGCGGGCAGACTATCAAGCCGCGCCGCACGGCCGCCAAGATTCTCGCGACCCGCCGGCGATTGTGACGCGTCGGAGGTCTCGAACGCTGCACTCTGCTCAATTTATGAACGCCGGGCAAGGCAGTTCGTCCGAAACCGGAACCTTCTCTGCAGACGCAAGAGAGCGAGCCTCCATTCCGCCGAAAAACGCGTTCTACGATTTCGCGCCCGCTGTCGGGCTCTCGATCGCCGTCATGTCCACGATGCCCCACGCCAGACCGGCATTTCGAAACATGCGTTTGCCCTGGACTGGATAATCGCAGACGTCATGCGGCAGCCGCTCACCCACGACGACGCAGCGGAGCACGTCCGTTCCGTTGTTCAACAGCGAATGTGGCAAGCCACCTTTCCTGTATCCGATGAAGTCTCCTGGTCCGACGCTGTATTCTTCATCGCCGATCCGCGCCAACGCCGTTCCTTCCAGTATGTAGATGCATTCATCCTCGTGATGATGGACGTGATGTTCGGTGGTCAGCTGACCCGGCTCCACGGTGATGATGTGAAAGCCGAAGCCGGTCAGCCCGGTGACATCACCAAGCGATTTGTTCACCCTTTGCGCGTCGGAATTCAGGAAATGTGTCTTTTTCAGACCCGCCATCGCGGCAATGTCGGCGGCTCTCAAGACATATTTCGACGAATCGGATTCGGCTGACATCCTGCTTTCCCTTCCCGGCAGCTTCGCTGCATGTGGTCTACCACACTCCTGTGTTTCAGTCCTTCGCGTTGGCCGTTGGAAATGAACGTCAACCGTCATCCTGCCCCGTCTGAGCTTCCCATGCAGCTGAGCCTGCAATGCCGGGTGGGTGAAGGTTCGCGCAAGAAGGGAAGAAGACGTTCCGAGTCGTTCCACCCGGGCGCGACGGCCCCGCGGATGCCACTGGCTGACCCGGTGACGCGGAAGGCTTTGCCCCCTGCCTCTCATCACACCAACCGGGACTTTCGGTCCGAGAGGTAAAGCCGCGCGGCGGGATCGTCAGACAGGCCGATCGCACGGTCATAGGCGGCGACGGCGTCCGCGTTCCTTCCCAGCCGGCTGAGGACATGGGCTTGGGTGGCCCACCACGGCTGATAGGCGGTCCGGCTGTCCGCCGGGATCGCATCGAGTGCCGCGAGCGCAGCCATGGGCCCGTGCGTTTCGGACAGGACGGCGGCGTGCCCGGTCAAGGCGCCGACGGTCGGCGCGATCTCGACGAGGCCCGCGTAAAGCAAAGCGAGCGCGGTCCAGTCGGTGCGACCGCTGCGGTGCCGCGCGGCATGAACGGCCTGGATCGACGCCTCGAGTTGATAGCGCCCCAAGGTTGGCCGGCGCGACGCGTGGCGCAACGCCGCTTCCGCATCGGCGATCATCCCGTGGTCCCAAAGCGCGGTGTCCTGCTCCGCCAACGGAACCAGCGCGCCCGTGGCCGGGTCGGCCCGCGCGGTTCGGCGCGACTCCGCGAACAGCATCAGGGCGAAAAGCGCATTTGCCTCCGGCTGGTCGGGAAATCCGTCGGCCAGCAGGCTGACGAGCCAGAGCGCTTCCTGCGCGAGGCTCGCCGCCTTCTGATCGCCGGCGGGCAGACCATTGTATCCGACGACATAGGCGGCATAGACCGCGTTCAGGACGTCCGATATCCGCGCATCCATGTCAGCCTGCGCGGGCAGGTCGAACGCCATGCCAGCCCGTTCGATCTTTGCCTTCGCCCGGGTCAGCCGCTGTCCGAGCGTGCCGGGTGGCACAAGGAAAACCGAGGCCATGCGCCGCGCGTCGAGGCCGAGGATGACCTGCAGCATGAGCGGCGCGCGCAGGGCAGGGGCAATCGCGGGGTGGGCGCAGACAAACATCAGCGGCAACCGCGGGTCCGTCGCGGGTGGCGTGGCAAGGCTGTTGTCTTCGGCCATCAGCAGAATGTCCCGTGCATGGATCGCGGGCCTTGCATCGGCCCGTGCGCGATCCGTCGCGCGGTTGCGGGCGACCGTCGTCAGCCAGGCCTCCGGGTTGTCGGGAATGCCGGTCCGGGGCCATGTCTCCAGCGCCCGGATCAGCGCGTCGGACAGGGCATCCTCTGCCGCGGCCAGCGACCCGGTCCGCGCCGCCAGGCGGGCGACCAGCTTGCCGTAGGACAGGCGGGCCAGCCGTTCGACGGCACGGACCGCCTCGCTCATGCGGAGCGCATGATGACCGGGCGCACCTCGACCGCGCCGCGCGATGCCGCGGGATTGCGGGCCGCCCAGGCGAGTGCCGTGTCGAGGTCGGGCACGTCGACGACGTAGAAGCCGCCCAGCTGTTCCTTCGTTGCGGCATAGGGCCCGTCCTGCACCTCGCGGTGTCCGTCCGTCACCCGGATCGTCGTCGCCGTGTGGGCGGGATGCAGCGCCTCGCCGCCGACCATGATGCCCGCGTCGATCAGGGCGCGGGTGTATGCGCCCCAGAGTTCGCCCTCGGCGGCATCGGTGACGGAGCCGGCATCGGGATGATCCGCGGGCGGCATGTAGTTCATGATGATGTATTGCATGATCGGTCCTCTCTGGTGTGGTCAGTAACGGGCGACGACGGGCAGCAGGGCGGTCGGTCGCTTGTCGGGCGCGCACATGTCGTTGTCGGCAGGCCGCACGCCGAAATAGACACCGGCCGCATCCATCGCGAAAAGGTCGTGATCCTCGCCGCAGACCGCCACCGGACGCCATGCAGCGCAGCCCGTCACGGAAATGTCGGTCTCGATATTATAGGTCAGACCGCAGTCCGCCATCCCCATCCCCGCGATAATCGCAGGATCCTCCGTCAGCAGGGTGACGTGTTTCCAGTTCTCGTAAAAGATGGCGTCGAAGGCACCGGGAACGGTGGTGGAGGCCGCGCCGACCTCGAACGGGCCGCCGGTGCGGAACTGGAATGTCCGGAGTGTCATCTCCGGGTCCAGAGCTTGGGTGAAGATCAGGTGCCAGCGGCCGTCCGCAAAGATGAACTCGCGCGTGCCGAAGCCGCCATACCACGGTTCGGGCGCCGCGCTGCGGAACGTGCCGTGCGCGGCGGAGAGGTCTTCTGCCGTGGGGAAGTCCTGCGCCATTGCCGGAGCGGCACAGGCGAGGGCGGCCGCCAGGATCGTGGGTCGAAACATGTCCTGTCTCCTTGTCGATGTCCGAAGCCGATGGTGGCTTCGATAGGGGGACGAACGGCAAGGAGGGGTTTCTACATCCGGTGCGATCTTTTTGTCCGGGGATCGTCGGCGGCCCCCCACGTCCTGGCAGGAGACCGGCGACCGACCGCTGTGGCTGGCAATATCGCGTGAGAGGGCGAGTAGCAGACCATGCGCTGTAAAGACCGGTTGCGACCGCAGGTGCCTCGATGCGCGGCAATGACTGCTTTGCAGAAACTGACTGGCGGGTTGCGGCCAACTCTAAACGACTGCTTTGAGCCGTCCTTGACTGCGGCGAGACGACCGCACAGGGGGCAGGAATTGATATCTGCTGCGCCGGGGCGTCGGTGGCGGCGATGCGCAGGAGGACCGGAAGATGCGTGTCCGCTGCACGGCGCCGTCGGCTACCAGCACCACTGGCGGAACCAGTTCCGCTGCCGAGCGTTCCTTTAACATGGAATTGAATTGCGAACGTCACGGTGCAGGACCACCCTTGCTCCTGGTTCACGGGCTGGGTGGAAGCGTCCGGTCCTGGGACAGCATCCTGCCGATGCTTGCTCGCGGACGCGAGGTCGTATTGGTCGATCTGCCTGGGCACGGGGCATCTCCGGCGCTTCCGGGGCGCCAGACGATTGCCGCCTATGCGGACGCGCTCGAGCACTTCATCGACCGGAACGGGCTCGCCGGCGTCGATACCGTCGGCAGCTCTGTCGGCGCGCGGCTGGTGCTGGAACTGGCACGTCGCGGCATCGGCGGCCACACGGTCGCTTTTGATCCGGGCGGTTTCTGGCGCGGCTGGGAGACGGCGTGGTTCCGCTCCACGCTTGCCGCCTCGGTCCGGCTGGTGCGCCTCCTGCGGCGGCGCATTCCGGCGCTCTCGCACAGCCGCGCCGTGCGGGCCGTTCTGCTCGCGCAACTGTCGGCGAGGCCCGGCGCCCTCGATCCGATGCTGGTCCGGAACGAGCTGACGGCCATAGCCGAGACAGACGTTTTCGACGCGATGCTGCGCGAACTGGCGCGTGGTCCGTTGCAGCAGGGGACCGCCACGCCTCCGGGCCGCGTGACGATTGGCTGGGGACGTCAGGACCGTCTCCTGCTGCCACGTCAGGCGGAGCGTGCGCAAGCGGCCTTCCCCACCGCGCGGTTGCATTGGTTCGAGCGGTGCGGCCACTTT
Organism: Loktanella atrilutea; assembly: GCF_900128995.1. Taxonomy (GTDB): domain Bacteria; phylum Pseudomonadota; class Alphaproteobacteria; order Rhodobacterales; family Rhodobacteraceae; genus Loktanella; species Loktanella atrilutea. The sequence continues at coordinate 13,110 of NZ_FQUE01000005.1, read as the reverse complement.
CCGCAATGGGACCGCCCGAAGGAGGCCGCAGAGGTCATCATGCAAACGATGGCGAGATAAGGCGCTGATAAAGGACGTGATGTCTCACACGCGGTCCAGCTCCTCGAGAAACTGCATGATGAGATGGCGATAACTTGAGCAGATGCTTCCTTTGTCCGCTCCGCCGACCTTCACCTTCGAAAATGCTGCGCGAGGGATGAATGGCCGATATCGTGAAGCTGCACCGCAGCATTCGACCATCAAGCCAATGGCAGGTCTGGGCCGTAAGGGGACCTTGATCCAATCATTCGTTGGAATCCTGTTTGCATGGGCTGCCGTGAAGGATCACTTTCGTACCCCGACTGCTTCTGAAGAAGATGAATTCTGCTGGGACGCGATCATGGGGAGCAGCGTTTGACTCCGGGAGGCGAAGCGAATCTTTAAATATTCTACAGTTGTTTGCTTGGAAACTGCAGTCTCAGCATAGTCCGTACACCATCAGATGCTTTCCGCCAGGCGGCAGGCATAAACGGCTACCCGGAGCCTACGCGCCGTATGGTTGCCCGTTCCGCGATAGCCCGCACGACGTGTTCCGCATCCTCCGCCACGCCGAGGAAGCGACCCGATCCCCAGGTATGCAGCCAGCCGAGGCCGAGGAAATAGACACCCTCCGCCGCGCAGATGCCCCGCCGGTGGATCGGCCGCCCCCGGTCGTCGAGGCAGTCGACGCGTAGCCAGTCGTAGTTCGGCCGGAAGCCGATGCACCACAGGATTGAGGTGATGCCCTCTGCCGCCGCGTCGATCTCGATCTCTTCCGTCTCGGGCCGCCAGACCTTCTCGAACGGCGGCTCCTCGGGCGCGTCGATCCCTTCCTTCGCGATGTAGTCGTCGATCATCTGGCGAATCCCGAGGTAGCTCTTGTCGGCGGCATCGAGGTTCGCCTCCAGGTCCGGCAGGAAGCGGATCGTGGTTCCCTCCATGTCCGCCACGGAGCCGTACATCCGCAGCCCGTCGCGGGCGAAGCGGCGCAGGTCGATCTCGTGCCCGCCGTCGCGGCCCGACATGTAGTGGTTTGTCTTGGCCTCGGTCGATTTCGGGTCGGGCTGCTGATCGATGGTGATGGCGTAATATCCCAGCGCGTGCAGCCAGTCGGTCGCGTCGCGCCCGCGATACCAGCGCGGGCTGCGCGGGGCCGGGCCGACGGCGAGGCGCACGTCGCGCCCGGCGATCCACAGATCCTCCATCATCTGCACGCCCGATTGCCCGGTGCCGACGACGAGGCAGGTGCCGTCGGGAATGTCGGACGGGCGGCGGTAGGCCTTGGAATGGATCTGCGCGATGGCGGGATCGAGCCGGCCCGCGAAGGGCGGCGTGATGGGCCGGTCGTAGCCGCCGGAGGCGACGATGACGTGATCGGCGGACCACAGGCCCCGGTCGGTGTCGACCTCGAACCGCTCGCCCACCTTCTCGACCCGCGTCACGGTCACGCCCTCGCGCAGGGGGGCATCGAAGGTCGCGCAGAAGCCCTCGACGTAGTCGACGATCTGATCCTTCAGCATGAACCCGGTCGGGTCGTCGCCCCGGTAGGGGTAGTCCGGCAGCTTGCACTGCCAGTTCGGGGTCACGAGGCAGAAGCTGTCCCAGCGGTCGGCCTTCCAGGCATGGAACCGCGCGTGCCGTTCCAGCACGACGTGGTCGATTCCCGCCTGGCACAGGTAGTAGGACGCCGACATGCCCGCTTGCCCCGCGCCGACGACGACGGTGGTGACATGGGTGCGGGCGGCGGGCTTCAACGGATGGACAGGCATGTGACATGCTCCTGTGGCTGGTAGCGGGCGACGCGGGCGGCGATCTGCGCGGCCTGCGCATCGGCGGAGGAACAGCGGAAGCCGTATTTGGCGGCGACCCGTTCGGCGGCGAGGTCGAGGGCGGTGCGCGCGCGGTCGTGGAAGTCGGCGACGCTGTAGGTCTGTCCTGCGGTCAGGTGGTCGTGAATGACGGTGGAGGGGGAATAGCAGGCCTCCTCCGTCCCGTCGGGCCAGCGGATGCGGAAGGTGACTTCAGGCACAGGCAGGCTCCCTGACGGGGGCGAGGCCGAGGTAGGGCCGCGCGCCGTGGTCCCAGACGAGGTGCCGGTCCGTGCCATCCGTCAGCGTCACGGCGCTGCCCGGCGCGACCTCACCGATGACGGCGGCGGCGATCTCGCGGGCGTGGAAGCGGGCGAGGACCTCCGGCGCGTCCCCGGGCGTCGCGGTCAGCAGGAAGCCGAAGCTGGGGAAGGCCGTCATCCAGCGGCTCAGATCGCCGTCCGGTGCGGCGATCCGCGCGGGGTCGATGGCGATGCCCACGCCGGAACACTCCGCCAGCATGACGGCGGTGCCTATGATGCCGCCCTGACTGATGTCCTTGCCCGCGGTGACGAGGCCGTCTTCGGCCAGTCCCGGCAGGATCTCCATGTCGCCGCGCAGGCGAGCGTGGGGGGCGTTCAGGAAGGCGGGGAAGTTGCTGCTGCTGCCGGCATAATCGCCGCGCAAGTCGGCGGCCGCGATCAGCACGTCGCCGGGGCGGGCGTCGAAGCTGGTGATGAGGGCCTTCGCCCGCCCCCAGATCGCGGCGGCGAGTTGCGGCTGGGCTGTGCGCAGGTTGGTGTGGCCACCGACGATGGGGATGCCGTAGGCCTCCGACGCCTCCCTCATCCCGCGCAGGATCTCGGCCGCCGTCGCGGCGTCGGGGGCCCAGAGTGCGTTGGTGACGGCCGTGGGTCGGCCACCCATGGCGAGGATGTCGGACATGTTCACCATGACCGCGCACCAGCCCGCGAACCACGGCGCAGCGGCCACGAAGTCGTTCATGAAGCCTTCGGTCGCCATCAGCTGCCAACCGTCGCCGTCGCGGATCGCGGCGGCATCGTCGCCGGGGCGGCCCGCGCTGTCCTGCGTCAGACCCAGCGCCGCACAGGCCACGTCGATGTCGCGCTTGCCCGTGACATGGGGGTGCGCGGCGAGCGTGGCAGCTAGGGCGGCGAGGTCGGTCATGCCGCGCGCCGGGTCAGCGCCATCCACCCCCGCGCGGGGTCGGCGACGGGGGGATAGGCGGCCAGGTCCGCCTGCATCTTCATGTGCGGATGGCCGTGCAGGTCCTGCTGGCCCAAGGGCTGCCAGTTCAGCCGCTCGAACAGGGCGACGTTCTGCATCTGGACGTGGGCGAGGAAGGTTGTGCATCCCTGCGCATGGGCGGTGCCGACGGCGAGGCGGATCAGCTCCGCCCCCAGCCGCCCGACGCGGCGATAGGCGGGGGCCACGGCCAGCCGCCCGCCCCACCAAACGCCGGGGGTTTCCTCGTGGATGCGCACGGTGCCCACGACCTCATCCGCCTCGGAGGCCATGGTGGACAGGGCGACCAGCGGCAGGGCGACCCGGTCGATGGCGTCCCGGTCGTGGGTGGCGAAGATGCCCTGTTCGGTGACGAAGGTCCGGTGCCGCAGGGACGCGGCTCCCCCGATCTCCCACGCCTGCGTGGCCAGGCGGATCAGGAACTCCGGCGTGACGAAGGCTTCGGGGCGTTCGATGATCATGACGCGGGCTCCAGCGCGGGGCGCTTGAACTTTTCGAAGGCCGACAGGGCCGAGCAGGCCCCGCAGCGGCCGCAGCCGGCCTTGATGTCCTCGGCCCGCATGCCCCGGTCGACGATCATCTGCGCGAGCGGCGCCAGCACGCGGTGCATGAAAGCCGAGGACGGCGCGGGATGACTTTCCAGCGGCGTGCCGCTGACGGGGACGAAGGGCACGACGAAGGGATAGACGCCGATCGCCGTCAGCCGGTCGCACATCGCGAGGATCGCCTCCTCCGTGTCGCCCAGCCCCGCGAGGATATAGGTCGAGACCTGCCCCCAGCCGAAGACCTCCACCGCGGCGGCGAAGCTGTCGAAGTATTTCTCTAGCGGGACCTGCGCCTTGCCCGGCATGATCCGGTGGCGCAGCTCCGGCGTCACGACCTCGAGGTGCATGCCGAGGCTGTCGATGCCCGCGTCCTTCATCCGGCGGTGCCAGGCGTCGTCCTCGGGCGGCTCGCATTGCGCCTGAAGCGGCAGGTCGACGGCGGCGCGGATCGCCTCGGCGCTGTCGGCCAGCACCTTCGCGCCGCGATCCTTGCCGGCGGGGGTGCCGGTCGTCATCACCATGTGCCTGACCCCGTCGAGCAGCACGGCGGCGCGGGCGACCTCGGCCAGTTGCGCGGGCGACTTGTGGGCGATGGTGCGGCCGGCGGCGAGGCTCTGGCCGATGGCACAGAACTGGCAGGTCTTCTTGCGGCTCTCATACCGGATGCAGGTCTGCAGCACCGTCGTCGCCAGCACGTCCTTGGCATGCAGCTGCGCGATATGGCCGTAAGGCACCCCGTCGGCGGTGGAGAGGTCGAGGAACTTCGCCCGCTGCGGGAACTGCACGTCGGCGAAGAACGCGCCGTCCTTGGTCACCCGCGCGCGGCCCTCGGCGTCGGGCGCCTCCACCAGATAGGGCGAGTCGAAGGCCGTCGCGGTATGGACCGGCACCATGACGGTCAGCCCGCCGATGGTGACGGCCTTGTGGTCGGTCGGCCCCGCGCCGCCGCGCCGGCTGTCCGCCCCGGCGCGCGGATCGACAAGGCGCATGCCGCGGGTCTGCAGGTCGTTGATGATGTCGCCGGTCTGCATGTCAGTCCTCCAGGGGAATGGGCTGGAATTCGGGGCCGGCGGCAGAGACGTGCCGCGTCGGCGTGAGGTCGGTGTTGTGCCTGAGCGAGAGGAGTTCGGGCCGCGCGTAATGGCCGACCGAGTCCATCATCCGCTTGCGCTTCGTCACCAGCGCCATGTCGAGGTCACCGTAGAGGATGCCTTCGCCACTGGTCAGCGGCGGGACGACATGGCGTCCCTCCGGCGTCACGATGCAGGTCATGCAGCCGTCGCGCAGGGCCTTCTGCAGGGCGGGATCGGGCGTCACGCTCTCGATCTGCTCGTCGGTCAGCCAGCCGGTCGCATTGACGACGAAGCAGCCCGATTCCAGCGCATGATGCCGCATCGTCACCTCGATCTGCTCGGCGAAGATCGGCCCGACGAGGGAGCCGGGGAACTGCGCCACGTGGATCTCCTCGTGCTGGGTCATCAGCGCGTAGCGGGCGAGCGGGTTGTAGTGTTCCCAGCAGGCCAGCGCGCCGACGCGGCCGACGCGCGTGTCCACGACCTTCAGCCCCGCGCCGTCGCCCTGACCCCAGACCATGCGTTCGTGATAGGTCGGGGTGATCTTGCGCCGCTTCAGCAGCAGCGTGCCGTCTGCGTCGAAGACCAGCTGCGCGTTGTAGAGCGATCCGTGGTCGCGTTCGTTGACCCCCAGCCCCACGACGACACCGTGATGCGCGCAGCGTTCGGCGACGCGGCGGGTGTCCTCGGACGGCACGGTGACCGCCTGCTCGTAGAGGTGCAGGTGCGGCTTGCCCTGCTGGCAGGGCGGCAGCACGAAGGAGAAGTAGGGATAGAACGGCACGAAGGTCTCGGGAAAGACGATCAGGTCCGCGCCGTGGCCCGCCGCCTCGTCGATGGCGTCGAGCACGCGGGCCATCGTCTTGTCGCGGCTGGCGAGGTCCGGCGCGATCTGGACGGCGGCGGCCTTGACGGTGCGGGTCATGGGGGTCCTCCGAAAGCGGGATGCCGGGGCCAGCGTCGGCCCCGGCGGGGAATGCCTACAGCGTCCAGGTGTCGACGATCACGGCGTTGTCGCGGACGTGCAGCAGCTTCAGGTCCAGCACGTCCTGCGGCGCGATCGGAATGATGCCGGGCAGAAGTGCTGCCTCGCCGTGGCCGTAGAGTGCCTGCAGGGCGAAGCGGCAGGCGTAAATCTTGCTGCCCTCGGCCATGAACTTCTTGAGGTTGTCGGCGAAGTTCTGGTGCCCCGGGAAGGCCGCGTCGCCCAGCGTCGGAAAGCCGCGCTGGATGCCCAGCGTGACACCGGGACCGTAGAGCAGGATCGACGTCTCGAATCCCTTGCGAGCCAGACGGATCGCGTTGAGCATGTTGACGAGGCCGATCGACCCCTCGAAGGCGACGGTGTGGAAGGTGACCAGCGCCTTCTGGCCCGGTTCCGCCTTCACGTCCTCGAAGACCTTGTCCTCGTAATCGACGAAGAAGTCGCCGTCCTTGTGCTTTTCCTGCGTGACTGCCGGCATTGTGATCGCTCCCCTGTGTGTGGCGGGCCTCTGGTGGCCTTGCGGTGTGGGATGACGATGCGACGCCCGTCCGGATCCAATCAATGTTGCGACTAATTTTGCAGTCAATTTAAATGGTGCGACGTGGAAATTTGCCCGGCCGACGCCACAGCCGCTTGTTTTGACGGCGCGCGGCAAACGATTTCTATTCGGCCGGCCAGAATATCCAGACAAAGCGCTTCAATTTCGCCAGAATCGCGTCTAGGACGTCTGCATGAGAGACTGGATGCCCACCCTGCGCCGCGACGGTGCCGCGCGCTACCTTCAATTGGCCGATGCCATCGCGGAAGGGATCAACGCCGGCACCCTGCGCGACGGCGCGCGCCTGCCGCCGCAGCGGGTGCTGGCCGACCGGCTTGGCATCGACTTCACCACCGTCTCGCGCGGTTACGCCGAGGCGAAGGCGCGCGGGCTGGTCGACAGCCACGTCGGGCGCGGCACCTTCGTCGTCGGGCGCAAACCGGTCCCGGCCGAGCAGGAGCTGCGCCGCCACGCCGACGTCGACCTGACCATGAACCTGCCGCCGGAGCCATCCGACCCGGCGCTGTTGTCACGGATGGAAGCGGGGTTGCAGACCGTCTCCGCCAACCTGATCGACCTTCTGCGCTATCAGTCCTCCACCGGCGGGCAGATCGACAAGGAGGCGGCGTCGATCTGGCTCTCGCTCCGCGGCCTCGTCCCGTCGCTCGACCGGATCGCGGTGACGCCCGGCGCCCACCCCACGATCCTCGCCATCCTGATGGGCCTTGCGCAGCCCGGCGACGTGGTGCTGTGCGAAGGCATCACCTACGCCGGCCTGCGCGGCATCTGCGCCCGCCTCGGCCTGCGCCTGATCGGCCTGCCGGGCGATGCGGAGGGAATCGACCCGCAGGCACTTGATGCGGCGATCAGGCAGCACGCGCCCAAGGCGCTCTACCTCAACCCGATCCTGAACAACCCCACGACGCGCACCATGTCGCTGGCGCGGCGGCAGGCGGTGGCGGATGTCATCCTCGACCACCACCTGCCGCTGATCGAGGATGACGCCTACGGCTTCATCCCGCCGCATCCGCCCGCCCCGCTGGCGAGCTTTGCGCCGGATCTGGTCTGGCACATCGGCGGGCTGGCGAAATGCATCGGAGCGGGGCTGCGGCTGGCCTATACGGTGGCCCCCACCAGCCACGCCGCCCGCGACCTCGCGCATCAGCTCAAGGTGATCTCGGTCATGCCCTCGCCGCTGATGATGGCGCTGGCGACCCGCTGGATCACCGACGGCACGGCCGACGGCATCCGCCGCTTCATCCGCGAGGAGACCCAGGCCCGCCAGGCCATCGCGGCGCAGCTGCTGGCCCCCTTCACCTACGAGGCCGCGCCGCACGCCTTCAACGTCTGGCTGCACCTGCCCAAGGGCGCCACCCGCGCCGACATCATCGGCCGGATGGCCGGCACCGGGCTCGGCATGATGCCCTCGGACGCCTTCACCGTGCTGGGCCCGCCGGCGGAATCGATCCGCGTCTGCTTCGGCGGTCAGATCACCCGCGGCCAGCTGCGCGATGCGGTCGGGCTGCTGGCCTACATCATGTCCAACCCGGTGTGACGATCCGGACGGGCAGTCATCATTGAAACAGACAAAAGACTGAAAGGCATACCATGAAGAAGATCGACGTTGACGAAGATACCAAGCGCTCGAAATTCCTGATTAAGGCGATGATCGTTCAGGTCGTCGTCGTGCTGATCCTGACCTTCATCTATATCAAGTGGCTGGCTTCCTGACTGCAGCAAGAATTTCGTTGCTGCGCGGACTCCACAAAAATGGCGATTGGGCGGCGAACGAACGAGAGGATCTGCGTCAGTTCAAATTGCGGCACTTAACAAGCTGCATGACCTGCCCCCCGTTGGTCCCTCGATCATAACGAGAGTCTGCCGGTTTGAGATTGGTAGTCGGCGGGTGGTTTCATGGCAAGCGCGCCGGGCGCTGAGCCATCAGGGAGCGCAAGCGTTCGGCGCGCTTCGAGCGGCGTCAGGTTGCCAAGTGAGGAGTGCGGCCTGACAGCGTTGTAGTCGTAGCGCCAGAGGGCGATCTTCCGGCGCGCGTCGTCCAGGGTGTCGAAGATCTCCTCGTTGAGCAGCTCGTCGCGCAGGCTGCCGTTGATGGGGAAGACGGCCCCGCTCCTGATCAGGGACCGTATATTGGTCCTACTTTGCAGAAGGAGTATTCCCATGAACCCAGCCACCGTGGGCCTTGATCTGGCCTAGAACGTGTTTCACGTGCATGTCGCCGACGCGTCCGGCAGAACGCTCGACAGCAAGCGGCTAACGCGTCGTGAGCTTCTACCTTTCTTCGAGTCGCTACCCTCTTGCCTGATCGGCATCGAGGCGTGTGCGACTGCCCACAACTGGGCCCGTCAGTTGCAGAAGCTCGGCCATGACGTGCGCCTCATACCTCCAGGTTATGTCAAACCGTTTGTGCGGCGGGGGGCGAAGAACGACGCCACTGATGCGGCCGCCATTTGTGAAGCAGTGACCCGTCCCAACATGCGCTTTGTCCCGATCAAATCGCGTGAGGATCAGGCATTTTTGATGCTGCACAGAGCCCGAGGGCTTCTGGTCCGACAGAGAACGATGGCGGCTTGCGCATTTCGGGCACATTTGGCCGAGTATGGCATTATCGTTGCTCAGGGTAGGCACCGGGTCGACGCTCTCGTCGAGAAGCTGGACGAGCTACGGCAGGAGCTGCCAGAGGATGCGAACTTCGCTTTGAATGCTCTCGTCGGGCAACTGGATGCATTGAACCGGCAGATCGACGGGATCGACACCCGGTTGGCAGAGATCCACAAAGCCAATTCGACCTGTCGCTTGCTTACCACCATACCGGGAATAGGATCAATTACCGCGACGGCATTTGCAGCGACCATCCCGGACCCTTCGGCGTTTCGGTCGGGGCGGGAGTTTGCTGCCTGGCTTGGACTGACGCCGCGACAAAACTCGTCGGGAGGCAAGCACAGGCTTGGTGGCATCACCAAACAAGGAGACCGGTATCTCCGCCATCTCTTGGTCTTGGGAGCCCGCACCGTGGTCCGGTATCCGAAGGCCCGCTTCCGTGTAGATGGTCCGTGGATTGAGGCTTTGCTGGAACGGCGCCGACCCATGGTCGTGGCGGTCGCGGTCGCAAACAAGTTGGCGCGGACGATATGGGCAATGCTCTCCACGGGAGAGGTATTCCGGAGCGCTCAGCCATAAAGGATCGACAAACGAAGAGGCAGTGAGATGGCACAAGTGCAATAACAGCGTGATGACAAATCGGCAGAGCTGAGGATCGAGAAAGCCCGAAGAGCTTTAAGCGCGCCAAAGCGCGTCCCGTTGATGAGGCCTCGATCCGCGGACACCATCAGGGCCAGCAGTCATGTATGAGGCTGCGCGAACAGGCCGAATACATGAACGCACCCGCCGATGAAGGTCACGTTCAAAACACTTGCGCCCGCGGGGCCGTCTATACATGAAGCTTTCGATGAAGGCATTCTGCTGCGGCTTGCCGGGATCGATGTAATGCCAGGCAACGTCGTTCTGATCGGCCCACTTCAGGATGGCCCGGCTGGTGAACTCCGTCCCATTGTCACTGACGATGCAAGCCGGCTTTCCATAGGTCCTGACCAGCGCATCCAGTTCGCGGCCACCCTCGCGCCCGAGATGCTGGTGTCGGCGACCAGACACAGGTTCTCGCGGCAGCAATCGTCGATCACCGCCAGGATCCGGAACTTGCGCGACGCCCCGAACGTGTCCGCCACGAAGTCCAACGACCAGCGCTGGTTCGGCATTATGGCCAAGGGCATCGGTGTGCGCGTGCCGCGGGCCCGTTTGCGGCCGCGCCTGCGCCGCACCGACAGCCCTTCGTCGCGGGAGAGCCGATACAGCTTCTTCGGGTTCATCAGCATGCCCCTGCGCTCCAGCAGCAGCCCGATGCGCCGATAGCCGAACCGCCGGCGCACGGCGGCGATTTCCTGCATCGCTGTGCGGATCTCCAGATTGTCGGGCGACCGCTCGCGCCGCACCGTCTTCGGATCGACGACCTGTCAGAACGCAGGCCCGGCGTTGCGAGATGTCATGGTCTCGCACCGCCCTCAGCACCGCGTCCCGCCGCGCGTTCGGTGTCGTCAGGGCTTTCCCAAGAGATCCTTCAGCACGACATTGTCGAGCATGGCCTCCGCCAGGAGCCGCTTCAGCTTGCCATTCTCGTACTCCAGCGCCCTCAGCCTCTGGGCATCGGACACGTCCATGCCCCCATACTTGGCCTTGAGCTTGTAGAACGTGGCCGGGCTGAGACCGTGGCGGCGACAGACCTCCGCCGTCGCCATTCCGGCTTCTTGCTCCTTGATCATCCCAATGATCTGCGCCTCGGTGAAGCGGCGTTTCCTCATGTCGTCTGCTCCTTCGTGATGAAGCAAACTCTACATTAAAGCGAGGGACATTCCGGGGGGCAGGTCACGCGGCATCGGCCAGAGCCGCGCCGGAAGTTGGGTCACGTCAGGTTGTCAGTAAAGCCCCTGGATTTCCAGCGGCAGCTGGCGGACTTCCTGCTGTCTCAGGATCGTGCGGGGGACGGCGGTGGCGTCGGCCTGGCGCAGGCGCGTCAGGCGGTTCGCGCTCGCGGCCTCGATGTCGTGGCGGTCGCGCAGGATCGTGGGACGCAGGAAGACGAAGAGCGTGCGGCGCGTCTCGCGCGCGTCGCGGGACTTGAAGAGATTGCCGACCACGGGGATGTCGCCGAGCCCCGGAACCTTCTGTTCGCTGCTCAGACGGTCGTCAGTGATCAGCCCGCCCAGCACCACCGTCCCGCCGTTGTCGGCCATCACGGTCGTGTTGATGACCCGCCGGTTGGTCACCAGATCTGCGGCGCCTTCGACGTTGCCGTTCACCAGGCTGGAGATTTCCTGTTCGATCACCAGCTGCACGACGCCGCCGGCGGTGATGCGCGGCACGACGTTCATGGTGATGCCGACGTCCTGCCGTTCGATGGTGGTAAAGGGCGTGACCGTGTTGCCGTCGGTGGCGAAGCTGCCGGTGCGGAACGGCACGTTCTGGCCCACGACGATGGTCGCCGGTTCGTTGTCGAGTGTCGAGACCGAGGGCGTGGACAGCAGCCGCGCGCGGGTCGAATTGGACAGCGCCTGCACCAGCAGGCCGAAGTCGTTGTTGCTGGCCGCCAGCGTCGCCCCGGTCGACAGCGCAACCGAGGCAGGTGCCCCCACCGCGGCAAGGACGCCCTGCAGGGACACGCCGCCGTTGCTGAACGATGTGGCCCCCAGTGCCCCCCGTGCCTGCGCTACACCGAAGCCAAGCTGCGCGCCCAGCCGTTCGGCCACGTCGCCCGAGACCTCGACGATCGCGGCTTCTATCATCACCTGGGGCCGCCGCACGTCGAGCGCGTGGATCAGCTGGTCGATCTCGTCCAGTTGCGTCTGCGTGCCGCGCACGATGACGGAATTCGTTTCCACCGAGGGTGTGATCGTCGCGGTGGGAGTCGCCGCATCCCGGGTGATCGGCGTGTAGAATCCGGCGATGGGATTGCCGTCCGCATCGACCGCGTTGGGATCGACGGCCCCGACGTCGGCGGCGACCGGATTGGTGATGCTGGTTCCATCGCCCACGGTCCCGCGAATGATCTCGGCGATGATCGCGGCATCGCCGTATTGCAGGGCGAAGACGCGGGTGCTGACCTGCGCGCCAGGGGCCGTCGGCGCACGGACATCCATGGACTGGGCAAGCTGGCGGATCTCCTCGATGTCCTGCGGTGTGCCGCGCACCAAGAGCACGTTGGCGCCCGCATCGACACTCAACCGGGCACCGGTGCCCGCCGGTCCCAGCACATCGAGGATGGCCTGACCGATGGAGGCCGCCTCGGCGTTGCGGATGCGGATGACCTCCGCGCGGACCTGGGCGTCGCCGTCGAAGGCGTTGGCGATCTGCATGATCCGGTCGACGTTGGCGCGGGTGTCGGTGATGATGATCGCGTTGGGATCCTCCACCGCCTCCAGGTAGCCGCTTTCGGCGACGAGCGGCCGCAGCACGCGCACCGCCTCGGCCGAGGGCAGCCGGTCGAGGCGCAGCATCTCGGTCACCACGTCCTGCTGGCCGACGGGGGTGGTGTCGGTGGGGCCGCTGACCGCGCGCTGCTCGGCCTCGGGCACGACCTGCCAGACGGTGCCGGCCTGCACGGCGACGAAGCCGCGCGAGCGCAGGATCGACTGGAACAGCGCCCAGATGCCGGGCGCGTCCAGCGCCTCGGCCGAGACGACGGTGACCGTGCCGGTCAGGCCCGGGTCCAGGATCAGGGTGCGCTTGGTGATGTCGGTGACCTGCTCGGCCAGCACCGCGATCTCGGCGTCGCGCAGGTTGATCGTATACGTGCTGTCTTGCGCCCGCAGGGGCGCGGCGGCGATCAGCAGCACCATGAGCGCGATGATGACCCGACGCATCATTGCAGCGGAAATGACAAAACGATGGACCGGCCTTCGCGTTCGATCTCGACTCGCGCCAACCCGCTGTTCGCGACCTCGTCATAGAGGGCGCGATCGCTGTCGACGTTGCCGACGGGCTGACCGTTGACAGATTTCACCAGATCTCCTGCCTGCAATCCTGCGCGGGTGACCCCGCTGTCGTGGTTTTCCGTGATCGTATAGCCGCCAGGGCTCGGAACCAAACCTATTTCGTCCAGCACCTGCATCGGATTGGCCCTAATTCGTTCGCGCCACAGATCGATGTAATCCTGCGTCGTGACCGGCGGCGGTGGTGGCGGCGGCTCGACGTAGTCTTCCGTCGCCGGCGGGGCGAGCGCCGCTGCAAGCAGGCTTTCCATGCTGTCGGGACTGTCAGTGGCGGTTTCTTCCCCGCCGACGGCAGCCAGATCGGCATTCGGAAAGCC
>NZ_FQUE01000038.1 GCF_900128995.1 Loktanella atrilutea | reverse complement strand
CCCCCCAGACCTTCGAGCTGACGGCGCCGCAGCCGGCCGGCGCCGCCTCGCCCGACGCCACCGCCCCGACTGACGGCGGCAACTGATGCAGCGCGACGGAGGGATCATTCTGGTCAACGTTCTTGTCGCCCTCGCGCTAGGCGCGGCGCTGGTCGTGCTGATGTTCACATCGCAGGACAACCTGATCGACCGCAGCCGCAGGATGGCGGCGGCCAGCCAGGCCGAGGCGCTGGCCCTCGGCGGCGAAGCCTCGATCAGGGCGGCCTTGGCGCGCGACATGACCGAGGCGCCGGACACGGACAACCGGACGGAGGACTGGGCGCGCATTCAGCAGGAGACCGTCGCGCTGGAAACCGGACGGTTCAGCGTCAGCGTCAGCGACGCGCAGGCCCTCTTTGACATTAACCAGTTCAAGGATAACGGGTTTGCATCGACCCAGGTCCTTTCCCTGCTGATCGCGCAGGTGGGCCTGCCCGCTCGCGTGACGCAGTCGATCCTGACGCAGGTGCAGGCCGACGGGCCGCTGCCCGATCTGGACGCCCTGCGCGACATGGATGCGGCAACGAAAGTGACGCTGAAGACAATCCTGGTCGCCTTGCCTGCCGGCGGCGATGTCAACCTCAACACCGCACCCCTGCCGGTCATCGCAGCGGTCATCGGCAATGCCGCGACAGCCGGAAGATTGATCGCGCTCCGAGATCGCAAGGGCCTGCTGACGCCTGATGATCTGGCTGCGGTCGGCGTGGTTGCAGTGCCCGGGGCCGGTTTCACGTCGGACGTCTTCGACGTCGACGTCGTGGCCGAGGTCGATGACGTTACCATCGCTTTGCACAGCCGCCTGTTGCGTCTTCACCGCACCGCGACGGAGCGGGAGGTTCGCGTCATCGCCCGGCGATGGGGAACTGCGAGCATCGCGCCGGACGCGGAATAGAAAACGGCCGGTCCTTCCAGACCGGCCGTTCTTAGGTTCATGTGCGACGGACTACGGATTGAACGGTTCGACCGTCGGCGTCAGGATCAGCGTCACGTCATCCAGCGGGATCGGCGTGTCGTTGGGGTTCTGGTTGAACGCCCGGACGAAGTCGCTTCCCAAGGACGCAATGCCCATGTTGCCGCCGGTGGCGCTGTCACACGCCACCAGTGCTGCCATCGCCAGAAAGCCGAAGCCGGCGTTGCGGATCACGTTTTGCGTATACTGCATGATCTCCCCCTTAACCCTGCGCGCCGGGCAGCGGCGCGTTCAAGTAGGGGAAGGCCGCGGGCAGCTCGGACGGCTTGATCGGCGCACCGTCGGTGAAGGGCAGGTTGCCCACCGGCGCATCGGACGGCTTGCACAGACCCAAGTTCACATTATCGCTTGCCGAGTCCTCGGTGGCACCCTTCACGCCGAGTTCCGCGCCAAGCGGCACCGGATAGCACAGCGCCCCCATGACGACGCGCAGCGCGATGTCGACGGTGTCATCCACCGGACGGCGGCCGTTCGGGAAACCGGCAAGATCCTCTGCCACGACACCAAACACGTTCTGCTGAGCCAACGGAGTCGGCGGCACGGCCGTGTTCAGGCGCATCATCTCGGACGGCGTCACCTTTGCAGGCTGGTTAAAGCCCGGGAAGCCGGTGAGGAATGCCGCCACAAGGTCGTTGCGAGGGTAGTTGGACGGCGCGATATTGCCGGATGCACCGAGCGCGTCGCGGAACAGGATGTCCACCAGGGTCGGAAGCGTCGGGTTCGTGACGTAGGTGGCAAGGGCCGCGTCCTGCGTCGGCTCTGCCGCGTTGAAGAGGTTCTTGTCACGCAGGCCGATCACCACCTCGTTCACCAGCGGCGCGGACAGACGCGACTGCTGCACCCAGGCTCCGCCGAACTTGGCATCCTGTTCGTAGGTTGGCGACGGATCCTCGAGGGAGGCCTGCGGCAGGCTGGAGGTCGTCCACGCGCCGATGACCGAATCATCGCCGTCGGTCAGACAGGAAATCGGCACCTCGATGGCGAGGGAAGTAACGTTGGCCTTGCCGATCAGATCGTCGTTCGCCCGGTCCTGCTGGATGCCGACGCCCTTGTAGGCATAGTCAGGTACGTTGTACTGTGGATATTCCGCGCTGTCGGCGCCCTGCAGCGGGATGAGGTTCACAAGATCGAAGATCGGACCGAGATTGACGGCGAACGCTTCTGCACGCTGGCCTGCGAAAACCCGTGCCTTGCCATTGCAGCCGGGGATCGTCACGTTGTCGTAGATGAAACGATTGGCGTAGGCATTGTAGTTCGGAATTGTCTTTGTGCCCACGTTGTCCAGGGGCTTCTTGAAATTGCGGCCGCCGCCCGGTGCGGTCAGCGGCTGCCCGTTGCCACTGCGGCGGTCGCCGCGAATGACGGACACGTTGTAGTTCTCGATTTCGTTCAGCGCGCCTTCGCGATCGTTGGCGGTGATCTGGCCGGCCTGACGCAGCGGAATGGCAACGTTCTTGCCGCCGATGTTCAGCTCGATGCCGTTGCCTTTGTTGACGAGGTTGTTGTCGAACTTGAACTGGAACGTGAGGTCCTCGATCGCATCACCGTCGTTGTCGACGTGGATCTCGTAAATCGCGTTGGGGTCCATCGTGAAGTAGTTCGGACCGCCGTAGGGGGCTTGGATCGGCTGGTAGTTCGCGATCATCGTGACGAACCCGTCGCGGCCGGGTTCGTAGCTGCGGAACATGTAAAAATCGGTGCCGTCGATCTTCGG
>NZ_FQUE01000020.1 GCF_900128995.1 Loktanella atrilutea | reverse complement strand
AAAGCACCGAAGGTGTGATCCCCATATGGGTCGTTGTCCTCGGTGAAGGTGTCGAACGTCTGCACGGCCCGCATGATCTGCACCTGTGCGCCTGCGGACAGGCTTGCCACGCCGCGCGTCACGACGATCTGGCCGGGAACGGTGACGTCTGCGCCCCACGTCTTGCGGAATCGGTCGTTCTGCTCTGCGATCTTGGCGGCGCGGTCAATCTCGGCCTGCTCATCTGCCGACAGGGTGGCTTGGTCGTTCATGGTCTTGGTCCTTTGTGGTGGTGCCACGTGTCCGGCTTGGTGCCGAAAATCGGGCGAGGGGTCAGACGAGGAAGCGCGAAGCGCGCCCCTCTTCTGAAACCTTGCCTCCCGGCGAGGGCAGGGGGGGAACCGCCGCAATGCTGAAATCAAAGCCAAAGGGGAGGGGGATCACCCGGCCTGCACAAAGCCGCAGGCGCAGGAAGGACGGGGACACCCCTTTGGGTGCAGTGTTTCAGGGTTGCGGTGGGGGACCGGCGGTCCCCGTCTTGCTTTCTTTTTCTTTGAGCGGCGCAGCGGCGTATCGCGCGCGCGCGAACCCCGCACCGCGCCCCAGCGATCGGAACCCGTCAGGGCGCATCGGCACGGACCAGGACGACCATGGCAGAAGGCCCGCACACTGGCTCGGAGAGACAGGGCGCGGGCCATTCGGACAGGGAGGATGGGGCGGGACGTTGCGGGCGCAAGCCGGTCTGCCGGCTGGAGCCTGAGAAGCGCGGTGACACGCCCAAAGGGCGGGGCAGGGGCCTCGATTGGTTAAATTTCGAAGAGCTATTCTTGTAATTGTCTGCTCTTAACGCCTTAGCCAAGCTTACAATCGCACATTTCCGATTCACCACAACAACGCACTTGAGCAGCACGACCCTGACACGTCCACACCGAAACGCTTGACTTGTTACGGCGGTTACATAATTAATACGTCATGGAAAACATCTACTGGTTACTGCTCACCTACAAGGTTCCTCCCGAACCAGCTGCCAAGCGGGTAGCGCTTTGGCGCAAGTTGAAGGGCATGGGGGCCATCTATCTTCAGAATGGGGTCTGTCTTCTTCCAAAAACTGATGATCACGTTCGCCGTCTCAAGATGCTGGAGAATGACATTGAAGAGGCGCAGGGCGAGTCGGTCATCCTCGAAACGGTAGCCCTCGATCCCGGTCAAGAGGCCAAGGTCTTGGCTCGTTTCAAAGCAGAGCGGGACGACGCCTACGAGGAGTTCATCGACAAGTGCGATGACTTCGAGGCCGAAGTCGCCAAGGAGGTGACGGCCAACCATTTCACCTATGCCGAGCTTGAAGAGAACGATGTCGATCTTAAGAAGCTTCAAGGTTGGCTGACGAAAATCCAGAAACTCGACTTCTACGGCGCCGACCGCGCCTCCGAGGCACAGGAGCGGCTGAAAGGCTGCGTCACCGTACTGGATGACTACGCGCGCAAGGTTTTCGACGCGCATGATGAGAACAAGTGAGGCCAATCCGATGAATGCACTGACTGTTCAACGGCCGTTCCCGTTCGCCCGGTTCGCGCCCTCCTTTTCGCGATCTATCGGACCAACGGCTCTCGTGCTCTGGCTCGACCGGCAACGACAACGCGCTCACCTTTCGAGACTCGACCAGCGTCTTCTTGACGACATCGCTGTGAGCCGCGTCGAAGCAATCAAGGAGGCACGGCGATGGGACTGAACCGCCCAAGAGCTAGAAAGGAAAGTGGCAATGCTTGAATGGTCCACGGCAGGCCCCGCCGTCGGGGCAGCCTTTCTGGCCTCGATTGTCGAAGTTGTTGAGGCTTTTACGATCGTCCTGGTGGTCGCTACGCTGCGCGGCTGGAAACCTGCAATGCTTGGAACGGGGGCAGCTCTGTTCGTCTTGGCGGCCATTGTCGTGATACTCGGTCCGCTTCTGGATCAGGTGCCGCTTCACCTGTTGCAACTGGTGATCGGCGTGCTTCTGTTGTTGTTCGGCATTGGCTGGCTGCGCAAGGCCGCGTTGCGGGCGGGCGGCGTCATCCCGCTTCACGACGAGGATGCGATCTTCGCAAAAGAAACGGCGGGCCTGACCGCCGAGGTCGAACGGCGGCAAACGTCGCAGGACTGGATCGCGGGGATCGCCGCTTTCAAGGCGGTGCTACTCGAAGGGCTTGAAGTCATCTTCATCGTGATCGCTGTCGGAGCAGGACGCGGGATGCTTTGGCCTGCAAGTCTGGGCGCACTTGCGGCCTGCGCACTGGTGCTTTTGGTCGGGGTCATTGCCCACCGACCGCTGGCACGTGTGCCGGAAAATACCCTCAAGTTCGGCGTCGGCGTGATGCTATCAGCCTTCGGGGTGTTCTGGACCGGCGAGGGATTGGGCGTGGACTGGCCGGGGCAAGACCTTGCGCTGTTCGTATTTGCGGCCCTCTTTCTTGTCGCGGGATTGACGGCAGCCCGTATCGTGCGGAAGCCTATTGAGGTGACAGTATGAACATCCTGAAGGACGTGTTTTCAGAGCTGTTCAGCATGTTTGTTGCTGACGCCCGGCTCACAGCCACAATTCTCGCGACGGTCGGGCTCGCTGCGGTGCTGATCGACGCGACCAGTCTGCCACCCCTCGCAGGCGGCTTGGTCCTGCTGCTGGGTTGCATCGCTGTTCTGTTCCTCAGCGTAAGACGGGAAGCGAAGCGCAGGGCATCCCCGAAGTCCGGTTCTTATTGATCCGTGCAGGCGCATTCCTCGTGCTCATGGTGCCGATTCCAAATGAGGTGACGACACGCGCATGAAACGGACCATGATATTGGATCGGCTGCGGGACTGGGCCCGCGCGATAAAGCGCGACGTGGTCGCACTTTACCTTGCGGCCCGTGATCCGCGCGTTCCGTGGCTCGCAAAGGTCGTCGCGGCCTGCGTTGTCGCGTATGCCCTCAGTCCTATAGACCTGATTCCAGATTTCATTCCGGTGCTCGGATATCTCGATGACGCGATCTTCGTGCCGCTCGGCATTTTGCTGGCCGTCCGACTCGTTCCCGGCGATGTGATGGCTGATCTCAGGTCGAAGGCCGACCTGCATATGACCCTTTCAAAAAGCCGCGCGGCAGTGATCACGGTTGTGGTGATCTGGTTGGCTGCCGCGATTGCCATTGGGTGGTGGGCCTCAACGGCGATGAAGCTGATCTGAGAAACGGATAATAAGCTTATGGTAGCTTTGTCCGCTAACTGGACCTTCCTGCCGTACGGGGCGAAGGCCCGCAGTGAGCCCACCTTGCAAATTGCCTGCGAGGCAGCGAATGGTTGCTATCGCGGGCAGCGAAACACTGTCGCTATTATTCAGCAGAAAAAGCAGTATTTATGACTGTCACAGCGAGGTGAGCTTTAGCGGAGGTCACCGTCACGCCAAAACGACGATACCGGAGTGTTTCTGCTTGTGATCCGGCTCGACATGGATGGGGATCTTCGCACCAGGCACCGCTTCAACCAACGCGGCCTCAACGCGATCGCAGATCTCATGCGCATCGAACACTGTGGTTTCACCCGGGACTACGAGATGAAAGTCGATGAAAGTCGTGCTCCCCGCGTGCCGCGTACGCAGATCGTGCGCTTCCATTGCCCCGCCGGCTTCCCTCGAGATGACATTGCGAACGGTTTCGAGTGTATTTTGCGGCACAGCCTCGTCCATCAGTCCGCTCAATGATTCCTTCATGATTTTCGACCCCGACCACAGGATGTTGATAGCAACCCCAGCGGCCATCAACGGGTCGAGTATCCACCACCCGGTAATAGTCGCCAGCAGAACGCCGAACGCTACGCCTGCCGAGGTCACGACGTCGGTGAAGAGGTGCTTCCCGTCTGCGACAAGTGCTGGCAACTTCGCCGTGCGCCCGCGTGTCACAAGAATCCACGCCCAGACTGCGTTGATGGCGGTCGCAACACCGTTCACCAGAAGACCCTCAATCGGCAGGTCGAGCGCCACCGGATTGAGAAATCCGCCGTATGCCTCGCGCAGGATCAAAAGAGCAGCGACGATGATCATCACGCCCTCGAGCACCGCGCTGAAGAACTCCGCCATTTCATGACCGTAGGGATGCGATGCATCTGCAGGACGCATCGCGATCCGGATCGCGATCAAAGCTGCGATGGCTGTTGCGACGTTGACTGTGCTTTCAAGGGCGTCGGAAAACAGCGCTACCGATCCGGTGAGCCACCACGCGAGCATCTTGATCGCGAGGACGATCACGCCAACGAAGATGCTGCCGATCGCGAGCTTGATGGTTGTCGACATCGAAGGCCTCCAGAAATTGGTGAGACGCCGCCTCACGATGGGGCAAGGTCTGATGAGCAGTTAGAGCACCTTGGCACAGCGCACTTGATTTTCGTCAGAGAGCACGCGTAATATAGCTATACCCCCTATGCTATATCAGGACAACCAAATGAGCCATCTGGCCGATGACAAGGCGAAGCTACTCGGGCGGGTCAGACGACTACGCGGGCAGATGGAAGCGATCGAGCGCGCAGTCGACGGCGAAAAGGATTGCGGCGAGATCCTTCATCTCGTTGCCTCCGTTCGCGGTGCCATCGCCGGACTGACCAATGAACTTCTCGATGCGCATCTCCAGCATCACGTGCTCGATGTCGATGACGAAGAGGCGCGTCGGAGAGGCGTAGAGGATCTGTCCTCCGTCCTGCGCAGCTACCTGAAATAGAAGAGGGACTTTTTCATGCACGATCATGATCACCATACCCACGGCACGTCAGCGATTGATGCCAACGAAAATGCGACCCACGATCACGTCTTTCTTGGCGCTCAACACGACCGGAACGCCCGACGCACCTGGGCCGTCATCGCCATCACCGCCACGATGATGGTGGTCGAGATCGCGGCGGGCACCTTTTATGGCTCGATGGCGCTATTGGCCGATGGCTGGCACATGTCAACTCATGCCGCGGCCCTACTGATCACGGCCCTTTCGTATCGCTATGCAAAGCGCCACGCGCGCAATTCACGCTTTACCTTCGGCACCGGCAAACTCGGAGATCTCGCCGGGTTCGGTAGCGCGGTGGTGCTCGGTGTCGTCGCCCTGCTGATCGGTTGGGAGAGCTTGGTGCGGCTGGCAAACCCCGTCGGCATCGACTTCGGACAGGCGACCGTCGTCGCTGTCATTGGTCTTGTCGTCAATCTCGGCTGCGCGGCACTTCTGAGCGAGGGACACGGACATCATCATGGCCACGCGCACGATCACCACCACGGGACTGACAACAATCTTCGCGCCGCCTACCTTCACGTGCTCGCCGATGCGCTTACTTCGGTCCTCGCGATCGCGGCCTTGCTGGCGGGCCGTGCCTACGGCTGGCTGTGGCTCGATCCACTCATTGGGATCGTAGGCGCGCTGGTCATTGCCCGCTGGTCCTGGGGGCTTCTCACCGACGCCGGCGCTGTCCTGGTCGATTACCTGCCCGAAGACGAGGATCTTCCCGCCCAGATCCGCGAGGCCATCGAAGGCGAGGGAGAGCGGGTGACCGACCTGCATGTTTGGCAACTCGGCCCGGGACATCACGGTGCCATCATCGCCGTCCGTGCCAAGGCACCGCGCCAGCTGTCGGAATACCGTGAGCGTCTCGCTCATCTGGGCGAACTCTCTCATGTGACCATCGAGATCGAGCCGGTGTGAGAAAGAGCCTTTGGAACAAGCGGAGATCAGCCGTTTTTCGCGCTCTTTGAGGCGCTATGGCCCGCATAGACTCCATGCACGGGTGCGTATCATCTCGCAGCAAACGGCTTTGAATATCTGGAAAAGAAAACCCACGAGAAGATGAACCTGATGAGAAAAACGTGTGTTCGCCTTACTACTTCCGGCCTTGCACTGATGGTGTCTGTCGTTGCGGGGCCAGCCTTTGCAGACAATTCCACTGAAATACGACTGCCTCTCGGCTCTGTCCTCATGACGCAGACCTACGCCAACAATGATCTGACGCTTGCCACCGATGTCGACAGACTAACCTTTCGAAGCGCATATCTTCCGGAGGTCGAAGCCCTGTCGGGCAATTCCTTCTTGATCTTTCTGGCTACAGGCGAACACGAATGCGCTGGATATTACATCTGGGGAACACTCGACGACGCTGGCCTCCGCGCATCCCCCCAGTTCGGGAGCTGCTCTGACAGAGGTGAAGTCCTGCGCACCGCTAAAGGATTGTTACTGGTCATGCCGGGCCCGAATTCGTCCGCTGCCGTGAGCTTCCACCTCAACAAGGATGGGACAGTCACCGAAAACAAACAGGGCTTGAAAGCGAACGGTATCGTCGATCCGTTCTGAGGCAGTCGAAATTGTCGGATTTGAGTGAGTGGCCGAAAAGTCCGCTTACCGGGCCATTGGGCACCACACATTTGATGGCCGCTCCGCGTTTGCGGTCATACGATCCGCCATTCGTTTCTTGTATTTCTCTGCCAGTCCCGTTCGTGAAGAAGGGGTGTATCGGTTTCCGTTTCTGCATGGCCAAGGCAGAGATATGCGGTAAACGACCAACTTGGCGGGACGTCGAGAGTGGCTGCGACGGCGACTGGGTCGAGTATAGAGACCCAACCGATCCCGATTTGTTCAGCCCGAGCAGCCAGCCACAGGGTGTGGATCGCCATGACGGTCGAATAGACGAGCGTTTCAGGCATGGTCTGCCGCCCTAGACCACGACCCTCGGAAACCTCCTGTTCGGTGAAAACGGCAAGATGGACGGGTGCCTCGCGCAATCCGGCGAGCTTCAGGGCAAGATACGTGCTCCGCGCTTCGGCGTCGTACTGACGCGCGGCTTCGGCATTACAGGCCTCGAAGTTTTCGACAATCTGCGCACGGACGCTTGCGCTTTCGACCTTTACGATCCGCCAAGGACGCGCGTTGCCGACCGAAGGCGCAACATCCATCCGCAGTCGGAGCCGATCCAGAACGGCATCATCGACCGGGTCAGGTTTGAAATGCCGGACGTCGCGCCGCCATCTGAGGATGTCATCAAGCGCGTTACGGTGATTGTCTGTAAATTCCATCACGTAGGATTACATCACTTCCTGACTTGGGTATCCATTGATGCCGGTTCCGATACTGTGCGTCGCCGCGCCGGTTCGGACCCCTTTTTACCGAGCAGCGAAGGTCTGTAAAGTCTAGCACAGCAGACCTTGACGACTGCTCACCAAACGGTCCTTTTTGGGATGTAAGTTTTTGCTGGGAAAAACTCACACTAACTGCTCACATATGCCGTTTTTCATAAAAACAATATATATCTAGCGACGAGCGTGAATCCGAATCCCGCAACGATGACTTTCAAACTTTTTTGTGGAATAAAATTCATTGCTCTACCGCCAAATCCGCCGCCAACAAGTCCACCAAGTAATATCGCAATCGCTGCCTCCCATGCAACAAGACCTGTCATGGAAAGCAGAATAACTGCTGCCGTATTCGCTCCAAATGATATGAAGTTTTTACGCGCTCCCGCTACATGGATGGAGCTTTCGCCAGCAAGAAACACAGCCGCCATGATCATAAATCCATATCCTGCACCGAAGTAAAATGCATAAATACCTGTCAAAAAAAAGAGCGCTCGCGCTGCTACCCTGTTCACTGCCAAACGCTGACCCAACTTTGGCAGATAATCACCGAACAGGATCGCAACTACAGCTATTGCCAAGAAAGCAGGGACTAGAGGCAAAAAAACAGCCTCCCCAAGAGTATATAACAACACTACTCCGATAACGGCGCCGGTTGCAGTAATTAGGGCGTCTAGAGCATGCCCCTTCCGATCCCTTGCAAGAGTGTCTCTAAACACCCAAGCACCTGGCAGCTGTGCAGGCCACAGCCCAACTGTTGCGGTCGCATTTGCAACAAGCGGTGGCAATCCGAAGGCCAGAAGCATGGGGAAGACAAAAAGCTTGGCTCCACCAGCTATGACATTGACAAAACCGCCGACGAATCCAGCAATTATAAAGAACAAAAATTCGTCATTTCCAGTCATCTTAGGTCTTACTTCCCAATCTTTAATATCCCGAACGTAAATTATTTTATCGCAACTTCCAAACTTTTATGGACTTGCCCTTCGGAAACAGTAGCGCATTACTTAATTATCTTACGTTCGATAGATAAAGGTCTGCAACCGCTTATGTCTCTAGCGCCAATTTTCTTAAGAATTATTTTATCTTAGCGGTTTCTGGCGATATTAGCGCCAAAAACACTCTTTATTGGAAAACGGCACTAACGTTTGAGTTTCACAGGCAACACGCCAAGCCGCTTCACACTTAAAATCTCAGGGTTGTGTGTCTTGTAAGAGCGCATTATGCGATCAACGGCTTCAGCCTCTTCATGCGCGGCGCAAACATGCTTCAACTTTTGACCTTCAGATTGGAAGGTAATCTCAAATCTTTGACGCGGCTGTAAAGAAGACATTACGTATCCCGGTTATGACATTCAACTACCGGGGATAGCCGTTTCGCGGTGTAAAGCAAAACCCAATACGAAATTCTGACACTCGACAGGCATTCAAAAACGCTGGCTTTTGGAACAGGCGATCCTGGCCCTGTTTTTAGCCCCCACAAACCCCGTTTAAAACTGAGCTGGTTGTTGAAGGTTTGTGGAAGGGTTCGATGCGGGTGTCACGCAAACCTGCGTTCGTTCGTCATTCCGCTGACAGAAGCTTGCCCATCTTGTAGAGCGGGTTGGTTTGGAAACTGATGACCTTGATGAAAGGATCGTTTGCGATCCGCAATTTTTCTGAACTGAGCATGTACAAGGTCCGGATCAAAACCCGCCAGATCGCAGACCATTCGAAAATCCCTGCTTGGGTACTTTCCGACCCAACGTCGTGCAAAAATTCGGTTCTGGCGGACGTGTTCGCTGGACGATTCCAGGTCAGAAAAAACAGCGTAAAGGACGTGCCGCCATAGTTGTCGTTCTGGACTTTCTGACATGAGCGAATTCTCAATTATGGAAAACATTGACGGTTTCATGCGGAAAAGATTTCGACGGAGTTCCGAACGTGCATTCGAAGCCGGCACCGAACCACGGCTTGGGGAAAGGATGCCACTAGCTCCCCACAGCCAGCAATGACTAAGGACTTGCAGTCGTAAGTAGCGCGAGAAACCGCGCATCTCATTGACCCCGGTCTCCCAGCCAGAGGCCTTGTCCTTCACGCCTCACTTTTCTTGTAAAGTGCACCGTCGCACTCAACGCAACCGGAGAGGCCGTCGCAAACGCCGAATGATGACCGAACAGCTTTACGGGTAGAGTTCGCGTTTCAAACACGCGCAAAATCTTGCTATGCCGAGGCCATCCAAGTCGTATGGGGCAGGGGAGGCATATCGTGACAATGAACATCTGCATCTGCAACATCCGCGCACCTGCTGCATCTGTGACGGTGTCCAGGCCGCGGCTGATGGCAGTCATCAGTGCTGCAGGTCTGAAATCGAAGTGCGGCCAAAATCGGCGTAGAGCGGGGCAAACTCGCCAACAAGGCTCGCGAGGGCGTCATCGACTACTTGCCGGATCTTGCGCAGCGGATGTCTAGCAGGCTGCTGAAAAAGTCCGCCGTCACTACCCTTGTGCCAAATTAAACGGGTTTTTTGAGCGCTCTCGTCGAGCTGAGGAAAAGTGTTCGGGTCCAGCATCGACGAAGTCGACGAGAGATGCTCTTCCAAATCCTTTTTCAGCGGCCTGCTAGCGGTAATGTACTCCTCCAGATCGACGTAGCTGAACAGCGAACCGCTCGTTCTATCCGTCACGCGCATCTTGTCCCCCCACCGATCTCGTGCAGAGGAGGAATCATGTTCTCAAATCGTTATCCAGATGGGACTATTTCAGCAGCCTGATAAATGGGTCATTTCAATTGACCCTCTCTATAAATAAGTGGCAACTGCGCCGCATCGCTTTTGAACGACAACAAAACAAGGAAAGTAAAAATGGCAGACATCGATCTGAACAACATGTCGCTGGACGACCTCAAGAAGCTCCAGAAGACCGTGAACAAGGCCGTCGACGGCTACCAGGATAAGCAGCGCAAAGAGGCGCTTGCCGCGGCCGATGCCGCTGCACGGGAAAGGGGCTTCACATTGACCGAATTGACCGGAGGACCGGGCGCAAAGAAAACAAAAGCTGTTTCGCCGCCGAAATACCGTCATCCCGAAAATCCCGAGCAAACCTGGACCGGTCGCGGCCGTCAGCCGGACTGGATGAAGGACGCGTTGGAGAACGGTCAGTCCAAAGAAGAATTCCTGATCGCCTGATCTGCCGCAGGAGTTGTCTACCCGGCGGCAGTGATGCCGCCGTGGTCAGATTTCAGCGCCTCTCCGCTCTGATGGATCACCATGCGCTCCGCAGGGAATGACTTGATCAGTGCGAAGGCCTCGTCCGGCGTGTCGGTCAGCCACTGTGCGTAGTCCTCGGGGTCGAGGATCATCGGCATCCGGTCCGGATGGGTGTCTTTCACTAGGTTGTTGGGAGTCGTGGTCACCATAGAACTCGTGATCATCTCGCGCAGATCGCCGCCACCGTAGTTGCCCTTGTAGGACCTCCAAACGCCCGCCAGCGCAAAAGGTGGCCTCTCTTTGTCGCCGGTTACGCCGAACCAGACGTATGTAGCGGGGTTGTGGCCCTTCGCTTCACAGAAGCTTGTGGCAGGGATGAGGCAGCGCCGCTCCTCAAAGCTCTTCCGCCAGAATCCTGACGTGCGGAGCTTGTCGTCGCGCGCGTTGTTGACGGCCTTCGGTTGGATCGGCTTGCCAGTCTTCTTCGACACCTGAGGCATCACGAAACCCCAATGCGCGGTTCGGAGCCAGCGGCTGCCGTCGTCGTTCATGCCAACAATGGGCGCCATGCCCTTTGGAAAAATGGCGGTCAGCGGCTCAGCGTTTCCAAGATCGTCATGCGCCGCGTCGACCGCGAAAAGCTGTCGCATCGCGTCCTTGGCCATCGTGTTGGAGTAAAGATTGCACATGACGGAATTAGACAGGCCCAAACCAGCCATGTCTACTGGGGTCAAACGCTCTTTCTGATCAGTCTGCGCCTGCAAGGATCTCCGGAATGCTCGGAGCTCACCTCAGCCATAATCAGCCCCGATTGCACAATCGGTCGGCGATGACGGAACAGGGGGTCTGGTCCATCGGTTGTGTCAGTAATCGGAAATAGCAACAGAAGTGAGATTGATCATGGACCATTCCAAGCATACGCCGCTCCGCTCTGACGAACTGACCGAAGCGAACCTTGACGGTGCGACCATCTACGGACCGGACGACAGCAAGATCGGCAGCGTGGCTCACCTCCACGGTATGGGCGACAATGCGCAAGTTATTGTCGATGTCGGTGGCTTCCTTGGCATGGGCGCCAAGCCTGTTGCACTCGACGTTTCACGCCTGAGCTTCATGCGCGACGAAAGCGGCGACATACATGCGACATCGCCGATGACGAAGGACCAGCTGAAAGAGTTGCCGGAGCATCACCACTGAGATCGACATGCCCAAGCATGCCCTAGTGTTTGTGGTGCCGACACATCCAAGTGTGTCGGCTTCATTTCGGATTATCTAGTTGTTATGAATGTGGCTGGCCAATGCCATAGCGGCGTTGTGAAAAAGGATCGTTAGGGCTGCGATCAAACCTGACCAAATTTTTCTGCCGCCAGGGTAATTTGGTTATGCGCAGGAGGGCCGCGGAAACTTTACGGTGCATTGTTTCACTATTGCGGTGAGGACTCGCAACCCGCCGCTGCCTATCCATTTTAGAATGCTGCATCGACATCAACGCGTCGCGTAATCAAGTTGCTGTCGATGGTTTGACTGTCCCAGCCACAAACAGGAGAGCGACACCTGTCACGATAGTCACGTCAGCGATGTTGAATGCCGGCCAATGCGTGTTGCCAACATAGAAATCCAGAAAATCCGTCACCGCTGCGAACCGAAGCCGGTCGATAATGTTGCCGACTGCGCCTCCGATGATCAGGCCATAAGCGACCGCCTCGTGACGCTGTGTCGTGCGCCACAGCATCATCGCAATCAGACCACAAACGACAAAGGCGATGATGGTCAGCGTCCACCATGGCACGTCGCCGAACAGACCGAATGTAACGCCGTCATTACGCAGAAATGTCAGATTGAATCCGGGGAATACCGGCAGGCCATCCGAGAGGCGATACGCATACATCGCTACGATGGCTTTCGAGAATTGGTCGGCAACCAAAGCCGCGCAAATCGCGATCAGCCCTGCTTGTTGTGTGTTCAGGACTGGCAATCGATGGCCTCCCGCGCAGGTTTACCCGACAAAATAAGACCCTTTCGCTTCACGGTCACTTGACTGGACATTGATGACGCCTTCTCTTTTGGGTGGTCCATACTCATTGCTGTCAAAGGCATGACCATCATATTTCTTGCCGGGGACACTTCCACATGTTGACCAGACGCCATTTTATCGCGACGACCGCAGCCATGTTCTCCGCTCCACTTGCGGGGCCCGCCTTCGCGAACACGTGGCCGACCGGCGCGGAAAAAGCTGCCTGGGATGCGCAAGTTACCCCACCCGGGTACAACCCGACCACGTCGAACCCATGGGGATTGCATCCGCGCCTGTTGCCGCAGCGTGTCGAGGCGCGGCCCGGTCTTCTGCCCGGCGACATTCATGTCGATGCCGTGGCGCGTTATCTCTATCATATCGAAGAGGGTGGAACGGCCATGCGCTACGGCGTCGCCATCGGTCGCGACGGCCTTTATGAGCCGGGCACCTACACCATCAAGCGCAAGGTCGAATGGCCACACTGGACCCCGACCGCGTCGATGATCGAACGATCGCCGGACACCTATGCGCAATTTGCCGACGGTCAGGAACCCGGTCCGGGCAACGCTCTCGGATCGCGGGCCCTCTATCTCTATATTGGTGATCGGGACACCTATCTGCGGATCCACGGAACGCCGCAACCGCGGTCGATCGGCAGCCGTGCAAGTTCCGGCTGCGTACGTATGGTGATGCCGCACATTAATGATCTCTATGAGCAGGTGAATACGGGAGTTACGGCTCACCTCTATCCGGCCGAAGGCGATGGCCCGATGACGGCGCATACAAGCTGACCTCCAACGGTTACCACGATTAGCCACTGCGATAGTTATGACGTAGTCGCAATGGATCTGCGGGGGCATGCCTCAGCATCCCCTGTTCATCCTGCCATCTGCGGCGTGCCCTCACGCTGCAGGCAGATCGGGCGACCCTCGGGCGTGCGCAATGGCAAAAGTGTCGTCTCGACCGGTCCCGCATGCTGGTACCAGTAACAGCCGTCTTCCGGCTTCAACCGCACCAATTGCAGATTCTGGTAGGGGGCAGCCATCGCGACAACCTCCGCCGGCACCTCCGTGAGAAAAAACGGTGGTTCTGCCGGAACAGGCGGCAAAGGCCTCGCACAGGCTGCAACTGTGATGAGCGTCAACCCGATTCCAGCTGATTTGGCCCACTGCCGTCTTTGCGGACTCACTGTTTCAGATCCTGTCGTCAGGCTTTTAATCATCTGACCGGTTTGCTTTGGATGTGTTGAATGATGCATGAATCAATTTCCCGGATAGCTGGCAAAAACGTCTGTCGATCCGTCGTCGTTGATAAGAAAAACGTCGTAGGCGTCCGCACGACGTCCCTGATCCATACCTGGCGAACCAAGCGGCATATCGGGCACCGCAAGTCCGACCGCATCCGGCCGATCCTTCAACAGGCGACGGATGTCAGCAGCGGGGACATGCCCCTCGATGATATAACCGTCAACCTTGGCGGTGTGGCAGGACATCATGTTTTGAGGGACCCCACTTTCCATCTTGTAGCGAATGAGCAGCCCGCCATTCACATCTTCGCCCATCGGCGCAAAGCCATTCGCACTCAGGTGTTCCATCCAGGCAAGGCAGCAACCGCAGCCGTTGGTTTTCTGAACCTCGATTGGAGTTGCCTCGGCAAAGGCCTGCGTTGCCGAAAACAGTGCAAGCGTGCCGATCAAGCCGGCGATATGGAATTTCATCTGTCAAAGCCTTCCGTTTATCTGTGTCATGTGTGCATTGGCGAGACGCTGCTTGAAGCCGGACCGCGCTTTGGCCAACTGGACAAGGGCGGTGCCGTCATCGTCTTTCGCCCGCAAGGCTTCCGTAAGCCGTTCGTCGGACAGTGGATCGGTGGGGCGGCCGTTCACGCGCACTTCATAATGCAGGTTTGGGCCGGTGGCGGTGCCTGTGGCACCAACATTACCGATGACATCGCCTGCTGTGACGCGGTCGCCGATGGCAAGCCCTTTGGGCACGGCACTCAGGTGTGCGTATCGGGTCATGGTGTCTGATCCATGTGAAATTTCTACGGTTCGGCCGTAGCCACCCCGGGTACCGACGAAGCTGATGCGCCCTGGGGCCGTTGCTTTCACCGGTGTGCCGCGTGCCGCCGCAAAATCGATGCCCGTATGCATCCGGGTGTTCCCGAAGACCGGATGCTTGCGCTGACCGTAGACCGAACTCAGGCGCGCACCCTCAACCGGCTGCGCAAAGGTCCGCATCACGGCACCATCGCGGTAGATTACAGCTCTCCCCGACCCATCTTCTGGCCAAACGATCTCGAAGACCGCGTCTCCAAGGTCAAGAGCCGCAAACGTCATGTCCGGTTCGCCAATCACTGCATCGCCGACCCGTGCCTCGCGCCACATCACTTTCAGTGTTTCACCACCGGACAGGTCGCGACGAAAATCCACGGTACCGCCCAACATCTGAGCCAGGTCGACAGCAAATCGTGCGGGTATCCCGGCATCCTCAAGCGCTGCGAAAATCGAACTGTCTATGACGGTCTCGCCTGCAAGGGTCGTGACATCCGGCGCGGGGGTCACGACACGTGTTGCGACACGATCTCCGAAGACGGCTTCGATCTGAACGCCGTCGTCCACGTCGAGCGACACGCGTTTCGGGCGGCCATCCGCTGTTGTAACGACGGTGAGTGAATGGCCTGGACGCAACCGCCTCAAATCGAATTCCACCCCGAGTGCCAAGGCGATTTCGGCCCGATCAGGGGCGGACAGTCCTGCATCAGCCAGAACCGCGTCCAAAGTTTCCCCGGCGGCGATCTCGCGAGACCACGTTGTGAATGAGGGTTGAAGAGCGGGCAGGGCAATTTGTATCGGCGCAATATTCAAGGCGGCGGGTACCGCCAGAGCCGGCACTTCGTCCGACCGCGAGACAATGGAAGCCACATCGACCATGTCATCGAATGGCAGTGGGGCCACGGTGTCAGGCTCCCAGCGACCAATGCCAGTCAGTGCGACGGGAACCGCTTCCTTCGTCATGGCATTCGACAGTAATACTGCTGCGGACGAAACACCGCCTGCCAGAGCAAGGCCTGCGACCAGGTATCTGAGTTTCATGTGGTGTCCTCCGTGTCGTTGTCCAAAGCGCGGCGGATCTTGGGCACCGCAAACTCTCTCGGCTCGTGATAGTCGATGGTGCCGGAAAATGCACCGGTTGCCGCGAAGGTAAACACGGTCGCGGTATGGTTCATCGTATAATCTCCGTTGTCGGTTGGGACCTTTTCATAGCGCACTCGGAAACCGTCAGCAGCGCGTGCGATCTCATCGTCAGGGCCCGTCCATCCGCGAATTGCCGGATGAAAATAGCCGACGTAGTCAGCCATGGCCTCCACCGTATCGCGGTCAGGATCGACGGTGATGAACACGACATTCAACCGTTCGGCGTCTGCCCCAAGATCGTCGAGCCAGCCGGAGATATCCGACAAGGTGGTGGGGCAAACGTCAGGGCAGAAGGTGAACCCGAAAAATACCAGTGAAGCGCGGCCAATCAGATTTTCTGGCCCCACCGTGCGCCCTTCGTGTTCGGTCAGCTCAAAATCCATCGAAGTCAGTGGCGCCGGTCGCTGTGCAACCGGTTCAACCGCACCGGGGCCATCGACGCGCCACCACCTGGCAAAGAGTGTCAGCCCGAGCGCACCCAGACCTGCTGCACCGTATGTCAGAGCCGCGCGACGTTGCATCAGCCGTCGGGCCCGCGGGCGGCGACACCGAGGATGGGGACCTCAACAACAATTTCGCTGCCGTCGTCAAATGTCAGTGTGAGTGGGAAGGTTTCGCCTACAACCATCGGACCTTGCAGCATCATGAGCATCGCGTGCAGTCCGCCCGGTTCCAGTGCCGCGCTATCTCCCGCTGCGATCCGTATCTGGCCAGCCGGTGCCATCGAACTGACGCCGTCTGCACTCAATGTTGATTGGTGAATCTCAGCCATCATAGCCAGGGGAGTGGCGATGCCTGTCAGCGTCACTGCTTCAGTACCCGTGTTGCGGACAATCAGGTAGGCCGCACCAGGGCGCGTGGTCCCGATCGCGGCGCGGGCCCAGGGGCTTTCCACGACAATGTCGTCGGATCCCGCAAAGGCATTCCCGGGGACCAAAATGATCGCGGCGCATGAGGCCAGTGCCGCAAGTGTCAGGCGTGCCATGATATGGTCCTTTATAATCTGGCGCAGTACTTTGCTCATGATTCAGCCGCCGCAACCTCTGCCGAGACGAGGGCCCGCAGTTCCGCTTCACCGAACGGTTCGACCGGTTTACCGTTTACGAAAAACGTCGGTGTCTGACGGATGTCCATGGCTTCAACGTCTGTACGATCCTGATTCATGACCGCGACCACCTCCGGCATCAGCATTTGCGATTTCGCGGCTGGGACATCGAGCCCGGCGGATTCCGCGATTTGCAGGATCATTCCGGCCTCCGGCGCACCATGAGATGCCCATCGCGGTTGTTCGGTCAGGATCGCTTCCAATACCGGTTCAAAGACGCCCTGCATCCGCGCAGCTTCCAGAATGCGGATTGCCTCTTCGGACCCCGCACCATGGAATGCGGTGTAGCGGATCGCGACGCGTACTGCGCTGCCGTGTTCGGCCATGATCTCCTTCACCACCGGATAGTAAGCGCGGCAGGCTTCGCAGGCGGGATCAAAGAACTCGACGATGGTCACGGGTGCATCCTGCGGCCCAAGGATCGGTGTGTGAGGACGCAGCAGCGCTTCGATCTGTTCAGGTGGCACCGTTGCCACGTCAGTCAGGGGCTCAGAGCGGCCCACATACCAGCTTGCAGCGGCAAAGAGCACGATCGCTCCCGCAAGAACGGACAACAGAAGTGGCTTACGGTTCATGACCGGGGTCCTTCAAAGAGAGAGCGGAGAGGATCGCTGTCAGGGCGAAGCCCAGAAGCGACAGGAGCGGGATTGGTACACCGACGATCACCTGGTTGTCGTCGGTACAGGACGGGCCGGTTGCCGTGCAAGGCTGGATCGGTTCGGGGATGATCCCTGCGTATAGGCCCACATGCCAAAGTGCGATGGCCCCGCCGCCAAGGCTGAGAACCACGCCATAGCGCCCGATACGGGTGTCGCGCCACCACAGGCCAAGACCAAGAATGATTGCAAGCGGGAACATGAAGGCCCGTTGATACCAGCAGAGCAGGCAGGGCATCTGACCCAGCACTTCTCCAATGAACAACACGGCCAATGACGCGCAGAGCGCCACAACCCATGCGCAGATCAGCGCCGCCTCTCCGGCCATGCGCACCGTCATTGGCGCAGACGACCGGTCAGGTCGGCAAGAATGTCTTCTGCCGGGGTGCCGTAAGCGTAGGTCGTCAGGAAGTCGCCCTTTGGACCGAACAGAAATAACTGCGAGGAGTGGCCCATCGTGTATCCGCCGGGTGCGGCGGCTTCCGCAACCTTCTCATAGAAGATGTAGAAACCCTCGGCCGTGCGTTCGATCTGCTCGGGCGTGCCCGTCAGGCCGATGATCCCGGCGTCGAACTGTGGTACGAACTCTGCCAGTGCTTGCGGGCCATCGCGAGCCGGATCGATTGAGATGAAGAGCGGTTGCACAAAGGAGGCGTCGGGCCCCAGCCCTTCCATCACGGCCGCCACCTCGGCCAATGTCGTGGGGCAGACGTCCGGGCAATTCGTGAAACCGAAAAAAACGAGCATCCACTGACCCGCAAAGTCATCCTGTGTGCGGACCATACCGGTATGGTCCGTCAGTTCGAACACGGCACGAAAGGCGGGGTCCTGTGGCGTTGCCGTCTCAGTCGGATCGATGCCCCAAATCTGAAGTGCCGTGACGGTCGCCGCAGCGATGCCCACCAGCGCCCAGAGAATCTTTTGAACAGATGTCAGTTTCAATGTGGATGGCCTGCCGGGGATTCTTAATTCTTGAGGCTGATACAACCTCCAGCCACTTGAGCTACAAGTCGTTATCGCAATTATATCCGTAGGATCACCGCCCTGTGAAACAGCGTGAGCAGGGTCGCTTGGCGAAGCCCGACATGCACGTGATTGGGCCTCAAGCCAACTTTATTGATGAAGCGAGGTTGCAATGGTCGCGTTACGACATGGCGATTTTGTCACCGCCGTAACTTCGGCCGATGCCCCGCGCTAGATGTCAGGGCCAATCTGAAGCCCGATAAAGATGGGCGTGCCATTGGCCCGCGAAGTCGTGACGTGTCCGGACCGTCCCGGTGTGGTCCGCCAGCCGTTCGGATACAGGATGGAAAGCGCTGTCTCGGGCCAAAGCGTTTTCTTCTGTGCTTTGCGGCCAGAGTTGGAGCCCGACGATCGCGACGGCAGGAATAACGGCCAGCGTCCAGGGAAACTTTTGGCGAGAGGTCGGTTTCATTGCGTATAACCTGCCTGAGATCTGTCATCGTCTGCCCCGATACAACCTCCAGCCCCTTGAGCTTCAAGTCCTTATCGCTACGCCGCCGCCAGTCTCACTGACTGGTATATCCGCGGCATCAAGGCGGGCGATCGTAAGCGGAGGCATCCCGCTTGCCGCATTGCTGGTCGCGCACCTGTCCGTAGTGTTCCAGCCGTCTTGATGATGCTCTGGGATGCGTTTCGGCTTCAGACAGATCGCGGCCCAAGCAGGATGATGCCCGCTCCGACAAGACAGATCACAGCGCCCATCAAATCCCACGCATCAGGGCGCTGCTTCTCGATGATCCACAGCCACGCCAGCGACGATGCGATGTAGACCCCACCGTAGGCAGCGTAGGACCGACCGGCGAACTCCGACGGCGCAAGGGTCAACAGCCATGCAAATACACCCAAGCTGATCAGGGCAGGGACCAGCCACAAGCTGCTCGCTTCGTGGCGCATCCACATCCAGACGGCAAAACAGCCTGCGATTTCCGCCACAGCGGCAAAGGCGAAGACGATGATTGTCATGGCGGTTGCTATGGTGTCGCCTCTGTTTCGGGATGACGGTGGTCATCTGTTGCGCACAATGAATGGTCACCCAACACTTCGATGACGCGGCAATTCGCAATGCGCCCGCCCGAGCATTGGACAACCATGCGCTCCAGTTCGGCTTTCAGGGCCGTCAGACGCAGAATGCGGCTTTCGACTTCAGCCAGTTGCGCACGTGCAATGGTGTCCGCCGCAGCACATGACTGGTCAGGGCTGTCAGACAAGCTCAGCAGGTCACGGATGGCTTCCAACCTGAAACCCAGGTCGCGGGCATGACGGATAAAGGCGAGCCGGTCGAGCGTCGCCTGTCCGTAAAGGCGCTGGTTTCCCGCACTGCGGTCGGCCTCGGGCAACAGACCGATCTGCTCGTAATAACGGATCGTCGGAACCTTCACTCCGGCCGCCGCCCCAAGTTTCCCTATGGTCAGCATCAGATACCTCTTGAAGCTATAGTTGCTAGAGACATTAAATGTACGATTCGATGAAGGCAACGGCCCGTGCCGGGCAAGAGGAACACGATGACACAAACGGAAATCGATGGTGCGACAGCCTGTGACTGGACCGTATCCGGCATGGACTGCGGATCCTGTGCGACGAAGGTGAGATCAGCAGTGGGCCGTTTGCCAGGGGTCAGCGATGTCGAGGTTGGCATCATGACTGAGCGGCTCCGCCTCACACTCGATGAAACGCAGACCACGCGTGACAAGGTCGAAAAGACTGTGCGCTCGCTTGGCTATGGTATCGGCCCTCGGACTGATGCGGCCAAAAAGGAATTCGTGATGCCGGGCGACGGCACGGATACCCACGGCGACGGCGATCATACGGGCCACGACCACGCTTCAGGAACCGACGCCATAGCCCGTGACGCGTCAGGTCATGGCGGCCCCGGTCACGTGCACGACGATCCCGCCGATCGTGGCAAATCCTGGTACCGGACGGGCAAGGGACAGTTGGTTATCTTTACGGCTCTCTTGCTGGCAGCAGCCTGGAGCGTGGAACTGATTGCGCCGCAGATCGGAAGCTGGGCTTTCGTCGGAGCCAGCCTGATTGGTGTCGCGCCCGTCGCACGCCGTGCCGTCGCGGCGCTGCGTGTCGGACAACCGTTCACCATCGAAAGCCTGATGACCATCGCGGCAGTTGGCGCGTTGTTTATTGGCGCCGCCGAAGAAGCCGCTTTGGTCGTCTTTCTCTTTGCGGTGGGCGAGGTGCTGGAAGGTGTCGCAGCCGGCAAGGCCCGTGACGGGATCCGCGCCCTTGCAAACCTCGTACCTAAAACGGCTCTGCTGGACACAGACGGCGTCATCCGTGAAGTGCCCGCCGCAAGCCTTGTTGTGGGCCAGATCGTTTTTGTCCGTCCCGGCGACCGCATCCCTGCCGACGGCGACATTACCGAAGGCACGAGCGGCATCGACGAAAGCCCGGTCACCGGTGAAAGCGTGCCGGTGACGCGCGGCCCCGGCGAGGGGGTCTTTGCAGGCTCCATCAATACCGAAGCAGTACTGCGGGTCACGGTGACGAAGGCCGCAGAGGACAACACGATTTCTCGTATCATTCGCCTTGTGGAAGAGGCGGAAGAGGCGCGTGCGCCCACCGAGCGGTTCATCGACCGGTTCAGTCGCTGGTACATGCCAGCCATCGTCGCCATCGCGGCACTGGTCATCGTGGTCCCACCTCTGGCCCTCGGTCAGGCGTGGGATACGTGGATCTACCGTGGGTTGGCGCTGCTGTTGATCGGGTGCCCCTGTGCGCTGGTCATATCGGTCCCGGCCTCGATTGCATCCGCCATGTCCACGGGGGCCCGGCGCGGTCTCTTGATGAAAGGCGGTGCCGTGATCGAAGCGGCAGCACAGGTCAGTCACATCGCGTTCGACAAGACCGGGACCCTGACCCACGGACGGCCGCGGGTCACCGATCTCGTGACGTTTGGTGCGACGACGCAAGCCGAACTTCTGGCCGTTGCTGCCGGAGTGGAAAGCGGGTCCAGCCATCCCCTGGCCAAAGCAATCCTGAACAAGGCAGAAGAAGCCGGGGTCACACCACTGGCGGCGGCGGATGCAAAGGCCCTGCCGGGCAGTGGCGTCGTCGCCTCAGTCGGCAACGCTTTGGCCTGGGTCACCTCGCCTCGCTACGCAAGTGAGAATGGCGGGCTCGACGCGGAGAACTTGGCAAAAGCGACTATCTTTGAGGAAGAAGGCAAAACAGCCGTCGCCGTCTACCGGGAAAACCAGCCATTCGGCTTGATCGCGATGCGTGACGAACCACGCACCGATGCAGCAGACGCGGTGCGCCAGCTGTCGGCCATGGGGATCACGCCGGTGATCCTGACCGGTGACAACCCCCGCACGGCGGCGGCCATCGCAGGCAGCCTTGGAATGCAATTCCAGGCGAACATGATGCCCGAGGACAAGCTCGCAGCCATCCGCACGATGAGCGAGCAAGGCGGTGTCATGATGATCGGCGACGGGATCAACGATGCCCCGGCCCTGAAGCAGGCAAGTGTCGGCGTGGCGATGGGATCGGGGACCGACGTGGCGCTGGAAACGGCCGATGCGGCGATCCTGCGTGACCGCGTGACCGACATTCCCGCCACGATCCGCCTGTCACGTGCGGCCATGGCCAATATCCGGCAGAACGTCACTCTCGCGCTGGGGCTGAAAGCCGTGTTTTTGGTCACGACCGTCTTTGGACTGACCGGACTGTGGATCGCGATCATGGCCGATACCGGGGCGACGGTCCTCGTCACGCTGAACGCCCTGCGCCTGTTGCGGTTCGATCCGGAACACGAGGCCTGATGGATGGTCGCCGGTTTCGGCTGGGGTGCCTTAGCCATACTCTTTGGCTACCTGGCCCTCTTCGGTTGGGGTAATACCGTTAGTGGCCAGGCTGCGGACAAACCGGTCTGGCTCTTTCACCGTGCCACAGGTCGCGATCGCCTTGCCGCGACCGGCTTTTGTGCCGCGTTCGGCCTTGCCTTCTTTGGCCCTTTGATCTGGTTGGTTTTGCCCCGGTTGCACAAGATCGATCCGTTTTGGACCGAAGGACAAGTTGCTGTCCTTGGCATCATCGGCATGTTCATCGCGAGTGTGGGCGCAATGGTGGCATTTGCCGCGCAGATGTCGATGGGGGCGTCGTGGCGTGTCGGCGTGTCTGAGGATGCAATTGGTGAGCTGGTTGATGGAGGTCTCTATCAGTTCAGCCGCAACCCAACATTCGTTGGCCAATTCGTGCTGTTGACAGGCATTGCTTTGGCTATCCCTGCGATCCCGACATTCATGGCTAGGCTGCTTTTCCTGTGGTCAGCAAAGACTCAGGTTCGGTCAGAAGAAGCATCGCTTCAGCTGGCCTTGGGACTTGAATATCAACGCTATGCAGCCTCAGTTCCGCGCTGGATTGGCTTGCGCCGACGGGGCATCCCCAAAGACGCGCAGGCCTTGCACTGACAATGTCCGCAGACAGTTATGATGTGCCGCGAGGTTCAAGATCAGTTCCATCAGTTCACTACGCATGGAGCCACACCGGAATCCCGATTTTGAGCATCGCGTAGATGTCCTCGCTCTCCTGATCCGTGACCGTGATGCAGCCGGCCGTCCAATCCCATTCGGCCGGTGCGAGCACGTTTCCTTCGGGTCCACGACCATGGAACATGATATCGCCACCAGCGTCACGACCGAACTGCGCGGCATAGGCTTTGTCCCGCTCGTTAGGATAGGAGATGCCGACCGAGAGGTGATAGCGGC
This sequence comes from Loktanella atrilutea, assembly GCF_900128995.1. GTDB lineage: Bacteria > Pseudomonadota > Alphaproteobacteria > Rhodobacterales > Rhodobacteraceae > Loktanella > Loktanella atrilutea. The sequence continues at coordinate 4,465 of NZ_FQUE01000020.1, read as the reverse complement.
TGCGCGGGTTGAAACGGTCGATGTAATAGAGGCCTTCGGGCGTCTTCCCATCTCCCTCGAACTGCTTGGGACCCACGGGCTGATTGCCGAGCCCGAAGTCGTACGATTTCAGCACTGTGTTGCCGCTGAGAAGATGCATACGACGCTTAGCTTTGTAGACAGCCACCTGCGTTACCGGTGGTCCGAAATATCGCTTGAACTGTGGGGCAGGCCTGGCAAGTGGTTCGGATTTCCCACAAGCGGCCAGAGCAGCCAGGATGGAAAGAGAAGCGAAGCGGCGATTGAATTTCTGCATTTATAGAAAATTTCCTGACTGGGCCCTAAAGTTTTCCATACCGCGATGCGTGCCCATACCCAACTGACGGGATCGTGACCGGACGCAAACTACACTTGCGGCAGGCAAATGTCGTTCAGGACGGTCTCGAAGGGATTTCTGAGGACCGGATCCAGAAACGTGAGGCATCAGAATGAGTTCGAAGTTCATTCACTGCCTTTGTTTGTGACCGTTCCATCCTTGTTCAATGAAAATACTTCCTCACTGGCGTCCTTGGTCGGCGGCAAGGAAAGAACAGGCCCTTGCGACGTAAACATAACCTTCCCCCGATCTGAACAATTTCCGAATTCCGGTGATGCTCGCAGGCCTGATTCATCTAATGTGACCCAGGTATAGTACCCTGCACATGAGTGCGTTTCGGAGGACAGAAAGATCAGGAAGGAATTGCCCGAAAATGTTTCCACTCTTGGAAAGTAGGCACTTTCCAAAACCAACTCGTCGGAATTTGCCGACAGGACAAGCGGCGAACTTGCTGTTTTCTTCGCCATCTGAACAGTGCCGAGCGGCACGTGAACATCGAAAGTCTCGTCTGCGTAAGCCATTCCGGAAGCAAGCGATGCTGCCATGGCAAGTGTCGTAACAGTGAAGCGCAAGATCGTGCATTCCTTCATGACGGGTCAGCAAAGACTGAATGTTTCAGTGCTCAATCTGAATGGCCGCTCTCGCTTTGCTGCGAGCCATGGCCATAAAGATCAGCGTCCTGATGTGCGCGGTCGACGTGTTCGAATTCCAGGCTCGAATGGGCGATGCCGAACCGCTCTTTCAATGTCGTTTTGAGCGTCAACTTGATCGCTTCGATGTCCGACCAGGCCTCCTCATCCAAAACGATATGGCATTCGAGTCCGATCTCATGCTCCTGCATCTGCCACACGTGGACATGATGAACCTCCGTTACGCCGTCGACGCCGTGCATCGCATCAATGACATCGGAGCAAGCAAGGTCAGGTGGACTGCCCAACATCAGTGTTCGAATAGGGCCGCCGATTTCGGTGAAGGCGAGATACAGGATGTAGAGCGCGATGAGGATCGTAATTGCGGGGTCGACCCAGCGAATATCGTAAAGGATGATGAGTACGCCACCCACGATCACGGCTACTGAGGCGAGCGCATCACTGAGGTTGTGCAGGAACAACGCGCGGATATTCACACTGCCCTTTTGCATCGAATAGGTCAGCAAGGCTGTCAGGGTATCGATAAACAATGCGACGCCGCCGAGGATCACGACCCACCATCCGCGGACCTGGGGAGGATCGATCATCCGCATGCCGCCTTCGTAGATCAGGTAAAGGCCAATGATGATGAGCGTGGTGTAGTTGACCAACGCCGCCACGATCTCGATCCGACCGTAACCGAAGGTCATGCGCGCGTCTGCGGGGCGTCGGGCGATCTTGCGGGCCGCAAAGGCAATGACCAGCGACGCCATATCGGAAAAGTTGTGCAGGGCGTCCGCGATCAGCGCGAGGCTCCCCGCAAAGATGCCGCCGGCAATTTGCACAACGGTCAGAATTCCATTTGCCCAAATAGCGATGGCAACACGTCTGTCGCCTGAGGCCGGATCGATATGGGCGTGGCCATGATCGTGAGACATATCTTCTCTTTCAGAAATTGTGGTTTTTGTGCTCAGGCCAAAACCTCTTCAAGTGACAGAAGCAGCAGGAAGCCGGCAAAAAACATAGCGGTGACCCACGGGCGGTCCGGCGTTTCATGCGCTTCGACCAGTAGTTCTTCTGTCACCAAGTAAAGCAATGCGATCAGTCCGAAGGACAGAAACCCTGTGACGACCGCGTCCGACATTGTCGCAACAGGCGTGGCAAGGATTGCGCCGAATGGCAGCAACAGCATGATGGATGCCGTGATGCCAACGATCCGGATCCGTGTCCAATTCGCTGCACTTAATTCGGTTACGAGGGCGAGCGCCAAGAATGCGACTTCGAGGGTCAGTGCAACGGTGAGCAGCAGACCCGCCTGTGCCCCCCCGGCGGCAAAAGCAATACCGAGAACCAGGCCATCAACCAGCACGTCGATGCCGATCATCGTCATAAGGCCGACGGGACCCTTTATCAGATTTTCGAGTTGCCGGACCATCAGCATGACAATGACGCCAACCGTGCCACCAACAAGAGTTGCGACAGGCGATCCACCATGCATGACGTCAGGCAGAATTTCCCCGGCCGCGGCGGCAAAGACGACACCGGCTGCAAAGTGCTGAATTGCGCTGACAATAACAGGTCCTGGACGCAGATTGACCGCGAAGATCGCGGCAATCACTGCCATCAGAACCGGGGCAAGGGTATAGATCCAAGCGTTCGACAAATCAGATCACCTTCGTTCATGACAAAACTTATGCGTGTCGACCCGCAACGTTCGACCAGCACCGGCCTTGTAATTGCTATAGCTACTGTAGGTTCAAGACAAAAATTTGGTCTGCAGTTCCTATGTGCAGGAACATTGTGTCACTGAAATCGGGCGCATCACTGTGACGCTCCCTACGGGTTCGCCGCATCATTGGCGGTGACCTCCGCTTGAAAATCACGCTGCCGGTCCGGCCAGGTGCTCTTGATGTAGGCCAGAACGTCGGCAATCTGGGGATCACTCAGGATGCTGCCGAACGCTGGCATGTCGCTTTCATAGTTTGGGACCACCGCATCCAGTCCGGACTTGATGATCTTGAACAGATCCGCGTCGGGATGGTGCCACGTGTGGCCGGTTTCATCGTGCGGGGGCGCGGGCATGCGGCCGGTGTCTAGACGGCGACGCCAGTCAGGCTGACCTTCGAGCTTTGCACCATGACAGGATGCGCAGTTCGTATCGTAAACGGCCTTTCCCTCCGCGATCCTGTCTGCGCCGGTAGGCGCAGACAGGATCGCATTTGATATCACAGCGTTGTCAGGGGTCTGTGCCGCCGCTGCGTAGGCCATGAGTGCCATTGCGGTGCTTGTCGCTGCGGAGAGGAGGGCCAGCTTCATGCGGGCCGCCGCAGATATTTGATCAGCGCCATCACGCTCAGGACCAGCACCGCACCCACCAGCAGAATAGCGATGCCGCATCCGGCCATCAACATGCCGGTCATCGGGCCATTCATCATGTCAGTCATTTGAAGCTCACTCGTTGGAATAGACGGAAACGCCGTCGGCGTTGAAGGCGTAGACTTTCAGGGCTCCGCTTTTGCCCGCCATGCCGGGTGCGTTCTGCGGCATGCCCGGCAGGGTAATGCCGATTACGTTGGGACGCTCTGCCGTCAGACGGGCGATGATCTCGAAAGGCACGAGGCCACTGACGTAATAGCCGTCGACCTCTGCCAAATGGCACCCCAGCCCCGCCTCGGGCACGCCTGCCGCAATCGAACGCTTGTCGAAATCCCGGTCGTCGATGCGGGTCACAACGAAACCGTTGTCTTCCATGTAGTCGGCGTAGACATCGCAGCATCCACAGGACGGATCACGCCAGATCGTCATGCGTCGGTTCGCGGGTACGGCATCAGACGGGGTCGTTGATTCATTGGTGGTGGCGCTTTGCTGCGCCGTTGACGTCGTGGGGCGCAGGGTTGCGAGCACAGCGGTAAGGGAGAGGGCGGAGCCAAGAAGAGATCTGCGGTTCATGTCAATTGTCCTGTGTGAAGGTGAGGGGGGACCAGGTCTTGCCGCCATCGACCGTCTCGTCGAGGCGATCGGTTCGGGCGGCCACGAGGTGCAGGGGATCGTCTGGATCGACAGCCAGTGCGGTGACGGCCATCGGCGACACCAGCGACCAATCCACGCCTGCGTTATTCGAGGCCCAGAGGCCTGTCTGCAACCCCGCGTAAATCTGCGAAGGCGCGGCAATGGCGACCTGTTGATTTCCACCCAGAAGTGACCCGGGTTTTCCATCGAGAACTGACCCACCTTGAGGTTATGTTTCGGTGGTCAGGCTTGGGTCAAGACATCGTTGCCCTCCCTCTTTTTCCGGGCCGCTACTGCGGCGCTGGCTTTGAAGCGGAAGCTGTCGTTGCCTGGTCTGCAGGATGTGGCAGCGGTGTGTCAGGCGATCGAGGAGTGCGGTCGTCATCTTGGGGTCTCCAAAGACGGTCGCCCATTCGCTGAAGCTCAGGTTCGTGGTGATGACGACACTGGTGCGCTCGTAGAGTTTGCTCAG